>NZ_JBIAVV010000007.1:0-144420 GCF_042894765.1 Streptomyces sp. NPDC001507
ATCAACGTGCTGTTCGCAATGCTCCGCGACGGCACCTTCTACGAACCCAGAACCCCACGCCTCACTTGACGAAAGACATAGAGGCACCCCCCCGCAGAACAGCCAGCGGATGAACTCGTACGTCGGCGCCACGCCCTCGATGGGCCCCAGGACATCGGGGTGGTGCGGGGAGCGCCCGTGACCTGGACGGTCGACCACGTACACGGCGTAACCGGCCTGGAGGAACCGGGTGGCCCAGCCAGGGCGCCCGTCCGGCGTCGACAGGTAGTCCGTGCCCTGGCCGCCGCCCCCGTGGACCATCACCACGGGCAGCGGATACCGGAGATCGGCCGGGATCTGGTACTGGACATACATCGCGGCCTCGGCGGCGGTCCCGGCCTCGGTCGGCTTGCACCCGACACCGACCCAGAACGCGTTGCAGAACAAGCAGTTGGTGCCGCCGGGCAAGGATCTCGATGTCTTTGTCCCGGTCGCTCATCGGCGGTAGGCGCAGGGGCGACACCAGGGTGTTGGTCGCAGCGAGGGAGGCCAGGCACAGCAGCACGGTAGATCATGATGCCGTCCGCGTCTGTCCACGTGAAGACATCGGAGCTGTTGGCGAGCGCGGCCTGAGTGGCCAGCCGATCAAGGCACCCACCTGGGAAGATGATGTATCGGCCCCCGCATGGTCACCGAGAATCGCGATCTTCACAGCGGCCCTGCGAGCGCGCCCGCGGGCGCGTCCCCATGAGAGTGTGGACAGGAATCAGCGGGCGGGGATCCGCTGTCGCGTCGGATCGAGGAGAAGCACCATGTCGAAGCCCCCGCTCACCCCCGAAGCTGTCGCCATGATGAAGAAGGCGAACCCGGCGGTCATCGCCACGCTCCGATCGGACGGTCAGCCGGTTTCCACCGCCACCTGGTATCTGTGGGAGGACGACGGCCGCATCCTGGTCAACATGGACGAGGGTCGCCGGCGCCTGGGGCACCTGCGCAACGATCCGCGGGTCACCCTCACGGTGCTGGACGAGGCCGACTGGTACAACCACATCAGCATCATCGGCCGAGTCGCCGAGATCCGAGAGGACAAGGATCTCACCGGCATCGACCGGCTCAGCAGGCAGTACACCGGTAAGCCCTACCCGCAACGGGACCGGGCGAGGTTCAGCGCCTGGATCGAGATCGAGCGCTGGCACGGCTGGGGCGCCCACAAGGACAGCAACCAGGCGGGGTGACGGAGGCGTCGCTCGCGCTGCGGTAGCGGCGGCTCCGGGCGGTCTCACGGCTCAGCCGACACGATGCACGGCGACATCCCCGCACCGGACTGAGCATTCAACTCCCGCTCCGGACACAGCAACCAGGGTCGATCCAGACCCGAGGGCGGGCACTTCAGCCAGCCGCCGCTGACGGTGTCGGGGGCCAGCGGCGGCGCCACGCCCGGCGCTGAGGACGCGATCAGCACGAACGGACGACCCCGGCAGCGGCTCCCTCACGCCGGACGACGCTGGACTGCCGTTCGCACGGTGAGGCCGCAGACGTTCCTCCACAGCACCCGGACGTCCCCCGGAGCGAACCGTCCCGGGCCGAGGGCGAGCGGGGCGACGACGCCCAGCCCCCGTGGACCCCCGTGGACCCCCGTGGACGACACCGTCGCCGGGGGCCGGGGGAGGGTGCACTTTTCCGGCGCTGTCACTTGTTCGCGGCCCGCCTGCCGTCCAGCATTCCGTGCAGGTGCGCGACGGCGTTCTCGATGTCCGGGTATTTCTGCTGTCCGGCGCGTACCTCGGCGGAGAGCACACCGCAGCGGTGGACGCGCTCGAAGTCGCCGTAGGGGAACTTGTACCGGCCCTTGGTCTCCTCTCCCATCTCGTCGTCGATGCCCAGGTACCACCTGGCGTACTCGTCGAACCCGTGCTCCTCGAGGTAGGCGTTCTCGTCCGCTGCCGAAGGCCGGTGCTCGCTCCACTCGTCCCGGTCGTCCAGGACGATGCGGTCCTCTTCGGTCAGTTTCTTTGCGTGGTCGAACGCCCTCGCGTTCAGTTTCACCGTCATGCCGTTCACCGCCTCATCGACAGTCGTGTTCAGATGTCGGCTGCCGCCGCCCGGACATCCTGTCGAGCCTGCTCCATCAGCTCGTTCAATTCGCCGACCTCGGGGCTGAGTTCCCGCGCGCGCGGCGCGATCTGCTGCAGCCATGCCGCAGTGGCCAGGGCCAGCTCGACCGCCTCCCGGGTCCGCTCCTCACCGAGCAGCTTCTCGACCTTGAAAGCAATGCTCGCGAGCGTGTCGTCATCGGTGGCAGGCACCAAGTAGGGTTCCAGGCCCGGCGGATACGGTGTCCGCTCCCGGTACTCACGCATCGCGGTCACGACCGCGGGCACCGCGCTGTACCTGTCGAGGAGGCCCATGAAGACGTACAGGCGGGCCACCAGCCGTGGCAGGCCGGGGTGCCGGTCCAGCCAGGACATCAGCTCACGCTGACCACCGACGTGGTCCATGATCTGCGACATCTCCTCCGCGACCCGGCTGGGCCAGGTCCAGTGGAAGGGCAGCAGCCGCGCCACCTGACGGGCGAGCGCCGCCTCGCCCTCCGCGCCCAGCGTGCCGGCGACGAATCCGGCGACCTGCCTGTGGTCCAGTCCGTAGTCGGCCGGTGCCGTCCAGTCCTGTGAGGTCTGTGACGAGTCGTGGCGCAGACGCAACAGCTCTTTTCCGGTCTTGCTCAGTGTCCGGTTCCGCATTGTTCCTCCCAGCTCGCGATGTGTTCTTCGGCGGCGCAGCGGGAAGCCGTAGCCGACACTGGACAGCGCGGCGTCCGGGACGCGCACGGCGCCTGAGCGCGATGTACCCGTCCCCGGGCGGTCCGGCCCGGGGACGGATGAGGATGGCGGCACTGGTCAGGAGGCCGGTGCGGTTCCGCCGCCGGCCTCGCTGGTCTTGACGCGGACCACCACGTCTGCCGCCTCTTCCAGGCTGTGGTCGAGGTTGTTGAGGAACCGCTCGTCGTCGGTGCGGATGCCCCGGAGTATGTCGGTGTCGAGGCTGTCGCCGATCTCATCGGCGAAACGCTCTGCCGCGCGGGCGGCCGCCGCCGCCTTGGCCGCGACGGCGAACTCCTCCTCGATGTCCTTCAGGAGGCGTTGCGGAGTGTGACCATCGTGCCCGCTTCGCACGGCTGACGGCAGCTCCGACACCTGCCGCCACAGCACGCGGCCGGTGCTCACGGCCTGACCACCCAGGGTGATGAAGGCTTTGGACAACGGTCCTCGGGTGCTCAGCTGCTCCAGTCGGCGATTGAGCTCGTGGATGTGGTCATCGACCTCCTGGATGTGGTCCTCCAGGGTCTGCCGGTGGTCCCTCGCGGGTTCGGCGGCCAGATCCGCCCGCAACTGGCCGATGACCGCCTCCTCGGCATCGCGGACGTCGCGCAGCAGCGGGATGACGGCCTCAACGGTGACTGCCATCAGAACTCCTCACGTGGCGGTGGACAAAGGTGGTCGGAGGGCCTGCCTGGGTGCCGCGGGGGCAGCGGGCCGGCGCCCGGCCTGGGGACCGGAGGCCAGTCCCCCTTCTTGATCTCCACATGCCGGGCCTTCGCCGGCTGGGCCTTGGGCCCGGATACCGAGACCACGCCGTCGGACAGTGCGGCGTTCCCTCGGCCCGCACGTCACCGGGCAGCACCACCCGGAACTCGAAGCGTCCGGTGCGCCGGGTCCGGTGCCGTATGAGGCCTTTGCGCTCGCGATCCTTGATGTCTCCGGAGATCGCCGGTTCCCGGTCGTTGATCTCCATGTCGATGTCCTCGCTCCTGACGCCGGGAAGTCGGGCGGCGACGAATGTGTTCGACTCGCTGTCCATGGGGCGTTCCGACGTCCGCATGCCGTGCGAGGCGGATCGCTTGGCCCTACTCAGTGTCTTGTGGCAAAAGGAGTCCCTGTTCTTGTGGAGGGAGCTGTACCCTCCCTCCTGCTTCGCCGCATCGGCGGAGGCGATGGCAGACTGGGAAAGCGACCTGGAATTCCAGTATCCGAGCCATGAGGCGACGATGCACTTCCAGCACCCGCCGGCCAAGCGCGGCGGGCTTCGGATGGGACGCGAGGTGTCCCGGCCGTCCGCCCTTTCCATGCTGCGGCAAGCCGCCACGACACCTGTGCGGCGGGTAGCGCGCGATGAGGCCGTCCAGGTAGGCGGGGCCGAACGCGCCAGGTCTTCACCGCAACAGTCGGTCGCGGTGGGGCACCGCGACCTGCTTCGCCGCCGCAACGCGAGGCCTCGCGCCCCGAACGTCCCGGGCGACCGCGCGCCATACGTTCCGTCAGTGGGTTCGGCATCCTTGGCATCACGGTCGCCGCATCCCCTGTGTGGAACATCCTCGAGGAGCACGGCATCGGCACCGCACCCGAGCACACCGGCACAACCGGCGCTGCATTCCTGCGCTGTCGAGCACAGGCCATCCGCGCCGTCGATTTCTTCGCGACCAAGACCCTGACCGGGGCGACCCCGTACGTCCTCGCGACGATCGAGCACGCCACCCGGCGTGTGCGGATCCCCGGTGCGACCGCGCACCCGACCGCGGCATGGGCCACCCGGCTCGCCCGAAACATGCTCACGGACCCTCAGGACACGGACGCCGGCGTGGCACCCTCGGTGAGCAGGGCAGGTCCCGTGCCGGCCTGCTGGTTGCCGGTCGTGCGACGCAGGACGCCCTCGTCGTCGAACTCCGGCCTCGCCAGCCGTAGCGTCACGTCGGCGCGGTCGGCCAGAGCCACGTCGACCTTCTTGCGCATCTCGTCGAGCGGTGTCCCGACTCACACGCCGGGACGGGCACATGGAAGCGAAGACAAGGACAACGGTTCGATCTCTGTGCCTGTCAGAGGCTGGACACCGGAGTCCTGGTGCGCGGTAACGTGCCCGCTCGGCCTGATCTTCGCACTGTCCAGGGACTGTTATGCCCGATCCTTTCACGCCGCCGGACGACCGGCCTGCGGTGCCCGTGACCGCCCGTGTGACGGCCGAGTCGCGAGCCGGGTCCTTGAGGCGGCGTCGGTTGCGGTGGTCCGTGCTGCCACCGGGCGTGGTCGCCGTGGTCGGTGCGGTGGCCACCGCGCTGGTGAGTGATGGCCACCTGGACCGGGCCGACCAGGTGGCGATGTCCGGCGGTGTGGTCCTCATCGGCGCCATGGCGGCAGGAATCGCGGGTGTAAGGGCTTCGGCGGAGGCACGAGCAGTCACCAAGCACTGGACGGAACTGTCCCGTGCGGCCGACCGGGACCGTGCCGAGGTGGCCGAGCTGATCCGTATCACAGCCGAGGGCAGAGCCGAACTGGAGTCGCTGTTCCATCGGCTGAGGGCCGGGGAGCCCCCTGTGCGGCGTCGGCCGGAACTGCCCCCGCAGACCGGTCCGGACGAACTCTCCCGCCTCGGATTCGAGATCGCTGCGGCCCGGCACGAGGCGGAGGCAGCCCTGCTGGAGACCGCCGCTGGCGCGCTCGGCGCGGAACACACTGCCCGGCTTGAGCAGTTCGAGGTGTTCGCCAACCTGGCGCGTCGACTCGAGTCACTGGTGCACCGCGAGATCGGACTGCTGGACAGCCTGGAGAACGAGGTCGAGGACCCCGACCTGCTCAAGGGGCTGTTCCGGGTGGACCATCTGTCCACCCGGATCCGCCGCTACGCCGAGAACCTTGCCGTGCTCGGCGGCGCGAACACCCACCGCCAGTGGACCCGTCCCGTCGGCCTGACCGACGTGCTGCGTTCCGCCGTCGCCGAGATCGACCAGTACGCCCGGGTCAAGCTGGTCCCGCCCATCGACGGAACGGTCAGCGGCCACGCCGTGGTCGACGTCGTCCATCTGCTGGCCGAGCTGCTGGAGAACGCGACGGTCTTCTCACCGCCCCAGACCACCGTGCACGTGCGGGTCGAGCCCGTCGCTGCCGGGGTGGCGATCGAGGTCGAGGACCGAGGCCTGGGCGTGTCGGCAGCCGAGCGCAACCAGATGAACACGGTGCTGGGCGCACCCGACAAGGTCGCCCTCGGCGAACTGCTGCAGGACGGCCGGATCGGCCTGTACGTGGTCTCGGTCCTGGCCCAGCGGCATGACATCGCCGTGCAGTTGCAGAGCAACGTCTACGGCGGCACTCAGGCCGTCATGGTGTTGCCCACGGCGCTGCTCGGCCCGCAGCCGGCAGCTCCCGCGCCCGAGCACCCCGTTGTCGCGACCCCTGACGCGGTGCCGCAAGACCCAGGGGAACCCGAGGCGACGGACCCCCCGGCGACAACGCTGACCGTCGTCGCGGATCCGCGCGTGTCCGATTCCGAACCCCAGCCCGCCCCGATGCCCTCCGACGGCAAGGACGACCGTCCGCGGCTGCCTCAGCGCCGCCGCCAGGACCACGCCGCCGAACAGCCGCACCCGGTCCCCGGCACCGGTGCCGCCGAGGACATCGCACACGACCCGGGCCTGATGGCCGCGTTCCAGACCGGACTGCGCAGAGCCGAGGAAGCGGAGACGCACTGACAGCCGAGCCGCCCTGAAGGCCCCGGGGCCCCGTCCAGCAAGCCGTTTCCTTCCGTCGAAGAGGAGTACACGATCGTGGCGAGCGAAGACCTTTCCTGGCTGTTGACGGGTCTGGTGAACCGGGTGCCACACACCCGCAGTGCCTTGTTGCTGTCCTCGGACGGACTGGTGAAGGCAGCGGAGGGACTCGACGGGGACGCCGCAGACCAGTTGGCCGCCCTTGCCAGTGGGCTGTACTCGTTGGCGCGCAGCGCGGGCCGGCACTTCGACGACGGCGGTGACGTGCGACAGATCGTGACGGAACTCAGCTCCTCGCTGCTGTTCGTCTCGGCCGCCGGGCACGGCGCGGTGCTGGCGGTGCTGGCCGGACGCGAGGCGGACGCAGCGGTGCTGGGCTACGAGATGGGGATGATGGTGAAGAGCGTGCGCCCGCACCTGGCCACACCACCCCGGCACCCGGTGGGATGACCGATGACGCCGGTCCTCCCAGACGGACCGCTGATCGACGAAGCGGTCGGGCGGCTGGTTCGTCCCTACACCGTGAGCGACGGCCGGACCAGGGCCACGTCCCACTTCACGCTCGTGACCGTGGTGCGGGCCACTGGCGCCCAGACGCAGGGCGCCTTCGGACTGGACCATGCGCAGGTGCTGGCGCTGTGCGAGCGGCCGGTGAGCGTCGCCGAGGTCGCGGCCCGGATGCAGGTGCCCGCCGCCGTGGTCAAGGTGCTGCTGTCAGATCTGGCCGAGGGCGGCGCGGTGGTCGCAGGTGATGCGCCCCCGTCCGCCCCGGGGCACTCCGCACGACCTGATCGAGACCTCCTGGAAGCGGTACGCGATGGCCTCCTCAAACGACTGTGATCCGCTGCCCGCCCATGTCCTGCCGGTGGGAATCAAGGTGCTCGTCGCCGGCGGGTTCGGCGTGGGAAAGACGACCTTCGTCAACGCGCTCAGCGAGATCGAGCCGCTGAGCACCGAGGAGATACTGACCGCCGTCAGTGCGGCCACGGACCGGCTGGACGGAGTGGAGAACAAGGCCACCACCACGGTGGCCCTGGACTTCGGCCGGATCACGCTCAGCCCGTCCCATGTCCTGTACTTGTTCGGCACGCCAGGACAGGAACGCTTCTGGTTCATGTGGGACGAGCTTTCGGAGGGAGCGCTCGGGGCGGTGGTCCTCGCCGACACCCGCAGGCTGGAGCACTCCTTCGCAGCGGTGGACTTCTTCGAGCGGCGCGGCATCCCCTTCGTCGTCGCCGTCAACGAGTTCGACGGCGCCCACCGCTACCGCGCGGAGGAGGTGCGGACCGCTCTCGACCTCAGACAGGAGGTGCCGGTGGTGCTGTGCGACGCCCGCGTCCAGAGCGCGGGCATCCGCGTGCTGCTCGAACTGATTCAGTATCTGCTCACGACAAGGAGTTCCCATGGCAGCGACACCGACCAACTCCTCCGGGCCTGAGTCCGGGATCGCCCTGCGACACCTGCTCCTCCCCCCGGAGGACCCACAGGTGCGTACCCGAACCGAGCGGCTGCGCGAGCTGGGCATCGAAGCCCGCCCGGATACGGAACTCGACGCCTTCGCGCGGAAGCTGGCACACCGTACCGGTGGCTGCTACGCCGGGGTCAACTTCTTCCTCGACGCCGACCGCCAGTACTTCGCAGGGTTGTACAGCGTCGCACAGGACACCACGGTCCATGTGGGACCGCCGCTGCTGGAGGACCCGGTGCCCGGCCGCGTCATGCCCCGCGACATCGACATGGGCATCTGCCCGCACGTGGTCAAGCGCCGCCGGGCGCTGGTGCTGGAAGACATCCGGGACTTCCCGCGGTTCGCCGGTAACCCCGTGGTCGACGCGATCGGCGTCCACTCCTACCTGGGCGCACCGCTGATAGACAGCACCGGCGTGGTGCTCGGCACGATCTGCGTGGTCGACCAGGACCCGCACCCATGGGGGCGTACGGGGCTGGAAACCATCAAGGCCATGGCAGCGGAACTGGTCGAACGGCTCGAGGAGTCGGCGCGCCGTCGCAGCTGACCAGCGCTGCCGGACTCGCACAACCCATCCATGGTCTGTGCGCTGCAGGTTCTGGGGAACGGCCGTCGACAAGCGGGCGTGCTGGTCGGACACCCTGTGCCGTTCGATGCCGAAGCGTCCCACGGCCCAGCCGTCGGCCAGTGAGCGGCTCCGACCGTCGGGAGGGCGCCGGGCGCGTGGACGGGCGAGCCGCCCCGGCGGAGCCGGCGGACAGCCAATTCCCTTTGGACACGCAGCGTTTACATGCGTTCGACCCGTCGACCGGCGGGACTTGTTATGGTGTTACTCATTGGTAGCAAGTTGCGTGGGGGGCGCGGGGAGACCTGCGGCCATTTCGCCGCCGGGCTGGTGGCGAGACGGATGACCTGGCAAGGGGGCCAGGTCAACGGCTTCTGCGCGTGCGCGTCACGCGCCCGTCGAGCTCCAGTTCCCTCACCCGCTGACCCGGACAGGTGGGACTCGACACATGGCTCGTTCCCTGGTCGAATTACTGACCGTACACACCCAGCAACAGCCCGACCGTACCGCCTACCGGTACCTCCTCACCGGCGACTGCGACGGGGAGACCCAGGAGATCTCCTACGGACAGCTGGCCCGCCGCTCCCGGGCCGTCGCCGCCTGGCTCCAGGACCGTGGCCTGGCCGGCGCGCGCGCCCTCCTGCTCCATCCGCCCGGCCTGGAGTTCGTCTCCGCCTTTCTGGGCTGCCTCGCCGCCGGCGTGGTCGCCGTGCCGGGGGTGCCCCCGCAGGGGCGGTCGCAGAACCACCGCGCTCTCGTCCGGATGAAGCGTCTGATGGCCGACTCCGACGCCAAGGTGATCCTCGGAAGCCGTGAAGTCGTCCGCGCCTTGCGCACCTGGACCGAGGACCTGCCCGACCTGGACGCGGTCACCTGCGTCGCCACCGAGGACATCCCCGACGCCGCCGCCGGTTCCTGGCACGCCCCCGACCTCACCGCCGACTCGGTGGCCTTCCTGCAGTACACCTCCGGCTCCACGTCCGCTCCGCGCGGTGTGGCGGTCACCCACGGCAACCTGCTGGACAATGAGCGGATCATCACCGAGCGGATGGGGCACACCCCGGACGCCCTCGCGGAGCACGGC
Source organism: Streptomyces sp. NPDC001507 (assembly GCF_042894765.1). Lineage (NCBI taxonomy): Bacteria > Bacillati > Actinomycetota > Actinomycetes > Kitasatosporales > Streptomycetaceae > Streptomyces > Streptomyces sp. NPDC001507. The sequence continues at coordinate 9,632 of NZ_JBIAVV010000007.1, forward strand.
GGGGAATTGATCCTCAGCTGGCTCCCCGTGTACCACGACATGGGTCTCATGGGCCCGGTGCTGAACACGCTGTACCTGGGCGCCACGGCCACGCTCTTCTCGCCTTTGCACTTCCTGCAGAGCCCCGATCGCTGGCTGACCGCGATCAGCCGCTACCGGCCGCACACCAGCGGCGGCCCGAACTTCGCCTACGAGCTGTGCCTGAAGCACGCCACCGCCGACCTGGTCGACAGCCTCGACCTGAGCGCGTGGAAGGTCGCCTTCAACGGTGCCGAACCGGTGCGCGCGGCCACACTGCGACGGTTCAGCGAGGCCTTCCGCGCGGCCGGCTTCCGCCATCAGGCGTTCTACCCCTGCTACGGCCTGGCCGAGGCCACCTTGATGGTCACCGGGGGTGCGGTGGACGCCCCGCCCACCCTGCTGGAGGCCGCCGAGACCGGCCCGCACGCCGGCGAGGCGGACGCGGCCGCCGTGGGCTGCGGCCGGCCCGGGGCCGGGATCACCGTGGTGATCGCCGACCCCGACCGGCAGGAGGAACTGCCCGAGGGCGAGGTCGGCGAGATCTGGGTCGCCGGCGCGAGTGTGGCCAAGGGTTACTGGCGCAACACCCTTGCCACCCGCGAGACCTTCCGCGCCACCCTGTCCGGCCGCGAGGGCCGCTTCCTGCGCACGGGCGACCTCGGCTTCCTGCGGGACGGCGAACTGTTCGTCACCGGCCGCCTGAAGGACCTCGTCGTCATCGACGGGCGTAACCACTACCCGCAGGACCTGGAGCTGTCCGCGGAGTTGTCCCACCCGGCACTGCGGCCCGGCTGCACCGCAGCGTTCTCCGTGGACGCCGGCGGCGTGGAGGGCGAACAGGTCGTCGTGGTGGCCGAGGTGGCGCCCGACGCGGCCGGCGAGGCCGAGAAGATCACCGACCTGGTGCGCAGCGCGATCGGTCAGGCCCATGGCCTGTCGGTGAGGGACGTGGTGCTGGTCCGCCCCGGCACCATCCCGAAGACGTCCAGCGGGAAGATCCAGCGCCACGCCTCCCGGGCGGCCTACCTCGACGGCACCCTCGCCCCGGTGGACGTGCCCGTCACGGGATGACCCCACCAGCCGCGGCGCGCCCGCCCGCGCCGGCCGCACGTCCGTCGACTTCGGCCGTACATCACCCGATCTCAGCCGTACGCCGCTGCCGCATGCGGTCGTGCGGAATCCGCCCGCGTCACCGCTGCCTGAGGACACCTGCCCAGATGCCTGCGAACGAGCCCCGGAAGCAGTCCACCAGCATGCCGCTCACCACTGCCGAGGACGTACGGGCCTGGCTGGGGTCGGCCGTCGCCGAGGTCGCCGGGCTCGACCCGCGAGCCGTCGACCCGGACCGGCCGATCGCGGAATTCGGGCTGGGGTCACGCCGGTTGGTGACGCTGGCCGCGGAACTCTCCGCACGGACCGGCCGACCACTGGAGCCATCGCTCGTCTTCGACCACCCCACGATCGCCGCGCTGGCCGACGCGGTCCTCGGCGGGCCGCCCGCTCCGACGGCCGGCCCGGTCTCCGCCGAGGCTCCGCCGCGGGCGGCGGACGGCGACATCGCCATCGTCTCCATGGCCTGCCGCTTCCCCGGTGGCGCCGACGATCCCGAGGGGCTGTGGCGGCTGCTCGCCGCCGCCGAGGACGCCATCTGTGAGGTACCGGCGAGCCGTTGGGACACCCAGAACCTCTACGACCCCGACCCCGAGGCCACCGGCAAGGCGTACACCCTGCGTGGCGGCTTCCTCGACGGCATCGACCGCTTCGACGCCGCCTTCTTCGGGATCTCGCCACGAGAGGCCGACGCCATGGACCCGCAGCAGCGGCTGCTGCTGCAGACCAGCTGGGAGGCGATCGAGCGGGCCGGGATCGTCCCCGAGACGCTGCACGGCAGCCTCACGGGCGTCTACATCGGCCTGTACGACAGCGGATACCTCGCCTCCGCCTCGCTGGCCCAGCTCGACGGGCACGTCGGCACGGGCTCGGCACCCAGCGTGGCCTCCGGGCGCATCGCCTACACCCTCGGTCTGCAGGGTCCGGCGGTCACCGTCGACACCGCCTGCTCCTCCTCCCTCGTCGCCCTGCACCTGGCGGCCCGCGCGCTGGCGGCAGGTGAGTGCGACCTCGCCCTGGCTGGCGGCGCGAGCCTGCTGGTGACCCCGCGGGGACACGTGGAGTTCAGCAGGCTGCGTGGGCTGTCGCCGTCCGGGCGGTGCAGCCCCTTCTCGGCCGACGCGGACGGCGTGGTGTGGGCGGAGGGCTGCGGTGTGGTGCTGCTCAAGCGGCTGGCCGACGCTCGCCGCGACGGCGACCGGGTGCTCGCCGTGGTCAAGGGCTCGGCCGTCAACCAGGACGGCCGCAGCCAGGGGCTGAGCGCCCCCAACGGCCCGGCGCAGGAACGGGTGCTGCGCGCCGCCCTCGACGCCGCCGGACTCGCACCGGACGACGTGGACCACGTCGAGGCGCACGGCACCGGCACCCGGCTCGGCGACCCCATCGAGGGTCGCGCACTGGCCGCCGTGTTCGGACCGGGCCGCCCCGCCGACCGGCCTCTCGGCCTCGGCTCGCTGAAGTCCAACATCGGTCACACCCAGGCCGCCGCGGGCATCGGCGGCGTGATCAAGACGGTGCTCGCGCTCGGGCACGAGCTCGTACCACCGTCCCTGCACGCCGAGACCCTCACGGAGCACGTCGACTGGGCCGGCAGCGGCCTGGCCGTGCACGGCAGCGCCCGGGCGTGGCCGCGCGACGGCGCCCGCGTGCGGCGGGCCGGGGTGAGCGCGTTCGGCATCAGCGGCACCAACGCGCACGTCGTGCTGGAGGAGGCACCACAGGACGTCGTCGCACCGGCCGGGGCGGAGGCGGAGTCGCGCGGCCCGACACTCTTCCCGCTCTCCGCCCGCACGCTCCCCGCGCTCCAGAGCCAGGCCGGTCGACTTCACGCACGTCTCGTCGCGCGGCCGGAGTTGCCGCTGCCCGCCGTGGCCGCGACGCTGGCCCACCACCGCACCCACTTCGAGTACCGTGCCGTCGTCCAGGCGGCCGGCCGGGACGAACTGCTGAGCGCGCTGCGGGCCCTCGCGGAGGGCCGGCCCGATCCCGACCTGACCGCCGGCCCCCGGCGGACGCTGCCCGCGGGCAAGGTGGCCTTCGTCTTCCCCGGTCAGGGCGCCCAGTGGGTTGGCATGGCACGTGACCTGCTCGAACGCGATCCCGTGTTCGCCGACGAACTCGACCGCTGCGACGCCGCCCTGCGACCGTTCACCGTCTGGTCCGCGGCTGCGGCTCTGCGCGGTGAAGCGGGAGCCCCGTCCCTGGACCGTGTGGATGTCGTCCAGCCGGTGCTCTTCGCGGTGATGGTGTCCCTGGCCGCGGTGTGGCGGGCCCGTGGCGTCCGGCCGGACGCCGTGATCGGGCACAGCCAGGGCGAAGTGGCCGCGGCCTGCGTCGCCGGCGCGCTCAGCCTCAACGACGCGGCCGTGGTGGTCGCCCTGCGCAGCCGGGCTCTGACCGAGCTGTCCGGCACCGGCGCCATGGCCGTCGTCAGCCTGCCGCACACCGAGGTGGTCACCCGCATCGCGGGTCTCGGTGACCGGGTCTCGGTCGCCGCCGTGAACAGCGGCCGGGCGACCGTGATCGCCGGTGACGTGGAGCCGCTGGAGGGCCTGCTCGCCGGCCTCGACGGGGAACAGGTCTTCGTCCGTCGCCTCGACGTCGACTACGCCTCCCACAGCGCCCGGGTCGAGCAGGTGCGCGCGACGATCCTCGACGAGCTCGACGGCGTGACCACGTACCCCACGTCGGTCGTCTGGTACTCCACCGTCACCGGTGAGCCGGTCACCGAGGAGCTGGAGGCCGACTACTGGTACACCAACCTGCGCGAACCCGTCCGCTTCGCGCACGCGGTGGAGCGCATGGCGGCGGACGGCTACCGCCACTTCGTCGAACTCAGCCCGCATCCGTCCCTGCTCACCGCGATGCACACGATCGGCGAGGACTCGGGCCACGAACTGGTCGTCGTCGGCTCCCTCCGCCGCGACGAGGACGGACCCGCCTGTCTGGACCGCGCCGCCGCCGAACTGCACGTCCACGGACGGCGGTCGGACTTGCGGCGCCTGGTCGCCGACACCGCGTGGGCGGACCTGCCGACCTACGCCTGGGACACCCGGCGCCACTGGATCGCACCCGAGTCCGCTTCGGGCGGTCCGGGCCTGTTCGACCGTGCCGCGCACCCGTTGCTCGGCGTCCAGTTGCAGTCGGCCGACGAGACCCGCTGGACCTTCCGCAACGAGTGGTCCCCGGCCACCGCCGACTGGCTGTCCGACCACACCGTGTTCGGCCGGACCGTGATGTCCGGCACGACCTTGCTGGAGTTGTGCCGGGCCGCCCTCGCCGTGGCCCGCCCGGACGAGCCGGCCGACGTGACCGACCTGCTGTTGCTCACACCCCTCGTGCTGCCCGCATCCGGCACGGTGGAGGTGTCCGTCGAGGTGGTCACCGCCGGCCCGGCACCCGAGCTCACCGTGCACAGCCGCCCGCGCGGCCAGGAGGCCACCTGGACCCGGCACGCCACCGCCTCGGCGGCCGGGACGACCCCGGTGGCGGGGCGGCCGCCGGTGTGGCCGCAGGCGGCGGAGCCCGCCTGGAGCCCGGACACGTACGAGCGGCTGACCGGGCTCGGCCTCGGCTACGGTCCGGCCTTCCAGGGCGTACGGGAGGCGGTGGTGACCGGCGCCGGCGAGCTGCTGGCCCGGCTGTCGCTGCCGTCCGTGGCCCACGACCTGGCCGACCCCTACCCGGTCCACCCCGCACTGCTGGATGCGGCGCTGCACGTGGCCGCGGCCCTCGAAGGAGGCGCCGCCCCCGACGGCCGGGTGCTCCTTCCGGTCGCGGTGGGCCGCGCAGCGCTGTCGCACCGCGGCGCCGACGACCTCACCGTGCTCGTGCGGCGCACCGGCGTCACCGAAACGGACCTCACGCTGGACGTGACGCTGTGGGACGCCGACGGCTTCCCCGTGGGCCGGCTGGAGGGGGTACGGCTGCGGGCCGCGAGCCCGGCGGATCTCGCCGGCGGCTCGGGCAACGGGCGGCACCTGTACGAGGTGGTCTGGACGGCCGCGCCCGAGCCGAGGGTCCCGCAACCGGCCGGTGACTGGACCGTCGTCGGCGATCCGTCCGACCCGGACGTCGTCGCGGCCCTGCGCGGCCTCCAGGCCGCGGGGATCCCATGTCGCGACACGGGTGGCGACGTGCTCGTACGGTTCTGGCCACCACCGGCCGAGGACGCCGAAACGGCCGCCGCCGCACGGCAGGTGACGGAAGCCGCGCTGGCCGAACTGCAGACACTCGCCGCACAGGAGAAGGCACCCACCCGGACCGTCTGGGTGACCCGCGGCGCGGTCGCGGCCGACGACCGGGACACCGTGCCGGGCCTCGCCCAGTCGGCACTGTGGGGCCTGGCCCGCAGCGCCCGTGCCGAGCATCCGGACCTCGGGCTGACGCTGCTCGACCTCCAGGACACCGATCCCGCGGCTGCCCTGCTCGCCGCCGTCGCGCACCGGGACGAGCCCGAACTCGCCGGGCGCGCGGGCACCTTGCTCGTGCCCCGGCTCGTGCGCGCCCGCGCCGCCGACACGGACCGTGCACGGACACCCGTCGACGGCACCGTACTGATCACCGGAGGCCTCGGCGCCGTCGGACGCCACATCGCCCGGCTCCTCGCCGAACGGGGCGTGCCCCGCCTGCTGCTGACGTCCCGGCGCGGAGCCGACGACCCGCGCGCCGCCGAGGTCGTCGCGGAACTGGCAGCGCTCGGCGCCGCGGTCGAGGTGGCGGCCTGCGACGTCGCCGATGCCGCGGCCTTGGCCGGCATCGTCGGTCCAGTCGCCGACGAACTCCGCGGCGTCGTGCACTGCGCCGGCGTCCTGGACGACGGGGTGGTCGCCGAGCTGACCCCCGAACGCCTCACGCGGGTGCTCAGCCCCAAGGTGGACGGCGCCACCCACCTGCACCGGCTCACCGCGGACGCGCAGCTCGACCTGTTCCTGCTGGTCTCCTCCGCAGCCGGTGTCGTCGGCAACGCGGGCCAGGCCAACTACGCCGCCGCCAACGCCTTCCTCGACCAACTCGCCCACCACCGGCGCGCCTCGGGGCTGCCCGCAGTGTCGGTCTCCTTCGGCGCCTGGACGGGCGAGGGTCTCGCCGCCGAACACGCCGACCTGGAGCGGATGGCCCGCCTCGGCTACCGCGCCCTGCCCCCGGAACAGGGCCGCGACCTCGTCGAACTCGCGCTGCGCCGGGGCGCCCCGCACCTGGTCGCCTGGGCGCTCGACCTGCCCCGCCTGCGTGAGACCACGGCCGGCGCGGGCGGCGGTGCGGCCGCGCTGTGGCGCTCCCTGCTGCCCGCGCCCCGCCCCGGGCAGGACGGCGCGGACGGCCTGACGGACCGGCTGGCCCGGCTGCCGGAGGCCGAGCGCGCCGACCGCGTCCTGGCCCTGGTCCGCGAGGAGGCCTCCCGCGCCCTCGGTCTGCGCTCGGCGGAGTCCGTCCGCGCCGACCAGCCGCTGCGCGATCTCGGCATGGACTCGGTGACGGCGGTGGAGCTCCGTAACCGCATCGGCGCCCGCCTCGGCTCCCGGCTCCCGGCCACCCTGCTGTTCGACCACCCCACCCCGGCCCGCCTCGCCGAACACCTGCTGGCCACCGTGATCGCGACGAGCGGCCCCACCGCCCGCCGCCCCGCCGCCGCGTCGCACCCCCGCACCGCGGCGCACGACGAGCCGGTCGCCCTGGTGGCCATGGCCTGCCGCCTGCCGGGCGGCGTGGGTGACCCGGAGGAGCTGTGGCAGCTGGTCGCCGAGGGCCGTGACGCGGTCGGCCCGTTCCCGGCCGGGCGCTGGGACGTCGAGTCGCTGTACGACCCCGACCCGGAGGCGCCGGGCAAGTCGTACGCCCGGGAGGGCGGCTTCCTGGACGACATCGAGTCCTTCGACGCGGGCTTCTTCGGCATCACCCCGAAGGAGGCGGCCGCCATGGACCCGCAGCAGCGGCTGTTGCTGGAGACCGCGTGGGAGGCGCTGGAGCGCGCCGGGATCGTGCCCGCCGAACTTGCGGGCAGCACCGCCGGCGTGTACGTCGGCATGTTCAGCAGCGACTATCTTTCGGGCTCGCGGCTCGACCAGCTGGACGGGTACGTCGGCACCGGGTCGGCGCTCAGCGTGGCGTCGGGCCGGCTGGCGTACGCGCTCGGGCTGCACGGCCCGGCGCTGACGGTGGACACGGCGTGCTCGTCGTCGCTCGTCGCGGTGCACCTGGCGGCGCAGGCGCTGCGGTCGGGCGACTGCGACCTGGCGCTGGCCGGCGGTGTGACGCTCATGGTGACCCCGCAGACCTTCGTGGAGTTCAGCCGGCTGCGGGGCCTGTCCCCGACCGGCCGCTGCCGCTCCTTCTCCGACGACGCCGACGGCGCCGTCTGGGCGGAGGGTGCCGGCATGCTCGTACTGAAGCGGCTGAGCGACGCGTGGCGGGACGGCGACGAGGTGCTTGCGGTGCTGCGCGGCACGGCCGTCAACCAGGACGGTCGCAGCCAGGGCCTGTCCGCGCCCAACGGCCCGGCGCAGGAACAGGTGATCCGGCGGGCCCTGGAGCTGTCCGGCCTCGAACCCGCCGACATCGACTACGTCGAGGCGCACGGCACGGGCACAACGCTGGGCGACCCGATCGAGGCGAACGCCTTGGCGCAGGTCTTCGGTGCCTCCCGCCCCCGGCACCGCCCGCTGTACCTGGGCTCGCTCAAGTCCAACCTCGGCCACACGCAGGCCGCCTCGGGCATCGCCGGACTGATCAAGGTGGTGCAGTCGCTGCGCCACGGGATGCTGCCGGCCACCCTGCACGCCGGCACACCGAGCCGGCACGTCGAGTGGGACGGCAGCGGCCTGCAGCTGCTGCAGGAAGCCGTGCCGTGGCCGGCGGCGAAGGCGCGCGTCCGGCGGGCCGGCGTCAGCGCCTTCGGGATCAGCGGGACCAACGGCCACGTGATCGTGGAGGAGGCCCCGTCGTCCGCGCCGGAGCCCGGTCTCGCGAGTGAACCACCGTCTGCCAAGCGGCTGTTCATCCTGTCCGGGCGGAGCGAGGCCGCGCTGCGCGGGCAGGCCGCACGGCTGGCCCGGCACCTGACCGGGGACACGCCGCTGCCGGACGTCGCCTACACCCTGGCCCGGCACCGCAGCCACTTCCCCTGGCGGGCGGCCGTCACGGCGGGCGACGTGGGCGAACTGAGCGCCGTGCTCGATGCGTTGGGCAGCGGACGGGCACAACCGGCCACGCCGCGGGAGGAGGCGACGGGCAGGGTGGCCTTCGTCTTCTCCGGGCACGGCGGCCAATGGCCGGGCATGGGAATGGAGTTGCTGGCCGGGTCGGCGGCGTTCCGCGAGGAGCTGACCCGGGTCGACGAGGCGGTGCAGCGGCACGTCGGCTGGTCGGTGCTCAACGCGCTGCGGGCACCTGAGGAGTTCTCCCCGCTGCATCGGACCGAGTGCCTGCAACCGGTGCTGTTCGCGGTCGACGCGGCGCTGGCCGCCGCGTGGCGGGCCCTCGGCGTGGTCCCGGACGCCGTGGTCGGGCACAGCCTGGGCGAGATCGCCGCCGCGTACAGCGCGGGCGCCCTCGGCCTGGACGACGCCGTGGCCGTGGTGACCGGTCGGGCCGAGGCCGTCGTCCCGCTGGTCGGGCAGGGTGGCATGGTCGCGGTGGAACTGCCGCGGGCGCGGGTCGAGGAACTGCTCGCCCCCTACGCGGGCCGGCTGTTCGTCGCCGCGGTTAACAGCGCGGGCTCCACGGCCGTCTCCGGCGCCGCCGACGCGCTGGCCGAGCTGCGCCGCGGGCTCGAGGAGCGTGGGATCGCCGTACGACGGCTGTCGACGCCGTTCGCCTCGCACACCCCGCTGATGGAACCCCTGTGCAAGGAGCTGCTCGACCGCTTCTCCGGCATCCGGGGCGCACGGGCGTCGACCCCGCTGTACTCGACGGTGCTGGCCGAACCCGTCTCCGGCGACCGGCTGGACGCCGAGTACTGGTACGCCAACCTCAGGCAGCCCGTCCGGTTCGCCGACACCGTCCGACGGATGCTGGACGACGGCTACCGCTACTTCGTCGAGCTCAGCCCGCACCCGTCGCTGCTGTCGTCCATCGAGGCGGTTGCGGCCGAAGCCGGCATCGACGTGGCCGGCGTGGGCTCGCTGCGCCGTCAGCAGGACGGACCCGGCATGCTGCTGCGCGGGGTCGGCGAGCTGTACGTCGCGGGCCACACGCCCGACTGGCCCGCGCTGTTCCCGCAAGGCCGTCGCGTCGATCTGCCGACGTACGCCTTCGCCCGCGAACGCCACTGGCTCACGCCCGCCCCGGCCACAACCACGGGCTCCTCACCGTTCCTCGGCACCCACCTCGAGTCCAGTGACGAGCCCGGCCGGCACCTGTTCCAGAGCGACATCGACCTGCGGGACAGCCGCTTCGCCTATCTGAGTGACCACCGGGTGGACGGCGAGGTCTGGCTGCCCGGCGCCGCCTTCCTCGACATGGTGCTGGAGGCGGCCTCCGCGGTGCAGGACGGGCGCCAAGTCCACCTGAGCGAGATCGAGTTCGTGCAGCCGTTGCGGATGGATCCCGAACGGCCCGTACGGGTGCAGCTGGTGCTGCGGCCCGCCCGGGACGGCTTCCGGTCCTTCACCGTCGCCTCCGCGGGGGCCGGCGAGCGGCGCCCGCGGTGGGTGCGGCACGTCGGCGGACGCGTCGCGGTGACCGGCGAACAGCCTCCGCCGGACGTACGGCTCGACGACTCGCGGCTCACCACTGTGCGTGAGCAGTGCACGCAGGACGCGGACCTGCCGGCGGTGTACGCCGGGCTGAGCGCCCTCGGCATCGACTACGGCCCCGCCTTCCGGGGTCTGGAGCAGGGCCGCCGCGGCCACTCGGCGGCCCTGGGCCGGCTGGCCGCCAGGCCCGCCGCGGGTCATCTGCTGCATCCCGCGGTCCTCGACTCCGCCCTCCACACGGCCGCCCTGCCTCAGGACGCGCCCGAGGGCCGGGCGTTCGTGCCCGCCGGGGCGGGGCGGCTGCGGTTCACCGGCCGGCGCACCACGCCTGCCTGGGCCGGCTGCGAACTGCGCTCCGTGTCCGGCGACACCGCCACCCTGGACATCAGGATCTGGGACGAGGACGAACAACTCGTCCTGGAGATCGAGGAGTTCCGGCTGGCCGCGCTCTCGCCGCCGGACAGCGCCCTCTTCGAGACCCGCTGGCACCCGCGCCCGGTGGCGCAGCAACCGCCGGTGAAGGGCAGTTGGCTGATCCTGGCCGACGGCACCGGGGTGGCGGATGCGCTCGGCGAGCGGTTCGGCTCCTCGGCGCCGCATGTCGTGGCCCGCCGGGGCAACGCCTTCGCCGTCGAGGGACCGGGACGCTACGTCCTCGATCCGGCCGACCCCGACCACCTGGCCCGGCTGCTGGAGGAGGCCTTCGCGGGCGGACAGCCCGAGCAGGTGGTGCAGCTGACCGCCCTCGACGCCCCGGCGATCGGCGACGCCGGATCGGCCGAGCAGGCGGCGCGACTGTGCTGCCTGAGCACCCTGCACCTGGTGCGCGCCCTCGTCGGCCGTCCGCAGGGCCGGCCTCCGCGCCTGTTCGTGGTCGTACGCGGCAGTCAGGCAGCCGGCGACAGCACCGGGGTGACCAACCCGCAGCAGGCGCTCGCCTGGGGCTTCGGGCTCACGGTGGCGCAGGAGTACCCGGAGCTGTCGGCCACGCTGATCGACCTGCCGCCCTCCGACGGCGTCGACGCCCTGTGGACCCAGCTCAGGCACGCCGACGACGAACGGCTCGTCGCGCTGCGCGGCACCGGCCGCCTGGTGCCGCGCCTGGCCCACACCCGCCCGGACGACGGCCATCACGGCGAGACCTCAGTGGACGGCGTGCACCTGATCACCGGCGGTCTGGGCGGCCTCGGCCGCGTCGTCGCCGAGCGGCTGGTCCGCCGCGGGGCCCGCCGACTGGCTCTCATGAGCCGGGGCAGGCCCGACGCGGAGGCCGGCAACTGGATCAAGGGTCTGGAAGAGCGAGGCGTCACCGTGCACCTGGCCCGCGCCGACGTCGCCGACCGGGAGAGTCTCACGGCCGCCCTGGACGCCGTACGGCACGCCTGCGGCCCGGTCGCCACGGTCGTGCACACCGCTGGTGTGCTCGACGACGCCACGGTGGCGAACCTGACCGACGAACGCGTCCTGCGCGTCCTCGCCCCGAAGGTTCTGGGCACCGCTCTCCTCACCGAGCTGATCCCGGAGGCCCGGAACCTGATCCTGTTCGCCTCCGCGGCAGGACTCCTCGGGTCGGCCGGGCAGAGCCCTTACTCGGCGGCGAACGCCTTCCTCGACGCCTGGGCACACCACCTTTCCCACGCCGACCGCCGGGCGCTGAGCCTGGACTGGGGCGCCTGGGCCGGTGTCGGCATGGTCGGCCAGTCCGGCACCCGGGCCGCCGAGACCAGCCGCTCGGGCCTGGTCGCCTTCTCGCCGCAGGAGGGCGGCGAGCTGTTCGAGCGGGTCCTGGCCACCGCCCGCCGCCAGCTCGCGCCGATCGCCCTGGACCGGGAGATGCTGACACTCGTGCCCGACGCCGTGCGCACCCGCCCGATCCTGGGCGACCTGGTCACCGTCCCGACGGGCACGGCCGCCTCGGACGACCTCGTCAAGAAGGTGTTCGCGGCGACGACCGACCAGGACCGCGCCACCTGGCTGGAGGCGTACGTCCGGGCCCGGGTCGGCGAGGTCTCCGGCGGAGCGGTCGACGCGTCGGCGACCACGGCCCTGAAGGAACTGGGCCTCGACTCCCTGATGCTGGTGCGGTTGCGCAACGCCTTCGTCCGCGAACTGGGCGTGGAGCCGTCGGCCGCGGACGTGTTCGCGGCGTCCGACATCCGCGGCCTCGCCCAGGCCCTGGCCGAGGGCCTCCCGGAGCGGGGCGCCGTGGCGCGGCAGGACTCCGGCGACCTCGCCCGGGAGGTCCCGGAGACCGAACTGCGGCCCGCGACGCGCGACGTCGTACGACTGCTGCGCAGCGCCCGGCCGGGCATGCCGGACGCGGCGCACGGCATCGGCCTCGCCGTACGGCTGATCGCGCCGACCGCACCGGAGACGCTCACCGGCATCCTCACCCGGCTCGTCGCGCGGCACGCGGCCCTGCGCACCGCGATCACCACCGGGGAGGAAGGCGTCCGGCAGCTGCGCGTGGACCGGGAGCCGGCGGAGCCGGTGCTGCGCTGTACGGCCGTCGAAGGCCCACTCGACGGCGCCGAGCGCCTGCGCGCCCTGATGGAGCCGCCGTTCGACCTGGCGACGACACCGCTGTGGCGGTTCGAGCTGGTGGACGGCGGCACACACGGCCAGATTCTGGTGTTCGGCGCCCACCACGCGGTCAGCGACCTGCAGTCGCTGCTGCTCGTGGCCGGGGAGATCGACGCGGAACTGTCCGGCACCCCCCTCGACGACGCCGTCACCAACCGCGACATCGCCCTGCTCATCGAGGCCCAGCAGGGCGGCGAGGGGGCGGGCGCCGAGTGGCGCGAGCACTTCCACGGCAGCGAGCGGCTCGACCTGGAGCTGGACCGGCCGACCCCGGCGAGCCGGTCGTACCGGGCCGGCAGCGTGACCGCGACGATTCCCGACGGGCTGATGGAACGGGTTGCGGCGGCCGCGAGCAGGCTGGCCGTCACTCCCGCCGCCTTCTGCCTCGGCACCCTGACGGTGCTGCTGGCCAGGAAGCGGGAACGGGAGCGGTTCGTGCTCGCCGTGCCCGTGGACACCCGCATCCACGCCGACGCGTACGACGCGGTGGGCTTCTTCGGCGTGCCGGTGCCGTTCCCGGCCGAGGCCCGCGCGGGCGAACAGGTGGCCGAGGTGCTGCGCCGCACCGACGCGCGCCTGCAGCGCCTCCTGGCCAAGGGCGCCATGTTCACCGACGTCCTGGCCACCCTGGCCCGGCAGGGCCTGCACCGGGAGAACGCGCCGCTCGTCGAGGTCTACTTCAACTACGTACAGTCCTCCCGCCACCTCACCCGGCTGGAGGTGTTGCCGGCCGGCACCGGCTACTCCGACCTCGACCTGATGATCACCATGACCCCGAACGCGGCCCGCATCCGGCTCGACCACAACGTGGACATCCTGGACGCCGCGACCACCGCCGAGCTGGGGGAGGAGTTCCTGCGGTTGCTGGGGGAGGCTGCTGAGGACCCGGCGGCACCGGCGCGCCCCGGCACCTCGGCTCCCGCGGGCACGGCGCCCGCACCTCGCCGGTCCCTGGCCCTCGCCGCCACCTTCGCCCTCGGCAACCTCCCGCTGATGTGCGAGGCAGCTGTCGAGAACGGGGCCGCCGGGGACGGCGGACCGGCGATCACCGAGGCGCCGTACCACCACGTGCTCGCGAGTCTCCAGGACCCCTCGGGTGTCTTCGCGGACCCCGCGACCGCGGTGGGTGCGGTGCTGCTGCGGGCGGTGGACCTGGAGCGCTTCGGCCCGGTCGACGACGCGCTGCTCGCCGAGCTGCGCACCGCCTACCCGACCGCGCTGAAGGCCCTGTCGGAACGCACCCGCAAGCCGCTGATCGTCGGCTTCCTGCCCGCCGCCCGTCAGGAGGACCGACTGACGCAGTGGGAGCGCGAGGTCGCCGCCGACCTGGCCGGGCTGCCCGGCATCGCGGTGCTCGGCCCCGACGACTGGACCCGGCACCACCCGGGCGGGGAGCGCTTCGACGAGCGGACCGAGCGGCTGGCCCACCTGCCCTTCACACCGCCCTTCCAGGCGGCCGTGGCGCTGCGGCTCGGCGAGGTCGTACGGGCGGTGCTGCGCCCCGCGCCCAAGGTGATCGCGGTGGACGGCGACGAGACCCTGTGGGGCGGGGTCGCCGGCGAGATCGGCCCCGAGGCCGTCGACCTGTCCGGCCCGCGTGCCCTGCTCGCCCGCAGGCTGCTGCAGTGGCGCGAGACGGGCGCGCTGCTGGCGCTCGTCAGCAACAACGACGAGGTCACGGTCCGCGCCGTCCTGGAGCGCCCGGACAGTTTGCTGAGGGCGGAGCACTTCAGCGTGCTGTCGGCCGGCTGGGGACCGAAGCCGGGCCGCCTGGCCGAGGCCGCACGCACGCTCGGTCTCGGCCTGGACAGCTTCCTGTTCCTGGACGACAACCCCGCCGAGATCGCCAAGGCGCGCTCCGCGCTGCCGCAGATGCTGTCGGTGACCTGCCCGTCCACGGACGAACTGGCGGAGTTCCTGGACCGGTTGTGGCCGCTGGTCCCGGCGGCGGCGACCGCCGAGGACGCGCTGCGGGCCCGGTTCTACGCGCAGGAGCGGGAGCGGGAGACCGTCCGCGAAGCGGCCGGGTTCGAGGAGTTCCTCGCGCAGCTGGAGCTGGAGGTCGACGTCCGGGCGCTGTCCGAGACCGACGTACAGCGGGCCGAGCAACTCGTCCGCCGCACCAACCAGTTCACGCTGCACTCCCGGTCGGCCGACGGCGGCGACGTCGCCCGGTGGCGGGAGCGGGGCGAGGTGTGGACGGCGGCGGCCCGGGACCGGTTCGGTGACTACGGGCAGATCGCCCTCCTCGCCCTGTGCGCGGAACGCGACCAACTCGAGGTCATGGGCTGGCTGATGAGCTGCCGAGCGCTCGGCCGAGGGGTCGAGGAACGCCTGTTGCAGTGGCTGGCCGACCGTGCCGGGGAACTGGGCTGCACGAAAGTCCGGCTGGCGGCGGAGCGCACGGAGCGCAACGTACCGGCACGGCGACTGCTGGCCGCTCTCGGCGGCGGTGACCAGGACGACGAGAGCCTGGAGGCCGTGGTCACACCGGACCACCTGAGGGCGTTCCGGTCCTGGGAGCAGCAGTGAGGACGTGCCGCAGCACGCAGGCGAGGACTTCCTCGGATGCCGGAAGCAAGGGACAAGGACGCGTACATCGTGAAGGGCTCTCATGCGTGACATGACCGAGGATTCCGGGCAGCGGGCCACCGCCGAGGCGATCGAGCGCGGTGGCGGCGGGCTCGGCGTGGACGACCTGCTGGCCAGGGTGATGCAGGCCGCCACCGGTGCGGACTCCGGTGCCGCCCCCACCTCGCTCCGGGACGTGGACGGCGTGGCCGCCGCCATCGCCGCCGCGGCGGGCCGCCATCTGCCCGCGGGACACCTGTCGCCCGACGCCGACTTCTTCGACGCGGGGGGCACGTCCGTGCACGCCGTGGAACTCGTCGCGGAGCTGGAGGGCGAGCTGGGCATCGAGTTCGACCTGGACGAGGTGTTCGCCGACGCCCGTCCGGTCAGTCTCGCCCGGCGCTGGCTGCGGGCGACCGGGGCCGCGGCGTCGAGCGAGGCCACCCCGCGGGCCGTGCACGCAGGCACCCCGGCACCCACCGCCGAGGGCACTCCGCCGGTTCCGGTCGCCGGTGCGCTGCCGGCTGCCGGCGCAGGTGCTGTCGCGGCTCCCGCACCTGGCACGCTGCCGCTCTCCGCAGCGGGCGCCCGTCCGGCTCTCGCCCCGCGCACCCTTCCGATGCCGACTCCGCGCACCTCACCGGCGCTTCGCCCCCGTGTCGGCAGTGGCGACGAGCGGTATACCAGGGCCCGTCGCGAGGACCTCGAGCAGATCCTCGCCGATCTGAGCCTCGCCGACCGCCTGCCGTTCGCCGACGTGCCCGAGCCGCTGCCGCCTCGCCGGATCCTGCTGACCGGCGCCACCGGCTTTCTCGGCAGTCACATGCTGCTCGACCTGCTCCGGCACAGTGACGCGCATGTCCATTGCCTGGTCCGTGCGGCCGACGAGGAGGCGGCCGTCGCCCGGCTCGGCGAGGCGCTGAAGAGTCACCGACTGCCCTGGTCGTCGGAGGTGCGGCGCCGGGTGACCGTGCTGCCCGGCGACATCCGGCGGCCGCGGCTCGGCCTGTCCGACGAACTGTGGCACACGCTCGCCCACGCACTGGACAGCGTCGTGGGCGTGGCCGCGGCCGTGGACTTCCTGCGCGGCTACCAGTCGCTGCGGGCGAGCAACGTCCTCGGCGCGCTCACCCTCGCCGAACTCGCGGCCACCGGGCGGCCCAAGCCGCTGCACCACATCTCCTCGATCGCCGTCTTCAACGAGGTCGGCATCACCTCCATGGGCGAGGACGACCCACTCGCCCACGTCGACCGGCTCGTCTCGGGCTACGACCAGTCGAAGTGGGCCGCCGAGGTCGCCCTGCGCCGTGCCCGCGACCACGGCCTGGTCGTCACCGCGCTGCGCCCCGGCGGCATCGGCGGCCACACGAAGACCGGCGCCTACAACCCGCAGGACCTCAGCAGCGGCCTGATCTCGGCCTTCGGCCGCTTCCGCACCGTACCCGCCTTCCGCTACCTGAACGCGGCCCCGGTGGACTGGGTGAGCCGGGTCGCCGTCGCCGCGATCTGCGAGCCCGACGCCTGGGGCTACGACTACAACCTCACCGGTGTGCCGAACACCCTCGACGACGTCGTCCGTGACATGGCGCTCGCAGGTATGCACGTGCGCGTCCAGGACTGGGACGAGTGGCGCACCGAAGCCCTGGCCCGCCTGGAGGCCGAACCGGTCCCCGAACTCGCCTTCCTCTCCAGGGTGTTGCACAGCCCCACCGCCCTCAAGCTGTGCGAGGCGACCCTGAAGGGCCCGGCGGCCCAAGGCGCACGCACCGCCGCGCTGGTCGCGGCGCTGGGGCTGCCGCCCGCGGCCCGCTACGACGCGCAGGCCCAGCTCAGCACCTTCGAGCGCCTCGCCCAGGACGGCCTCGCCAGGCTGCCGCACAAGGACGACCAGCCCTACCTGTGGTTCTCGGAGACGACGGAGGGCAGCGTGGGACCGGTCGGCGCCCCCGCCGACAACCCCTGCTCCATGGCGCTCACCCTCTCCATCGCCGGCATGTACCAGCTGGTGAAGGAGCGCCGGGTGGACGTGACCGGCGAGGTCGTCTGCACCGCCGTACACCCCGAGCCGCTGACCGTCGAAAGCGGCGACGTCTGGATCCGCCCCGAGGAGGGGATCCCGCAGCAGCACGGACTCAGGCACCAACTCCTGCGCTACCGGCTGCGGTTGCGCGACGCCGACGGCGGCCACTGGTGGCTGGAGGGTCACAAGTACGCCCGGGCCCGCCGCGACCTGTGGCGGCAGACCCGTGCGCTGACCGTGCGGATCGGCCGCGAGGGCGAGGCGGCGAGCCTGGCGGGCGACGTCGTCGTGCCCGCGGACTCCTACGTCCGCGACCAGATCGACGGAATCAAGGTCGACCCGCGTCTGACCAGCCAGGAGAAGCGGGCAGCCAAGCTGACCTGGCTCGCCTGGTTCGGCCTGGAGATGGGCCGCGGCCTGCTCGGCCCCTTCGCCCGCGCCGCCGCGGACCTGCTCGACCTGCGCCGCACCCCGACCCCCACGGAGCGCCACCGATGATCTTCAGGACGACCACCTCCCGCGCCGGCGGGTCGGCGCTGCCCCGGGTCAGGACCACCGCGGCCCTGCGCCCTCTCCACCACCGCCTCGACCCGGCCCGCGTCGAGGAGATCCCCTTCCGGGCGGACGACGGCGTCCGGCTCGGCCTGACCCGCATACACGCCGGCGCCGCGGACCGCCCCGCCGTGCTGCTCCTGCACGGACACACCGCGTCCGCCGACATGTTCCTGCTGCCCGAGACCCGCAATCTGGTCGACGTTCTCCTCGACGACGGCTACGAGCCCTGGCTGCTGGACTGGCGGGGCAGCTGCCGGTTGCCGTACAACGAGACCGGCCAGAGGTACACGTACGACGACGTGGCCCTGTACGACATCCCTGCGGCCGTCCATCACGTCCGCGAGCGCATGGGCGACCGCCCGGTGTTCGTGGTCGCCCACTGCATCGGCTCGCTCACGCTGTCCCTGAGCATGGCGGCGGGCCTGGTGCCGGGCCTCGCCGGCGTGGTGTCCCAGGGTGTGTTCCTGACGCCGAAGCTGGCCGGCCGGACATCGCTGCGGATGTCGCTGGCGGGGGAGCTGCTGAAGACGCGGATCGACCACATCCCGGTCGACTTCCGCAAGGTGGGCCTGTGGTCGAAGTACACCCCGTTGTTCGCTCTGGCTTCACGGAAGGCGAGCTGCCCGGACCCGACCTGCCAGATCCTGCACAATTCCGCCTGGGGCACGGGCGCCTCGCTCTTCGTGCACGAGAACCTGTCCGAGGCCACCCACGACCGCCTCGCCGACCTCCTCGGCCCCGCGCCGCTGTGGATCCTGCCCCACCTGCGCCGCATCGAGCTGGCCCGCAGCGTGGTCCGCTGGCACGAAACCGACCACCGCTACCGTCACCTGCCGCCCAATGCGCTGGACGCGGCCGGCCGGATCGACACCCCCGTGCTGCTGCTCGCCGGCAGCGACAACGGGCTGTGGCTGGACTCCCAGCGGCTTTGCCACGACGTACTCGCCGAGCGCCAGCCCCAGTTGGACGTGTCCTACACCGAGATCCCCGGTTACGGCCACCTGGACACATTCCTCGGCCGGGGCGCCGCCCTGGACGTCTTCGGTCACATCCTCGATTTTCTCGGCGGACGGCGGTGACGGCCGGCTGGCCGGCCGACCACCGAACCAGCTCGTGGCCGAACCACGTTCCAGGAGGCACCGCATGTCGCAACTCGCCGCCGACGGTGCGCAACGACATACGACGTGGCCCTCGACCCCATCCCGGTATCGCGGCGCGAGTCACATCGGCGGCGGACGGCGTGCGCTCGGTTCTCAATCAGGGGTTCGCTGAGACCCCGACGTCCCCAGGCATGCCCGCGGACACCAGGACGCCATGTTCATGGCTCTCACCTGCGGCGACGCCGAATAGCCGCACGACATCGACGGCTACGCCCCCCGCACCGCCGTCGACCGCACGTGACCGCTCACCGCGGATGCCCGCGCAACACCCTGATCCTGCAGAACCGCCGGGGCAGCCCCACCCCGTGGGAAAGCGGTCCCGGGCTGCACAAGGCCTCCGGTACGGCTGCGCCTTCGTCGGCGTCGACAACGGCGGGCACTACGTCTACAACGATGGCTTCGCCTGCATCGACGAGGCCACCCTCGGCTTCCTGGCCACCGGCCGCCTTCCGGACATAGAGGGTGAAAAGATGCGCAGCCCACTCCACTCCACCAGTGCGTTCACCAGGCCGGCGGTACAGTCGAAGTGCTGGTAGGGGTTGCCGAGATGCGCGCTCCGTCCGACACCTCACGTCACTGCCTGGGTGGACAGGGGCGGAGGCGCTCTAAGCTCTGCGGATCCTGACCGTTCTGGGGGAAATGGCTGACGCGGGCGCGGCGCGCATGTGAGATCAGGGCCGGCAGAAGTTGCGCCATCTCACTGATTGCCGGAGACGCGGTATGCCGCATAGGCGCCCCTGCGCGCGCTCGGCCGGTACTCGCCGCCATGACACGATGACGAGGACATGGTCTTTACCGGTGTTCTCCGGGCCCGGCCGACCGGCCGGTAGGCGTCAGGTAACCAGTCCACCTGCGGCAAGGCGGTCGCTCATGTCGCTCACCAGCCCCGTACCTGAACGCTCGGCTCTGGCGACGAGCGCCTCGAAGGCTCTGAGGCGACGAAACGTATCCGCGTACACCATCTGCTTCTCCAGGGGAAGCTGGAGCACCTGCAACCGCCGGATGTCGACTCGGGAGGAACTGGAAGCGTGGGTGCCTGCCTGGCGCCCGTTGGCCGGAGCGCGCAGACAGCCGGCGAGGAAGTGGGGATCGAGCCTCTCCGAGTCCACCCGCAGGGTGTAGAGCTGCGGGCCGAGAGCCATCGGTGCGCCCTCATGCACCCACGCCTTGAAGGCCCGGATCACTCCGGCGACCACTACATCGCCCTTTTCGGCAAGAGTGTGGGCCGATTGGGTGGCCAGCAGCCCGCTGGGCGCACCGTCGACCAGCAGGTCGGCGATGGTGAGGAACGGTACGGCGGTCCCGCTGACAGGTGCCGTCCTCTCCGGAGGCTGCTGACCGGCGCGCAGCGTCAGCGCACCGGCCTTGACCAGGTCTCCCACTGTCGTCGTGGTCTGCTGGGTGCCGGCCTCGACGTCGAGTGCGGACAGATGTTGTGCCTGATCGGCCAGTTCGGTCAGCAGCGTCCCGAACTCGCTCCACTTATTGGCAAGTTCTTTCGATGACGGTTCGGACGCCGACGCGGTGTAGCGTCCCGGGGTGACGTCCACCTCGTCGTCCAGAAGGTCGAGCAAGGGAACGCGCGCGGCGCTCTCCGGCGGCTCTTGATCGGAATGGTCGAGGTTCGCCAGCGCGGTGAGGACAAAGGAACCGAGAGCGTCCCAGTCGGGGCTCGGCTCGCGTGTTCCCGGTCGTGCGAAGCCTGTGGCGTCCACCAGGAGGGCGTCCTGGCTCGGAGGAGGGGCGGCAGGGCCGTCCAGGGCTGCGCGCAGGACCCACAACTGCAGTGACACGCTGTGGGGTTGTGCGCTGCCCGGAGGGAGGGACACCACCGCCCGAAGTGCTCCGGTGCGCAGCAGCGAGCCGCGAATACGCCGACCCGCCTTGCGTGATGCCACGGCGGGTGGGAGGACCACCACGGCGACTCCGCCGGGCTTCAGGTGGGTGAGGAGGTGCTGCACCCAGGCCAGTTCGGGCTCGGTCCGTGGGGGCAGCCCATGAGTCCAGCGCTGGTCGGTGGCGAGTTCCTCGTACCCCCACTCCCGTTCATTGAACGGCGGGTTGCACAGTGCGATGTCGGCCTTGGCCCCGGTGAAGGGGTCCTCCCGTAGCGCGTCGGCCGTAGAGACTTGTGTACGGACGTGACGGTCGTCCGCGACGAAGTCGAGCCGGGCGGACGCCAGCGCGGCCAGCGCCGGATCCCGCTCGCACGCGAGCAACTCGAGGCCCGGGCCGTCGTACTCCTGAGCGGCAGCTGCCGCCAGGTGGCCCGTGCCGCACGCCGGATCCAGGACGGTCAGTCCGCCGTCCTGCGGACCGAGACGGGTGGTGAGGGCGATCCGGGTCATCAGTGTGGCGAGTGGTGGCGGCGTGGTGCTGAGCTGTCGGACATGGGTTTCCAGCCACCGTTGCAGCAGGAACTCGAAGGTGTCGCGCGGCCCCTCCGCCCGCCCCAGCTTCGCCGCCGCGGCCACCAGCTCACGAGCCTGCGGAGAGAGCTCGGCATGGGAGATCCGTGCCCTGGACGACCGCATCCGGCGGGCGGCCTCGGCCACGGCCAGCCCCGACTCGTTCCGACTGCCGAGCAACTCGAAGCGTGGCCAGAGGAGTTCCTTGCCGCCGACGTCCCTCAGCTTCCCGTTGTCGCGCAGCCACTGCTCGACCTCGGCGAGCGAGAACTGCGGGCTGACGTCGGTGCCCCCGATCCGTGTGGGGAAGGAGTCGTGGCGTCGGCGCCAGTTGCTCACAGCGGCTCGCCCGACGCCGGCGATCCGGGCGATCTCGGCCAGGCTGACGGGTACGACGTCGGGGGTACTCATCGATCAGTCTCCGAGGTACTTGGTGGCTGGTGGGTGGTCGGCTCCCCAGCAACCGGTGACAAGAAGGCTACTACGCTCATTGACTCTGTTCACAGAGTTTACGTTCCGCCGTGATGTGCGGGAGATGTGGAGGTCGGGGAAGATGCCGGGTCTCGCGCCGGGAATGGTGCTTGGTGGCCGCTATCGGCTGGAGTCGGTGCTGGGCCGCGGTGTGATGGGACAGGTGTGGCGGGGGCGGGACCTGCCCCTCGACCGGCCGGTCGCGGTCAAGACCGTCGCCACGGAGCTGCTGGCCGTGGCGAGCAGCCGCGACGCGGCCCTGACCCGGTTCAGCCGGGAGACGCGGGCGGCCGCACGCCTGGACCATGCGAACGTCGCCACTGTCTTCGACGCATCGCTCACGGACGACACCTGCTGCCTGGTGATGGAACTGATCGAAGGCACCACCCTCGAGTACCTCTTCGACCAGCAGGAAGAGGGGCGGTTCGGCCTCGCCTCGGCTGTCGCCGTCGCGGCCCAGCTCTGCGCGGGACTGTCCGCGGTCCATGCGGCCGACCTCGTCCACCGGGACCTGAAGACGCAGAACATCATGATCCGGCGGGACGGTGTCGTGAAGATCCTGGACTTCGGGCTGGTAAAGCTGCTCAGTGACACGGATCCGCGGCTGACCACGACCGGCGAGGGAATCGGCAACCTCTTCTGCGCCTCACCCGAGCTGCTGGCGGGCCGGGACCAGCTCGACGGCCGCAGCGACCTGTACGCCGTGGGCTGCCTGCTGCACCACATGCTGACGGGCGAGACTCCCTTCCCCACTCATCAGCCCGCCCTCTTGTCCTCCCACCATCTCGCCTCGCCCCCGCCCGTCGTCGCCGACTCCGGGGTGGCCGTGCCCGGCGACCTGCAGAACCTGCTCACGGCCCTGCTCGCCAAACGGCCCGAGGACCGCCCGTCCTCCGCGGCTGAGGTCTACGCGGCTCTCGGGCCCCACCTGCCGCAGCCGCGACCCGAGTTGGCCGTCAGGCGCACCGTGCCCGAGGACCCCCGCCGGCCGTTCCTGGTTCCGCACGGCCCGATGCCGCTGTGAGGTGTGCCTTCCTGGCCGCTCCGGGTTGGTTGTAGAAATCATCTTTCTGGGTACCCATAGGCTGGAAGTGCCGTGAGCCGGTGTCACAATGATCGCGTCGGCCGGGTGCCGTGACGTCCCCGGCTGCCGAGAGGCGGCGGGCGCGGGGAGCGCCGGGACTGGGGACGGGGCGCGATGGGGCGAAGCCTTGGGCGGTACGAGCTCACGCACGAACTGGGCCGGGGCGGCATGGGCGTCGTCTGGGCGGCGCACGACCGGGACCATCACCGTGACGTGGCCGTCAAGCTCCTGGCCGACCGCGGCCGTGGTGCCGAACCCAGCACACTGGAACGCCGCTTCTTGCGCGAGATCCGCCTGACCAGCCGCATGCGCCACCCGGGTGTCCCCGCCGTCCACGACCACGGCAACCACGAAGGCGAGCTCTACCTGGTCATGGACCTCGTCCCCGGCCGAGCCCTGGACGCCGTCCTCAAGAACGACGGACCGTTCGGCATCGAGCGGGCGGCTGACGTCGCCCGTCGCGCCGCCGAAGTGCTCTCCTACGCCCACGGGCAGGGCGTCTTGCACCGCGACCTCAAACCATCGAACCTGATGGTCACCCCGGACGGAGACATCAAAGTCCTGGACTTCGGCGTGGCCGCGGCCCTGGAACCGCAGTCCGGCGAAACGCACTTCACCGCCTCCAACGCCACCCCAGGCACGGTCGTCTACATGGCGCCCGAACAGGCCGTGGGCCGCACGGTGCCCGCGAGCGACCTCTATTCGCTGGGCTGTGTCCTGTACGAGCTCCTGTCCGGCGCACCGCCGTTCACCGACGGCAGCCCCTTCATGCTGTACCACCGGCACGCCAACGAGCCCGTCCCGCCGCTCGCCGATCGCCGCCCCGACGTGCCCGACGGCCTGCGGACCCTGGTCGAGCGTCTGCTGGAGAAGAGGCCGGAGGACCGCCCCGGCTCGGCCGCCGAGGTGGCGGCCCTGCTCACCGCCTGGGCGCCCCGGCCGGCTTCCGTCGCCGAGCCGGCCCCTCATCCACGTCTGGCCGAGATCGAGGCCCTGCGCCGCGCCGGCCGTCCGGCTCATGCCCTCAAGGAGTACCGGGAACTGGTGGCCGTGCCCGGCCTCGACCGCGCGGGCACTCTCGCCGCGCGGTCTGGAGCCGCCCTGTGCGTGGGCGCGCTCGGCCGCACCCGGGAGGCCCTGGACGAGCTGAAGTCGGTCCTCGCCGAACAGCGCAGCCTGCTCGGACCGGGCCACTCCGCGGTGCTGGACACCCGCTACGAGATCGCCGTACTGCTGATCCGCACCGGAGAAAGACATGCCGCCGAGGAACTGCTGCGGCGCCTGACTGACGAGGAGGACGCGGTCCTGCCCGCTGCCGGCGCTGGGCAGGGGCGCAGCCGGGCGCTGCTGGAGCGGTTGCGGAGGATGGGTTGAAGCAGTGGCATTTCAGCCGCAACCCAACTGTGTGAGCTCTGTTCACAGTTGACGGACCATGTTACGCTCCGACGCGCCGTTCCGGTGGGGAGACAGGTCACGGTCTACGGACGGCGCAGGAGACACCGAGGGGAACAGCGCTCATGACGTCGGCAGTTCAGCGTGCGACCGGGCGGACGGGGGCCGAACGGCTCCCCGAGGAGGGAAATCTCGTTGAGGTCCGCGGACAGTCGTGGGTGGTGGCACGGGTCGAACCCTCCCCACGAGCCGGCGATGGCGACGAGGACCGCCGGGGCGCGACCCTCGTCCACCTCCAGTCCGTCGCCGACGGCCGCTTCGGCGACTCCCTCTCCGTCATCTGGGAGGTCGAGCCCGGCCGCCGGGTACTGCCCGCGGGCTCCCTCCCCGACGCCTCCACCGACACCTACGACTCCCCGAACCGCCTCGCCGCGTTCCTCGACGCCGTCCGCTGGTCCGCCGTCGCCTCCGCCGACGCCAAGACCCTCCAGGCGCCGTTCCGTTCCGGCGTCGCCGTGGAGCCGTACCAGCTTGAGCCGGTGTCCCGCGCGGTCGGCGAACCCCGCGTAAACCTCCTCCTAGCCGACGACGTCGGCCTCGGCAAGACCATCGAGGCCGGACTCGTCGTGCAGGAACTCCTGCTGCGCGGCCGGGCGCGCCGCGCCATGGTCGTCTGTCCGGCCGGCCTGACCCTCAAGTGGCGCGACGAGATGGCCGAGAAGTTCGGCCTGGAGTTCACTATCGTCGACTCCGAGCACTGCGCCCGCCTGCGCCGCACCCACGGCACGGCCGCGAACCCCTTCCGCGTCCACCCCCTCACCATCGTCTCCCTGCCCTGGCTGCGCGGCCAGAAGGCCCAGCGCCTCCTCGACGAGGTCATCGGCGCCCCCGAGGAAAGCGGCGACGGCGAGCACAAGCGGTTCTTCGACCTGCTCGTCCTCGACGAGGCCCACCACGTCGCGCCCGCCGCGCCCAAGCAGGTGTACGCCGTCGACTCCCAGCAGACCAAGCTGATCCGGCGCCTCGTCCCGCACTTCGAGCACCGACTCTTCCTCTCCGCCACCCCGCACAACGGCTACCCCGAGTCCTACACCGCCCTGCTCGAACTCATCGACGACCAGCGCTTCGCCCGCGGCGTCGACCCCGACAAGGAAGCCCTGAAGGACACCGTCGTACGACGCCTGAAGTCCACCGTCACCAACGCCGACGGCACACCCCGCTTCCGCACCCGCCGCACCCGCGAACTCCCCGTCGACTACACACCCCAAGAACGCGAGATCCACGGCCTGCTGGGTGAGTTCGCCGAGCAGCGCCGCAGGAAGCTCACGCCCAAGGCCCGGGGCGGGCGCCGCGCCGCCGACCTGGTGACCCTGCTGCTGAAGAAGCGCCTGTTCTCCTCTCCGGCCGCCTTCCTGCACACCGTCCAGGTCTACCTCTCCCACCTGGAGGACACCGGCCCCACGAAGGGACGCGCGGCCGCCGCCGAAGTCCCCGAGTGGCTGGAGGAGTTCGCCGACCTCGTCGCCGACCTGGACGACACCGGCCTCGTCGACGCCGAGGACGACGCCCTGACCCGGTCCACCTCGCTCACGCCCGCCGAGGACGGCCGGGAACTGGCCCTGCTGCAGGAGATGGAGCGCTGGGCCCTCACCCACGAGGCCGCCCCCGACTCCAAGGCGGAGGCGTTCATACGCGCGCTCAAGGCGATATGCCGGACGTCCGACGGCAAGCACTGGACGAACGAGCGGGTCGTCGTCTTCACCGAGTACCGCGACACCCAGGAATGGCTCCACGACCTCCTCCAGCAGGAGCAACTGACCGACGGCGGCCGTGTCGAACGCCTTCACGGCGGCCTGTCCGCCGAGGAGCGCGAGCGTATCCGCCTGGGCTTCCAGGCCGACCCCTCCCAGCCCGAGGGCAAGGTGCGCATCCTCCTGGCCACCGACGCCGCCGGCGAGGGCATCGACCTCCAGAACCACTGCCACCGCCTGATCAACTACGACATACCCTTCAACCCCAACAAGCTCGAACAGCGAATAGGCCGTATCGACCGCTGGGGACAGAAGCAGGACCCGGAGATCACCCACTTCATCGGCTCCGGCTGGCAGCAGGCCCAGGCCGGCTCCTACGAGGCCGACCTCGAGTTCCTCTCCCGCGTCGCCAAGAAGGTCGCGCGCATGGAGCACGACCTCGGCTCCGTCAACGCCGTGCTCGCCGACGCCGTACAGCGCCGCATGACCGGCGACACCGCCCCCGTCGACATCGAGAACGCCAGGCCGAAGCCGATCAAGGGCCGCCGCACCGGCGGCGAGGTCGCACCCGAGCAGAACGTCACCGCCCAGACCAAGCGGCTCGCCGACCAGTACGAGGGCACCGTCTCCGCCCTCGGCCTGACCCCGGCCAACGTCAAGCGCGTCGTGGACACGGCCCTCGCGCTCGACCACCAGCCGCCCCTCCTGCCCTCCACCTTCCGGGCGGAGCAGTTCGAGTCCGGCGACCTCTTCGAGGTGCAGCCCCTCTCCGGCAGCTGGGAGCGCGCCACCCGCGGCCTCGCCCACAAACTCCGCGAGGGCGAGCAGCGCCCGCTCACGTTCTCCCCGGTGGTGGCCGCGCAGGCCGGTGACGACGTGGTCCTCGCCCACCTCAAGCACCCCCTGGTCGCCCTGTCGACGCGTCTGCTCACCGCCGCCGTCTGGAACGCCGACTCGGTGGGCCTCAGCCGCGTCACCGCCGTCGTGACCGACGACCCGGCGGTGACGACCACCCTGGTCTCCGCCTACGCCCGCTACGTCCTCGTCGGCACCGACGGCACCCGCCTGCACGAGGAAGTCCTCTACGCGGGCGGCTGGTTCGGCGACACCGGCCGCTTCCGCCGCTGGGAGTCGGTGAACGAGCAGGGCCGGGTCCTCTCTCAGGCGCTCACCGAGGGCGCCGAGGCCGCCCCGCACCTGCGCAGGGAACTCACCGAGGCCTGGCCGGTGCTCCGCGACCCGCTCTACCGCTCCCTGGAGGCCCGCGCCGCCGAACTCGGCCGCCAGCTGGAGAGCCGGCTCGCCGACCGCCGGGCCGAGGAGGAGCGCCGCATCACTGCCACCCTCGACCGCTTCGAGGCCACCCTGCGCGCCAAGCTCAAGGAGGAGGGCGACGGCGACGGCGAACAGCTCGCCCTGCTCTCCACCCACGAGCTGACCGGGCACGAGCGCCGCCAGTTCGAGGACGACCGCCGCCGCTGGCGCGAACGCCTCGAAGGCCTCCCCGCCGAGCGCGAGCGCGAACTCGCCGCCATCGCCGCCCGCTACCGCGAGCCCCGCTCCCACCTCTTCCCCGCCGCCGTCGTCTTCGTCGTTCCCGCAAAGGAGGCCCGCCGATGAGCCCCCGCCGCCCCGCGAACTCCGGCATAGCCGCAGCCAAGGCCCAGGCCGCCGACGGCCGACGCCAGCACCAGGAGTGGCTGGACCTCACCGAGGTCTCCGGCCCCTTCCTCACCATGCCCGTCCTGCTGCGCGCCTGGCCCCAGCTCGACGCCCTGGAGAAGGACGAACGGGCCCGGCTGCGCGCCCGCCACGCCGACTGGCAGACGGACACGACCGCCGGCCGCGACGAATGGGTGGCGTACATCCTGAGCCGCCTCCTCGGCTGGAACGACGCGCTGACGCTCCGCGTCGGCGACTCGGAGCACCACGGACTGGCCCGCCTCACCCTGCGCGTCGCCGAGCACAACACCGAGGTCCGCCCCGACTTCGCCCTCGTCGACCCGGGCACCGACCTGGCGACCGAGCCCAGCACCGAGGCCGCCGCGAAGCGGGTACGGCTGCTCGGCATGACGGTCCCGGCGGGCACCGCGCCCACCGCGCGGGCGGGCGGAGGCGGCGACTGGGCGGCCGCCCCAGCCGACCGTCTGGCGCGGTTGTTGCGCCACCACGGCGTGCCGCTCGGCCTGGTGACGGACGGCCGCTGGTGGTGCCTGGTGTGGGCCCCGCTCGGCGGCGTCACGACCACGGCCGTCTTCGACGCCATCGGCTGGAACGAGGCGGCGGAACGCAACGTCGTCCGCGCCTTCGTCTCGCTGCTGCGTCGCCGCCGCTTCTTCGAGTACGACGAGCCCGAGACGCTGGTGGGCCTACTCAAGGAGAGCCTGGCGGCGGGCGAGGACGTCACCGAGGCGCTGGGCGTCCAGGTCCGCCAGGCGGTCGAACTGCTCGTGGACGCGATCGGCCGCGCGGACGTACGGGCGATGGAGGACGGCGCCCCCGGCCTGCACGCGTCGGGTGTCAGCGCCGGCGAGGTGTACCGCGCCTCGGTCGCCGTGATGATGCGCATAGTGTTCCTGCTCTTCGCCGAGGAGCGTGGCCTGCTCCCGGCGGACAACGAGGTGTACGCCCGGTCGTACTCCGCCCGCTTCCTCCGCGACGAGCTGAAGGCGCGCGCGGACGAGGAGGGCGAGGCGTCGCTGGAGCACACCAGGTCGGCCTGGCACCGCCTGATAGCCCTGTTCCACGCCGTGCACGGGGGAGTGGACCACCCGGGCTCCGGCCTCCACCTCCCGGCCTACGACGGCTCGATCTTCGACCCCGACGCTTACCCCTGGCTGGAGCGCACCACCCCGCTCCTCCCGATAGACGACCGCACGGTCCTGCACATGCTCCAGGCGGTGCAGGAGGTCCGCGTCGGCAAGGGCAAGGACCGCGAGGTCCGCACGCTCAGCTTCCGCGCGCTGGACGTCGAGCAGATCGGCTACGTCTACGAGGGCCTGCTGTCGTTCGACGGCCGCCGCGCCACGGAGCACATGGTGGGGCTGATCGGCCCGGAGGGCCTGGAGCACGAGGTGCCGCTGCGGGAGCTGGAATCCCTGGCGGCGAAGGCGGGCGGCTCGCTGAAGACGCTCGCAAAGTCCATCCACGAGAAGTGGAAGGACCCGAAGCCGCCCGCGACGGCGGGACAGCTGGAGAAGAAGCTCGCGCCGGTGGGGGCGGAGGCCGCGGCCGAGACGTGTCGCCGCCTGAACGCGGTGACGAAGGACCCGGCGCTGACGGAGCGGCTCCTGCCCTTTGCCGGCATCCTCCGCGACGACCTGCGGGGCCTGCCGACGGTCATCCCGAACGGCGCCCTGTACGTCACCGAGTCCTCCCTCCGGAAGAACACCGGCACGCACTACACGCCCCGCTTCCTCGCGGAGGAGGTCGTGCTGCATGCACTGGAGCCCCTGGTGTACGAGCCGGGCCCTCTCCAGACGGTGGACACGGGGGAGTGGCGGCTGAAGTCGTCCGAGCAGATCCTCGACCTGAAGGTCGCGGACATAGCGATGGGTTCGGCGGCGTTCCTGGTGGCGGCCTGCCGTTACATGGGCGACCGGCTGATTGAGGCCTGGGAGAACGAGGGCCGCGCGGACGCGATGGTCTACCGTGCGGGGCGCGCTGTCGAGGCGGTGACCGCTGCCGACGCGGAACAGGACCCGGTGGTCGTCGAGGCCCGCCGCCAGATCATCGAGCACTGCCTGTACGGGGTGGACATCAACCCGATGGCGGTGGAGATGGCCAAGCTGTCGCTGTGGCTGGTGTCGATGGACCCGGGGCGGCCCTTCACGTTCCTGGACGACCGGTTGGTGTGCGGGGACTCGCTGCTGGGCGTGCACAGCATGGAGCAGATCCAGGCTGTGCACATGAAGCCTGAGCAGCAGGCTGACATCTTGGCCGAGCAGGCGCGTGAGTTGGTGGATCAGCTGACGCGGGAGCGCCTGGCCATCACGGCGATCAAGGGCGTGGACCTGCCGGCGCTCCAGAGGAAGCGGGAGCGCCTGGAGGAGGTCAACCGTCACTCGCGGCGACTGCGGCTGGTGGGTGACCTGATCGCGGGGGCGGCGCTGGCCACTTGCGCCTCGGGACGGGTGCCGTGGTACGCGGAGGACGGTGGGGAGCGGGTCCGGGACCTGTTCCCGCAGGCGGCTTGGATCGTTCAGCGGATCATGGAGGACGGGGTCGGGGACGACTCCGAGGTGGTGCGTCAGGCGCGGGCCCGGGCGGAGGAGTGGCTGGGGGCTGAGCTGCCGGAGGGGGCGCTGGAGAGGCGGCCGGTGCATTGGCCGTTGGTGTTTCCGGAGGTGTTCACGCGGAGGGGTGGGTTCGATGCGATTGTTGGAAATCCGCCGTTCTTGGGCGGCAAGAAGATCACGAGCGCCCTCGGCGACTCATATCGCGAGTACCTGGTGGATAACCTGGCGGACGGGATGCGGGGCAGCGCCGACCTGGTCGCCTACTTCGAGCTCCGTATCCACGCATTGCTGAACGCCGGCGGTCAAAGCGGCGTGGTCGCTACCAACACCTTGGCGCAGGGAGACTCGCGAGAAGTCGGCCTAGACCGCATAGCCTCAGACGGTGTGACCACGCGTAGGGCCATCAAGAGTGCTCCATGGCCCTCCAAGTCGGCCGTGTTGGAATACTGCGCGGTGTGGACGACGCGGACGCCGCCCACTGCTGTGGCAACGTGCGTGCTGGACGGGCTCGCCGTGCCGCACGGAATCTCCACATCGCTTAACCCCATGACGCGGGAGAGCTCCTGGGCCGAACCGTTGGCTCGCAACACGGGCCAGTCGTACCAGGGCTCATTGGTGCTGGTGGTCGACGGCTTCAGCGTCACTCAGGCACAGGCCCAGAGCTGGATCAGGGAAGACGCTCGGTACAGCGATGTGCTGTCGCCCTTGCTGAACGGCCAGGATCTCAACAGCAGCCCGACGTTTCAGAGCGATCGATGGGTGATCAATTTCTACGAGTGGCCGGAGGAGAGGGCCAGACAATACCCCAAGGCGTTCGCAAAGATCCTGACGGACGTCCGCCCTGAGTGCGAGAAGAAGGACCCGAAGTCGTACGCGGGGCTCATGGATCGCTGGTGGCAGTACTGGCGCCCTCGCAGCGAGATGATGCGCGCCATTGGCAACCTTGAACGGTGCGTCGTCATCAGTCTGGTGAGCAAGGTCGTCATGCCAGTGATGGTCCCTACCGGCCAGGTCTTCAGCCATGCGCTCGGGGTCTTCGCTTCCGATGATGCTGCTCTGCTGGGTGTTCTCAGCAGCGCGCTGCATTACTGGTGGGCTCTTGATCGTTCCTCCACGATGAAGGGCGACCTTCGCTACACGCCAACCGATGTGTTCGAGACCCTGGTCCGTCCTCCGCTCACCGCTCGGCTCCGTGCGGTCGGAACCCGCCTTGACGCCTACCGCAGGGACTTGATGCGCGCCCGCGGCATGGGCCTGACCGATACGTACAACCTCGTCCATAGCCCCGACTGTCAGGACGAGGACATCGTCGAGCTCCGCCGCGTTCACGAGGAGATCGACAAGGCCACCGTCGAGGCGTACGGCTGGTACGACCTTCTTGACGACTCCGGCAAAAACCCGCCTACCGACCCGACCCACGAGTCGTTCCCGCTCGACCACGGCTTCCACGAGACCGACCAGGGCACCCGCTACACCATCGGTCACTTCGCCAGGACCGAGATCATCGACCGGCTGCGTCAGTTGAACCATCAGGCCTACGCCGATGAGGTTCACCTCGGCCTGCACAAGGGAGTGACGGAGAAGAAGGCGAGAGAGAAGCACCCCGACCTGCCGCCGCCCTCCCCGGAGGCCATCCGGAAGCGCAAGGAGCAGCTGGCCGCGCGAGGTGGTTCGGATTTCGGTGAGGGCGCCGAGGGCGCCCTGTTCTGAGCCGACGGCATGACAACGGGCTCGCTCGCTCACGTCACCCCAAGTGAATGAGCTAGCCCGTTGTTCCGTTCGGAAGGGCTGCTTGGCTCTACTTAGCAGCGAGCGCCAGGAAGGCAGCCCACTCGCCTTGGCCGACCCGCAGCACCGGTCCGCGCCCCGCGGCCTTCGAGTCCCGTACGTACACAGCGTCCAGGCTGGCGGCCACCTCCACACAGTCGCCGCCGCCCGACCCGCTGTAGCTGCTCTTAAACCAGCGCAGCTCGTTCACGTACTCGGATACCTGCTCCACGCTCACGTCTCCCCCACCAGCCATTCGATGAGCCGCCCAGACTCGACAGCGTTCAAAGCCTGCGATCGCAGCTTGCCATACCGCAACCCGAAGGCGCTGACCTCCGCCGGATCTTGCACGACGCACCCGACTTCCTGAGACTCGATGTAGCCGAGGTGCCGATGCTCCTTGGTCTCCAGCACCACGAACGGCCCGTTCAA
The DNA here is from genome assembly GCF_042894765.1 of Streptomyces sp. NPDC001507. Taxonomy (NCBI): domain Bacteria; kingdom Bacillati; phylum Actinomycetota; class Actinomycetes; order Kitasatosporales; family Streptomycetaceae; genus Streptomyces; species Streptomyces sp. NPDC001507. The sequence goes on from NZ_JBIAVV010000007.1 coordinate 41,891, forward strand.
GCCAGAGTGGAACCCGGGCCCGGCAGGCATGACCTGCACCTCGACGTTGCGCGACGCGCCAACCTCCAGCAGCCGTTGCCACTGCCCACGCATGACCTCCCTGTCGCCCGCCGGATTCCGTAGCGCCTCCTCACTGATGATGAAGGACAACTCCGCGAGCGGCACCCGCGTCAGCAGCTTCTGCCGACTCAGCCGCCCCTCCGTGTGCTGGTCGATGATCTCCTCGCTCAGCGGCGGGCAGTGCCCGGCGAACACCGCTCGCGCATACGCCTCCGTCTGCAGCAGCCCCGGCACCAGCAGCGGATCGTAGGAGAACCGGCTCACCACCTCCGCCTCGATCACCGCGAAGTTCCGGAAGAACCGAGGCAACTTCGCCCGGTCCACCTCATCCTGGAGCACCAGCAACACCCCACCGGCCCCCAGCACCCGCTCCGCCGCCGCGGTGAAGGCCGCCTTCGCCGGCCGCCGCCCCTGCTCGACCGAAGCCACTTGCTCCAGCGAGTACCCGATCGCGTCACCGAGCTGCTGCTGGCTCAACCCAGCACGCTTGCGCAGGTATCGCAACAACACCCCATAGGCCGCCCACACGCCCGGCAGATCGGGCTTTTCCTCCCTCGTCTTCACCGCCCGCCTGTTCCGCCCATCCCGTACCGTCGTCACGCTCCCACACCCTTCCGTCCCGCAGCAGACCCCGCCACCGTCCCCGGCCACGTGCGTCACCAGGCACGTCACTGGGGCCGTGCTCAACGGGGCCCGAAGAAACAGAGACACGGCCCCGGACCCGTACAACGGCCGTACAAGCCCCGTACAACCGACGCCACTCCACACCGCCCCCTCCGTACGACGCCCCCGACGTACGGCCGTCGTACCTGGTCACCGCCCCACCCGCCCTCCACGCTGACCACGTGACACAGCCCCACCTCGCCGACGAGGCACAGCCCCGCACGCCCACCCACCACCTCACCCTGCGCTTCAGCAGCACCAGACGCGGCGCCCGCCTGGCCCGCCAACTCGCCGTCCAGCAGCTGACCGAGTGGACCGGCCTGCCGTACGACTCCGACCCGGCGCAAACCGCCGCCCTCGTCACGGCCGAACTCGCGTCCAACGCGATCCGCCACGGCAGCCTCCCCGGCGGCGACTTCCGCCTCGTGCTGCTCCTCCTGCCGCACAGCCTCCGCATCGAGGTGACCGACACCCGCCCGGAACGCCGGCCGGCCCGCCCGTCGGCGCCGTCCTCCGACGAGACGTCGGGCCGGGGACTGCTCCTCGTCGAGGCCTACGCCGAACACTGGGGATGTGAGGTCCGCGACGCGTTCACGAAGACGGTCTGGGCGGAGGTGCGGATCCACCCCGCGGGCTGAAGAGGCGGGCTCAGCTCGCGGCGTAGTGCTCCGCGAGCTTCTCGATCTCCCGGGTCCACAGCACCACGTCGTCACCCTGCCGCCCGTAGGGCGCGCGACGGGCCAGCTTGAAGAAGCCCGTGGACGGCCAGCCGGTGTCCTTCAACACCACCAAGGCCGACAGCAGGGGCAGCGACCCGTCAGGGCTCTCCTGGACCGAGGCGTCCTCGAGGAGATAGGGCATGGAACCCTCGTGGGGCGGGACGTGATGCCCGCGGCGCGCCAGTTCCCTGCTCAGGTCGCCGTACGGAATCGGTCTCGCGCCCATGCGTGCCTGCTGGCGCAGGATCTCGATCACGGCCTCCAGGGCCTCCTCGTACTCCTGCGTGCTCTTCTGCATGCATCCTCCCCGGTCTCGGACACGGACGACCGCAGAACCTACGTCATGGGCGGCGCTCCTGGGGGTGAAGGTCCGAAGATGAGCTGAACCTCTTGTGAACTCAGTGCACGGACAACATACTGGTGGCCATCAAGCGCCACTCGCCCCTTCCGCGGCGGGACAGGCGTGCCTGGCCCGGGGTGGGGGACATTCGTGAGCGGTGCGGACGGCCGTCTGGTGCAGACGGCGGTGATCGGGGGCCCGAAGTCGGGACAGGCGATCATCTTGCCGACGGACGCGGACGAACTGGTCCTCTGGCGTCGGCGTCACCCCAATTACACGTACTGGTGCGGCACTCAGCTCGGCGGCTGCGGGAACGAGCTGTCGGACCGTCTGTACCGCGACAAGGTCTGCCACTTCGCGCACCGGCCCCACACCTCCTGCCACCGCGCGGCCACCGGTGCGGCCAGCGCGGACCACCTGTTCATCAGGGACGATCTCGCCGCGTGGGCCGACCGCCGGAAGCTGACGTGGCAGACCGTCGCCCGCAACCTCGGATCCGGTCCGGGCGACGCCGTCGACTTCAGTATCGGCACCGCCCGACGGCAGTATGTCCGTTTCCAGTTCAGCCGGCTCGAACACACCGACTGGCGGCGGGACAGACGGCGGCTGTCCCGCGAAGCGGCCACCCACGACTGGGTGTTCGGTCCGGGCGCGGCCCATCCGGAGACGACGCAGGAGCTGTACGACGAGTACGGCTATGTGCTCCGCTTCCGCTTCGAGACGCACGGCGCCGTACGGCACATCCGGCTCAGGGCGGAGGACCCTCGGCACAGCACCGAGTGGGTGCCTCTGGACGCCTGCACGGTGACGCCGGAAGGGTTGAGGCTGTCGGGTGTCGAGCCGCGCCGCCGAGAGAGCGCACGCCCGGCCGCCGGGGCAAGCGCCGGGCATGGGCCGGTACCGGGCGAGCGGTCTCGGGAGGAGCAGGCACGCGCGCTTGAAGAAGCACTGGTGAGCGCCGCCAGGCTCGGGACTCGGCCCACCTGGGAGGAGCTGGCCCGGACCGCTGGAAACGACCTGCTCGAGCTGCCCGTCCAGGATCGCGCCGACCTGCTGATCACCGTGGAGCGCGCCAGAGGCGGTGCGAGTCGTCCGTTGCTGTCGGCGCTAATCAGGACCGAGGAGGGCGATCCGCCGGAGTACGTGGCGGACGTGGTGGCCGCTGCCGGATGCGGTACTCCTGCGACGACGGCGGTTCTCAAGCGGTGGTGCAAGCGTGAGGCGTACCGGGCGTTCGCCGTGTACGGGGTGCCGTCCCGCGAGCCCCCGCACCGCCTGGTGCTCACCTCGGACGGCTGGCTCCCACCGCGGCAGGAGGAGGGCGATCAGCGCCTGACCTTCGTGCGTGCCCCAGATCGTCCCGTGCTGCCTCCGACGCCCCGACGAGCGCCGGGGTCATCGCTCTCCGGTGTGCTCCTCAAGGACGAGGACATCCATCGCGCCCTGCGCCGGGAGAGGCGGAGGAGCGAGCGCAGGCCCGAGCATGTCGCCGACCTCCTGCTGCTGGCAGCAGAGGCGCTGACCAGACTGCCGGAACGGCAACGCAGCCTGCTGATCGCCGAGATGGCTGTCACGCGACTCTGGCTGAAAGACCGACCTGACACGAAAACGGCCGAGGCGACTGCGGGGAAGCGGGGCAAGAAGCCGAAGAACTCCCTGCAGGGCGCACGTCCCCTGCCCGGATTCGGCGACACGGGAGCGAAGAAGAAGAGGACGACGTGAGTGCTCTTCCCCGGCGGAACCGCCGGCTCCGGGGCTCCGGAAACACACGCTGTCGCGCACAGACACTCTGACAACGGGGGGCGAGGACATGACTCTCTCTGACTACGAACTGCGCGAGTGGGACAAACTCCAGAAGCGCAAGGCGGCTTCCCTCGGCAAGGAGTCGAGGAAGCTCCTTCCGCAGCCGGCCCGCGACAAGCTCGCCTCGCTGGGCCAGAAGGTGAAGAAAGCGCCGGGTGCCGACAAAGTGGCGGCCGCCTACAGCGGAGCCGCACGAGGCCTCGGCAAGGCCGTGGGCGACACCGCGAACCGGACCGTGAGCATGAAGCGCGTCATCGAACAGTACCGGCGTGCGGGACACGACATCGCCGGGCTGGAGGACATCCGCAAGCTCGATCTCCAAGTCGTCGACGACGTCGTCCGGCACAACCTCCTCCGGTACGGTCACGCACTCTCAGGGGCGGCGACCGGCTTCGGCTCCGCCGCGGCGGTGACCGGCGGCGGTGTGCTCGCCGGGGCGGGAACCGTCGCCGGCGCGGGAGCGGGCGCCGCACCCGGGCTGGGAGCCGTGGCCGGGGCGATGGCCGCCGACACCGCGATGATGCTCGCCCTGTCCAGCCGTACGGCCGCCGCCACAGCCCTCTCCTACGGCTACGACCCGAGCGATCCCGAAGAGGAGATCTTCATCATGTCCGTGATCGCTCTCGGCATGTCCACCGGCACCTCCGCGAAGGGGGCCGCCTACGCCGAACTGTCCCACCTGACCCAGCTGCTGGTACGGAACGCGCCCTGGGCCAAACTCAACGAGAAGGTGTTGACCAGGATCGCCCAGTCCTTCGCGGCGAAGTTCGCGCAGCAGCTGACGAAGAAGAAGCTCGGTCAGGTGGTGCCCATCGCCGGCATGGCGGTCGGCGCGGGCATGAGCTATCTGCTCATCGACCGGATGGCCGTCGCGGCGCGGGACGCGTACCGCGAGCGTTTCCTGATCGAGAAGTCGGACGGCGACCTGACCGTGGACCTCGACCAGAGCGATCTCGACCTGACACCGGAGGACGAGGAGACGATCGACGTCATGGGACTGCTCCGGGAAGAGGGAGCGCTGAGCGCGTCCACGTCTTCCGAATCCGAAGAGCCCGAGGGCCGCGTGGACGGCTGAGGACAGCGCAGAGCAGGCGGCAGGGGGCGGCGAAACGGTCCAGGAACCGCGTACCGGCTTACCGGTGTCGGGGGCGCGCCGCGCGCCATACTGGGGTCATGCTCGTCCCCACCATCCAGCTGTCGCCGCTCCAGCACCACCTGTTGCGGGAAATGGATCTGTGCGACCTTCCGGCGCCCGACACGGCGCCGGAGTCCTACGCGGCCCGGGACCTCGACACGGACGAGGTCCGGGACGCCTTGCCGGGCCTGCTGTGGTCCGGGCTGGTCGAACAGCGCGGCGGCGACCACGGCACCCTCCGGCTCACGCCCCTCGGCGCGGCGACGCTGCGGGAGGCGGAGCGCGACGAACTGACGGCCCGCCTGAGCGCGGTGGCGTCCTTCGCCGACACCGTGTCCCGGGGCGCGCCGCCCCGACTGGCAGGTCACGCGCTGCGAAGGCTCGCGGAAGGAACCTGGACCTTGGAGCAGGCGGAGTCCTACGTCCGCACGGGATAGGCGGGCGGTGGGCACCGGCCCCCTCATGACTCGTCCGACTCGCCGAAGTCCAGGACGACGCGACGCCGAGCACGCCTCGCCGCGGGCTGGGGAGGAAGAACGCCCGCCGAGGCGAGGTCCGCGACAGTGACGACCGGCGAACTCACGATCTGCGCGGTGAGCGCCTGCTGCGCGGGCGCCAGGTCGACCAACCGCCGCAGGACGCTCAGCAGGTCGATCAGCTCCTCCGTCCACTGACTCGGCCAGGACGTGACGTGGATGTCGTCGAGCGGGCTGGTCCTCCGGCTGGTGGGGGACGCCTTCCGGTAGCCGAACCACTTCTTCACGACACGCATACCGCCGACCTCGTACGCCCACACAGCCGGCGGTACTCCAGTGAAGGCACCCGGGCCCACATGCAGAGTGCTCCGCTCCTCGTCGTACGACAGAGTGTCGGGTACATCGGTGCCTATCGCGGTCGTGTACCGCACCTGCCGTACATCTCCCCGGGCGAAACGGACGCCACTCTGGTCAGAGGGCCGCACCTCGCCCGGAATGGCATGCTCGCCGTACGTCGCCGCCCACAGGAACTCATGGCCGACGCGGACCGCCTCCCACCACAGATCCGGGTCACGGGTCAGAGGCAACCGCACTCCGGGGGTGAGCAGGTCCTCGGCGAAGTGCTCCGTGAAGGCGCTGTGCCCGGCGACGGCCACGGCGTAGGCCGCGAGGTCCTGCACGCGCACTACACCCACGTCGAGAACGCCTGCCAGGTACCGCAGCAGCCCGCTGGGCACGTTGGCGGTGCCGTCCGGATGGAGGACGGGGTGCACTCTGCCGCCACGGCCGTTGAAGTGGTGCGTGTCGGGCAGCAACGCGGTGGCGACCAGGGCGGGGCCGGCGCTGATCTCGTGGCTGCTCTGCTGGTTGAGGAACAACTGCCCGGGTTGCAGGGACTCCCACAGGTCGGGCCGTGGGAAGTCGAGCAGCCGGTTGTCGGCGATGAGCCAGTGGCGGTCGAAGCTGCGCTGGGCGATGCGGATCAACCGCGGCTGAGTGCCTGACTCTTCGAGCATGGCGCGGTCGGGGTGCGCGAACCCCGGTAAGCACGCCGCCCGGCCGGTGAGTCGGCGGTCTCGTGTCTCCTTGAACAGCGGCGCCTTCGCCTCGGGATCGGACTCACCGATGAGTCGCGCCCACCGGCGCCGCAGAACGGTGTCGGACGGTGAGGTCACCCACGACCTGTTGGTTGTCACTCCAAGGCTGCCCCACGGGAACAACTCGTCCAGCGCCGGATAGTCGTCCCACCCCGACAAGGTGGCCGGCGTAAAGGGCCGTACTCCCTGCGCGTGCGCGTCCCGCCAGCCCCCGTCGTCCAGGTGGACATCCCGAAGCTGGGCGAACTTCTCCGCGCGCCTGCCGTGCAGAGCCCGGTAGTGGATGCGTGCTGGGCGCTCGGTGTCGTGATCCGCGCGCCGTACGAAGACGCAGATTGACAGCGGCTGGGCGACGTGCGGGAACACCCGGGTGGCCACGTCCGGCCGCTGTCCCTCTGGAGACAGGTTGATGATCCACCCCTCGTCGCACGTCCTGCGCAGGTAGCCGCGCATGCCCCGTCCGGCGGGGCCGGTGGCGAACGCCGACGGGGTGATGAAGCAGACCACCCCGTGGCGGTCGTCCGCATGGGCGTCGAAGACCTTCCACGTGGCCCAGCGCCAGAAGTAGACGTACATGTTCTTCAGCGCGTGCTCGTAACGGCCGTTGCCCGGATGCCGGAAGTCGTCCAGGGGAGGGCGGCCTTGCCCCTTCACCCGCTTCTCGATCCAGCCGCCGCGGTTCTCGGCCTTGTCGTCGTATGGGGGATTGGAGATGACGACGGTGACGGGGACGTTGGCCTTCACGTGGTTGGCGCGGGCACGGGACACCGACAGGGCCGCGTACGTCGAGGCGAGCTGTTCCTCCTGGACGTACGGGTCGTCGAGCGTGTCCGTGACGTGGAGGTTGAGGCCGCCTGGCGGGAGCTGGGCCCCGTGCTTCTTCAGCAGGTCGGCCGCGCGCAGTTCCGCGACGGCGAACGGGCCCATCTGCAGCTCGAAGCCGTACAGGCGCTCGGCGAGGCGGCCGATCGCGTCGGGTGCCATGGCGTCGCCGTCCTGCTCGGCCGCCTGCCGGGCCACCCGCTCGATGATGGTGTGCAGGTAGGTGCCGGTGCCCATCGCCGGGTCGACGATGCGCACGCTCTCGTCGCCGTAGCCGCGTGCCTTGCCCAGGCGGGTGCGCAGCACTTCCTCGGTGAGCCGGACCATCTCCTCCACCACCTGGTGCGGGGTGTAGTAGGAGCCGCTTCGCTGGCGGAGGCCGTCGTCGTAGACGGAGAGGAACGACTCGTAGAGGTGGAGGTAGGCGTCGCGGTTGCCCTGGCGGATGATGTCCCACTCGACGGCCGCGACGGTGCGGGCGAGTAGATCCAGGGTCACCTCGAACCGTTCGTTGACGTTGTCGGTGAGGAGTTGGAGGGCCTTGCCCATCAGAGCGTGACCGGCGTTGAGGCGGCGGCCGATCTCGTGGAAGCTGGTGCCGGTCACCGGGATGTCCTCGGTATGAGCGAGGAGCAGCGCGAAGGTGATCGTCTGGGCGTAGCCGTCGGCGAAGGTCGCGTCGTCCGCGGTGGGGAATAGGTACCGGCGCCAGTCGCTCCGCAGGCCGGTGAAGGGACGTTCGGCGGAGTCGGCCGCGTCCAGCCCCGCCTCGGCCCGCAACTGCTCCCGTACCGCCTCGCGCAGCAGGCGGCACAACGGGGCGATGTGCTGGACGAATACCGAAACGCGGCGGATCTTCGGTGGTTCCCAGCAGAGTACGGCCTGGGCCAGCGCATCGAAGGCGGCCAGGTCGCCGGCGGTCAGCTTCCCTCCGGCGCTCTTCAACGTGCCCTGCAGTACGACTTCTTCACCGATCTGCACGCCATACTGGAAGAGACGCCAATGGGTGCCGTTGGTGTAGAGCAGGTTGGGGAGGTCCCGCAGGCGTTCCCACTGTCTTTTGTCGTGACCGGTAAAGGAGTCGGGGTCGATGCTCTTACCCGGCCGCTTCACCTCGATGTAGCCGGTGACGTTCGTGTTGACGCGCACGGCGTAATCGGGACGGACCCCGAGGTGGGGGATGCGGGTCTCCGGGTGCCAGCTGATCTCGGGCATGGCGTGGTGCGTGGCTATGCTGCGGAACAGCTGCTCCAAAGGGCTGCGGATGGCTGCCTCGCGGTCACCGGGGCCCGTCAGGTTCCGTTCGCATTCCGAGCCGAAGACGGAAATGACTTCCTGGAGCCAATGAAGACGTGCGTCAGCCATCGATCGCCCCCCAAACCCCCAGGCCCCGAACGTGGGGCCACCCCTCTCGCAGTATGGGGCAGGTACACGCAAAGAGGCAGAGGCGTGCAGGCATTCAGTTCCGATACACGCGCGCCCCGTAGCAGCAGCGTCGTGGTCAAATCAGTTGAGGTGCCCGGCCGATGATGCCTTGTGAACTCAGTGCACGGAGCGCATACTCCGACTGTCGCATCGAGACTGCATTCCTGGGCGCGAGGCCTTGAGGGGGGCGCACATGACCTACGCGGACAGCAGGCTGGTGCAGACCGCGGTGATCGGCAGCCGAGGGTCCGACCGCGCGATCATTCTGCCGACGGACGCTGATGAACTCGCCCGGTGGCGTCGTCATCACCCTGACTACAGCTACTGGTGCGGCACGCTCCTCGGCGGCTGCGGCAACGAACTCTCGGACCGTCTTTACCGGGACAAGGTCTGCCACTTCGCTCACCATCCCCACACCTCCTGCCACCGCACGGCCACCGGAGCGAGCAGTGCCGACCACCTCTTCGTCAAGGGAGACCTGACCGCTTGGGCCGGCCGGCGGCGGCTGAAGGCAAGCGCCTCGCTGCGCAATCTGGGCACCGGCCCGGGCGACGCCGTCGACTTCCGGGTTCGAGAGGCCCGCCAGCACGTGCGGTTCCAGTTCCGCAAACTCGCCCATGCGGAATGGACGGAGGCCAGCGGGCGCCTCATCCGGGAATCGGCCACTGTCGACTGGGTGTTCGGGCCGGGCGCCGCTCATCCGGCGACGATGGAGGAGCTGTACGACGTGCACGGCTACCTGCTCAGGTTCCGTTGCGAGACGCAGGGCGCCGCACGCCGTGTGCGCCTGCGCGCCGAGCATCCGCGGCGCAGCACCGACTGGGTGCCGCTGGACGCATGCCTGATGACGCCCGACGGCCTACGACTACCGGGCATGAGGGGACCTGGCCGCCACATCCGGCCTGCCGTCTCCGTGCCGGAGGCTCCCGCCCCCGCCCCTAAGCCCCAGTCTCGAGCGGAACGGGTGGCAGCCGTACGGCAGGCGCTCGTGAGCGCGGCGAGGCTGCGGACACGTCCTACTTGGGGATCTCTTTCCAGAGCCGCCGGCCTGGACCTGACGGCGATTACCGACGCGGAGCGGGTTCGGCTGCTCGTGGAGGTCGACGAGGGGGTGGGACGGGAAGGCAGGCCCCTGTTGTCGGCGTTGCTTCGAAGCGATGAGGGCGGCACACCGGTCTACCTCGGGCAGGTGAGCCGGGCTGTGGGCTGTGGATCACCGGCGACTGCCGCCGTCCTTAAACGCTGGTGCCAACGCGAGGTGGACCGTGCCTTCGCGGTGCACGGGATCCCGCCCCGGACGCCTCCTCCTCGGCTCGAGATCGACAGAGACGGTCACATCGCCGCTGACAGCGCCCCGCCGCACCAGCCCCGCGTCATCGTCCATAGTGCGGGCGGTGCACCCCAGGAATGGGACCGCTTGACCCGTGAACTGCACCGTGCGGAAGAGCTTCGCAGAGACCTCGTGATGGCCAGGAATGACAAGGCGGTCAGACTGGTGGCCGCTCTGCTGAAAGAAGGGGAGGAGGTACTTCCCCGTCTCGCTCGGGCACAAGGCTCCAAGCTGCGCTCCGAGATGGTCAGTGCCCGAAACTGGTTGCGGGGCCGGTTGGAGCGTGGGGAGACGAGGAGCACTGCGGGCAAGCGCGCTGCCGAGGCGCCGAAATCCGGCAAGAGGAAGCGCAGGAAAAGACGCAAAGGTTCGGCCAACGGCGCCCGTCCACTTCCCGGTAGCGGACAGTAGGAGAACCGAGCAGTCGTGGTGCCGGGGGTGCGCTCATATACTCCGTCAGCGTCCCTGACTGGCAGAGTTGAACCATCCCATGCTCCTTCTAGAGGCGTAAGCATGCCAACTTCGCGGCGCCGTCCTCATGGACGGACCGCGGCCCTCTGCAACGCCGAGCGCCGATCTCGGTTCGGCATCTTCGCTCAGTCAGGGCAGGCGGCCCGTGTGGTGGCGTTGCCCCAACGCATCATCAGGTAGTGGTTCCCGCCGATCTGCGCCACGGCGTAGCGCGAGTACGGCCACGCGCCACCCGCGCTCTCCCGCTGGGCCACGAGAGCCCGGCACGCCTCGCCGGCGGTCATGGCCGCCCAAGACTCGGCCTTGCCCTCGTTCCACGGTGCGTAGTCCGACCAGACGTACATCACCGAGTTGCCGGGGTCGAAGCCCACTTTGATCTCCGCGTTGCCGAGTACGCGGTCGGTGCCGAGGTCCTGGCGCATGGAGTTGCTCCGCTGGATGATCCTCCGGGTGAGGTGGTCGGCGACCCGGATCTCGTCGCCGTCGGTGCTGGGGATCATCGCCTGGCCTAGGCCGTCCTCGTCCGGTGTCCAGTCCTGCGCGTTGCCGTCCGGGTTCTGACCGGTGCCGTCGTCGGCCGCCACCTGGCAGTTGGAGTTGGTGACGAAGTCGTCCTGCCAGGTGACCTCGGGGTCCTGGCCCGGTTCCTCCTTCACCATCACGTAACGGCGGTACGGAAGATCCGGGTGCAGACGGAGTACGACATCCCGCGCCGTCAGACACATGTTCCTGGCGATCTCCGTCTCCGCGTACATCGCGCCCTGCTCGTCGGAGCTGAGCGTGTAGGAGAGGTAGACCTCCCGACGCGACTCGTGGAACCGGACGGCTTCCGGGGAGAAGCTGGCGCCGTCGCTCAGCTCCTGGGCGACGACACCCTCGTCGTGCAGGACCGCGCGCGCCACGTCGTGCTCGCCCGCGCCCTGAGCCCCCCGCGCCTGGCTCCAGCTCTCCGCGGTCGCCGAGTCGCCGCTCGCGGTCCGCTGATTCTCCGCCGCGCCGCCCTTCACCGTCTTCGCAGACGGTCGCGCGGATCCGGCCGAGGAGGACGACGAGGCCGAGGCCGACGACGATGCGTGCGTGTCGGTCCCCGTGTCCCGGGGCATCAGCGCAGCCACTCCTCCGGCCAGGCCGCCGATGACGCCCGCCGCGAGGACCAGGCCGCCGACCAGCCGCTTCTTCGGCTGCTTCCGGCCCGCGGTCAGGTGCCATGACGGATCATCCCCGGCCGGCACGTCCCACACCGCCGACACCATGTCCACGGCCGTCGCCGGTGCCGGGCCGATGCTCCCCACCTGGGTCGCCTCGGAGGCCAGCCGGACCGCGCACTCACGGGCGGCTTCGGCGGCCGACGGGCGGTCACCGGGTTCCTGGGACAGAGCCTTCTCCACGATCCCGCGCAGGGCGGTGGGGACGCCGTCCAGATCCGCCTCACCCGACATCACCCGAAAGGCCACCACGTCGGGTGCGCCCGCCCCGAACGGCAGCCGCCCGGTGGCCGCGTAGGCCACGAGCGCTCCCCAGGCGAACACGTCGCCGGCCGGACCAGCGGTGCCCTGACGGTACTGCTCGGGGCTGATCCAACCAGGGGTGCCGGTCATCACCCCGGTCCGGGTGACACTGGTTCCGTCGGCGGCGTGGGCGATGCCGAAGTCCAGCACACGGGTCCCGGAGGGCGTGAGGAGGACGTTCTGCGGCTTCACGTCGCGGTGCACCACTCCCGCGGCGTGAATGGCGGCCAGCGCCTGTGCCGTGGCGGCGGCGAAAGCGTACAGGCTTCCTTCGTAGAGGGGCCCGTGCGCGCTCACGTGCTGGTTCAGCGTCGGCCCGGGCACGTAGGCGGTGGCCAGCCACGGCGTCGGCGCGTCCGGATCTGCGGCGAGCAGCGGGACGAGGTGCGGCCCGGTGACCCGGGAGGACAGTTGCACCTCACGCCTGAACCGGGCCCGGAACTCGGGGTCCTGGGCGTGCTCGGGGTGGACCACCTTTACCGCCACCCGCATTCCGTCGGAGGTGACTCCGGCGTGGACGGTGCCCATGCCTCCGGCGCCGAGCCGGCCGACGATGCGGTACGGGCCTATGCGGGTGGGATCACCGGGGCGGGCGGGCTGGACTCTTCCGCCGGAGCCGTTCTCGCTCACGCATGCTTCCTTGAATTGTTCATCTGCCCCAGCAGGCACGCGTACTGATGGCAAGTCAGGGGAATTGGGAGGTCCGAAGACGCGGCGAGCACAGCGGGAGCAGTCTCACCGGCGCAACAGGTCGGCCACGGTGAGCAGGCAGGGCTGTAATGCTTCTGTGTGCTGACGCGGTGAGGCATCAACGGCGGGCGTGGTGCGCCGCGAGGGCCCTCAGCTCGTCGACCCAGAGCTCCACGTCGTCGCCAGTGCGTCGGTACGGAGCACGGCGGGCCAGTTTGAAGAAGCCGCCGGACGGCATGCGCGTCTCCTGCCGCACCACCAGCGCCGACAACATGGGCAACGAACCATCCGCATTCTCGCGAGCGCAGGCGTCTTCCAACAGGTGAGGCATCGGCTCCTCGTGGGCCGCCACCTGATGACCGAGCCGCTGGAGTTCGTTGCTCACTTGCCCGTACTGCAAGGGTTCCGCCCCCTGACGCGCTCGCTCCCGCAGAATCCCGACCGGAGCGTCCAGCGCCTGCTCGTATGCGTGGCTGCCCTTCCGCATGGGCGGTCCCCTCCCCGTCGGCCATGTGCTGCTGGGCGAGCCTATGCCTCCCGCGCGCCGACGGACAGCCTGAGTGTCGATTCAGGTGGAAAATCGTTGTGAACTCAGCGCACGACAGCCCATACTGATGGCCTTTGACAACGGTTGCCTCATGGGGGTGGCGGGCTACCCGATCATCGGGCGACCGATCAGGTCGTCCGCATCGGCAGAGTGGGAGGGCTTGGGCATGGGTGGGAACGACGCCGCCAGAGTGAGATTCCTCGAGTTGGGGTGCAGTCTTGAAGACGCAGACACCCTGGTTCGTGCGGGCATCGACCCGGACATCGTCGGAACCCGTGCCCGTGACGCCGTCCCCTTTGCCTCCGCTGCCGTCCATCACGGGCTGGCTGACCCCAACGGCTGGCTGGAGGCCGCGGGTGGCGATCCGGATGAGGCGTGGAAGGCCTGGGCGATGGACTCCGTGGAGGGTCCCATGGGCGCAGGGGATGACGATGGTGACGGAGAAGAGTACGACGAGAGCGACGGCGGCTGTCGCGTCTATGGCTGGGTGAGTGCCTACATCGGCAGCGTCGGCCCAGGTGAGTACACCATCGAGTTGTACGACGATCTGGGGCTGCCGGGCAACGCCACCTACGTGGACACTCTGACCTTCTCCCTGCCCGTACCGGCTGTGGCCGGTTCTCCGGCGGACCGGGACGCCTGCGTCATCAAGGCGGCGACCGAAGAACTCGCCGCCTACGGATGCATTCCGGGATCCGACTTCCTCGGCAGCGACGGCAGCTTCAGCGTCCAGGTGCAGGCCAGCGATCGCGCCCTGGAATGGCTCGAGGACCAGCGGTCGGTGGCGGAGAAACTTGACCTGCTGCTCGCCGGGCTGCACGCTCTGCTGGACGACCCGGCGGCTGTCCGCGCAGGCCGCGACCGGCCCGGCATCGAGGTCATCGCGGAGCTCCGCCCCGGCGGACCGGGCCGGGCTCCGGAAGGCGCTCGCACATCGATCGTCGACTGGAACGACCGCGAATTGTTCTTGCTGGAGGTCGCTGACCAGCGGCCTGACCAAGTCCTGATCGAGCGGTATCACGGCGGCTGGGCCAGGCGCCTTGACGGAGCACGCGACCTGAAGCATCCCGGTCTGCGCGGTCTGAAGCATGTGCGGGCGGAGGCGGCACGGCGCGATGACGAACTGAGCGGCTTCACCGCACTGTTCCGCTCTTGCCACCAGGTGCATCGTCACCAGATCCAGGCCGACTGGGCGGAGGAACTCGGTCGCCGGCTGAAGGCGTGGGAGCGGGACATCAGGGCCGTACGGGAAGAACAGGCCTGCTTTCCCCACCTCAAGCGGTGGGGGAAGGAGCTGCGCAAGGCCCTGCTGAACGACGAGCAGTACCTGGCGGCTCGGACGCCCGCGGCTCAGGATCGTCGGGGCAGGGACCTCGCCCGCAGCATGTTCGGCTCCGACTGCCCCGTGCAGTCCGTCTACATCCGGCGCGCCCTCACCAAGGCGCGGGCCAGGCGGGCCGAACTCGCTCTCGAGCAGCAACGGGTGCAATGGAGGGCCGCCGTTCCGGCCTGGGCGGAGCGGCTGGCCGGCTCGGCGGACTTTCTGCAAGGCACGACCGCGGAACGGGCCATGCTCGCCAGCAACCTCCTGTACGCGCACGACCCCGCGGCCGACACATCTGAACTCGTCCGCCTGCTGCGCACCGCGGCTGCCGCTCTCGTGCCCTCGGACGACCGGAGCGCCCTCGATAGGGCCGCTGGTCACCACCCGGGGTAGCGGTCCCACCAGTGCGGGTCCCAGCCGGCGGTGTACTCGCCGCCGCTGGGGGAGTCGGTGATCTGGGCGACAAGGTCGTGGGCCAGGGTGTCGAGGACCCAGGCCAGTTCATGGCGGCTGACCAGATCGACGGGCAGCGCCTCCGCGCCGTGCAGCGCTCCGAGCAGCGCCCCGGCCACGCAGGCGACCGAGTCGCCGTCCGGAGCTCCGGCGGCGAAGCGCAGCGCGGCGTTCAGCTCGCCTCGGTCGGGGAAGGAAGCGGCGGCATACAGACCGCCGAGCAGTGCCGAGGGTGCCGTGGCGTCCGGTGCGAGCCGCGCGAGCCGTCCCGGGTCCGCGGGGTGGTCATCCGCCTGCCTGAGTGCCGCTTCAAGCTGCTCGAGTTCAGCGGTGGTCGGAGCCTCGTCGGCGCGGGTGAGGGCGAGGAGGCCGTCCGTCAGTGCCTGCCGCACCTGTGGCCGCTCGCCGGCCGCGGTCAGGCAGTGGGCGGCCAGCACGGCCGCGTGGGCCGCCGCGGAGTGCGCGGCGGGGTCGCCATGGGTGAGGGCGGCGAACAGGCGGCCCTGTCCTGCCCAGTACGCTCGGTCGGTTCCCGCGATGGCCACGGCGACGGGCAGGGTACGGGTGAGGGCGTGGCAGCCGCGGCTGGCCGTGGGCCTCTCCACCATGCCGTGCTCCGTCTTGGCCAGGGCGGCCACCGTCGCCGGTGCCGAACCGCGCCGCTCGGCCAGCACAGGGACCTGGGCGAGCCAGCCGTCGGGCCTGTCGTCGCGCCAGGACCACCGCTTCGCCTTCAGCCCCTGCAAGGCCGCCCATCGGCAGTAGGCGTGCCACACCACCCCGACCGGAGCGCAGATGCCCTTGTGCTCGCCGCGCACGAAGGCACGGATCAAGCCCTCGGTGGTAAAGCAGGCCAACTGGGAGCTGACCCCGGACCGCAAGGGGCCATCGGCCGGCAGCTTGCCCTGAGCGGCGCCCAGCGTGTCCCCCAGCGCCAGACCGAGCAGCAACCCGCGCACCCTGGACAGCGCGCCCCTCTCCTTCAGGAACTCCCCGGGCCGGTCACCCTCGCCGACCGCGCCCTCCACTTCCTCGCGGCCGATGGTCCGGTCCTTCTCCCGGAACCGCGCAGGGCTGCCGCCCGAGCGGCTGCCTGCGGCCAGGTCGAGCACCGCGTCGTACAGCTCGGGGTGCGCCGACAGCTGCCAGCCGTGGACCAGCACTTCGCGCAGGTCCGACAGCGCGGTCTTGGGGTCGATGCCGGCGGCCAGGTGGCTGTAGAGCGCGGCGACGGCCGGGGTGCGGCTCTGCCCGGCGAGGCAGTGAAGCAGGACCCGCTTGCCCTCCTGACGCAACCGCAGCAGCTGACGGGCGGCCTGGTCCAGCACGTAGTGGAGGTTGGCGTTCTCTCCCTGGCTGTCCACCAGCCAGACCCGCAGGTGCTCGACGTCGGCGCCGGCCAGGATCGGGTCGGAACCGACGCGGCACAGGGAGACCACGGCGTCGACCGGCACCACCTCCGTACCTTGGGCCAGGGCCAGATTGCCCAGTACCACCCCTTCGTCGTGCGGATGTGGGACGGCGAAGCCGCGCGGGGTGGAGGGCGAGACAGGCATGCGCGCGGCGGAGGGCCAGCCTGTGGCGTCGCCGCTCCCGCCACCGGCGGTGAGCACCGCCAACCGGACCAGTTCGGCCCCGGTGAGGCCGGGCCAGCCGTGCACGTCCCGCTGCCACTCCAGCGGGACGGCGGAGCAGCCCCAGCGTGCGCCGAGCAGGGCACCGGCGATCGCCGCGACGGTGTCGGTGTCGTTCCCGGCCCGGACCGCAGCCTCCAGGGCGAGCCGCAGGTGTTGGGCGGGGAAGCCGCCCTTGGCGGGGTTCAGCTCGGGGACCGGGGTGCGAATGATCGCCGACCAGGCGGCCTGAAGCGCGTGGACGACCCAGCCGTTGGAGGAGAAGTGGTGCGGAGCGTGGGCCTCCGCCTCGTCCAGCCGCTCCGCCCACAGGCCCCGGCGCTCCGCGGGGAGCAGGTCCAGGCCGGCGCGTACGCCGTCCAACGTTCCCTCCAGCACGGCGGTACGGATGCCGGAGCACCACAGCACGCAGGCATCGGCGCAGTCGGGGTCCGGGTGGGTGAGCGAGCTGACCGCGATGACCGCCTCGGCCATCGCCTCCGCGTCTCCGAGATGGGCGAGGGCAACGATCCCGGTCCGCATCAACGAGCCGTTGCCGGCGCTTTGAGGGTGGCGGGCGGCGTAGTCGCGGGCCGCTCCCCGCATGACCGCGCCCGCAGCACCGGTCGCCCGCCCGGCGGCCGACAGGATGGCTCGGGTCTGATTGCCGACGTCGCTGGCACCCCCGGCCAGCCAGCGCCGGAAGTTCGCCGCGATCGCGTCGAGGGCCTCGGTACCGCGCAGATCGGCTCCGGTCGCCGCCACCTCGGCGATGCACACCTGCATCTGGGTGTCGTCGGAGTATTCGCCGGGCTCGTAGGGCCCCAGGCCGCCGCCGATCATCTGCGGCTGCTGGTCGGCGCGCAGCGTCGCCTGGAACTCGTACGGTACGCCCAGCGCGTCGCCCACGGCCGCGCCGAGCAGCACCCCGGCGGCACGATCGGTGCCCCGAGCGTCCAGGCTGGGGTTCGGTATGTGTGTGCTGGACATGGGACTCCATACGGTCGGAGGCACACGGCAGGCGCCCAGAAGGCAACCGGCCAGTGGAGTTGATGGGGCGTCAGCTTGGCACGACGACCCCCTTATCGTCAACCAGACGATAGCGGGAGGTCTCGGCCGGTCAGAGGTCGGCGAAGTCTGGTGCCCAGGCGAGCCGCAGACCGACACTTCCGGCCAGTGCGACCCAGCGGACCACGGACGGGGGTCTCTCGAGGACCAGGACCGGACGTAGGACGGCATGGGGGTGCCGGCTCCGCAATTGGTGGGCGTAGTCGAGGACTTGTCCGATGCCCAAGCGGATCTGCTGTTCCTCACGTGCCCCGGTCAGGCTCTTGACCTCGGCGACGAACACCTCTTCACCGCGAGACCATCCGGCGTCGAACTGGGGGGCGCCGGGAGCGTGGGCACGTGCCTCGACGCCCTGGCGCGACAGGTGTGCGATGAGGGCACCGACTGTCGCTTCGTGTGCGGTCGTCGCCTTGTCGAGACTGCTGAGGTCCAGCGTCAGATCACCGGACAGGCGTCGGCCCGTGTGCCGTACGCGCAGAGGGCCGCCGAGAATGCCGCCGCCCTCGGTCGTACCGGCTGCGACGGGGCGTATGTGTCCGGCACCCGCCTTTCTCAGCTCCAGACACGGCGCGGCACGTCCCTTGAGTAACTTTGAGAAGCCGTCCGCGTCCACGACACAGACGTGCCGGCCTCCGTTGCGCTCGGCTTCGGCGTCGACGAGCGTGCTGCTGTAGGCGCGACGGTCGTCCGTCACGACCTTGCTGGCCAGATCGCCGTAGACGACGAGGGTGACCTTCCGCGAGAAGTCGGTCTTGGGGACCGCGCCTCGCTGCCCGGCTCTCTCGGCGCAGGTGGCTCTGACCGTCCACACGTCGTCGACGAGAACCCGGCCCGTGAAGCAGACGGTGTGGCCCTTGAGTCCGTGCACCGTTCCCCTGCATGCCTCGTCCGGCACAGGTATCCCTCCCTCAGCCGTCGTCCGGCGACAGCCAGTCGATGTGCCGCAGTACGGGCACGATCTTGAAGTAGGTGAAGGCCACCACAGGTGTCTCGTCATCCGCTGCGGGAAAGAACAAGGCGTGCTGCAGTGGCTTCTCGTGCTGCGCATCGTCGAGGTCCACCAGAGGCAGATTCGGGCGGTCGAAGGCGGGCCCGAGGCTGACGCCCTTCCGGGCGGTCAGCTCGCGAAGCCGGGTCAGCCCCACCTGGTCGGCGAGATCCGCTGTCGTGAGGGATTTCTTGACTCGTGGTCTGTCCTGCCTGTCCACGTAGGTGGGGAACACCATGATGCGTAGCTCCCCCTGCCTCTCGGTGGTGCAGATCCCCGAGCGCAGTCTGTTGTGCAGGTTGGATAGGGCTGCGGGCATCTCCGGGACGACCGTGGGCTTGTAGAGCACGATGTCTCGCTCGCCATTCGCCCAATGGTTGTCATGCACGGTCAGCACCGGCTGTCCGGGGAGCCGCAGCTCCCATTCGATGGCGCTTGCCCGGGAGAGCACGCCCGAACAGGTTGTGCCTGTCTTGTCCTTGCCTGCCCCGTCATTACGGGCCAGCGCGAGGTCGTTCATCAACCGCACGAGCGATTACCCCCTACCGGTGTGCCCGACCACACTCAGTCCCGCCGCGCCAGATCCAGCGCCGCCACCCCCACGAACCAGTCCAGCACCTCGCAGATCTCGTCACCGTGCTCGGCGAAGACCGTCACCGGGAAGGACGGGCGCAGCTCCAGCTTCGCCTCGGGCAGGTCGACACCCGCGATCTTGTTCAGGCGGTGCAGAAGCTCCCGGCGCTGTTCGGTGTCGTCGAAGGGTGTGCGGGACTTCAGGTGCTGGAAGACCACCTCGACCGTGCCGCTCACCGGGTAGATAGCGACCGGCCAGAGCAGGTGGGGGCTGCGGCTCGTCCCTGCGTCCAGCATCGGGAAACAACTGGTCTCGTCATGACGGCCGTAGTTGACGTAACCACCCTGCCGGCGCCAGAAGTCGAGCGCCCCCATGACACCGGGGTGCGCGTCCGGCCAGTGCTCCTGCAACTGGGTGCGGAAGCGCTCGGCCGCCGCCGCGTCCTCCCCCTCGGGGAGCGCATCGTGCGCGGCGGGCTGAGTCACGTCCTTGCCCAGCAGCGTCGCCAGCTCCGCCGCGGTCAGGCGTTGCGAGCGGTTCGCCCGGCCCCAGGTGTCGAAGCGCACACCCTCGCTCGTCAGCAGCTCCTGCGGCGCCTGCCGGTCGTCACCGTCCGCCCAGCGGAAGGAAGGGGAGATCTTGCCTTCCGAGGTGAGCACTCGGTAGGCGCCGATCACCGTCGAGTTGCCGCCCAGGTACGCTCCGACGGCCACCGGGTGGCTGCCGATCAGCTCGGCGACGTCGCCGTACGTGGTCCACGTGCCGCTCGGCATCGCCACCAGCGCGGCCCGCAGCTCGGCCCAGCCCGGGGACTCCTCACCGACCGGCTTGACCCCGCCGATCGGCCCGGGCCACAGGTCCACCGCGCGCTCGGACAGGCCGTCGGCACGCGCCAGGATCTCCGCCTTGCCCCAGCGCTGCGCCGAGGCGATCTCGAGGTTCATGCGCAGGGCGCTGGAGTCGAGGATCTGCTGCTTGCGCTCGAAGGGGTGGTTGGACAGCTTGCCGTTGTCGCCGGTCAGCGTGAGGTTGCCGAGGGTGTGCACCAGCAGGTCGTGCAGTTCCTGCGGAGTCTGGTTCGGTTCCGTCTCCTTGGAGAGGAGGTCGAACCACGCCGGAGCGGGTCGCTGCGGCAGGACGTGCTCCACGCTGAGGGACGCCTTGGCGAAGTCCACCGGCTCGGACGGACGGTAGCTCTCCTCCAGACGGCGAAGGATGTAACTGCGCTGCGGAGGACGGCCGCTCCAGTAGAACGGCTTGGTGCGGATCGCCTCGCGCAGTTCCTCGTCGCTCGGCCAGCGACGGCGACGGCCGGAGAGGAACCGCCGTACCGCCTCGGCGGCGGGCCGGTCGGTCTCCAGCTCCTTCGGCGCCTCCATGAAGATCCGGTTGAGGCCGGTCGTCGGCGTTTGGCAGATCAGGCGTCGCACCAGGTAGGACTCGACGTAGCCGAGCGCCTGCGCCGCGTCGTCCGGAGTCGTCCGGCCGGCCGCGAGCAGGTCCAGCAGGTGCAGTGCGAGCGGGTAGTGCGTCTGGCCACCCCAGGAGGCCAGGCGCTCCAGGACCGCGCGCAGGGCGGGGGACTGCTCACGGGCGGGCTCGACGATGCGCAGGAACCTCCCGGCGCGCTCGGCCAGCTGCTCGATCTCGCGCTGCAGCGCGTCCTCGTCGCCGGCCAGCGGCTGGAGTCGTTTCTGCTGTTCCCGGTAGATCTCGCTCTGCTTGGTCTTGTAGTGGCCGCGCACCACCAGGTCGAGCCAGACGAGCAGTTCGAGGTTCTTCGGTCCCAGGCTCTGCTGCATGGGCAGCCACAGCTCCTGGTAGATCCGTTCGCCTCGCTTGGGCAGCAGCATGAAGACGTAGTTGCGCAGCAGGTCGCTCTGGCTGAGCCCGACACCCGTGTTGTTGATCGACTCGAAGATCCGGTAGACGTTGTCACCGGACTCGGCGGTGATCTCCACGATGGACAGCAGATCCTTGAGAGCCGTCTCGACCGTGGCGGTCCACCGCTCGTCGCCCGCCTCATGACCCTCGGCGAGCGCACCGCGGAAGAACCGGTAGGCGGCCCCGACGTTGTCGCTGCCGCCGGCCTCGGCCCGGGACTGGACGCAGGCGGTGTACGCCTCGCGGTCCGCCTGCGTGGGCAGCAGGCGGTAGTGGTCCGCACCCTCGTGGAACTCGTTGACCAGTATCTGGCGGTGCACCCGGTCCACGCCGCGCGCGTCCCCCGTCTCCTTCAGATGGTCACGCAGCGCTGTGAAGGCCAGCATCAGAGTGGTCAGCCGCTGCTGCCCGTCCACCACCAGCCATCTCTGCACCCCGCCCGCCTGGATCTGGCCCGGTGCGAGCACCACGGAACCCAGGAAGTGCGGCGCCGCCGCCTCACCGGCCAGGTGCTGTTCGACGAGTTCCCCCACGTCCTCCCACAGCCGCTGGAGCTGTTCCCTGCCCCAGCTGTACGTGCGCTGGTAGAGCGGGACCTGAAACTGCTTGTCACCTTGGACGAGCTTGAGGAAGGTGATCTCCTGGGCGCGCATGCGCCTCCTTTCCCATGTGTCCCTGTCGCGTGCCACAGGCCCGGCCCATCCATGTCCCGGTGTTTCTCGCGCCAGGGGCGGCTGTCCGCTGAATCTATGCCCCTTCAGGCGCTGTTGTCCGCCGATGTCAGGGCCGAGCGACTGGAGACGCGGGGCATGGTCTCGTTGGGGGAGCGGCGCAGCAGCTTGATGCTGCGGCCCTCCACCCACGCGTTCCACGCCTTGAGGTAGTAGAGCAGGTGCTCACGTGAGTCGTCGCGACGCCGGTGTGCGTTGCCCAGGGCCAGGTTGAGCATGGTGTTGCGCAGCGTGAGACGCGGGTCGCCCGGCTCCAGACGGGCGCCGGTGACGACCCCCTCCTCCCAGGCGGACTGGTCGATGTCGGGCCGGGCCTCGGTGGTGACGTACCAGCCGATCGTCGCGGCCGTGACGGTGATGCGGCATCCGCGGTTCATGGCGATGCCGTGCTGCAGGGCGTCACGGACACCGGGGTGCTTGCCGAGCACATCCAGGAGCTGGTCGTTGCTCGTGACCGACGATCCGCCGCTCCACGCGGAGTTTGGTGCGGTCCGGTAGAGGTGCAGTCCTCGCAGGGCGGCCGCCAGATGGGTCGCGTTGGCCTCACCCGCGAGGGCGAGCGCGTCGCGGCCGGTGCGCTTGCGGCCTGTGTCCATCACGGTGAACGCCGTGCGCGGCACGCCGCGCGCGACGGTCAGTTGCACGGTGACTCCCGCCTTGGCGATGGCCGCCAGACGGTGTTGCCCGTCGATCAGGACACCGTCCTCGTCGAAGGCGATGCCCTGGTGAGTCAACTGCCACTCACCACGCTGGATCTGGCCGGCCAGTTGCTGCACCGTGCCCTTGCTGAGCGGTCGGTTGTTGGTGTTGCGGGTCAACCACTGTGCCGCCAACTGGGGCGAGACGTCGACCACTTGCATGTCCATGGTGCGAATTGCCCTTCTCCGGGAGCGACGTCACGCACTATGCACGGGTGACGCTTTCGAGATCGTGCCTTGAGAGTGTGAACTTAGTCAATGCTCTTTTCGTCGTCGATTTCGACCTCTATCGTGACGCCGGGGCGCGCTGAAGTCGCTGCTTGATCGCTCGCCGACGAGCTTGCGGCCCGGCTTGGTCTAAGGGCGGCAATGCCGGCAGGAGTTGCTGATACGCTCCCTGCGTGTGCTCAGTTCACACTCAAGTTCGCGCGCCGGGGGGCGTTGTAGGTGGCTTGAGGAGCTGGGCGAGATGTCACTGAAGGGGTCATGAGCTGGCCCTCAGCACACAGTGGGGTGGGGCGTGTGAGTCAAGATGAGAGCGTGCCGGGTGACGGCCTGTGGCCGGTCGGTTCCGTCTACCAGTACGACGACGGGCTGTACGTACGGGTGGACGACGTCATGCCCTACGAACTGGCCGACGCCGACGACGGTCACGGGTATCGGCCGGGTGACGACTTGGTGCGCTGCACCCTGCACCTGAGCAACGGCACCGGGCGGCCCGTCGAAGTGGACGGGATCACCCTGCTGGTGCGCGGCGGCCCGTACGGCAAGACGGCCCGTCAGGTGCAGGACTACAGCGGTGAACTGCTCGACGACGAGCTGGAGGGCACCCTGCGCTCGGGACGCAGGCTCTCCGCCACGTGGGCCTACAGCATCCCCGTCGGAACCGCCGACGACCTGGACATCGAGGTCCGTTTCCGGGGGTCGCACGACCGGGAGAGTGTCACCTTCACCACGGCCGCGACCGCCGTGCCGGCCACCCTGGGCACCGGCGCCGCGTCCTTGTCCCGTGGCAGCGGCACACAGGCAGAGCCCGGCGACCCCGGCATCCGCACCGGCGGATTCGGGCAGCAGCACAGCGCCCGTGACACGCTCGACGCCATCCCCGCGCAGCCGGCCGGCCCGGGGCGCCAGATCACGCCGTCACCCGTGCCTCAACTCTCCGGCGACGAGCTCGACGCCGCACGCGTGCGGCAGATCTTCCGCTTCCTCGCCGAGGCGGAGGAGTCGAAGACGCGCCCCGTGCGCACGCTGGACGGCGCGGCCGGCACCGTGTGGTTCGACGAACTGCCCGACGACGACGGTGTCGCGGTGATGATCGACGGCATGCTCGGCACCGACGAGCCGGCCTGGCTGACCGTCACCCGCCCCGAGCGCGAGGACGCGCCGCACCCCAAGGCTCTGCTCGCCCCCTGGGTGGACGAGAACCGCATCCGCGACTTCAAGCAGACCCGCGCCCCACACCTGCGCCGGCGCATCGAACCGGAGTTTCCCGACTGGTCGCAGGGCATCCCGCTCGACAAGACCTACCACGAGCTGGACGAGCACCCCCAGCGGGAGAAGATCGAAAAGCTGTACGCCGCCTGGGCACAGGAATGGCTCGCGTGGGCGGAGCGGCGCCGCGCGATCGACCCCGTCGTCAGGCTGTACGACCGGCTGCACAAGATGCACGAGGACGCCGCCAACCTCGGCGAGGCCTACGAACTCGTGCTTGGGCTCGGCCGCCTGACCTGGCAGACGGCCGCGGGGCAGCGGGTGGAACGGCACCTCGTCACCCACCGGGCCACTCTCCGGCTCGATCCGTCCACCGGCACGCTCACTGCCGCCCCCGATCCGACCGGCGCCGGACTGGAACTCGAAGAGGGCATGCTCGAAGGGGCCCAGCACGTGCCGGGTCCCGTGCGGGAGAAGATCGTCGAGGTACTGGAAGGCGCCTCGGACGTAACGGACCCCGAACACCTCGACTCCGTGCACACCGCTCTGCGTAGCTGGGTCAATGCCGCGCACAGCGCCGGCAGCTACGCACCTACCGTGGAGCGCGCCAAGCCGCGCAGCCTCGACGTTCCGCAGGTGGGACTCACCCCCGCGCTCGTCCTGCGGGAACGCAGCCGCCGCTCGACCATGGACGCGCTCAAGGCCATCGCCCGGCAGATCGACGCGGGCACCCCGCCCACCGAACTGCTCAGCTACATCGCGGGCCGCGACGGCGCGCTCACCGCGGCGGACCTCGCGGCGGCGGAGGGCGAGACCGCGACCGACGGCGACGAGATGTACTTCGCCCTGCCCGCCAACGAGGAGCAGCGCACGATCGCCGAACGCCTGCGCGCCAACCGGCTCGTCGTCGTCCAGGGTCCGCCCGGCACCGGCAAGACGCACACCATCGCGAACCTGGTCACGGACCTGCTGGCCCAGGGCAAGCGAGTCCTCATCACCAGCCACACCCCGCGTGCCCTGCGCGTGCTGCGGGACAAGCTTCCGGAGTCCGTCCGCGACCTGTGCGTGAGCCGTACCGAGGACGGCGCGGCCGCCCAGCGTGAGCTGGAGGCGTCCGTGCACAAGATTCTCAGCGAGTACGCCGGCTACGACGAGAAGGCCTCCTGGAAGGCGGTCAAGGCGCTCCAGTCCCGACTCGCCAAGGCCCGCGCCGCTCAGCGGGCCATGCTGCGCGACCTCGCGGTGCTGCGCGAGCAGGAAACCCACCGCTTCAAGGCGGAGATCGGCGACTACAGCGGCAGCCTCCAGGAGATAGCCGAGCGGCTCACCGCGGAGACGGGACGATACGACTGGCTCGGCCCCGTCCCGCAGGAGCAGCCCGCCCTGACCGCCGACGAGGCCCTGCACCTGCTGCACGCCACCCGCGCGTACACCCCGGACCACCAGGCCCTGGCCGCCGAGGTGCCCGGACCCTCCGAGCTGCCGAGTCCCGGTGACTTCGAGGAGGCCGTGCGGGTCGTGCGGTCGGCTGAGGACACGCATGCCGCCGCGCGTCGGGATCCCCTGTGCGCGGAACACGACGCCGCGGTGCGGAGCCTGCGCGAGGTCGAACAGCAGCGGCTGTCCTCGGCGCTCGACGCCTTCTCCGCCGCCCGCGCTCGTGCCGCGTCGCTCGCCGCTCCGGCCGGCGACTGGGCCGCGGTGCTGCTGAAAGAGGTGACTGAGGGCCAGGACTGGCAGGCGCGCAGCCGGCGGGCCGCCGTCTCCGATGCCCTCTCAGCCGTCGACGCCTCGCTCGCCACGCTCGGCACGGCCATGGTCAGCGGCCTTGACCAGTACGACCCGGCCACGGCGCTCGCCCAGGCCACCGCTCTGCACGACGGGCTCGGTCAGGGCCAGAAGCTGCGTGGGCCCCTCGGCATGCGCTCCAAGCTGGGGAAGACGGTCGGCGCGTTCGTGGACGCCGTACGGGTAGACGGACGGATGCCGGAGGACGTCCCGACGGCGACTGTCGTCCTCGCCCGCATCCGGCTCGAACTGCGCCTGGCCCAGATGGAGTCAGAGTGGGGCACTCCCGCCACCGCCTGGCACGGACACGGGCCCCGTCTCGCACGGCTGCGTCAGGAGGCGGAGGTGCTCGACGCGCTGCTCGCTGTCGCCGCTGCGCGTACCGACGTCCTGACCGCCGCGGCCACCTCGCCGGCGCTCGCCGTCGCCACCTGGCACCACGCCTCCGTCGAGCACGCCGTGCGCACCTTGCTGCGCGCGGCGACCACGCTGCGCGCGGCCGAAGGGTCACGCAAGGTCATCGCGGACACCGAGGAACTGCTGCATGCCTGGAGCGACCGGCCCAGTGCCGCACCCGCGGTCGTGCGCGCCCTTGAAGCCGTACGCGACCGGGATCCCGACGGCTACCGCTCGTTCAGCGAAGAGATGGCCGAGGTGCGGGAAGCCGCGCGGCTCCGGGCCGAACAGGACACGGCCCTCACCTGTGTCCGCGAGGCGTTTCCGGCTCTGGCCGAGCGCATCACGGCCACCCACGAGGACACCGCCTGGGACACCCGGCTGCCCGCGCTTGCCAAGGCCTGGGCCTGGTCGGCTTGGCGTGAGCGGCTGGAGCGGCTGACCGACCCCGAGGCCGAACGTGCCCTGCGCAAGCGGCTGACGGAGGCGGACGACGAGGCCCGCATCATGCTCGCCCGGCTCGCCGCCGCCCGCGCCTGGCACCGCTGCCTCGGCCTGCTCACCGGCGACCAGTCCCGGGCGCTCAGCGCCTACCAGCAGGCCGCCCGGCGCATCAAGGGCAAGTACCAGCACCGCTACCGGCGCGACGCCCAGGCCGCCCTGCGCAAGGCACAGACGGCGGTGCCGGCCTGGATCATGCCCTTGCACCAGGTCGCCGAGACAGTGCCCATGGACCGGCCCGGCATGTTCGACGTCGTGATCGTCGACGAGGCCAGCCAGTCCGGCCTGGAGGCCATGCTGCTGAGCTGGCTCGCCGACCGGATGGTCGTCGTCGGCGACAGCAAGCAGGTCAGCCCGTCCAACGTCGGCCTCAAGCAGGACGAGTACTTCCATCTCAGGGACCGCTTGCTTACCGCGCTGGAACCGGACGTCCGCAGCCTGTTCGGCCCCGACTCCAGCTTCTTCGACCTCACCGAAGCCCTTTCGGCGGGCCGCGGCACGCTCATGCTCAAGGAGCACTTCCGGTGCATGCCGGAGATCATCTCCTTCTCCAACGACCTCTGTTACAACCACGATCTGCTGCCCCTACGGCAGTACGGTGCCGACCGGCTGCCCCCGGTCCGCACCGTGCACGTCGAACACGGTGAAGCCCTCGGCGCCAACTCCCGGCTGTGCAACCCCGCCGAGGCCGAGGCGCTCGTCGACGCCATCGTGCGGTCCTGCGCCGACCCGGCCTACGACGGGAAGACGATGGGGGTCATCAGTCTCCGCGCCAGCAAGGGCCACCTGGCGGAACTGGAAAACCTGCTGGCCGACCGCCTCGACTACGAGCAGCGAGAAGAGCGGCGCATCCGGGTCGGCGACGCCGAGGACTTCCAGGGCGACGAGCGGCATGTCATGTTCGTCTCCTGCGTCAACTCACCGTCCACGGACGCCGGATCCGTGCCGGGCGGCTTCAACGGCAAGACCTACGAGCAGCGGATCAATGTGGCCGCCTCGCGCGCTCAGGACCAGGTGTGGGTGTTCCACAGCGCGCGCGCCGAACAGTTCCACGAGAACGACCTGCGCCGACGGTGGCTCGACCACCTCACCCGGCCCGCGGAGGAGGACACCGCTGCCGTCCAGGGCGAGGTCCTGCCCGACGTCCGGCACGAAGCGTTCGACAGTCTGTTCCAGCAGAAGGTCTACCTGGAACTGGCCGCACGGGGCTATCGCGTCCGTCCGGGGTACAAGGTAGGGCGCCACACCCTCGATCTGGTGGTGGAGGGCGGGACGCGCCGGCTCGCGGTCGCCTGCGACGGTGACGCCTTCGCCGAAGGCGAGGACGCCTCCACGGCAGCGGCCAGGCAGCGAGACCTGGAACGCGTCGACTGGACGTTCGTCCGGATCCGGGGCAGCCGGTTCCACCTCGACCGCGAGCAGGCGCTGGCGCCCCTGTGGGCGGAGCTAGGACGGCTGGGCATCGAGCCGGTGCGGGGGGAGACGGAGCCATCGGGCACCGCAGCCGACTCCGTGCGCGCCGGGACGGAGCCGGACGACGAAAGCGCGACGACCGAGCGCGGGAGCGGACCGAGCGAGCGCTCGGGCGGTACAGGAACGGCGATCGCAGCCGCCGCCGTGGAGGCGGTACCGGCGCCCGTGGATCCGCGCGAGTCGATGCGCGGTCCGGCCCTGGAGGCAATGTCCGCTCCGGCGATGCCGTCCGTGCTGTCGTCGAAGAACCGCGCCGACACCGGCTCCTCCGCGGGCCCCGCCCGGCCGACAGAGCCCGGCGTTGCGCTGCCCGGCCCGGGCCCGGTGACGCGGAGCACGGTGCCGGTCCGGCAGATCCCCGCCGCGGCCTTCCAGCGGCTGGTACGCGAGGCGCAGCAGTTGCAGGCGGCCCTCGACGCTTCCGACGAGACACCCGAGGGGGCCGACGCGTCGCAGCTCGTCTTCCTCAGGAAGACGCGGGCCGACCAGCGTGACCGGCGCACGAAGCGCCTCGCATTCCTGCGGACGTTCCTCGACACCGTCGGCGTCGGACGGGAATTGACCGTCCCGGACGTGGTGATCCCGGGCGCGCTGCTGGTCCTGGAGTTCGACGGCGAACTCGAAGGGGACATCCTGTACACCGTCGCCGAACTACCCACCGAGGAGGCGGACATCGTCTCTCCGTCGTCCCCCCTCGGCCACGCGCTGATGTGGCAGCCCGTCGGACATGAGATCTCGTACGACGCGTCCCAGGGCAAGAGGCGCACGGTCGTCGTCCGGGAGATTAGGGCCTGAGCTCTTCGACCGTCGGCCCTGCCACACGTATCGCGCAAGTGACAGGGCCGCGCGTGTCTCAGCCGGCGACCGGGTCCAGCAGGCGGCTGCGCTGACCGCTCCAGGAGATGGCCAGTGCGTCACGCGCCCGCGTGCAGGCGACGAAGAGCAGGCAGTGCTCGGCCACCAGATCGGAACGGTGCTGAACGGCGTCCTCGTCGGCGGGCGTCACCTGCGGAGCGAAGGGGAGCACGCTCGACGTCACGCCCACGACGGCCACGCAGCGGAACTCCAGTCCCTTCATCGCGTGCATCGTCGCCACGCGCACACCCGACACGTCCGGGCCCGGGTCGTCCTTGACCGCGACCGCCGGAAGGCCCTCCCGGCGCAGACGCGTGATGACGGCGTCGACCAGCGTGTTGAACCGGGCGCACACCGCCACTTCGGACAACTTGACGCCGTCCTGGTCCACCCAGATCCGGATCTGCTCCACCAGCGCCCGCAGCTCGTCGTCCTGGCCGGCGTGACCGCGGGCCACCGGAACGCGGCCGTGCAGCTCGGACCGGTAGCCCCGCAGCGAGTCGGGGCCGCCCTCATCGTCGTCGTCCTCACCGAGCCGCCCCACCGGCTGACCGTCCAGGAGCGACGCCGACCAGCGCAGGATCTCCTCTGTGCTGCGGTAGTTGATGCGCAGCCGTGACGTGCGCCCCCGCACATGAATGCCCAGCGAGCGAAGCGAGACCCGGGAGTCGTAGATGCGCTGGTGGGGGTCGCCGACGAGGAACAGGTCGTCGTCCTGTTCGGCTACGCAGGCGCGCAGTACCCGCCACTGGGCCGGGTGCAGGTCCTGCGCCTCGTCCACCACTACGTGCCGGTAGCGCGGTCCCTTCTCGGCCAGGATCCGGGCGGCCTGGTCGCAGAGCATGGTGTATGTCGCAGAGTCGCGCGCGGTCAGGTCCGTCGTGAACCGTTCCATCACCCGCCACAGCCGCGCCCGCTGCACCCGTCCGACCTGCGTCCCGCGTCCCCTGCGCACGCAGCGCAGGTACTCCTCGGGCGTCCGCAGGCCCTGAGCCAGGACGACGCTCCGGAACTCCTGGGAAAGGAAGCGCTCGGACCAGGGTAGGTCCTCGCGGGCGGTGGCACGGGTCCAAGCGCTCTTCTCGGCTGCCGCCGACAACGGCTTCGGCGAACTGCCCCTCGCCTCACGTATGACCCGGGCGGCCAGCGAGTCCACCGTCGTGACGTCGACCCGGTCGAGCAGGTGGGCGTCGGCCTCGCCGAGCAGCAGGGCGAGGCTGTCCCGCAGGGCGGCCGCCATGGCGTTGGTGAAGGTGGTGAGGAGGATCCGGTCGTCCTTGTGCCCGGCGCGCAGTAGATGCCGGACTCGGTGCAGCGCGACGACGGTCTTGCCGGTGCCTGGGCCGCCCGTCACCTGAGCGGGTCCGTTGAATCCGGGATGGTAGGCGTACCGGCGCTGGGCGGGGTGCAGAAAGACGCGCCAGCGGGTGAAATCCTCGGTGAGGATGCGCTCCAGCTCACCGGGGCCGGTGACTTCCACGATGCGGTTGGGCGTGTTGAGGATCGCCTCGCTGAGCGTGACGGCCGGCCGGTCCTCGGCCGTGCGAACCGTCTGCCCGCGCGGAGCGATCAGCTGCTCCCAGACGTCCTCGGGCGAGTAACCTGCCGCCAGGTACTCCAGCACCTCGTACTGGTCGGAGGGCATCATGGGCGGCGCCATGACGGTCAGGTCGTCCGCCGTGACGCACACCCGCGCCAGCCGCAGCACCTGATCGTCGACGCCCAGATCGCGCAGCACGGTGTCGGAGTGCCTGGCGAACAGACGTGCCGGCGTCTCGACCGCCTTCGTCTCGAAGTAGGTCTCCATCTGTTCGAGCGCCTCGACATTGCGGACCTCCAGTCCGCCGGTGGCCCCGTTGACCGAGTAGGCGCGCTTGCAGGCCCAGTTGATCGCCTCGTCGTGCGGTGCGACCCGCAGCAGCGTGTACAGCCCGCTCCCGTCGTCCGGGGCGAGGAGCACCCCCCGGTAGAACCGGGTGATCCGGATCGTGCGGATCCGGGGGTCGCGCGCTCCTTCGAGCTTCTCCAGGTGCATTCCCTTGCTGGCGTGCAGTTGAGGCACGGTCAGGCCCCGGAACATCTGAATCGCGTCGTTGACGTCCTTCTGAACCGGTCGCTGCAACGAGATCAGATCGGCGACGAAGTCGTCGGAGAGGGCGAGTCGGGGCATGGGCGTCCTCGGGTCACGGGCGGGCGGCGGGCGGGCACCAGACTAGAGACTGATCGGGATGCCGGGCGACGGAGCGTCCGGGAGTCATTGTGTGAACTCAGTCAACAATCTATATTTCTGATGCCGTCACACCATCGGCGCACGCCCGAATCCCAACGGACCTGTCCGAAAGGACCCACCGTATGCCGGCCCAGCCTGCCCAGGCCGCTGTCCCACATCCGCTCGACGAAGTTCCCCAGACGTTCCGGGCGGGGGACTCCTACGCGGTCCGGGACGTACTCGTGACCTACATCCGCCGGGACCTGCTGGGCCCCTGGGACGGCGCGACGGAGACCCTTCCGAGTGCCTCATCCGGGCCGCGTGACCGTTACCTGGTCGGCATGCTCGGTCCCCGCCCCCAGGCCGTCACCACGGAACGGATCGCCCGGGCGGCGGCACAGAGCGCGGACGGCGAGTCGGGCGACGAGCAGGAAGGTGACGACAGCGACCTGCAGGACCGGCTGAGCCCGCAGGCCGCCGGGCACATCTGGGCGTCATCCATGGGGCTGTCCTTCACCGTCCCAGCCTCCGTCGGCACGCTCAGTGCCGTCGTCCGCTGGGGACGGTACACGCAGTCGGAGGAGGCCACCGAGCGGGGGACGACCCGCAGGGTCTGGTCGCGTGAGCCGGTGGAGCACCTGGTGGACATCGACCTGACGGGATGGAGCGACCGGGTCGTCGAACTCGACGGCGAAGCCGTCGTCCTCGACGTGCAGGTACGCCGGCACACTGGCCGCACGGACGCCGAAAACCTGCGCATAGTCGAGCTGGCCCTGGTGAACAGGCAGCCGGACAGCCGGGACGCACGCGACGCCCACTGGCTCTTTCAGACGGAGATCGACGTCACCGCCTTCCCTGACGACCAGGCCGCGGTCTTCCTGCCGGTTGACGATCCACTCGACACGACCGGCCACGGCAAGGCGCCCCAGGACCCCGAGGAACGGCGGCTGCGTCTCCTCTACCGTGACAGTCTCAGCCACGCAAA
Organism: Streptomyces sp. NPDC001507; assembly: GCF_042894765.1. Lineage (NCBI taxonomy): Bacteria > Bacillati > Actinomycetota > Actinomycetes > Kitasatosporales > Streptomycetaceae > Streptomyces > Streptomyces sp. NPDC001507. Next base: position 73,951 of record NZ_JBIAVV010000007.1, read on the forward strand.
GGGCCGCAACGTGGCCGTGCACGCGCACGTCCGTGACGGCGAACGCAACGCCCATCGCCTGACCACCGTCTGGCTTCCCGAGTACGACGTGAGGGCCACGACCGCCCCGGCGCTCGAGGAGCAGGACCTGCTTCGCGGGCTGGAGTTGGGCATGGACGAACTGGCCGCGCTCGCCGTCCCAGACCGCCGGACCGAACTCGGCGCGGCCCTGGCACCGCTGGCCGACGGGTACGGCGCCTGGCTGGAACAGCAGCGCCGGGCAGCCCACTCACTCCCCGGCGACCTGCGCGCATCGGCGGAGGTCGCGATCGAGCAGGCACTCGAGGTCTGTGACCGCATCACCCTCGGCATCGACCGGCTCCTGGCCGACGAAACGGCCCTGGCGGCCTTCCGGTTCGCCAACCAGGCCATGGCCCTGCAGCGGCGCAACACCGCCGTCGCGGCCGCCCGCGCCGGCCGCGAGAACGACCCCCTCTCCTATCGGGAGGCCCAGGAGGAGGTCCACGCCAAGGGCAAGGCGGCAGCCACCTGGCGCCCGTTCCAGCTCGCCTTCGTGCTGTTGAACATCGCCTCCCTCACCCAGCCCGGACATCCGCACCGAGGCACCGGCCGCGCAGCCCTCGTCGATCTGCTCTTCTTCCCGACCGGCGGCGGCAAGACCGAGGCGTATCTGGGCCTGGCCGCCTACACCTTCGCGCTCAGACGCCTGCAGGGGACGGTCGGCTCGGGAACCGAAGCCCGCAGCGGCGAGGCAGGAGTGGGCGTGCTCATGCGCTACACCCTGCGGCTGCTGACCGCCCAGCAGTTCCAGCGCGCCGCCGCCCTGGTGAGCGCCTGTGAGGTGCTGCGCCGCGCGGAGTTCGCACGGGACCGGCGCTGGGGCTCCACACCCTTCCGCATCGGGCTCTGGGTGGGCACTTCCGTCTCGCCGAACTGGTTCGACGAGGCGAAGGAACAGATCGCGGAGGCCAAGGAGAGCGCCAGCGACAAGCACGCCCGCGTCCTTCAGGTCCTCACCTGCCCCTGGTGCGGCAGCGGACTGACGGCCCGCTCGAACATGGAGTACGACGAAGGCCGCCGTCGCATCCTGCTGTACTGTCCGCGCGGGGAGGGAGAGGACTGCTGCCCCTTCTCCCGTCGCGAATCGGTCGGGGAGGGTATTCCGGTCCTCACCGTCGACGAGGAGATCTACCGGCTGGCGCCCTCGCTGCTGATCGCCACGGTCGACAAGTTCGCCCAGCTCCCGTGGAACGGCTACGCGGGCCTGCTGTTCGGCAGGGTCACCGAGCTCTGCCCCCGCCACGGGTACCGGCACGACGACCTGGACGCCAAGACCGGCTGCGGCGGCCGGCACAACACCCGGGGCGCCCTGCCCGGCGTCACCGCCCAGCCCGTCACCCGCCTGCGACCCCCGGACCTGATCATCCAGGACGAGCTGCACCTGATATCCGGGGCACTCGGCACCACCGTGGGCCTCTTCGAAGGCGCCGTCGACCAGTTGTGCACGTGGAGCTTCACCGACGCCCACGGACGACGTCAGGAGACCGGTCCCAAGATCGTCGCGTCCACCGCGACCACCAAGCGGGCCGCCGACCAGGTGCGCGGTGTCTTCGGCCGCGAGGTCGCCGTCTTCCCGCCCCAGGTGCTGGACGTCGGCGACACCTTCTTCTCCCGGCAGGTGGAACTGAGCCGGGAGAACCCGGGCCGTCGCTACCTCGGAGTGTGCGCGCACGGCACGCGACTGAAAGCCGCCGAGATCCGCGTCGCGGAGATCCTGCTGCTCGCCGGACAGCAGCTCTTCGACGACTACGGCAGCCCGGCGGACCCGTACCTGACGCTCGTCGGGTACTTCAACGCGACCCGCGAACTCGCCGGCATGCGAAGGTACATGGACGACGACATCACCACCCGGGTGCGTGCCAACGGCAGCCGGAAGGGTCAGGACACGCTCTCGGACCGCATCGTGAGCAAAGCGGGGATGCTCAGCATCCAGGAGCTGACCTCCCGTATCTCGTCGGCGGACATCGGAGCCGCTCTGAAGCGGCTGGAGATCGAATTCGACCCCGAGCGGGACACCTCGGTGCGGCGGCGCGCCCTCATCCGCGAGTACGCGGTCGCCATGAAAGAAAAGCGAGAGCCCCGCGCGTCCATGACACCGACCGTCCGGCAGGCCGTCGACGTGGTCCTCGCCACCTCGATGCTGCAGGTCGGTGTCGACGTCTCCCGCTTCGGCCTCATGCTGGTCGTCGGCCAGCCCAAGAACACCGCCGAGTACATCCAGGCGTCCTCCCGCGTCGGCCGTGACGCCAGACGCCCAGGACTGGTGGTGACCCTCTACAATTGGTCGCGGCCCCGCGACCTCGCGCACTACGAGGACTTCGAGCACTACCACGCGACGTTCTACCGTCAGGTAGAGGCCCTCTCCGTCACCCCGTACACCCGCCGCGCACTCGACCGGGGCGTCGCCGCCACCTACGTCGCCGCCCTACGGCACGCGGCCTACGACACCTCCCGCAACCTCGACGCCCACCAGGTCGACCTGGACGGGCCGCTCGCGCAGGACGTCGAACGGCGGCTTCTGGAACGCGCGGAACGGGTGGGCGGCGATCGGCCGCGCCAGTACCTGAGCGAACGGCTGGACCGGCTGAAGGACGAATGGCGCCGCAAGCGTGACGAAAGCAGCTCAGCGCTCGGCTACCGCAAGGAGAAGCACAAGACGACCGTCGTGAACGGACTGCTCAGGCGGGCCGACGGATCCCGGTGGACCGAGCTGACCGTCGGCATGTCGATGCGTGAGACGGAGAACGAGATCAACCTGCTCCTGCCCGGCGGCGGAGCGTTCCTGGAAGAAGCCTCGGGCGGCGGACCCGACTGGACGTTCGGCACGCCCGCGACCGACTCCGACGGCGACCCCGACACGGTGACCACCGTGGACAGTGACGAGTACGGGCCGCTCACGGCTGACACGGCCAGGAAGGCGCAGCGATGAGCACCCATGCCGGAAACCGCAGGGTCGGTGCCGTACGGCCCAGCCACCTCATGTTCACCGCCGGTGTCGGCTCCCTCGTCGACCTGCCGAACTTCTCGGTCCTCATCCGGGGTCTCGATTCCTGGAGCCATTCCGGGATCACCGACTACGACATCGACGAGCCCCGCCTCCGCGCCGCGGTCAACCGATCCCTCCAGCGCTACGGCCGCGGACAGGTCGAGCAGTTGCGGGCCGCTCCCTGGCTCGAAGGCGCCGACACGGATCCGAAGGGCTGGGCGGCCCAGGGAGTCGGCGTGCCCGTCACGCCCTTCCCGCAGTGGCTGCGCTGCACCGCGTGCAACGTGCTGGCTGCCGTCGACTCCGCAGAGTTCGCGTTCTTCAACCCCAACCCACGGACACCGCACGAGGCTAAGTTCGTCCACGACTGCAAGCGGGGCAAGCCACTCGCTGTGGCCGCCCGCTTCACCCTGGTTTGCACCGCTGGGCATCTCGACGAGTTCCCGTACACTGCGTACGTCCACCACGGCCAGGCCTGCGGCAAGACACCGCGACCGAAGCTGCGCATGAAGGACCACGGCGGCAACCAGGCCGCCAACGTCACCATCGAATGCGTCGCCTGCGGAGTCAAGCGCAACATCCGGGAGGCCATGGGGGAGCGAGGCCGCCGCAACCTGCCTTCATGCCGCGGGCGGCACCCGCACCTGGGTACCTTCGAGTCGAACGGCTGCACGCAGGAGCCCGTCCTGATGGTGGCAGGCGCCTCCAACCAGTGGTTCCCGCTGACTCTCAGCGCGCTGGCCCTGCCCAAGGTCCAGGGCGGAGACATCGACAAGCTTCTCGACGACCACTGGCCTGACCTCGAACTCATCGACGACCGGGACCAGTTCGACTTCATGGCCCGCATGCCGAAGTTCGCCTTCCTGAAGGACTTCGACGCCGACGCAGCGGTCGCGGCCATCGCAGCGCGCAAACAGGGGACGGCCGGACCGGCTCCCTCCGCGCCCGACGTTCAGGCCGACCTCTTCGGGCCGGAATGGGACGCGCTCTCCGGACCCGTCCCTGCTCCCAGTGACGACTTCGCACTGCGGCAGGTCCCGGTGCCGGCCCCTCTGAGCGAGTTGTTCGCCGACATCAGGCAGGTCGAGCGGCTGCGCGAGGCACGGGCGCTGATCGGTTTCACCCGGCTCGACGCGCCTGACCCGGAATCCCCGGAGATCGCCACGCGAGTCGAACTGTCCCGCGGAGTCCGCAACTGGGTGCCGGCGAGCGAGGTCCGCGGCGAGGGTATCTTCCTGCGCGTACGGGACGGTCTGATGGCGGAGTGGATCGTCCGCATGGAGAAGTCCGCGCAGATGGAAGCACACAAAGAGGCCTACGCACGATTCCGGGCCAACCGGAAGTCGGACCGCAAGACGAGTGACTTCGACCCCTACTACGGCTGGCCCGGAGCGCGGTACATCGCCCTGCACACCCTGTCCCACCTGCTGATCCGCACTATCGCCCTGGAATGCGGGTACAACTCCGCCTCGCTCGCCGAGCGGATATACGCGGGAGACGAGCAGAACCCGAGGACGGGCATCCTCATATACACCGCGGTTCCCGACTCCGAGGGCACCTTGGGTGGTTTGGTCTCCCTCGCCGAGGAGCGCGAGTTCGACCGGATCGTGCGCCGAGCCCTGACCGACGCCGGTCACTGCTCGGCCGATCCGCTTTGCGCCGAGCGCCTGCCACACGATCCGGCCGACTTCCTCCACGGAGCCGCGTGCCACGTCTGCCTCTTCGTCTCGGAGACGACGTGCGAACGCGGCAACCGGTTCCTGGACCGTCGTTTCCTCGTCCCGTTGTCCGGGGACAAGGAACCGGTGCTGACGCCCGTCGGTCTCCTGCCGTGAGCCGACCTGGGTTCGAGGCCGCTGCCGAGGCCGCCGTGGCGGCCCTCGGGCTCTCCCGCACCAAGGATCTGGTCGGGCTGCTCGCTCAGGCACGCTCCCGGGAACGGATCCTGACCGCACTGGCCACGCCGGCGGCCGGCGAGGCCGTGGCGCGACTGTACGACGCCATCGAGTCGGAGTCGGTGCCGCCGGCCGAGGCGGCTGCCTATCTGCGCGGATACGTCGCCGCCCGGCAGAAGGCCCGGGACACCGTCCGGGTCCGCACGGTGTGGAGTGGTCCCTCCACACCTGCCGTACCCGTCCGTGCCACCGCCCAGGTGCTCATCGAGGTCATCAACGCGGCCGAGCAAGAACTGCTGGCCATGACGTACGCGGCTCGTCCCTACCCCGCCCTGGTACGTGCCCTGACAGGGGCCGTGGACAGGGGCGTGCAGACGCACGTCGTGGTCGAGACCCTGGCCGGCGCCGGCGGACTTCTCTCGGGGAAGGAGCCTGCCGACGCGTTCGCATCGGCGCCCGGGGTGAAGCTATGGACCTGGGCCCGGAACCCGGCCCAGCAGACCCGCTCCCGTCAGCACGCCAAGCTCGCCGTCGCCGATCGTCACACACTCTTCTTGGGCAGCGCCAACCTGACCGAGTCCGCCGCAAGGCGCAACATCGAAGCCGGTGTGCTGGTCACCGGTGGGGAAGCGCCCCGACGTGCAGCCGAACACATTGTGGAGTTGCAACGCCTGGGCGTATTGGAGCCTCTTCAACACTGAACAGCCGAGAACGTCTGGCTCAGTTCTTTGGGCATTCAGAAGAAGCCAAGATTCTTCGGCGAGTACGAGACGAGGAGGTTCCTCCCCTGCTGGCGGTACGTCTGCCCGCCCTGGTGACACGACGTTGGCCGCGGCGACGAAGCATCACACCTCGTCAGAGGTGGACACTCCCTTGCGCCACGACCGTATCGTCAGCCGTCAACTCCCCCCTCGGACACAGAGTGACTCGCTATGGCGACAAGCGGATGAGGGCCTCGACCAAACGGTCGTGGCCCTATCTGCGTGCTCGCAGGCCCGGGTCATCTTGACGGGCCGGTCTCGTGGCATGCCGCGTGCGGCGCTCGCACGGACGCAGGTGGCGCACGCGGCCGAACGTCAGGCGTCAAGCGGAGGGCGCCGAGGCCGGTGCGTACTCGAACCAGTCGAAGGCGACCGTGCCCTCGGTTGCGTACATGCCGATGACGCGGCCGGTGAAGCCGCAGGCGACCTCGGTGGACAGGTACCGCCCGTCCAGTTCGACGAGTGGCTGGGCGCCCGGGGCGTCGGGATCGCCGAGCCAGAAGGCGACGGTGTCAGGGCCGGTGGTCCCGCCATCGGTGAGTTCGGGCGACGCAGGTACAAGGTCGGACGTCCGGATCGCGACGGTGAGGGTCAGCGGCCCGGACTGGACCGGCCGACTGACCACGGTCTGGCGCAGCGGCCCGATCCGGGCGACGACGCCGGCCTCTCCGTTCCCGACCTCCAGTTCGTAGTGGTGGGCTTCGTCCAGACGCACGCAGAGGCCGCCGCGTCCCGTACCCGGGTCGATCGCCGCGGTGACGCGGCAGTCGTGGTGTTGCTGGCGGCGGCCGACGAAGGTGTACACGGGGCGGTCGAGGGTGGCGCCGGTGGCGTGGAGGGTCAGCCGGCCAGGGCGCTCGGTGAGCGACCAGGAGCCCTCCGGACGGGTGAACGGCGAGACCCAGTGCGGAGCGAGAGCGGACTCGTCGAAGTCGTCGCGGGCGGGCAGGGCCGGAACGGGGTGCCAGGCACCGCCCGGGGCCGCGTGGCTCTCGGGAACGGGCGCGACGACGGGCCAGCCCTCCTCGTCCCACTCCACGGGGGCCAGGAACGTCTCCCGGCCGAGCACGTGCACGTCGGGCGTGAAGCCGCGGGGGCGGACGCCGAGCAGCACCATCCACCAACTGCCGTCGGGAGCCTCCACCAGGTCGGCGTGGCCGGTGTTCTGGATGGAGCGGGCGGTACCGCTGTGGGACAGCAGGGGGTTGGCGGGTGCGCCTTCCCAGGGGCCGCGCGGCGAGCGGCCGCGGGCGATGGACACGCTGTGGCCGCGTTCGGTGCCGCCTTCCGCGATCAGCAGGTACCACCAGTCGCCGATGCGGTAGAGGTGCGGCGCCTCGGGATACTTGAGGCCGCTGCCCGACCACGTGGCAAAGGGGCCCTCCAGAACCTCCCCCGTGACCGGGTCGATCCTCGCCATGTTGATGCCGCCTTCGGGCCCGGAGAACGCGCACCAGCAGGTGCCGTCCTCCTCCCACGCCAGATCGGGATCGATCCCGTGCAGGTCGATCCAGACCGGGTCGCTCCAGGGCCCCTCGGGCCGCTCGGCCGAGACGACGAAGTTGCCGCCGCCGTCGATAGTGGTGTTGATGACCCAGAAACGGCCGTCGTGGTGGCGGATCGTGGGGGCGTAGAGGCCGCCGGACGCCTTGGCGCCGGGGAGAGGCAGCGGCAGTTGTCCGGGCCGGTCGAGCACGTTGCCGATCTGCTCCCAGTGCACGAGGTCCTTGCTGTGGAACATCGGCAGCCCGGGGAAGTATTCGAAGCTGGAACACACCAGGTAGTAGTCGTCACCGACCCGGCACACGCTCGGATCGGGGTGGAACCCGCTGATCACAGGGTTGTCGTAGGTATGCACAGAAGGTGTTCCTTTCGGGCGGCCGGGTGCCGCCGTCCGCGTCGGTCAGGAAAGCTGATCACCGGGTGCGGCAGGACAGGAGGGGGCGGATCCGGTACGCAGCGACTCAGTCGTCGCCCGTCCGGCGGTTCGGCGCAGGAGTCGTGGCGCCAGGCACCAGGCACCGGACCAGGGCGGCGACGGCGCGTGCGGTGCCGCCGCCCTGTCTCTGTGGTGCGCCGCTGCGTCAGCGGCGCTCGACGCTGACGACGGGGTGCAGCCTGCGCGTGTGGTCGACCTCCCGGACCTGGCCGGTCAGGCGCAGCGGGACCGTGATGCGGTGGTCGGTGCTGCTGGCGGAGATCCGCAGTTCCAGCTCGCCGGGTTCGACGATGCGACGGCCCGTGCGGCCGGTGAAGGAGGCCAGGTCCGCGGGGAGTTCCAGGAGGACCCGGCAGACTTCCCCCGGTTCGAGCGGGAGGCGCCGGTAGCCGACGAGGCGCTGCATCGGCTGGACCACGGAGGCCACCGGGTCTTGCAGGTAGAACTGCACCACCTCGCAGCCGGAGCGTTCACCGGTGTTGCGGACCTCGAAGGCGATCCGGAAGCTGCCGTCGGTGCCGGTCTCCGCGACGCTGACGTCAAGCGCGGACCACTCGAATTCCGTGTAGCCGAGCCCGTGCCCGAACCCGTAGGCCGCGCTGGTACTGGTGCTGGATACGTCGCTGTCCTGGGCCAGCCGGGCGGCCAGGTAGGTGGAGGGCTGAACACCCTTGTGCCGCGGCACACTCACGGGCAACCGTCCGGAGGGGTTCACGCGCCCGCTCAGCACGCCGGCGATCGCCTCGGTGCCCGCCTCCCCAGGAAAGAAGGACTGCACGATCGCCGCCGCCTCCGTGTCGGCGCGGCCCAGTGCGTAAGGGCGGCCCGCCAGCATGACGAGCACCACGGGCGTGCCGGCATCCAGGAGGGTGTCGAGCAGCTGCTGCTGTCTGCCGGGCAGGTGGACCGATTCGGCGTCGCATCCCTCGCCGCTGGTGCCGCGGCCGAACAGGCCGGCGCGGTCCCCGAGAGCGAGCACCACGACGTCGGCGACACGGGCCGCCGCGACCGCCTCGACGAAGCCGGCCGTGCTGTCGCCGTCGACCGTCGCACCGGGCGCGGAGAAGATCTCGGCGTCGGGGAACTCGGCCGCCAAGGTCTCGCGCAGCGTGGGCAGCGCGATGCCGGTCGGGACCCCGGGGTGTTGCGAGCCGACGTGCACGGGGAAGGAGTAGCAGCCCAGCACGGCCGTCGGGGTGTCTGCGTTGGGGCCGATCAGTGCGATCCGGCGGGGGCGGCCGAGCGGCAGCGTGCCGTCATTGCGCAGCAGCACGACGGCCTGCTCCGCCAGCTCGCGTGCCAGCTCCCGGTTGGCCGGGGGGTCCAGGTCGACGCTGCCGCGCAGCGCCTCGGGAACGGTCAGTTCCGCTCCGGAGAGCGCCTGCGGAACCGGGTTCCAGTCGGGGTCGAGCAGGCCGAGCTGTGCCTTCTGGATGAGGATCCGGCGCAGGGCGCGATCGATCAGCTCCTCAGGGACGGTGCCGGCCTCGACCGCGTTGAGCAGCGGCTGCCCGAATGTCTTGACGGTCGGCAGCTCGACGTCGACGCCGCTGGCGAGGGCAAGCCCGGCGGCCTCGTCCCAGCTTCCGGCGACGCCGTGCAGGAGCTTGAGGAAGGCGATGCCGAAGTAGTCCGCCACCACCGTCCCGTCGAAGCCCCAGGTGTCCCTGAGCAGTCCGGTGAGCAGTTCCTGGTCGGCGGCCGAGGGGATGCCGTCGGTGTCGGTGTAGGCGTGCATGACCGAGCGCGGTCGGCCCTCGCGCAGCGCCATCTCGAACGGGGGAAGGACGACGTCGGCGCGCTCGCGGACGCCCATGGAGACCGGTGCGAGGTTGCGGCCGGCCCGCGAGGCGGAGTAGCCGGCGAAGTGCTTGAGTGTGGCGACGATCCCGGCGGACTCCAGGCCCTGCACGTAGGCAGTGGCGATGGTCCCGACCAGGTACGGGTCCTCGCCGATGGTCTCCTCGACGCGGCCCCAGCGGGCGTCGCGCACAACGTCGAGCACGGGGGCGAGGCCCTGGTGGACGCCGACGGCGCGCATGTCGGTCCCGATGGCGGTGGCCATGGTGCGCACCAGCTCGGGGTTGAAGGTCGCTCCCCAGGACAGCGGGACTGGGTAGGCAGTCGCCCCCCAGGCCGCGAACCCGGCCAGGCACTCCTCGTGGGCGATCGCGGGTATGCCGAAGCGGTTGGCGGCGACGATGCGCTGCTGGGAGCGGGCGAGCGAGAGCGCACCGACGGCGGCGTCCACGGGAACGGTGCCGAAGGGCCGGGTCAGCTGGCCCAGACCGTGCGGCAGCAGCTCGTCCAGATCCGGCGGCTCCTCCATCTCGTGCTGATGCGGGGCGACCTCGCCGCCCTCGTCGGAGGCGCCCACCCAGACGCCGACCAGCTGCGCTGTCTTCTCCCGCAGGGTCATCGCCGCGATGAGGGCGTCGGCCCTGGTCGCGGGGTCGAGCGAGACGTCCCGCCACGCAGGGGTGGCGAGCTCGACGCTGGGGTTCACGTTGCCGGTCACTTTCCTCCGACCCCCATGAGCCCCTGGACCAGGGCGCGGCGGGCGAACAGGTAGACGATGAAGATGGGGAGCATGGACAGCACCACGGCGCTGAGCAGTCCGGGGACGTCGACGCCGTGTTCGGTCTGGAAGTTGTACAGGCCGAGGGTGATCACCTTGGTCGACTCCGACTGGGTGAGGATCAGCGGGAAGAGGAAGCCGTTCCAGGCCTGCAGGGCCGAGAAGACGACGATGGAGGAGAGCCCGCTCTTCGAGAGCGGCAGGACCAGTTGCATGAAGACCCGCCGCGGCGAGGCTCCGTCCATCGCCATGGCTTCGTACAGCTCGGGGGTGATGTCCCGCATCGTCCCGGTCAGGACCAGGGTGCACACCGGCAGCGAGAACGCGGCGGTGGGCAGGATGACGCCGATCAGGTGGTCATAGAGCCCGGCCTGGCTGATCACGTAGAACATCGGCACGATCACCGCCTGCGCGGGGATCGCGAGTCCCAGCAGGAAGACCCGGAACACGACGGTGATGGTCCGGCCCTGGGCGCGCACGATGGCGTAGGCGAGGGGCGGCACCACCACCAGCACGATGCCGACGACGCTGACGGTGACGATCAGGGTGTTGAGGAAGTCCTGGCCGAAGCCGTTGGAGAACGCGTTGAGGTAGTTGCTCAGGGTCAGCTGCGACGGAAAGCTGAGCGGGCCCTGGGTGGAGTAGTCGGAGGTGGTGCGCAGGGTCGCGGTCAGCAGCACGTAGAGCGGCAGACCGACCAGAGCGAGCCATATCAGGGAGCCGAGTCCGGCCAGGTAGTTGGGGCGCTGTCGCATCAGATCCCCTCCGCCGTGCTGCGCATCCTGTCGTAGCCGGAGAGCCGGACCACGGCCAGGGAGATGAGCGTGGCCACCACGACCAGGACCAGCGCGATGGCCGAGCCGGCGCCGAAGTCGAAGTTCTTGAAGCTCTGCTGGTACATGTAATAGGCGCTGACCGTGGTGTCCGTGCCGGGGCCGCCCTGGGTGAGGATCAGCACCGTGTCGAACGTGGTCAGCCCGCCGACGACCATGAGGATCATCGAGGTGATCGCGGTGTTGCGCAGTTGCGGCAGGGTGATGTGGAAGAACTGCCGCACGGTGCCGGCCCCGTCGATCGCCGCGGCCTGGTAGAGCACCTGCGGAATCGCGCGGGCGCCGCCCTGGTAGAGGAGCGTGTGCAGGGGGGTGAACTGCCACATTCCGACGAAGGTCAGCACCCCGATCGAACCGGCCTGGCTGCCGAGCAGGTTGCCGTTGCCGAACAGCCAGGGAAGCTGGCCCGGCAAGCCGAAGTTGGGGTCGAGCAGGGCGCGCCACACCACCGAGACCGCGGTCGCCGAGAGCAGCAGGGGGACGAAGAAGATTGCGGACAGCACGGCCCGGTTGCGCTGGTGGCCGGCCGCCCAGACGCCCAGCAGGATGCTGATGGGCGTCTGCGTCACGACCCCGAGCAGGGTGAGTACGAGGGTGAGCCAGATGCTCTGGGTCATCACCGGGTCGTGGATCAGCTTGGTCCAGTTCGCCAGGCCGTTGAAGTGCGGCGAGGTGATGCCGTCCCAGCTGGTGAAGGACAGCACCGCGACCAGCACCAGCGGGAGGATCGCGAACAGGAGGAAGAAGACGGTCGCGGGTACCGCCCAGACGAAGCCCGGGCGGGTCACCCCGACGCCGGCCCGGCGCGCCTTGAGGCGGCGGCCGGACACGGCTGCGAGAGGAAGTGAGCTCATCGGTCCTACTCAGGAGTTGGACAGCGACTGCATCGCCTGGATGAAGCCGTTGGCGTCGGTCTTGCCGTCGAAGAACTTCTGAATGGCCGTGTGGAGCGGTGTGGCCGCCGCCGGCGGGTACGCCTGGTCCCAGGACAGCTGGAACGACGGGGCCGCCTTGACCAGGTCGAACTGGAACTTCGAGTAGTCCGGGCTGGCCGAGGTGGACAGGAACTTCTCGGTGTTGGTGGTGGTCGGCAGGTTGCCGATGCCGAGCTGGGCCTTCACGAACTCGTCGGAGTACATGAGCTTGAGGAAGGCCGCCACGGCGTCGGGGTGCTTGGTCTTCTTCAGGACGGAGTAGAAGTTGTTGGTGTTGCCGACGAGGTCCTTCGGGTCGCCCTTGCCGCCGCTGACGGTCGGGAAGGCGCTGTAGCCGAGGTCGTTCTTGGCGAAGTCGGGGTTGTTGGACTGCTGGGTGGAGTACTCCCAGGAGCCCATCAGCTCGAAGGCGGCCTTGCCCTTGGCCAGCAGTGCCGGGGAGCCGCCGTCGGTGAACTTCACCGAGTCGAAGTTGCTGCCGAACGCGCCGGCGTCGACCAGCTGCTTCAGCATGTCCAGAGCCTTGTGGCTCTCCGGCGTGGCCCACGCGCTCTTGTCACCGGCGAGCGCCTTCTGGAACAGGTCCGGTCCGGCGACCCGGTCGAAGACGTACTCGAACCACATGAGGGTGGGCCACTGGTCGCCGCCGCCGAGTGCGATCGGGGTCAAGCCCTTGCCCTTGAGCACCTTGACGTCGTTGATCAGGTCGTCCCAGGTCTGCGGGACGCTCAGGCCGGCGCTCGCCAGGACCTTCTTGTTGTTGAAGAGCAGCACGGGCTGCGTACCGCGCATCGGGACGCCGTAGGACTTGCCGTCGATCACCGCGGTGTTGAACACCGAGGGGAGGAAGTTGGACTTGAGCCCCGGGTCCTTGGCGATCATGTCGTCCAGGGGGAGCAGGAGGTTCTTCTTGGCGTAGGGCGCGATGCTGCCGCCGCCCCAGTTGAAGAAGATGTCCGGGGCCTGCGGGGTGTTGATGATCGTGTTGAGCTTGGCCTGGTAGTCGGCGCCGGGGATGGTGTCCAGCACCGCCTTGACCTTCGAGGTCTTGTTGAAGGTGTCGACGATCTGCTTTTCGACCTTGTTCGCGGAGTCCCCGTAGACGAGGACGTGGATCGTCCCGGAGCTGGAGCCGCCGCTGGACCCGCATGCGGTGGTCAGACCGAGCAGCAGCGCGGTCGTTGCCGCTACCGCGGCGAGTCTGTTCCGGGTCGCACCGTTGCGAACGGTCACGCGAAGAGAACCCATTGGATTGCCACTCCGTCGATAATTTCGAAGAGATTTCCGAATGCTGCGGGAAACCTAGGCGTAACGTCGATCTCCGTCAAGGGTTTGGCAGATCTCGATTCGGCCGTACCGGCTGGAGCCCTGACCAGCTAATATCCGTCTCGTACAGCCGGGATGACTAGGCACTTCGCACACCAGGGCAGCACAGGAGGGCTCGTGACCAGAGCGGCGACACTCGCCAAAATCGCGCGCGAGGCGGGGGTTTCCACACCGACTGTTTCGAAAGTCGTCAACGGCCGCGCGGACGTCGCCCCCGCCACCCGGGAGCGGGTGGAGGAGCTGCTGCATCAGTACGGCTACCAGCGGCGACGCAGCAACAGCGCCCCGTCGAGCCCCTTGCTGGAGCTGGTGTTCCACGAGCTCGAGAGCGCCTGGGCGATGGAGGTCATCCGCGGGGTCGAGAACGTCGTCCGCGACGAGGGGATGAGCGTCGTCCTGTCGGAATCCTCGGGCCGCCTCAGCCTCGGGCAGTCCTGGATGGACGGGGTGCTCGCCCGCCGTCCCACCGGCGTGGTCCTGGTGCTGTCGGGGCTCGACGAGGCCCAGCAGGCGCAGCTGACCGGTCGTGACATCCCGTTCGTGGTGATGGACCCGGCCGGGGACCCCGGTCAGGACGTGCCGGCGGTCGGCACGACCAACTGGAACGGCGGCCTCGCCGCCACCCGCCACCTGCTCGACCTGGGCCACCGGCGTATCGGCATGATCGCCGGACCACGACGGATGATGTGCAGCCGCGCCCGGATCGACGGCTATCGGGCCGCGCTGGAGACGGGCGGCGTCGCCTTCGATCCCGCACTCGTCCGCGAGGGCAACTTCTACCACGAAACCGGCTATTCGGCGGGCCTGGAGCTGCTGCGCCTCAAGGACCGGCCCACCGCGATCTTCACGGGCAACGACCTGCAGGCGCTCGGCGTCTACGAGGCCGCACGGGAGTTGGGCCTGCGCATCCCGGAGGATCTCAGCGTCGTCGGCTTCGACGACCTGCCCCTCGCCCGCTGGGTCGGCCCACCCCTGACCACCGTCCGCCAGCCGCTGACCGAGATGGCCGAGGTCGCCGCGCGCATGGTGATCGACCTCGCCCGCGGCAACCCACCGTCCGCGCTCCGCGTTGACCTGGCCACCAGCTTGGTCGAGCGCAGCAGCACAGCCCCGCCCCCGACCGCCGGCCGCCCCTGAACCGCCGGTACCTTCGAAATTTCGATATCAGGTGACGCACCGCTCTCGCCTGCTCCGGCGCGCCGGCACGAGCGTTTCGTCAGCGATCGAGCACGACCGGGAGCTCCGCGAGGCCGCGGAAGGCCGGGAAGGGGACCTCCAGCCACCGTGCTTGGGCGCGAGGGTCGGCCAAGGCCATCCGCGGGAACCGGTCGAACAGGGCGGTGAGCGCCAGTTGCGTCACCAGCCGGGCCAGCGGGGCTCCCAGGCAGTAGTGACTGCCGTGCCCGAACCCCAGGTGCGCGTCCTGCGCGTTGCCCGGACGCGTCACGTTCAACTCGTCCGGCGCGTCGAACTTCAGCGGATCGCGGTTGGCCGAACTGAGTGCGATCTGGACCAGGGCGCCCTTGGGAATCCGGGTCACGCCGTACTCCACGTCCTCGGTCGCGTAACGGAACGTCCCGCTCTCCACGGAGCCGTCGTAGCGCACCAGTTCCTCGACCGCGGCACGCATCAGCTCCCCGTTCTCCCGCACCGCGCGCAGTTGTCCGGGATGGGACAGGAGGTGGTGCACCGCGTTGCCGATCAGGTACGCCGTGGTCTTGTGACCCGCGAACATCAGCAGGAACGCCGTGGAGACCAGCTCGTTCCCGGTCAGGCCGCCGTCGTCGTCCCGGACCGCGGTGAGCGCGCTCAGGAGATCGTCACCCGGACGCTTCCGCTTGGCGGCGATGAGCTCGGAGAAGTACGCGTGCAGGTCCTCCTCCGCCTTCTGCTGGGCCCGCTTGGCCTCCTCGTCGAAGCCGCTCCGGGCCACCGTGGAGGACAGGTTCTGCATCCGCGCCCGCTCCTGGGGCGGTACACCGAGCAGATCGCAGATCACGATGATCGGCAGCGGGAACGCGAAGGCCGGCAACAGGTCGAAGGGCTCCCGGGCCGGGAACTCGTCGAGCAGGCCCCGGACGACGTCCTGGATCTTCGGCCGCAGAGCCTCCACCCGCCGTACGGTGAACGCGGAGCTGACCAGCCTGCGCAGCCGCGTGTGCTTGGGCGCGTCGGAGTTGAGCATGTTGTCGTCCAGCGCGACGGACGAGTCACCGAAGATCCTCCGGTACGCGTCCATGGCCCCGTACATGTCCTTGCTCAGCCGCGGATCCGCCAGGGCGGCCCGCGCGTCCTCGTACCGGGTGATCAGGTACGTCTCGTTGCCGTGTGGCGGTCTCATGGGGCAGACCGGGGCCGCGTCGCGGAGCTGGGCGTAGACCGCGTGGGGGTCCCGCCGGAACTCCGGGGTGCAGCGTTCGGCCGCGGTGACGGCCTCTTGCGTGGTGGTCACGGACGACTCCCGAGGTCGAAGAGGGCCTCGGCGTTGCCACCGAGGATCAGCTGCTGCGACGCCCTGTCGACCGGCAGCTTCTCGATCATGCGGATCTGCTCCTCCAGCGGCACGGCCAGCGGTGGTGAGTCGGTACCGAACAGCATCCGCCCGGGACCCAGCACCTCCGCGTTCAGGCTCAGATGCGCCGAACTGAACGGGCTCGTGTCGACGTACATGCGCCGCAGTGCCGCGGCCGGGTCGGCCGCCGGTTCCCGGGCCGTCACCGGGACCGAGGCCGCCTCGGGCCGGCCGGAGGGCGGCGCGCCCCCGGCCCAGTGCCGGGGGCGCGCCGCCGTCTGCAGACGCTCCGGCAGCAGCGCCATCGCGCCGCCGCCGGTCGCGCCGATCAGCCGCAGCTCCGGGTACTTGTCCAGCCACCCCGCGAAGGCGATCATGGCCATGCCCATGGTGACGTCGCCGAACCGGCCGATCTGCTCGACGAAGCCGATCTCGTCGACCCGTTCCGTGCCGACCGGTTCGGCCGGGGCGTGCACCAGGACGGGTACGCCCGCCTCCGCGGCCAGCGCGAAGAAGGAGTCGGCGCGAGGGGAGCCGAGCAGCTCCCCGTGGACGCTGGACGTGGTGATCAGGCCGACGAAGGCCGGGTCCGCCAGGGTCTCCCGCACCCCTTCGAGGTGATCGTCGTCGCCGAACGGGTTGGCGTACACATAGCCGCGCAACCGGTCGGGGAACCTGGCGATCAGCCCCGACATCCAGGCGTGGAAACTGCGCAGCCGGTCTCGTGGTTGCGCGTAGTTGTCCACGCCCGGTACCCGTGCCATCGCTCCGGCGCCGACGGGGCTGCCGATGATGGTGAGGTCGATGCCGGCCTCGGCGCGAGCGGCCAGCATGCCGTCGACGTCGGTCAGGCTCGGGGGCATGGGGAAGCGTTCGGCCGCCTCCGGCGGGGAGAGATGCCCGTGGATGTCGATGATCACGTGTCGCTGCCCGGTTTCTCTGTGAGTGCGCGGGTGACCGCGGCACAGTCCTGGTCGCCCAGTCCCTGCTCGGTGGCACGGACGTGGGTCTCGGCGGCGGCGGTCGCCAGCGGCAGACTCAGACCGGCTGCCGCCGCCTGCTTGGTAGCGAGCATGAGGTCTTTCGCCATCAGCCGCAGCCGGAAGTCCGGCTCCTCGAAGCGGCCGGAACCCAGGCGCCTCGACTTGAACGCCATGACCGGAGAGGCGAAACCGCTGCCCGCGACGGTCTTGAGGACCGCCTGCCGGTCGAGGCCGCAGGCGGTCGCCAGTTCGGTGACCTCGGCCAGGGCCTGCACCTCGATGCCCATCAGGAGGTTGAGGCACAGTTTCATCCGCATGCCGGAACCGAGTGCGCCCAGATGGACGACCTCCTTGCCCAGCGCCTCCAGCAGCGGGCGGCAGGCGGCGAACGCCTGCTCCTCGCCGCCGACGAAGAGCCGAAGCTCGCCGTCACGGGCGTGGTCGCGGTTGCCGAGCATGCCCACGTCCACGACCGAGGGGATGTCTCCGGCGATCTGGACGACCTCTTCGGGGGAGACGGTGCTGGCGCAGACGAGGACACCGGGGTAGGAGCCCTTGGACAGGACGCCGTGGGGTCCGCGCAGCACGGAGCCGAGGGCCTCGCCGTCGGCGACGACGCAGACGGCGGCGCTCGTGCCCGCGACGGCGTCGGCGGGGTGCGCAGCGACGAAGGCGCCTGCCGCGGCAAGCGGTTCGGCCCGCTCCGGGGTACGGTTCCAGACCCGGACCTGCATTCCCCGGTCGAGCAGGCGGGCGGCCAGGCCGGAGCCCATCGTGCCGAGCCCGAGTACGGCGACGGTGCCGGTGGTGGTGCGCGTCATGACGTCACCCCCGTCGTCTCCTTCACGACTCGGAACCGCAGCGACTGCGTCGAGTCGACCCACTGGCGCAGCGGAGCCACCAGCGCGCGGTGCTCCTCGCTCTGCTGCCAGGCGAAGAAGTGCTCGGCCGTCTGCCACTCGCTGGTGATGACCCACTGCCGGGAGTCGTCCACGGGTGCTCCCAGCCTCTCGACGATGTGGCCGGGGGTCCGGGCGACGGACTTGCGCAGCTGGTCGTACACGTCCAGGAATCCCTGCTCGCCGCCCTCGATCACTCGGACGGTGAAGACGACGCTCAGCCTGTCGGCCTGCCGGCCGTTGTTCCTCGTGCCCATGTCTCCTCCTGAAGGTGAGATGCGGCAGGACACGACTCCCACGGCCTCATGTCCCCCGTGCGGACGCAACTCCGAACGGGGGACAGCCCAATGGGGACAAGGGGATGACGGAACGTGATTACGCTGTCCGGGTGAGTGACGAGGCACTCCGCGGCGGCGGCCACCGGGCGCGGACGGCCGCGCCCGAACGGGGGAGCGTTTCGCCTCGCGGCTTCACCGCGAGCGCGATCGACGAAGGGCACCTGAGCTGGGAGTGTTCCCAGCTCAGGTGCCCTTTTCCAGACCTCTGCAAGAACCGGAGCCCCCGGCTCCCTGCACGCGGAGGGACGGCGTCAGCCGGTCGAGCTGCCCGAGACCCACTCGGTCCACGGCATGTTCCAGTCGCTGAGGCCGTTGTCCGGGGCCGGCGTGCTCTTGTCCGCGGAGTTCTTGACGATCACGACGTCGCCGATCATCGAGTTGTCGAAGAACCATGCGGCGGGCTGCCTGCCGTCGCTGCCGCCCTTGACGTCGTTCAGACCCACGCAGCCGTGGCTGGTGTTGGCCTTCCCGAAGACCGAGTCGGCAGCCCAGTAGTTGCCGTGGATGAACGTGCCCGAGGCGGTCAGGCGCATGGCGTGCGGTACGTCGTCGATGTCGTACGCCGGCTTGCCGTCCTTCATGAGGCCGACGGTCGCGCCGTTCATGTGGGTCTGCGAGAACTTCTCGGAGATGACCATCGGGCCGTTGTACGTCGGGTGCTCGGCGCTGCCGGACGAGATCGGGATGGTCTTGATCGTCTTGCCGTCCCGTACGACGGTCATCTGCTTGGTGCCGGCGTCCACGGTGCTGATCTGGCTCCGGCCGATGTGGAACGTGACCGTCTTCTGGACGCCGTTGCGGGTGAGCTTGACGGTGACGGTGGAGCCGGGCTTCCAGTAGTTCTCCGGGCGGAAGTCCAGGCGGGCGTCGTTGAGCCAGTGGCCGACGATCCGCTGCCCGCTGCTGGAGCTGACCTGGATCTCCGATTCCACGGCGGCCTTGTCACCGATCGCCTTGCCGAAGGTGAACGTCACCGGCATGCCCACGCCGACGGTCGAGCCGTCCTCGGGGGAGAGGTGCCCGACGAAGTCGTTGGCCGGGGAGACCGTGGTGATCGTGGCGTTCGCGGTGGCGGAGCGGCCGTTGGCGTCCGCGGCCTCTGCGGCGACCTGGTACCTCGTGGCACGCTCCAGGGGGCCGTCCGGCGTCCAGGACGTGCCGTCCGCGGACACGGTGCCCGGAATCTCGGTACCGGTCGCGACGGCCGTCATGGTCACCTTGGTGAGCTGCCCGTTGCTGACGGTGACCTTGACGGGGTCGTTGATTCCGACGCCGTAGGCGCCCTGCCCGGGCGTGATCTTTATTCGGGCGTCGGACGCGTCCTGGGCGGCCGTCTGATTCGCCTGCGCCTGCGCCTGTGTCTGCGTTTGCGTTTGCGTCTGCGCCTGTGGTGTCGGGTGAGCTCCGGGGCCGTTGACGCTGGTGGCAGCGTTGCTGGTGCCGCCGAGGGCGGTGAGCGCGAGGACGCCGCCCAGTACGCCGGCGGTGGCCATCAGTCCGGTGGTTCGCTTACGTGCCGTGATCAAACGCTTCTCCCGTGACGCAGGTCGTCGAATTCCTGGAGCTGGTTACCGGCGGAGTGCAGCCAGCCGTAAAGGACTACTTTTATCGGCTGATCTGCCCGAAAGATAGGAATTGTGGCCAATTCCACGCGCTGTGATCGCGCTGCGGAGGGTGCGGGTGCGGAGGCGGGAGATCACCTGTCGGTGATCTCGGAGAGCCATGCCGTGTCCTCCGGCCCCGGCGCTTCGAGGCCGGGCGCGGGCAGCCAGCGGATCTCTCCCGTGCGCAAAGCGACCGTGGCCCGTGGGTGCATCGGCCCATGGCCCCTGCGGGAGAGCAGGACGAGTTCCCAGACCGTCGCCGTCATGGCGCCGAGCCGGGTGGCGCAGTCGGTGCTGACCCGCCGCAGGTCCCGGGTCCGGCCCAAGGACAGATGCGGGTGAAGTTCCCGGCGGCCCCGCGACAGCGCGGGAACCGCTCCTGCAGTACCCGGTGCAGGTTCGTCCAGGGCGCCTCGCCGGCCGCCGTCGGGTCGAGCCACACGGTGCAGTACGCCCTGTGCCGGAAGGGGCGCACCCCCTCCAGCCGTGCCGTGAAGACCGGCGTCCCGGCCGTTGCCGCGGCGAGCAGCGGGGCGGCCCGCTCGAAGTCGGACTCCGGCACGAAGCCGAAGAGCACGTTGACGTGCGGCGGCCAGCGGTGGATCTGCGGATCGTAATCCTGGCGGACGTCCTGGATCGGCGGCCACAGCTCCGCAGGCGGGATCCAGGCCACTGCCGTGCGGGGTGTCGGGGACACGTCGAGGCCACCGGTGGGCCCGCCCCTGTCGGAGTCCGTGTCGAAGCTCAGGTCCGCCTGCGGGTCCCGCAGGCGACCGGCGCCGGACGCGTCGACCCGGTCCACCCCCGTGGCCCGGTCCCAGACCAGCTCGCCGTCCGCCTCGATGAACACCACCCGGTGCCACGGGATGTCCCCTCCCGGCACGAAGTAGGGCAGGGGGATGCGTTTGCAGGCATCCCCGCGCTGACTGATCCCCAGCACGAACCGGGCCGGGTCGAACCGCGGGTCCCAGCGGATCCAGTCGTAGATCTCGTCGCTGGTTCGCATCACGCCTCCTCGGCCGCCGTGACACCCCCTCCTCCAGGGTGCCGCTCACTCTGTCCCCGGCCACCTGTCCTCACGCATCGCGATCCGGTAAGTGCGATGCGCGACGTTGGCCAGTCGCCGAGTTCCTGCCGCTGTTGCGTGGGGCCACGCCTGCGACGGTGCAGCCGCGTGGTGTCCATCTCGCTGCGTAAACTGCCGGCTCGTCCGCCTGTCTGGGATGTCAACGTGCACACTGGGGATTCCGTTCGACCGAAGGGCTGAGCCGTGCCCGGCCGACCTGAGATTGTCTGCATCTGCGGCTCCACCCGGTTCGTGGACGAGATGCGTGCGGTGAACCGTGATCTGACCTTGGCGGGTGTCATCGTCGTCGCGCCAGGCGAAGCGGACGAGTTGATCACCGACGAGCAGAAGACCGCGCTGGACGCTCTCCACCTGCGCAAGATCGACCTGGCCGACCGGGTTCTGGTCGTCAACCCAGGCGGGTACATCGGCGAGTCCACGAGCAGGGAGATCGCGTACGCCCACGCCACCGGCAAGCCGGTCTCGTTCACCGATCCCGTCTGACCGGTAGATGCTTCGGCCGGGTCGCCCACCGTCGCAGGCGACCTGGCCGCAGTTGGGTGACGTCGTCGCGGTTGCCACTGGGCGGCAGAAACGCGAGTGGGGTGCCGTTCCCTCGGTGATCAGGTGGTGTGGAGCTCTCGCCAAGCGCCCCCGACGTGCCGGCGGTGGCAGATCGCCGGCACCTTCTCCAGGACCCTGCGACAGCCCGCCGCCACCGACTTCGGCCGGCAGTCAACTGCCCCCCAACGGCTCGACAGTCTGCACGGCGTGATCAGCTCACTTGCGGGTTCCGACGATGCCGCAGTCGCGACAGCCGGAGCGCGGGCCGGTGCGATCGCAACAAGGCGACTTGCGCCGGCCGTCGGGGCCGGCCAGCGGTCGCGCTCAAGCTCCTCCAGAGAGCGGTCACGGTCCACGAGTCGAGTCACCGCCCGACGGTCCCACGCGACACCCGGGCAGCATGACCGCCCCACGGTCCAAGGTTCTTGCCCCGTGGTGCCGCAGGACGCCGCGTGAGACGGCAGACGGCGCCCCGCCTGTTCGGGAGGCTGGCCCATACGGATGATTCACCGGCGCCGCAGGGTGAACGACGGCACGCTGTGCCCCGACTGGGCGGTCAGCGACCGATCGCGGCCCTAGGTTGACCCGTGTGCCGCTGAGTTATGCCTTTGTGAACCTGAAGCCCGGGGTGGGTAAGACGACCAGCGCGGTCTGGCTGGCCCACGCGCTGCACGAGTCGGGCATCCCACCGCTGCTGGTCGACAGCGACCCCGCGTCCTCCGCGCTGCGGTGGAGCGAACTGGCGGGAGGCTTCCCGTTTCCCGTGGTCGCCCTGCCGGTGGGCGACGTGCACCGGCGCGTGAACGACTTCCTGGGCGAGCGGCAGGCCGTCGTCTTCGACGCTCCGCAGATGGAGGACCACGCGCACATCGCCCGCAGCATCATGAGATACGCGAGCGAATGGATCGTGCCGGTCACTCCGGCCCCCATCGAACTGGACCGCATGGCGCCCATCGGCGGCGAGATGGGCGACGTACAGTCCCTGCGCGCCCAGCCGGCCCACGCCGCCGTGCTGCTCAACCGGACCAACCGCGCCGACGCCACGCGTACGGGGCCCGACGCCGACGCCCGCGAAGCTCTCACCGAGCGGGGCTTCGACGTGCTGTCCACCCACATTCCGCGGCTCGACCTGTACGCGCAGTCCTTCGGAGGCCCGGTGGAGGCCAAGGGCTCGGCGTACATGGACCTCGCGGACGAACTCGTCAGACGACAGGACAGGGCATGAACCAGCGCAAGGACACCTACCGGGCCGCACTGCAGCGCGGGCCCGAGGCGGCCGTACCGCGTCCCGTAAAGGTCAACCGGCTGCACACCCGCTACGTGCGGGTGACCATCGAGCTCGACACCGGACTGCCGCGCGACCTCGTGCAATGGGCGAGGTCACCGGTGTCCGCGATGATGCGGGCAGGCGCCGCCGCCCTGCGGCCCCCGGACAGCACCGGGTGACCCCGTGGCGCCCATGGTGAAAGCCATTGCGCGTGCCGCCGGGCGGATGATGGGGTGGCAGGGTGCCCCATCACGACGAGCCAGACGAGCCAGACGAGGCAGTGGCCGTCCGGCCGTCGGCACTGGCCTGGGTGAGCCGGCATCTGACGGCCGGTGAACGGGTCGTCGCGACCGAGGCACTGCACGGGGGCATCACCGCCGAGATGCGGCGGCTGACCATCGGCACGCCGGACGGGGCCACCCGGCACCTGGTGCTGCGGACCTTCGCCGACCCGTTCTTCGCGGAGCAGGCCGCGGACCTGCTGAACCGCGAGGCCCGCGCCCTCGCCCTGCTCGCGGGGACGGGTGTGCCGGCTCCCGGACCGGTCGCGCTCGATCCGGCCGCCGCGCACTGCGAGTACCCGTCACTCCTGATGACGCATCTGCCGGGCCGTACGGTCCTCGAAGACCGGGGACTCGAGGCGCGCGTCCCACTGCTGGCCCGTCAGCTCGTGGCGATCCACGCGTTGCGCCCCGCCGAGCGACCCAGGGAGTACATGGCGTGGACGACCGCCGACGCCGTCGTCCCGCCGGACGGCGCCGACGCGGTGGCGTGGGCCGCGGCGGCAGACGTGATCCGCAAGCCGGCGCCAGCCTACGAAGGCCGCTTCCTGCACCGGGACTTCCACCCCGGCAACGTGCTGTTCGACGCGGCGCCGCCCGGCCCGGCCGGCCCCCGGATCACCGGGGTCGTCGACTGGGTGGAGACCTCCTGGGGACCGGCCGACCTCGATGTGGCGCACTGCTCCACCAATCTCGCGATGCTGCACGGCCCGGCGTGGGGACTGCGGTTCGCCGAGGCGTACGAGGAGGCCGGCGGGGTGCTGGCCACGGCCGCGAGCGACCGGCTGTACTGGCGGCTGCTGGACGCCCTGGCGTTCTCGACCGCGGTGCGGCCGGTGGCACGGCCGTGGCGGGAGGCGGGCCGGACGGAACTGACGACGCGGACGGTGGCGGGGCGGCTGGACGCCTATGTCACCGCCCTGCTGGACGCCCTGGGCTGAGCCACGGCACCTTCCCGGAAAACCCGTTGGCGGCCCACGGCGACCGCTGCTACCTTCCGGGTGGCCGTGCCGGAGACGAGGAGGTGGTACCCGTGAACACAGTATCGACATGGGTGCTCCCCTCCGGGGTCGCGGTCGGACGGCAGGTCGTCCGGGAGCGCCGTTTCCAGCGCACTCCCGAAAGGCACGACCATGCATTTCACTTCCGAACAACGCCTCGACGACGGCGTCCTCGAACGCGAGTTCACTCTCGGTGAGATCCCCGGCATCCTGTGGACGTCCGGATCCGCACCTGCCCCGCTGATCCTGTCCGGCCACAACGGCGGCCTGCACAAGCGGGAACCGCGCCTGGTGGCCCGGGCCCGGCACGCCGCCGCTGAGTACGGCTACGCGGTGGCCGCCATCGACCACCCCGGCCACGGCGACCGGCCCCGTTCCGCCATCGACGAGCGGGCGCGCGCCGACCTCCGCCGGGCGATGGCGGCCGGCGAGCCGCTGGACGAGATCTTCGAGTCCTTCGTCGTCCCGCTGGTCGAGAAGGCGGTCCCGGAGTGGCGGACCACCCTGGACGCCCTGCTGACGCTGCCCGAGATCGGCGGCCCGGTCGGGTACGCGGGGATGACCGCCGTCGGCATCCAGCTGGCGGTCCTCGAACCCCGTGTCGCGGCCGCCGGTTTCTTCGCCGGGGGTTACGTGCCCCGCGCCCAGCGCGAGGAGGCCCGGCAGGTCACCGTTCCGCTGCTGTTCCTGCTGCAGTGGGACGACGCAGGCAACCCCCGGCAGCGCGCCCTGGACCTGTTCGACGCCTTCGGCAGCAAGGAGAAGACGCTGCACGCCAATCTCGGCGGGCACGCCGGTACCCCGTGGTTCGAGGCGGACGACGGGAACCGGTTCTTCGCCCGCCACCTGAAGTGAGCCGCGTACCGGCCTAGGCGAGGCCGGGTACCACCCCGCCATGCCTGCCGCGTCGGCCTCGGTCTCAGGCCGCCCCGCGCCTGCGCCGGATGGGTTCGCCCACCCGGTGCAGGTGGGTGAGGGCCTCACGGTAGGACCGCAGCAGCCCGGTCTCGTGGTACGGCACACCGATCTCCGCGCAGTACTCGCGCACGATCACCTGGGCGCGGCGCAGATGAGGCGTGGGCATGCTCGGGAACAGGTGATGCTCGATCTGGTAGTTGAGGCCGCCGAGCAGCACGTCCGTGCACCGGCCGCCCCGCACGTTGCGGGAGGTGAGCACCTGGCGCCGCAGGAAGTCGGGCCGCTCGTCGCCGGTGAAGGTGGGCATCCCCTTGTGGTTCGGGGCGAAGGTGCAGCCGAGGTAGACGCCGAAGAGGCACTGGTGCACGGCGAGGAACGCCACGGCCTTGCCGGGGGAGAGGACCAGGAACAGCGCGGACAGGTAGGCGGCGAAGTGCAGGAGGAGCAGCGTGCCCTCCGCCACCCGGTTCTTCATGGCCGGCGAGCGCAGTGCCCGCACGCTCGACACGTGCAGGTTAAAGCCCTCCAGCGTCAGCAGCGGGAAGAACAGGAACGCCTGGTGGCCGCCGACGAGCCGGGCCAGGCCGCTGCTGCCGCGTGCCTGCTCGGTGGACCACACCAGGATGTCCGGTGCGACGTCGGGGTCGAGTTCCTCGTGGTTGGGGTTGGCGTGGTGACGGGTGTGCTTGTTCATCCACCACCCGTAGCTCATGCCGATGGCGAGGTTGCCGAAGAGACGGCCCCAGGTCTCGCTCGGGCGGCGCCGACGGAAGACCTGACGGTGTGCCAGGTCGTGTGCCACGAGCGCCACTTGACCGAAGACGAAGGCCATGGCAGCGGCGGTGGCCAGCTGCCACCACGTGTCGCCGAGCGCGAGGAAGGCCGCCGTGCCGCCCAGCAGGGCCGCGATCACCAGGCCGAGCCGCACGGTGTAGTGGCCCGGGCGCCGGTCCAGCAGGCCCGCGTCGGCGATGCGCCGGGAGAGCCTGGCGAAATCGCTGCCGGGACCGGAGGTCCGCGCCGGGTCGGCGGCCGTCGCGGCGGCGGTGGGAGCGTCGATGGAGAACGTCATGCCGCCGAGTCTGGGCGGGGCCGGGCGGCGCCGACAGCGGGCCAGCCACCGGATCCGCAGGGGGAGTTCCGCCGGAACTCCGGGGGGTTATCACCACTTCCACTCCTCTGACCTGCGCTTTTGGTGCGGTTCCGGCCGTACCGTCGGCCGGGCGTCGCCCCGGGCGGACAGACCCGGCCGCGGCGTGCGGACCGTCCGCCCGGAGCGTCGGCCAGGTCAGCGCAGTCCGGCGAAGAGGTCGTTCTCGGGTACGGCCGCGCCGGTGGAGTCCTGGACACGGACGAAGGTCTCCATGCCCATCAGCTCGGTGAACCGCTCCCGGCCCATCCTGAGGAAGAAGATGTTCTCGCCCTGGCTGGCGTGCGCGGCCAGCGCGTCGAACTTCTGGCCGCCGAACGCGGTGGTGTCCACCCAGGTGGTGATCTCCTCGTCGGGGAGCCCGATCTCCGCGATCGCGGCGGCCTCCGCGGGGTCCGGCTCCGGCAGGTCTTCCCCGAACTCGCGCATCACCTCGCCGAACCGCTGCATCATCGCGCGCGGCGCCGTCGTCCAGTACACCTTCGGGGCCGGTTCGGTCATCTCCAGCGCCGCCATCGTGATGCGGTTGGCCTGGATGTGGTCGGGATGGCCGTAGAAGCCGTTCTCGTCGTAGGTGACGACCACGTCGGGCCGGTAGCGCCGCATGAGTTCCGCGAGCCGGGCGGCGCCCTCGGCCACGGGTGTCCGCCAGAAGGAGCCGGGGGCGTCGTTGGCCGCCCAGCCCATCATTCCGGAGTCGGCGTAGTCCAGCGTCTCCAGGTGGCTGATCTTCAGGATGTCGCAGCTCGCCTGCAGCTCCTGGCGCCGCATCGCGGCGACGGCCGCCGGATCGTGCCCGGGCTCACCGGGCTTGACACCCCCCGGTCCGTCACCGCAGCCGCCGTCGGTACACGTCACGAGGACCGTGCGCACGCCCTCCGCCGCGTACCGCGCGAGGACGCCTCCGGTTCCGGTGGCCTCGTCGTCGGGGTGGGCGTGTACCGCCATGAGCGTCAAGGGCCGGTCGTTCATCAAAACAGTCCTCCTGTGTGGCAAGGCCTCGGTCCGAGTCCGCGGAGGGTACCTGAGCAGACGTTCGTGAACAGCAGATCACCAGGTGTACCGCGGACCGGAGGGCGCCGGGTCACGCGGGGGCGGAGCACCTTTGGTCCGTGCCCTCCCCACCCGCGCGGTGCCGGTCCCTCGGCCGGTGCAACAGCGTCGGCCGGACAGGCTGTTCCCGCCGCATGAGGCGGCCTTCGCCGCATCCGTGCCCGTGGCGAGGCCGGGAGCCCTGGAATCTGAGATTTGCGTAAAGCAGCGAAAAACTTGCAAAAGCTTGCGCGTTTCATTCTTTACTTCGTCGGAATCTAGCGGAGTGCATGGTGGCTCTGTACGGTCGGGGCGCCGGATTCCCCCCAGCCCCGAAGGAGCATCACATGCTGACGATCCCCAGACCCCGGCGCCTGGCGGTGGCCGCCGTCGCTGCGGTCGGCGCGCTGTGCGTGTCCGTCTTACCGGCCGCCGCGGCGCAGGAGGCGCCGCACTCCGGGCCGCTCCGCGCCGAGGTGACGGCCCCCGCTCCCCGGCAGGCGCAGGCCGCGGCCGGTGCCACGACGCCGTTCTCGGTCTACGAGGCCGAGGCGGGAACGCCGGGCGGCGGCGCGGCCGTCCGGTCGCTGACCGCGGCGCCGACGACCGAGTATTCGAGCGCCGCCCTGGAGGCGTCCGGCCACTCCTACGTCCACCTGGACGCCACGGGCCAGTCCGTGCAGTGGACGAACACCACCGGGCAGCCGATCTCGTTCCTCAACGTCCGCGCCAGCATTCCGGACTCGGCGTCCGGCGGCGGTGTCACCGGGACCCTGAACCTGTACGTCAACGGCGTGTTCCGGCAGTCGCTCAACCTCAACTCACGGCAGAGCTGGGTGTACGAGGGCAACGGCAACTACAACACGAGCGACAACCAGAACCCGGCCGACGGCGACCCCAGGGTCTTCTGGGACGAGTCGCACACCTTCGTCACCGGGGCCCCGATCCCCGCGGGTGCCACGTTCTCACTGCGCAAGGACTCCGGGAACAGCGCGTCCTTCTACGACGTGGACTCCGTGGACGTGGAGAACCCGCCGGCGCCCCTGACCCAGCCGGCGAACTCGATATCCATCACGAGCTGCGGCGCGGTGCCGGACGACACCCCCACCAACGGCGCGGCCGACAGCCAGGCGACGGACAGCCGGGCCGCCATCCAGAACTGCATCGACCAGGCCCAGGCGCAGGGCAGGATCCTGTGGATACCGCAGGGCACCTTCTACGTGAAGGGCACCACGGGGCTGCACGCACAGGGCATCACCATCGCGGGCGCCGGCCTGTGGTACAGCACGGTCTACCGTGACGTCCCGGTCCCCAACAGCACGCCGCTGGCAGCCCTGTTCGACCTGACCTCCTGCACTGTGCGTGACTTCCACATCGACGCCAACGCCGTCAGCCGGAGCACCGTCGGCGGCGACGGCGGCGCGATGGACACCACCGGCACCGGCTGGCTGGCCGACGGCATCTGGACCCAGCACACCATGTCGGGCTTCTGGGCCTCCGGCACCGGCGGCACGGTGCGGAACAGCAGGCTGACGTCGGTCTGGGCGGACGGGATCAACGTCAACAACGTGTCGCTGGGCTCGGACACCGGGAACGACCTGACGGTCACGAACAACTTCGTCCGCGGCACCGGGGACGACGCCATCGCCATCAACTCGGTGAACTACAACACCAACAGCGACGGTTCGAAGACGTACTACAAGCCGATGACCAATGTCACTGTCAGTGACAACACCTCGATCGCGCCGTGGGGCGGCAAGGGCGTCGGGATCTACGGGGGCAGCGGCCACCGGGTCGAGGACAACTACATCAGCGACACGGCCCGCTACATCGGTCTGGGCGCCGGGCGCTTCGGGGTCAACGGCAGCGACCTGCTGTCCGCGACCGTGACGGGCAACACCGTGGTCCGCTCCGGCGGCAACGCCTACAGCCAGGGCCAGCCCGCCCTGCACGTCGGCAACGGCGGCGACGGACAGAACACCGGGACCGTCGACAAGGTCACGGTGACCGGCAACACCGTCAGCGACTCCCTGTACGACGGGATCGGCTTCTCCACCTCGACCAACACCCTGCTCCAGGACAACACGGTCAGCGACCCCGGCCGCAACGGCATCGCGATCTCGCCGCCGTTCTACCCCGCGCCCACCGGTTCCGCGGCCATCACCGGCAACACGGTCACCGGGCTGCCCTCCGGCGCCTCGGCCTTCGTCAACAACTCCACCGGGTTCGTCGCCACGCTGAGCGACAACCACTGGCCGCCGCCCGCCCCCGAGGGCCCCTACGGCGGCACCCCGGCCGCCGTGCCCGGCACGGTGCAGGCGGAGGACTACGACACCGGCGGCCAGGGCGTCGCCTGCAACGTCACCTCCGTCAACGGCAACGCCAACTCCTACCGCGCCGACGGGGTGGACCTGGACAACACCTCGGACACCGGCGGCGGTTACAACCTGGGCTGGACCGGCGCCGGACAGTGGTTCCGGTACACCGTGGACGTCGCCACCGCCGGCACCTACACCCTCGGCCTGCGGGTCGCGGCCCCGTCCGCGGTGGCGGGCGCGCTGCACCTGTCGGACGCCGCCGGCGCGAACCTCACCGGCGCCGTCGACCTGCCCGCCACCGGCGACTGGCAGACCTGGGCCACCGTGACCACGCACGTGACCCTGCCCGCCGGCCGGCAGGTCCTGACCCTGGACCAGGACACCGGCGGCTGGAACATCAACCGCCTCGACTTCACCGCGGGCACCGACACCCCCGGCACCAACCTGGCCGCGGGCAGACCCACCAGCGAGTCAAGCCACACCGACGTCTACCCGTCGCCGAACGTGACGGACGGCAACCAGGGCACCTACTGGGAGAGCGCGAACAACGCCTTCCCGCAGTGGGTGCAGGTCGACCTGGGCTCGGCCCGCAGCGCCTCGCGTGTGGTGCTGCAACTGCCCGCCGGCTGGGGCGCCCGCACCCAGACCCTGGCCCTCGGCGGCAGCACCGACGGCACCGCCTTCACCACCCTGAAGCCCGCGGCGGCCTACACCTTCGACCCGGGCACGAAGAACACCGTCACGCTCACCTTCCCCGCCGTCACCCAGCGCTACTTCCGCGTCACCGTCACCGCCAACAACGGCTGGCCCGCGGGCCAGGTGTCCGAGTTCCAGATCTGGACCACCTGACCGCCCCCCCGTCCCACGGTGCCGCCGGACAGCACGTCCGGCGGCACCGCCGTGCGTGCGGCCTCGTACCGGAGACGGCCCACGACCTCGCATTAGATCTTGCATGTCAAATTTTTATTGTTGCAATGTTCTGTCTAGTTATTGCGCGCCGATGTCGACGACATTACGGTCCCCCGTGCGTCATCACCATCCTCCGTCTCCCCTTCCGCCCCGGGCGGTGTCAGCGGAACAGTCCGGGCATTTCGTGATGAAAGGAGTGGTAAGTGAGCCATTCCATCCGAGATCTGAGACGAGCGCTCGTCTGGGCGGTCAGCACCGCGATGCTGACGGTCGCCGGCGTCTTCGCGCTGGCCGTCCAGCCGGCCGCGGCCGCGGCCGCCGCCACCGGCGGCAGCGGCGCGAGTCTGCCGTACGTCGAGGTGCAGGCGGAGAACTCCGCCACCAACGGCACCACCATCGGCCCGAGTTACACCCAGGGGCAGCTGGCCGACGAGGCGTCGTACCGCAAGGCGACGACCCTCCAGGGAACCGGCCAGTACGTCACCTTCACCACCCCGGTGGCGACCAACTCGATCAACTTCCGGTACAGCATCCCCGACACCTCGGGCGGCTCGGTCTACACCGCCGCGCTGTCCCTGTACATCAACGGCGTCAAGCAGCCCGACTTCACCCTGACCAACGCCTACAGCTGGTACTACGGCAGCTACCCCTTCACCAACACCCCGGGCAGCAACCCGCACCACTTCTACGACGAGGCCCACCGCCTGTTCTCCACCACCTATCCGGCGGGCACGACCTTCAAGCTGCAGGTCGACTCCGGCGACACCGCCTCCTCGTACACGATCGACTTCGCCGACTTCGAGCAGGTCGGCGCCGCCCTGACCGCACCCTCGGGGTCGGTGTCGGTGACCAGCAAGGGCGCCGACTCGACCGGCGCGACCGACGCGACCAGCGCGTTCAACGCCGCGATCAGTGCGGCGGGCCCCGGCGGCACCGTGTGGATCCCGCCGGGCACCTACAACATCCCCGGCCACATCAGCGTCAACAACGTCACGATCGCCGGCGCCGGCATGTGGTACTCGACCGTCACCGGCACGGCACCCGGCTTCTACGGCAACTCCGCGCCCTCGCCCAGCACCGGCGTGCACCTGCAGAACTTCGCGATCTTCGGCAACGTGCAGGAGCGCAACGACAGCGCCCAGGTCAACGGCATCGGCGGCGCGATGAGCAACTCGACCGTGTCCAACCTGTGGATCGACCACATGAAGGTCGGCGCCTGGATGGACGGGCCGATGGACGGACTGACGTTCAGCGGCATGCGCATCCGCGACACCACCGCCGACGGCATCAACTTCCACGGCGGCGTCACCAACTCGAAGGTCACCAACAGCGACATCCGCAACACCGGCGACGACGGCATCGCCACCTGGGCGGACTCCGGCATCGGTGCCGACGCCAACGACACCATCTCCAACAACACCGTCTCCCTGCAGATCCTCGCCAACGGCATCGCGATCTACGGCGGTCACGACAACACCGTCAGCGGCAACCGGGTGGTGGACTCCGGCATCACCCAGGGTGGCGGTATCCACGTGGGGCAGCGCTTCTCGTCCACGCCGGTCGGCACCACCACCATCTCCGACAACACCATGGTCCGGGACGGCAGCCTCGACCCGAACTGGCAGTTCGGCGTGGGCGCGTTGTGGTTCGACGGCAGCCAGGGCGCGATCACCGGCCCGATCAACGTGACCAACGCGCTGATCCAGCAGAGCCCGTACGAGGCGATCCAGTGGGTCGAGGGCACGATCAGCGGGGTCAACCTCGACAACGTGACCATCGCGGGCACCGGAACCTTCGCCCTGCAGGAACAGACCGGCGGCGCGGCCAAGTTCACCAACGTCACGGCCACCGGCGTCGGCTACTCCTCGCCGGTGTACAGCTGCTCGGGCGGCAACTTCGTCGTCACCGACGGCGGTGGCAACTCCGGCATCAGCGGTACACCGTACTGCGGCGGATGGCCGGCCCCGGTCTACCCGCCCTATCCGTCCGAGGGCGTGACGGCCACCCCGGGGGCTCTCAACTTCGGGTCGATTCCGACCGGTTCGACGAGTGACGCCCAGACCGTGACCGTGTCCAACCCGACCAGCACCGCCGCGTCCGTCTCGTCCGTCTCCACCAGCGGCGACTACTCCCAGACCAACACCTGCGGCTCGTCGATCGCCGCGAACGGCTCGTGCACCGTCAGCGTGAAGTTCGCGCCGACGGCCACCGGCAGCCGCAGCGGCACGCTGACCGTCAACGCCGGCGGGGTCACCAACACCGTCACCCTCTCCGGCACCGGCACCGCGCCCGGCCCGGTGCTGAACACCGACCCGGCGAGCCTCGCCTTCGCCGCCACGGTGGTCGGCTCCTCGGCCGACACACAGACCGTGAAGGTGACCAACTCGGGTACCACCTCGGCGACCGTCTCGGGCGTCTCGGCGACCGGTGACTTCAGCCAGACCAACAACTGCTCCACCCTCGCGGTCGGCGCCTCCTGCACGGTGACCGTCGGCTTCAAGCCCACCACCGGCGGCTCGCGCACCGGCAACCTGACCATCACCAGCAACGCCAACAACAGCCCCACCGTCGTCGCCCTGACCGGCAGCGGCATCGACAGCACCACCAACATCGCCGCCGGGCGCCCGGCGACGGCGAGTTCGAGCAACAGCCCCTACGTCGCCTCGAACCTCACCGACGCGGACGCGTCGACGTACTGGGAGGGCACGAACGGCTCGTTCCCGCAGTGGGCGCAGGTCGACCTCGGCCAGAACTACAGCGTCGGCAAGGTCGTGCTCAAGCTCCCGCCGGCGACCGCATGGTCGGCCCGCACCCAGACCCTGTCGGTGCAGGGGTCCACGGACGGCTCCAGCTTCTCCACGATCAAGGCATCGGCCGGGTACACCTTCGACCCGAACTCCAACAACAACACGGCGACCATCACGTTCAGCGCCGCCACGGCGCGCTACGTGCGGGTGAACATCACCGCCAACACGGGCTGGAACGCGGCCCAGTTGTCGGACTTCGAGGTGTTCCCGAGCAGTGGCGGCTCCTCGCCGGCCACCCTGTCGGCCAGCCCGGCGTCGCTGACGTATCCCACCCAGGCGCTCAACACCGCCAGCAGCGCGCAGACGGTCACGGTCACCAACTCCGGTACCGCGGCGGCGACCGTCTCCGGTGTCACGGTCACCGGTGACTTCTCGCAGACCAACACCTGCGGGACGTCGATCGCGGCAGGGGCCTCCTGCACGGTGGCCGTCACCTTCACGCCCACCGCGTCCGGCACCCGCACCGGCGATCTCAGCATCGCCAGCAACGCGTCGAACGGCACCACCACGGTCGCGCTGACCGGCACCGGAGCCGGCACGGTCAGCAAGAACCTGGCGGCCGGCGCGGCCACCACCGAGTCCAGCCACACCGACGTCTACCCGTCGTCGAACGTGACGGACGGCAACCAGGGCACCTACTGGGAGAGCGCCAACAACGCCTTCCCGCAGTGGGTGCAGGTCGACCTCGGTTCCGCGCAGAGCGCGAGCCGCGTCGTCCTCCAGCTCCCCGCGACCTGGGGCGCCCGCAACCAGACGCTGTCCCTGTCGGGCAGCACCGACGGCTCCTCCTTCTCCACGATCAAGTCGTCGGCCACGTACACCTTCGACCCCGCCACCAACAACACGGTCACCATCACGTTCACCGCGACCACCCAGCGCTACTTCCGGGTGAACATCACGGCGAACAACGGCTGGCCGGCCGGTCAGATCTCCGAGTTCCAGGTCTGGAACACCTGATCCGCCCCGACGGTGCCGCCGGGCGCGCCCGGCGGCACCGTCCACCGAAGGCCACTCGACCACTCGACCACTCGACCAGAGGAATCCAGATGGGTGTCACACGCAGAGTCTTCTTGAGGGCCGCGGTCGCGGCCGGTGCGGTGGGAACCGTGGGTGCCACCGGGACCGTGCTCGCCCCGGCCGCGGCGGCGGCCAGTGCGCCGGGCGACGTGGTCGGCAAGATCACCGTCGGCTACCAGGGCTGGTTCGCCTGCGCCGGCGACGGCGCGCCCATCAACGGCTGGTGGCACTGGAGCCAGGACTGGGGCCAGGCGCCGTCCCCGACCAACACCAACATCAAGTGCTGGCCCGACGTGCGTGACTACACCAGCACCTACCAGACGTCGTACGCCGCCCTCGGCAACGGCCAGCCCGCCAGGCTGTTCTCCTCGTACGACCAGCAGACGGTCAACACCCACTTCCTGTGGATGCAGCAGAACGGCATCGACACCGCCGCCCTGCAGCGCTTCAACCCCACCGGCGGCGAGGGCCCCACCCGCGACGCCATGGCGACCAAGGTGCGCAGCGCCGCCGAGGCGTACGGGCGGAAGTTCTACATCATGTACGACGTCTCCAACTGGACGAACATGCAGTCCGAGATCAAGACGGACTGGACGAACAAGATGGCCGCCCACACCGCGAGTTCTGCCTACGCGAAGCAGAACGGCAAGCCGGTCGTGTGCATCTGGGGCTTCGGCTTCAACGACCCCAACCACCCCTTCACCGCCGACGCCTGCCTCGACGTCGTCAACTGGTTCAAGGGCCAGGGCTGTTACGTCATCGGCGGGGTCCCGCGCGAGTGGCGGACGGGCACCGGCGGCTCACGGGCCGGATTCCTGGGCGTCTACCACGCCTTCAACATGATCTCGCCGTGGATGGTCGGCGCCATCGGGACCATCACCGATGCCGACAACGCGTACACCACGTACACGGTCCCCGACCAGGCCGACTGCAACGCCAACGGCATCGACTTCCAGCCCTGCGTGCTCCCCGGTGACGTCTCCGCCCGGCAGCGCGTGCACGGCGACTTCATGTGGCGGCAGTTCTACAACATGGTGCGGGCCGGGGTGCAGGGCATCTACATCTCGATGTTCGACGAGTACAACGAGGGCAACCAGATCGCCAAGACCGCCGAGACCCAGGCGTGGGTGCCCACCAACTCCGGATTCCTCGCCCTCGACGAGGACGGCACCGCCTGCTCCGCCGACTACTACCTGCGCCTGACCGGCGACGGCGGCCGCATGCTCAAGGGTCAGATCGCGCTGACCGCCACCCGCCCCACCCAGCCGGTCCTCACCACCGGCGACACCACTGCGCCGGCCGCGCCGGGCGGCCTGACCGTCACCGGGCACACCGGCAACTCCGTCTCGCTGTCCTGGAACGCGTCGACCGACAACGTCGGCGTGACCGGCTACCGCATCCTCCGGGTGTCCGGCTCGACCAGCACCCAGGTCGGCACCACCGGCGCCACCTCGTTCACCGTCACCGGACTCACCGCGTCCACCGCCTACACCTTCGACGTCGTCGCCCTAGACGCGGCGGGAAACGTGTCGCAGCCCTCCAACCAGGTCACCGTCACCACCGACCCCCCGTCCGGCACCACCAACCTCGCCCTGCACCGCCCCACCTCGGAGAGCAGCCACACCCAGGTCTACGGCTCGTCCAACGCGACCGACGGCGACACCAGCACCTACTGGGAGTCCGCCAACAACGCCTTCCCGCAGTGGGTCCAGGTCGATCTGGGCGCCGGCACCGGGGTCAAGCGGATCGTCCTCGCCCTTCCCCCGTCGGCCGCCTGGGCCACCCGCACCCAGACCGTCTCCGTCCAGGGCAGCACGGACGGCGGCACCTTCACCCAGCTGCTCGCCTCGGCGGGCTACACCTTCGACCCGGCGACCGGGAACACCGCGACCCTCACCCTCCCCGCCACGGCCACCACCCGCTACCTGCGGCTCACCTTCACCGCCAACACCGGCTGGCCGGCCGGGCAGGTCTCGGAGTTCCAGGTCTTCGGCGCCTGATGCCCGGCTGCCTCGGCCTATAGTTCCTCGCATGAGTCGCTGGGACGAACTGACCGGGGGCAGGTCCGGGCAGGACTACGCCGCACGGTTCGCCGCCCTGGCCCGCAGCGGCGAGGACGTGCACGGTGAGGCGCGGTTCTGCACGGCGCTGGTGCCGGCCGGAGCGCGCGTGCTGGACGCGGGGTGCGGCACCGGACGGGTCATGATCCGGCTCGCGGAGCTCGGGTACGACTGCGTCGGCGTGGATCTCGACGCGTCGATGCTGGCGGTGGCACGGGAACAGGCGCCTCACCTGCCCTGGTTCCAGGCCGACCTGGCCGGGTTCGAGCCCAGCGGGCTCGGCATCGCGGCGGACTTCGACCTCGTGGTCGCCGCGGGCAACATCTTCCCGTTGCTCGCCGCCGGCACCGAGGCCGCCGTGACCGGACGCCTGGCCGCGGCCCTGCGCCCCGGCGGCCTGCTGGTCGCCGGGTTCGGCCTCGACGCTGCCCATCTGCCCGTGCCGCCCGGCATCACCCTGCCCGAGTACGACGGCCACTGCGCCGCGGCCGGCCTCACCCTCGTCGGCCGCTTCGCCACCTGGGACGCCGACCCCTATGACGGTGGCGGGTACGCCGTCAGCGTCCACCGCCGCTGAACCCCCGGCACGGCGGCGCCCCCGGATCCGGTGGGGGAAGGGCCGGATCCGGGGACCTGGTGCGGTGGTGGTCAGGCGATCTGCAGCAACCGCGGGACGATCACGTCGCGGACGTGGTCCTGAACGGTCTGCATGGGGACGCGCTGTGCTTCGAGGACCACGGTGCCGTGCGGAGCGGCGTGCCGGCGCACGGGAGGACGGGACTCCCACTCGACGCCGCTGCCGACCAGGACGGCGATGAACCGGCCCGTGTCCAGCAGGGAGAGGGCCTCCGCGTCACGGGTCACGCCGACCGCGGTGAAGCCGTTGGCCTCGATGATGTCGGTGGAGGCGTCGACCAGGTGCCGCTCGCGGCCGAGGACCAGGACGTTCTTCTCGTTGCTCATGCCGTCACCTCGGTGGGTTCGGTGCTCACGGCGGTCGCGTCGGCGGGCCGCGAGTGCTTGGGCAGGGTCAGGAAGCCGGCGGCGGCGAGCACCAGGATGCCGGCGTCCAGCAGCAGGACGGTCCGGAAGCCCGACGAGTAGCTGACCGAGTCGGCACGGGCGACGGCCCGGCCGAACGCGGCGGCGGTCTTCGGGTCGCTTTCGGTGCAGCTGGCCGGCACCTTGCTCGGATCGACCGAGTCGGCGCGCTGCCGCACACAGGTGCGGAAGTCGTCGAGGAGCCGGCCCTGGGAGGAGACGCCGGCGCCGCCGAGGGCGGACTTCAGCACGGGGGTGGCCTCGTCGGTGGCGTGGCCGGCCGCGTTGCCGACCTGGGCGAAGAAGACGACGCCCGTCAGGGCGACACCGAGGGCCATGCCGAGCTGCTGGACGGTGTTCAGCAGGCCGGAGGCGTTGCCCGCCTGCTCGCCGGGGACCTGGCCGAGCAGCAGGTCCAGGGTCGGCGCGACGATCAGGCCGAAGCCGATGCCGGAGACGATGTGCACCGGGATGATCTGCCAGGACGCCAGGCTGTGGCCGTAGTGGGCGACCAGGACGGCGAAGGCGATGAAGCCGACCGCGTTGACGATGCCGCCGGCCACCAGCACGTTGCGGCCGAACTTGGGGACCAGTTTGTCGGGGGCGTTGCCGGCGCCGATGCCGACACCGATGGCGAAGGTGGCGGCGGTCAGGCCGGCGTGCATCGGCGTCCAGCCGAGGCCCTGCTGCAGGAAGAGCGTCCAGACGAAGAAGAATCCGCCCACCGCGATCCAGAACAGGAACCACACCGCCATGCCGACCGAGAACGACCGGGAGCGGAACACGCCGAACTCGACCAGCGCGGAGCCGACCGTGGCGAAGCGGCGCCGCTCGTAGGCGAGGAAGACCGCGAGCAGCACCAGGGCACCGGCGAGCATGCCGTAGGTCCAGGCGGGCCAGCCCAGGCGGCGGCCCTCGGTGAGCGGGTAGACCAGCAGCACCACGGCGGCCAGCGCCAGTGGCATGCCGAGCAGGTCGAGTTTGGGGCGCTGCGGGGCGCGGGACTCGCGGATCACGAGGGCGCCGGCGATGAGCGCGGCGATCCCGACCGGGACGTTGACCAGGAAGATCGGGCGCCACTCCCAGCCGAAGAGGTCCCACTGCACGAGCAGGCCGCCGAGGGCGAGGCCGAAGACCGCGGAGGAGCCGGTGACCGCGCCGAAGACGGCGACCGCCTTGCCGCGCTCGGCCGGTGGGAAGACCACGTGCAGGATCGCCAGGATCTGGGTGACCATCAGGCCGGCCGCGGCGCCCTGGAGGAACCGGGAGACGATCAGCATCTCGGGGTTGACCGCGACGCCGCACAGCAGTGAGGCGACGGTGAAGCCGGCCATGCCGATCAGGAAGACGCGCTTGCGTCCGAAGATGTCGCCGAGCCGCCCGCTGAGGATCAGCAGCGCGGCGAAGGAGAGCACGTACGCCGCGATCACCCACTCGATCTGGGCGTAGTCGGCGTGCAGGTCGCGCTGGATGCTCGGGACGGTGACGTTGACGACCGTGGTGTCGACCAGGTCCATGAATCCTGCGATCAGGACGACCGCGAAGGCCAGCCGGCGCTTCGGGTCGGGTGCGGCGCCACCCGGGGATTCCTGCGGCGGGGCGCCGGGCGTGGTTGCGGAGATGTCTTGGGTCACGGAGCCAGTATGCACTTCTGGTGACTATCCCTCAAGGTGATAATTCATTGGGGGTATCATGACGCCGTGAGTACTCAATTGCTGTTCGACCACCCCGCCTGCGTGATGACCCACCTCAGCGCCCACGTGCAGGAGCAGCTCGTCGACGTGCTCGCACCGCTGGGCATCCACCCCCGCCAGTTCGGCCTGCTCAACCTGCTGACCGAGGAGGACGGCCGCAGCCAGCACCAGCTCGCCGGACCGCTGAACGTGCACCGCAACGTGATGGTCGGCCTGGTCGACGAGCTGGAGCGGCGCGGACTGGTGGAGCGCCGCCGCCATCCGACCGACCGCCGCGCCCACGCCGTCCACCTGCTCCCGGCCGGCCGCAGCCTGCACGCCGAGGCCGAGGCTTTGGTGAGCGGCTTCGAGGACCGGCTGCTCGGCGGGCTGGAGCCGGACGAGGCGCAGACCTTCGTCACCCTGCTCAAGCGGGTCTTCGTGCACGCCGGACTCGACCACGACCTGCACCCCGGACTGCTCGCGTCCGGTGCGGCCCTCACCG
This sequence comes from Streptomyces sp. NPDC001507, assembly GCF_042894765.1. Taxonomy (NCBI): domain Bacteria; kingdom Bacillati; phylum Actinomycetota; class Actinomycetes; order Kitasatosporales; family Streptomycetaceae; genus Streptomyces; species Streptomyces sp. NPDC001507. The sequence goes on from NZ_JBIAVV010000007.1 coordinate 113,209, forward strand.
AGCACCGCTGACGTCGGCGGATCCCGGGCCCGGTGGTGCCCGGCGGGACGCGAAGGGCCTGCCCGGCCGGTCGCCGGGCAGGCCCGTTTCCCCCGTCAGGCGCGGCCGGCCAGCCGGTCCGTGACCAGGTCGGCGGTGCGCAGGGTGTAGGAGTTGATCAGGTTGAGGCTGGTGTGCGCCTCCCTGGGATGTACCTCGAGCGTGTGCCGGCCCGACCACGCCCGGTCGAGGTCGTACAGCCCCTCGACCGGGAAGATGTCGTCCAGCGCGCCGGACACGCTCAGCACCTCGGTGGCCGGCGCCGGGCCGGGCTCGACCGCCAGTTCGTCGAAGCGCGGCTGCAGGTCCTCGCCCGGCCCGGCGTCGAAGGCGAACCGGAAGTTGTCCTTCAGCCGTCGCGGCAGGCCGTCGAACTTGGCGATCGCGGGGCCGCCGCCGAAATTGACGACGCACCGGAAGTGCTCGCCGAGTTCCCGGGCCACCCGCAGCGCCAGGTAGCCGCCGAAGCTGATACCGGCGAAGGCCAGCCGGTCGGCGGCGATCCCCGGTTCGGTGCGCAGCCTCTCCAGCAGTTCGGCGACCACCCGCTCCATCTCGACCAGCACCGGGGTACGGCCCAGCCGTGACCCCTGCCCCGGTCCCTCGAAGAGCACGGCGGCGATGCCGCGCTCCAGGTAGGCCTCGGCCAACGCCACCACCTCGACCTCGGTGGCCGAGTCCAGGCCGTTGGAGAGCACCACCGCGGGCAGCGGCTCGCCCGACGCACGCATCGCCCCGGTGCGCAGCACCCAGTAGCCCCCGCCGGTGCCGGGCAGCGACCCCTCGGTGACCTCGAGGTCGGTGCCCGCCAGACTGCCCAGGAAGCAGTCCCGGATGCGCTGCCGCAACCGCTGCTTGACGGCCCGGTCGTCGAAGTACTGGAACTCCGCCCAGTGGTAGGCCGCGGCGGCGCCACGCAGTGCGCGGCCGCGCCCGGCCGTCGTGCCGGACCCCTCGGCGAGGGCGGTGTACTCCTCGGCGAGGGCGGTCCAGCGCTCGCGCCAGAGGTTCCAGAACCCGGCGGAGGCCAGGTCCAGGTCGTCGGCCGGGAAGCCGTCCAGGGCCGCCGCGATGTCGCCCCAGTGCACCTGCGGGGCGTAGCGCGCGTTCAGGAACATCAGCCGCGGGAAGAGGTAGCCGAGCGCCCGGTACACGTGCTCGGGCACCCGCAGCCGCTCCGTGGTCTCAGTCATCGGAGCCGCCCTTCAGCAGCACCACCCGGGCCGGGTCGACGCGGGCGGCCACCTCGCCGCGCATGATCTTTCCGTTGGCGCTGCGGGCGAACGGCTCGGGGGTGGCCCAGATCCGGTCCGGCCACTTCTCCGGGGCCAGCGAGCCGCGCAGTTCGGCGGCGACGAGTTCGCGCAGCTCCTCGGCGCCGTGCAGGCCGATCGGACCGCACAGGCAGGCGACCGGCAGCTCGTGCGGGCCGTTCGGGTTCGGCAGGCCCGCCAGCACCACCTCGTCCGCTCCCGGGGTGCCGGCCAGCACCGCCTCGACCTCCTCGGGATAGATGCGGTGGCCGTTCTCGCTGAGCAGCACCCCGGCCAGCCGGCCCTTGAGCACCAGGTCGCCGTCGGGGCTCCACTCGGCGAGGTCACCGGTGCGCAGCCACTCGCCGACCGGCTCGACCACACCGCTGGCGACGTCCACGTAGCCCTCCATCACCGAGTCACCGCGGACCAGGATCTCGCCGACGCCGTCCGGGTGGCCGGCCGCCGGCTCCAGCCGCACCTCCAGGGAGTCGTCGGGCCGGCCGATGCAGTAGACGTGCTTGAGATGGCGCGCCTCGGTGTGGCCCTGCTCGCCGAGGAAGCAGAACGGACCGTAGGTCTCGGTCAGTCCGTAGCCCTGGATCCAGTCGCAGCGCGCCAGCTCGCGGCCCTCTTCGAGCACCGCCCGGGGGACGGCGGCCCCGCCGTAGGAGACCACCCGCAGGCTGGACAGATCGTCCCCGCCCGTGCCCGCCGCGGACACGAACTGCTTGAGCGCCACCGGGCGCAGCGCCAGGTGCGTGGCCCGGTGCCGGGCCACCTGGGCCGGCCACCGGCCGGGGTCCGGGCTCTCCGGGAAGACCACGGTGCCGTCGTGCAGCAGCGCACCGAAGGAGTTGATGACACCGGTGGTGTTGTTCATCAGACCTGTCATGAAGATCCGGGCGGTGGGGCCGTAGCCCATGGTGCGGGTGACCCAGCCGATCCGGGCACAGATGTGCGCCTCGCCGATGCTGATCGCCTTCGGTTTGCCGGTGGTACCACTGGTGAACAGCACCAGGAAGTGCTCCACCGGTTCGGGGTGGAGCACCTTCGCCTCCGCCTCGGGCGCCTCGCCGGCCGGGAACGGCAGCTCCACCACATTGGCGCAGTGCTCACGCAGCACGTCCAGGCCTGCCCGGTCCCGTTTGAAGTGCACCACCGCGTCGGGCTCGGCGGCGTCCGCGATGGACAGCCACTCGGAGAGCGCCGTCGCCTGCAGTCCGTACGGCATCAGCAGGTGCAGACCCAGCGAGCTGGCCGCGGCGAGGAAGAACACCGCCTCCGGCCCGTGGTCGAGCAGTGCCAGCACCCGCCGGCCCGGGACCAGGCCGCGTTCGAGGAGTTCGGCCTGGGCCCGGCCCACCTCGTTGCGGACCTGGCGCCGGGTCAGCGAGCGGTCGCCCGCGACCATGCACACCCGGTCGGCGTCGGCGCCCGGCGAGAGGGCGAGGCCGGCCAGTTTCCGCGTGGGGTTCATGGGCGCCGCACCACCGATGCCGCGTATGCGCACGCCGCCTCCATGGTGGCCCGGCTGTTGGCGCCCAGCGTGTCGCGGACGTGCGCGCACGCCTGCTCGAAGGTGGTGCCCGCGCCGAGCGTCTGCGCCACCGCGGCCGGGTCGACCGCCACGGTGTGGTGCGAGACGATCGCGGTGCCGCTGCCCGATTTCTCGAACTCCCACAGACCGCTGTGCCCGGACAGCAGGGCGGGCAGCACGGTCTGCTTGTAGGAGATCCGCTCGCCGGGCACGCACAGCCGGACCGAGGCGGTGGTGTGGCTGCGGCCGTCCGAGGTGAGGGTGTCCATCGCCATCACCTGCACGCCTGCCGGGTCCTCGGTGAGGTCGACCCGGCCGACGTGCGGCAGCCGCTCGGGCCACAGGTCGCAGCGGTGCACGAAGTCGTACACATCGGCCGGGTCCGCGCCGGGCGCCACCACCCGGTCGTGGAACGAGAAGACCAACTGCTCAAGGGGATACGGGCGTTCGGCGAAGTCGCCGAGCGCGGCCAGCTCCTCGACGCTGTTGCGGTCCACCGCCCGGGCGATCCAGTCCAGTGCCTGGGGGTCGTCGTCCACGGCGGTGAAGGCGTGGGTCAGCACGATCCGGGTGCGGCCGTCGCCTGCCGGGTGGAAGGACCACTCGCCGGACATCGCGGCGACCGGCGCGGTGGACCGGTCCTGTCGGAAGGAGATCCGCAGGGCCTGGGGGTCCAGGGAGCGGCGGGAGGTCCAGGTCGCCATCGTCCCGTTGGTCCGCGCCCACAGCTCGATCCGCTCGTCGGCGCCGTCCCGCTCGATCTGCGTGGCCCGTACGCACGGACCCAGCAGCACCGGCCAGCGGCTGACGTCCGCGACCAGCGCGTACAGCCGGTCGGCGGGAGCCTGAACCTCCCTGCTGTGCTCCGTCTCTCGGGTGCGGGGGCTCATGCGGCCGCGGCCTCCTTCGCGGAGCGGACCAGTTCGGCCAGCTCGCGAGGCGTGCGGGCCTCGAAGAGCAGCTCGTCCGGTATCAGCACGCCGAACTCGCTCTCGATCGCGGTGGCGGTCTCCATCAGGGCCAGCGACTCGTAGCCGAGCGCGTCGAAGGTGGTGTCGGCGAAGTCGGCGTCGGAGACCCCGGATTCGGAGGCGCCGGCGCTGGCGACGATGACACGGCGGATCTCGTCCACGGTGATGTTCACAACTGTCTCCTCAGGAATGGTCGTTGGCGGCGTCGGAGTCCCAGGCGCGGACCACGACGGCCGAATTGAAGCCCCGCAGGCCGCGGGCGACCACGAGCACGGTGCGCACGGCCGCCTCCCGGGCCCGGTCGCGGACCAGGTCGATGCCGTACTCGGCGGGCACCTCGCGGGTGCCGGGGGTGGGCGGGATCACGCCGTCACGGATCGCCAGCAGCGCGACGGCGGTGTCCAGCGAACCGCCGCCCGCGTAGGTGCGGCCGGACCCGGCCTTCGGCGCGGTCACCGGCACCGCGCCCGGCCCGAACACCTCGCGCAGCGCGGCCGCCTCCGCCCGGTCCAGGCCGGGCACCCCGACCGCGTCGGCGAGGATCAGGTCGACCTGGCCGGCCGTCACCCCGGCGTCGGCGAGTGCCGCCTCGACGGTGCGGCGCAGCGCCGGGGGACGGCCGGAGCCCGGCGCGGGGTCGAAGCCGCTGGCGTAGCCGGCGATCTCGCCGAGGATGTCCGGGGCGCCGCGGCGCAGCGCCGCCTCGGCGTCCTCCAGCACCAGCAGCGCGCCGCCCTCGCCGGGCACGTAGCCGTCGGCGTCCCGGTCGAAGGGCAGGTAGGCGCGGCCCGGATCGGTGCTGGTGGAGAGCCGGTCGCCGGCGATCTGCGCAGCCCATCCCCAGGGGTCGAGCGCGGAGTCGACCCCGCCCGCGACCACCAGCGGGGTGCCGCGGCGCACGGTCCGCCGGGCGTGGCCGATCGCGTCCAGGCCGCCCGCCTGCTCGGTGACCAGCGCGCTGGAGGGGCCGCGCATGCCGTGCCGGATGGAGATCTGGCCGGTGTTCACCGCGTAGAACCAGGCGAAGGACTCGTAGACGCTGACCGTCTGCGGGCCCCAGGTCCACAGTTTGTGGAACTCCCGGTGGGTGAACTCGAAGCCGCCGAGGGCGTTTGCGGTGACCACGCCCATGTCGTAGTCGACCAGGCTGGCCGGGTCGACCTTGGCGTCCTCCAGCGCCCAGCCGGCCGCGACCAGCGCGTACCGGGTGGAGACATCGGTCTGCGGGAGCAGCCGGTCGGGCAGGTGGTCGGCCACGTCGAACCCGCGGATCTCGCCGGCCAGCTTGGCCGGGTACTTCGTCACGTCGAACCGGGTGAGCTCGCCGAGGCCGTGCCGGCCCTCCCGGGTGGCGGCCCAGAAGGCCTGGGTGCCCAGTCCGTTGGCGGCGAGCGCGCCGATCCCGGTGACTACGGTCCTGGTCATTCCTTCTCCCCGGTCGGGCGCCGCAGCACCATCGCGGTCTGGAAGCCGCCGAAGCCGCTGCCGACCGTGAGCACGGTCCGCACGTCCAGTTCGCGCGCGGTCAGCGGCACGTAGTCGAGGTCGCACTCGGGGTCGGCCTCGTGCAGGTTGGCGGTCGGCGGCACCACGCCGTTCTTGATGGCGAGCGCGCAGGCGGCGATCTCCACCGAGCCGATGGCGCCCAGCGAGTGACCGACCATCGACTTGATCGAACTGACCGGCGTGCGGTAGGCGTGGTCGCCGAGGGCGCGTTTGACCGCGGCGGTCTCGTGCCGGTCGTTCTGCTTGGTGCCGGAGCCGTGGGCGTTGATGTAGTCCACGTCGGTCGGGTTGACGCGCGCCTGGTCCAGGGCGACCCGGATCGCCTCGGCCATCTCCCGGCCGTCCGGCTTGAGGCCGGTCATGTGGTACGCGTTGCAGCGGGTGCCGTAGCCGCTGACCTCGGCGTAGACCGGGGCGCCACGGCGGCGCGCCGACTCCAGGGTCTCCAGGACGAACATCGCGGCGCCCTCGGCGAGCACGAAGCCGGTGCGGGAACGGTCGAACGGGCGGGAGGCGGTCTCCGGCTCGTCGTTCCGTGCCGTGGTCGCCTTGATCGCGTCGAAGCAGGCCACCACGATCGGCGTGATCGGGGTGTCGGTGGCGCCCGCCACGATGACGTCGGCCGAGCCCTCCTGGATCAGCTGCAGGGCGTGTCCGACCGCGTCCAGGCCGGAGGTGCAGCCGTTGGAGACCAGCGACACCGGCCCCTCCGCGCCGACCTTCCACGCCACCTCGGCCGGCATCACGCTCGGCGCCAGGTAGTCGAACATGTGCGGCGACAGCCACTCCTCGCTGTCCACCAGCCAGTCGCGGCCGGAGTCGGACAGCACCAGGTACTCGCGCTCCAGGCTGGTCGCCGCGGCCACCGCGCTGCCCAGGGTGACCCCGATCCGCGCCGGGTCGACGCCCGCGAAGTCCAGGCCGCTGTCGCGCACGGCCTCCTGGGCGCAGACCACGGCGAACTGGGTGGCCCGGTCCATGCGGCGGATCTCCCGCTGGCTCAGCCCCTCCCACACCGGCTCGAAGTCCGCCTCGCCGGCGATCTGCGACCGGTACGACGACGGGTCGAAGAAACTGATCCGCCGGGTCGCGGTACGGCCCGCGGTGAGCAGGTCCCAGAACTCCTTGGTGCCCCGGCCGCCCGGGGCGCGCACGCCGATGCCGGTGATGACCACTCGTCGGCTCATCACAACCACCTCTCTCAGAAACCGTCGTGGTCGACGAGCCGCTCCTGGTTGCGCAGCCGCCCGTCCTCGCGGACCAGGACGTCGCGCACCACGCAACTGCGGACCAGCTCCGGACCGTCGCCCGGCCGGGTGGTCAGCACCAGCGCGTAGCAGGTACTGCGGAGTCTGCCGTCGCCCAGTCGCTCGACGTCGACCATCGTGAACATGTGGCGCCGCTGCTGCGGATCGACGGTGAACCGCTCGCGCACCTGGTAAAGGTCGGACAGGATGCCGGCCCGGGTGCGCGCCGGCTCCCGGCCGGGCGTGTGGCCGAACACCGCGTCCTCGGTGAAGGTGGCTGCGTACTCCTCCACCTTGCCCGCGTCCAGCGCCTGCATCTGACGCGCGTAGTACTGAAGAACCTCTGCGTACAACTCGGCGCTGACGCCGGTCGACTCCATCTCCTCGGACTCCTTCACGCGGCCGTTGATTGCGCTCAGTCTTCAATCGCGTCCAAGAGCCCCGGTCGAGACGGGCTCGACGCCCGCGCCGCGGGGCTGGAGCGGGGCTCGACCGGGGCGCGAGCCGCCGCGGCGACGGTGGTGTGCATGAACGCATCCACTTCCACCGACAGCGAGCGGCCGGTCGCGCTGGTCACCGGCGCCACCAGCGGCATCGGCCACGAGATCGCCCGTACGCTGGCCCGCCAGGGCCACGCCGTCTACCTGTGCGCCCGGACCGCCAAAACCCTTGAGGACACCCTCACCGAGCTGCGTGCCGAGGGCCTGGACGTCGACGGCAGCACCTGCGACGTCACCTCGCCCGAGCAGGTGCGGGCGCTGGTCGACGCCACCGTCGAGCGCTACGGGAGGCTCGACGTACTGGTCAACAACGCCGGCCGGCCCGGCGGCGGCGCCACCGCCGAGGTCCCCGACGAACTGTGGTTCGACGTGATCAACACCAACCTGAACAGCGTCTTCCTGGTCACCAAGGCGGCGCTGAGCCGCGGCGGCATGCTGGAGCGCGGTACCGGACGGATCGTCAACATCGCCTCCACCGGGGGCAAGCAGGGCGTGGTGCACGCCGCGCCCTACACCGCCTCCAAGCACGGCGTGGTCGGCTTCTCCAAGTCCCTGGGCCTGGAGCTGGCCAGGACCGGCATCACCGTCAACGCGGTCTGCCCGGGATTCGTGGAGACCCCGATGGCCGAGCGGGTGCGCGAGCACTACGCGGGGATCTGGGGTGTGGACGAGCAGGAGGCGCACAGCAGGATCACCACCCGGGTGCCGCTCGGCCGCTACGTGGAGCCGAGCGAGGTGGCCGCGATGGTCTCCTACCTGGTCTCCCCGGGCGCCGCGGCGGTCACCGCGCAGGCGCTGAACGTCTGCGGCGGCCTGGGCAACTACTGATCCCCACTGAGCCCCACTGCTTCCCTCTGCCCGCCACCGATCGCCACGACGTCAGGGCGCCGGGACCTCCACCGAGGTCCCGGCGCCCTGACGTCGTACGGGCGGCCCGGTTCAGGCCTTGAGCACCTGGTCGACCCAGCCGCGGGCGGCCGGCTCGAACTGCAGCGCCACATGGGTGGAGATGGCGGTGACGTCCCGCCACAGCCGCTGCATCGAACCGGAGACCGCCTGCCCGCGGGTGCCGGACTGGCGGAACAGCCGGTCGACCGCGGTCACCGACAGATCGACGGCCAGGGCGCAGTCCCGCAGGTTGCGGGTGGTGTCCAGCGGGTGGGTGGCGGCGCCCTCGTCGGCGAGCCGGGCGGCCCGCTCCAGCAGCAGCCGGGCCGCGTCCACCTCGCCGGCCGAGCGGGCCAGTGCCTGCTCGGCGGAGCCCCGCACACCCTGCACGCCGGTGGTGCCGGGCAGCTGCGGGGCGTGGCCGGCCTTCTCGGCGAAGTACACCGAGAAGGTACGGACCATGCCGAGCGCGGCGCCGACCGCCGGCGCGGCGAACATCAGCCCGTTGACCGCCTGGAGCGGGGCGCGATGGCAGGCCGCCGCCACCCCGCCCCAGGCCTCACCGGTGCGTCCGGCGAACAGGTCGGCCCGGTCGAAGGAGAGGTGCTCGGGCACGAACACCTCGTCGAGGACCAGGGTGTTGCTGCCGGTGGCGGCCATGCCGACGCTGTGCCAGGTGTCCTCGATCCGGTACGCGGAGCGCGGCAGGGCGAACAGCCGCGCCTCGCTGCCCGTCCCGGACTCCACCAGGCCGCACATCAGCGCCCAGTCCGAGTGGGCGACACCGCTGATGTACGGCCAGCGGCCGGCGACCAGCCAGCCCCCGGCGGCCGGCCGGGCGGTGCCGAACGGCGTCACGGACCCGACCAGCACCGTGTCCGGACCGGCCGCCCAGATCCTCGCCTGGCCCTCCTCGGGCAGGAACGCCCCCGCCATCCGGGCGATCGAGGCGATCAGCGAGGCACACCAGGAACTGGCCGGGCACTCCTCGGCGATCACCTGGACTGCCTCCACCAGCTCGGTGAAGGAACCGGCGGTACCGCCGACCGCCGCGGGGACGAAGTGCCGGGCGAAACCCGCCCGGACGATCTCCTCCAGCACGGCGGGATCGAGTTCACGGGCCCGCTCGGCGGCCTCGGCAAGGCGGCCGGCGGTCGCGGCGACCGCGGTCGCGGCGGTGCACAACCCGGCGGTGGGCATCTGTCTTCTCCTCACTACTCGGGTACTGCTCGGATCCTGCGCGGATGCGGTCAGGAGGCGGCCGGCAGCCGGTGGAAGGCGTTGCGGAAGAAGGTCAGCGGCCCCTCCTCGCGCTGCACGGCCAGGTCGATCACCTCGCCGATCACGATCACGTGGTCCCCGCCGTCCACCTCGCGGTCAATCCGGCACTCCAGATAGGCCAGCGCGTCCGGCAGCACGGGCACACCGGTGATGCCCGGCCGGGTGGCGGCCTGCGCGGTGTGCCGGGTGTGCCGGCTGGCGAAGGTGCGGCACAGCTCCTCCTGGTCGGCGGCCAGGATGTTCACCGCGAAGGCGCCGGTCCGCCGCAGGACCGGCAGTTCGTTCGAGTCGTTGTGGATGCAGACCAGGATCAGGGCCGGGTCGAGCGAGACCGAGGTGAAGGAGTTCACCGTCAGGCCCGCGGTTCGCTCGGTGCTGCCGCTGGTGATCACGGTGACGCCGGTGGCCCAGTTGGCGCAGACGCTGCGCAGTGCCTGCGGGTCCACCAGGGCCGGGTCCGGCTGCAGCAGGCCCGCCGCGTGGCGCTCGCTCATGCCGCACCGTCGAGCAGCGGATCGGCGAACAGGCCCTGGCTGCCCTCGGAGATCTCCTCCGCCTGGGCCAGCGTCAGCAGGACCGGGCCGGTGTGCAGGCCGTCGCGCTGCCAGTCGTCGGGACGCAGGCTGATCGCGTACGGGTTGACCGGCACCTCCGGATCCGGGGTGACGCCGAGTCCGCGGGCGGCCCGGTGGAAGACGGCGACCGCCAGCGCCTCGGCGACCCTGACGTCACGGGAGATCTCGGCGGCCAGTTCGTCGTCGGTGTAGTCGACCACGAGGGTGGCGTGGCTGTCCTTGATCGCCTTGGCCGGCACATAGGCGTTGGCCGGGCCGTCGGTGACCACCTTCTCCAGCTCGTTCCAGTCGCGGAAGACCTGCTGGACCCGGTCGTTGACCTCGTACAGCTTCTCGAGGTCGCCGCGCACCCGCTGCATGAACGCGTAGTCCAGGAAGCGGTTCTTGACGAAGACCAGCACCACGCCGACGTGGTTGAGCATGGCGTCCCAGCACAGCTTCGGCACCATCACCGCGGGGTTCCCGAAGGCCGGGTAGTGGTCCTCGACCTTGGAGAGCACGAACCGGAAGGTACGCAGATGGAAGTCGTTGTAGAACTCCAGCCGCTCGGCGATCTCCTCGCCGGCGAAGTCCCGGACGACCAGGTCGGTGGTGACGCTGTTGCCGTAGCCGATCATGTCCGAGCCGGGCGAGTAGAAGGCGTCCACGAAGGCACCGGCCTCGCCGACCAGCATCCAGCGGTCCGGCGAGTACACCCGGTCGGTGCTGAAGGCGAAGTCCTTCAGGGTGATGAAGTCCGCGATGTCACCGGTGCGGCCGTCGACCACCTCGGCGAGCTGCGGCTCGTTCGCGCGCAGCCACTCCTGGACCTTCTCGAAGGTCCGGATCTCGTCGTACGGGTGGATCCGCGGGTCGGCGCAGACGCCGACCGAGATGTGGTCCGAGCCCAGCGGGATCAGCCACACCCAGTAGCCCTCGCCCATCAGGTGGTTGGTGGAGAACTTGCGGATGCCGGCGCGGTTCATCCGCTCCATCCACTTGGCGTCGTCCTTGCCCCACTCCTCCAGGTCGATGCCGCCGGTGAGGCGGAACCAGGAGGCGTTGATGGTGTGGGACACCTCGCGGGACAGGCCCAGCTTGCGCTTGACGAAGTGGGCGCGGCCGGCCGCGTCGACGAGCCAGCGGGCGCTGATGGTGCGCGGTTCGCCGCCCTGGGTGTAGGACACCGTGTGGTCCGCGTCGCCCTCGCGCAGTTCCACGTCGGTGATCGAGGCGCCCTGGCGCAGGTCGACGCCGGCGTCCAGGGCCATCCGGGTCAGCTCGTTCTCGAACCGGCCGCGGTCTATCTGGTAGTTGTTGTGCGCCGGGAACTCCCGCGGGCCGAGCTCGATCCGCTTGGTGAGGTCATGGTTGCCGCCCGCGGGCTGGAAGAACCGCAGGCCGTTCTTCTTCAGATGGAACTTCTCCAAGTGCTCCTTCATCGCGACGATCTCGGCGAAGTAGTGCGCGCCCGCCGGCACCGTCGACTCGCCGACCTTGAACGCCGCCTCCGGCGCCAGGCCCTCCCGCTTGTCGAGGATCACCACGTCCGTCTCCGGACGGGCGTTCTTGAGCTGGACCGCGAGCGTGAGACCCGCGAGCCCGCCGCCGAGGATCACCACATCGGTCGTAGCCTGATCCACCATCGCTCCTCCTGCTGGTAACAAGTCGTCATGAAGTCTGTGGGGGCGCTCTCGCGGCCCGCTCAAGCCCGCGTGGAAGCGGGCCGGCCGAGGGTCAGAGCACCTCGGCGACCACCTCGAACAGTCCCGGATTGGCCGTGGCGTACGGCGGGTTGACGGCCTTTCGGGCCTGGAACTCCGGGTCGGCCTGCAATGCCTTCCACACCTCGACACTGGCGTAGTGCGCGACGTTCACCAGCGGCAGCGAGGCATCGGAGACCGCCCGGTGCATGCGGAAGTCGACGAAGCCCGGTGACTCACTGGCCCGCTGCGCCCGGGGCCGCCAGGCACCGAGGAACTCCTCGACCCGCTCGTTCGGCAGCTCGAAGAGGTTGACCATGGTCACGCCGGCGCCGTCCGGCCGTTCCTCGGACATGGCTTCGGCGATCACCCGGTACACCCCCCGGTGAACGGTCTTGGCGTACTTCTCCGCGCCCGGTCCCTCCTGCTCGCCCGCCGCAGCGGCGGCCAGGTCCGCGGCGTCCGCCCAGTCGGCGACCGCGACCAGCTGGAAGCGGTGCTCGCCGCGCAGCGCCCGGTGCAGGCGGGCGCCGCGGAAGCCGGGTGCGGTGCGCAGCCGTTCCAGGTGCGCGCGCCAGCCCTCGATGAACTCCCCGGTGTTCTCGACCGGCGCTTCGAGTACCGCGATCAGGGTGACCGGGCCGCTCTCGTGCTCCGTGCTCACGTGTCCGTCCTCTCCCCGCGGGGCGTCCCGTGGGAGTCGCTGTGTCAGTCGTAGTTCGTCAGCCGTCAGCCGTCAGCCGTCAGCCGTCAGCCGTCAGCCGTCAGCCGTCAGTCAGTCGGTTGTCGTCAGCCAGTCGGCTGTCGTCAGGCGTGGCAGGCGGGGAAGCCGCCGTGCAGCTCCGCCATGCCGCGGACCATCTCGTCGACGCTGGCGAAGTCCTCCGGGCGTCCGCCGCGCAGTTCGCCGTAGGCGCGGTACAGGTTGGGCACCAGCCGTTCCGAGTCCAGGAAAGCGGCGAACTCGCCGAGGTCGGCGGTGCGGGCCACCGTCAGCGGGTCCAGTCCCTCGGCGAGGCCCGCCGCGGCCAGGTCCAGCAGCCGGGCCAGGTAGCGCTCGGTGGTCTCCAGCAGCTCCGGGCCGCCGACCGGGCCGTGCCCGGGCACCACGGTGACCGGTTCGAACGTCCGCAGCCCGGCCACCGCGTCGCGCAGGCCGCGGACCGAGCCGGTCAGCACGAACGGGGTGACCGCGTTCATCACCAGGTCCCCGGCGAACAGCACCCGGCTGTCCGGCAGCCACACCACTGTGTCGCAGGAGCTGTGCGCCGGGCCGAAGGCGCGCAGCCACGCCTCCCGCTCGCCGACGCGGAGCGTGAGTTCCTCGGCGAAGGTGACCTGGGGCGCGGCCGGTTCGACCGCGCCCCAGTCCACGTCGGGCCACAGGGTGGTCAGATGCAGTCCGGTGCGGACCGCCTCCTGCCGGGTCCGCTCGGCCGTCACCACCACCGCTTCGGGGAACAGGTGGTTGCCGAAGGTGTGGTCGCCGTGTGCGTGGGTGTTGACCAGGAGCCGGGGGGGCCGCGGCGCGGTGTCCGCGACCAGCTCGCGCAGCCGCCCGGCCCGGGCCTCGGTCGCGGCGGTGTCGATCAGCAGCGCGGTGCCGGCGTCGACCACCAGCCCCGCGTTGTTGAGGCACCATCCGCCGTCGGGCTGCAGGAAGGCGTGGACCCCTTCGGCGATCTCTTCGAGTCTCGGTGCACCGGTGAAAGCTGCCATACGGCCACTGTCGTCCGGGGCGCTCGACGGCCACTCGAAGCGGCCCCGGCCGGCGGGCGGTACGGCACCGGGGCAGCCCCGGTCCATCTCGCCGGCGCGGGCGCCGCGCCGGAAGATCCGGCCCCGGTTCTCACGGCTGACGGGCCCCGGCCGTCTCCTGTGCCTGGGCGGGCACTTCGGCGGGGGAGTGGCCGCCTCCGGGGGACGCCGGGAGCCGGTCGAGCCGCAGCAGGCGGAGCAGCGGATCGGTCGCCACGGTGGTCACGAGGGTCATCACCACGAGCACCGCGAACAGCCGGGAGTCGATCACGCCGAGCGACAGGCCGACATTGAGCACCACCAGCTCCGTCAGGCCCCGGCAGTTCATCATCACGCCGAGCCCCAGTGCCTCCCGGTTGCCCTCACCGGCCAGCCGGGCCGCCGCGAAGGTCCCGCCGATCTTGCCGGCCACCGCCACCAGCAGCACGAGCGCCAGCACGCCGAGCGCGGACAGCGAGAAGACCGACTGCAGCCGGGTCTGCAGGCCCACCGCGGTGAAGAAGAACGGCAGCAGCAGCCACAGCGCCAGGCCCTCGGTCCGGTGCGCGAAGTCCCTCACCGTCCGGGAGGAGCGTGGCATCACCACGCCCGCGAGGAAGGCGCCGAAGATCGCGTGGACGCCGAGCACATTGGTGGTGACCGCGCAGATCAGCACGGAGAAGGTGATCAGCATGCCGATCGGCAGTACCCCGCCGCGCCGGCTCTCCAGCACCCGCAGCACATGCGCCAGCGCCGGACGCACCGCGAACCACAGCACCGCGGTGAAGGCCACCACCTCGGCCACGGCGACCAGGACGCCCAACGGAGAGTTGTTGCGCACCTCGGCGACCACCACGCCCAGCGCGCACCAGGCGGTGACGTCGCCGACCCCGGCCATCGCCAGGCCCATCGCGCCCAGCCGGGTGCCGATCAGCTCGCGGTCGGACAGGATCCGGGCCAGCACCGGGAACGCGGTGACCGACACCGACAGTGCCACGAAGAGCAGGAACGGCGCGGTGCGCACCCCGTCGGGCTGGTAGTCGCCGCGCAGCCGCAGGGCGATGAACATGCCCAGCAGGAACGGCACCGCGAGCGCCGCGTGCCCGGCGGAGAGCACCTTGCCGCCGAGCCTGCGCAGCATGGTCAGTGGCATCTCCAGCCCGATCAGGAACATGAAGAAGACGACGCCGACCTGGGCCAGGGTGTTCATGACCGGTGTCACCGCCGCTGGGAACACCTCCTTGGAGACACCGGGGGCCAGCGCCCCGAACACCGAAGGACCGAGCAGCAGGCCGGCCAGGATCTCGCCGACCACCGGCGACTGGCCGACCGCGCGGGCCGCCAGGCCCAGCAGACCTGCCGCCGCGACCACCACGGCCCCGGCCACCAGTACCTGGCCGACCAGGTCGGCGGGCTCGGCCGGCTTCGGTGCTCCGGCGGTCTCCCGCACCGGGTGACCGACGCCGAATCTCAGCATCAGAAGTGCCAGTGCCACCGGCACCAGGACCAGCAGGCCGTAGCCGAGCACGGCACGCGCCGTGCCGCGGGACGGGGGCGGCCCGCCCTCCGGTTCTCCCGCGCCGGACATGGATGGATCATGTGCCATTGCCAGGGTTCTCCTCGCAGGACGATGGTCCGGGACGGAGCGGTCGCTCCGTCCCGGACGTGTCGGGTGGGTGACGGCAGGTCAGCCGGTACGGAGCAGGGCGGTCACCGAGCCGCCGTGCGCACCGTTGAGCACCTCGGCCTGCAGCCGCTGCACCTCCGGCGTCGGCTCCAGGCCCAGCTCGGTCCTGAGCACCTTGCGCAGATCCTGGTACGCCTGCAGTGCTTCGGCGCGGTAGCCCGCGGCGCGCAGCGAGTCGATCAGCTGGGCGTGCAGCCGCTCGTTGAGCCGGTGCTCGGCGACCAGCGACCGGAGTTCGGGAATCAGCTCCTGGTGCCGGCCGAGCCGTGCGTCCGCCTGGATGCGCAGTTCCAGCACGCGCAGCCGCAGTTCGCACAGGTGGGCTTTGTGCATGGTCAGCTCCGGCCCGAGGTTGATGTCGGCCAGCGCCTCGCCGCGCCACAGACCGAGCGCCTGCCGCAGCCGTTCGGCGGCCTCCGTGACGTGGCCCTGGCGCCACAGGCAGCGCCCCTGTTCTGCCAGGGTGAGGAAGCGCTCGGCGTCGGTCCGCCCGGTGCGCAGTTCGTAGCCCGGCGCCTTGGTGACGATCTCGCAGCGCCGCTCGCCCCGCGGCACGGAGTCCAGGATCCGGCGCAGTTGGTAGACGTAGGTCTGCAGGGTGGTGGCCGCGCTGCGGGGCGGCCGGTCGTCCCACAGTTCGGCGAACAGCGTGTCGGTGCTGACCACCCGGTTCGCGTTGAGTGCCAGCAGCGCCAGCACCGCCTTCACCCGCGGCGCGGTCGGTGCCAGGTCACGCGCACCGGCGCGGACCTCCAATTGACCGAGCACGTGGAATGCGATCACGATCTTTTCCCCCGTTCACAGTTTTCTCGTTCACCTCGATGCGGAATCGATTCACTTTCAACAACTTGCCTGCCGAGCCCGCGGGGACCACAATGCCCTTTTGGCGGGCGGCGCACCACAATCTCCCAAGGCCCCCTCGAGCCCTGCTTGAGTCCCGGGAACACCGAAAGGAGCAGGGTGCATACTCCTTTGGATACCGCAGTAGCGGAACTCCGCCACGGGCAGGTAAAATTGGGTGCACCAATTGTGAATTTCACATTACCCGTCAGGGTGCATGCCGGGAAAGTCGGCCCAAGTGGTTACCTGGGATGAAATGTCGGCATTGTGCCGAGAGTTGACGTATGGGGTGCTCCCGGTCCGCCGCCGGCGGGGGAACGTGTCTCTTTGGGGGCAGCGTTCGGGCGGCTGCGGCGGCTCAGCGACCGCGCCGCGCCGCCGGGGGCTGGATGACCAGGGCGTTGATCGCCTTGTTGACCGCGTCGATGCGCGAGGTCGCGCCCAGCTTGGTGAAGATGTTGCGCAGGTGGCGCTTGACCGTGGCCTCGGTGATGTCCATTCGGGCGGCGACCTGACGGTTGGTCAGCGCCTCGGCCACCAGGGTCAGCACCGCCAGCTCCCGCGCCGACAGGACGTCGGAGGAGGGCGCGTCCGGGGCCGGATCCGCGGCCGGCTGGGGCACCGCGGCCGCCGGCCGCGCGGCGCCCGAGGGCACGGTGATGGTGACCGTCTGCTGCCTGCTGCCCGCGATGTCCCGCACGGTCGAAAGCAGCAGGCCCTGGCTGACGCTCTTGTGCAGGTAGGCGCGCACGCCCAGGCCCAGCAGCCGTTGCATCAGCGACAGGTCGCTCTGCGTGTGCAGCACGACGATGCCCACCGGGTGACCGCAGCCCAGCAGTTCGCTCACCGTCGACGCCGGGTCCCGGCCGGGCGTCCCGATGTCCAGCAGCACGACGTCCGGCCGGCGCTCGGCGACCGCCCGCACCGCGGACGGGCCGGAGTCGACGCCGTGCGCCTCCAGATCGGGCTGGGAGTCCAGGACATGACAGAGGGCTTCGCGTGGCAGGCGATGGTCGTCGACGACGACTATGCGCAGAGGTTCCGGAGTCACCTAACCTCCGAAGAAGTCCCAGGTGAACCGATGAGCGCCCGAAATCCGCGCCGGTCCGGACGGCCGGAGAAACGGAAAGGTGAATTCCACCTAGTGGGGCGATTGCCCGTCATGCCACTGATTTTCACGTCTCCCCCTGGATCCCCGTAATCCGGGTTCCCAAGTCTACTGCAGTGGCAATTAAGAAAGCTT
The DNA here is from genome assembly GCF_042894765.1 of Streptomyces sp. NPDC001507. NCBI lineage: Bacteria > Bacillati > Actinomycetota > Actinomycetes > Kitasatosporales > Streptomycetaceae > Streptomyces > Streptomyces sp. NPDC001507. Next base: position 130,198 of record NZ_JBIAVV010000007.1, read on the forward strand.
GCAGGCGCGAGCGGGACAACTGGCGGTCCGCGTAGTGGTTCTGTCAGCCGACGAGCGTCACGAACGGATACCGGATCCCGTGACAGAGATCCCGTGACAGAGATCCCGTGACAGAACAGCGTGACCGGCCCGTCCGGCAGCCCCGCGGACCGGTCACGGCCCAGTCCACGGCGGGTCCGGCGGACGGATCACCGGCGCCCCGGCGGTGGGCCGCCCTGCGCGTCACTTGCGGTGTCGAAGCGCAGAGCGGTGTGACTCGCCGCGCAGTGCACGTCACGCCAGATGCGCTGGAGCGGGGCGTCCTGCGCCTGCGCGCCGCAGCCGGCCGATCGGAACAGCCGTTCCACCGCGTCGACCAACTGGTCCGCGGCCAGCGCGCAGTCCCGCCGCGCACGGGCCGGTTCGCCCACGCCGCCGGGCCCACCGTCGCCGGCCAGTGCCACGCGGTGCAGCAGCAGCGCCGCGCTCTCGATCTCACCCTCGGCCCGTGCCAGCACGCTCCGCGCCGACGGGCCGCCCCGGGGCGCGAGCGGCCCCCCGACGGCCTGGCCGGCCGACCGCGCCGACCAGGCTCGTACGGCCGCACGGGCCGCTCCGAGCGCGGGCGCGGCGAACAACGTGCCGCTGACCGTGCGCAGCCTGGCGGTGTGGCACGGGGCGTCGGAGCCGACGGCCCGGCCCTGCCGGACGGCGCCGCGCGCGACGGATCGGTGCCCGGGGACGAACGCCCCGTCCACGACCAGGGTGTTGCTGCCCGTGGCCCGCAGGCCGACGTTGAACCACGTGTCCACGACCCGGTAGTCCCGGCACGGTACGGCGAAGAACCTGGCCACCGTCCGCTGTCCCCGGGGCACCAGCGCGCACACCAGTGCCCAGTCGGCGAAGTCGACACCGCTGACCAGCGGCCACTCCCCGGTGAGCCGCCAGCCACCGGCCTCGGGAGTGGCGCGTCCGCCCGGGTTGAGCGCGCCCGCGATCACGGTCTCGGCGCCGGTGGACCACAGCTCGCGCTGCCCTTCCTCCGGGAGGTACACGCCCAACCGGGCGGCGCCGGCGATCACCGCGGCGATCCAGGCGGCGGAGGTGCAGCCCTCGCCCACCGTGGAGACCGCGTCCAGGAGTTCGCCGAAGCCGCCCGCCCGTCCGCCCCAGCGGACCGGCACGAAGTGCCGGGAGAAGCCGGCCGCGACCAGTGCGGCCACGACCTCGCCGGGCAGCCGACGCGCGCGGTCCGCGAACCCGGCGTACCGGGCGGCCAGTTCGGCGGCCACCCGCACCTCGTCGGCCGTGTCGGTGGGAGTGTGTACCAAGCCGGACATGGGTGGTGCCTCCTTGCCACTGGGCGTCGGCGTACCACCCCAACCTCGCCGGACGCGCTGGAGGACGCCTGGGGAACCCTTGGATCGGTTCGGCCGCAGTGGGCCCGGACGGGTCGCGCGGAGTCCGCCGCCGGCTCACCCTGGCCCGAGGCCGGACAGTTGACGGTGGGTGAGGTCGAAGATGCTTCCCAGGAGGCTGGCCAGGGTGTGCTCACCCAGGTCCAGCCCGACGGGGGCCTGAGCTTGTCCCGGCCCCTGGTCCGGGAGGAGCTCGCCGCCCCCGTGGCCACCCCGCCGACCGTCGCCCGGGAGGAGCTCGCCGCCCCCGTGGCCACCCCGCCGACCGTCGCCCGGGAGGGGGATCTCGGCCCCGGCACCACCCGGCCCGATCCCGTGAGCCTGATGCCGTGCCGGCACCGCACGGGGCTGGAGCCGAGGGAAGCGGTCCCCGGAAGCCGCGTCGGCACGAAGGCGCTTCTCGCCGGCACGGTGGCGTTCCCAGGTCGGCTGCCGGCCCGCTCCGCCCGGCCCGTCCGCCGTACCCGCGGCGTCCGGCCCACTCCGTGTCATGCGCGCACCGCCGGCTCGACGGTGCCGTCCGAGGCGTCAGGCCCGTCGATCGGGTGGAGCAGCGGCGACCGGGGGGCCGGTTCCGCCCGGCCGGCGGACGGCCGGCCGAAGCCCCGCGGCTCCCCGCACCCTCCGGTCGCCGTCGCCGTCGCCGTCGCCGTCGTCGCCGTCACCGTCGTCACGCCGGTCGGTACCGGTCCGAAGAACACCTTGAGCGCCGTCACGTCCATCGGCATGCACCTCCGCAGCACCGCGTCCGATTCCCGGGCGACCCCCGGCAGCCTCAGATACTCGTCGCGGATGCTGGAGGGCGGCTGGATCCGCGGTCGACGCCGCCCTGCGGCCTGTCGGCGTTTCGTTCCAGGACCCTTTCCCGGAGCTGTCGAAAGACCCCTTTCCGGGTTCCGGCCGCGGCGGCGGGTGATCCCGGCGTCCGCCGGTGCCGAACCGTCCGCTCGCCGTGCACCGCCGGTGGAAACTCTGTGGAAGTGCTGTCGGCGGTGGCCCTTATGCTGCACCCGGTGATCACGCGGATCTTGGGGAGGGCGCGGCATGTTCGGCAAGCTGTTCGGCAGAGGCGGGGAGAGACCGGCGGCGGATCCGCATGCCCTTCCCGTGCCGCGCAGGCAGAACGGGGTGTACAAGCTGCAGTCCCTGGGGGACACCCGGGTCATGGCGCTGCTGGTCGCCGCGGAGTCGGGTGACTGGGACGCGGTCAGGATGGCCCTGGCCCACTTCGATCTCGGCCGGGACCACCAGGTGCTGGGCGAACTGTCCGACGTGGACGGTCTGCAGGACTGGATCGGCCGGCCCGTCGAGGAGGACAAGGAGCACCGGGCGACGGCCCTGCTGATATCCGGGGCGCGGCACATCAGCTGGGGCTGGGAGGCGCGCACCTCCGCGCGTGCCACGGACGTCTCGCGGGACCAGTGGCGCGTCTTCCACGGGCGGTTGCAGATCGCCGAGGAGCACCTGCTCGAAGCCGCCGAACTGCGGCCGGAGTGGATCACGCCGTGGCGGCGCCTGCTCACCTCGGGTCGCGGCATGTCGGTCGGCACCGCCGTCAACGAGGCCCGGCTCGACGCCGCCCTGCGCCGCGACCCGCTGGACCTGGCGACCCACATCGAGTGGGTGTCCCACCTCCAGCCCCGGTGGCACGGGGAGCCGGGCCAGGCCCTGGAGTTCGCTCGCACCGCGGCCGCCGACGCTCCCGACGGCCACCGACTCGGCTGCGTCGTCGCCATGGCCCATATCGAGGACTGGGTGGAGTCGGACGACAAGGACTGCCTCGACACCCCCGAGATCCAGAGCGAGTTGAGGGACGCGGCCAGGCGCAGCATCCTCCACCCCGGCTACCGGCGCCGCCCGGGCTGGCAGGAGGACTTCAACATCTTCGCCATGGCCCTGTCGCTGTCGGCCGAGAGCGTCGTGGCCCCGCGCGTCTACCACGAGCTGGACGGCGCCTTGACCCGGTGGCCCTGGGTCTACATGGCGCAGCCGGAGAAGACGTACGCCCGTTTCCGGCGCCGCGCCTGAACCGGCCGCCGGCACCGGCGCCGCCCGCGCCGCCTTGCGCACCTTTCCCTCCGTGCCCCTCGAACACCCCACCCCGGACTCTGTGATGACTCTGCCCCACACTTCCGCGAGCCCGGCCGCCGACCGCACCTTCCAGGTGGACCTGCGCGGCCTCGTCGACCTCCTCTCCCACCACCTCTACTCCAGCCCCCGCGTCTACCTGCGCGAACTCCTGCAGAACGCGGTGGACGCGCTGACCGCCCGGCACGGCCTCGAACCCGGCGCACCCGCCGACGCGTTCGGCATCCGCCTGTACGCCGACGGTTCGGTGGTCCGGGTGGAGGACGACGGCGTCGGCCTCACCGAGGCCGACGTGCACACCTTCCTCGCCACCATCGGCCGCAGCAGCAAGCGTGCCGAGAAGGTGGCCGAGCAACGTGCCGACCTCATCGGCCAGTTCGGCATCGGCCTGCTCTCCTGCTTCCTGGTCGCCGACGAGATCCACGTGGTCAGCCGGTCCGCCCGCACGCCCGACGCCCCCGCCGTGGAGTGGCGGGGCCGCGGCGACGGCAGCTACACCGTCCGCACCCTGCCCGCCGCCGCCCGCCCCCGGCCCGGCACCACCGTCACCCTCACGCCCCGCGCGGACGCGGGGGAGTGGACCAGGCCGGTCGAGGTGCAGGCGCTCGCCCGGCACTTCGGCTCCCTGCTGCGCCACCCCGTGACCTTCGACGACGGCGCCGGCGGGCCGGCCGCACCCGTCAACCCCGAGCCCGCACCCTGGGCGCGCAGCTATCCCACACCGGGCGCACGCTCACGGGCGCTGGCCGCCTACGGCGAGGAGGTCTTCGGCTTCACGCCGCTGGACACCATCGACCTGGACCTGCCGGCCGTGGGTCTGAAGGGCATCGCGTGCGTGCTCCCCGAGGCGGTGCCGGCCGGGCGCCGCCACGGCCATCGCGTGCACGTCAAGGGCATGCTGCTGTCCGAGCAGGCCGAGGAGATCCTGCCCGAGTGGGCGTTCTTCGTCCGCTGCGTCCTCGACGCCGAGAGCCTGCGCCCGACCGCGTCCCGCGAGTCCCTGTACGAGGACGACACCCTGGCCGCGGTCCGGGACGCCCTCGCCGAACGGCTGCGCGCCTGGATCTCCCGGACCGCCGCCAGCGACCCCGAACTCCTCGGCCGTTTCCTGCAGACCCACCACCTGGCCGTCAAGTCGCTGGCCGTGCACGACGACGAGATCCTGCGGATGCTGCTGCCGTGGCTGCCGTTCGAGACCACCGACGGACACGCCACCCTCGACGAGTTCGCGCGCACCCACCGCACCGTGCTCGTCACCTCGAGCGTCGAGGAGTTCCGGCAGGTCGCCGCGATCGCCGGGGCCGCCGGGCTCGGCGTCGTCAACGGCGGCTACACCTACGACCGCGAACTCGTCCACCGGCTGCCGGAGATCAGGCCCGAGGTCGCCGTCGCCGACCTCGATCCGGGCACCCTCACCGCCCACCTGGACCCCGTCGACCGGGAGACGGAACTCGCCGCCGCGGCCTACCTCGCGCAGGCCCGCGACGCCCTCGCCGTCTTCGACTGCGACGTCGCCCTGCGCACCTTCCAGCCCGCCTCCGCCCCCGCCCTCCTCCTCGACAGCCGCGAGGCCCGGCACGAGCGCACCCGCTCCCAGCTCGCCCGCGAACAGCAGGGCGGCGTGTGGGGCGACATCCTCGGCCACCTGCGCCAGGAGGCCCCGCGCGCCCAGCTGATCCTCAACCAGCTCAACCCGCTGGTCCGCACCGCGGTCACCATCGACGAGCCCGAACTGGCCCGCACCAGCGCCGAGGCCCTCTACGGGCAGGCCGCGATGCTGTCCCGGCGCCCGCTCAGGCCGGCCGAGTCGAGCCTCATCAACCGCTCCTTCCTCGACCTCCTCGCCCACGCCCTCCGCAAGGACAGCTGACGATGCCCACCGCACCCCATCCCCAGAACACGGACGAGCTGTACCAGGCGCTGCAGGAGAACGACCGGCGCCCCTACGGCCGCACCCGCACCGTCACCGCCGAGGAACTGGCCGAGGCCGCCGAGCAGTTCGCGGAACCCCGCGCGCTCGTCCACGCGCTCCTCGAACTGCAGGAGGCCTACACCTACGGCTCCGAACCGCGTAAGTCGCCCGTCGTCTTCGCCCGGCTGCTCACCCTCTTCGACGACCAGCCCGACGTCTTCGACGAGCGGCTGCGGCACACGCTGTTCTGGCGGTTCAAATGGGTGGCCAACGCCCTGATCGCGCTGCCCGAGATCCCCCTGGCGAGTCTGCGCCAGTGGCTGACCGAGATGCGCGACCGCTACGAGAAGGCCGGTCTCGAGCTCCAGCCCTGCTACGCACAGGCCTACCGGCTCGCCGCCCACGTCGGCGAGGACACCCACCTCGCCTACGAACTGTGGGCGGGGCGCACCCGTACCCGGCTCAGCGACTGCGAGGCCTGCGAGATCTGCGAGCGCGCCCTGTACCACCTCGACGCGGACGACGACGAGCGGGCGCTGCGCACCTGGCAGCCCGTCCTGGACGGGAAGGAGTCCTGCCAGGAGGAGCCCGCACGCTCCGTCTCGTACGCGCTGCTTCCCCTGCTGCGCACCGGCGCGGCCGACCGGGCCCGCGCCCTGCACCTGAGCGGCTACCGTGCCTGCCGCCGCAACCCCTCGATGTCCGGCGAGGTCGGCCGGCACCTGGAGTTCTGCGCGCTCACCGGCAACGAGGCACGCGGCCTGGAACTCCTCGCGGAGAACCGGAACCTGTTCGACGAGGTCGACTCGCCGCTGGACCTGCTCGCCTTCCTCACCGGCGTCGAGGTCCTCCTCCAGCGCGTCGAATCCCTCGGCCACGGCGAGCTGCCCGCCGCCGGATACGCGGGCCGTACCTGGACGGTGGCCGGCCTGCGCGCCGAGGTGCGCGGCCGCGCCGACGACCTCGCCGCCCGCTTCGACGCCCGCAACGGCACCACGGCCCACGCCGACCGGCGCCGGGCCCGCCTCGACCGCGCCCCCCTCCTCGACGCGCTCGAACTGACCCTGCGCACCCGCGGCCTCGACGACGTGGCCCCGGCGGCCGCCCCCGCCCCCGCCGTCACCGCCCGCACGGCCGCCGCCGTCCCCGAGTCGCTGCCCGAACTCGTCGTCCGGGCACGGCAGCTGGACGAGGAGGGGCATCCGGACGCGGCGGCCTGCTGGGCACGGCTGCGCACCCTCGTCGCCGCCCCCGGCTACGCCCACCCCGACGACCCTGCCGTGGGACCCCTGGCACGGCTGCGCGCGGACCTGCTGGAGGACGAGGCGGGCCGGGCGGGCGGGAGGGAGGAGTTCGACGCGGCGGCCGCCCTGTACGAGGAGGCCGCGGTCCGGTACGACGAGGCCGGGGCGGCGGGCCACGCGGCGCTCGCCCGTGCCTGCGCGCTGCTGCCCGCGGGCGGCCTTCCCGGTAAGCACGGCGACGGGGCCGAGGAGCGGGCCGCCGCGCTGACCGCCGCCCACGCGGCCCTCGTCCGGCTGCACGAGGAGGCGACCGGCCTCGCCCCCTACCAGGAGGCGCGGCTGCTGCGGCTGCGGGCGACCGCCCTCGGCATGCGGCTGCAGGCGTCGAGGGACGAGGAGCACGTCGCGCCGGTCCTCGCCGAGGTGGACCTGCTGCTCGCCTTCGCCACCCGGCACGACATCACCGGACAGGTCTCCGGCGCCCGGCTGCTGCGGGCCAGCACGTACGCCGTCTCCGGCGACCTGCCCGCCGCGATCACGGAGCTCGACGCCCTCCTCGACGAGCTGAAGGCTCACGGCCCCGCCTGGCACCTGCCCCGCACACTCGGCCTGCGCGGCCGCGTCCGGTTCGGTCTCAAGGACGCGCGGGCCGCGTACGCGGACCTGAGCGAGAGCCTCGGACTGGCCGCCGACTGGCCGTCCGACGCGGCAGGCACCGCGCGTCTGCACGCCGATCTGGCCCAGGTCTGCATGCGCCTGGACCGTCCCGACGAGGCACTTCGGCACCTGACCCGCTCCGCGGAGCTGGAGCTGCGCCACGGCAGCCGGTTCGACGCGTTCTGCACCTACAGCAACGCGGCCCAGCTCAGCCTCGACCTGGGCCGCGTCGAGGACTGCATCGCGCTGCTCGACTCCGTGCTGGCCGAACCGGACGTCGCCGCCGGGGAACTGGACGACCGGCTCGTCGCCCAGCTGCGTCTGGCCCGCGCCCGCGCGCTGCACGCGGGGGAGGACCTCAAGGCCGCCACGGCCGAGTACGCCGCTCTCGCGGCCGAGTCGGCCGGCTGGGACGACGACCCCGGCAGCCACGCCATGATCGCCGCCGAGACCGCCATGCTCCTCGCCGAGGCCGGCGAGTTCGGCCCGGCCCGCGAGGCCGCCGGTCAGGCCCTCGCCGCGCACGCCCGGGAGCCGCGCTACGAGCAGCTCAGCAGCTGCCTGCGCGAACTCGCCCGTCTCCAGGCCCAGCACCAGGGAGCCGAGGGCCTGCCCGACGCCCTCGCCCTGCTCGCCGACGCGGGCCGGATCGCCGACGAGGCCCGCGCCGCGGGGTACCGGGCCAGGGGCCGTGACCTGGACAGCGCCCTCGCCTACGAACACGGCCGGGTCAACGCCTACGCCCGCGAGTACGAGACCGCCCTGACCGCGTTGGAGGAGGCCCTCGCCCTGCTCGGCGAACCCGAACCCGAGTCCCACGACAGGGAGCACGTCGGCGAGTGGGCCGAGTGCGTCCGGCTGGCGGCCGTCGTGGAGGGCGTCTACCTGGAGCGCCCCGTGCCCGCCCTCGCCCGGATCGACGTGGCGGTCTCCCGGCTCACCGCCCTGGGGCACGCCGAGGAGACGGAGTCCCTGACCGCCCTGGCGGCCCGGCTGCGCGACGAGGGGTGACCCGGCGGGCGTGGCCGCGGGCCTGCCCCGGCCGGCCCGCGGCCACGCCCCTGTCCGGGCGGTGTCCTCACCAGGTCACGGGCAGCTCGCGGACCCCGCCGGTGAGGGTGGTGCGCAGGGCGAGGCCGTCGACGTCCTTGGCGAGCCGCAGACCGGGCAGCCGTTCGGCCAGGGCGGCGAAGACGATGCGCAGCTCCGTGCGGGCCAGGCTCGCCCCGATGCAGAAGTGCGGGCCGTGGCCGAATCCGAGGTGGTTGCGTTCCGGACGGTCGGGATCGAACGTCTCCGCGTCGGTGTAGACGGACGCGTCCCGGTTGGCCGAGTTGATGGAGAGGATCACGGCGTCGCCGGTGCGGATGGTGACCCCGGCGACGTCGACGTCGGTGTGGGCGTAGCGCAGCAGACCGAGGTCACCGGGCGCGCCCAGGCGCATGATCTCCTCGACGGTGGCGTTGACCCGGCCGGCCGGGTCGGCGGTCAGCGCCCGCCACTGGTCGGGGCGGGTGAGCAGGAAGAGCGCGCCGAGGCCGATGCGGTTGACCGTCGTCTCGTGCCCGGCGAACAGCAGCCCGACGCAGAGCCGGATCATCTCCGAGTAGTCGAAGTCCGCGTCGGCGCTCTGGGCGCGCACCAGGTCGGAGATGACGTCCTCGCCCGGCCGGGCGCGTTTGGCCTCGGCGAGCGTGATCATGTAGGCGTTGAACTCGTCCCGGGCCCGTTCGGCCCCGTCGCCGATGGCGTAGTCGGCCATGCGCTCCGAGAGCGAGGCGAAGTGCTCGCGGTCGGTCTCGGGCACGCCGAGCAGCCGGCAGATGACCGCGACGGGCACCGGGAAGGCCAGCCCGGCATGCAGGTCGACCACCCCGTCGGGCGCCGCGGCCCGCTCGGCGAGCAGCCGGTCGATGCAGTCGTCCACCAGCTGCCGTACGTGATCGGAGAGCATCACCATGCGCCGGGCGGAGAAGGCCGGGGTCAGCAGGCGGCGCATCCGGGTGTGGTCGGCCTCCTCGGTGGCGTAGTTGCCCGAGGGGCCTTCCTGCACCGCGGCGCTCGTGATGCGGGACGCCCGCTCCGGCTCGGGATGGGAGCGGCCGAGCCGCTTGTCGCCGAGGAGGTCGCGGACCTCCTCGAACCGGGTGACCAGCCAGGCCGGATCCCCGGCCGGCGTGGTGACCGGCGTGATCGGCGCCTCCCGGCGCAGCACCTCGTAGAGGGGTGCGAGATCGAGCACGTTCGGCCGTGCGAAGGGTAGTCGGGAACGCTCGGCGGCACCGTTCATGGTCCTCCTCCTGGACCTCGGAACGCGATCTTCCGGCACTTCGACCGTAACACTTTATTGTCAGTCACTGCCAATAATGTTTTCGGCCAGTCGCCCCGCGGTCCTGGCGTGGTTGGATCGCCCGATGGAGGACGTGACGGTGGACAGCGGCCCGATAACGCCCCGCCGGGGACGGCCCCCGGTGAGCGACCGGCAGCGGCAGCGGCAGCGCCTCGACATCTCCCGGCACGCGGTCCGGCTGTTCGCCGCGCACGGGGTGGCCGCCACCTCCGGCGAGCAGATCGCGCGGGCGGCCGGCGTCTCGGAACGCACGCTGTGGCGCCACTTCCCCAGCAAGGAAAGCTGTGTCGAGCCGCTGCTCACCCAGTCGATCGCGGCCTTCCGGGCCGTCCTGCACGCCTGGCCGTCCGGCGTCGACCTCACCGAGCACCTGCGCGCCACCTATCAGCCCGCACTCGACGCGTCCTCCGGCGGGGACGCCGAGGCGGTGCTCACCGTGGTCAGGCTGACCCACGACGAGCCCGCGTTGCGGGCCGTCTACCTGGTGCTCCGGGAGCGAGCGGAGGACACGTTCGCCGAAGTGCTGGCCGAACGCGCGGGCGGGGCCGCCGGGCTGCTCGACGTGCGGATGCGGGCCGCCACCATGAGCGCCGTCCTCAAGGTGGCCACCGACGACCTCGCCCGTGCCGTGGCCGCGGAGGGCGTCACCCCCGAGGCGCTGCGCCGGCACCGCGAACAGCTCGCCGACGCGCTCAGCCCGGTCACCCGGGGGCTGTAGGGGCGTTGCCGGGGCGTCGTGACCCGCGTTGCCGGTGCGTCGTAACTCCCGCAAGTGATACCGGCATCGAGCCCGGCGCACACCCCTCCGCGAACTTCGCACCCAGAAAGTCCTGTTGGCCTCGTTGACATGCCACAAGCACAGGCGTTTCACTCAACTCTCGTGCATGGCAACGTTGTCAGGACGCCGTGGGGGCGACCGGGTTCGTTGCCTGTCGCCGGCATTCCGGTGTTTCTCGGCGCGCCGACACCCGATGTGCGAAGCACGAACTGCTGCGGAGGCAACCGATGGTGAGACCCCGACGTTCAGCCGCACCACCCTCCACCCGAGCGGGATTCCGCAGGCGCCTCGCCGTGGCCTGCGTCCTGGGCATGGCGGCCCTGCCGCTCACGGCGACGGGCAACGCCGTGGCCGCGAGTACCAGGACGCCCGCCCTCGTGACGGACCCCGCGTCCCTCGTCAACCCCCTCATCGGCACCTCCGGTGCGGTGGACACCTTCCCCGGCCCCGACATGCCGGCCGGCATGGTGCAGTGGGGTCCCGACACGACGCCGAACCGCCCCGACGGCGGCGGCTACGAGTACGCCGACAAGAAGATCTCCGGTTTCAGCCTCACCCACGTCTCGGGACCGGGCTGCCCGGTCGCCGGCGACCTGCCCGTGCTGCCGGTGACCGGCGCGCTCTCGGGCGACCTCGGCAGCACGTCCGTCGGCTTCAGCCACGCCGACGAGCAGGCCGCCGTGGGGTCGTACAAGGTCACCGACGCGGGCGGCGTGAAGACCGAGCTGACCGACACCACCCGTGCCGGGATCGGCACCTTCACCTTCCCGGCGGGACAGCAGGCCAACCTGCTGTTCAAGCTCAGCGGGGGCGCCACCCAGGTGGACGGGACCCGCGTCCAGGTGGTGAACAGCAAGGAGATCAGCGGCGCGATCGACAGCGGCCACTTCTGCGGCGCGAGCAACCGGTACACGCTGCACTTCGACATCAAGTTCGACCGGCCGTTCGCCGCGAGCGGCACCTGGGTCGGCTCCACCATCACCCCCGACGCGACGTCGCTGAAGGCGGGCAAGGTCGCCCCGGCCCCGCAGAAGTCCACGTCGAAGCCGCTGAAGGAGAAGCACTTCACCGTCCCGGCGAAGCCTGCCCCGACGGTCCACGGGAGCACCGCCAAGGCCTCCGCCACGGCCTCCGCAGCACCGAGCGCCGGTACCGCATCCCGGCTGCCGAAGGCCGCCCAGGCCGCCCAGCCGCCCACGACGGGCGCCAACGGCATGTACCTGACCTTCGACACGTCCGCGAACAGCACGGTCTCGGCGAAGGTCGGCATCTCGTACACGAGCGACGCCAACGCGGCGGGCAACCTCGCCACCGAGATCAAGAACTGGAACGTCGGCGCCGTCGAGAAGGCCAACCACGACGCCTGGAACGCGGTGCTGAAGAAGGTCGAGGTGGGCGGCGGATCCACCGACCAGCAGACGCAGTTCTACACCGCGCTCTACCACGCCCTGCTGCACCCGAACGTCTTCTCCGACGCCAACGGCCAGTACATGGGCATGGACAACCAGGTCCACAAGCTGGCCAAGGGGCAACAGGCCCAGTACGCCAACTACTCGGGCTGGGACACCTACCGCTCCCAGACCCAGCTGATGGCGCTGGTCGAGCCCAAGGTCGCCAGTGACGTCGTCACCTCGATGCTCAACGGCTACGACCAGACGGGCCTGCTGCCCAAGTGGGCCTCGAACAACGGCGAGAGCTACGTGATGGTCGGCGACCCGGCGGCCGGCATCATCGCCGACGCGTACGCCTTCGGCGCGACCGGCTTCGACACGGCCAAGGCGCTCGCCGCCCTCCAGCACGAGGCCACCGTCCCGAACAACGACCGCCCCGGCGAGTCGGTGCGGGACGCCAAGGGCTACCTCCCGCTGGACGAGAACGACTACAACTGCTGCAACTTCTACGGCCCGGTCTCCACCCAGCTGGAGTACGACTCCGCCGACTACGCCCTCGCCGCCTTCGCGAAGTCGCTCGGCAGGACGGACGTCTACACGAAGTTCGCCACCCGTGCCCAGGACTGGATGAACGTCTTCAACCCGCAGACCGGCTACCTGCAGGCGAAGAACAAGGACGGCCAGTTCGCGGGCGGCTTCACCCCCGGCACCTCCAACGGCTTCGTGGAGGGCACCTCCGCCCAGTACACCCCCATGGTCCCCTTCAACCTGCAACAGCTCATCCAGGCCCGCGGCGGCACCAAGGCGTACTCGTCCTACCTGGACAGCCTCCTCGACGACATCACCAGCCCCGGCGGCACCGACGCCGACCTGAGCAACGAGCCCAGCGTCGAGATCCCCTGGGAGTACGACTACACCGGCCAGCCCTGGAAGACCCAGGCGGCGGTCCGCGCAGCCCAGCAGGGCCTGTACTTCAACGCCCCGGTCGGCTCCTTCGGCAACGACGACCTCGGCGCCATGAGCTCCTGGTACGTCTGGTCCGAGCTCGGCATGTACCCGGAGACCCCGGGCACCGACACCCTGGTCCTCGGCAGCCCGGCGTTCCCGGTCGCCCAGGTGACCCTCGGCAACGGCAAAACGGTCCGGATCAACGCGCCGCAGGCCGCGCCCGACGCGCCGTACGTGCAGTCCCTGAACGTCAAGGGCAAGGCGTGGAACGCCTCCTGGCTGACGTTCCAGCAGTTCAAGGGCGCGGGCACGCTCGACTACACGCTCGGCACCCAGCCGAACACCTCCTGGGCGTCCGGCCCGTCGGCGGTGCCGCCGTCGGACACCACGGGCGGCGGCCGGGTGCTCGCGGCGACCGGTCCCAGCAACGGCCTGGTCCTCCAGCCGGGCACGGGCGACGACGCCACCCTCGCCCTGACCAACCTCGGCAGCAAGGCCGTCACGGTCGACTGGACGGCGACCGCGCCCTCCGGCGTCACCCTGGACACGGCCTCCGGCTCGCTGACCGTGCCCGCGTCGGGCAGCACCGAGGCCAAGGTCCACGTCACGGCCGGCGCGACCGAGGGGACCTACCCGGTCACCTTCGCCCTGACCGACCACAGCACGGGAACGGCACTGTCCGGGGCGAGCCTGCGGGTGGCCGTCGCCAAGGCCGGCGCGCTGTGGCCGTACGACACCAACGAGGGCATCTACCCCGACGGCGCCACCTACTCGGGCGGGTTCGACGGCGGCGGCTGGGCCTACTCGCAGAACGCGCTGTCGGCGGCCGGCGTCACCAGTGGTTCCACCCTCACGGTGGACGGAATCTCCTACACTTGGCCGACGGTGACGTCCGGTCAGCTCGACAACCTGGAGATGGCCGGGCAGACGATCCCGATGCCGGCCGGCACCTCGGGGTCGTCGCTGGGCCTGCTGGGCGCCGCGGTCAACGCCCCGACCGACGGCAGCGGGGTCTCGGGCACCCTGACCGTCACCTACACCGACGGCACCACCTCCCAGGCGACGGTCGGGTTCTCCGACTGGACGCTCAACGGCGGCCCGAGCAAGCCGCTGCCGGGTGACACGACGGCGGTGACCACCGCCTACCGGAACACCGGGAGCGGCGGCCGCGACGGCGTGAAGACCTACGTCTTCGCGACGAAGGTCACGCTGGACCCGGCCAAGCAGGTGGCGTCGGTGACGCTGCCGGTGACCGGCCAGACCGGCACCGACCACCTGTTCGCCTACGGCTTCGGCCAGTAGGACGTACGGCGGCACGGACGAGGGGGGCGGGGGGCCCGGGCCCCCCCCCCGGGGCCCCCCCCCCCGGGGGGGGGGGGGGGGCGGGGCCCCCCGGCGGGGGGGGGGGGGGCCCCGGGGGGGGGGGGGGCCCCCGGGCCGGGGGGGGGGCGCGCCCCC
>NZ_JBIAVV010000007.1:144430-547452 GCF_042894765.1 Streptomyces sp. NPDC001507
GAGCCGGCCCCCCCCCCCCCCCCCCCTACTTTTCCTCCTTACCCTCTCCGCAGGGGGCCCCCCCCCCCCGCCCGCCGGCGGCCCCCGCCCCCCCCCCCCCCCCCGCGCCCCCCCCCCCCCCTCGTGGTGGTGCCGCGCTCAGCTCAGCGTGAAGTCGTCCGCGTCGACATTGGACTGGCCGTACCAGCCGTGCACGTAGACGGTGACCGCCCCGCTGCTGCCGGTGGTGAAGCTGACCGTGAGCTGGTTCCAGCTGCTGCTGTTGGACCAGGTGCTCGCGGTGGCGCCGCCGCTGACCCCGACGTAGGCGTACGGGCCCTGTACCCAGGCGGTCAGGGTGTAGGTGTGGTTGGCGGACAGGGTCACGCTCTGGTCGCACTCGCCGGTGCTGCTGGAGCTCGGCGTTACCTGCAGGCTGTGGCTGCCGCTGTGGACCGGGCTGGAGACCACCGCGCTGCCGGCCGTGCAGGTCCAGGGGCTCAGACTGCCGGATTCGAAGCCCGCGTTGGTCAGTGAGCCGCCACCGCCCCCGCCGCTGCCGGAGGAAGTGACCGTGAGCGAGTAGGTCGCGCTGTGGCTGCCGCTCGCGGCCGTGCCGGTGACGGTGATCGGGTAGGTGCCCGCGGCCACGGACGAGCCGACCGTCGCTGTCAGCGTCGAACTGCCGCCGGACGTCACGGAGGCGGGGCTGAAGGAGACGCTGACGCCGGACGGCGCGCCGGAGGCGGAGAGGCTGACGGACTCGGCACTGCCGGAGGTGACGGCCGTGCCGACGGTCGTGGTCGCCGAACCGCCCTGGGCGACCGAGGCCGAACCCGGCGACAGGGACAGCGAGAAGTCGGTGGTGGTGCCTCCGCCGCCACCGCCGGTGCTGCCCTCGTAGGGCACGAACGCGTCGGTGAAGGCGAGCGTGTTCTGGCTGATCTCGCTGCACGTGGAGAGCGAGTTGGCGGTGCCGCTGCACGGCTGGTCCCGGTTGGCCGACCAGAACGACAGCCGGCCGACGCCGTTCTGCGCGGCGAAGGACTCCACCGTCTGGGCGTCCGCGAGCGTGAAGGTGGAGCCGTCGTCGTTCTTGCCGATCATCGGCGTGATGCCGAGGTTGGCGTAGGTGTAACCGGAGTCGACGGACTGCATCTGCGCGAGCGTGGCCTTGGCCGCGGAGACCGCGCCCTGGCCCATCTCGGTGCCGGTGCCCGCGTAGTAGTCCATGGCCATGATGTTGACCACGTCGATCTTGATGCCCGCGGTCTTCGCGGCCTTGAGGATGTTGACGCCGTCGCCGGTCAGCCCGCTCGTCAGCACCGGCAGGGTCATGGAGAACTTCAGGTTCGGGTTGGACGCCTTGAGGTCCTTCATCGCCTGCATCTGGCGGGCCGCGGCCGCGGTGTCCGCGATGGCGGCGCCCTCGACGTCGAAGTCGAGCTGGGTGACGCCGTAGTCGTTGATGATGGCCTGGTACCCGGCGTCGATGCTGCTCTGGGTCGAGCACGTCCAGGCGAGCGGCTCACCGCTCGCCCCGCCGGAGGAGATGATGACGGAGGCGCCCTCGGACTTCGCCCTGGCGATCTCGGGGTCGGTGTAGGAGTCGTTGCCTATCGGGAGCGTGTCGCCCCAGATCTGGTTGCAGCCCTCGCCGAGGACGAAGGCCGCCGTGTAGGCCTTGAGCCCGTGTCCCGTGATGGCGGTGTCGAGCAGTCCTTCCTGACCGTTCGACATGTCGACATAGGGAGCCACGGAGTAGACGCTGCTCCCCGCGGCGCTGCCGGCCGGGGCCAGCGCGACGGTGACGCCGGTCGTCGCGAGTGCGAGCGCACAGGCGGAGGCCGCAAATCTTGCCAGGTGCATGACAGTGGCCCTTTCGGGATGCCCATCGAGGGCGGGGTGGTGGGGGGTGGGCCGGGATTTGGTACATACCAAACCGCCGCCGAGGCCCGTCAGTCAAGAGGACTAGACCAACTCCATACCATTCGCGAGCGGTATCGCCCCGACCCGCCTCCCCGTGCCGCCGCTCCGGCCGGGGGTGTCTCCCGCCTCCGGCGGACGGGCCGGAGACGGGAGACCCCGGCTCACCGCGCGGTCAGGAACTCGTCCGGGCCGGCGGGCGGTTCGCGATCCGGATGGCACCGACCCTGCCGTGGAACACCATGTCGACCGCGCCCGCGTACTCGTGACCGCCCGCCGGCCACGGCAGCCCGAGCGACGACGCCTCCTGCGGCGTCCGGTTGACGCTGTCCTGGCTGCCCCAGTGAAGGATCTGGGTGCCCGGCACGACCGCGAGGGTGAACAGGGGGCGTTCGGATCCGGTCTCCAGGCGCCGGTCTCGGCGCTGCCGGTGGCCTCCCCGGCGGACGTGGGCGTCGCGCCGAGCACGGCCGCGCCGGTTCCTCCGGCCGCCGCGCCCGCAGCGGCCGGCGCCGTGCTGCGGAGGAAACCACGCCGGCTCTGCCCGGCGCCCCCCTGTAAGCGGCTCCCGGGCGGCCGCGAGGTGACGGTCGAAGAGCAGGCGGCCGTCCGGGACTTGAAGGACCGGGACGGCCGGTCGAAAACCGGATGCCGCGCCCCGCACCCCCTGCCTACACTCATCCACTGTCACGCACCGTAGCCGCGACCCGCGTCCGCGGTGTCCTGCCGTGACGAGTCCGGACGAACGAGGGGAGAGGGCCATGCGGGACCGCACCGCCGTAACCCCCTCCCTTTCCCGGTACGACGTGATCCTGGTGTCCCCGTCCCTCCGGTGCCCGCCGCGCGGCCGGCACCGGACTCCGTGACGAGCGACAGCATCAGTCAACCACCGTCATATGCAGGTCTTCTGACATTCCGTCGCATGTGACGGGCGGGCTTCGCCGCACGGGAATTCGCGCTGCCCATTCCGGCAACCGTCATCCGAGAGGCACCGGGCCATGCGCACCGAACTCCGCACGAACTCCGCCAACCCCCTTGCCGCCGTCCGCAATCTGGGCATCCTCGCCCACGTCGACGCCGGCAAGACCACCGTCACCGAACGCATCCTCTTCGCCACCGGCACCATCCACAGACGCGGCGAGGTCCACGACGGCACCACCGTCACCGACTTCGACCCCCAGGAACGCGACCGCGGCATCACCATCTTCGCCGCGGCCGTCAGCTGCGCCTGGGACGGCCACCGCGTCAACCTCATCGACACCCCCGGCCACGTCGACTTCGCCGACGAGGTCGAACGCTCCCTGCGCGTCCTCGACGGCGCGATCGCCGTGTTCGACGCGGTCGCCGGCGTCGAGCCGCAGAGCGAGTCGGTGTGGCGGCAGGCCGACCGGCACGGCGTCCCCAGGATCGCCTTCGTCAACAAGCTGGACCGCGCCGGCGCCGACCTCGACCGGGCAGTCGAGTCGATCCGCACCCGCCTGCACCCGGCCCCGCTCGCCGTCCAGCTGCCCATCGGCACCGAGGACGGCTTCACCGGCGTCGTCGACCTCGTGCGCATGCGCGCGCTGGTCTGGGCGGACGACGGCGGTACGGCGACGGAGGGCCCCGTTCCGCGGGAACTGCGGGAGGCGGCGGACCGGCGCCGGCACGCGCTGGAGGAGGCGGTGGCCGCGCTGCACCCGGGCGCGCTGGACGAGTTCTGCGCGCCGCCCGGCCGGCTGTCCGACGCCACGCTGGCCGGCGCCCTGCGCGACCTCACCCTGAGCGGCGAGGGCGTCGTGGTGCTGTGCGGCTCCGCCTACCGCAACCGCGGCATCGAACCGCTCCTGGACGCGGCCGTGGCCTACCTGCCCGCGCCGTCCGACGTCCCCGCCGTGCGCGGTACCCACCAGGGCACCGAGCAGCGGCGGGCCGCCGACCCCGAGGGGCCGTTCGCGGCGCTCGCGTTCAAGGTGACCGCGACCGCCACCGGACGCCTCACCCACGTCCGGGTCTACTCCGGCACGATCGAGAAGGGAGACACCGTGTGGGACCCGGCGACGCGCCGCACCGAGCGCGTGGCGCGCATCCTCCGCGTCATGGCCGACCGGCACGAACCCCTCGACCGGGCGGTGGCCGGTGACATCGTCGCCGTCGTCGGGCTGCGGTCGACCCGCCCAGGCGCCACGCTGTGCGCTCCGGACGCCCCGCTGCTCCTGGAACCGCCGGCCGCCGCCGAACCGGTGGTCTCGGTCGCCGTCGAGGCCCGCCGCCGTACCGACACCGGCCGGCTGGCCCAGGCGCTGGCCCGGCTGGCCGAGGAGGACCCCTCCCTGGCGGTGCGCACCGACGCCGAGACCGGGCAGACCGTGCTGTCCGGGATGGGGGAACTGCACCTGGAGGTCGCGGTGGAGAAGATCCGCCGGGACGGCGGCCCCGAGGTGACGGTGGGCCGGCCGCGGGTCGCCCTGCGGGAGACCGTGACCCGCGGGGTGACCGGTTTCGTCCACCGGCACGTCCACCAGACCGGCGGGGCGGGCCAGTTCGCGCACGTCGTCCTGGACGTCGAAGCCCTCGGGCACGAAGGCGGGTACGGGGCGGGCTTCGAGTTCCGGTCGGCGGTCACCGGCGGCCGGGTGCCGCAGGAGTACGTCCGCGCGGTCGAGGCCGGCTGCCGGGACGCCCTCGCCGAGGGGCCGCTCGGCGGGCATCCGGTCACCGGGCTGCGGGTCACCCTGACCGACGGCTCGACGCACGTGAAGGACTCCTCCGACACGGCGTTCCGCACGGCGGGGCGGCTCGGCCTCCGGGAGGCCCTGCGGGCCTGCGCGATGACGCTCCTGGAGCCGGTCGCCGAGGTCACGGTCACCGTGCCCGAGGACGCGGTGGGCGGCGTCCTCGGGGACCTGGCCGCCCGGCGCGGCCGGGTCACCGGTTCCACGGCGCGGGGCGGCGCGGCGGTGCTCACCGCCACCGTGCCGCTGGCCGAACTCTTCGGCTACGCGACCCGGCTGCGCGGCCGCACCCAGGGCCGCGGCACCTTCACCGCCCGCCCGTCGGGCCACGCACCGGCCCCGCCGGCCCGGTGACACCGGGCGGGGACCGGGGAAGAACTCCCCGGCCCCCGCTCCCGGCGTCGTGCTCCGGCCCCGGCTCCCGGCGTCGTGCTCCGGCCCCGGCTCCCGGTGTCGTGCTCCGGCCCCGGCTCCCGGTGTCGTGCTCCGGCCCCGGCTCCCGGTGTCGTGCTCGCGCCTCCGCTCCCGGTGTCGTGCTCGGCCCCCGGCTCCCGGTGTCGTGCTCCGCCCTCCGCTCCCGGTGTCGTGCTCGGCCCCCGCCTCCGCCACCCGCAACCGCCGTCGAGACACAACCGTTGTGGAACGGCGTCCGGCCGCTCTCCGCGCAGGTCATCCGGCTTCGGCCCAGGTCACGCCGCCGGGGGTGGGCGTAGCATCGCTCCGGAACCGGCTGTTCCCCGGCCCGCCTGCACAGATGCCCGTGCCGGATGCCTTGACGAGCCAGCCTTCGGGGGATTAACTCACGTCCTAAATTAAGCCATGAGGGGCTTCGGAAGCCGAACGTCGGTCCAGGCGTCCGCACTAGCGGGCGCCGGCCTTCGCGAAGCCCTCTCGGGGTTCTCGTCTCCCGGAAAGGCACAGCTGGAGCCATGCGCAGCATCCGAGCCGCGGCCGTAGGCGCCGTCACCATGTCTCTCGCCCTCGCGGCCACGGCCTGCGGTGGCGGTTCGTCCACCGGCGGCGGGTCCAACGACTCCCCGAAGACGCTCACCTACTGGGCCTCCAACCAGGGTGCCAGCATCGAGGTCGACAAGAAGGTGCTCCAGCCGGAGCTCGACAAGTTCCAGAAGCAGACCGGCATCAAGGTCAAGCTGGAGGTCGTGCCCTGGTCGGACCTGCTCAACCGGATCCTGACCGCGACCACCTCGGGCCAGGGCCCCGACGTGCTGAACATCGGCAACACCTGGAGCGCCTCGCTGCAGGCGACCGGCGCGCTGCTGCCCTGGGACGCCAAGAACTTCGACAAGATCGGCGGCAAGGACCGCTTCGTCGACTCCGCGCTCGGCTCCACGGGCGCCGAGGGCAAGGACCCGGCGGCCGTACCGCTGTACTCGATGGCGTACGCGCTCTACTACAACAAGAAGATCTTCGCCGACGCCGGCATCGCCAAGCCTCCGGCCACCTGGGATGAGCTGATCGCCGACGGCAAGAAGATATCGGCGAAGGGCAAGTCGGTCCTCGGCGCCGAGGGCGGCAACGTCTCGGAGAACATCCACCACGTCTTCGTCTTCGCCAAGCAGCACGGCGCCGACTTCTTCACCTCCGACGGCAAGCCGGACTTCACGAACGACAACATCGTCGCCGCGGTCAAGCAGTACGTCGACCTGATGGCCAAGGACAAGGTCATCCCGACCGGTGACGCCGAGTACGCGCAGAACCAGTCGGTCAGCGACTTCGCCAAGGGCAAGCAGGCCATGCTGCTGTGGCAGTCGGCCTCCTCCAACCTCAAGTCGCAGGGCATGAGCGACAGCGACTACGGCATCGCCCCGGTGCCCGTCCAGTCCGGCACCCCCGGCACCGGCACCCAGGTCAACTCGATGGTCGCCGGCATCAACCTGGCGGTCTTCAAGAACACCAAGAACCTCGACGGCGCCACCAAGTTCGTGAAGTTCATGACCAGCGACGACGAGCAGAAGATCCTCAACACCGCCTACAGCTCCATCCCGCCGGTCAAGACGGCGCAGGAGGACGCGGCCTTCAACACCCCGGCCAACTCCGTCCTGAAGAACACCCTCGCCACCAGCGCCGCGGCGCTGCCCCAGGTGGCGGCGGAGTCGCAGTTCGAGACCACCGTCGGTACGGCCGTGAAGAACCTGTTCGCCGACGCCGCCGCCGGCCGCGCCATCACCACCGACTCCGTCAAGGCCGAGCTGGAGAAGGCCCAGCAGCAGATGCCGGCGGCCTGAGCACCATGACGACCACCACCACCGCCGTGCAAGAACCGGCGCGGGTGAACTCCCCCGGGGCGGCGGGCGGCTCGGGCCGCCGCCCCGGGCGGATCCGCCGCATCGGACTGCCCTACCTGCTGCTCCTGCCCGCCCTGCTCCTCGAACTCCTCGTCCACCTCGTCCCGATGGTCATCGGCGTCGTGATGAGCTTCAAGGAGCTCACCCAGTTCTACATCCGCGACTGGACCACCGCCCCCTGGGCCGGATTCGACAACTACAAGCTGTCGGTCGAGTTCAACGCCCCCATCGGCAAGGCCCTGCTGCACTCGTTCTTCGTCACCGTCGGCTTCACCCTGCTCTCCGTCGGCCTGTGCTGGCTGATCGGCACCGCGGCCGCGGTGTTCATGCAGGACACCTTCAGGGGCCGCGGCCTGCTGCGCGCCCTGTTCCTGGTGCCGTACGCGCTGCCCGTCTACGCGGCCGTCATCACCTGGGTGTTCATGTTCCAGCACGACAACGGCCTGGTGAACCACGTCCTGCACGACCAACTGCACCTCACCGACAAGCCGTCCTTCTGGCTGATCGGCGACAACAGCTTCTACGCCCTGCTGATCGTGTCGGTGTGGAAGGGCTGGCCGTTCGCCTTCCTGATCGTGATGGCCGGCCTCCAGAACATCCCCCGGGAGCTGTATGAGGCGGCCGCCCTGGACGGCGCCGGCATGTGGCAGCAGATCCGGCGCATCACCCTGCCGTCGCTGCGCCCGGTCAACCAGGTGCTGATCCTGGTCCTGTTCCTGTGGACGTTCAACGACTTCAACACGCCGTACGTGCTGTTCGGGAAGTCCGCACCGGAGGCCGCCGACCTCATCTCGGTCCACATCTACCAGGCCTCCTTCGTCACCTGGAACTTCGGCACCGGCTCGGCCATGTCCGTGCTCCTGCTGCTCTTCCTGCTGGTGGTGACCGGCGTGTACCTGGTGTTCACCTCGCGCGGACGGAGGACCTCGGATGTCTAGCTCGCCCATGGCCCCGCCGCGGTCCTTCCTCTGGTCCCGGCGGATCTTCCTCACGCTGCTCACCGGGTTCGTGCTGATCCCCGTGTACGTGATGATCTCCAGCTCGCTCAAGCCCCTCTCGGACGTCACCGGCAAGTTCCGCTGGCTGCCGAGCGGCCTCACGATCCGCCCGTACATCGACATCTGGTCGACGATCCCGCTCGCCCGGTACTTCGTGAACTCGCTGATCGTGTCGGTCGCGGCCACCGTCTGCTCGGTCGTCGTCGCGGTGTTCGCCGCCTACGCGGTGAGCCGCTACGAGTTCCGCGGCAAGCGCGTCTTCACGGTCACCGTGCTGTCCACGCAGATGTTCCCGGGCATCCTCTTCCTGCTGCCCCTGTTCCTCCTGTACGTCAACATCGGCAACGCCACCGGCATCGCCCTGTTCGGCTCCCGCGGCGGCCTGATCCTCACCTACCTGACGTTCTCGCTGCCGTTCTCGATCTGGATGCTGATCGGGTACTTCGACTCGGTCCCGCGGGACCTGGACGAGGCGGCGCTGGTGGACGGCTGCGGGCCGCTCGGCGCGCTGCTGCGGATCGTCGTACCCGCCGCGATCCCCGGCATCGTCGCGGTCGCCGTCTACGCCTTCATGACCGCCTGGGGCGAGGTGCTGTTCGCGTCGGTGATGACCAACGACACCACCCGCACCCTGGCCGTCGGCCTCCAGGGCTACTCCACGCTCAACAACGTGTACTGGAACCAGATCATGGCCGCCTCGCTCGTGGTCAGCGTTCCCGTCGTGGCCGGCTTCCTGCTCCTCCAGCGCTACCTCGTCGCCGGGCTGACCGCCGGCGCCGTCAAGTGAACCCGCTTCGCAACGAAGCCAGTTCCGAAGGGAATTTCGTGACCATCGACCTCGCCGCCCTCCCGCACGACTTCCTGTGGGGCACGGCAACCGCGGCGTACCAGATCGAGGGAGCCGTCGCCGAGGACGGCCGTGCACCCTCCATCTGGGACACCTTCTCGCACACCCCGGGGAAGATCGCAGGCGACGACAACGGCGACGTCGCGTGCGACCATTACCACCGCTGGCGCGAGGACATCGACCTGATGCGGCAACTGGGCGCCAACGCCTACCGGCTGTCGGTCGCCTGGCCGCGCGTGCGGCCCGGCGGGGACGGCCCGGTCAACGCCAAGGGGCTCGACTTCTACGACGAGCTGATCGACGCCCTGCTGGCGGCCGGCATCACCCCGTCGGTCACCCTCTACCACTGGGACCTGCCGCAGGCCCTCCAGGACCGTGGCGGCTGGCCCGAGCGGGCGACCGCCGAGCACTTCGGCGCGTACGCCTCCGTGGTCGCGGAGCGCCTCGGTGACCGGGTCAAGCACTGGACCACCCTCAACGAGCCGTCCTGCTCCGCCTGGATCGGCCACCTGGAGGGCAAGATGGCCCCCGGCTGGACCGACCTCACGGCCGCCGTCCGGGCCTCCTACCACCTGCTCCTCGGCCACGGCCTGGCCGCCCAGGCGATCCGCGCCGCCGCGCCCGGCGCCGAGGTCGGCATCGTCAACAACCTCTCCACCGTGTTCGCCGCCTCGGACCGCCCCGAGGACGCGGCCGCCGTCCGCCGCCACGACGGGCACGTCAACCGCTGGTGGCTGGACCCGGTGCACGGCCGCGGCTTCCCGGCCGACATGGTCGAGACCTACGGCGTCGAACTCCCCGAGCGCGCCGGCGACCTGGAGACCATCGCCACCCCGCTCGACTGGCTGGGCCTGAACTACTACTTCCCGGCCTACATCGAGAACGACCCGAGCGGCCCCGCGCCCTACGCCCGTTCGGTCTACCGCCCCGGCGTCCCGCGCACCGGCATGGACTGGGAGATCGACGCGAGCGGCATCGAGACGCTGCTGCTGCGCCTGACCGAGGAGTACGGCGCCCGCAAGATCTACGTCACCGAGAACGGCTCCGCCTACCCGGACGTGGTCCGCCCCGACGGCACCATCGACGACCCCGAGCGCCAGGAGTACCTGGTCAGCCACCTCGCGGCGTGCGCCTCGGCGGCCCGCAAGGGGGCCCCGCTGGCGGGTTACTTCGCCTGGTCGCTGCTGGACAACTTCGAGTGGGCGTACGGCTACGACAAGCGGTTCGGCCTGGTCCACGTCGACTACCGGACCCAGGTCCGCACGATCAAGGGCAGCGGCCACCGGTACGCGGACATCATCCGCGACCACCGGGGACAGGCCCGCCGGGCGGCCTGACACACACCGCGGTGGGCGCGGTCCAGGGGAGTACCGCGCCCACCGCACCTACGACCGTCCCGCGGCATCGCCGTACGTACGAGCACCAGGCACGGAGCTTGATCTGTCATGCCCACAACACAAACCGAACGGAACGCCAACGCTCAGACGGACCACTGAAGCTCAGGAGACCCGCATGCCATCCCCGTTCCGCATCCCCCGTACCGTCCTGGCCGCCGTGGCGGCGGCCGCCCTGCTGACCTCCGGCACCGTCCTGGCCGCCCCGGCATCCTCGGCCGCCACCGCCGCGACCTGGGACACCGACCGCGCGAACACCGCGTACGCGGCCAACCCGAACGCCGTCACCGCCTCCGGCTACGAGAACGCGGGCACCACCCCGGCCATGGCCTTCGACGGCAACGGCGCGACCCGCTGGTCCAGCAACTTCGCCGACAACGCGTGGATCGAGATCGACCTCGGCACCACGATCCGCATCGACAGCGTGGTCCTCGACTGGGAGGCCGCGTACGGCAAGAGGTACGTCCTGGAGGCCTCTAGGAACGGCACGGACTGGACGCCCTTCTACACCGAGACCGCGGGCACCGGCGGCTCGGTCACCGCGCACACCTACCCGCAGGAGGTCACCGGCCGCTACGTCCGGATGCGCGGCATCGAGCGCGCCACCCCCTACGGCTTTTCGCTCTGGAACTTCAAGGTCTACGGCGGCGAACCGGCCCCCGCCTCCTCGACCGTCACCAACCTCGCCCTGAACCACCCGGCGTACTCCAACTACTACCAGCACGCGGGCAACTCACCGGCGTTCGCCACCGACGGTGGCTGGCCGGCGGACCTCAAGGGCGACTCCACCCGCTGGTCGAGCGACTGGAACGCCGACCGCTGGATCTCGGTCGACCTCGGCGCCACCTCCACGATCTCCTCCGTGGACCTCTACTGGGAGTCGGCGTACGCCGTCGACTACCTGCTCCAGGTCTCCGACGACAACGTCAACTGGCGCACGGTGTACGAGCCGTCGGCCGCCGACATAGCCACCCGCCGCGCCAACGTCGTGTCCCCCTCGGACGCCTCAGGCCTGCACGACAAGGTCACCCTCTCCTCCCCGACGACCGGCCGCTACGTCCGCATGCTCGGCAAGGAGCGCCGCAGCTTCTACAACCCGGCCCCCGCCACCGCCCAGTTCGGCTACTCCCTCTACGAGTTCCAGGTCTGGGGCACCGGCGGCAGCGCCTCCGCCGCCTACCCCGCCCTCCCCGCCGACCAGTCCGGCACCTACCAGACGACGTTCTTCGACGACTTCACCGGCAGCTCGCTCGACCGCTCCAAGTGGCGGGTCGTGCGCACCGGCACCGAGATGGGCTCGGTCAACGGCGAGGCCCAGGCGTACGTCGACTCGCCCGACAACATCAAGACCCAGAACGGCGAGCTGATCCTCAAGGCGAAGTACTGCAAGGGCTGCACCCAGGCGGGCGGCGGCACCTACGACTTCACCTCGGGCCGCATCGACACCAACACCCACTTCGACTTCACCTACGGCAAGGTCAGCGCCCGCATGAAGCTCCCGGTGGGCGACGGCTTCTGGCCCGCCTTCTGGCTGCTCGGCAGCAACGTCGACGACCCGTCCGTCTCCTGGCCGGCCTCCGGCGAGACCGACATCATGGAGAACATCGGCTACCCGACCTGGACCAGCACCGCCCTGCACGGCCCCGGCTACTCCGCCGACGGCAACATCGGCGCCCGCCAGACCTTCCCCAACGGCGGCACCGCCGACCAGTGGCACACCTACGCGGTCGAGTGGACGCCGACGGCGATGCGCTTCTACGTCGACGACACCCTGGTCCAGGAGACGACCCGCAACGTCCTGGAGTCGACCCGCGGCCAGTGGGTCTACAACCACAACCAGTACGTCATCCTCAACCTCGCCCTCGGCGGCGCCTACCCCGCCGGCTGGAACCAGGCCACCACCCCCTACTGGGGCCTCCCGCAGTCCAGCGTGGACAAGATCGCGGCCGGGGGAGTGCAGGCGGAGGTGGACTGGGTGCGGGTGGAGCAGAAGAAATAGCCGGCCTTCAGGTGCGCTGCCGCCGAACCGTTGTCACCTGCGGCGCGGCGGCAGTCACCGGTTGTGGACATTGTGTGCGCGGGAGAACACCAGCAATTGGGGGACGGCATGGGCCTGTCGTCCAAGCCGCCAAGTGGGAGTACGAACCGAAGTCCAAGGCCGATGGGCGCCTCGTTGATCCGCGCTTCGACGTGCGTACGGAGGAGTCCGGCAATCCGAACTTCGGTGCATGGCCGCAGCGTCTGCCGCCAACCCCCGCGCGAGCAGCAGCATGCCGATGTCACGGCGCAGTTCGACGGCCTCCTCCCTCATGTCGCCGTCGGCGGACCGTACGACGTCGAGGACGCCGTGCGTCCGGCCAGCCCGGGGCACCGGCCTGCCGACGCGCCAACTCGTCACGCGGGACCCCTTGTTATTGGTGCAGACTTATTGACGCTGCTTACCGGCGATGATTCACTCCGTGGCTGAGAGCGCTCTCTCGCGGTTGGGGACCAGCCGCGTCCCGTTTGCCCACCACCTTCAGGGAGAGCCGTGTCCGTGATTCCCTCTCGCCGTGCCGTGCTCCGTGGGGCCGCGGCTGCTGCCGCAGCGGTGCCGCTGGCCGGTGCAACCCCAGGATCCGCCTTCGCGTCGTCCTCCGCCTCCGCCGGGGCGGCCGGCCACGGTACGGCCGGTCTGGGGCCCAACGTCCTGGTCTTCGACACATCGATGGGCGACGCGGCGATCCAGGCGCAGATCGACGCCGTGTTCGCCGTCCAGCAGTCCAACCAGTTCGGCACCGAGCGGTACGCCCTGGCGTTCCAGCCGGGCACGTACAACGTCGAGATCAACGTCGGCTTCTACACCCACGTACTGGGGCTCGGCGCCAGCCCCGAGGACGTCGTCATCAACGGCCATGTCACCGTCGACGCCCAGTGGTTCGGCGGCAACGGCACCCAGGACTTCTGGCGGGCCGCCGAGAACCTGACCGTCGTCCCGCCGGACGGGCTGGAGCGCTGGGCCGTCGCCCAGGCCGGCCCGATGCGCCGCGTCCACGTCAAGGGCAACATGATCCTCATGCCGAGCCCGCCCGGCAACGGCTGGTCCAGCGGCGGCTTCCTGGCCGACAGCGTGGTGGACGGGCAGATCAACTCCGGCTCGCAGCAGCAGTGGCTGTCCCGCAACGACACCATCGGCAGCTGGACCGGCGCCAACTGGAACATGGTCTTCGTCGGCGTCCAGGGCGCACCCGCCACGTCCTTCCCGACGCCGCCGTACACGACCGTCGACCGCACCCCGGTGGTCCGGGAGAAGCCGTTCCTGACCGTCGACCGACGCGGGGCCTACCACGTCTTCGTGCCCGCGCTGCGCCGCGACAGCACCGGCACCTCCTGGGCCGCCGGGCCGGCCGCCGGACACAGCATCCCGCTGACCGAGTTCCACGTCGCCCGGCCGGGAGACTCCGCCGCGAGCATCAACGCGGCGCTCGCCCACGGCAAGCACCTCCTGCTCACCCCGGGCATCTACCCGCTGTCCGCGCCGCTGCGGATCTCCCGGCCCGGCACCGTCGTGCTCGGCCTCGGCCTGCCCACCCTCCAGGCCGTCAAGGGCAACTCGCTCATCGAGGTCGCCGACATCGGTGACGTCTCCGTGGCCGGTGTGATCCTCGAGGCCGCCTCCGCCGATTCC
This sequence comes from Streptomyces sp. NPDC001507, assembly GCF_042894765.1. Lineage (NCBI taxonomy): Bacteria > Bacillati > Actinomycetota > Actinomycetes > Kitasatosporales > Streptomycetaceae > Streptomyces > Streptomyces sp. NPDC001507. Next base: position 158,262 of record NZ_JBIAVV010000007.1, read on the forward strand.
CCCGTGCTGCTGCGCGTGGGCGACGGCCACAGCCGCAGGATCCACGCGCACCGCCCCACCGCCCTCTTCGACGTCTTCCCGCGCATCGGCGGCGCCGTCCCCGGCGGCACCCGGGTCAGCATCCAGATCGACAGCAACGACGTGATCGTCGACCACGTCTGGGCCTGGCGCGCCGACCACGGCCTCGACGGCACGGTCGGCTGGTCGGTCAACCCCGCGGGCGTCGGCTTCCTCGTCAACGGCGACCGGGTCACCACGTACGGCCTGTTCGTCGAGCACCACCAGAACTACGAGGTGCTCTGGAACGGCAACCACGGCCGCACCTACTTCTTCCAGAACGAGCACCCCTACGACGTCCCGACGCAGTCGGCCTGGAGACACGGCAACACCAACGGCTTCGCCGCCTACAAGGTCGGCGACCACGTCACCGAGCACCACGCCTGGGGCCTGGGCAGCTACGCCTACTTCGACCTCAACGCGAACATCTACACCGACCGCGCCTACGAGGTCCCGGACACCCCGGGCGTCGTCTTCACCTCGCTGATGACCGTCTGCCTCAACGGCGCGGGCGGCGGCGGCATCCTGCACTGCGTCAACAACGCCGGCGACCCCGTGGAGAACGGCTTCGGAACCTACAACATGAAGTCCTACTCGAACGGCGTCGGCATGGTCTGACCTGCCCCGAAGGCGGTGACGCTCACACGGCGCACGGCGTTGGCACACAGCTCGGCCGCGACGAGCGTGACGACGTCGTGCGCGTCGCTGCCGTACGGGATGCCCCAGGCGTCGAGCCCCCCGCACAGCAGGCCGCGGCCATCCCACAGCAAAATCCGGGCCACGAGTGAACGGGGCGTCCGTGCGCCCCGTACCACCCCACCGTGGGAGGATCGCTCACCATGAATGCGTCGCCGGCGGTACGGAGCCTGCGTGCCGCGGTGTTCGCCGCGGTGTGCGTGCTGCTGGCTGCCGCCGGGCACGGCCTGGCCATGGGCGACCTGCCGCCGCTGTGGGCGGACGCGGCCGCCTTCGTGGCCGTCTTCGCCCTCGGGCGGGCCCTCGCGGGGCGGGAGCGCGGACTGCCGGAGATCGGCGTCGGCATGCTGCTCACCCAGGCCGGTCTGCACTTCGGCTTCGACGCGGCCCGCGCGGTCACCCCGGCTGCTCCCGCGACCGCCACGGCCATGTCCCCCATGAGCATGCACGGTCACGCCATGGCAGGTATGGCCGGCATGGCGGGCATGACCGGTACGGCCGGTGCGCGCGGGATGGCGCAGCAGTATCCGCACGTCCACGTCCTGACCGCGCACGCCACCCTCGCCCACGTCGTCGCCGCGCTCATCGCCTCCTGGTGGCTGCGGCGCGGCGAGGCCGCGCTGTGGTCGCTGCCGCGGCGGACCGCCGCGCTCGTCCCCGGGCTGGCCGCCTGGTGGCTCGACGCCCCGCTGCCCGCCCCGGCCGGCGGCCCCCGCCTGGCCCCGGCCGCCCCGATACGGCCCCGCCCGCTGCTCGCGCTGCGGCACGCGGTGAGCCGGCGCGGGCCCCCGAACCCGATCCCGTACCCCGCCTGACACCCGCAGGACTCGCTCACAGACTTCACTCGTACGGAGATCGACTCACTCATGTCCACCACCCGACTCACCCTCCGCCGCGCCGCCACCGTCACCGCGCTGACCGCCGCGTCGGTCCTGGCCGCCGCCGGTATCGCCGCCGCGCACGTCATCGTCCACCCCGAGAGCTACGCCAAGGGCGCCACCGACGGCGTGCTGACCTTCCGCGTGCCCAACGAGGAGGACACCGCCGCCACCACCAAGGTCCAGGTCTACCTGCCCACCGACCACCCGGTCCTGGGCGTCCTCGTCACCCCGCACGACGGCTGGACCGCCAAGGTGACCACCACCAAGCTCAAGACGCCGGTGAAGACCGACGACGGCACCATCACCGAGGCCGCCTCCGAGATCACCTGGACCGGCGGCAAGATCGGCGCCGGCCAGTTCGAGGACTTCGACGTCGCCTTCGGGCAACTGCCCGAGGACACCGGCCAGCTGACCTTCAAGACCCTGCAGACCTACTCCGACGGCAAGGTCGTCCGCTGGATCGAGGAGGAGCAGAGCGGCGGCGACGAGCCGGAGAACCCGGCGCCGACGCTCAAGCTCACCGCGGCCGGCGACGACGCCGCGGGCGACGACTCCGCCGCGTCGGCCGCACCGGCCGCCAAGACCGGCGGCACGGCGACCACCACGGCCGCCGGCTCCAGCGACTCCACCGCCCGCGGCCTCGGCATCGCGGGCCTGATCGCCGGCGTCCTGGGCCTGGCGGCCGCCGCGTTCGCCGTCGTAAGGACCCGGGGCGCGAAGTCGTAGGCCGACGTCCGCAGGCGGACGCGGAAGGGGCCCGGACCGGTGAACGGTCCGGGCCCCTTCCGCGTGCCCGGGTTCAGCGCACCGCCAGTTCCAGGAGCTCCAGCTCCTCTGCGGAGTCCGGTACCCGCTCCGCCGAGGCCGCGGGCACCGCCGCCGGGGAAGCCGGCCGCGCGTTGCGCCACAGCCACCGCACGTCCCGGCCGAAGGACCACACCAGGGAGCCGAGCGCCAGCAGCACCACGCCCAGGTCGGCCAGGTAGGGCAGCAGGTCCGCGCCGGCCAGCAGCAGGCAGATGCCCTGCATCGCGGCGACCGTCTTGCGGGCCATGGAGTGCGGCAGCGGGGCGTTCAGCCAGGGCGCGATCTTCGCGGCCGCGACGAACGCGTAGCGCATCCCGCCGATCAGCAGCACCCAGGGCCCGAGCCGCGTGGACACGTACACGCTCAGCACCAGGATCAGGAACGCGTCGACCTCCATGTCGAAGCGGGCGCCCAGCGCGGTCGACGTACCCGTCTTCCGGGCCACCTTGCCGTCCACGCCGTCGAGGATCAGGGCCACGGCCGTCAGGCCGACCAGCAGGGTGACCGGCGGGGAGCTCTCGAAGGAGTCGGCGACCAGGGCCGTCACGCCGCCGACCAGGATCGCGCGGCCGAGGGTCACCCGGTTGGCGGGGCCGAAGGAGCGCGGCCGGGTGCGGTGCAGGGCCCGGGAGAGCACCGCCCAGGTGGCTATCGCGAACGCGAGACCCACAAGCCAGCCGGCCGGCCCCATGCCGATCGCCGTCCCGAGCAGGGCCAGCAACAGGATCTGTACGCCCGCTCCCACAGCGGTCTCCTGCTGTACCAGCCTGGCTTCGTAAGTGTTGTTCAGGGCCACCGCACGTCCTCCGGCCGAGTGACAGAGTCGATCAACGCCGCGTACTGTGCGCGGCCTGTGCACTTCTCGCTGTGCACAACTCCGTACGTGAACCACTTCCCGATCGTTCAGGAGGATGCCGATGAACTCCTCGGCCCGCGCGTTCTGGCTCCGCTCCCCGGGCCACGGAGAACTGCGTGACGTCGCCCTCGCGGAGCCCGGCGAGGGCGAGGTGCTGGTGCGCGCGCTGTACTCGGGGGTCAGCCGGGGCACGGAGACACTGGTGTTCCGGGGCGGGGTGCCGGAGAGCCAGCAGGACGTGATGCGGGCGCCGTTCCAGGAGGGCGACTTCCCCGGTCCGGTGAAGTACGGCTACCTCAGCGTCGGCGTCGTGGAGCAGGGCCCCGGGGAACTGGTCGGGCGTACGGTCTTCTGTCTGTATCCGCATCAGACGCGTTACGTCGTTCCGGTGAGTGCGGTGACGGTGGTACCGGAGCGGGTACCCCCGGCACGTGCGGTACTCGCGGGCACGGTCGAGACCGCCGTGAACGCCCTCTGGGACGCGGCGCCGCTGCTCGGTGACCGGATCGCGGTCATCGGCGGCGGCATGGTCGGCTGCTCGGTCGCCGCCCTGCTCGCCCGTTTCCCCGGCGTCCGGCTCCAGCTGGTCGACGCCGACCCGGCCCGGGCCAAGACCGCCGAGGCCCTCGGCGTGGACTTCGCGGCCCCCGGGGACGCCCTTGGGGAGTGCGACCTGGTCGTGCACGCCAGCGCCACCGAGCAGGGCCTCACCCGCGCGCTGGAACTCCTGGCGCCGGAGGGCACGGTCCTCGACCTGAGCTGGTACGGCGACCGGCGGATCGCCCTCCCGCTCGGCGAGGCCTTCCACTCCCGCCGGCTCACCGTGCGCAGCAGCCAGGTCGGCACCGTCTCCCCGGCCGCCCGGGCCGGCCGCACCTACGCCGACCGGCTCACCCTGGCCCTGGACCTGCTGGCCGATCCGGCGCTGGACGCCCTCATCACGGGGGAAAGCGCGTTCGAGGAGTTGCCGGAGGTGCTCCCGCGGCTCGCCTCCGGGGAGCTTCCGGCCCTCTGCCACCGGGTCCGCTACGGCGACAACGGCTGACGGAACGTCCAATGACGGCCGGTGCGAGCCGCCAAGAGGTCCTGACCTGAGAAAAGAGTGAGAGTGGACTGAACGCGGGGAAGCCGAGAACCGTATTAAGGGCATCCCCCGGCAGGGATCAGCCGGGGGACCAGACGCGCCGCACCTGGAGGGTCGTCCGTTGTTCAGCATCACCGTCCGCGATCACATCATGATCGCCCACAGCTTCCGCGGCGAGGTGTTCGGGCCCGCGCAGCGACTGCACGGCGCCACGTTCCTGGTGGACGCCACCTTCCGCCGTGAACAGCTGGACGACGACAACATCGTCGTCGACATCGGTCTTGCCACCCAGGAACTCGGCGCCGTGGTCAGCGAGCTGAACTACAGAAACCTGGACAACGAGCCCGACTTCGCCGGGATCAACACCTCCACGGAGTTCCTCGCGAAGGTCATCGCCGACCGGCTCGCCGAGCGCATCGAGAAGGGCGCGCTCGGCGAGGGCGCCCGGGGCCTCGCCGGACTGACCGTCACCCTCCACGAGTCCCACGTCGCCTGGGCGAGTTACGAGCGTGCCCTGTGACCGACATGGCCATCGGCCGCCCGTCGGCCCTCACCTACGTGCCCGCGCAGCGTGCGGCCACCACCGACAGCAAGGCTCCGGCGAGCATCGGGATCCTCCCCATGTCCCTGCGCAACGTGCACTTCGTCATGCCCGGCGGTGTCGACGACCCGGCAAGCCCGAGCGGCGGCAACGCCTACGACCGGCGGGTCTGCCTGGACCTGCCCGGCTTCGGCTGGCAGGTCACCAAGCACGCGATCGACGGCTCCTGGCCGCGCCCCGGCACCGCCGCCCGCGACGCCCTCGCCCGCACCCTGCGGGAACTGCCCGACGGCACGGTCGTCCTCCTCGACGGCCTGGTCGCCTGCGGGGTACCGGAGATCGTCGTACCGGAGACGGACCGACTGCGGCTCGCCGTCCTCGTGCACCTCCCGCTCGGCGCCGAGACCGGCCTCGACGCGGCCGTCGCCGCCGACCTGGACGCCCGCGAGCGGACGGTGCTGCGCGCCGTGCCGGCAGTGATCGCGACCAGCGACTGGGCGGTACGACGGCTGGTGTCGCATCACGGCCTGGCACCCGAACGGGTGCACGTGGCCGCGCCGGGTGCCGACATCGCCCCGCTGGCCGGCGGCACCGACGGCGTCTCGCACCTGCTGTGCGTCGCCGCCGTCACCCCGCGCAAGGGCCAGCACCGGCTCATCGAGGCGCTCGCCACCGTCCGGGACCTGCCGTGGACCTGCACCTGCGTCGGCGGTCTCGACACGGCTCCCGAGTACGTGGCCCACCTGCGGTCGCTGATCGCCGGGCACGGGCTGACGGACCGCCTGCACCTCGCGGGCCCGCGCGCCGGAGCCGACCTGGACGCCAGTTACGCGGCCGCCGACCTGATGGTGCTCACCTCGTACGCCGAGACCTACGGCATGGCCGTCACCGAGGCCCTCGCCCGTGGTATCCCGGTGCTCGCGACCGACGTCGGCGGCCTGCCGGAAGCGGTCGGCCGGGCCCCCGACGGCGGGGTACCCGGCATCCTCGTGCCGCCGGAGGACCCCGCCGCGCTCGCCGCCGAACTGCGCGGCTGGTTCGGCGAGGCGGACGTACGCCGCCGTCTCAAGGCCGCCGCACGCGGCCGCCGGGCGGCACTCGACGGCTGGGCGACCACCGCCCGCAGCCTCGCCGGAGTCCTGCTGCGGCTCCCTGACGAACCCCGGAGGGCGGCATGACCAGCGAGACCACGACCACTGCTCCGGTCGGCGCGATACCCGCGCAGCCGGGACCGACGGATGTTACGGATGCGGGTGTGGGACGAGAACACGAACAGGCACCCTCCGAGGTGATACCCGGGGCCGGTCCCGCCGTCCGGCCGGGCGAGCGGGCCACCGTACGGCTGCGCGAGACCGGGCCCGAGGAGCCGCCGCGGTACGCGCCCGAGTGGCTGGAGCTGCGGGAGAGCGCGGACGCGGCCGCCCGGGCGAACGACCTGCTGGACCCGCTGCGGATCCGGCTGGCGAACCTGCCCGGCAAGGCGGGCGGGATCGTCGTGCACGACCTGGGCTGCGGCACCGGCTCGATGGGCCGCTGGCTCGCCCCCCGCCTCGACGGCTCCCAGCACTGGATCCTGCACGACCGCGACCCCTACCTGCTGCACTTCGCCGCCGTCGCCTCGCCCCGCGCGGCCGCCGACGGCAGCCGGGTCACCGTGGAGACCCGGCGCGGCGACATCGCCCGGCTCACCCCCGACGCGCTGATCGGCGCCTCCCTGGTGACCGCGTCCGCGCTCCTCGACGTCCTCACCCGGGAGGAGGTCGACATCCTCGCCGAGGCCTGCACCGGGGCCGGCTGCCCCGCGCTGCTCACCCTCTCGGTCGCCGGGCGGGTCGAACTGACCCCCGCCCACCCGCTGGACGCCGAGCTCACCGACGCCTTCAACACCCACCAGCGGCGCGGCGGCCTGCTCGGCCCGGACGCGGTCACCGCCGCCTGCGAGGCGTTCTCCGACCGGGGCGCCACCGTGAAGCTGCACCCCAGCGCGTGGCGGCTCGGCCCCGACGAGAAGGCGCTCACCGAGCAGTGGCTGCGCGGCTGGGTCGGCGCCGCCGTCGAGGAACGCCCCGAACTGGCCGAGCGGGCCGACGCCTACCTGGCCGAGCGGCTCGCCGCCAACGCGGCCGGCGAACTGCGGGTCGTCGTGCACCACAGTGACCTGCTCGCGCTCGCCCGGCCGACCGGAGGCACCTCATGAGCACCCCGACCCTGGTCCGGGAGACCGCGCCGGTCGCCCCGCTCGCCGTGCCCAGGCGCCTCAACCTCCGCGCCGTCCGCACCCACCTGGGCACCGTCGCCGGAGCCGCCATCATCGCCGTGCTGCTGTGGCGGCTCGGCACCGGAGTCTTCCTCGACGGCCTGCGCCGGATCGACACCCCGACCCTGGTGGCCGGCCTGGTGATCGGCGCGGTCACGACCGTACTGAGCGCCTGGCGCTGGCAGTTGGTCGCCCGCAGCCTCGGCCTGAGGCTGCCGCTCGGGCCCGCCGTCGGCGACTACTACCGGGCCCTGTTCCTGAACGCGGCCCTGCCCGGCGGAGTCCTCGGCGACGTGCACCGGGCCGTCCGGCACGGGCAGAGCGAGGGCGACATCGGCCGCGGGGTCCGCGCCGTCGTCCTCGAACGCGCCGCCGGGCAGACAGCGTTGGCGGTGTTCGGGGCGGCCGCGCTGCTGATCCTGCCCTCGCCGGTCCGCGACGAGGTGCGCAGCTTCGCCCCGCTGGCGGCGGCCGGACTGGCCGGCGCGTGCGCGATCGTGGTCGCCGTCCGCATGAACAAGGCTCCGGGCAAGCGCGCCGGTGCCCTGCGCGCCACCCTCGGCGAGGCCCGCCGCGCGCTGCTGTCGCGGCGGAACGCGCCCGGTGTCGCGCTGTCCTCGGCGGTCATCCTCGCCGGGCACGTCGGGATGTTCGTGGTGGCCGCGCGGGTCGCGGGGTCGGCCGCGTCCGTGGCGGTCCTCGTCCCGATCTCCGTCCTCGCCCTGGTCGCGATGGGCCTGCCGCTGAACGTCGGCGGCTGGGGCCCCCGGGAGGGCGTCACCGCCTGGGCGTTCGCCGCGGCCGGCCTCGGCGCGGACAGCGGGCTCGCCACCGCCGTGGTCTACGGCGTCCTCAGCTTCGTGGCGGCCCTGCCCGGTCTGGTGGTCCTCGTCGTCCGCTGGTACGCCGGACTGCGCTACTCCCGCCCGGCGGTGAGCAGTTCGAAAAGCGCGCCGAAGGAATCCGCGAGGCTCGACAGGAGTTCCTTCCCCTTTTCCGCCGACCCCAGGGAAGGGCGGCCGATGACGCCCGACTCGGTATAGGCGGACATTCCCAGGGTGAGGAGATGACGACGGTCGTCAGCGGTGAAATCGGCAGACTCGTAACCAGGGCGGACCAATTCGGGATGAGCATGCAGCAGAATGGAGGTCTCGATTTCTCCGGCGTGCATGTCGGAGAGCGCCGAGGTCTCGACCCCCGCCCGCGTGAGCGCCGTCTCCCAGTCCTCCACGGCCGGGTACAGCGCCAGCCGCTCGCCCCGCGCGGACGCCTCCTGCACGACGTTGCCCAGCACGTAGTTGCCGCCGTGGCCGTTGACCACGACCAGCGCCTCGACACCCGAGCGGCGCAGCGAGCCGGCGATGTCGTTCACCACCGCGTGCAGGGTCACCGCGGAGATGCTGACGGTCCCCGGCCAGGCCGCGTGCTCGTGCGAGCAGGAGACCGTCACCGGAGGGAGCAGGTGCACCGGGTACGCGGCGGCGATCTCGCGGGCGACGGCACAGGCGACGAGGGTGTCGGTAGCGAGCGGAAGGTAGGGGCCGTGCTGTTCGAAGCTCCCCACGGGAAGGACGGCGACCTGTGTTGAAACGCCCGCCCCCCTGGTCCGTACCTCTTCCGTAGTGTCCGCCGGCAACAAGCCGTATGCCGCCGTACGCGCGCCCGAACCACTCATCTTTTCACGGCCTTTCGTCTCTGCTTAGGAATCAGATCATGACAGAAAACATCGGCGTACTCGGCAAGTCCCCACGGCGTTCGGGCGTGGAACGCGTCGTGAATGCACCGCTGCCCACCGTGTACGGCAAATTCCAGGCGATCGGCTACCTGGACCACGACCGCGGCGACGAGCAAGTCGCCCTGGTCTACGGGGACATCGACAGCGACCGGGTGCTGACCCGGCTGCACTCCGAGTGCCTGACCGGGGACGCGTTCGGCTCCCAGCACTGCGAGTGCGGCGACCAGCTGGCCGCCGCGCTGCGCGCGGTCGTCGCCGAAGGCAGCGGCATCGTCGTCTACCTGCGCGGCCACGAGGGCCGCGGCATCGGCCTGCTCGCCAAGCTCCGCGCGATGGCCCTGCAGGCGGAGGGCCTGGACACCGTCGAGGCCAACCTCGCGCTCGGCCTGCCCGTGGACGCCCGCGACTACGGGGTCGCCGCCGGCATCCTGAGCGACCTCGGGGTGCGCTCGGTACGTCTGATGTCCAACAACCCGCGCAAGCGCGAGTCCCTGGTACGGCACGGCATCGAGGTCGCCGAAACGGTCCCGCTGCTGATCGAGCCGTGCGAGAACAACATCACCTACCTGCGGACGAAGCGCGAGCGGCTCGACCACGTGCTGCCCCACCTGGACGCGGTGGCGCACTGGTCCTGAGGTACCGGGCGGCCTCCCGGGGAAGGATCGGGGGAGACCGACAGGAGGTACACGCGTGAATCTTCGGGCCCAGGTCGTGATCATCGGCGGCGGGGTGATGGGCACCAGCATCGCCTGCCATCTCGCGAGGGCGGGCGTCCGCGACGTCGTCCTCGTCGAACGCGACGAACTCGCCGCCGGATCCACCTCGAAGGCCGCGGGCGGGGTGCGCGCCCAGTTCTCCGACGAGCTCAACGTCCAGCTGGGCGCGCGCAGCTTAGAGGCCTTCGCCCGGTTCGGCGAGGAGACCGGGTACGACATCGGGCTGCGCCGCGTCGGCTACCTGTTCCTCCTCTCCACCCCCGAGGAGGTCGCCTCCTTCGAGGCAGGGGTCCGGCTGCAGAACCACCTCGGCGTGCCCAGCCGGATGCTGACCCCGAAGGAGGCGGCCCGGCTCTCCCCGCTGATCACCACCGACGGACTGCTGGCCGCCGCCTACTCCCCGGACGACGGCCACTGCACCCCCGAGTCCGTCGTGCACGGCTACGCGGCCGCCGCCCGCGCCCACGGCGCCCGCGTCCTGCGCCACACCGAGGTCACCGGCATCGAACGGGACGGCGCCTTTGTCACCGCCGTACACACCACCCTCGGCCGGATCGCCACCGACACGGTGATCTGCGCGGCCGGAGCCTGGTCGCGGGCGGTCGGCGCGATGGCCGGCGTCGACTTACCGGTGCAGCCGCTGCGCCGCCAGATCGCGGTCACCGAGCCGGTCCGGGGGCTGCCGCCCACGCTCCCCATGACGATCGACTTCACCACCAGCCTGTACTTCCACGCCGAGGGCCCGGGACTGCTGCTCGGCATGTCCGACCCCGACGAACGGCCGGGCTTCGCCACCGACACCCACGACCGCTGGATCCCGCGCCTGTACGCGGCGATGGAACGCCGGGCCCCGGCCCTGCTCGACCTGCGCCGCACCGGCGGCTGGGCGGGCCTGTACGAGAACACCCCGGACCACAACGCCCTGATCGGCGAGGCGCCCGCGGTCTCCCGGTTCCTGTACGCCACCGGGTTCTCCGGTCACGGCTTCCTCCAGGCACCGGCCGTCGGCGAGGTGGTCCGCGACCTGTACCTGGGCCGCGCGCCCTTCCTGGACGTCGGCCCGCTCGGCGCCGGCCGGTTCGCGGCCGACGCCCCGCGCCCGGAGTCGAACCTGGTGTGAGCGGCGCTCAGTCCTGGATCGCCTCGTGGACCAGCCGGCGCAGGTCCGGGAAGACCTTCAGCGTCTTCGGCCGGACCTGCGTGTGGAACTGCACGGTCAGGTCGTGGGCGGGGTCGACCCAGAACGCGGTGGTGGCCGCACCGGTCCAGCCGTAGGCGCCGGGGCTGCTCGGGGAGAGGGTGCGGTCCGGGTCGATCACCACGGAGACGCCGAGACCGAAGCCGAGCCCGTCGTTGCCGGGTTCCTGGTGGACCGGAGCCCCGTAGGCCCGCAGATCGGCCCCGCCCGGCAGGTGGTTGCGGGCGAGCAGCCCGACCGAGGCGGGGGAGAGCAGCCGGACGCCGTCCAGTTCGCCGCCCCGGCGCAGCATCTCCATGAAACGGTGGTAGTCGTACGCCGTCGCCGCGAGGCCGCCGCTGCCGGACAGGAAGCGGGGGCGGCCGCGCAACGGCAGTCCGGGGATCGCCTCGATGCCGCCGCCCTCGGTCTCGCCGTACAACTCCGAAAGCCGGTCGGCCTGTTCGGGCACGATGTGCAGGCCCGCGTCCGGCATGCCGAGCGGACGGAAGATCCGCTCCGCGAAGAAGTCGTCGAGCCGCTGTCCGGAGGCCACCTCGACGACCCTGCTGAGGACGTTGAAGCCGACGGAGTAGTTCCACTGGGTGCCCGGCTCGAACTGGAGCGGCATCCGGGCGTACACCGCCATCGCCTCGGCGAGGTCCGCGCCCGACGGCACCGAGAACTCCAGGCCCGCCTCGCGGTAGCAGGCGTCCACGGGGTGCGTGTGGTAGAAGGCGAAGGTCAACCCGGCGGTGTGGGTGAGCAGATGGCGGATCCGGATCGGCCCGTCGGCCGGCCGGGTCACCATGTCGTCGCCCGAACCCGAGACATGGACCCGCGGGGCGGCGAACTCCGGCAGGAAACGGTCGACCGGGTCGTCCAGCGAGAGCAGCCCGTCCTCCACAAGCAGCAGCACGGCGACCGCGGTGACCGGCTTGGTCATGGAGTAGATCCGCCAGATGGTGTCCGGCTCGACCGGCAGCCTGGCCGCGAGGTCGCGGTGGCCCTGGGTGGTGAGGTGGGCGACCCGGCCGCCGCGCGCCACGGCCACCAGGTAACCGGGCAGCCGCCCTTCGTCGACGTAGTGGGCGAAGTGCTGGTCGAGGCGGTCGAGCGCCTTCACGTCCAGCCCCACCTCACCGGGGTCGACTTCCTGTCGCAGCTGTGCCATCGCTCTCCTTGGGTCGTGTCGTCCGCGGTGCGGTCCGACCTCGGACCTCATCGTCGCGCAGGAAGAGGGGAACGGTCCCGCTCAAACGCGTGTGGTGTGACGGACGCTATAGAAGAGGCACCGGAAAACGGACGCGCCACCGCCACGCCCGACGTACGGCGGGTGATGACGGCTCGTCAGTTGGTACATGCCCGCGACGGCCCGATCCGACGCCGGGCGCACCCGGCCAGGCGCGGCGACTTGTACGCCCGGCGCGGCCGCACCGTGTCCGGGCGGCTACCCTCCGCGCACGCCCGGCCCGGCGAGCCCCGGCGCGCGACGGCCGGTGCGGAAGCAGCGGGCGGGAATGCGCGACGGACGCGGCGGGGTTCCCCCTGACATGACCCAGGACGCTCTTCTGAAGCTGCTCGCCGAAGGACACGACGGGGTGCTGGTCACCCTCAAGAGCGATGGACGTCCCCAGCTGTCCAACGTCAACCACGCCTACTACCCCGACGAGCGGACCGTGCGCGTGTCGATCACCGACGGCCGCGCCAAGACCCGCAACCTGCGCCGGGACCCTCGTGCCTCATACCACGTCACCAGCCCGGACCGCTGGGCCTACACGGTCGCCGAGGGCACCGCGGAGCTGTCGCCGGTGGCCGAGGACCCGTACGACGCGACCGTCGAGGAGCTGATCCGCCTCTACCGCGACGTCCGGGGCGAACACCCCGACTGGGACGACTACCGCGCCGCGATGGTCCGGGACAGGCGGCTGGTGCTGCGGCTGCGGGTGGAGCGGGCGTACGGCGTGCCGCGCGCCTGACGGGCCCAGGACCTGTGACGCAGCGCGATCGGCCGATGCCTGGAGGGCACAGCGGCCGGCGGGTGTCCTCGCCGAACCCGTACTGGAACCGGTGGGGGGCGGCGCCGAGGACCCGGACGGGTACCGGCTGGTGCTCTGCGAGCCGGAATGGTCCAACGCGTGACGGGAGGTCCTTGCCGCCCGGACCTCCCGGCGTTAGCCTCCGCGCGTGATCAATGGGGCACATGTGGTGATCTACACGCGGGACGCCGAGGCGGACCGGGCCTTCCTCCGGGACGTGCTGGGCTGGCCGCACGTCGACGCCGGCTACGGCTGGCTGCTCTTCCGGCTGCCGCCGGCCGAGGTGGCGTGCCATCCGGCCGACGGCGAACCGTCGCACGAACTGATGCTGATGTGCGACGACCTGGACGAGACGATCACCGAACTCACCGCCAAGGGTGTCGAGTTCAGCCGACCCGTCCAGGTCGCGGCCTGGGGCCGGGTGACGGGCTTCCGGTTGCCGGGCGGAGGCGAGGTCGCCTTGTACGAGCCGCGCCACCCGCGCGCCTAGCACCGGTCTCCTCCCGTACCCAGGTCTCCAGCCACTGCGTGAACTCGGCCGCCTTGTCGGGCCAGTTGAAGTGGGTGAGGGCCGCCTCGCGGCCACGCTGGGCCGCGGTGTGACGCAGGACCGCATCGGCGCCGAGCCGGTGGATCGCCTCCGCCGCCGCCCGCGGATCCTCGTACGGGACGACGATTCCGCAGCCGTGCCGCTCCACCATGTCCGCGGCCAGCGGGGTGGGCGTGGTGATGACGGGCACGCCGTGGGCCATGTACTCGACGATCTTGGTGGGCCGGGAATGGCGGTAGTTGGGCTGGTCGTGCAGGAGCGAGAGACCGGCCAGGGCGCCCGGGAACAGGGCGAGGGCGCGGTCGTTGGGCAGGAAGCCGTGCCAGCGCAGGACGCCGTCCCGGTCGGCGGCCGCGAGCGCGTCCCGGACGTCGGGGTCGGCCGCGCCGGCCACCTCGACGCGCAGGCCGGGGCCCAGGTGCCGGGCCGTGGCTATCAGGTCCAGCGCGCCGCGCGCCCGTGACAGGTGGCCGACGTAGACGACCCGTTCGGTGCCCGGCGGCTCCGGTGCCTCGACCGGGGCGGTGGTGAAGTTCGGCACCACCGGGTGGGTGCGGCGGAACCGCTCCTGGTAGGCGTCCTCGGCGAGCAGCAGCCGCAGATGACGCTCCGCCAGCCGTTCGGCCGCGCGGACGCCGAGCCGCAGCGGTGGCCGCAGCGCCCTCGGCACCCATCGTTTCATGGCGAGCGCGGCCGCGGTGTCCTCGTGCACGTCCCAGACGACCACCGGACCGGTGCCGGACCGCCGCCAGCGGCGCAGGGTGCCGGGGAGGGCCAGCAGCAGCTCCGGGTCGTGGAGCAGGATCAGGTCCGCCTCGTGGCCGCGCCGGGCCAGCAGGTTCCGCGCCGCGCCGACGGCCGTGCGGCGGCTGCGGCCCGCGGCCCGCGGCAGGTCGATGCCTTCGAGGTCCGGGCGGGGCCGTGCCTCGCGGGCCGAGAAGGGCGCCGCGTAGACGACATGGTGTCCGCGGTCCCGCAACGCGCTGATCTGCCGGTGCAGGATGCGCGCGTCCTCGGGGTGGTGGACGACGGTGACGACGAGTATCCGCATCTGAGCGCCTTTCGGCTCCGCGGCCCGGAGCCCTTCGACTCCGAGCCGCGGAAGGGGAGTTGCTACGCAGGTCGGCTACAGCACCTCGACACCGGGCCGGAAGATCCGCCCCCGGGTGTCGAAGAGCAGGCGGGCCTCGTCGCCGAGGGCCGGGAGGTCGTACGCGGAGTGGTCCTGGAGCAGGATCGTCAGGTCGTGCGAGCGCGCCGCGGCCATGACGTCGGCGACGCGCGGCACGGCCTCCCCGTCCACGAACCAGGCCGGTACGAACGGGTCGTGGAAGGCGATCTCGGCCTCCCGCTCCCGCAGCAGCCGGGCCACCGGCACCGCCGGCGCCTCGCGCTGGTCGGCCACGTCCGGCTTGTAGGTGACGCCGAGGAGCAGCACCCGGGAGCCGTGCAGGGCGCGGCCCTCGTGGTTGAGCAGGTCCTGGGCGCGCCGGACGACGTACTCCGGCATGCGCGCGTTGATCTCCCGGGCGAGTTCCACGAACCGGAACTCGTATCCGATGGAACGCACCTTGTAGGAAAGGTAGTTGGGGTCGATCGGAATGCAGTGGCCGCCCACCCCGGCGCTCGGCCGGAAGGGCTGGAAACCGAACGGCTTGGTGCCCGCGCAACGGATCGCGTCCCACACGTCGACATGCAACTCGCGGCAGAGCACGGCCAGTTCGTTGACCAGTGCGATGTTGACGTGCCGGTACGTGTTCTCGAGCAGCTTGGCCATCTCGGCCTCGCGGGTGCCCTTGGCCTGCACGACGGTGTCGACGAGCTTGCCGTAGAAGGCGGCGGCCTTCGCCGCGCACGCCGGGGTGCAGCCGCCGACCACCTTGGGTGTCTGGCGCAGCCCGTGGGTGGTGTTGCCGGGGTCGATGCGCTCCGGTGAGAAGGCCAGCGCGAAGTCCTCGCCGGCCCGCAGCCCGGACTCCTCCAGGAGCGGTTTGACGATCTCCTCGGTGGTGCCCGGATAGGTGGTCGACTCCAGGACGACGAGCCGCCCGCGGCGCAGCCGACCGGCCACCGCCCGTGCGGCGGAGGTCACCGCGCTCAGATCGGGGCCGCCGTCCTCGCTGAGCGGGGTCGGCACGCAGATCACCACGGTCTGCGCCCGGGCCAGGCACTTGTCGTCGGTGTACGCGGTGAACCCGGCCGCCCGCATCCGGGCGACGTCCTCGTCGGAGACGTCGTCCACATGGGAGTGGCCGGCGTTGAGGCCCTCCACGACCCGTGGGTCGAGGTCGAGCCCGGCCACTCGCAGGCCGACCAGCGACGCCTCCCGCGCGAGCGGGAGCCCGACGTAGCCGAGCCCGATGACGGCCAGTTCGAAACTGTCGGTCTGTTCCTCATCCCCGAGCGATGCGCTCGATTCCCCGAGCGGTACGGCCTTTTCGACCTGCATAGGGATTCACTCCGCCCTCGACGGCAGCAACGGCAGATGCCGTACGGATCCGAAGGGCCCGGACGGTGAGCGGTTCCGGGCGCGGGGCCTCAGACACATCCAAGAGCGCGATACGCCTCTCGGGTCGTGGCAGCGACCCTTTTCCAGGTGCGTTCACGCGCCACCAGCGCGCGGGCGGATGCTCCCCATTCATGCCGCCTTTTTCGACTGTAGAGCAATACTTCGAGAGCTTCTGCCCAAGCATGCGGAGATTCAGGTGGGATCAGCCGCCCGTTCACTCCGTCTTTCACCAGTTCTCGCAGGGCTGTGAGATCACTGGCCGCCACGGGAACACCGCTCGCCATCGCTTCGACCGGCTTGAGTGGGGTGACCAGATGGCAGACCCGTTCGTCGGTGCGCGGCACCGCGAAGACGTCCAGAACCGCGTGGTGGGCGCGCACTTGGCGGTGCGGCACGCGGCCGGTGAACAGGGCGGCGCCGTCGCCGAGACCGAGCCGTCCGGCCAGCGTCTCGAGCCTGCCGCGCTCCGGCCCGTCGCCGACGATCAGCAGCCGCAGCGGGACCCCCCGGCGGCGCAGTTCGGCACCCGCATGGAGCAATGTGCCGATTCCCTCGTGTGGAGTAAGGCTGCTCACGGTGCCCACCACGAAGTCGTCCGCCGCGATGCCGAGCCGGGCGCGCAGTTCCGCCCCGTCCGGCGGCGGGGCGAGGAAGGCGTCGTCCACCGCGTTGGGCACGATCAGGACCCGCTCCGCGGGCACCCCGCGGCCCACGATCTCGGCCTTCATCGCCGCGCCGAGGGTCAGCACCAGATCGGCCCCGCGCATGCAGTACGTCTCCAGGGCGCGCCGGGCCCGGTACGAGGGGTCGCCCGCACTGCGGCCGGGCGCCTGGGTGAGCCAGGTCTCCTCCAGGAAACCCCGCACCTCGTACACCACCGGCAGCCCGTAGGTCTCCCGCAGGGCCAGCGCCACCCGCCCGTTGCCGTGGTCGGTGGCCGCGTGCAGCACGGCGGGCCGCAGCCGCTCCACCAGCCGTCCGGCCAGCTCGGCGTTGCGGGTCAGCACCGCCCCCTGGCCGTAGGGCAGCCCGTAGGGCAGCAGCCGGTGCTGCGGCACCCCGTTCACGATCTGCAACGGACGGGCGTCCAGGACGCCCTGCGCCACCGGGAACCCGATCCGGGTCACCACGTGCGGGTCGAGTCCGGCGGCCCGCTGTGCCTCGGCGAGCGCCTGGGTGCGCACGGTGTAACCGGCGTGCTTGAACGGCAGCCCGTTGGTGACCAGATGGAGCACCCGGCCCGGCTCGGGCCGCACCGCCCGCCCGGCCGGCGCCGGCACCCGGGCGGCGGACGGGGCGGCGGTGGGCCCGGCCGTACGGGCCCGGCCGACGAGCCGCTTCTCGACCGGCCCGAGCCCGCGCCGCACCCGCCCCGGCAGCAGCCGCACACCGAGCAGCGCGGCCCGGACGGGGTCGTGCCGCAACTCGCCCCAGGCGACGGATGCGGCCAAGCTGAGTGCACGGGGGATACGACGCGGCTGGTGCCAGGACGGACGTCGGGCCATGTCGCCAAGGTAGGCCGACAGAGCGGAGAACGTACGACATGAACGGCCGCGTACTCCATGTCGTAGGGACCAGGCCGAACTTCGTGAAGGCCGCGCCCGTGGTCGCCGCCCTGCGCGCGACCGGGCACGACCAGGTCCTGGTGCACACCGGTCAGCACTACGACGAACGGATGTCGCACATCTTCTTCCGCGAGCTGGGCCTGCCCGCCCCGGACACCGACCTCGGCGTCGGCTCCGGCAGCCACGCCCGGCAGACCGCCGACCTGCTGGTGGCCCTGGAGGACGAGCTGCTGGCCCGCGCCCCGGCCCTGGTCGTCGTGTACGGCGACGTGAACTCCACCCTGGCCGCGGCCCTGGTCGCCGCCAAGCTGGGCATCCCGGTCGCCCATGTCGAGGCGGGGCTGCGCAGCTTCGACATGGCGATGCCGGAGGAGGTCAACCGGCGTCTGGTCGACCAGCTCGCCGAGCTGCTCTTCGTGACCAGCCCGGAGGCCGTCGGCCACCTCGCCCGCGAGGGCGTCGAACCGGGCCGGGTGCACTTCGTCGGGAACCCCATGATCGACACCCTGCTCACCCATCTGGAGCATTTCGACCCGGCCGCCGCCCGCGCCGCCCACGCGCTGCCCGAGCGGTACGGCGTGGTCACCCTGCACCGCCCGGCCAACGTCGACGACCCCGAGGCCGCCGCGGCCGCGGCCCGCGCCCTCACCGAGGCCGCCGGCCACCTCGACCTCGCCGTGCCCCTGCACCCGCGCGGCCGGGAGGCGCTGCGCAGGGCGGGCCTCGCCGACGCGCCCGGCATCCACCTCCTCGAACCGCTCGGCTACGTCGAGTTCATGGGCCTGGTCCGGGGTGCCGCCGTCGTGATCACCGACTCGGGCGGCGTCCAGGAGGAGACCACCGTGCTCGGCGTGCCCTGCCTGACGCTGCGCACCACGACCGAACGCCCGGTCACCGTCACCCACGGCACCAACCGCCTGGTCCGGCACGGCGAACTGGTGCCCGCCCTGCGCAAGGTCCTCGACGGGCAGACGGCGGCCGACCCCGAGGGACCACCGCTGTGGGACGGCAAGGCAGGACCCCGGATCGCCCGCGTGCTCACCGAATGGCTGGAACGCCATGACCACCGAGTGGCTGGAGCGCCATGAACGACGCCACCCGCACCTACACCGAAGCCCCCCTCACCTACTGGGACACCCGGCACCGCGAACGCGACGACCTCGCCTCCGGCGGCCACATCGGCCTCGACCGGCCCGGCAACGAGATCTTCTACGCGATCCGGCTCGGCCAGCTCCTCACCCTGATCGGCGACCTGTCCAGCCCCGCCTCCCCGCTGTTCGTCCTCGACGCGGGCTGCGGCAAGGGGCACTTCGCCCGCTCACTGGCCCGCTGCGGCCACCACGTAGACGCCTTCGACGCCAGCGAGGCGGCCGTCACCCACGCCCGGACCGAGGGCGGCGGCCCCCGCTACGCCGTGGCAGGCCTCGACGAGTGGCGCAGCCCCTGGCTCTACGACGTGGTGCTGTGCGTGGACGTCCTCTTCCACCTCCTGGACGACGCCCAGTGGGCGGCGAGCCTGCGCAACCTCGCCTCACTCGTCCGGATCACCGGCCGGCTGATCGTCACCGACGAGAACACCGACGAACCCGTCCCGCGCGGCGACTACATCCTGCACCGGCCGCTCGCCGCCTACCGCAAGGAACTCGAGCCCCTGGGCCTGAGCCACTCCCTCTTCCGGCCCTACGGCTTCCGCGAGAACCGGGTCGGCTTCCATGTCTTCACGAGGACCCGCTGATGCGCCCGACCGATGTCTTCCCAAGGACCCGCTGATGCGTCTGACCGATCTGCTCCACCCGCACCTGGACGACGTCACCTCGGTCGTGGACGCGACGAGCGGCGGCCTGCGTCTGGACCACTACCTGCACCTGCCGCCCGGCGTCGAGCTGCGGCGCCACCAGGAGCCCGTCGGCGAAGGGGAGCTGATGCTCCTCTGCTACGGCCCCGACCTCGCCCTGCACGGCGCCGAGGCGGACTGCCTCGCCGCACTGGAACGGATGCGGCCCGGCGGCCGCGGCCTGATCGTCTTCGGCCACCCCGGCACCGAGCTGCCCTACCACCGGCTCCTCGACTCCCTGGTGGCCCACCGCTGCCAGGTGCTGCACGCGGCCTCCCTCGGCTACACCCACCTGCACTCCGGTGCGGTGTTCGCCTGCACCGAGGAACTCCTGCCGCCGCACGACTGGTTCGGCCACCCGCTGCCGGCCGATGGCTTCGCCACCGCCCTCAGGATCGCCGACGAGTACGTCCTCGCCGACTTCGTCTCCCGCTCCCAGCGGGCCCGCCTGATCGACCTGGAGCGGGCCGCCGAGGAGACCGCCCGCGCCCTGGAGACCGCCCGCGCGGACGGCCTCGCCGAACGGCTCGCCGCCGCCCTCCGGGACAAGGACCAGCTCTCCACCGCGCTGCGCCGGGCCCGGGAGCGCACCGGCGTGCTGGAGGCGCGGGTGGCCATGCTGGAGGGCTCCACCTCGCTGCGGATCGGCAAGGCCCTGGTGTCGGCGGCCCGGTCGCCGAAGCGCCGTGCGGCCCGGCTGCCGGGCGAGCTGTACGGGCTCTGGCGGCAGCGGAAGGCCAAGGGCGGCCGCCCGGCCGGTCTCCGGACCTCGGCCACCGTTCCCGCGCCGGAGCCGCAGGCCGACGACCGCTTCCACCTCGCCCATCGCGCCCTGTCCGTGGCGCCCCGCGACCGGCTGGTGATCACCGGCGTGCTCACCGACGGCACCGCCCGGGACTTCGCGGCGGACGCCGTGGTCAGCAGGGTGCTGCCGCACGACGGACGGCTGCTGGTCGAGCGCACCGACCCGGACGTCTTCCTCGTCCAGCTGAGCGCCTGCGCGGCCCAGGAAGGGCCCTGGTCGCTCACCGGCACCGGACTCGCCCCCGACCTGGACCGGCGCCTCGCCGAACTGGTGTCCCAGGCAAGGGGGCTGGGCCGTACCGCGGTGCTGTGGCGGGACGGCCCGGCGTCCTCCGCCCCCGGCCTGACCCTGCTGCCCTGGGACACCGTCCTCGACGGCGACACCGGGACGGCGCTGTGCCGCCTCGACCCGGTCACCGACGGCCGCGACCGGCTCCGGGACGTCTTCCTCCAGGACAGCACCCGCGTCCGACTGGCCCGGCTCGCCGCCCTCACCGGCGGCCCCGACCCGCTCGCCGAACGCCGGATCGCCGTCCTCGCCGCGCCCCGGGACGCCACCGACGTGGCCCGGCTCGTCGCCCAGACGCTCGGCCAGCTGCACCGGCCGGCCGAGGTGATCGTCGCCGACCCGGCGGGCCTCGCCCTCGGCGAACTCACCGCCGCCTCGGTCGCCGTGCACGCCGGACCGCCCACCGCACCCTGGGTCGCGGACTGGACGGACCTGACCGAGGACCGCCCGGACACCCTCCTGCTCGACCTGCTCTGCGCCCAGGAGTTCTCGGGCGCCGACGCGGTGGGCCACACCCCCGCCGCCGACGACTACGCCTTCGTACCGGCCCTGAAACCGCTGCTCGTGCGCCGGTCCCTGCTGGACTCCGGCACCCCGCCGGACAGCTGGTCGCGCGCCGGGCACCGCCTGTTCGCCGTGCGTGGAAAGGAACCGTCATGACCCGCACCCCGAGGGCGCTCGTCTACGGCGACGTGGACCTCAACCTCATCGACGGCTCCGCCGTCTGGGCCCAGTCGACGGTCCAGGCGCTGTCCCGCGCGGGCTGCCGGACCCGCCTCGTCCTCAAGGCCCCGGTCGAGACGGGCCGGCTGACCGACCCCCTCGCGGGCCTGCCCGGGGTCACCGTGGTGCGGCCGTACGAGGAACACCTCGTCCCCGGCCAGGGCGCGCACCCGCTCTCGCCCTTCCAGGCATCGCAGCTGCTGGCCCGGCTGGACGCGGAGGAGCCCTGCGACCTGCTGGTGCTGCGCGGCCGCCGGCTGGTCAAGCAGATCGTCGGCGACGGCGCCTTCGACGGCCGGATCTGGGCCTACCTCACCGACATCCCGCAGTCCCCGGCCGACATGACCGAGGAGGCCCGCGCCGACCTCGCCCGCATCGCCGCCGCCTGCGCACAACTCCTATGCCAGACCGAGGAGTTGCGGTGCTTCCTGGAGGCCTGGGTGCCGGAGGCCTGCGGCCGGTCCGTGCTCTGCCCGCCCGCGGTCCCCGAGCCCGGCTTCCCGGTCCCGGCCCGGAGCAGCCTGCACGATCCCGTACGCCTCGTCTACACCGGCAAGTTCGCGCCCCGCTGGAACACCCTGCCCATGACGCGGCTGCCCGCGATGCTCGCCGAATGCGGCATCAGGACCGAACTGCACGCCGTCGGCGACAAGATCCACAAGGACGCGGCCCATCCCGGTTTCGACACCGCCATGGCCGAGGCCCTGCGCACCACCCCCGAGGTCGTCCACCACGGCGGCGTGCCGCGCGAGGAGGCCATGCGCCTGGCCGCCGACTGCGACCTCGGCCTCGGCTGGCGCGACGCCTCCCTCGACGCCAGCCTCGAACTCTCCACCAAGGTACTGGAGTTCGGCTCCCTCGGCCTGCCCGTCGTACTCAACCGCACCCCCGCCCACGAGGCCCTGCTCGGCGCCGACTACCCCCTGTTCGTACCGGGCACCGCCACCCTCGCGGACGCGGCGGACGCCGTCGGTCTCGCCGTACGCGACACCGCGGCCCGGCACCTCGCCGCCGACCGGTGCGCCGCGGCCGCCCGGGAGTACACCATGGAGGCCGCGGCGGCCCGCTGGCGCGGCCACCTCGACCGCGCCTTCCCCGCCGCACCCGCGGCCGTCGCCGGCCGGCCCCGCCCGCTGCGGGTCGGTGTCGCCGGCCACGACCTGAAGTTCCTCACCCGCCTCCTCGACCACCTCAACGCGCTGCCCGGCCTCGACGTGCGGATCGACGCCTGGCCCGCGCTCGCCCGGCACGACGCGGCCGCCAGCCGCGAACTCGCCGCCTGGGCCGACGTGGTGGTCGTCGAGTGGTGCGGCCCGGCGGCCATCTGGTACAGCCGCCACAAGCGGCGCGGCAGCCGGCTGATCGTGCGCCTGCACCGCTTCGAACTCGACGCCGGATACCCGCGCCAGGTCGACATCGACAACGTCGACCGGGTGGTGTGCGTCAGCCCCCACTACGCCCGCGCCACCCGGGAGCGCACCGGCTGGCCCGCCGCGAAGATCACCACGATCGGCAACTGGGTCGACGTCGACCAGCTCGACCGGCCCAAGGCGCCCGGCGCCCGCCACCGGCTCGGCATGATCGGCATCGCCCCCAGCCGCAAACGCCTCGACCTCGGCCTCGACGTCCTCGAAGCACTCCGCGCCCGCGACCGGCGCTGGCACCTCTCGGTCAAGTCCAAGCCGCCGTGGGAGTACTGGTGGATCTGGAACAAGCCCGAGGAACGCGCGCACTACGACGCGATCCTGCGCCGCATGCAGACCTCACCGCTCCTGGAAGGAGCCGTCGTCTTCGACCAGTTCGGCCCCGACGTCCCCAACTGGCTGCGCCGCGTCGGCCACGTCCTGTCCACCAGCGACGACGAGAGCTTCCACCTCTCACCGGCCGAGGGCATGGCCTCCGGCGCCGTACCCGCCCTGCTGCCGTGGCCGGGCGCGGACGAGATCTACGACCGCCGCTGGATCCACGACACCCCGCAGGCGATGGCCGACGCCATCGCGGCCCTCGCCAACCAGGACGACTGGCAGTCCGCCGGCGCGACGGCCCGCGAGCAGGTGCGCGAGGGTTTCTCACTGGAGCGGGTGGCGAAGGACTGGACGGAGCTGCTGGTGTCCGGGTGAGACACCCGCCGGCCGAGGGGCGTCAGGCCGCCGACCCCTGTCTGCCTGCCGGTTCGGGGAGGAGGCGGGCGGTGAGGCGGTCGGGGGCCGGCCAGCGGACGTCGTGGGCCCAGCCGAGCTTCTCGAAGATGCGGATCAGGCGTGCCGACGGGTCCAGCTGGCCCGGCAGCACACCGTGGCGTGCGCCGGTGGGGTCGGCGTGATGGGAGTTGTGCCAGCTCTCACCGAAGGACAGCAGGGCCAGCGGCCAGAAGTTGGTGGCCTTGTCCCGGGCGGCGAACGGGCGCTTGCCCGCGACGTGGCAGACCGAGTTCACCGACCAGGTGACGTGGTGCAGCAGGGCCATCCGCATCACACCGGCCCAGAAGAACCCGGTCAGCGCGCCGGTCCAGGTGCCGGTGACCAGCCCGCCGACCAGTGCGGGGGCCAGGAGCGAGACGACGGTCAGCGGGCCGAAGAGCCGCCCGATCAGGCGCAGGTCGCGGTCGGCGTCGATGTCGGGCGCGAACCTGGCCCGGTTGCTCAGCTCGCGCTTGAGCATCCAGCCGATGTGCGCGTGGAGCAGCCCCTTGAGCAGCGCGCGCGTGTCGGTTCCGAAGCGCCAGGGCGAGTGCGGGTCGCCCTCGCGGTCGGCGAAGGCGTGGTGACGGCGGTGGTTCGCCACCCACTGCACCGGCGAGCCCTCGACCCCCAGTGAACCCGCGACGGCCAGCGCGATGCGCAGCCCCCGCTTCGCCTTGAACGAGCGGTGCGTGAAGAGCCGGTGGTAGCCGACCGTGAGGCCGAAGCCGGACACCAGGTAGGCGGTCACGGCCATGGTGACGTCCAGCGCCGACAGGCCCCGCCCCCACAGCAGCGGCACCGCGACGACCAGGCAGATCAGCGGGCCGACCACGAAGATCCACATCGCGACGCCCGCCGCGGCGTTCTGCGGGGCGTCCAGGAGCGGCTTGACTCCGGCCGCGGTGTCGGCGTCGCCCTCGGCGACGGTCTGTTCGGGACGGTCAGCTGTGCTCGGGTTCATCGGTTCCCCGCCGTTGTTCAAGGATGTCGGACACGGTGCCGCCTACGCCCCACGGTCGCACCGAAGGGCATCCCCGCAGGTCATCGCTCATGTCCAGGGTGTGAACGGCATGGGACCAAATCTCCTTCGGGGGGACGGCGACGGTCCGCCCGGGCGCCGTCGGCCCGGGCGGACGCGTGCCGGCTGCCCGGCCGGGGGCTCAGGCCGTCACGGTCTCCGGCCGGGACGCCTCGCGGGGGGTGCGGGACCCGAGGTCCTCCGTGGCCACCCGGTGGGTCTCGCGGGCGGACAGCACGGCGATCACCGGCGGCACGCACAGTGCGGCCGTGAACAGCGCCACCGCCGACCAGTCGTCGCCGCCCGGACCCGCGATGCGCGCCGCGAAGGTCACCGCGAACCCGGCCACCGCGAACCCGATCTGGGTGCCGATCGCCATGCCCGACAGCCGTACCCGGGTCGAGAACATCTCGCCGTAGAAGGACGGCCAGACACCGTTCGCCGCGCTGTAGACGACACCGAAGGCGACGATCCCGAGGAGCATGATCAGCGGGTACGAGCCGGTGGAGACCGCCCACAGGTAGCCGAACATCGCCACCGCGCTGCCCACCGCGCCGACCAGGTACACGGGCCGCCGGCCGATCCGGTCCGACAGCGTCGCCCACGCCGGGATCGCGCCCAGCGCCACCAGGTTCGCCAGCGCACCCACCCACAGCATCGACGTCTTCGACATCCCGACCGAGTCGCCGGTCGCGTACGCCAGCGCCCACACCGTGAAGATCGTGCTCACCGAGGCGATCAGCGCGCCCCCGATGACCCGCAGCACGTCCGCCCAGTGGTACCGCATCAGCGTCACCAGCGGCAGCCGTACGACACCCTCGGTCGCCGCCTGCTCGGCGAAGGCCGGGGTCTCCTGGAGCCTGCGCCGGATGAACCAGCCGACCACGGCCACCAGGACACTCAGCCAGAACGGCACCCGCCAGCCCCACGACATCAGCTGGTCGTCGGGCAGCTGCGAGACCGCGATGAAGACCAGGGTGGCGATCAGCTGACCGCCCTGGGTGCCGCCGAGCGTGAAACTGGTGAAGAAGCCCCGCCGGTCCGGCGGCGCGTGCTCGAGGCTCATGGAACTGGCGCTGGCCTGCTCTCCGGCCGCCGATATGCCCTGCAGCACCCGGCACAGCACCAGCAGCACCGGTGCAAGCCCGCCCACCTGGGCGCGGGTCGGCAGGCAGCCGATCAGGAACGTCGACAGCCCCATCAGCAGCAGCGTGAAGACCATGACCTTCTTGCGGCCGATCCGGTCCCCGAAGTGCCCGAGGAACAGAGCGCCGACCGGGCGGGCCGCGTACGCCACCCCGAACGTGGCCAGCGACAGCAGGGTGGCGTTGGCCGGGTCGGACTCGTCGAAGAAGACCTTGGGGAAGATCAGCGCGGCCGCGCTGCCGTAGATGAAGAAGTCGTAGTACTCCAGGGCGCTGCCGATCCAGGCGGCCAGGGCGGCCTTCCTCGGCTGGCCACCGGGTGGAACGGCGGTGGCGGCGGTCTGGGCGGGGACGGACACGGCGGTGCTCCTTCGGGGAACTCCAACGTAGGCGGAGTGAGCGGCGGGGGAGAAGGCCGGTTCCCAGGGATGACGGGGTCGGCGAGCCAGGGGTCGGGTGCTAATTAACCCACTGGGTAGTTAGTCGCGATGGGTACGGATGTTGCGCTCGCGTTTCCCCGGTGTCAAGAGGTCGCGCCGGTCCCGTTCGCTCGTGCCCGGTCCCCGCAGGGTGTCCGCCGCCCGGGCGCGGTCAGTCCGCCGCGCGCTCCGCGGTGAGGTAGGCGATCACCATGTCGCCGAGCATGGTTCGGTAGTGCGCGCGCTGCGCCGGGTCCACCAGGTCGCGGCCGAAGAGGGCGCCGAAGGTCGCCCGGTTCGCCACCCGGAAGAAGCAGAACGAGCTGATCATCGCGTGCAGGTCGACGGCGTCCACGTCGGCCGTGAACAGGCCGGACTCCTGCCCGGCGGCCAGGATCCGGCGGATCACCTCCAGGGCCGGCGAGCCGATCCTGCCGAGCTTCTCGGAGGCCGCGATGTGCTCGGCACCGTGGATGTTCTCGATGCTGACCAGGCGGATGAAGTCCGGGTGCTGCTCGTGGTGGTCGAAGGTCAGCTCGGCGAGCCGGCGGATCGCCGCGACCGGGTCCAGGTGCTCGACGTCCAGTTGCTGCTCGGCCTCGCGGATCACGCCGTACGCGCGCTCCAGGACCGCCGTGAACAGCTGCTCCTTGCCGCCGAAGTAGTAGTAGATCATCCGCTTCGTGGTGCGGGTGCGGGCCGCGATCTCGTCGACGCGGGCCCCGTCGTAGCCGGCCCGGGCGAACTCCTGGGTGGCCACGTCGAGGATCTCGGCCCGGGTGCGGACGGCGTCACGGAGCCGCCCGTTGGTCTGTGCCGGTTCGTCGACGCTGGTCATCGGGTTCCTTCGGGTTCCTGTCGGGTTCCTTCGCGGGGGAGGCCGGTGCGGAGATTGTAGAAGCCCGGGACGGAGGTGTTGTCGGCCAGGTCTTCCCCCGCGGCGGCCTCTGGTGTTATAGCTAACGTACTAGTTCGTACATTAGCGTTTCGCGATGCCGCTCTGGAGGGCCACGTGGCCAAGGACTCGTATCTCGTCGGACTGATCGGTTCCGGCATCGGCCCGTCGCTCAGCCCCGCCCTGCACCAGCGCGAGGCGGACCGGCAGGGGCTGCGGTACCTGTACCGGCTGATCGACATCGACGTGGCCGGCGTTCCGCCGGAGGCCGTGGGACGGCTGGTGCGGGCGGCCCGTGATCTCGGCTTCGACGGGCTCAACATCACGCACCCGTGCAAGCAGCTGGTCATCGAGCACCTGGACGCGCTCGCCCCGCAGGCCGAGGCGCTCGGTGCCGTCAACACGGTGGTCTTCGAGGCCGGCGGGAGGGCCGTCGGCCACAACACGGACGTGACCGGGTTCGCGGCGTCGTTCGCGCGCGGCCTGCGGGACGCGCCGCTGGAGAGCGTCGTACAGCTCGGTGCCGGGGGCGCCGGGGCCGCCGTCGCGCATGCGACGCTCACGCTGGGGGCCGAGCGGGTGACCGTTGTGGACGCGCTGGGCGACCGGGCGGCCGGGTTGGCCGAGCAGCTGTGCGGGCAGTTCGGGGCGGGCCGCGCGGTGTCCGCGGGTCTGGAGCGGTTGCCGGAATTGCTGGCCGGTGCGGACGGGCTCGTCCATGCGACGCCCACCGGGATGGCCGCGCATCCGGGGATGCCGGTAGCCGCGGAGTTGCTGCATCCCGGGCTGTGGGTGGCTGAGGTGGTGTACCGGCCGTTGGAGACCGAACTGGTCCGTACCGCGCGGGCTTTGGGGTGTGCCGTGCTGGACGGGGGTGGGATGGCCGTGTTCCAGGCCGCGGATGCGTTCCGTTTGTTCACGGGGCGGGAGCCGGACAGCGGTCGGATGCTTGCCGACATCGCGGAGTTGGGTGAGAGGTCGGCGGGTCAGGTTGTGTGACGGGCGCCGGTCCGTTGTGGCTGGTCGCGCAGTTCCCCGCGCCCCCCACGGGGCGCTGCAGTGCACGTGAGGAAGAAGGTCATGCGTACTTCCATCGCCACCGTCTCGCTCAGCGGATCTCTCACCGAAAAGCTCACCGCCGCCTCCCGGGCCGGGTTCGACGGGGTCGAGATCTTTGAGAACGACCTGCTCGCCAGCCCGCTGGCTCCCGGCGAGATCCGCTCCCGCTGTGCCGATCTCGGGCTCAGTATCGATCTCTACCAGCCCATGCGGGACGTCGAAGCCGTTCCCGAGGACGAGTTCACCCGCAATCTGCGCCGCGCCCGGCACAAGTTCGAGCTGATGCAGGAACTGGGCGCCGACACCGTCCTGGTCTGTTCCTCCGTCTCCCCGCTCGCGCTGGACGACGATGACCTCGCCGCCTCTCAGCTGGCTCGACTTTCTTCCCTCGCCCAGGACTTCGGTATCCGCGTCGCCTACGAGGCGCTCGCCTGGGGGCGGCACGTCAGCACGTACGACCACGCCTGGCGGATCGTCGAGGCGGCCGGCCACCCCGCCCTGGGCACCTGTCTCGACAGCTTCCACATCCTCTCCCGGGGATCCGACCCCAAGGGCATCGAGGACATCCCCGCCGCGAAGATCTTCTTCCTGCAGCTGGCCGACGCCCCGATGCTCGCGATGGACGTGCTCCAGTGGAGCCGGCACTACCGGTGCTTCCCCGGGCAGGGCGGGTTCGACGTCGCCGGGCTCGTGCGGCACGTGCTGCGCGCCGGGTACGACGGGCCGCTCTCCCTCGAAGTCTTCAACGACGTCTTCCGGCAGGCCGAGGCCGGGCCGACCGCCGTCGACGCGCACCGTTCGCTGCTGGTGCTGCAAGAGGCCGTCGGGGTGCGGGAGTTGCCCGCGCCGGTCGTGCCGACGGGAGTCGCCTTCGCAGAACTCGTCACGCCGGACGCCGAACCCGTCTCGGCGCTGCTCGGGGCTCTCGGCTTCGCCCGGACCGCACGCCATCGGAGCAAGCCCGTCGACCTGTGGGAGCAGGGCGAGGCCCGGATCCTGGTCAACACCGGTCCCGCCGCCCTCCCCCACTCTCGGCTTCGCTCGAGCGGGGGGACCCCCATCGACGGCACCGGACTCGCCGCGATCGGCCTGGAGTCACCGGACCCGCGGGCGGCCGCCCGCCGGGCCGAGGCCCTGCTCGCCCCCGTGCTGCCCCGCCGCCGGGCTCCGCAGGACGCCCCGCTCGACGCGGTCGCCGCCCCCGACGGCACCGAACTGTTCTTCTGCGCCTCCGGCCGTGACCCGGAACTCCCCGACTGGCGCGCCGACTTCGCCGCGGTGCCGCACGAACCGGGCTCGGCCGGGGCGCGCATCGACCACCTCGCGCTCACCCAGCCCTGGCACCAGTACGACGAGGCGGCCCTCTTCCACCGCAGCGTCCTCGGCCTGCACCCCCAGGAGAGCGTCGACGTCGCCGGCCCCTACGGGCTGCTGCGCTCCCGCGCCGTCACCAACGGCGACGGCAGCGTCCGGATCGTCCTCGGGGTCGGCGCGGCCCCGGCCGACGACACCCTGCACGCCCAGCACATCGCCCTGGCCGTCCCGGACGTGGTCGCCGCCGCCCGTGCCTTCCGGGCGGCGGGCGGCGGTCTGCTGCCCATCCCCGCCAACTACCACGACGACCTCGCCGCCCGGCACGACCTCACCGACGGCGAGCTGGACACGTACCGCGACCTCGGCATCCTCTACGACCAGGACGCGGGCGGTGTCTTCCGGCACTGCTACACGCGGACGGTCGGCAGGGTGTTCTTCGAACTGGTCGAGCGGGATCCCGGATACCGCGGATACGGCGCCCAGAACGCCCCGGTGCGCCTCGCCGCCCAGCACGCCGGCCGGTGAGGCACAGGCGGGGTCCAGGACTCTTACAGGTTTCACGATCGGTACTCACGAACATCCTGAATGTTCCTTGACAACCGGGACGTGACGTTCGCCGGAATCCAGTCGTCCTACAGGCCGAAGCGCTCCGGGGCGCTCTGGAAGCCCCGGACACCGAGAGTCCTGGAGGCCGTCCGCGATGCCGAGCCCTGTCAGCGCCGAACCGCTCGTCCGTGCCGCGGGGCCGCCGCCCTCGCCGGCCCGGGCGCGGAGCCGCACCCGGCGCTACGAACGCCCGATCCTCGCCGGCATCGCCACCGTCGCCGCGCTGCTCGACTTCTGGGGCATCTGGCACAGCGCGTACCACACCTTCTACGCGAGCGCGGTCCGCAGCATGACCGAC
Source organism: Streptomyces sp. NPDC001507 (assembly GCF_042894765.1). Classification (NCBI taxonomy): domain Bacteria; kingdom Bacillati; phylum Actinomycetota; class Actinomycetes; order Kitasatosporales; family Streptomycetaceae; genus Streptomyces; species Streptomyces sp. NPDC001507. The sequence continues at coordinate 188,319 of NZ_JBIAVV010000007.1, forward strand.
AACCCCGTCGCCTTCCTCTACGGCTCCTTCGACCCGGGCAACTCCATCACCCTGGACAAGCTGCCCGGCTTCCTGTGGCCGCAGGCCCTGTCGGCGCTGGTCCTCGGCTTCCATCCCTGGTCCCTGGTGGTCCCGCAGGCCCTGGAGGGCGTCGCCTCGGTGGTCCTGCTGCACGTCGTCGTACGGCGCTGGGCCGGCATACCTGCCGGGCTGCTGGCCGCCGCCTTCCTCACGCTCACCCCGGTGACCGTGGGCCTCGGCCGTTCGGTCACCGAGGACGCGCCGTTCGTCCTGCTGTTGCTGCTGGCCGCCGAGGCCACCCAGCGGGCCACCGCCCGCGCCCGGCTGCGCACCCTCGTCCTGGCCGGCTTCTGGGTAGGGGCCGCCTTCCAGTGCAAGATGCTGGAGGCGTGGGCGGTGCTGCCCGCGCTGGCCGTGACCTATCTGGTGGCCGCCCCGACCACGCTGCGCCGCCGGATCCGGGACCTCGCCGTGTCCGGGGCGGTCATGCTGGCGGTGTCCCTCTCCTGGATGCTGGCCGCCGGCCTCACCCCGGCCGCCGGCCGCCCCTACCTCGACGGCACCACCGACAACTCGCCGATCGCCCTGGTCGTCGGCTACAACTTCCTGACCCGCTTCCAGGCGCTGGGCGTCGACGCGGCCGGCACCGGGAGCATCGTCGTCGGCCGGGCGCACAGCAGGGCTTCCGTGGGGATGGGGGACAGCGTCTGGAAGATGTTCAGCCCCGGACTGGCCAGCCAGACGGGCTGGCTGTACCCGCTGGCGGCGCTGGGCCTGGCCGCCGGGCTGTACGGCCTGTGGCGCCGCCGCCCGCCGCGCACCGATCCCTTCCTGGCCGGGTTCCTGCTCTGGGGCATCTGGCTGGTGACGTTCTTCGTGATCTTCAGCTTCGGCAGCGTGACCGGTCACACCTACTACATGGGTGTGGTGGCGGTCGGCCTGTCGGCCCTGGCCGCCGTGGCCGTGACCCGGGTGCGGCGCCGGGGCATACTGTGCGCGGTCCTCGCAGTCAACGTCGGCTGGTGCGCGGCCCTCACCCTGCAGTACCCGCGCTTCTTCGCCTGGTCCGTCGGCGTCGCCGCGGTCCTCGCGCTGCCCGCGCTGGTCCTCTTCGCTCACGGCGGGTCACGTCCGCGCCGGACCGCCCTGGCCGTCGCCCTCGCCGCGGTCCTGGTCGTCCCCACGGTCTGGTCCGTGTCCGCGACCTCGCTGCGCTACAACCAGCCCGGCGGGTTCGGCCGGATCGGCCCCGGCAGCATCGCCACCCGCAACGGCGCCGCCGCCCTGAACCCGGCCCAGCGGCGCGTCCTCGCCTACCTCACCGCCCACCGCGACGGCGCCCGCTACCTGGCCGCGGTGCCCCGCTGGCAGATGGCGGCGCCGTACATCCTCTCGGACAACGCCGCCATCCTCCCGCTCGGCGGCTTCACCTCCCATGTGCCCTACCCCGCGCCCGGCACCTTCCACCACCTGATCGACACCGGACGGCTCCACTACGTCCTGCTCTCCGCGGCCGACCTCGGCCACCGCGCCCGGGGCGCGCGGACCCCGGGCCGGGCCCTGGTCCGCTGGGCCATCGGCCACTGCGCGCCGGTGCGCGTCGCGGCCTACACCCTGTACCGCTGCGGACCGGGCCACGGAGGGTGAGCTTGCGCCGGATCAGCCGATGTCCGAGAACACGAAGGAGAACTCGGCCGGTGCGGCATGGAGCTGGTACTGCGGCAGGACACCCGGCCCGCAGGACTGCGAGCCGATGCCGTGCTGGCCGTGGTCGAGGTTGACCCACACACCCGCGGCGGAGCCGCTGTCGGATGCAGTGCCGGGGGTGAGGTCGCTGCGGTGCGCGGCCGCGTCCAGCTGTTCGGTGGTCCAGCGGCGGGCCGTGAACCAGAACTCCGGGTCGCCCTCGATGCGCAGTCCGCCGAGCTCCGCCCAACGGACGTCCGCGCGGGCCCCGTTCTCCTGCGGACGGAGATACGGCGTCTGCATCTCGTCCACCGTCGACTGCCAACGGCCCACCAGCGAGGCCGCCCTGGTGTCCGGATACGCCTCGCCCGGCCCGCCGCCGAACCACTGCACCCGGTCCGCCGCCGCCAGTCCGAAGCGGACGCCGAGCCGGGGCAGCGGCACCGTCCAGTCGCCGTCCGGGGTCACGGAGACGGTGAGTCGGAGGCGGCTGCCGTCCGTGGTCCAGCGGTACTCGGTGGCCAGCCCGAACTCCCAGGCGGCGGGCGCCACCCGGGTGCGCACGGTCAGGGCGTCGGCGGACGGCTCCACCGCGTCCAGGCGGTGCCGCATCCGGTGCAGGCCGAACTTCCGCCACAGCGTGCCGTAGCGGATGTCGCTCTGCCAGGCGGCACCGTCGTCGTTGTCGGTCGTCGCCCGCCACACGTCCAGCCGCAGTCCGGTCACCGCCACCGATCCGATGCTCCGCAGCGCCCCGCTGCGGGCGTCGAATACGGCGGGGCCGAGGCTGATCGACCCGTCGCCGGACACCACGGGTCCCGCGGACGCGGCGAAGGACGGCAACTGCCGCCCCGAGACCGGGCACCGACCCCAGGCGACCACGTGTCCCCGCGGCCCCCAGCCGGTGTCCGCCGCCAGCACCGCCCGCACCGTCCACTGCGTCTCGCCGCCGCCGACGGCGACCGGCGGCTCCGGCAGCTTGACCTCCGCCGACTCACCGGCCGCCAGCGGCGGTACGGCCAACGACCCCGACGCCACACTCTCCCCGGCGACCTGGTACGACCACTCGAAGTCCAGCGCGGACAGATCGGCGAAGTCGTACCTGTTGGTGACGCGTAGGGTGCTGTCCGCGCCGTCGCCGTCGAGGCGGACGGGCTCGATCACCTTCTTGTACTCCACCAGCCCGGGAGAGGGCTCGCGGTCCGGGAAGACCAGTCCGTCGCAGACGAAGTTCCCGTCATGCAACTCCTCGCCGAAGTCACCGCCGTACGCGTAGCCGTACCGCTCGTCCTCGATGCCGTGGTCGATCCACTCCCAGATGAAGCCGCCCTGCAGCCGGTCGTGCGACTCGAAGATCCGCTGGTAGTCGGCGAGGCCACCGGGGCCGTTGCCCATCGCGTGCCCGTACTCGCAGAGGATGAAGGGCAGTTGACGACGCCGATGGGTGCCGCCGTCCAGCCTCCGGCCGATCCGCTCGACCTCGGCGTGGTCGGCGTACATCCGTGAGTAGACGTCCGTGTCACGGCAGTCGATGTCACCCTCGTAGTGCACGAGCCGCGACGCGTCCCGGCCGTGGATCCACTCGGCCATCGCGGTCAGGCCCCGCCCGGTGCCGGCCTCGTTGCCCAGGGACCAGATCACCACCGAGGGGTGGTTCTTGTCGCGCTCGACCATCCGGGCCGCCCGGTCCAGCAGTGCCGGGGTCCAGCGGTCGTCGTCGACGGGGTTGTCCCGCCAGGCCTGCTCGGTGAAGCCGTGGGTCTCCAGGTCGCACTCGTCGATCACCCACAGGCCGTACTCGTCGCACAGGCCGAGGAACGCGGGGTGCGGCGGGTAGTGGGAGGTGCGGACGGCGTTGATGTTGTGCCGCTTCATCAGCAGCACGTCCGCGCGCATGGTCTCCAGGTCGAGGGCGCGGCCCTTTCGGGGATGCCACTCGTGCCGGTTGACGCCCTTGAAGAGGACCGGCCTGCCGTTGACCTTGATCAGCCCGTCCGCGAGCTCGACCGTCCGGAACCCGATCCGCAGCGGCACCCGCTCGCCCTCGGTGGCCAGCACCCCGTCGTACAGCCGCGGGGTCTCCGCCGTCCACGCCTCGACCGGGACGGTGACCGGCTCGCCGGTGGCGACGTCGACGCCCAGCTCCGGGACGGTGACCCTGCCGGGCACGTCGGAGTCGACGCGCAGCGTGCCCACGCCGCCGACGTGGTCGTAGGAGGCGTGCACGAAGAAGTCACGGACGCTGCCGGGCGGGCGGTGCAGGAGGGTCACGTCCCGGAAGATGCCGGGCAGCCACCACTGGTCCTGGTCCTCCAGGTAGGAGCCCGCCGACCACTGGTGCACGCGGACGGCCAGCACGTTGCCGGCCGGCCTGAGCAGATGCCCGACCGCGAACTCGTGCGGCAGCCGCGAGCCCTTGAACTCGCCGACGTCCGTGCCGTTCACCCACACCCGGGCGCAGGACTCGACGCCGTCGAAGCGCAGCACGATCCCGCCGTCGGCCGGGTCCCACCCGTCCGGCAGGTCGAAGAACCGCAGGTGGTCACCGGTGGGGTTCTCGGTCGGGACCCTCGGCGGATCGACCGGGAACGGGTAGAGGTGGTTCGTGTAGATCGGCGCGCCGTGCCCCTGGAGCACCCAGTGACCCGGGACCGACACCTCCGCCCAGCCGCCGGCGTCGTACCCCGGCGCGGCGAACGAGTCGTCCTCCGCGTCCGCCGTCGGCGACAGCCGGAAACGCCAACCGCCGTTCAGGGAGAGGGACGCGGCGTCCGACGCGGGGTACCAGGCGCGGGGCGGCAGGGCCCCGGAGCCCGGCGAGACGTCCTCGACGTAGCCGACAGCCGTGGCAGAGCGGAAAGACATCGGTCTCCAGGTCTTTCGAGGGTGTGTGCGAGGTGTGGTTCCAGGGGTGGTTCGAGGCGGCTCAGCCCTTGATCCCGGTCTGCGCGATCCCCTGCACCAGCCAGCGCTGGAGGAAGAGGAACACGAACACCAGGGGGAGGATGGAGATGGCGGTGGCCATGAAGATCAGGTGGAAGTTGACGGTCTGGTTGGTCATGAAGGAGGAGAGCGCGATCTGTACGGTCCAGGAGCTCGGGTCCTGGCCGATGACCAGCGGCCACAGGAAGGAGTTCCACGCGCTGATGAACGTGATCGTGGCGATCGCCGCGAAGAAGTTCAGCGAGTTGGGTACGACGATCCGCCAGTACGCGCCCCAGTAGCCGAGCCCGTCCACGCGTGCCGCCTCCTCCAGCTCCTTCGGGAATCCGAGGAAGTACTGCCGGAAAAGGAAGCAGGTGAAACCACTGAACAGCCCCGGGATGATCAGACCGCGGTAGGTGTCCACCCAGCCGAGGGACGAGACCAGCACGAAGCTGGGCACGAAGGTGACGGCGGTGGGGACCATCAGGGTCGCCAGGACGGCGTAGAAGACCTTGTTGGCGTGCCTGTACGGGATACGGGCCAGGCCGTAGCCCGCCAGCGAGCACACCAGGAGCGTGCCGACCGTGGTCAGGACGGCCACGACCAGCGAGTTCACCATGGAACGGCCGAAGTCGACCGTGGGGTCGTCGAAGAGCTCGGAGATGTTGCCCCACTGGAAGGAGGGCAGCAGCTTCCAGTTCTCGCCCGTGATCTCCAGGTCCGTGGAGAGCGCGTTGCGGACGATCAGGTAGAAGGGGATCAGGAAGAGCAGGGCGGCGACGCCGACGGCGACGTACAGCCCCGTGTTGCCGAGGACGCCCCGGCCCTTGCCGCGTCGCTTATCGGCCTGCGGTGCGGTGGTGGTCACTTGGACTCCTCACCCCTTCCGAACCCCATGAACTTGCCCTGGACCAGAGTGACGAGGCAGATGAGCAGCGACAGGACGACCGCGCCGGCGCTGCCCGCGCCGTAGTCCTGGCTGGTGCCCAGGGCCGTCTTGTAGAGCACCATGAGCGGTGTCTGGGCCCAGGTCGCCTTCTGTCCGACGATGTTGAAGAACTCGTCGAACGCCTGGTAGGCGGCGATCAGCAGGAGCAGGATCACCGCGGTCGAGGTGGCGCGCAGCTGGGGCAGCGTGATGTGCCGGAAGGTCTGCCAGCCCGGCTTGGCACCGTCGATGGCGGCGGCCTCGTACAGCTCGGCCGGGATGTTCTGCAGCGCCGCCAGGAACAGGATCATGTAGAAGCCCGACTGGATCCACAGCCGCAGGGTCACGATGACCAGCCAGTACCAGGGCGGAGTGGGGTTGGACATCCATGCGATGGTGTCGGCACCGAACCAGCCGATGACCGTGTTCGCGAGTCCGAAGCGGACGCCGCTGAAGATGGACATCTTCCAGATCAGCGCGGCGGCGACGTAGGAGACGGCGGTCGGCAGGAAGAACACCGAGCGGAAGAACGCCCGCATGAACCGCAGCCGGTTGACCAGCAGCGCCAGCCCCAGCGACAGTGCCCAGGTGGTCGGCACGATGAACGCGGCGAACACGGTGAACGTCAGCAGCGAGTCGGGGAAGCCGCTGTTGGTCAGGATCTGCCTGTAGTTGTCGAGGCCGATGAAATGGCTCGGCGTGACGGTGTAGCGGGCGTCGAAGAAGCTGAGCCAGAAGCTCCAGCCGATCGGCACGACGACGAAGATCGCCAGGCCGACGAGGAAGGGCCCGGTGAAGAGCCAGAAGTTCACGGTCGGGTTGCCCCGCAGGCCCCGCCGCGGCCGGGCCGCGGAGGCCTCGGCCGGGGCGGGCTGGGCGACCCCGCGTGTGGTGGTGGTCGACATGTCGTGGTCTTCCCGGCGGCCTATCCGAACAGCTTCTTGAGCTCGACGTCGACCTTCTTGTCGCAGGTGTCGAGCGCCGCCTCGGGGCTGCCGTTCTTGCGGACGGAGGACGCGATCACCTCGGCGAACGCGGTCTGCATGGTCTGGTCGTAGGCGATGTTGTCGAAGTGGCCGTAGTCGGTGAAGAGCTTCACTCCCTCGGCCGCCAGGCCGGACTTGAGCTTGGTGGCCCCGCCGGCGATCGAGGTGCGCGGCGGGATGTGGAAGCCGTACGAGGTGGCCCAGTCCTCCTGGTACTGCTTCTGGTCGATCCACAGCCACTTGACGTACTCCTTGGCCGCGTCGACGTTCTTGCCCTTGGCGTTGACGAAGATCGACCAGCCGCCGTTGTAGACGGACAGCTTGCCCGCGCTGCCGATCTTCGGGAACGGGAAGATGCCGAGGTCGTCGCCGAGGGCCTGCTGCATGGCCGGCATGGACCACATGCCGCCCCACTGGATGGCGCACAGGCCCTGGTTGAGCGAGGACGGGTCCCAGAAGTCGGTCGGGGCGTCGAGCAGTACGTTGCCGCTGGTGAACAGCTTCCGGAGGGTCTTCAGCCCCTCGACGACGCCGTCCGTGTGGTAGGCGATCTGGTTCTTGTCGTTGATGGTGTCGGCGCCGGCGGACCAGATGATGGGGTTCTGGATCGCGCTGAAGTCGTTGCCGAGGAAGACGCCCTTGACCTTGCTGGTGGTGAGCTTGGCGGCGGCCTCCACCAACTCGTCGAGCGTGGTGGGCACCTCGACCTTGGCCTTCTCCAGCATCGACTTGCGGTAGTAGAAGAACTGCGGGTCGTCGATCATCCGGATCCCGTAGATCTTCCCGTCGACCGTGTGGGAGTTGATGTCGTTCGGGTTGAAGTCGTCCTTGACCGGGTCGATGAGGTCGCTCAGGTCCGCCACCTGGCCGCTCTTGACGAGCTGGAGCTGCGGGTGGAACTCGAAGACGTCGGGCGCCTTCTCGGTGAGCAGGGCCGCGAAGAGCGCGGACTCGAAGTTGTTGCCGGTGATCCAGTTGGTGTTCACGTCGGCCTTCTTGTACGCCGCCGCGTAGCGCTTGAGGGCCTGCTCGGTCCCCGCCTCGCCGTAGGCGTGGAAGTACTGGGTGAGCTGCGTCCCCGAGCCGCTCCCCCCGCCTCTCCCGTTGTTGCTGCCGCACGCGGCCAGCGTGCCGGCCGCGGCCATGCCCGCTGCCGCGCGGAAGAGGGACCGGCGGGACCAGTTGTTGTTGCTGAGTGCCGACATGCTGACGTCCTTGTCTGTCGAGTGCGGCGGTGTCTCTACGGCCCGTGGGACCTCGGAAACCAGATGGCTGAAAATGCGTCGCGGAGCGGGACGTTAACCTTCGGCTAATGCTTCGGCAAGAGGTTGGACGAAGTCTGCGTGAAACGTTGCACCCGGTTCGGGATGACGAACAGAGCGGAAGGCAGGGCGAGTTGAGGGCCGCCGGGTCAGGGAGTGGCCGGCGGCCCTCGGTCCGCGCCGAGGCGGACGGTTACTGCCTGGTCCAGGCCTCGTTGGAGCCGCCGTTGCAGCTGTAGAGGATCACCTTGCTGCCGTCGGCGGTGGCCTGCCCGCTCACGTCCAGGCACTTGCCGGACGCCTCGCTGAGGATCTGCCCGTTGGCGTTCAGGAGCCAGCGCTGGCTCGCGTCACCCGTGGGGTCGGGGACGGCGGTGAGGCCGGAACCGGAGGCCGTCAGATAGCCGTTCGGGCCCTTCAGGGTGCCCTTCGCGTCGTACGACCAGGACTGGTCCGCCGCGCCCGTGCAGGTGGCGATCGCGGCCCCGGAGGCGCCCGCCGTCAGGCACTTGCCGGACTGCCTGCCCGCCAGCGCGCCGGTGACGGCCGAAGTGTCGTGGCCCTTCTGGTCGAAGACGTAGGTCGTGACCGAGCGGGCGGCGAGGGTGGCCGAGGCCGTCCCCGCCGTCACCGACGGTTTCGCGACGCCGGCCCAGTCCTCGGTGGCCGACGTGCGCACCGCCTGCCTGGCCCTCACCGGTGCCGCGTTGTTGAAGTGCAGGCTCAACGGGGTGTCGGTGGTGTTGTGGTTGTTGACCACGACCACCCACGTCCCGCCGCTGTCGTACGCCGACACCTCGACGCCGTCCGGCGCCCCGGTCACGTTGTGCGCGACCGAGCCCGGTCTGACGAACTTGCTGTACTGGCCGAGCGCGTAGTACCGCTTGGTGAAGTACAGCGTCTGGTTGCCGTTCGCCGCGAAGTCGGGGTCGTAGTAGACCAGGCCGTCGTTCCAGCCGTCGTCGTTCTTCGCGTACGGGTCGGTGCCGTAGCCGCTGGCCAGCGCCACCCACCACTGGAAGGCGGAGTCGTGGGCGCTCGCGAAGTCCTTGTAGATGATCCGGGACATCAGCAGGGCGTTGTCGATGGAAGGGTCGTACTCCTGGTTCCAGCCCGTCGAGCCCTTGCCGAAGCAGCAGATCTCGCTGGCCCAGGACTTCTGGCCGACCGCCCTCGACGTCTCGTAGACATTGGCGAGCTGCCCGTCGCCGGGGTTGTCGTAGGTGTGGTGGGCGAGCGCCGACACGTACTGCGCGGTGCCGGGCTGCGAGATCCACTGCGGGAGTTCGGAGACGAACTGGGTGGTCCGGCTCGACTCGTCCGCGATGACCGACGTCTTCTGGTGCCGGGCCCGCTGCTCGGCACCGAGCGCCCGCACGATGTCGTCGCGCTGGTCGACGGTGACCTGCATGCCCTCCTGGCCGCACGAACCGAAGTCGTTGTCCGGCTCGTTGAAGGGGCTGATGTAGTCCAGTCCCACGCCCTGGCGGGCGAAGTGGTCGGTGACGTCGGCGATGTAGTCCGCGTAGGCGCCCTCGTCCTCGGCCTTCAACCGGCCACCACAGCTCTGCCCGTTGGTGGTCCACCGGGCCGGCGCGCTGTTGACGAAGCCGATCAGGTCCTCGACGCCGTACTTCGCGGCGTACGTGAGGAAGGTCCGGCCGCCCTTGTCCTTGCTCCAGTCGTAGGAGCCGTCGGCGTTCAGGAAGTCCTCGGCGGCCCGGGCCGGGGTGGTGACGGCGACCCCGCCGCCGCCGATGTTGTAGCGGTACGAGCTGAGGTCCAGGCCCTGCTTGGAGAAGAGCAGCTTCGCCACCCGGGCCTGGACCTTGGGGGAGAAGTTCTGCAGGTCGTTGACCCACCACGCGCCCGAGGCGCCGATGTCGTCGATGGTCTGGGCGGCGTGCGCGGAGACCTCGGCAGCGGGCGCGGCGGCGGTGGCGGTGGCCGCCGAGGTGGGCGGGGCGGATATCAGGGGTCCGGCGACGGCCAGTGCGGCCGCGGCCGTCAGGAAGACCGATCTCTTGCGGTTCGGGTGTGACATGTGCATCCCTTCCGTCGTCATGAAGGTGGTGCGGTACGGCTCCTTGCGGGACCGGTGGTGCGCTTCGGGCCCCGCCGGCCGACCGCCTGCAGGGCGCCCTCCAGGGCGAAGGTGGCCGCGCCCAGGCAGACCGGGTCGGTGGGGATGGGGGAGAGGGCGATCTCGGTGGCGGCGAACGGCCGCCCGAGCGCGTGCCGCCGGACCGCCTCGCGCACTTCCGCCAGCAGCGGCTCGCCGAGCTTGCGGGCCACCCAGCTGCTGAGCACGACCAGTTCGGGGTTGAGCAGGTTGACCAGGTTGGCGATGCCGGCACCGATGTAACGGGCCGTGTCCCGGACGACCGCGACCGCCACCGGGTCGCCGTCCGCCAGACCCCGGGCCAGCGCGCCCACGGTGGCCGTCTGGTCCTCCGGGTGCAACAGTGCGGAGCGGGGGCTCAGTTCGCGCAGGTTGAGCATGATCCCGGGGGCGCCGACATAGGTCTCCACGCAGCCGCGGTTGCCGCAGTGGCACAGCCGCCCGTCGAGCACGAGCGTCGTGTGACCCCACTCGCCGGCGCTGTTGCTCACGCCCCGGTACAGCCCGCCGCCGAGCACCAGCCCGGCCCCGACCCCCGTGCCGAGGTTCACCACCACGGCGTCCTCACGCCCGCGCGCGGCCCCGAACCACAACTCGGCCACCGCGCTCGCCCGCAGCGGGTTGTCCAGGTGGAGCGGGTAGGCGATGTGCTCGGCGAGCAGGCCGAGCAACGGCACGTCGTGCCAGTCCCAGTTGGGCGCGTACTCGGCGATGCCGGTGGCCCGGTCCACCTGCCCCGGCACGCTCACCCCGACGCCCAGCACCCGCGCGCCCTCGACGCCGGCCTGGGCGACCACCGAGCCGACGGCCGCGGCCACCTGGCCGACCGCCTGCTCGGGCCGGCTCTCCCCGGGGCGCGTCTCCTCCACGGCGCGGGCCAGCACGTTCAGCCCCAGGTCGAACAGTTCCACCCGGACGTACGTCTCCGCCATGTCGACGCCGATCAGCGCGCCGCCCGCGGAGTTGACGGCGACGAGTCCCCGGGGGCGACCGCCGGCCGAGTCCTCGAAGCCGTCCTCGGTGATCATTCGGAGGTCGAGCAGTTCACCGACGAGGGTGGCGACCGTGGCGACGCTCAGTCCGGTGGCGGCCGCCAGCGTCTGCCGGGAGGTGGGGGAGCGGGCGATGATCTGGCGCAGCACCTCGTAGCGGTTCGCGGTGCGGATGTCACGCGATGTGCGCTTCACGCGGCTGCCCCTCCCATCCCGTCACGGCCGGGCCGGGGCGTACGACGGCACCGGCGCGGCGTCAGGCTATGGGCTTCGCGGGACTTTCGACAAGGGGTTAGGAAATGGGCCGTAGAAACATCTGCGTGGCGGTCACCGATGGCCAATACGCCGAAACGGCCCGTCAGTTGTCACTGACGGGCCGTCGTGGGGTGTCCTACGGCTGCTTGTTCCACTCGGCGATCACGGGCCACCCGTGCTCGGTGGAGAGCCGGCTGACCGTCCCGGTCGCCAGCTGGAACAGCCGGCCCTCGGCGGGCGGCAACCCCAGGCGGCGGGCGGTCAGCACCCGCAGGAAGTGGGCGTGGGCCACCACGATCACGTCACCCGTGCCGCCGTTGAGCGCCGTCTCGACCTTCCTGAGCACCCGGTCGGCCCGCGCGCGGATCTGCTCCGGCGACTCGCCGGGATGGCCCTCCGGGCCCGGGGGCACGCCGTCGGTCCACAGGTACCAGTCGGGGCGGGTGCGGTGGATCTCCGCGGTGGTGATGCCCTCGTAGCCGCCGTAGTCCCATTCGTGCAGGTCGGGGTCTGGCACGACCCCGGTCAGACCGGCCAGTTCGGCCGTGCGTATCGCGCGGTCCAGCGGGCTGGCCAGCGCCAGTGCGTAGGTCCGGTCGGTGAGGAGCGGGGCGAGGGACTTGGCCTGTTCCTCGCCGTGCTGGGTGAGGGGCAGGTCGGTCCAGCTGGTGTGCTGGCCCGACACGCTCCACTCCGTCTCACCGTGGCGGACCAGGAGGAGGTCCCCCACGGCACACCTACTTCGACTCGACGGCGTGGCCGCCGAACTGGTTGCGCAGCGCCGCGATCATCTTCATCTGCGGGGAGTCGTCCTGGCGGGACGCGAACCGCGCGAAGAGGGAGGCCGTGATCGCCGGCAGCGGCACCGCGTTGTCGATCGCCGCCTCGACGGTCCAGCGGCCCTCGCCGGAGTCCTGCGCGAAGCCCTTCAGCTTGTCCAGGTGCTCGTCGTCGTCCAGCGCGTTGACCGCGAGGTCGAGCAGCCAGGAGCGGATGACGGTGCCCTCCTGCCAGGAGCGGAAGACCTCGCGGACGTTGTCGACCGACTTGACCTTCTCCAGGAGCTCCCAGCCCTCGGCGTAGGCCTGCATCATGGCGTACTCGATGCCGTTGTGGACCATCTTGGAGAAGTGCCCGGCGCCGACCTTGCCGGCGTGGACGTAGCCGTACGGGCCCTCCGGCTTGAGCGCCTCGAAGATCGGGTGGAGCCGCTCGACGTGCTGCTTGTCGCCGCCGACCATCAGGGCGTAGCCGTTCTGCAGGCCCCACACACCGCCGGAGACTCCGGCGTCGACGAAGCCGATGCCCTTGATGCCGAGTTCGGCGGCGTGCTTCTCGTCGTCCGTCCAGCGGGAGTTGCCGCCGTCGACGACCGTGTCGCCCTCGGACAGCAGGTCCTTGAGCTCGTCGACGACGGACTGGGTGGCGTGGCCGGCCGGGACCATCACCCACACCGTGCGCGGGGCGTCGAGCTTCTCGACCAGTTCCTCGAGGGACTTGACGTCGGAGACGTCGGCGTTGCGGTCGTAGCCGATGACGGTGTGCCCTGCGCGGCGGATCCGCTCGCGCATGTTGCCGCCCATCTTGCCGAGGCCGATCAGTCCGAGCTGCATGTCATTCACTTCCTAAGCGTTCGGTACGTCGAGACGAGGGCGGTGGTGGACGGGTCGAGGCCGGGCACGTCGGCGCCGTCGGTGAGGGCGGGTTCGATGCGCTTGGCGAGCACCTTGCCCAGCTCCACGCCCCACTGGTCGAAGGAGTCGATGTTCCAGACCGCGCCCTGCACGAAGACCTTGTGCTCGTAGAGGGCGACGAGCTGGCCGAGGACCGACGGGGTCAGCTCGCGGGCGAGGATCGTGGTGGTGGGGTGGTTGCCCTTGAAGGTGCGGTGCGCCACCTGCTCCTCGGCCACGCCCTCCGCGCGGACCTCGTCGGCCGTCTTGCCGAAGGCCAGCGCCTGGGTCTGGGCGAAGAAGTTCGCCATCAGCAGGTCGTGCTGGGCCTTGAGTTCACCGCTCAGCTCGGCGACGGGTTCGGCGAAGCCGATGAAGTCCGCCGGGATCAGCTTGGTGCCCTGGTGGATCAGCTGGTAGTACGCGTGCTGCCCGTTGGTGCCCGGCGTGCCCCACACCACCGGACCGGTCTGCCACTGCACCGGCCGGCCCTCCCGGTCCACCGACTTGCCGTTGGACTCCATGTCCAGCTGCTGCAGGTAGGCGGTGAACTTGGACAGGTAGTGGCTGTACGGCAGCACCGCGTGCGACTGGGCGTCGAAGAAGTTGCCGTACCAGACGCCCAGCAGGCCGAGGAGCAGCGGCGCGTTGGACTCGGCGGGGGCGGTGCGGAAGTGCTCGTCGACCAGGTGGAAGCCGTCCAGCATCTCGCGGAAGCGGTCCGGGCCGATCGCGATCATCAGGGAGAGGCCGATGGCCGAGTCGTAGGAGTAGCGGCCGCCGACCCAGTCCCAGAACTCGAACATGTTGTCCGGGTCGATGCCGAACTCGGTGACCTTGCCGGCGTTCGTCGACAGGGCCACGAAGTGCTTGGCCACGGCCTTCTCGTCGCCTCCGAGCCCGTCGAGGAGCCAGGTGCGGGCCGAGGTCGCGTTGGTGATCGTCTCGATCGTGGTGAACGTCTTCGACGCGACGATGAACAGCGTCTCCGCCGGGTCCAGGTCGCGGGTCGCCTCGTGCAGGTCGGCGCCGTCCACGTTGGACACGAACCGGAACGTCAAGTCCCGTGCGGTGAAGGCCCGCAGGGCCTCGTAGGCCATCGCGGGGCCGAGATCCGAGCCGCCGATGCCGATGTTGACCACGTTGCGGATGCGCTTGCCGGTGTGGCCGGTCCACTCGCCCGAGCGGACCCGCTCGGCGAAGGCGCTCATTTTGTCGAGCACGGCGTGCACGCCCGGGACGACGTTCACCCCGTCCACCTCGACCACCGCGTCGCGCGGGGCGCGCAGCGCGGTGTGCAGCACCGCCCGCCGCTCGGTGATGTTGATCCTCTCGCCGTGGAACATGGCGTCCCGCAGCCCGAACACGTCGGTGGCGGCGGCCAGTTCCCGGAGCAGGGCGAGGGTCTCGTCCGTGATCAGGTGCTTGCTGTAGTCGATGTACAGGTCGCCGACCCGTACGACGTACCGCTCGGCGCGCGCCGGGTCGGCCGCGAACAGCTCACGCAGGACGGGCTGTCCCTCGGCCCGGTGGTCCTCCAGGGCGGCCCACTCGGGCCGCCGGGTGAGCTCGGGGGTGTCAGGCATGGGAGACGGTCTCCTTGGTGCCCTCGCCCCGCAGGGCGACGGCGTACATCTCGTCCGCGTCGAGGCGGCGGAGCTCCTCGGCGATCAGTTCGGAGGTGGAGCGGACCTTCAGGGCGAGGGTGCGCGGCGGCTGGCCCGGCAGGGTCAGGCTGGCCAGCGGGCCCTCGGGGCGGTCGATGCGGATCTCGCCGTTGGCGGTGCCGAGCCGTACGGCCGTGACGACCGGGCCGGGGGAGACCACGCGGTCCACCTTGACCTTCAGGCGCGCCTCCAGCCAGCGGGCGAGGAGTTCGGCGCTGGGGTTGTCCGCCTCGGCCTCCACGGCCGCCGAGGTCACGTCGATCCGGGCCTGGTCCAGGGCGGCGGCCAGCATGGACCGCCACAGGGTGAGCCGGGTCCAGGCGAGATCGGTGTCGCCGGGCGCGTAGTTGCGGGCGCGGGTCTCCAGGACCTCCATCGGCCGGTCGACCGCGTACAGGTCGGTGATCCGGCGCTGGGCGAGCGCGCCCAGCGGGTCCTTGGACGGCGTCTCCGGGGCCTCCACCGGCCACCACACCACCACCGGGGCGTCCGGCAGCAGCAGCGGCAGCACCACCGAGTCGGCGTGGTCGGAGACCTCGCCGTAGGTGCGCAGCACGACCGTCTCGCCGGTACCGGCCTCGGAGCCGACCCGGACCTCGGCGTCCAGCCGGGACGCGGTGCGGTCGCGCAGGGTGCGGGCGTGCCGCTTGATGACGACCAGGGTGCGCGAGGGATGCTCGTGCGAGGCCTCCTCGGCCGCCTTGATCGAGTCGTAGGCGTTCTCCTCGTCCGTGACGATCACCATCGTCAGGACCATGCCCACGGCGGGCGTGCCGATGGCGCGGCGGCCCTGCACCAGCGCCTTGTTGATCTTGCTTGCCGTTGTGTCGGTCAGGTCGATCTTCATGGCCTGCGCCAGCTCCGTCCGTCTCGTGCGAGCATCTCGTCGGCTTCCTGCGGTCCCCAGCTGCCCGACGGGTACTGTGCGGGCTTACCATGCTTTGCCCAGTACGTCTCGATCGGGTCGAGGATCTTCCAGGACTCTTCCACTTCCTGGTGACGAGGGAACAAATTGGCGTCGCCGAGCAGCACGTCCAGGATGAGCCGCTCGTACGCCTCCGGGCTGGACTCCGTGAACGACTCGCCGTAGGCGAAGTCCATCGTCACGTCCCGGATCTCCATCGAGGTGCCGGGCACCTTGGAGCCGAACCGGACGGTCATGCCCTCGTCGGGCTGGACGCGGATGACGATCGCGTTCGCGCCGAGCTCCTCGGTGGCCGTGGAGTCGAAGGGGGAGTGCGGGGCCCGCTTGAAGACCACCGCGATCTCGGTGACCCGGCGGCCGAGCCGCTTGCCGGTGCGCAGGTAGAAGGGGACGCCCGCCCAGCGGCGGTTGTCGATGCCCAGCTTGACGGCCGCGTAGGTGTCGGTCTTCGACTTCGGGTCGATCCCCTCCTCCTGCAGGTAGCCGATCACCTTCTCGCCGCCCTGCCAGCCCTCGGCGTACTGCCCGCGCACGGTGTGCCGCCCCAGGTCCTCCGGCAGCCGCACCGACTTCAGGACCTTCAGCTTCTCGGTGAGCAGCGCGTCCGCGTCGAACGCGATCGGCTCCTCCATCGCGGTGAGGGCCATCAGCTGGAGCAGGTGGTTCTGGATCACGTCACGCGCCGCGCCGATGCCGTCGTAGTACCCCGCGCGGCCGCCGATGCCGATGTCCTCGGCCATGGTGATCTGCACGTGGTCGACGTACGACCGGTTCCAGACCGGCTCGTACATCTGGTTGGCGAAGCGCAGCGCCAGGATGTTCTGGACGGTCTCCTTGCCCAGGTAGTGGTCGATGCGGAACACCTGGTCCGGATCGAACACGTCGTGGACGATCGCGTTCAGGTCCTGTGCCGACGCCAGGTCGTGGCCGAACGGCTTCTCGATGACCGCCCGCCGCCAGGAACCCGCCGGCGGGGTCGCCAGGCCGACCTTCTTCAGCTGCCGTACGACCTTCGGGAAGAACTTCGGCGGCACGGAGAGGTAGAACGCGAAGTTGCCGCCGGTGCCCCGGGACCCGTCCAGCTCGTCGACGGCCGCCTTCAGCTGCTTGAACGCCGTGTCGTCGTCGAAGTCACCGGGGATGAACCGCATGCCCTCGGCCAGCTGCTGCCAGACCTCCTCCTGGAACGGGGTCCGGGCGTGCTCGCGCACCGCGTCGTGGACGACCTGCGCGAAGTCCTGGTCCTCCCAGTCCCGGCGGGCGAAGCCGACGAGCGAGAAGCCCGGCGGCAGCAGTCCGCGGTTGGCCAGGTCGTAGACGGCCGGCATCAGCTTCTTGCGGGACAGGTCGCCCGTCACCCCGAAGATGACCAGGCCCGACGGGCCCGCGACCCTGGGCAGTCGCCGGTCGCGCGGGTCGCGCAACGGGTTGTCCCAGTCGGCGGCGGGCACCACCGGCACCCGCACCTCCTTGGCGGTCTCGCTCATTACGCCTCAACTCCCTTGCTGTCCAAGGACTTCGTGACGGCGTCCAGCAGCTCCTGCCAGGCCACCTCGAACTTGGCGACGCCCTCGTCCTCCAGCTTGCCCACCACCTCGTCGTAGGAGATGCCGAGCCGCTCCACCGCTTCCAGGTCGGCACGGGCCTGCGCATAGCCGCCGGTCACCGTGTCGCCGTGGATGTCACCGTGGTCGGCGGTCGCGTTCAGCGTCGCCTCCGGCATGGTGTTGACGGTGCCGGGGGCCACCAGCTCGTCGACGTAGAGGGTGTCCTTGTACGCCGGGTCCTTCACGCCGGTGGAGGCCCACAGGGGGCGCTGCTTGTTGGCACCCGCCGCGGACAGAGCCGCCCACCGCTCGCCGGCGAAGACCTGCTCGTACGCCTCGTAGGCGAGCCGCGCGTTGGCCAGCGCCGCCTTGCCCTTCAGCGCGAGCGCCTCGTCCGTGCCGATGACCGTCAGCCGCTTGTCGATCTCGCTGTCGACGCGGGAGACGAAGAAGGAGGCCACGGAGTGGATCGTGGAGAGGTCCAGGCCCTTGGCCGCGGCCTGCTCCAGGCCGGCCAGGTAGGCGGCCATGACCTCGCGGTAGCGCTCCAGGGAGAAGATCAGCGTGACGTTGACGCTGATGCCCTCCGCGACGACCGCGGTGATCGCCGGGAGACCGGCCTTCGTCGCCGGGATCTTGATCATCACGTTGGGGCGGTCGACGAGCCAGAAGAGCTGCTTGGCCTCGGCGACGGTGGCGGCGGTGTGGTGGGCGAGGCGGGGGTCGACCTCGATGGAGACCCGGCCGTCGGCGCCATGTGACACATCGTATACAGAATGCAGGATATCGGCCGCGGCCCGCACGTCCTGCGTCGTCATCATCCGCACGGCCTCCTCGACCGTGACGCCCCGCACGGCCAGGTCGGCGAGCTGCTCCTCGTACCCCTCGCCTGAGCCGATGGCGGCCTGGAAGATCGACGGGTTCGTGGTCACGCCCACGACGTTCTTCTCCGCGACGAGCGCGGCGAGGTTGCCGGTGCTGATCCGCTTGCGCGACAGGTCGTCCAGCCAGATCGAGACGCCCTCGTCGGTCAGGCGCTTCAGTGCTCCCGCGGTGGCGGTTGCTTCGGTCACAGTGATCATCTTCCTCTACTGAACAGTTTCTGGCTGGCGAATCAGGCGGTACGGGCGGCGGCGAGCGACTCGCGGGCCGCGGCCGCCACGTTCTCGGGCGTGAAGCCGAACTCGGCGAACAGGGTCCTGGCGTCGGCGGAGGCACCGAAGTGCTCCAGGGAGACGATCCGGCCGGCGTCGCCCACGAAGCGGTACCAGGTCAGGCCGATCCCGGCCTCCACGGCGACCCGCGCCTTCACGGCCGGCGGCAGGACGCTCTCGCGGTACTCGCGGGGCTGCTCCTCGAACCACTCCACGGACGGCATCGACACCACGCGGGTGCCGGTCCCCTCGGCCTCCAGGAGGTCGCGGGCCTCGACGGCGAGGTGCACCTCGGAACCGGTGGCGATCAGGACCACCTCCGGGGTCTCGGTCGACGACTCGCGCAGCACGTAGCCGCCCTTGGCCGCGTCCGGGTTCGGCGCGTACGTCGGCACGCCCTGGCGGGTCAGCGCGAGCCCGTGCGGGGCCGGGTGCGTGGCGTGCCTCTTCAGGATCTCGGCCCAGGCCGCCGCGGTCTCGTTGGCGTCGGCCGGGCGGACGACGTTCAGGCCCGGGATGGCGCGCAGCGCGGCCAGGTGCTCGACCGGCTGGTGGGTCGGGCCGTCCTCGCCGAGGCCGATGGAGTCGTGCGTCCAGACGTACGTCACCGGGAGCTGCATGAGCGCCGACATGCGGACGGCGTTGCGCATGTAGTCGGAGAACACCAGGAAGGTGCCGCCGTAGATGCGGGTGTTGCCGTGCAGGGCGATGCCGTTCATCTCGGCGGCCATCGAGAACTCGCGGATGCCGAAGTGGACGGTACGGCCGTACGGGTCCGCCTCGGGCAACGGGTTGCCCCTCGGCAGGAAGGAGGACGTCTTGTCGATGGTGGTGTTGTTCGAGCCGGCGAGGTCGGCCGAGCCGCCCCACAGCTCGGGCAGCACCGGGCCGAGCGCCTGGAGGACCTTGCCGGAGGCGGCGCGGGTGGCGACCGCCTTGCCCTCCTCGAAGACGGGGATCTCGGACTCCCAGCCCTCGGGGAGCCGGCCGGCCACGACCCGGTCGAAGAGCCGCGCGTGCTCCGCGTTGCCCGACCGCCACTCGGCGATCCGCTTGTCCCAGGCCGCGTGGGCCTCGGCGCCCCGGTCCAGGGCGCGGTGGGTGTGGGCCAGGACGTCGGCGTCGACCTGGAAGCTCCGCTCCGGGTCGAAGCCGAGGACGCGCTTGGTGGCGGCGACCTCGTCGGCGCCGAGCGCGGAGCCGTGGGAGGCCTCGGTGTTCCGGGCGTTCGGGGCCGGCCAGGCGATGATCGTGCGCATGGCGATGATGGACGGCCGCCCGGTCTCGGCCTGGGCCGCCTTCAGGGCCGCGTACAGGGCGTGCACGTCGACGTCGCCCTCGGCGGTCGGCTCGATGCGCTGGGTGTGCCAGCCGTAGGCCTCGTACCGCTTGAGGACGTCCTCGGAGAACGCGGTCGCGGTGTCGCCCTCGATGGAGATGTGGTTGTCGTCGTAGACGAGGACCAGGTTGCCGAGCTTCTGGTGGCCGGCCATCGAGGAGGCCTCGGCGGAGACGCCCTCCTCCAGGTCGCCGTCGGAGACGATCGCCCAGATGGTGTGGTCGAAGGGGGAGGTGCCCTCGGCGGCCTCGGGATCGAAGAGACCGCGCTCGTAGCGGGCGGCCATCGCCATTCCGACGGCGTTGGCGACGCCCTGGCCGAGCGGCCCGGTGGTGGTCTCGACACCGGCGGTGTGGCCGTACTCCGGGTGGCCCGGCGTCTTCGACCCGTGCGTCCGGAAGGCCTTGAGGTCGTCCAGCTCCAGCTCGTACCCGGCGAGGAAGAGCTGGGTGTAGAGGGTGAGCGAGGTGTGCCCGGGGGAGAGGACGAAACGGTCCCGGCCGGTCCACTCGGGGTCGGCCGGGTCGTGGCGCATCACCTTCTGAAAGATCGTGTACGCGGCCGGGGCCAGGCTCATCGCGGTGCCGGGGTGCCCGTTGCCGACCTGCTGTACCGCGTCGGCCGCGAGGAGGCGGGCCGTGTCCACGGCGCGCCGGTCGAGGTCGGTCCACTCGAAGCCGTCGTCGGCGACGCCCACCGATGTCTGCGTGCTCATCTTCAAGAAGTCCTCGTTCGAAGCGTTCTGGCTGACCTGACGCGTTCAAAAGTAAAAGTCTGACTTTTGGGAGGGAAGGTCGGGGTGTGTCAGCCTGTGGTGAAAGTGGGACACGGATCTTCGACAGGGACGGCACGAGAAGGACATGGCGGACAGAACGCCCAACGGGGCAGGCGACGGTGACGGAATCAGAACCTTCCCCTTCCCGGTGGATCTGAGCGTCGGCGGCGTCGGCATCCAGGTCGGCCCGATGGGGACCGAACGCCTGTGGCACGCCGACGCCCCGCTGGAGCGAGTCCACCGCATCGACTTCCACGTGGTCATGCTCTTCACCGAGGGCCCGGTCCGCCACATGATCGACTTCGCCGCGTACGAGGCCCGGGCCGGCGACCTGCTCTGGATCCGCCCCGGGCAGGTGCACCGCTTCTCGCGGACCTGCGAGTACCGCGGAACCGTCCTGACCATGCAGCCCGGATTCCTCCCGCGGGCCACGGTCGAGGCGACCGGCCTGTACCGCTACGACCTGCCGCCCCTGCTCCGCCCCGACGCCCCGCAGCTCGCCGCGCTCCAGGCGTCGCTCGCCCACCTGCAGCGCGAGTACGAGGACACCGAGACCCTCCCCCTGAGCCTGCACACCTCGGTGCTACGGCACTCCCTGACGGCGTTTCTCCTGCGCCTCGCCCATCTCGCGGCCACCTCGGCGGAGGCGGCACGCAGTCAGGCCGACACGACCTTCACCCTTTTCAGGGACGCGGTGGAGAAGGACTTCGCCACCAACCACAGCGTCAGCGCCTACGCCGACGGCCTCGGTTACTCCCGCCGCACCCTGGTCCGCGCGGTCCGCGCCGCGACCGGGGAGACCCCCAAGGGCTTCATCGACAAGCGGGTCGTCCTGGAGGCCAAGCGCCTCCTCGCCCACACCGACCTCCCGATCGGCCGGGTCGGCGCGGCGGTCGGCTTCCCGGACGCGGCGAACTTCTCCAAGTTCTTCCACCTGCACACCGGGCAGACACCGGTGGCGTTCCGGGCGGAGCTGCGCTGACACGGCGACGGCGCCGGAGGGAGACCCCTCCGGCGCCATGCGACCACTCGGTCGTCAGTGACCGAAGTCGAACCAGTTCACGTTCACGAAGTCCGCCGGCTGGCCGCTGCTGAAGGTCAGATAGACGTCGTGGGTGCCCGTCACCGAGCTGATGTTGGCCGGGACCGTCGTCCAGGTCTGCCAGCCGCCGGTGTTGGCGACCGAGAAGCTGCCGACGGGGGAGCTGGAGGGGCTGTCGAGCCGGACCTGGACCTGGCCGCTCACTCCGGAGGCCGCGCCGCTCGCCACCCTCGCGTAGAACTGGGTGGCCGCCGTGGAGCCGAAGTTCACCCCCTTGTAGAGCGCCCAGTCGCCGTTGGCGACGTAGCCGATGTCCTGGCCGCCGCCGGTGTCGGTGGTGGTCTCGGCGGTGACGCCGGACTGGCTGTCGTACGACTCGGCCTGGATCGCGCTGTACGCGTCACGGTTGCCGGTCGGCGGGGTCGTGGTGCCGCTCCCACTGGCCGACAGCACCTGGACGTAGTCGACGACCATCGGGTGGCCGGACTCGGTGGCGCTGGTCGGGCCGCCGCCGAACGCGGCGGGGAAGCCACCGCCCATCGCCACGTTCAGGATGACGAAGAAGCCGTGGTTGGTGGCGTTGGCCCAGGTGGTGGCGTCGACCTGGTTCGCCGTCACGGTCTGGTAGTTGACGCCGTCGACGTAGAAGCGGATCGCCTCGGGGCTGACCGAGCGGTCCCACTCCATCGTGTAGGTGTGGAAGCCGGCCTGGCAGGTGGTGTTGGGGCAGGCGGTCGAATTGCCGAGCCCCGTCGTCTCGTTGCACGGGCCGCCCGAGGCCGTGCCGCAGTGCATGGTCGCCCACGTCTTGTTGATGCCGTTGACGTTCTCCATGATGTCCAGCTCGCCGACGCTCGGCCAGTTCTGGTAGTTGCCCCGGTAGGGGGCGCCCAGCATCCAGAAGGCCGGCCAGTAGCCGAGGGCCGCGTTGCCCGTGACGTTCGGCATCTGGATGCGGGCCTCGACGCGCAGCTTGCCGCCCGCCGGGGGCTGGAAGTCGGTGCGGGTGGTCTCGATCCGGCCCGACGTCCAGTTGCCGGACGAGTCCCGCACCGGGGTGATCTTCAGGTTGCCGCTGCCGTCCAGGGCGACGTTGGAGGTGGACGACGTCATCGTCTCGACCTCGCCGGTGCCCCAGTTGGCGGCGCCTCCGGGATAGGAGGTCCCGGTGTCGTACTGCCAGTTGGAGGTGTTGACGCCGGTGCCGGCCGAGCCGTTGAAGTCGTCGAGGAAGACCTGGCTCCAGCCGGACGGGACGGAGGGGGCCGAGGCGTTGGCGGGCAGGGTGGCGGTCGTGGCGGCCGCGACCGCCAGGCCCATGGTGGCGAGCGCGGCGAGCAGGGCACGGCGCAGCGGGCGCCGCCGTCTGTGGTCCGCAGGGGGTATACCGGAGGTTTCACTCATGGGGGTGCCTCTCGGGTACGGAGGGGGGTGCGCGGGTGTGCCTCCGAGAGCGCCGGGAGTTGCCGAGACCGTTTGAGAGCGCTCTCAAAGTGCGCCCAATGTGCTCTCCGTGTCTGTGGCCGTCAAGAGTTAAAACAAAGAATCTCCTCGTTTCTCACGGGAGTTCACGCTGTGAAGTCGGCCGCTCGTCAGACCGCGCTGCCCGCCTTCCAGTCGGCCCAGGACAGGTTCCAGCCGTTCAGGCCGTTGGAGGCCTCGACGGTCTTCTCGCCGGAGTTCTTGACGATCACGACGTCGCCGAGCATCGAGCTCTCGTAGAACTTGTAGCCCGCCACCGAGGAGTCGCTCGCGCCCTTGGCGTCGTGCAGGCCGACACAGCCGTGGCTGGTGTTCTCGTGGCCGAAGACCGCGGTGGACGCCCAGTAGTTGCCGTGCACGAAGGTCCCGGAAGTGGTCAGGCGCTGGGCGTGCGGGACGTCGGAGATGTCGTACTCGTCGCCGAGGCCGACCGTGGAGGACTCCATCCGGGTCTGCTTGAACCGCTCGCTGATCACCATGATCCCGGACCAGGTGGTGTGCTGGGCGTTGCCGCCGGAGACGGGGTAGGTGGCCAGGGTGGCGCCGTCCCGCCTCACGACCATCTCCTTGGCGGACAGGTCGACGGTGCTGATCTGCGCGCGGCCGATGTGGAAGGTGACGTCCTTGGACTGCACGCCGTAGACACCGTCCGAGCCCTCCACGTCCTTCAGGTCCAGGCTCAGCGTGATCTTGGTGCCGGACGCCCAGTAGGTCTCCGGGCGGAAGTCGAGCCGGGTGTCGCTGAACCAGTGCCCGACGACCTCGACCTCCGGCTCGGCGGTCACGGTGATCGCCTTCTGCACGGTCGCGCGGTCCGCGACCGCGTGCGTGAAGTTGATCGACACCGGCATGCCGACGCCGGACGTGGAGTCGGCCTCCGGCGTGAAGTAGCCGATGAACGTCTCGCCGGGGGACTTGGTGGTGAAGGTGGCCACCGTCTCGTCGGCCGCGCCCTGCGCCTTCGCCGTCACCGTGTACTTCGTGCCGGAGTACGGGTTCTTCGCCGACGTCCACTTCGTCTTCGCGTCGTTGAAGGTCCCCGACAGCGTCGACCCGTCGTTGCCCGCGACGGTCACGGAGGCCAGCGTGCCGTCGGCGACCGTGACCACGACCGGGGTGGTGAACTCGGCCTTCTTCGTGCCGGAGACGGGCGTGACCGTGATCGTCGCCTTCTTGGCCGCGGACTTCACGGAGGCCGTGGCACCCTTGCCGTCGGTGGCGGCCGAGGCGTCCGCGGAGGAACTGCATCCGGCCAGCGCCGCTCCCGCGGGCACCGCGCCGAGAGCGGTGAGGATCCCGCGCCGGGACCACGTCCCCGACTGTCGTCCGGACCCGTTCGATATGTGCTGGACGCCCACGACACGCCTTCCTGACTTGCCCACCTGTGTCAGGGCATCCTGCGTCGTCTGTATGGGTGGTTCCTTTGAATCACGGGCGTGCACGCTGAGATTCCGATGAGGAGTGGTGACGTCACCCTCCGCAGTCGCGGCCGAACCGCCGCGGACCGGGGGCGAGTCGGCCGGAACCCGGGTTGTCCCGCCCTCCGATCGTGAACAGAGTATGAACGCCCGACCGGCGGACTGAGATTCCGGTGAGATCACCTGCCCGGCCTGGCTTCCCCACCTACCCGATCGGAATAGTGAAGAAGCAGCAAGCCGACCCCGCCGGAGGTATTCCGTGACCGACGTCCGCAAGCGGCACACCGTGGCCATCGTGGGAGCAGGCGCGGCGGGCACCCTCACCGCCGTCCAGCTCTGCGAGACGGCGCACCGCCGCCGGACTCCGCTCGACCTCGTCCTGATCGACCCGGCCCCGGAGGCGGGCCGCGGCACCGCCTACGCCACCCGCGACCCCCGGCACCGGCTCAACGTGCCCGCAGGCAACATGAGCGCCTACCCCGACGACCCCGGACACTTCGTCCGCTGGCTCTGCCGGCACGGCGAACCCACCGTCACCGGCGCCGACTTCGCCACCCGCTACCGCTACGGCGCCTACCTGGCCGACACCCTCGGCCAGGCCGTCGTCCGCGCCCACGGCACGGTCGCCGTACGCCGGCTGCGCACCCTCGCGGAGAGCTGTACCGGCACCCCCGACGGCCGGGTGGAACTCCACCTCGCCGACGGGGGACCCCTGGCGGTGGACAGCGCGGTCCTGGCCACCGGCCCCGCCGGGGCGGGCGCCGGCTGGGCCCCGCCCGCGCTGCGCACCTCGCCCCGCTTCGTCGGCACCCCTTGGGCGCCGGACGTCCTGGACCCCGTACGGGACAGCCTCGACGACGTCCTCCTGGTGGGCACCGGCCTGACCGCCGTCGACCTCGCCCTCGACCGCCCCGGCCGCACCGTGCACGCCCTCTCCCGCAGCGGGCTGCTGCCCCAGCCGCACGCCCTCGGCCCGGCCGGCACCATGACCGCCCCCGACGGCCTCGACGACACCTCGCTCGGCCGGCTCCGGCGCGCCGTCTACCGCCATGTGAGCCGCTCGGTGCGCACCCACGGCGACTGGCGCCCCGGCCTTGACAGCCTCCGCCCGCACACCGCCCGGCTGTGGCGAAGCCTCACCCCGGAGGAGCGCGAGGAGTTCCTGGCCCGCGAGGGCGCCCTGTGGAACACGCACCGCCACCGCATGGCCCCCGCCACCGCCGAACACGTCTCCCGCGCCCGCACCGCGCGGCGCCTGCACGTCCACACCGGCACGGTGCTGCGCGCCACGGACACCGAAGACGGCTCCCTCGCGGTCGAGTTGTCCAACGGACAGGTGCTGCACGTCGGTTGGGTGCTCGACTGCACCGGCCCGGGGCGCCGTCCCGACACCCCGGTGTGGCAGGCCCTGTTCGCCGCAGGGCTGGCCGTCCCCGGCCCGCTGGGCATGGGCGTGGCCACCCACGACGGACAGCTCGCCGACGCCCGAGGCCGCCTCACCGGGCCCCTGTTCACCCTGGGTGCCCCGCGCCGGGGCGAGTTGTGGGAGACCACGGCGATCCCCGAGATCCGCGTCCAGGCGGCCGAGCTGGCCCAGCGGCTGCTGCCCCTCCCGGCGCGCCGGCGGGGTTCGCGGCGGCCGGTCGACGGGCAGGGGCTGCCGCTGTCCACGCACGCCGACGCGGCCGCCGCCTACCGCAGCGGCCTGGACCGGGTCCTCAAGGTGCGCTCGGGCGCCGAGGACGCCTTCGCCCGCGCGGTCGCCCTCGACCCCGGCTTCGCGCTCGGCCACGCGGCCCTCGCCCTGCTCGGCCACGAGTGCGCCGCCGCCGTCGACGTGCCGCGCGCCCTCGCCGACGCCCAGCGCAGCGCCCGTGAACGCGCGGACGAACGCGAGCGGTCCTTCGTGGACGTGATCACCCGCCGGGTGACCGGTGACGACGGCGACGAGGCGCTCGTACGGCATCTGCGCGCGCACCGGGGCGACGCGCTGGCGCTCGCGGCGGCCGTGCCGACCATCGCGTTCTCCGGGGTCAGCGACCTGCAGGACGACGACGCCCTCCGGCTGCTCGACCTGACCTCGCCCGCGTACGACGGGCACTGGTTCCACACCTCGCTGCTGGCCTTCCTGCGCCAGGAGCAGGGGCGGCTGCACGAGGCGGGCGAACTGGCCCACCGTGCGCTGGCCGCCGAGCCGGCCTCCGGGCACGCGGTGCACGCCCTGGCGCACGTCCACTACGAGTCCGGGGCGCACGAGGCGGGCCGGGACTGGCTCGACGGCTGGGTGTCCGGGCGCGGCCGCGGGGCGGTGCACCGGGCGCACTTCTCCTGGCACATCGCGCTGCACGAACTCGCCCTCGACGACCCGGACGCCGTCCGCAGACGCTGGTTCGCCCAGCTCGCGCCGGGCCGGGTGGTGAGCGGCGTACGGGCTCTCGTCGACTCCGGGTCGCTGCTGTGGCGGGCCAGGGTGAGCGACAGCTGGCAGGGCGACTTCCCGGTGGCGGGGGTGCTGGAGGCGGTGCAGCGCGACGTGCTGGAGCGGCCGCAGACCGCGTTCACCGCCCTGCACGCGGCCGTCGCCCTCACCGCCGCCGGGGACCTGGCCGCGCTGCGCCGGCTGCGGGATCACGCCGCCGGCGCCGACGAGGTGCAGCGAGAGGTGGTCGCCCCACTGTGCGAGGCGTTCGCGGCGCTCGTCGAGGAACGTTTCCGGGAGGCGGCCCGGGGGCTCGACGCGCTGCTGCCGGTGCTGCGCCGGGTCGGCGGCAGCGCGGCCCAGCGGGAGGTGGTGGAGGAGACCCTGCTGTACGCCCTGGTGTCGGACGGACGTTGCGAGGCGGCGCGGCGGCTCCTGGACGCCCGCCTCGACCGCACCCATGCCCCGCGCGACCGGCGGCTGCGGGCGGGACTGGCCTCCTGAACGGCCACCCTGAGCTCGGCTCCCTGCGTCTCCCGCGGCCGGTCGGCGAGCTTGAGCCACGCTGCCCGCCCTCTGGAGGCTCGTCCGGGAGACGATCTGTTCAGCCGGCTGCGAGACCGGGCAGGGTAAGTGGCTCTCCGGTTGCAATGCCCCCGTCCGGGTTCTTTACTGGTAGGTACAAATCCATCCGAACCATGCGGCCCGTGAGGTGGCGTGGCGGATTGCCGGCGTGCTGTGCTCGTCGCGGGTCTCCGGGTGAGCCACATCGAGGGAGAAGCGGACATCTCACGGGCAGCGGCATTACCGAGCTGGATACAGCCGTGGAATTCCTCAGGGACGGGGCCGTCGGCATCCGAGGCGATGCCTCACATTTCGGCGAAGCGACGAAGCGAGGAGCCGTCCCATGCTCGCCATTCACCTCAAGCAGTTCGGGGAGCCGGAGCAGAGCCTGAAGGTGGTGGACGTGCCCGAGCCCCCGGCTCCCACCGCCGGACAGGCGCTGGTCCAGGTCGAGTACGCCCCGCTCGACCACCACGACCTTCTCCTGGCGCAAGGTGTCTATCCCGTACGCCCTGAGCTGCCGACAGCCATCGGAAACGAGGGCGTCGGGACGGTCGCGTCCGTAGGGCCCGGCGTCATCGAGGTCCGCCCCGGCGAGAGGGTCCTGCTTCCCTTCGGCGTCTTTTCCTGGTCCGAGCGGGTCGTGGCCGAGGCAGCAGACCTGACCGTGGTGGACAAGTCCATCAGTCTTGAACAGGCAGCGATGCTCACCATCAATCCCGTCAGTGCGGGGCTCCTGGTCGGCCTGCGGGACCTCCCGGCCGGTTCCTGGGTGGTGCAGAACGCGGCCAACAGCGGGGTGGGCCGGTCGGTCATTCTGTTCGCCAAGGAACGAGGGCTGCGCACGATCAACATCGTGCGCCGCGCGGAACTCGTGAGCGAACTCCATGACCTCGGAGCAGACATCGTGGTTGTCGACTCGGCGGACGCCGGCGCGCGCGTGCGGGAAGCCATCGGATCCGATCCGGTGCTGCTCGGCCTCGACGGTGTCAGCGGTGCGGCGACCGCACTATTGCTGGACGTACTGACCGACGGCGCGCTGCTGGCGATCTACGGGTATCTGAGCGGCCGGCCGTTCACACCCGATCCCGACGTACTGGGGACGAAGAACATCACCACGACGGAATTCTGGATGTACCAGGACGAGTTCCTTCCCCGGCTTCCGGCTCTGAACGCGGAGTCCGCGCGGCTGGTCTCGGAGGGAAGACTCGTCCTGCCCTCCGCGCCCGTCTACAAGGCGGCGGACTTTCCCGAGGCACTCGCGTATTTCCGGGAGAACGGCAAGGTCCTCCTGGACTTCAACCCCCATCGCGCGTAGGCGCCGGCGGACCTGCCGACGAGGCCGGGACCACCCCGGCAGGAAGCGACCGGAGCCGATCACACAGCCACTGCCGGGGCGCCGGCCCGACCCCCCGACACACGATCAAGGAGGGGCAGCATGGCCGCACAGAGCACCATCGGCATTCTCGGCGCGGGAGAGATCGGCCGGGCCGTCGCCGACAAGGCCGTCCGTCACGGACACGAGGTACTCATCGGGAACAGTCGGGGCCCGGAGACACTCAAGGCAGTCGTGGAGCAGCTGGGGCCGAAGGCCCACGCGGTGTCGGCCGAGGAGGCGGCGCAGCCGGAGCTCGTCATCCTCGCGGTGCCGTTCTCCGCGGTGCCGGACCTGACCGGCCTTGCCGACTGGACCGGGAAGATCGTCGTCGACACGACGAATCAGTTCGCCGCGGCCAACCCCTGGCGGGGCCGCTACGACGTCGGCGACCTCACGGGCAGCGAGTGGATCGCCCAGCGCCTGCCCGGCGCGCGGATCGTGAAGGCGTTCAACAGCCTGTTCGCCGCGTTCATCGCCGCGGACCCCCAGCACGAGGAAGGCCGCCAGGTGGTCTTCTACGCGGGCGACGACGCCGACGCGAAGGCGGCCGTGGCCGGCCTGCTCGACGAATTCGGATTCGCCGCCCTGGATCTCGGCGCCCTGGGGGAAGGCGGGCGGCTGATGCAGCTCGGCGGCCCGCTCAGCGCGAAGCACCTGCTGCTCATGGACGTCGGCTGACGCCCCGGCCAAGCCCTATACGCACCAGCGCACAGGAGGAGAACCATGAACCGCCGTGTCGTCTGGACCCGCAGCGGGACACCCGCCGAGGTCCTGACCGTCATCGAGGAGCCCGAACCGGAAGCACCCGCGCACGGCCAGGTCCTCATCCGCACCACGGCCTTCCCGGTCCACCCCGGTGATCTCCTGGGCCTCGACGCCTTCCCCACGGCAGCCGCGGAGCCGGTGCCGGTCGGCGTGGAAGCGACCGGCCTGGTGGAGACTGTCGGCCCGGACACACGCGTGGCTCCGGGCGTCGAGGTCGGCGGCCGGGTGACAGTCTTTCCCCTGCCGGGGGGATGGTCACAATGGATCCTGGCGGACGCCGAGACGGTCGTCCCCGTGCCCGACGAGCTGTCGGACGAGGTCGCCGCGCAGATGCTGACGAACCCGCTCACCGCGGTGATGCTGCGCCGTGAGGCGGAGCAGCACCCGGCCTTGGGATACGACGGTTATCTGGTGCAGGCCGCCGCCGGCTCGTCGGTCGGGCGGCTGGTGACCGGCGTGATGCGGTACCACAACGTGGGCCTGGTCAACGTCGTCCGCAGTGACCGCGGTGCCGCCGAGCTGAGCAAGCGGTTCCCGGACGTCCCGGTCGTGGCCACGGAGAATCCGGGCTGGGCCGACGTAGTCCGCAAGGCGGCCGGCGGACGCCCGCTCAGTGTGGCCTTCGACCCCGTCGGCGGAAAACTGACGGAGAGCCTTCTGGACCTGTTGGCGCCCGGAGGCCGGCTGGTCATTTACGGGGAACTCGCCGACGAGCCGATCTCGGTGCATGCTTCGACGGTGCTCCACCGGGCGCTGACAGTGCGCGGCGCGACCCTCGGCCGGTGGCTGCTGGAGGCATCCGCCGAGAGGCGGGCATCGGACGCGGTCGCCGCGACGCTGATCGCGCTGGCGTTCCAGGACCAGTTCGACGTGGCCGCCACGTACGACCTTGGCGAGCTGGCCACCGCCGTGAAGCACGCGGTGCAGCCCGGCAAGGTCGGCACCGTCCTCGTCCGCCCTTAGCAGCCGCTGCTGCAAGGAAGGAATCCTGCAACGTCAGTTATGGAAGCGAGATTGCCATGAACGTGGACGACGTCCGGGAGCTGGCGCTCTCCTTCGCCGGAGTAAGCGAGTCGCGTCCGTTCGCCCCGGACCGCGTGGTGTTCAAGACAGTGGCGAACAACAAGGTGTTTGCCATCCTCAGTGGCCATGAGTTCCCGGACGACCAGGTGACAGTCAAGGCCGATCCTGAGCGGGTCACCGAGTTGCGGCACCGCTTCGAGGCAGTGCACCCGGCGTACAAGCTGAACAAACGGTACTGGGTCAACGTTTCGTTGGCCGGCGATGTCCCGGACGAACTGATTCGGGAGCTGATAGAGGACAGCCACGACCTGGTGGCACCTTGAGTCCCTGGCACGGAACAGGATCGGGTCACGGTGCCGAACGTGCTGGACGGTCCTCCGGCCGGCCCGGTGCCAGCTCGTTCGTGGACACGCGGGGGAAGAAGGGCCAGGGCCTGCTCGGCAGCGCCGGTGACAACTTCCGCTGCGGCTCCCGCCCTGCCCAGGGCCTCCAGTCCCCGCAGCACAGAAAGGAGAAGGCTTGCGAGCCCGTCCGTGTCCGCCGCGGCATCCAGCGAGCCCTCCTCCTGGGGCCGGGCAAGGCAGTCCGACAGCTCGCTGTGCATTCCGCGGACAGTCGCGGCAATCCGCTTGGCCACGGCTTTGTCGACCGCGGCGAGTTCCGTGGCGCTCCTGGCCATTATGCAGCCGCGCCGCGCCACGTCCCTGCTGATCACTTCGGAGACGCCGCGTACGAAGCGTTCCAGCTGCGGGAGGGCCGGTCCGGGGCCGCGCAGAGCCGAACGCAAGGTTCCGATCGCGTCGCTGTTGTAGCTGTCCAGAGCCCGCAGGAAAAGGGCGTGCTTGTCTCCGAAGGCCCCGACAGGCTTCCGCGTCCCAAGCCTGTGACGGCGCTCAGATCGTCGACCGAGGTTCGGTCTTAACCGTGGGACCAGAACTGGTAGCGAGCAGCCCGGACAACTTCCTCGTCGTCAAACTGTCGAGGCCGGGCCATGAGAGAACTGTACGCCCCGCCCTCAGAAGGGCACCCCGGGAACCTCTATGACCCGGTGAACGGAAGAAACGGCAGAGGCCCCTTCGCCGACTGCGGCGGCGACACGCTTGATCGACCCATGTCGTACATCGCCGGCAGCAAAGACGCGGGGAATGCTCGTTTCAAAGGGGAGTGGGGAACGTTGCAGTTCCTGCCAGGACGGCCCCAGATTTTCCTCAGCAATGTGCACATCGGTATATATGAATCCGTCCTTGTCGGCCGCGCAGGCTGCATTCAGCCAATCAGTTGCCGGTGTTGCACCTATGAAGCAGAAAAGCCCGCTGCATTCGAGGAGACGCTCGACGCCGGAAGCGGAATTTCGGATCCTGACGGCCTCCAGGGAGTCTTCCCCTTCGAGTGCGGTCACTTCGCTCGACGTATGCACGGTGACGCGCGGATCCGCAAGGATGCGGCGAGCAAGATAGGAGGACATGCGGGTCGTGATGGTGTCGCGTCGCAGGATGATGTCGACTGCAATTGATTTACCGGCCAGGAACAGGGCCGCCTGCCCTGCAGAGTTCGCACCTCCCAGCACGGACACCGATCTGCCCGCGCACGAGCGGACTTCCAGCTCGGTGGCAGCGTAATAGATTCCCGCCCCTTCGAAGTGTTTCCAGCGGGCGATCGGAAGGGATCGGTAGCGGGCGCCGGTAGCGATTATAGCGGCGCGTGCGTGAACATCCGTGCCGTCGGACAGGGAAATCCGAATCCGGTCGGCGAGGGGCTGGAGGCTTACGGCACGCGAAGGTGAGTAGAGGCGAGATCCGAATTTCAGGGCCTGTACGGCGGCGAGGCGGGTCAGCTCGGCGCCACTGATTCCGTTGGGGAATCCCAGGTAGTTCTCGATGCGGGAACTCGCTGCTGCCTGACCTCCAGGGCCCACGGCATCAAGCAGGACAGTTCCGAGCCCTTCTGAAGATCCATAGACCGCGGCACCCAGCCCGGCAGGACCACCCCCGATGACGGCCAGATCTATCTCCTCATCCTTGATTCCTTCATGTGAAAGTCCCAGATTCATCGCCAGGCTTCCGGGCGTAGCGTTGTGCAGTGAGTGCCCCGGAAGGAGGACGGCGGGCAAATCACCTGCGGTGAGCGAGGCGAGCCTCATCAGCAGCGACCCGTCTGGCGTCGCATCGTCCGCCCAGCGATACGGAAGTGCCATGTGCTCAAGGTACGAGCGCAGCGCCAGGCACTCGGCGGAGGAAGCGCTTCCGATGACCTCAATGGTGTGCGAGGCGGACTCCATCAAAATCTCACGCCGAGCCCTGAAAGCGGTGAGCAGGATGTCGGACAGTGCGGTCTCGGTTTCCATCAGCAACCGGAAGCGGTCGGGTGGAATTCGATAGATACGGCCATCCGTGGCAGCACGGGCAGGGAGATACACGAACTGTCCCGTGAGAATACTGAGCTCACCGACAAATTCTCCGGGTCCGAAGGTGACAATCACCTCCTGGGGATAACCAGGCCCTGCCTCCCTGAGGATTTCAAGCTGACCTTCTTCGATTACCACCAGGTCGTATCTGTCATCTCCCAGACGGAATACAAACTGCCCTGCGGAGATGTTCTGCGGAACGCCGAACTCGAAAAGCCGGGCCAGCTGGTCGCCCGCAAGGTGAGGATAGGCTCTGTCGCCCCAGATTCGTCGGCCTGGTTGTCGCGAGGGCATGATCCGCTCCCCTGGGTCGAGGCATCGCACCAGCGGCCGGCCCCACACTGTGCTGACGCGCCGGTCGTCCCATGGGGGGTCGCCGGCCTGACGGTCGCTGTCAGACCTGGACAAGGCCCCCGTCCACGAAGAGCTCGGCTCCCGTGGTGAAGGAGCTCTGGTCGGAGCCGAGAAAGACGGCCGTGGCGGCGACTTCGTCGGGGCGTCCTATCCTGCCAAGGAGAATCTCGTCGGCGAGACGGTCCGCCAGTTGCTGTTCGCCCTTTGCCGGGCTGCCCAGACCGCGGATGGTGGACGAGAGCACGATGACCGAGGCGCCGTCCGGCAGCAACGGGAGTGCCTTCTGGACCGTGAAGATCGTCCCCTTGGCGTTGATGTCGAAGGTCGAGCGGTACTGCTCCTCGGTGATCTCCTCCAGCCGCGCCAACTCGGCACCGCCGGCGTTGGCGACGACGACGTCCAGCCGTCCGCTGCCGCTTTGGATGATCGCGAACAGCTCGTCCAGAGCGTCGAGATCCGAGACATCGCTTTGTACGGCGATGGCCCGTCCCCCGAGGGTCTCCACTACCGCGTCAAGTTCGGGTTTGCGCCGGCCTGTCAGGTACACGGTGGCGCCTTCGGCGACGAACCGGCGGGCTA
Organism: Streptomyces sp. NPDC001507; assembly: GCF_042894765.1. Taxonomy (NCBI): domain Bacteria; kingdom Bacillati; phylum Actinomycetota; class Actinomycetes; order Kitasatosporales; family Streptomycetaceae; genus Streptomyces; species Streptomyces sp. NPDC001507. The sequence goes on from NZ_JBIAVV010000007.1 coordinate 222,004, forward strand.
TGGCCAGACCGATCCCGGTCGAGCCGCCGGTCACCAGGCTGATCTTGCCATCAAGCTGTCCCATGATGTCCCCATCTCCCTTGCGGCAACCCGACCAGAGACCGACCGAGGGCCCAGCGCACCGGCGTGCGCTGCATGGTTTAGATTGATTTGTACCTATTAGTAAAAAAGCTCTGCGTGGCGCGCTGCAACCGGAGGGAGACGCGCCGGCGCAGTGCCGAACCCTGGATCAGTCTTAACGGGAGGGCTCTGGCGGCGGCTTCACCGCGCTCGGCACCGGCCGGATCCTCTACCGGGGCGCCCGAACCGGCACCCGTGCGACCGCGTCCCGGGCCCGTCTGTGATCATTCTGACGTCGTGGAGCGAAAACCTCCGGGCCCGGAATTCCCTCTCACGCGTCGAAACAGAGCGTTCACAGCGTGTGCATGGTCCTGGACCGACGGCTGCGACCACCATCGGTCCAGGACCTGTGCCGTCGTCACACCGGGGGACCCGTATGTCCAGTCGCCGCCGCTTCCTCGCCGGTGCCGCCGCGCCCGTCGCGCTCGCCGCGGTCGCCGGGTGCGAGGACGGGGGCGCGGCACAGCCGGCCGCCGAGCAGACCCGGCACACCGTCAAGCCCGCCGTGGCGGCACCGGCCGCGCAGCACCCGTCCGGCCGGCTCGACTTCGTCGTGATCCTCGCCGACGACCTGGGCTACGGCGAACTCGGCTCCTACGGCCGGCAGTTGATGTACACACCGCGCCTGGACCCCTCGCCGCCGAGGGCCTGCGCTTCACCCAGGCCGACGCCCCCGCCCCGGTGTGCGCGCCCTCGCGCTGCTCACCGGCCTGCACGGCGGACACGCGACCGTGCGCACCAACCCCTGGGGCCCCGGCGGGCAAGGCGCCCTCACCGACCAGGACTTCACGTTCGCGGAGGCGCTCCGGGCGCTCGGCTACCGCACCGGACTGATCGGCAAGTGGGGCTTCGGGCCCAACACCCCGGGCGTCACACCGAGTCACCCCAACGCCCGTGGCTTCGAGGAGTTCTACGGCTACCTCACCCACCACCACGCCCACGACTACTTCCCCGATTACCTGTGGCACAACGGCACCCGCGAGGAGATCCCGGCGAACAGGGACGGCGCCCAGCGGGTCTACGCCCCCGACCTGATCACCGAGCGCGCCCTGGGCTTCCTGCGCACCCACCGCGACGAGCCGTTCCTGCTCTGCCTCGCCCCGACCGTGCCGCACGCCCCCAGCAACCTCGCTCGTCGTCCCCGGGTCGCGCTACACGGCCGGGCCCGTCGTCCGGTCCGGATGCCAGCCCAGCGCCCGGGAGATCCCGCGGGCCGCCAGCCGCACCGCCGGGACCAGCACCGGCACCTGGGCATCGGCCTCGGGGACCACCACCGAGACGGCCGCGGCCACCTGTCCCGTCGCCCCGCGCACCGGAGCCGCCACCGACAGCGCGTCGTCGGTGACCTGCCGGCTGCTCACCGCGGCACCCGTACGCCGGACCTCGGCCAGCGAGCGGCGCAATCGGTCCGGATCGGTGACGGTGTACGGCGTGAAGGACGTCAACGGGCCCGCGCAGTAGTCCTGCTGGAAGCCGGGCGTCTCGTGCGCGAGCAGGGCGAGCCCCACCCCGGTCGCGTGCAGCGGCCAGCGGGCGCCCACCCGGATGTGCACGCCCACCGCCGAACGCCCCGACAGCCACTCGATGTAGACGACGTCCGACCCGTCCCGCACCGCCAGCTGCACGTTTTCGTGGGTCGCTTCGTACAGGTCCTCCAGGTAGGGCAGCGCGACCTGCCGCAGCGCGAGGCCACGCGGCGCCAGCGCGGCCAGTTCCCACAGCCGCAGCCCCACGTGGTAGAAGCCGTCCGTGTCCCGTTCCAGCGCACCCCACGCGGTGAGCGCGCCGACCAGGCGGTGCGCGGTGGTGAGGGTGAGCCCGGCCCGGCGGCTGATGTCCGTCAGGCTGAGCGCCGGATGCCCGTGGTCGAAGGCGGCCAGCACCGCGAGCAGCCGGTCGGGCGCGGAGCGGGCGGCCGCGGTCATGGCCGGTCGGCGACGCGCAGCAGCAGGGCGTGGAGCGTCGCCCGCTCGGCGGGGTCCAGCGGACTCAGCAGCTCGTTCGTCACCCGCTGGCCGGCCTCGTCGGTGTCCCGCAGGAACGCCCGGCCGGCCCCGGTGAGCACCACGATCCGGCTGCGCCGGTCGTCGGGGGAGGGGCGCCGCTCGGCGAAGCCCAGCCTCTCCAGGTCGTCGACGAGGCCGACGATCGCGCTCGGGTCGTAGCCGAGCCGGGCGCTCAGCTCCCGCTGGAGCGAGCCCTCCGAACCGGCTAGGAAACGCAGCACCGCGTAGTGGCGCAGCCTGAGCCCCGACTCCTGCAGGAAGGTGTTGAAGACCTGCCCGGAGCGAAGTCCCAGGCGGTACAGCAGGTAGCCCGTGTCCGCGTGCAGCCCCCGCATCCACGGCTCGTCCGCGTCGATCGAGGTCGGGTTCTCGGTGTGCTGACGGGTGATGGCGGTCTCCCTGGTCCGGGCCCCGGCGGCGGGGCGGTCTGTCGCTCAGATTCCAGCATGGGGCACCCATGGGTCGGCAACAACTATTGACGACAACAATTATTGCTCTTAGCTTCGATCTCGAAAGCCGCAGGTGGCCCCCGGGGCCACCGTCGTCGTCTGCGAAGGGACCGACCGTGCCCACCATCGATCTCACCGGCAAGGCCGCCGTCGTCACCGGCAGCGGCCGGGGCCTCGGCCTCGCCTATGCCCACGCCCTCGCCGCCCACGGCGCCTCGGTGGTCGTCAACGACGTGGACGAGACCGTCGCCGAGCAGGCCGTGAAGTCCATCGCGGAGGCCGGCGGCACCGCCGTCGCCGAGGTGGTCCCGGTCGGCACCGCCGAGGCCGCGGACCGTCTCGTGAGCCGGGCGGTCCACGAGTTCGGCCGCCTCGACGTCCTGGTCACCAACGCGGGCATCCTGCGCGACAAGGTGCTGTGGAAGATGACCGACGACGACTTCGACGCGGTCCTCACCACCCACCTCAAGGGCACCTTCACCTGCGCCCGCGCCGCCGCCGTCCGGATGCGCGAGCAGGGCGACGGCGGCACCCTCATCCTGGTCGGCTCCCCGGCCGGGCAGCGCGGCAACTTCGGCCAGACCAACTACTCCGCCGCCAAGGCCGGCATCGCCGCCATGGCCCGCACCTGGTCGATGGAGCTGGGCCGGGCCGGCATCACCGTCAACGCGATCGTCCCGGTGGCCGCCACCGCGATGACCGAGACCATCCCCGCCTTCGCGCCGTACATCGAGGCCATGCGCAACGGCGAGCCGCTCCCGGGCTTCCTGCGCAAGGGCGAGGGCTTCGGCACCCCCGAGGACTGCGCGGCCCTCGTCCCCTTCCTGGCCTCCGAGGCCGCCCGCTCGATCACCGGCCAGGCCATCGGCATCGGCGGCGACAAGGTGGCACTCTGGTCGCATCCGCAGGAGATCAGGGCGGCCTACGCCGACGGCGGCTGGACCCCGGAAACCCTGGCCGACGCCTTCCCCACCTCGGTCGGCGCCGAACTCCAGACGGTCGGCATCCCGGCGCCCAAGCTCCCGGAGGCGTGATGGACCTGGAATCCCTCACCGCGATCGACGTCCACACGCACGCCGAGGTCTCCTCCCGGGGGCACTCCTCCCTCGACGACGACCTGCACGACGCGTCCGCCGCCTACTTCAGGACCGAGGGGAAGCGGAAGCCGACGATCGAGGAGACCGCGGCCTACTACCGGGAACGGAACATGGCCGCCGTGATCTTCACGGTGGACGCCGAGTCCGCCACCGGCACCGCGCCGGTACCGAACGAGGAGGTGGCGGAAGGTGCCGCGGCCAACGCCGACGTGCTGATCCCGTTCGCCTCCGTCGACCCCTTCCGGGGGAAGGCCGGCATCAGGCAGGCCCGCCGCCTAGTCGAGGAGTACGGGGTCAGGGGCTTCAAGTTCCACCCCAGCATCCAGGGTTTCTTCCCGAACGACCGCGCGGTGGCCTACGGGCTCTACGAGGTGATCGAGGAGACCGGCACCATCGCCCTCTTCCACACGGGCCAGACCGGCATCGGCGCCGGCGTCCCGGGCGGCGGCGGGATCCGGCTGAAGTACAGCAACCCGCTGCACGTGGACGACGTGGCGGCCGACTTCCCGCACCTGAAGATCATCCTGGCGCACCCGTCCTTCCCCTGGCAGGACGAGGCCCTCGCCGTCGCCACCCACAAGCCGGGCGTGCACATCGACCTGTCCGGCTGGTCGCCCAAGTACTTCCCGCCGCAGCTCGTCCACTACGCCAACACGCTGCTCAGGGACAAGGTGCTGTTCGGCTCCGACTTCCCCGTCCTCACCCCCGACCGGTGGCTCGCCGACTTCGAGAAGCTGCCGATCAAGGACGAGGTCCGGCCGAAGATCCTCAAGGAGAACGCCGCCCGCCTGCTCGGGCTGACCACGTCGTAAGGGGCCGTAGATGCGCAACGAGGGACTGGGGTCATGGCCCGCACGCCGGGCCCGCAAGACCCCGCACCGCACGGCACTGGTGTTCGGCGGGCAGCCGACCGACTACCGCACCCTGCACGAACGCACCACCCGGCTGGCCCACGCCCTGCGCGCCCGGGGCGTCCGCCGCGGCGACCGCATCGCGTACCTCGGCCCCAACCACCCCGCATACCTGGAGACCCTGTTCGCGGCCGGCGTGCTCGGCGCGGTCTTCGTCCCCCTCAACACCCGCCTGGTCGGCCCCGAGATCGCCTACCAGCTCGGCGACTCCGGCGCCAAGGCTCTCCTCTACGGCCCCACGCACGCCGGCCTCGTCGCGGGCCTGCCCGGCACCACCGACGTCCGGACGTACGTCGAAGTCGGCCCGGAGTACGAGGAACTGCTGGCGGCCGCGGCCGACGACCCGATCGACGAACCGGTCGCCCCCGACGATACCTGCATCATCATGTACACCTCGGGGACGACCGGCCGTCCCAAGGGTGCGATGCTCACGCACGCCAACCTGACCTGGAACGCGTTCAACGTCCTCGTCGACACCGACCTGATCGCCGACGAACGCGCCCTGGTCTCGGCCCCGTTGTTCCACACCGGGGGCCTCAACATGCTGGCCCTGCCGGTCCTCCTCAAGGGCGGCACCTGCGTCCTGGTGGAGTCCTTCGACCCGGACGCCACCTTCGACCTGATCGAACAGCACCGGATCACCTTCATGTTCGGGGTCCCGACCATGTTCGACCAGGTGGCCCGCCATCCCCGCTGGCCGGACGCCGACCTCTCCTCGCTCCGCATCCTCACCTGCGGCGGTTCCCCGGTCCCGACCCCGATGATCGCCGTCTACCAGGAACGGGGGCTGACCTTCCTGCAGGGCTACGGCATGACCGAGGCCGCACCCGGCGTCCTCTTCCTCGACGCCGAGCACGCGATCAGCAAGGCGGGCTCGGCCGGAGTGCCGCACTTCTTCAGCGACGTACGGGTCGTACGGCCCGACCTGACCCCGGTCGACGTCGGCGAGCCCGGCGAGATCATGGTCCGCGGACCCCACGTCATGCCCGGCTACTGGGGCCTGCCGGAGGAGACCGCGGGCTCCTTCGCCGACGGCTGGTTCCGCAGCGGGGACGCGGCCACGGTCGACGAGGACGGCTACGTCTTCGTCGTCGACCGCCTCAAGGACATGATCATCTCCGGGGGCGAGAACGTCTACCCGGCCGAGATCGAGGACCTGCTCCTCGGCCATCCCGGCATCGCCGAGTGCGCGGTGATCGGCGTACCGGACGACAAGTGGGGCGAGGTGCCGCGCGCGGTGGTCGTGCCCCGCGAGGGCACCGTCCTCGACCCCGACGAGGTGCTCGCCTCGCTGGCCGGGCGGCTCGCCAAGTACAAGCTCCCCAAATCGGTGGTGCTCGCCGACGAACTCCCGCGCACCGCCTCCGGAAAGCTCCTCAAGGCCCGCGTGCGCAAGCGCTACGGCTCTCCCGACTCCCAGCCAAGGAACGCCACATGACCGTCACCGTCAACGGCCTCGCCGAACTGAAGAAGCTCGCGGGCAGCGACCTGGGCAGCAGCGACTGGATCGAGGTCACCCAGGACCGCATCGACACCTTCGCCGACGCCACCGGCGACCACCAGTGGATCCACGTCGACCCGGAGCGGGCGGCCGCGGGCCCCTTCGGCGCCACGATCGCCCACGGCTACCTCACCCTGTCGCTGTTCATCCCCCTGTTCACCGAGCTGCTGGACGTCCGGGGCGTCACCACGAAGGTCAACTACGGCCTGAACAAGGTGCGTTTCCCCGCGCCGGTGAAGGTGGGCTCGCGGATCCGGCTGGCCGCGAGGCTGACGGAGGTCGAGGACGTGCCGGGCGGTGTGCAGATCGCCGTCGACGGGACGATCGAGATCGAGGGCGGAGCCAAGCCCGCCGCGGTGCTGCAGAGTCTGTCGCGGTTCTACGCGTAGGGCTTCGCCCGGGAACCGATTTCCCGGGCTGCTGCGGTGGGGAACTGCGGGCCGGTGGGGGCTGGTCGCGCAGTTCCCCGCGCCCCTGACGGGGCGCTCCTCTCAGCTCAGTTCATCACGTCCACGAAGATCGGGTTCGAGTAGAACCACGTGTCCGCCCACGGGTCGCCGTCGCCCGGCTCGTGCGGGACCGGGCCGTGCGGGTCGATCGCCGCGCCCAGGTAGCCCGTGCCGTTGCGCTTGCCGTCGCTGCCGCGCAGCCGGACGTAGAACGACTCGTCGCCGGCGGTGACCGGGATCCGCAGCGTGTAGGTGCCCTTGCGGCCGGACACGTCCTTCGACTGCACGACCTTGGTGTCCGGCGCCTGCCAGGTGTCGCGGTCGGCGACCGGGCCGCGCACGGCGCCCCGGATGACGTCGACGTGCGCCAACTGGGGCAGGATACCCTGGGCGTTGACCCGGGACGCGGTCGTCACCGTCACGTTCAGGGTGATCCGCTCGCCCTTGCGGACGCGCAGCCGGCCACCCAGCGTGACGCCGGTGCCGTGGTCGCAGTCCCGCTTCAGCCGGACGTCGAGGCCGTCCAGCAGGTGCCCGTGGTCCAGCCAGACCCGGCCCGCGCGCAGGCCCGCCATCACCGCGCGGTAGCCGTACCGGGTGACGCCGACGTGGGTCCGGCTGAACTCGCCGGGCCAGAAGTCGCTTCCGGGCTGCGGGGTGTCGGTGTTCACCGGGTCGGGCAGCTTGCCGGTGTTGTCGAAGTTCTGCCCCGCCGGCCAGTCGCCGTTCTTCCAGGTGTCGAAGACCGTGCGGTGGTTGTCGGAGTTGGTGGTGATGGTGAACAGGCGGCCCTCGGACAGCATCGCGTCCCAGAGGCCGCCGACCGTCGCCGTCGCCCAGTCGAAACCGCCGTAGGTGAGGTAGGCGTCCGCCGGGTAGCCCGCCCAGGACTGGGCGGAGGGCTTGTTCTCGTACTCACCGCGGATCGAAGTGGCCCCGCGCCAGCCGGGGATCGCGGCACCCTGGGCGCCGGGCGCGCCCTCCATGCCGATCATGATCTCGGGAGCCGCGTCCCGCCAGTTGCGCATCTCGTGCGGGGAGTCGATGCCGAGCCGCAGCGGGTGGTTGGCGAGGACCAGGACGTCGTCGACGTACCCGGTGCGGCGCTGGTCGGCCAGCCACTGGATGGCCTTGACGGCGTGCGCCTCGTTGCGGGCGGTGTCGGCCGCACCCGCCGACCCCTCGGTGTAGCCGAGCAGCTTGCCGTCGTAGGCCAGTTCGAACTGGGTGAGCAGGTCGGTCTCGTGCGGTCCTGGCGCGGCGAACACCGTGCAGTGCTCGGCGGCCGGGATGTACCACTCCAGGCCCTGGAAGATCAGCTGGCGCGGGTTCTCGGCACGGGCCTTGAGGATCTCGGCGTGCTCCATTTTCGCGCCGTAGTAGGCGTGCCCGAAGTTGGAGTGCTCGTTGAACACCATCCAGTCCAGGCCGTACTTGGCGGCGGCCTGGGCCTGCTGGGAGAACGTGTACTTGGCGTCGTGGCTGTACACGGAGTGCACGTGGTGGTCGCCCACCAGGTAGGCGAGGCGCGGGTCCTCGCCACCGAGTCCGCGGCCGGACGCGGCGGACGCGGCGAGTGCGGGGGTCGCCGCCGATCCCAGCGCGAACGCGGCGCCGAACAGGCCTGCGCGGCGCAGGAGTCCGCGTCTCGACATCCCCTGGACGTCGAGGTCGGCGGGAGGGACGGAGGGATCGGCCCAGGCGGGTAGCTGCTGCTCGGTCATGATGGTGATCCTCGTAACGGGGTCAGTGGGTCATGAAGGAGGAGACGGGCAGGGCCCGGGAGACGATCCTGACGTCGCCGAGGCGGCCGTGCAGGATCTGGTCGATCCTGTCGGCGTACTCGTAGCCGCCGAGCAGCCAGGGCCTTCCGGACGAGGCGATGCCGACCGCGGCGGCGTGCGGGTTGCGGGCCACCGGGCAGCCCTGCACGTACATCGTGGTGTGCTTGCCGTCGTTGACGACGGCGAGGTGCCACCAGGTCTCGCGGGCCGTCTCGTCGCCCCAGTTGGTGGCCAGCTGCTGCTGGTTGAGCGGGTGCGCGGCCCATTGCGTGCCCGGCCCGTCGGAGATGGACAGGGTCGCGAGGGGCTCGTCCGGATCGTCGGTGACCGTGCCGACGGAGCCGTTGCGGCCGGTGCGGCTGACCAGACCGGACCAGGCGTTGTGCGAGGCGTCCCAGTCCGCGGGCAGCCAGTAGAACGCCTCGATGGTGTAACCGTCTTTGAAAGTCGCCGAGTTGAGCGGGGCGCCGTCGACGGTCCGCAGGTACGCGCCCTTCAGCGGCGACTTGTAGCCGGTGAACTCCAGGCTGCCATGGCCCGGCTGGTCCGGGTGGTGGTCCGCCGACCAGCCGAGGGTGCCGCCGCCCACCGAGACCACGGTGAGGTCGTTGCCGTTGCCGGACAGGTCGCGGACCGTGCCGGAGACCGCCGAGTCGAACCGCCAGTAGGCGGCCGTGCCCCGCACCAGCAGCTGCGACGCGGGCCGCGCCGGGCGGACCGGCACCGGGTCGAAGCCCTCGAAGCGGGCCGCGAAGTCGATGCCGACGGAGAAGCGGTCCCCGTCGCCGCTCAGCTCCATCTCCTGCCGCTCCAGCTCGTTGAGGCCCTTCTCGGCCCGGCCGAGGATCCACGGCGAGACCGTCTCCACGTCGATGACGTCGCGGTCCAGGTCGAAGTGGTAGAGGCGGATCATCGCCGCGCCGCCGAAGTACCGGTTCTGGTAGTTCGTCAGGTGCAGATGCACGTCGTTGCCGGCCGCGTTCTTGCGGGTCGCGCGGCGGGCCGGCCAGTAGTGGCCGTTGAGGGTGAGGAAGATCTGGTCGTGCTCGTCGATCAGCTGGTCCCACAGCTGCTGCCCGTACGACGACAGCTCGTCGTCGTCCACGACCAGTTCGTGGGTGGTGAGGACGACCGGCGCCTTCGGGTGCGCGGCGATGACGTCCTTCGCCCAGGCGTACCCCTTGGCCGACAGCCGCCAGTCCAGGGCCAGGACGAGCCACTCGCGTCCGGCCGCCCGGAACACGTGGTAGGTGTTGTAGCCGTCCGCGGAGGCCCCGCCGAAGGTCGGCTTGTCCTTGAAGCGCTGCGGGCCGAAGGCGTCCAGGTACGGCGTGGCGCCGCGCTGGTCGTCCGTGGACGACCTGATGTCGTGGTTGCCGGCCAGCACGCTGTAGCCGACCCCGCGCCGGTCGAGGATCTCGAACGCCTTGCCGATCGCGGCGAACTCCTCAGCCGCCCCGTTCTGGGTGAGGTCGCCGAGGTGGGACAGGAAGACGATGTTGTCGTCGGACTCGCCGCCGTGCTCGAGGAGGTAGCGCAGCGAGGCCTCGATGGGCGCCGGGTTGATGCTCGGCCCGTCGAAGAGGTACTGGGTGTCGGGCATCACCGCGAGGGTGAAGCGCCGGCTCTCCGGGTCGGGCCGCCGGCCGGAACCGGCGGACGACGCCTCGGCGACGGCCGGCAGTGCGACCCCGGCGGTGGCGGCGGCGCCGAGCAGCGCGGTGGCCCGCAGGAAGTTGCGGCGGCCGGCTCCGGCCTGCGCGGCCTCGCCCTGAGGGTGGTCATGCGAAGTACACACGTGTGCTCCGTGGGTAAGCGGAAGTGACGGCGAAGGGCGTGGGGGGATCTCGGCAGACAGGTCTCGGCAGTACGGATCTCAGCGGTACGGATCTCAGAGGACGCGCAGGGTCCAGCTCCAGCGGTGCAGGCCCGGTGCGACGAGGTACGAGGGGAAGGTGTCGGGGCCGCACGACGCCGTACCGAGGCCCCGGTGCGCGGCGTCGATGTGGACCACGCAGCCGGCCCGCGGCACGAGTTCGTCGTGGTGCGCGACGGCGGTGAGGTCCTCGGCGCGGTAGCGGCCGACGGATACCTGGCGGGGCCCGTCCAGCTCGACCGCGAGTCCGGTGGCGTCCGGCGCCGACAGCGTGAACCGCCGTACGCCGTGCCGGCCGCCGCTCTCCTGGGGCCGCAGATACGGGGTGAACAACTCGTCCACCGGGAGGGAGTGGTGGCCGACCGGGGCTCCGGCGGCGCGGTCGGGGTACGACTCCCAGGGACCCTGGCCGAACCACTCCAGCAGGTCGAGCCCGGCCGCCGTCTCGAAGACCGAGCCGACCCGGGCCACGTCCGCGAACGCCTCGGGCAGCTCGGCCGACTCGTCGATCCGGACCCCGCCCTCGACCGGCGTGAACTCCTGCCGGTGCCGTACGACACCGACCGCGCCGGCGTACTCCGCGAGCACGGTCACCCGGGGGCCGTCACGGCGTACCGAGACCACCTTGCGCACCAGCCGGTCCAGGCCCCAGGCGCGCCAGCGCGGCGCCATGCCGCCCAGCTCGTCGTTGTCGGTGGGCGCCCGCCACAGCGACAGCGCCGGTGCGGTGGTCAGCAGCGGGTGCACCAGCAGCCCTTCGCCGTCCACCTCGACGGCCGGGCCCGACGGCACCGGCGGCCCGAGCGGGTCCGCCGCCCGGAGCCGGATCTGCGGCGCGCAGACCTCCGTACCGGCCGGTGCCCACGCCTGGTCCTCGGCGACCGTCACCCGCAGCGTCAGCCACGCCTCCCCGCCGTCCGCCGGCACCTCGAACGGCAGCGGTACTGCTGCCGTCTCGCCGGGGCACAGCTCCGGCAGCTCGGCCGGGCCGGTCAGGGTCCGGCCGTCGGCCAGTGCCAGTTCCCAGGTGCCGGTCAGCCAGTCGAAGCCACGGAAGTGCTGGTGGTTGGCGAGCACGATGCCCTCGTGCCGGAAACACCGGATGCGGACCGGGGCCGCGATCTCCCGGTGCTCGTACATGGCGGGCTTGGGGGTGCGGTCGGGGAAGACAATGCCGTCCGCGACGAACGCCCCGTCGTGCAGGGCCTCGCCGAAGTCGCCGCCGTACGCCCAGCGGTGGCCGGGCGCGGCGACACCGTTGTCGTACAGTCCGGCGCCCGCGCGCCCGACCGGTCTTCCGTCGCTCACCCGCTGGAGAATTCCGTGGTCCCAGAACTCCCAGATGAACCCGCCCTGAAGCCCCGGAGTGGACTCGATGGCGGCCCAGTGGTCGGCCAGCGTGCCGTTGCTGTTGCCCATGGCGTGCGAGTACTCGCACTGGATCAGGGGCTTGGTCTGCTCCCCGGACAGGGCGTGGGCGACGCAGTCCTCCAGCGGCGCGTACATCGGGCAGGCGATGTCGGAGGCCACGTCCGGGTCGGCCCAGCCGCGTTTGGCGGCCCCCTCGTACTGGATCGGCCGGGTCGGGTCGTGCCGGCGCACCCAGCCGGCCGCGGCGTCGTGGTTGGCGCCGTAGTCGGACTCGTTGCCCAGCGACCAGATGATGATCGACGGGTGGTTCTTGTCGCGGAGCACCATCCGGGAGACCCGGTCCACGAAGGCGTTCAGGTAGCGCGGGTCGTCGGCGATCTCGTGGGCGTGGTCGTGGGCCTCGACGTCCGCCTCGTCGACGACGTAGAAGCCGAGTTCGTCGGCCAGGTCGTACAGGGCCGGATCGTTCGGGTAGTGCGAGGTGCGGATCGCGTTGAACCCGAACCGCTTCAGCACCACCAGGTCGGCGCGCATGTCCTCGTACGACACCGTCCGCCCGGTGAGCGCGTGGAAGTCGTGCCGGTTGACGCCCCGGACGAAGACCCGCTCGCCGTTGACGAGGAGGTCCCGGCCGACGATCTCGACGTCCCGGAAGCCGACGCGGTGGTACGAGGTGTCGGCGACCGTGCCGTCGGCGCGGTGCAGCCGGACGGTCAGCCCGTACAGCTCGGGCTGCTCCGCGTTCCAGGTGCGCACCTCGGGCACGGTGGCGCGGATGCGGGCCTCGCCGAGGAAGTCGGAGACCCGGTCGTCCTCGGTGTTGAGCCGGTCGAACTCGGCCTCCTGCGCGAGGGGTTCACCGTCCAGGTCCCCGGTGACGTACCAGCCGGCGGGCAGCGCCCGGTCGCCCGCGGCGTTGCGCACCTGGCAGTCCACGCGCAGCTCGCCGTCCCGTCGCGCCCGGACGGTCACGTCCGCGAGCCGGAACGGGTCGGTCGCGTAGAGCAGTACGGGGCGGGTGATCCCGCCGTGCCACCAGTGGTCCTGGTCCTCGACGTGCGTGGCGTCGGACCACTTGACGACGGTGAGCCGGAGGACCGACCGCTCGCCGGGGCGCACGACGCCCGTCAGGTCGAACTCGGCCGCCAGGTGCGAGTCCTTGGAGACGCCCACCGGCCGCCCGTCGACGTGCACGAGGAGCACGCTCTCCGCGGCGCCGACCTGGAGCACGATCCGGCGCCCCGCCCACTCGGCGGGCACCTCCAGCTCACGCTCGTAGACGCCCGTCGGGTTGGCGGCGGGGGAGTTTGGCGGGAACTCGCGGAACGGTATGGCGACGTTCGTGTACTGCGGCAGGTCGCCGGTGTCCTGCACGGTCCAGGCGCCGGGGACGTGTGCCGTGGACCAAAAGCCGCCGACCGGCACGTCCGGAGCTGGCAGCAACTGGAAGGACCAGTCGCCGTCCAGGGGGAGTGCTCCGGTGCGCCGGTCGACGGCGCTCATGGGGAGGCGTCCCCAGGAGGTCACCTCGGGTGCCTCCCAGGGGCGGAGGGCGATCAGGGGATCGGCGGGCCGGGGCCCGGGGACCGACGGATCGTTCATCGGCGGATGGCTCACTTCTCTGGTGGCGTGGGTGGCGTGGCGGGCCCGGGCAGGACGCGTCCTGCCCAGCCCCAGGCGGGGTCGACGGGGATGCCGAGCCGGTCCAGGACGGTGGGCGCGATGTCGATGAGGCGGGGCGAGTCGAGCAGGGTGCCGCCGGGCGTCCCGGGCTCGGCGAGGATCACGAAGACCTCCCGTTCGGCACGCGTGTCGCCGCCGTGGCCGCCGGTGTCGAGGTGCCCGTGGTCGGTGGTGACGAGCACGGTCCACCGCTCGCCGGAGCGCCGGGCGTCGATCGCCGCGAGCAGCCGCCCGAGGTGGGTGTCCTGGGCGAGCAGGGCGTGGTCGTAGGCGGGGGAGAGCGGGCCGGTGGCGTGGCCGGCCTCGTCGGTGGCGCCGAAGTACACGAACACCAGGTGTGGGGCGTGGTCGGTGAGCCAGCGGACCGCGGTGCGGGCGACCAGGCCGTCCGCGGTCGCGTAGCCGTCGCTCTCGCCGTCGAAATGGACCCGGCGGCCGACGGCGGGGCCGAGGGTGCCGCGGTGGACCAGCTCCGGCCAGGACACCGCGGCGGCGGTGCGCAGGCCGGGGCGGGCGGTGGCCGCGCGGCTGAGGAAGTCGGGGTGGCGGGTGTAGTCGGCGCCGGCGAAGTCGTTGCCGGTGACCCCGTGCCGGTCCGGCCACACCCCGGTCAGGACGCTCGACCAGCCGGGGCCGGAGTCGGTGTAGGCCATGCTGGTCGTCGGCCCGTCCGCCGCCTGGCCGTCCGCCTCGCCGTACGGCAGCAGGCTGGTGCCGTGGGCGCCCGCCGCCATGAGGCCGTGCAGGACGGGCGCGCGGGCGCCGGGCCGGGTCAGCCGGTCGTGGCGCAGCCCGTCCATGCCCACCACGAGCACCCTGCCGTGCCGGCCGATGTCGCTCACCGGGTCCCTCCTCTGTCTCGCGCGTGCCGCGCGGGCCGGGGCGGCCCGCGCGGGTCAGGTGCCCTGCACCGCGCCCTCGGTGGCGCCCGCGATGAAACCGCGGGCGAAGACGGCGAAGACCAGCACGAGCGGCAGGGAGGCCATCAGCACCCCGGCCATGACCATGCTGTAGTCGGTGGTGTGGCCGACGTTGAGCTGGGCCAGCTCCACCTGGAGGGTCACGTGGTCGGGGTTGGTGAGCACGATGAGCGGCCACACGTAGTCGTTCCAGGCGCCGACGAAGGCGTAGATGGCGAGGAAGGACAGCGCGGGCCTGATCATCGGCAGCGCGATGTTCCAGTACTGGCGGAAGAACCCGGCGCCGTCGATGCGCGCGGCGTCGAGGAGTTCGTCGGGCACGCCGTTCTCGATGTACTGGCGCAGCCAGAAGATGCCGAAGGCGTTGGCCAGGGCGGGCGGGATCAGCGCCTTGAGCATGCCGACCCAGCCGATGTTCGACATGAGGATGAACTGCGGCAGGATCGCCAGCTGCAGCGGCAGCATCATGAACAGCAGCAGCGTGCCGAAGAGCACCTTGCGGCCGGGGAAGTCGAACTTGGCGAAGGTGAAGGCCGCCAGCGAGTCGATGAACAGCACCAGGACGGTGGTGACGGTCGCGACGACGATGGTGTTGAGCATCGACCCGAAGAAGTCGATGGTGTTGAGCACGTGCCGGATGTTCTCCAGCAGGTGGGAGCCGAAGGTGAACTTCGGCGGGCTCTTGTAGATGTCCTGGGTGGTGTTGGTCGCCATGACGATCGTCCACAGGAACGGGAAGACCGAGATCAGGACGGCCGCCATGAGGACGATGTGCGCGGTCAGGCCCTTGGGGCGGCGCAGCCGCCGCGCGCGCGGGGCCGGCCGCGTCGGGTCGGCGGTCGGGTCGGCGGTCGGGTCGGCTGCGGTCACGGCTTCCTCCCGCGTTGGGTGATGCGCCAGTTGACGGCGACGAGGACGATGATCAGCAGGAAGAAGGCCCACACGATGGCGGCGCCGTAGCCGTAGTCGTTGTTGAGGAAGGCCGACTGGTAGAAGTACAGGAGCGTGGTCAGACCGGCCTGTCCCGGGCCGCCGAGGTTCGCGTTGGCGGCGTTGCTGGCGAACAGGACCTGGGGTTCGCTGAAGCTCTGCAGGCCGTTGATGGTCGAGATGATGACGGTGAACAGGATGATCGGCCGCATGATCGGGATGGTGATCTGGAAGAACGTGCGGATCGGGCCGGCGCCGTCGACCTTCGCCGCCTCGTAGATCGAGGCCGGGATCGCCTGGAGACCGGCCAGGTAGATGATCATGTTGTAGCCGGTCCACATCCAGGTCATCAGCAGTGAGATGACCACCTTGATCAGCCAGGGGTTGCTCAGCCACGGGACCGGCGAGATGCCGACCGTGCCCAGGATCGCGTTGACCAGGCCGAAGTTGTTGCTGAACACCGCGCCGAAGAAGATCGCCACCGCGACGATCGAGGTGACGTTCGGCAGGTAGAGCGCGATCCGGTAGAAGCCCTTGAAACGGCGCACCGAGTGCAGCAGCGTCGCCAGCACCAGGGCGCCCAGCAGGGTGGGCACGGTGGACAGCACCCAGATCACCAGGGTGTTGCGGATCGACAGCCAGAAGACCGGGTCCGACCACAGGAACGTGAACTGCTGCAGGCCCACGAACTGCATGTCGCCGAGGCCGTCCCAGCGCTGGAAGGCCAGGTACAGCGAGTAGAAGACCGGGAAGAAGGAGAACGCGGCGAAGATCAGGTAGAAGGGCGAGATCGCCAGGTACTGCCGCCAGTACGACAGCGGCCCGCGCCGCCTGGGCCGTGCGGTGGTGCCCGCGGGCGTGGCGCGCCGCGGGCGGAACCGGGCCGGGCCCGGCCCGCCGCGGTGCTCGGGCACCGCGGCGGGACCGGTGACCGGAGGTGACGTCACCTCAGTTCACCCCCTGCCGCCGGGCGATCTGCTTGGCCTGGCTGACTGCGTCGTTCCAGGCGTCGTCGGGCTTCTTGCCCTTGGCCTCGATGTTGGTCAGCTCCGTCATGTACGGGGCCATGACGGCGGCGTCGGCCGGCGCCTCGTAGCTGTCCGGTATGGCCTTGGCGGCCGGGCCGAAGACCTCGATGATCTTCTGCCCGCCGAAGAAGGCGTCCGGGCCCGTCATGGCCGGCATGGCGTACGCGGCCGGGGCGGCCGGGAAGATGGCGGCGTCGGTGAAGCCGCGCGCGTCGTTCGTGGGACTGAGGATCCAGCTGATGATCTTGAAGGCTTCCTCGGGGTTCCGGCACTGCCTGGGCAGCGCCAGGTAGGAGCCGCCCTGGTTGGCCGGTCCGACCGGGTTCGCGCAGACCCGCCACTTGCCCTTGGTCTGTGGCGCGGCCTGCTCGATGTCCAGCGCGTGCCAGGCCGCGCCCAGCTCGGTGAGGAGGTTCTTGCCGACGGCGGCGTTCCAGGAGTTGTCGTTGATCTTGGCGTCGATGCCCAGGGTGTAGGGGCGGACGGCCGTGGTCCACGCGCTGCGGATGTGGTCCTGGTCGCCGATGAAGTGGTTGTTCTTGTCGATGAACCGCTGGGTGCCCTGGCCGACCGCGATGTTGAAGACGGAGCTGATGTTGTTGACCAGGAAGGTGCCCGGGTTCTTCGTCTGCAGCTCGGTGCCGAGCGTGAAGTAGTCGTCCCAGGTCTTGACCAGGTCGGCGACCTTGTCGGGGTCGGTGGCCACGCCGGCCTTGGCGAACAGGTCCTCGCGGTAGAAGAGCGCGGTCGGGCCGATGTCGATCGGGAAGCCGATCTGCTTGCCGTCGGAGGTCTGGGCGAGCTTGCTCTTCCAGCCCAGGTACTGCGAGGAGAGCTTCTTGAAGCCCAGGTCGTTGAGGTCGAGGAAGCGGGAGGCGTTGGGCAGGAAGGACGCCATGTCCTCACCCTTGATGCCGGTGATGTCGGGCACGGAGGAGCCGCCCGCGGCGAGGGTTGTGGTGAGCTTCTGCTTGAAGTCGCCGCCGATGGACGAGGCGGTCAGTTCGACCGTGCTGCCGAAGTGGGTCTTCGCCTCCGCGACCACCTTGTCGCTGAGTGCACCGCCCCAGTACCACAGGGTGAGGTTCTTGCCGTTCTTGGTACCGCCCGATCCGGAGCCGCCGCATGCGACGGTCAGGCCGGACGCGGCCGCGGTGAGTGCGGCGGCCTGGAGGAAGCCTCTACGTGAAAGGTCCACGGGTCACTCCTGTTGTTCCTGTTCGTGGTACTGAGGGGCGTTGGTGCTGTGGATCGTGGGGGCTGTGGGGCGTCGGGCTGGGGGGCCGGGCGGTGGAGCGGGTGCGGGTGCGGGTCAGAGGTGCAGGGCGGGCGGGGTGACCGGGGCGTGGTGCACCGGGGGTCCCGCGTCCGCCGGCAGCCGGTCGGCGAGGAAGCCGTAGGTCTTCTTCAGATCGGGGTCGGTCAGCGAGCGCCACCAGCGGTCGACGCCGTACCAGCCGGGGGCCGCGAGCGCGCCGCCGTGGTGCCGTACGGAGAGACCGGCCGCGAGGACGGCGAACCGCAGCCGCTCGGCCAGCGGCCAGCCGCCGAGGGAGGCCGCGACGAAGCTCGCGCCGAACACGTCCCCGGCGCCCGTGGCGTCCAGGACGTCGACGGCGAGGGCCGGGACCTCGGCGTACTCGCCGGTGGTCTGGTCGACGGCGACCGCGCCGTCCCCGCCCCGGGTGACGACCGCCACCGGCACCAGCTCCGCGAGCGTGCCGAGGGCCGCGACCGCGCTGTCGGTGCGGGTGTAGGCCATCGCCTCGGTCTCGTTCGGGAGGAAGGCGTGGCACAGGGCGAGCTGGTCGAGAAGGTCGCGGGACCACACCTGGGTGGGGTCCCAGCCGACGTCGGCGTAGACGCGGGTGCCGTTCGCCGCCGCCTTGGCGATCCACTCGCGCGGCTCGGCCTCGATGTGCACGAGCGCGGTGCGCGCCCCCGGCGGGTCGCCCATCAGGGCGTCCTGTGAGTACGGGGGTTCCTGGCCGTGGGTGACGAGGGCCCGGTCGTGGCCGGCGGCGAGCGAGACGGTGACGGGGGTGGGCCAGCCGTCCGCGGTGCGGGAGAGCGAGAGGTCGATGTCCTCCTGGTCGCACAGCACGTCCCGGCAGTACTCGCCGTAGAAGTCGTCCCCGAAGACCGTGGCCAGCGAGGTGCGCAGGCCGAAGCGGGACGCGGCCACCGCGAGGTTCGCGATGCCGCCGGGGCCGCAGCCCATGCCGGCCGTCCAGATCTCCTCGCCCGGTGTCGGCGGCTTGCCGAGCCCCGTGAGGACCAGGTCGTAGAAGAGCAGCCCGGTCAGCAGCACGTCGGGCCTGTCGTCGTCCACGTGCGCAGCCTCTCGTCAAAACTCGTCATTTTCGATGACGGGAATCGTGCGCCGCTCGGAGAGATTGGTCAATACCCGAGCAGAACTGAGCATGGATTTGATTGAAGATGACGAGTAGTGTTCGCCGCGTGCTGGCAGAACGACGACACCAACTCATCCTGCGGGCCCTGCGCGCCGGTGGCCCCGCCTCTGTGACCGACCTCTCCGAGCAGCTGAGCGTGAGTCCGGCCACCATCCGGCGCGACCTGGTCAAGCTGGAGGAGGACGGGCTGCTCACACGTGTCCACGGCGGCGCCGTCGTCGACGAGGGCGACCAGCCCTTCGCCGAGGTCGCCGAGGTGCGGGTGGCCGAGAAGGACGCGATAGCCGCGCGCGCGGCGGCACTGGTCGAGGACGGCCAGTCGGTGCTGCTCGACATCGGCACCACCGCATTCCGGCTCGCCCGCCAACTGCACGGCCGCCGCCTCACCGTCATCACCAGCAACCTTGTGGTCTACGAGGAGCTCGCCGACGACGAGGGCATCGAGCTGGTGCTGCTCGGCGGCATGCTGCGCCGTGAGTACCGCTCCCTGGTGGGGTTCCTCACCGAGGACAACCTGCGCCAGCTGCACGCCGACTGGCTGTTCCTCGGTACCAGCGGGGTGCGGCCGGGCGGGCAGGTGATGGACACGACGGTCGTGGAGGTGCCGGTCAAGCGCGCCATGATCGCGGCGAGCGACAGGGTCGTGCTGCTCGCCGACGCCGCCAAGTTCCCGGGCACGGGCATGGCGAAGGTCTGCGGTCCCGGGGACCTGGACATGGTGGTGACCAACGCACCGGTGGACCCGGCGACCCGAGCCGCCCTGGAGGAGGCCGGTGTCGAGGTGGTCCTGGCAGGAAAGGCTGAAGCGTGAAACTGACGATTCTGGGCGGCGGCGGGTTCCGCGTGCCGCTCGTGTACGGCGCACTGCTCACGGACCGTGCCGAGGGGCGGGTCACCGAGGTCGTGCTGCACGATCTCGACGCCGGCCGGCTCTCCGCGGTCGCCCGGGTCCTGGCCGAACAGGCGGCCGGTGTCCCGGGCGCCCCCGCCGTGACTGCCACGACCGACCTGGACGAGGCCCTCACCGGCGCCGACTTCGTCTTCTCGGCGATCCGTGTCGGCGGCCTGGAGGGCAGGGCGAACGACGAGCGGGTGGCCCTCGCCGAGGGCGTCCTCGGCCAGGAGACGGTCGGCGCCGGCGGCATCGCCTACGGCCTGCGGACCGTGCCCGTCGCCGTCGACATCGCCCGGCGGGTCGCCGGGCTCGCCCCCGACGCCTGGGTCATCAACTTCACCAACCCCGCGGGCCTGGTCACCGAGGCCATGTCCCGGCACCTCGGCGACCGCGTCATCGGCATCTGCGACTCCCCGGTGGGGCTCGGCCGCCGGATCGCCCGGGTGCTCGGCGGGAACCCGAAGGAGGCCTGGATCGACTACGTCGGCCTCAACCACCTCGGCTGGGTGCGGGGCCTGCACATCGCGGGCCGCGACGAACTCCCGCGCCTGCTCGCCGACCCCGACCTGCTCGGCTCCTTCGAGGAGGGCAAGCTCTTCGGCGTCGACTGGCTGCAGTCCCTCGGCGCCATCCCCAACGAGTACCTGCACTACTACTACTTCAACCGCGAGGCCGTCCGCGCCTACCAGCAGGCCGAGAGGACCCGCGGCGCCTTCCTGCGCGACCAGCAGGCGCACTTCTACGAGGCGGTCGCCGAGCCGGGCGCGAAGGCCCTGGAGACCTGGGACCGCACCCGCGCCGAGCGCGAGGCCACCTACATGTCGGAGAACCGGGAGACGGCCGGCGCCGGCGAACGCGACGCCGACGACCTCTCCGGCGGCTACGAGAAGGTCGCCCTGGCCCTGATGCGGGCCATCGCCCGCGACGAGCGCACCACCCTGATCCTCAACGTCCGCAACCGCTCCACCCTCTCGGTCCTCGACGGCGAGGCCGTCATCGAGGTGCCCTGCCTGGTCGACGCCAACGGCGCCCACCCGGTCGCCGTCGCCCCGCTGCCCGACCACGCCACCGGCCTCGTCTGCGCGGTCAAGGCGGTCGAGCGCGAGGTGCTCGCCGCCGCCGAGTCCGGCTCCCGTACGACGGCCGTGAAGGCGTTCGCGCTGCACCCGCTGGTCGACTCGGTCAACGTCGCCCGCCGGCTGCTGGAGGGGTACACCGAGGTCCACCCGGGCCTCGCGTATCTTAAGTAGTCAGCCGCTCGGTAAGCGCTTTCCATCCTTCTTCTGGAGACTTCCATGCACGACGAACGCCGCCGGATCGAGGAGCGCGTAGAGCGCCTCCACAACCAGCGCATCAAGCCCGCGATCTACGCGGCGACTGTCCCGTTCGAGGTGTCCGCCTGGCAGGCCCCCGGCGAGCCGGTGCCCTTCGAGGAGGCCGCGGCCGCCGCCTACGAGCCGTTCGCGATGGACACCCCCTGGGGCCCGCCCTGGGGGACCACCTGGTTCCGGATGCACGGGCAGGTGCCCGAGGCGTTCGCGGGCCGCCGTGTCGAGGCCGTCATCGACCTCGGCTTCGTCGGCGACTGGCCGGGCAACCAGGCCGAGGCCCTGGTGCACCTCGCCGACGGGACCCCGCTGAAGGCGGTCAACCCGCTCAACCAGTACGTCCGGATCGCGAACCCGGCGACCGGCGGCGAGGTGATCGACTACCTGGTCGAGGCGGCCTCCAACCCCGACATCCTCGCCAACGACTTCGCGGCCCCGACCCCGCTCGGCGACGTGCTGACCGCCGGCGACAAGCCGCTCTACACCTTCCGGCGGGCCGACATCGCCGTCCTCGACGAGGAGGTCTGGCACCTCGACCTCGACGTCCAGGTGCTGAAGGAGCTGATGCTGGAGCTCGGCGAGCACGACCCGCGCCGGCACGAGATCGCGCACGCCCTCGACCATGCGATGGACCTGCTCGACCTGGACGACGTCTCCGGCTCGGCCGCCGCCGTCCGCGAGGCCCTGAAGCCCGCCCTCGCCAAGCCCGCGCACGCCAGCGCCCACCGCATCTCCGGCGTCGGCCACGCGCACATCGACTCGGCCTGGCTCTGGCCGATCCGCGAGACCAAGCGCAAGACCTCCCGCACCTTCTCCAACGTCACCTCCCTCGCCGAGGAGTACGAGGAGTTCGTCTTCGCCTGCTCGCAGGCCCAGCAGTACGAGTGGGTGCGCGACAACTACCCGCAGGTCTGGGCCCGGATCCAGGAGTCGGTCAAGAAGGGCCAGTGGGCGCCGGTCGGCGGCATGTGGGTGGAGTCCGACGGCAACCTGCCGGGCGGCGAGGCGGTCGCCCGCCAGTTCGTGCACGGCAAGCGGTTCTTCATGGAGCACTTCGGGGTCGAGACCAAGGGGGTCTGGCTGCCGGACTCCTTCGGCTACAACGCGGCCTACCCGCAGATCGCCAAGCTCGCCGGCAACGAGTGGTTCCTGACCCAGAAGATCTCCTGGAACCAGACCAACAAGTTCCCCCACCACACCTTCTGGTGGGAGGGCATCGACGGCACCCGCATCTTCACGCACTTCCCGCCCGTCGACACTTACAACGCCCGCTTCAGCGGCGAGGAGATGTCCCGCGCGGTCCGCAACTACGCCGAGAAGGGCGGCGCCACGCGCTCCCTCGCCCCCTTCGGCTGGGGCGACGGCGGTGGCGGCCCCACCCGCGAGATCATGGAGCGGGCCCGCCGCCTGAAGGACCTGGAGGGCTCCCCGCGCGTCGAGGTAGAACACCCGGACGCGTTCTTCGCCAAGGCCCGCGCCGAGTACGAGGACGCCCCGGTCTGGGTCGGCGAGCTCTACCTGGAGCTGCACCGCGCCACCTACACCTCGCAGGCCCGCACCAAGCAGGGCAACCGGCGCAGCGAGCACAGGCTCCGCGAGGCCGAGCTGTGGGCGACGACGGCCGCGCTGCACGCGCCGGGCTACGCCTACCCGCACGAGAAGCTCGACCGGCTCTGGAAGACGGTCCTGCTCCACCAGTTCCACGACATCCTGCCGGGCTCCTCGATCGCCTGGGTGCACCGCGAGGCCGAGGCCGAGTACGCCCGCGTCGCCGCGGAGCTGGAGGCGCTCACCGCCGAGGCGGTCACCGCCCTGGGCGGCGGCACGGCCCGCGTCTTCAACACCAGCCCCTACGCCCGGGCGGAGGTCGTCCGGGACGCCGCGGGCACCCCGGTCTACGTCGAGGTCCCCGCGGGCGGCAGCGCGCCGCTCACGGCCGCCGCCGAGGCCCCCCGGCCGGTGACGGTCGAGGGCCGGATCCTCGACAACGGACTAGTCCGGGTGGAGATCGCCGAGGACGGCACCCTGTCGTCCGTGTACGACCACCGGGCGCACCGCGAGGTCCTCGCCGGCCAGGGCAACCTCCTGCGCCTGCACACCGACCTCCCCAACTACTGGGACGCCTGGGACGTCGACAAGCACTACAAGAACCGCTACACGGACCTCCTGGACCCCTCGGAGATCACGGTCGTCGACGCGGACCCGCTGCTCGGCTCGATCCGGATCACGCGCCCCTTCGGCAACGGCTCGACGATCACCCAGACGGTCACCGTCCGCGCCGGCAGCCCCCGGATCGACTTCGAGACGGACATCGACTGGCACGAGGCCGAGAAGTTCCTCAAGGCCGGCTTCCCGGTGGACGTCCGCGCCGCGCACTCCTCCGCCGAGATCCAGTTCGGCCACGTCCAGCGGCCCACCCACACCAACACCAGCTGGGAGGCGGCCCGTTTCGAGGTCTCCGGCCACCGCTGGGTGCACGTCGCGGAGCCCGGCTACGGCGTCGCGGTCGTCAACGACTCGACGTACGGCCACGACGTCTCCCGCACGGTCCGCGAGGACGGCGGCACGACCACCACGGTCCGCCTCTCCCTGGTGCGCGCCCCGCGCGTCCCGGACCCGGGCGCCGACCAGGGCCGGCACCGCATCACCTACTCCCTGCTCCCCGGCGCCACCATCGGGGACGCCGTCGCCGAGGGCTATGCCCTCAACCTCCCGCTGCGGGTGGCCGACGCGGCGGGCGAGCCGCAGCCGGTCGTCTCGGTGGACGGCGAGGGCGTCACCGTCGAGGCCGTCAAGCTCGCCGACGACTCCTCCGGCGATGTCGTGGTCCGCCTCTACGAGTCCCGCGGCGGCCGTGCCGAGGGCGTCCTGCGCACCGGCTTCCCGCTGGCCGGCGCCCAGGTGACGGACCTCCTGGAGCGCCCCCTGGAGGACGCCGACGTGGACGGCGACACCGTCTCCGTCGCGCTGCGCCCCTTCCAGATCCTCACCCTCCGCCTCCGCAGGAGCTGACCGGATGGCCATGCAACCCTGGTTCACCGACGCCAAACTGGGGATCTTCGTGCACTGGGGCATCTACGCCGTGGACGGGGTCCAGGAGTCCTGGTCCTTCTACGACGACATCGTGCCGCACGACCAGTACATGTCCCAGCTGGACCGCTTCACCGGCGCCCACTACGACCCGAAGGCGTGGGCGGACCTGTTCGCCCGCGCCGGCGCCAGGTACGCCGTACTCACCAGCCGTCACCACGACGGCGTGGCCCTCTGGGACACCGCGTACGGCGACCTCAACCTCGGCCGGGACTACGTCGGCCCCTATGCCGAGGCCCTGCGCGAGCACGGCCTCAAGGTCGGCCTCTACTACTCGCACTCCGACTGGAACCACCCCGACTACGCCTCCACGCGCAAGCCGGGCCGGCCGCCGGAGCTGGAGGACAACCGGTACTCGGAGGTGGCGGCCGAGGACGAGGACCTGGCTGCCTGGGAACGCTTCCTCGCCTACCGTGACGGCCAGATACGGGAGCTGGCCTCCCGGTTCCGGCCGGACCTGATGTGGTTCGACGGGGAGTGGGACCGCAGCGAGGAGCAGTGGCGCATCCCCGAACTCGCCGCACTCGTCCGGTCGTACGTCCCGCACGTCGTCTTCAACGCGCGGATGCTCAGCGAGGGCGACTACGCCACCCCCGAGCAGGGCGCCCCCGTCGTGCCGCCGGACGGGCCGTGGGAGCTGTGCCTGACGATCAACGACTCGTGGGGGTACCAGCACCACGACCACAACCACAAGTCCCTCGCCCAGCTGATCCGCTACTTCACCGAGACCATCGGGGGCGGCGGCAACCTGCTGCTCGACGTCGGCCCCATGGAGGACGGCACCATCCCGCAGCCGCAGGTGGAACGCCTCGAAGGGCTGGGGGAGTGGATCCGCAGGCACGCGGAGGCGGTGTACGGGACCGGGCGCGGCCTGCCGGCCGGGCACCACTACGGCCCGAGCACCCTCTCCGCCGACCGGCGCACCCTCTACCTCACCCTGTTCGACGTGCCGCGCGCCGAGATCGGCGTCCGGGGCCTGGCGAGCGAGGTGAACAGGATCACCGTCCTCGGTACCGGCACCGAACTCGGCCACCGGGTGACCGGCGGCCTGCACGAGGCGGTCGGCGTGCTGTGGATCGATCCGCCGGCCGCGGCCGACCTCGACCCGTACGCGACCGTCCTCGCCGTCGAACTGGACGGGGAGCTGGAGCTGTACCGCGGGTCCGGACGGTTCTGACCCCATTCGGACCAGAGGCCGGTATTTCTTATATGAAGAATTAAGAGAACGGTAAGTAGGCCGGTCAGGGCGGCTTTTCGGGTCGCCCTGACCCTGTCGGTTCTCCTCTTGGACACCTTGAGTTCGCCTGACACCCCTGGGATGCGGGACGGCAGGGACGACAGAGAGGCATCACCGTGCGAGACCCGCGAATGTCAGCGATCGCCAAGGGGCTGAAGCGCCGGGGCCGGCTCATGGCGCAGGCGGTGAGCCCGCCGCGCAAGACCCTGGACGCCATCCCGGCCCAGCCCACGGTCAAGCCGGTCACCGAGGCCGCCTATGCGGCTCCCCGTGCGCCGCGCCTGGTGGAGAAGCCGGTCTTCGTGCTGTCCTCGGTGCGCTCCGGCTCCACGCTGCTGCGGGTCCTGCTCAACAGCCACAGCCGTATCCGTGCCCCGCACGAGATGCACCTGCGCACAGTCCACGTCCGTATGTCGCGGGACTTCACGGCCGACGCCATGGCGGAACTCGCCCTGGACAAGGACGAGCTCGAGCACGTCCTGTGGGACCGGGTGCTGCACCTCGAACTCAGCCGCAGCGGCAAGGACGTCATCGTCGACAAGACCCCGCCGAACACCCTCATCTGGCCCCGGCTGCACCGATGTTGGCCCGACGCCCGGTTCGTCCTGCTGCTGCGCCACCCCGGCGCGGTCGTCCAGTCCCTGATCAGCCGCCGCACCGAACCCGATCTCGACCAGATCTACGGCGAGGTCCTCGGCTACGCCGAGAAGCTGGAGGAGGCCCGGCAGCAGCTCCCCGACGCCCACGTGATCACGTACGAGGACCTGACCGCCGAGCCGGAACGGGTCACCCGCGGCCTGTGCGAGTACCTCGGCGTCCCTTGGGAGAGCACCATGCTCGACTACGGCGCCCAGGACCACGGCACCTTCCGGCCCAAGCTCGGCGACTGGAGCAACGAGATCAAGTCCGGCCGCATCCAGGCCGCCCGCCAGGCCGACCCCGCCGCCGAGCTCCCGCCCAGGCTCGCGGAGATGGCGAAGGCGTGGGGATACCCGGTCTAGGGCATCCCCACGCCACCGCCTGCGGTGCTCAGCCGGTGAAGCCGGCCGTGATCGAGGTGAACTGCCAGTCGCTCTGGCTGATCCCGGAGCAGTTGCTCACCACGCCGCCGCCGGCGCAGCCGCGGTCCCGGTTCGCCGCCCAGAAGGCGAGCCGGGCGATGTGGTGCGAGTTCCCCCAGTCGCGGATCTGCGTCCAGATCGCCGGGGTGGTGTTCTCCTGCTGGTCGGACAGCCCGTTCATGCCGGAGATCCCGATGTGCGCGTAGGCCGTCGCGTCGTCCCAGCCGAACGTGGACTTCAGCTTGGTCTTCAGTCCCTCGGCCGCGGCCACGGTGTTGCCGTACATGTCGGAGCCGCCGCCGAAGTCGAACGGCATGATCGTGAAGACGTCGATGTCGGCGCCGATCGACTGGGCCTGCTCGATGAGCCGGTTGCCGTAGTACGTCGGACCGGTGGTGGACGTGCCGAAGGTGACGATCGTCTTCAGGCCGGCGTTGTTCGCCTTCACCGTCTTCAGGGCGGTCAGGATCTTCGCCTGCACGGCCTCGTTCTCGAACTCGTCCGTGTTCTCGATGTCCATGTCGACGGACTTGAGACCGTAGGCGTCGATCACCTTCTGGATCGCCCCGGCCAGCGCGCTCGCGGACGAGCAGTTGGCGCCGAGCTTGCTGCCCTGCCAGCCGCCGAACGACGGGGTGACGTCACCACCGGCCGCCCGGATCTGGTTGATCGCGGTCTGGTCGGCGCCGCCGGTGAGTGCCCGGCTGCCGTCCCAGGCCGGGGTGCAGCCGCCCGAGTCGAGCACGAAGGCCATGGTGAAGTTCTTGATGCCGGTCGCGTTCATCACGGTCGTCGGGTTCGGCGGGTCGCCCCAGCCCTCGTAGAGATAGGGCGCGGCCTGCTTGAAGCCGGTCCCGCCGCCGCTGCCCGCGCTCGTCGTCACCGACACGGAGTTGGAGGCCGCCGACACGTTCCCGGCCGCGTCCCGCGCCTTGACCGTGAACGTGTACGCCGTACTGGCGGAAAGGCCGCTCACCGTGGCGGAGGTCCCGGAGACGCTCGTGGCCAGGGTCGACCCGCGGTAGACGTCGTACGCCGCCACCCCGACGTTGTCCGTCGCGGCCGACCACGACAGGGACACGCTCGACGAGGTCTTCCCGGTGGAGGTGAGGTTCGTGGGCGCGGTGGGCGCCTGGGTGTCCGAGCTGCCGCCGGGCCCGTCGAGGCTGATGTCGTCGGCGTAGTACGTCCCCTGGGCGTACCACCCGTGGAGGTAGATCTGGGCGCTGGTCTGCGAGGCCCCGGTGGTGAAGGAGACCGTCAGCTGGCTGTACTGGGACGTCGAGGTGGTCCAGGTCGAGGCCCCGCCGGTCACCCCGAGGTAGACGTACGAGCCGCGGACCCAGCCGCTGAGCGAGTACGTCGTGTTGGGCTGCACGGCGACGGTCTGCGTGCACTGGGCGTTGTCACTGGCGCTCGCGGCGCCCGCGAGCGCCTTCGAGCCGCCGTGCACGGGCGAGGACACGACGGAGCCGAGGTTCCCGGAGCAGGACCACGGCGACAGACTTCCCGACTCGAAGCCGGGGTTGGACAGCACGTTGGCCGCCTGCGCGGTACCGGGCAGCGCGATGGCCCCGGCGAGCGCGAGAGCGGCGGACCCGAGCAGGGCGAGTATCCGACGTCTGGAACGTCTGAGCGAGTTGCGCACGCGATCTCCCTGGAGGAATGGGGGTGTTCGGGAGTTGCACGAAGGTGCAGGGCTGTGCGCAAACAAATTTGGTCTGGACCAATCCACCTGTCAAGAAGACGAACGTGAATTGGTCCGTACCGGTGAGGCGAGGCGCCCCATCAGGGGCGCGGGGAACTGCGCGACCAGCCACGGCGGCGCCGCACCCGGCCGACAACCTAGAGCGGCAGCACCGCAGCCGTAGCGTCAACCGACTCCACTTCCACAGGCAACGCCGGCGCCAACACCACGTCGGCCTCCTCACGCTGCACGGGGACCGACGGCAGAACAGGCTTCGGCCCGGACACCACCGCGTAGTCCTGCCCCAGGAACGGCGGCTCGATCACCCCGGGGTCCTCGCCCAGCGCCAGCTGCACGGCCGCCCACGGGGCGTTGACCCCGCAGAGCGACAGCTGGTGCAGCCCGCCCGCCGGCCGCGTGTTGACGTCGAGCAGCACCGGCTGGTCGCCGTACATCCGGAACTGGATGTTGGACAGGTAGTGCAGCCCGAAGCCCTCGGCGATGATCCGCGCCGGCTTCAGCCACTGCTCGTCGAGGGTGAACCCGCGCCGGCGCCCCCTCTTGGTGCGGCCCACGGCCAGCCGGACCCGGTTGTCGGGCCCGGTGAGGCAGTCGACGGACACCTCGGGCTCCTCCAGGCGCGGCATCACCAGCCAGTCCACCGGCTCGTCCGCACGCCGCAGCGCGTCCACGACCATGTCGAGCTGGACGTACGGGCCGGGAAAGCCATTGAGGTGAAAGAGCGAGAAGGGGGCGCGCGTGATCACCCGGAAACCCACGCCACCCGCACCGGCGGCCGGCTTGAAGCACGCCTTGTGCCCACCGGCCTCCAGCTCCACGACCGCGGCGACCAGTTCGTCCGCCGTGCGGACCCGCGACCACGGCGGCACCGGGACGCCCACCGAGCTCATTGCCTCGTACGCGGTCGCCTTGTCCTCGAAGACGGCGGTCGCCTGCGGCGTCGGCGCCAGCAGGGCCGTGCCGATCGCCTCGAAGTCGGCCCGGTGGGCGACGATCGCCGACTGGTGCAGCCGGGGCACGAAGACATCGATGCCACGGCGCTGGCACTGGTCGAGGGCGTACTCGACGTAGCCGGCCGGGGACAGGCCCTCCGGCTCCAGGTCGGCGGTGTCGGCGGCGGCCAGCACGGGGGAGTCGGCGTCGCCGTGCGTCGCATGGATGTCGACCGCCCGGTCGCTGGGATTTCTCCGCAGCTGATCCATGAAGAACACGTTCTCCGCGTACGTGCGGTTGAGCCAGACGCGTACGCGAGAGCGCATTAAAGCCGCCTTTCGGGGTTTTCGGGCAGGGGTCAGCGGGCCCGTGCCCGGGCAGGGTGGTTGGAGGGACACCAAACCGCCCTGGGCGAAGGGAAGTTCGTGGCGGTGGTGTTGGGGGGATCATACGGCTTTCGAGGGGCCCCGCGTGCAACGCGAGTGTTACGGATTTCCCCGTACTGTCCACGCGCGTTTTCCTGCACCGTCCGCGCCGGTTTCCTTGACGGCCCCGACCGCCGCCCCGATCCCTGCCCCGCGCCCGGCGGGGTGCCCTTGTTCCCGGCCCCGGAAGTGTGTTGTGGTGGGTGCCGACGACATGATCGGAAGGGGTACGGGGTGGAGTCCACGGCCGGTTCCGGGCAGCTGCTGGCCATCAGCGACCTGCACATCTCCTACCCGGAGAACCGCGAGCTCGTCGAGAAGATGCGGCCGGAGTCGGACGAGGACTGGCTGATCGTGGCCGGTGACGTCGCGGAGACCGTCGCGGACATCCGCTGGGTCCTCGAGACCTTCGCCGGCCGCTTCCGCAAGGTGCTGTGGGCGCCCGGCAACCACGACCTGTGGACCCACCCCAAGGACCCGGTCACGCTGCGCGGAGTCGCCCGCTACGAGCACCTCGTCGGCCTCTGCCGGGAGCTGGGCGTGCTCACCCCCGAGGACCCGTACCCCATCTGGGAGGGCCCCGGCGGCCCGGCCGCCGTGGCACCGCTCTTCCTGCTGTACGACTACTCCTTCCTGCCGGCCGGCTGCGCCACCAAGGAGGAGGGCCTCGCCTACGCGCACGGCACCGGCATCGTCTGCAACGACGAGTACCTGCTGCACCCCGACCCCTACCCGACCCGCGAGGACTGGTGCCGGGCCCGGGTCGAGGAGACCGAACGCCGGCTCGCCGAACTGCCTCAGGACCTGCCGACCGTGCTGGCCGGGCACTATCCGCTGGACCGGCACCCCACCGACGTGCTCTGGTACCCGGAGTTCGCCATGTGGTGCGGCACCACCCGCACCGCCGACTGGCACCGCCGGTTCCGTGTCGCCACCATGGTCTACGGTCATCTGCACATCCCCCGGACCAGCTGGCTCGACGGGGTCCGCTTCGAAGAGGTCTCCGTGGGATACCCCCGCGAGTGGCGCAAGCGTTCCGGAGACCCGGGCCGGCTGCGCCGCATTCTGCCGATGGAGGTCGGAACCGGTGATCGAGGAGCTGCTCCCGGAGTCGGTGGTGGCCGTGGAGATGCTCGGTGACGAGGCGATCCGAGAGGCCCCGCTCTACCCCGAGGAGGCGGCGCTGGTCGCCCGGGCCGTGCCCAAGCGCCGCCGCGAGTTCGCCGCCGTGCGCGCCTGCGCCCGCGACGCCATGGAGAAGCTGGGAGTCCCGCCGCAGCCCGTCGTGAGCGGCGAGCGGGGCGCCCCGCGCTGGCCGGACGGGCTGGTCGGCAGCATGACCCACTGCGAGGGGTACTGCGCCGCCGCGCTGGTCCGCGACACCGACCTGGCCTCGCTCGGCATCGACGCCGAACCGCACGCGGCGCTCCCCGAGGGCGTCGCCGAGGCCGTGCTGCTGCCCGCCGAGCGGCAGCGGCTCGCCGTGCTCGCGGCCGAGCGGCCCGGCGTGCACTGGGACCGGCTGCTGTTCAGCGCCAAGGAATCCGTCTACAAGGCGTGGTTCCCCCTCACCGGGAAGTGGCTGGACTTCCTTGAGGCCGACATAGCGCTCGTCCCCGAGCCCGGTGAACGGCCGCACGGCGTCCTGCGCGCCCGCCTCCTGGTCCCCGGTCCGGAGGTCGGCGGGCGGCGGCTGGAGATCTTCGAGGGCCGCTGGAGCGTGGGGCACGGCATGCTGACCTCGGCCGTGGTCGTGCCGCACCCCTGACGCGCCGTCGAATCAGGTGGGTGGGCACCAGTCGTGCAGCAGCCGGAAGAACGCCTCCTCGTTGCCCGCCAGTCCGGCACCGGCCAGGGCATCCTCGGCCTCGGCGAGCACGGCGGGCGGCACCACGAAAGGGCGCGGGGCGTCGGGCGGTCCGTCGAAGGCCGCGCGCACGGTGTGCAGCAGCCGCAGATAGGCCTGGACGGCGGCGCGTTCACGGTCGGTCAGTACGGCGGTGTGCATCGGTCGGCTCTCCCCGTCGGTCGTCGCGGTCACGCGCCCGGACGGCGCGGGCACACCGGGTGTGCGGTGCGCACCCCCCAGCTTGCCGGTCGCCACTGACAACGCCCCCGTGCCGGGCCTCGGTTCGCTCGCTTAGCCGAGGTGAAACCTCACCGAAACCCCCTGGGGAAAAGTCTTCCTACCCTGGAAGGAGACGCATCCGGCCGGGTCGCAGCGGGCCCGGGACAGCGGGGGAGGCCGACCGTGTCAGAAGCGGTGCCCAGCCGTCCGCAGCGCAGCGCGCACCTGCGCCCGGTGGGCGACGGCGAACTGGAGACCCGTCACCGGGTCGTGCACGGCTACCGGCGCGCCTACCGCGTCGCCGGGGACGGTCCCGCCCTGGTCCTCGTCCACGGCATCGGGGACTCCTCGGCGACCTGGGCACGGCTCATCCCCGACCTCGCCCGCACCCACACCGTGATCGCCCCCGACCTGCTCGGCCACGGCGAGTCGGACAAACCGCGGGCCGACTACTCGGTCGCCGCCTACGCCAACGGG
Source organism: Streptomyces sp. NPDC001507 (assembly GCF_042894765.1). NCBI lineage: Bacteria > Bacillati > Actinomycetota > Actinomycetes > Kitasatosporales > Streptomycetaceae > Streptomyces > Streptomyces sp. NPDC001507. The sequence continues at coordinate 253,765 of NZ_JBIAVV010000007.1, forward strand.
GTGCGGGACCTGCTGACCACCCTGGGCATCGAGTCCGCGACCCTCGTCGGGCACTCGCTCGGCGGGGGAGTCGCGATGCAGTTCGCCTACCAGTTCCCCGAGCGCACGGAGCGGCTCATCCTGGTCAGCTCGGGCGGGGTGGGACGCGAGGTCAACCCGGCGCTACGGCTCGTCTCGCTCCCCGGCGCACACCTGCTGCTGTCGGCGCTCCGGCTGCCCGGCATGCGCCTCCAAGTGGGCCTGGCCGTACGCCTGCTGAGGCTCCTGGACACCGGCCTCGGCCAGGACGCCCCGGAACTGCTCACCCTGGTCGACGCGCTCCCCGACGAGACCTCCCGCAACGCCTTCGTCCGCACCCTGCGCGCGGTCGTCGACTGGCGCGGCCAGGTCGTCACCATGCTGGACCGCTGCTATCTCACCGAGGGCATGCCGACCATGCTCCTGTGGGGCGACCGCGACAGCGTGGTCCCGGTCCGGCACGCCCACCGCGCCCGCGAGGCGATGCCCGGCGCCCGGCTGGAGATCTTCGAGGGCGCCGGGCACTTCCCGTTCCACACCGACCCGGCCCGGTTCGTCGCCCTGGTCCAGGATTTCACCGCCACCACCGCCCCGGCGGACTGGAGCCGCGAGCACTGGCGCAGCCTGCTCCTCGACGGCCGCCCCGACCCCGGTCCCGGCCCGGCCGCGCAGCGAGACCTGCGCGAGGCCAGCGAACGCAGCGCCACCTGAGCGCGCGCCGCGGGTCACTTCCCCAGGTAGCCCAGCGACGCCGCGATGCGGCCCGCCACGTCGTGCCGCCGTACCGGCCCGCGCAGCGCCGAACCCGCGAGCCGGCTGCGGCACTTGCTGGCCAGCAGCAGCCCGAAGGTCTCCGCGTCCCGTTCCTCGGCGCGGTCGAAGCGGGTGCGGGCGGCCACCCGCTGGACGGCGGCCTGGAGCGCGGCCTGCTCCGTCTCGGTGCCCCCGTCGGAGACGGTGCCGGTGGCGGCGCCGAGAAGCCGCGCGGCCACCCCGACCCCCGCCACGTCATGGCCGCAGTGCTCGGCGTGCATGTGCCACAGCTCGTGGCCGAGGATCACCAACTGGTGGTCGGGAACGGTGCGTTCCTCGACCACGACCAGGTCGCGGTCGGCCAGGTCCAGCCACAGCCCGCTGGCCGTGCCGGGCGGGAAGACGGCCGTACGGAACTGGACGGGGCGGCCGCGGCGGCGGCCCAGCGCGTCGCACAGCGCCCGGTACAGCTCCTGCGGGGGCGCGGGCGTGGGCAGGGTGAGTCCCCCGACCAGCTCACCGCTCAGCCGGCGCATGTCCCTGCCGATGCCCACTTTCCTCCCTCGGGTCACGACTGACGGCTCACGACTGACGGCTCACGACTTACGGCTCACGACTCGGGCCGCTTGACGCTCTCCAGGAGCATGTCCAGCCACTCCGCGACCTTGTCCCGGTGCTGGTCGGTGGGGAGCTGGGCGGCCCGCCAGGCGATGCCGCGCACTCCGTGGTCCTGCAGCAGCCGCTCCAGCGGATCCTCGGCCGTCTCGGCCGCGGCCCGCTCACGGTCGGCCAGCTTCTGCAACAGCTCCTGCTCGACCCGCTGCAGGGCGCCGGCGAGGGCCTCGGGATCCTCGGCCGTGAGGAACCCCGCGTGCACGCGGAAGTAGCGCTGCAGGGCGTCGCAGTGCTCCATGGTCGGCCGCCGGTCACCGTTGATGAGGGCGCCCGCCTGCTGCCGGGACATGCCCGCGCCGTCGGCGATCTCCTGCTGGGTGTGCTTGCGGCCGTTCGGCTTGAGCCGGGTGCGGCGCAGCAGGTCCAGGCGTTGCAGGAAGCGGGCCTGGACGTCGGGCTCGCCCGCCGGGCGGCCGGTCAGCAGGGCCCGGACCACGGGCTCGGGGACACCGCAGGCGTGCGAGAGCCGTCCGACGTGGAAGACCTCGGCGTGCGCGACGCCGAGCCGGTCGGCGAGCGCGGAGACGCGGGAGACGGCGGCCGGCAGCTGGGCGGTCGCCGTGGCGCCCGGATCCTCGTAGCCATCCGTCACCGACTGAACTCCTACGTCTCTCAGGGGAATCAGGGGCTTCTCACAAGCTGCGCCGGTTATGTGCCGGCACCCGCGCGACCCCCCGGAGATTAGCGGGTCGTTCGAACTCACATCCAGGTCTCGCCACAACTGTGGCCAATTTCGGACGTCAACCGGCATGAAATGCCACGATAGTTGACATGACTCTGGGTGGGGCAGCAGGATCACATCGCCGCGAGAAGGCCGCATAGGCAAGAGGGGTGACCTCCCGATGGCATATCAGGCAGGTGGGCGGCGGCCGGCGCCGCGGCCCGTCCCCGAAAGCCCTGAGGCCCAGGCGTACCTCCAGGACTACGCGCTACTGCTGGACGCCGTCCCCTTCCCGTCCCTCGTGGTGGACCACCGCTGGGACGTGGTGCTGGCCAACGGCGCGTTCGAGACACTTTTCCGGGCGGTCGCCCCGCATCCCACCGCGATGCCCGGCGACAACTTCCTGCGTTTCGTCCTGTTCCACCCGGATGCCGGAACGGTTCTCGGCGCCCACGAGGCGGGCTGGTGCCTGCCGCTCCTTGCGCAGTTCAAGACCGCCCTTGAGCGGTACGGCCACGACCACGAACTCCAGGCGATCCGCCGGGAGATCGCCCAGGACCCCATCATGGAGGCCGCCTTCCGGCAGGGCCTGCCGCACTGGCTGCGCGCGGTCGGCGAGGACGGCGCGCAGCTCGACGGAGCCGTCCGGCAGCTACTGCACCCGGACCCGTTGCTGGGCGCCACCGAGTGCCGGGTCGTCGGCGAAATCCCCAAGACCCTCCAGGACATGGGCTACGCGCGTTACACCCTGGTGCTGCGCGCCGTCCCCCGCCCCCCCGCCCCGCGCCGCTCCCGGCGGCCCGGCGGGCTTGGTGCCCATCTCACCGTCGTCCCGGCCCCCGAAGGCTGACCCGGCACCGTCGGCGTTCAGGTCGCCGACGGCGCCGGGCCGGACGTTGCCGCAGGGCCGGACGATGCCGTCGGGCCGGACGCCGCCGCCGGGCCCCCGCCTCGACTCCGTCTCATCCGCCCGCCACCACCAGGACCAGCGGCACGCCCCGGCACGGCACCAGCCGCAGCCCGCCGAACGCGCCCGGCCGTCCGCTCTCCAGGACCGCCGCGAAGTCCGGCCCCCTGTCCAGCGAACCGGCCAGCTGGGCCGGGTCCGCCGAAGCCGCCACCCGGCCGCGGGCGTTGACCAGCCGCGCGGGTCCGGGCAGCTCGCGCAGCAGCGGCAGCGCGGCCGCCTCGAAGTGCCGCAGGTAGACGTCGGCGGCGGCCACACCCAGGAACCGGCCGCCCACCTCCACCGGCGCCGACAGCGTGAGGCTGTACTCGTCCGAGCAGAGGTAGTCCACGTACGGCCCGGCCACCGCCCGCCGCCCGGTCTCCCGGGGCAGCGCGAACCAGTCCCAGTGCGTGTAGTCGGAGTAGGCCGAGGTGCGCGGGTCCAGGTCGAGGAGGAGCGGCCGTACGTCCCCGGAGGCGTCGCTCTGCCACCACTCCAGCCACGCCGGGACGTCGGCCAGCACCCCGGGCGCGGCCACGAACCCGACACCGGAGACCAGCTCCTGCCGGGCGAGGCGCAGATGGAGCCCGGGGCGGAGCGCGGCCAGGTCCGCGGTGACCGGCCGGCGGCCCTCGGCGGCCACCCGGGCCAGCAGCGCGGTCGTGTCGGCGCGGGTGGCCGCGACGGCGTCGAACACCGCCTCCAGGGCGTGGCCGACCCGCGCGGCCACGTACTCCTCGGCGGCGTCGAGCGTGGCCGCCGCCGGACCGGAGGGGACGGTGGAGCGGCTCATGGTGCCCTCCGGCGGACGGGGGAGCGGGCGCGGCGCGGCTACAGGGCCAGCCGCAGGGCGATCAGCCGTGCCGTCGAGTCCCGTACGCACCGCTCGGCCAGCTCCCTGGCCGATGTGTGCGCCCCATCCTGCACGGCCGAGATTACGGACCGGTGACGGTCCGCCACCTCTTCACGATATTCGTCGTCCCCGAGCACAAGGCAGAGCAGTGCCCCGATCTCCGTCTGCAGCGCCACCTGTTCGCGGGTGAGCCGGGCCGACTGGGCGGCGGCGGCCAGCTCCACGTGGAAGCGGCCGTACACCCGGCTGCGCGCCGCCGCGTCCGGCGCCCCGCGCAGCTCCTCGGTGGTCCGGCGGAGCTGGTCGAGGTCGTGGTCCTCGGTGCGCTGCGCGGCGAGCTCGGCGGCGGTGCCGGACAGGGCCGCCCAGTGGTCGCCGAGGTCGCGCAGCTCCTCGGGGCTCCAGCCGCGCAGCCGCGCCGTGAGCCGCTCCCGGTCGGGCACCTCGGGGGAGGACACGAAGCTGCCGCCGCCGCGCCCCCGGCGGGTGACCACCAGACCCTGCTGGCGCAGCGCCATGAGCGCCTCCCGCAGGGTCACCGTGGACACCCCGAGCCGTCCGGCCAGTTCGGTCTCGCCGGGCAGCTGCTCCCCGTCACAGAGCAGGCCGAGCTCGATGGCGTCGCCGATCCGGCGGACCACGGCGTCGACCCGGGCGCCGCCGTCCACGGGGGCGAAAACGGCCTTTCGGGCGCCGCCCGCCGTCTGGTGCTGTCTCACGGCCCACCACCCTATGCGTTGACCCAACCTTTACCTTGGAAGGGTCTTTCGCTGTGAACTATGACTTCATATCTTTCCGACCACCAGGTGCAACGCACGAGAACGGCAGAGAGGTTCCCGCCCATGGAGGCCAGCGCGATCCGGTTGCGGGATCTGCGGAAGTCGTTCGGCGAGACCAGCGCCGTCGCCGGGGTCGACCTGGAGATCCGGGACGGCGAGTTCTTCTCCATGCTCGGCCCCTCCGGCTCCGGCAAGACCACCGTGCTGCGCCTGATCGCCGGCTTCGAGACCCCCACCTCGGGCACGATCGAACTCGCCGGGCAGGACGTCACCCGCCGCGCCCCCTTCGAACGCGACGTGCACACCGTCTTCCAGGACTACGCCCTGTTCCCGCACATGAGCGTCGAGCAGAACGTCGCCTACTCCCTCAAGGTCCGCGGGGTCCCCAAGGCCGAACGCCTGGTCCGCGCCCGCAAGGCCCTCGCCGAGGTCCGCCTCGACGGCTACGGCACCCGCCGCCCCTCCCAGCTCTCCGGCGGCCAGCGCCAGCGCGTCGCCCTCGCCCGCGCCCTCGTCGGGCGCCCCCGCGTCCTGCTCCTGGACGAACCCCTCGGCGCCCTCGACCTCAAGCTGCGCGAGCAGATGCAGATCGAACTCAAGGCCCTGCAACGCGAGGTCGGCATCACCTTCGTCTTCGTCACCCACGACCAGGAGGAAGCCCTGACGATGAGCGACCGCGTCGCCGTCTTCCACCAGGGCCGCATCGAACAGGTCGGCACCCCCGCCGAGATCTACGAACGCCCCGAGACCCCCTTCGTCGCCTCCTTCGTCGGCACCTCCAACCTGCTCACCGGGGATACCGCCCTGCGCGTGCTCGGCGAGCACGGCACCCACAGCGTCCGCCCGGAGAAGATCCGGGTCCTCGACGAAAACGCCGCCGACCCGGACACGGAAGGGCACGTCACCGCCCTCGGCACCGTCGCCGAAGTCGTCTACCTCGGCGACGCCACCCGCTTCCTGGTCGACCTGGACGGCGGCGGCCGGCTCACCGCCCTCCAGCAGAACCTCGACACCTCCGCCGAGGACGTCACCGCCTACCGCGGCACCCGCGTCCGGCTCCGCTGGCAGCGCCGGCACACCGTCCACGTCCCCGACTGACCCGCCGTCCCTCACGTCCGGATCCGCCGTCCCTCACCTCTGGAGTACGCCGTGCGCCTCCCCCGTCCCCTCACCGCGGCCGCCCTCGCCGCGCTGCTGCTGGCCGCCACCGCCTGCGGCTCCTCCGGCTCCGGCTCCTCGACCGGACTCAACCCGCCCGACCTCAAACCCCTCGCGAAACTCGGCAAGTCCGAGGGCGAGGTCAACCTGATCGCCTGGGCCGGCTACGTCGAGGACGGCTCCGACGACCCCAAGGTGGACTGGGTCACCGACTTCGAGAAGCAGACCGGCTGCAAGGTCAACTCCAAGGTCGCCGCCAGCTCCGACGAGATGGTCAAGCTGATGAAGACCGGCCAGTACGACGCCGTCTCCGCCTCCGGCGACGCCTCCCTGCGCCTGATCGCCTCCGGCGACGCGGCCCCCGTCAACACCAAGCTCGTACCGAACTACAAGGACGTCTTCAGCGGCCTGAAGAACGGCGCCTGGAACTCCGTCAAGGGCCAGATGTACGGCATCCCGCACGGCCGCGGCGCCAACCTGCTGATGTACAACACCCAGAAGGTCAGCCCCGCGCCCACCTCCTGGTCCGCCGTCTTCGACGACGCCGGCACGTACAAGGGCCACGTCACCGCCTACGACTCGCCGATCTACATCGCCGACGCGGCCCTGTACCTCAAGGCCACCAAGCCCGAGCTGAAGATCAAGGACCCCTACGCGCTCGACCAGAAGCAGTTCGACGCGGCCGTCGCCCTGCTCAAGCAGCAGAACGCGGACATCGGGGAGTACTGGAGCGACTACCTCAAGGAGATCTCCGCCTTCAAGAGCGGCGACTCCGTCATCGGCACCAGCTGGCAGGTCATCGCCAACCTGGCCGCCGGCGAGGGCGCCAAGGTCAAGGCCTTCGTGCCCAAGGAGGGCTCCACCGGCTGGTCCGACACCTGGATGGTCTCCGCCAAGGCCAAGCACCCCAACTGCGCCTACCAGTGGCTGAACTGGATCGTCTCCCCGAAGGTCAACGCCGAGGTCGCCGAGTACTTCGGCGAGGCGCCGGCCAACGCCAGGTCCTGCGACCTGACCGCCGACAAGAACTTCTGCACGACCTACCACGCGGCCGACGAGGGCTACTGGAAGAACATCGCCTTCTGGAACACGCCCATCGAGCAGTGCCTGGACGGCCGCACCGACGTCAAGTGCGTGCCGTACGCCAAGTGGGTGCAGGCCTGGACCGAGATCAAGGGCTGACCCATGGCCCTGCTCACCCGGACCGCGGGGGCGCTGCACCGGCGCCCCCGGCTCCGCCTCGCCCTGCTGCTGACCGCCCCGCTGCTGTGGCTGGCCGTGCTCTACCTCGGCTCACTGGCCGTGCTGTTCGTCTCCGCGTTCTGGACGACCGACTCCTTCACCTCCGAGGTGGTGAAGGTCTGGTCGACCGACAACTTCCACGAGCTGTTCACCACGCCGGTCTACCGGCAGGTGATCCTGCGCAGCGTCGGCGTCGCCCTCGCGGTGACCGCCCTGTGCGCGGTGCTCGCCTTCCCGGTCGCCTTCTACACCGCCCGGGTCGCCAGGCCCAGCCGGCGCCCGCTGCTCGTGGTCGCCATCCTCACACCGCTGTGGGCGAGTTACCTGGTCAAGGTGTACGCCTGGCGGCTGATCCTCTCCGAGGGAGGCCTCGCCGACTGGCTGCTCAAGCCCCTCGGACTGAGCGGGCCGGGCTTCGGACTGCCGGCCACCGTGCTGACCCTGACCTACCTGTGGCTGCCGTACATGATCCTGCCGATCCACACGGCGCTGGAGCACCTGCCCGACAACCTCCTCGACGCGTCGGCCGACCTGGGCGCCCGCGCCGGGCGGACCTTCCGGTCGGTGGTGCTGCCGATGGTGCTGCCGTCCGTCGCCGCCGGATCCGTCTTCACCTTCTCGCTCAGCCTCGGCGACTACATCACCGTGCAGATCGTCGGCGGCAAGACCCAGCTCATCGGCAACCTCGTCTACGCCAACATCGAACTCAACCTGCCCATGGCCGCCGCGCTCGCCACCGTACCCGTCGTCGTCATCGTGCTCTACCTGCTCGCGATGCGTCGTACGGGCGCGCTGAGCAGCCTGTAGAGGAGCCCGCCGTGCAACTCTCCCGTTCCGCGCGGATCGCGCTGCGCCTCGCCGCCGGGTTCGGCTTCGCCGTGATCTACGTCCCGCTGCTCCTCGTCCTCGTCAACTCCCTGAACCCCGACCGCAGCGCCAGCTGGCCCCCGCCCGGCCTGACCACGCGCTGGTGGTCGGCCGCCTGGCGCAGTTCGGGCGCCCGCGAGGCGTTGTGGACCTCGGTGAAGGCCGGGCTCGGCGCCACCGCGATCGCCCTGGTGCTCGGCACGCTGATCGCCTTCGCCGTCGCCCGGTACCGCTTCTTCGGCCGGGACGCGCTCTCCTTCGTGGTCGTGCTGCCGATCGCGCTGCCCGGCATCGTCACCGGCATCGCCCTCAACTCGGCGTTCAGCACGGTCCTGGAGCCGCTCGGCGTCGGACTCGGCCTGTTCACCGTGGTGGTCGGACACGCCACCTTCTGCGTGGTGATCGTCTTCAACAACGTCGTCGCCCGGCTGCGCCGTACCTCCGGCAGCTACGAGGAGGCGGCGGCCGACCTGGGCGCCGACACCTTCCGGGCCTTCGTGGACGTCACCTTCCCGCTGGTGCGTTCGGCGCTGCTCGCGGGCGGGCTGCTCGCCTTCGCGCTCTCCTTCGACGAGATCGTGGTCACCACCTTCACCGCCGGACCGGGCGTCCAGACCCTGCCCCTGTGGATCTTCGACAACATGACCCGCCCGCAGCAGGCTCCGGTGGTGAACGTGGTGGCGGCGGTCCTCGTCCTCCTGTCCGTCGTCCCGATCTACGTCGCGCAACGCCTTTCGGCGGACACGGCGACCGGCAGCCGCGTGTGAGGGGGCGACGAGCGACTCTCCTACCGTTCCGTCCCAGCCGGTCTCGGTGCGCGGATGAACGTCGTGCAACTGTCTGACCTCAGCGAGCGCGACCCTGGCCGAGCTGCAGACACCCTCGACCCACCCCAGCCATTGGAGATCTCCACAGGCCCGTTGACATCGTCGTGATCCGTCCGGAGCAGAGTGATCCGCGGCCCCGCTCGAGTGCTGCGGGTCAGGGCTGGGCGCCCACGAGAGCGATGGCGCGTGTCTCGGGAACTCCCAGCATCAGCAGACTCGTGATCGTCGCTGCTCGGGCGCCGAGGGTCCCGTTCGACAGGTCGCTGTCCGCGATGGCGAAGACGACGCCGTAGGCGACCTGGCTCAGAATGTCCGCCGGCAGGTGTTGTGCGAACACGTCGCCCTCCTGGCCCCGTTTCACCAGGTCGGCGAGGAGGTCGTCGACCGGCCCCAGCAGGCCGTGGATCGTCTCGCCGTACTCGCCACGGCGCAGCGCCAGCAGCACCCGGTACCGGTGCGCCACCGGCCAGAGACGGGCGATGAATTCGACCCACGTCGCGTCCGCTTCCGCGCCGGAGGCGTTGACTTCGGTGAGCACGGCTGTCATCTCGGTGACGGCCCGTTCCGTGAGCGTCCGGACCAGGTCGAGGCGCGAGGGGAAGTGGTCGTAGACCGTGCGACGCACGACGCCGGCAGCGGAGGCGATGTCGCCCATTCCGGCGTCGGGGTTCTCTCCCAGCACGTTGAGGGCGACGTCGAGGATGCGATCGCGTGTCTCCATCATCGAGCGCACGCGGGAGGACTCGGTGGGCACGGCTCCAGTATTGCACACCGGTGTACAGTGAGATTGACTGTACAGCAGTGTGCAGCGAAGAGTTGTGCTGCGCTTCGAAGCTCAGGAGAAGAGAAGAACGCGATGACCGCACCGACGCCACCGACCTCGGCCCTCGTTCGCCCGTTCACCGTCTCCATCCCGGAATCGGAGATCGACGACGTCAAGCAGCGCCTGGCCAGAACTCGGTGGCCGGATCCGGAAACGGTGGGCGACTGGTCGCAGGGGGTCCGCGTGGAGAACGCCAGGTCTCTGGTCGAATACTGGGAGCGCGGCTACGACTGGCGGCGCTTCGAGTCCGAGCTCAATCGCTTCCCGCAGTTCCTGACCGAGATCGATGGGCTGGACATCCACTTCATCCACGTCAGGTCCAGGAATCCCCACGCGATGCCGCTGATACTCACGCACGGATGGCCGGGCTCGATCGTCGAGTTCCTGAAGCTGATCGGCCCGCTGACCGATCCGGTCGCGTTCGGAGGGGATGCCGCCGATTCTTTCGACGTCGTCGTCCCGTCGCTCCCCGGGTTCGGGTTCTCGCAGAAGCCCACGGAGACCGGGTGGGCCGTCTCGCGCATCGCGAGCGCGTGGGCGGAGCTGATGCAGCGTCTCGGCTACACGAAATGGGCCGCACAGGGCGGCGACTGGGGTGCCGTCGTCACCACCGCCCTCGGCGCCATGCAGCCCGAGGGGCTTGTCGGAATTCATCTGAACACGCAGTACGCCTTTCCCGCACGGATACCCGACACCTTGTCGCCCGAGCAGCGCTACGCCGTGGAGACCCTCGCCCTCTACACCGGCGATCTCGGCGGGTCGAACCACCTTCAGGGCACGAAACCGGAGACCGTCGGATTCGCCCTGGCGGACTCTCCCGCCGGCCAGGCGGCCTGGATCTACGAGAAGTTCCAGTCCAAGACCGACAACCACGGGCTCGCAGAGGACGCGCTGAGCATGGACGACATGCTCGACGCCATCTCCCTCTACTGGTTCACCAACAGCGCAGCGTCGTCCGGCCGCATCTACTGGGAGAACAAATCGCTCACTTTCGCCGGCCCGAAGGTGACACTTCCGGTCGCGGTGACGGTCTTCCCGAGGGACATCCCGCGCGTGCCACGCAGCTGGATCGAAGACACCTACAGCAATCTGATCCACTACGGCGAGGCCGACAAGGGCGGGCACTTCGCGGCCCTGGAACAGCCCGAGATCCTGGTCAGCGAAATCCGCACCGGCCTGCGCACCCTTCGTTCCTGACACCGACGTGCGGGCTCAGCGGGTACCGGACGAGTCTTCCCGCGTGTCGCCCGTCGGGCTGGATCAGGGTTGCTGGTCGGCGGGGGCTGTCGGGGCCCGGGAACTGGGCTGTTGCCGCCGCGGCCCGAACGACCGGTGAACCTCTGCGGTCAGGGCACCTAGAGCTGCGAGGCCCCTCCGTCGACGGGGAACTCCGTTCCCGTCGAGAAGGTCGCACCGAACGCCAAGTAGGCCACCGCGGCGGCCACTTCCTCGGACATCCCGAGCCGCTGCATCGGGTTGGTGCTCCGGTAGGTGTCCTTCATCGTCTCGACGACGTCGGCGGGCAGGGAGCGGTCCAGGACGCCGGTGTCGATCGGGCCGGGGCTCACGGCGTTGACGCGCACCTTGCGCGGCAGCAGCTCGCGGGCCAGGGTGCGCGTCATCGACCGCAGGGCCGCCTTGCTCGCCGAGTAGACACTGAGCGCGTCGAGGCCCAGGACGTTCACCACCGACGTGGTGAGGACCACGCCGCTTCCCTCGTGCAAAAGCGGCGCCAACGCCTGCACCGTGAAGTACGGGCCCTTGGTGTTGATGGCGAACACCGTGTCGTACATCTCCTCCGTCGTCGAGTCGAACGGCGCGGACGCGGTGACACCGGCGTTGACGAACAGCGCGTCCACCTCGCCGAAGTGCTCTGCGACCGTGTCCGCCAGCGCCTCGATGTCCTTCAGGTTCGCGGCGTCGCTGCGGACGGCGACCGCCTTGTCCCCCAACTGCTCCAGCGCGGCGTCCAGGGCGGACGGGGTGCGGCCGGTGATCAGTACGCGCGCCCCACCGTCCGCGAACAACCGGGCAGTGGTCAGGCCGATACCGCTGCTTCCACCCGTGATCACGATCTTCTTGCCGTCATAAGTGCTCATGCCCTCAACCCAAATATCCACCCGCACTCCCTGTCCAAGACCTGTTCCGTATGCCGTCATGTCCCGGGCGTATGACGACGTGCGACGTACCCTGGGCGAATGGACCTCGATCTGCGGCTCGTGCGCTATTTCACGGTCGTGGCGGAGTACGGGAACTTCGGCCGGGCCGCCACGAAGCTGCACTTGGCGCAACCGTCGCTGAGCCGTCAGATCCAGCGACTTGAGGCTCAGCTCGGCGTCCGGCTTTTCGACCGTTCGCCGCAGGGCAGCAGCCTCTCCGACGCCGGCCGGGCATTCCTGCCCAGGGCACGGACACTGCTCCAGGAGGCCGAGCAGGCCGCTCGCACGGCCAGAGCGGCCGCCCAGCCCCGCACCGTCACCATCGGCTACGCCGAAGGGCTGGTCATCACCGCCTGTGTGCAGGAACTGCGCCGCCGGCACCCCGACGGCCAGGTCCGCACCCGGCATCTCGACTGGCGGGACACGCGTGCCCTCGCCGAGGGGCGGGTCGACGCACTCGTCGCCTACAGGCCGCTGTCCTTCCCCACGGACGGCTTCCGGGTGGCCAAGCTCCATGAGGAGTCGCGTGTTCTCGTCACGTCGGCCGGCCATCGTCTGGCGAACGAGGAAACGGTCAGCCTGCGGACTCTGTCGGGCGAGGGACTGGTGCCCTGCGTCAGCACGCCCGTCGTCTGGGGCACGCCCAAGCCGGTCGGCGACCGGCCGGCACCACCCCCGCCCGCGATCGACGACAGCTACGAGGACAAGCTGGAACTCATCGCCACCGGCCACTGTGTCGCGATCTTCCCTGCCGGCGACCGACGCGCCGCTGCGCGCGAGGACGTCGCCCTGGTGCCGGTCGTCGGCATCGATCCCTGCGAGGTCGTACTCGTCACGCGCGCCGGCGACCCCAACCCGCTGCTCGGACCCCTCGAAGACGTTGCACGTGCACTGCTCGGCACCACCTCCCGACGGGAGGACGGGGTGCGCGGGTGAAGCGCCGTCGTCACGGCGTGCCGCGCCTGCTCCCACGGCGCTTCGCCGACGGCGAGACGCATCCGCCACCTTACGCAAATAGCTTGCGTAACTTGCGCTACCCTTGCGTGCATGACGCGACGACTTGCGGAAGTAGCCAAGAAGGTCGGGGTCAGCGAGGCCACGGTCAGCCGGGTGCTCAACGGCAAGCCGGGGGTCTCCGAGGCGACCCGGCAGGCGGTGCTCTCGGCCCTCGACGTGCTCGGGTACGAGCGCCCCACCCAACTGCGCGGTGAACGCGCCCGGCTCGTCGGTCTGGTCCTGCCCGAGCTGCAGAACCCCATCTTCCCGGCGTTCGCCGAAGTGATCGGCGGCGCCCTGGCCCAGCTCGGCCTCACGCCCGTGCTGTGCACCCAGACCAAGGGCGGGGTCTCCGAGGCGGACTACGTGGAGCTGCTGCTGCAACAGCAGGTCTCCGGCGTGGTGTTCGCCGGCGGGTTGTACGCCCAGGCCGAGGCGCCGCACGACCACTACCGGCTGCTCGCCGACCGCAACATCCCGGTGGTGCTGGTCAACGCGGCCATCGAGCACCTCGGCTTCCCGAGCGTGTCCTGCGACGACGCGGTGGCGGTGGAGCAGGCCTGGCGGCACCTCGCCTCCCTCGGGCACGAGCGCATCGGCCTGGTCCTCGGGCCCGGCGACCACGTCCCCTCGGCCCGCAAACTGACCGCCGCGCGGGCGATCGGCGACGTGCCGGACGAGTTCGTGGCCCGCGCGATCTTCTCCATCGAGGGCGGTCACGCGGCCGCGTCCCGGCTCATCGACCGGGGCGTCACCGGCATCATCTGCGCCAGCGATCCCCTCGCCCTGGGCGCGGTGCGCGCGGCCCGCCGCAAGGGGCACGAGGTGCCCTCCCGGGTCTCGGTGGTCGGCTACGACGACTCGGCGTTCATGAACTGCACCGAGCCCCCGCTCACCACCGTCCGGCAGCCCATCGAGGCCATGGGCAGGGCCGCCGTCGAACTCCTGAACGCACAGATCGGCGGGACGGTGGTGCCGGCGGAGGAGTTGCTGTTCGAGCCCGAGCTGGTCGTCAGGGGTTCGACCGCGCAAGCGCCGAAAGCCTGAGGCTCAACAGATCCCATCCTCTGTCGAATAATTACAGATTCTGCGTGACATCTTGCGCGGCGGTGCTGCCGGTGCTTGAGTGTGCGGCGCCCACCGATCCCGGTGCGGCGCCCAACTGCTCCTGTTCTGGGGGGTCCACCGATGTCCAGCACCGGGTTCCGCCGTGCTCTCGTCGCGTTCGGCGTCTGTTCCTCACTCGCGCTCTCCGCCACGGCCTGCGGGTCGAGCGGCGACGACGCGAGCAGCGGCAAGACGCGCATCACCGTCAACTGCGAGCCGCCGAAGAGCGCCAAGGTCGACAGGTCGTTCTTCGATCAGGACACGGCCGACTTCGAGAAGAAGAACCCGGACATCGACGTCGTCATGCACGACGCGTTCCCCTGCCAGGACCCGAAGACCTTCGACGCCAAGCTCGCCGGCGGCCAGATGGAGGACGTCTTCTACACGTACTTCACCGACGCCAAGCACGTCGTCGACATCAACCAGGCGGCCGACCTCACGCCGTACCTCAAGGACCTGAAGAGCTACGACACCATCCAGAAGCAGCTGCGGGACATCTACACCGTCGACGGCAAGGTCTACGGCATCCCGCGCACCGGCTACTCGATGGGCCTGATCTACAACCGCAAGCTCTTCCAGCAGGCCGGCCTCGACCCCGACAAGCCGCCGACGACCTGGGAAGAGGTCCGCGCGGACGCCAAGAAGATCGCCGCGCTCGGCAACGGCGTGGTCGGGTACGCCGACTACAGCGCGCAGAACCAGGGCGGCTGGCACTTCACGGCGGAGATGTACTCGCAGGGCGGTGACGTGGTCTCGGCCGACGGCAAGTCGGCGACCGTCGACACCCCCCAGGGGCACGCGGTCCTGCAGAACCTGCACGACATGCGCTGGACCGACAACTCGATGGGCAGCAAGCAGCTCCTCATCATCAACGACGTCCAGCAGATGATGGGTTCGGGCAAGCTCGGCATGTACCTCTCGGCGCCGGACAACATCCCGATCCTGGTGAAGGAGAAGGGCGGCAACTACAAGGACCTCGCCCTCGGCCCGATGCCCGGCGGCCAGGGCACCCTCATCGGCGGCGACGGCTACATGTTCAACAAGAAGGACACCCCCGCCCAGATCCGCGCCGGCCTCAAGTGGCTCGACTCCATGTTCCTCACCCCCGGTGACGGGTTCCTCGGCGACTACGCCCGCGCCAAGAAGAACAACGCACCCGTCGGCCTGCCCGAGCCGCGCCTGTTCACCGGCGCCGCCGACGCCAAGGACCAGGCGGTCAAGAAGGCCAACGCCAACGTGCCGGTGGAGAACTACCAGGCGTTCCTGGACGGCAACCAGTCCCTGCAGATGAAGATCGAGCCGCCGGACGCCCAGCAGATCTACTCCGTCCTCGACGGCACCGTCTCCGCCGTCCTCACCAAGAAGGACGCCGACATCGACCAGCTGCTCAAGGACGCCAACGACAAGATCAACGGCATCCTGGCCCGAGGCTGACCGCGATGACCAAGACGGCCGAGCACCGACCCGCCCCGGCGGCGGTCGGCGCCCGACAGGCTCCGGCGCCGCCCCCGGCAGGGGACCTGAGGCGGCGCCGGATCACCGACCAGGTCCGCGCCTACGGCTTCCTGCTCGGCGGACTGATCTGCTTCGCGCTGTTCTCCTGGTACCCGGCGATCCGCGCCGTGGTGATCTCCTTCCAGAAGTACACGCCGGGCTCGTCCGCCGAGTGGGTCGGCACCGCCAACTTCACCCGGGTCCTGCACGACCCCGAGTTCTCGGCGGCCTGGCGCAACACCCTCACCTTCACGCTGCTGGCCCTGCTGATCGGCTTCGCGATCCCGTTCGTCCTCGCCCTGGTCCTCAACGAACTGCGGCACGCGAAGGCGTTCTTCCGGGTCGTGGTCTACCTCCCGGTGATGATCCCGCCGGTGGTCAGCGCCCTGCTGTGGAAGTGGTTCTACGACCCCGGGGCCGGCCTCGCCAACGAGACGCTGCGCTTCCTGCACCTGCCCACCTCGAACTGGACCAACGGCACCGGCACCGCGCTCGTCTCCCTGGTGATCGTGGCCACCTGGGCCAACATGGGCGGCACCGTCCTGATCTACCTGGCCGCCCTCCAGTCCATCCCCGGCGAGCTGTACGAGGCCGCGGAACTGGACGGCGCGAACCTCCTGCAGCGCGTACGGCACGTGACGATCCCGCAGACCCGGTTCGTCATCCTCATGCTGATGCTGCTCCAGATCATCGCCACCATGCAGGTGTTCACCGAGCCGTTCGTCATCACGGGCGGCGGTCCGGAGAACGCCACGGTCACCGTGCTCTACCTGATCTACAAGTACGCCTTCCTCTACAACGACTTCGGCGGCGCCTGCGCGCTCAGCGTGATGCTCCTGGTGCTGCTCGGCATCTTCTCGGCCGTGTACCTGCGGCTGACCCGGTCCGGGGAGGACGGATGAGCAGCGCCACCCGCACCCTGATCTCCCCGGCGACCCTGGCCCGCCCGCGCGGGAGAGCGGCCTACTGGACGGTCTTCACGGGGGTCGTCGTCCTCTTCGCGCTCGCCTTCCTGTTCCCCGTGTACTGGATGGTGACCGGCGCGATGAAGTCGCCGGACGAGATCGCCCAGACCCCGCCCACCGTCATCCCCAAGCACTGGCACCTGTCCGGTTACACCGACGCCTGGGACCTGATGCAGCTCCCGGAGCACCTGTGGAACACGGTGGTGCAGGCCGCCGGTGCCTGGGCCTTCCAGCTGGTGTTCTGCACGGCCGCCGCCTACGCCCTGTCGAAGCTGAAGCCGGCCTTCGGCAAGGTGATCCTCGGCGGCATCCTGGCCACCCTGATGGTGCCGGCCCAGGCCCTGGTCGTACCCAAGTACCTGACCGTCGCCGACCTGCCGTTCATCCACACCAGCCTGCTGAACGACCCGCTCGGCATCTGGCTGCCGGCCGTCGCCAACGCCTTCAACCTCTACCTCCTCAAGCGGTTCTTCGACCAGCTGCCCCGCGACGTGCTGGAGGCCGCCGAGATCGACGGCGCCGGAAAGCTGCGCATCCTCTGGTCCGTGGTCCTGCCCATGTCCCGTCCGGTCCTCGGGGTCGTGTCGATCTTCGCCCTGGTGGCGGTCTGGCAGGACTTCCTGTGGCCGCTGATGGTCTTCTCCGACACGGACAAGCAGCCCATCAGCGTGGCCCTGGTCCAGCTGTCGCAGAACATCCAGCTCACCGTGCTCATCGCCGCGATGGTGATCGCCAGCATCCCGATGGTCGCGCTGTTCCTCGTCTTCCAGCGGCACATCATCGCCGGGATCAGCGCGGGCAGCACCAAGGGCTGACGGCCCTTCCTCCGACAGAAAGGTTCGCCCAGTGGGACAGCCCAGCCATGCCCCGAAGGACCAGGACTGGTGGCGTTCGGCCGTCATCTACCAGGTGTACGTGCGCAGCTTCGCCGACAGCGACGGCGACGGCACCGGCGACCTCGCGGGCGTCCGCGCGAAGCTGCCGTACCTCGCCGAACTCGGCGTGGACGCGCTGTGGTTCAGCCCCTGGTACCCGTCGCCCATGAAGGACGGCGGCTACGACGTCGCCGACTACCGGGCCATCGACCCGGCGTTCGGCACCCTCGCCGAGGCCGAGAAGCTCATTTCGGAAGCGCGGGAGCTGGGCATCCGGACGATCGTCGACATCGTCCCCAACCACGTCTCCGACCGGCACCCGTGGTTCCAGGCGGCGCTGGCCGCCGGTCCGGGCAGCCCGGAGCGCGAGCTGTTCCACTTCCGTCCCGGCCGCGGCCCGAACGGCGACCTGCCGCCCAACGACTGGCCGTCGCAGTTCGTCGGCTCCACCGAACCGGTATGGACCCGGCTGCCCGACGGCGAGTGGTACCTGCACCTCTTCACCCCGGAGCAGCCCGACCTCAACTGGGCGCACCCGGCGGTCCACCAGGAGCACGAGGACATCCTGCGCTTCTGGTTCGAGCGGGGCGTCGCAGGCGTCCGCATCGACTCGGCCGCGCTGCTCGCCAAGGACCCGGACCTGCCGGACCTGGCCTCGCACCCGCACCCGCACCCCTTCGTCGACCGCGACGAGCTCCACGACATCTACCGTGCCTGGCGCGCGGTCGCCGACACCTACGACGGGGTCTTCGTCGGCGAGGTCTGGCTCCCCGACGCCGAACGCTTCGCCCGCTACCTGCGTCCCGACGAACTCCACACCGCCTTCAACTTCTCCTTCCTGTCCTGCCCCTGGGACGCGGCCCGGCTGCGGACGTCGATCGACACCACCCTCGCCGAGCACGCCCCGGTCGGCGCCCCCGCCACCTGGGTGCTGTGCAACCACGACGTGACCCGTACGGCCACCCGGTACGGCCGCGAGGACACCGCCTTCGACTTCGCGGCGAAGGCCTTCGGCGTCCCGACCGACCTGGAACTGGGGACGCGCAGGGCCCGTGCGGCCGCGCTGCTCTCCCTGGCCCTGCCCGGCGCGGTCTACATCTACCAGGGCGAGGAGCTGGGGCTGCCGGAGGCCGACATCCCGCTCGACCGCATCCAGGACCCGATGTACTTCCGGTCCGGCGGCACCGATCCGGGCCGGGACGGCTGCCGGGTGCCGCTGCCCTGGGCGGCCGGGGCGCCGCACGCGGGCTTCGGCCCGGGTCAGGAGCCGTGGCTGCCGCAGCCGGCCGGCTGGGCGTCGTACGCGGTCGACCGGCAGCAGGACGACCCCGGCTCCATGCTCGCCCTGTACCGGCGCGCCGTCGCCCTGCGCCCGCGCTTCGGTGCGGGCCCGCTGACCTGGCTGCCGGCCCCCGAGGGCGTCCTCGCCTTCAGCCGCGCCGACGGTGCGACGTGCGTGGTCAACCTGGGCGCCACTCCCGCCGAACTCCCCGCCCACTCCGAACTCCTGCTCAGCAGCGGCCCGTTGGACGACGCCGGCCGACTGCCGCAGGACACGGCGGCCTGGCTGACGAACTGAGCCGCCGGCACCGCTCGCGCTATCCCCGTCCCCCCACCCCCGAAGGGATCAGCACATGCAGCGCAGCACAGCCCTCTCTGTCAGGAGCATGCCAGCCATGGCGGCCGCCGTGGCGCTCGCCGCGGGCATGCTCGTCGCCCTCGCGCCCGCCGCCCACGCGGCCGCCGGCGCGAGCCTCCCCTTCACCTCGGTGGAGGCGGAGTCGGCGACCACCACGGGTACGAAGATCGGCCCCGACTACACCCAGGGCACCCTCGCCTCCGAAGCCTCGGGGCGTCAGGCCGTGCGTCTCACCTCCGGACAGCGGGTCGAGTTCACCGCCCCCCAGGCGTCCAACGCCGTGAACCTCTCCTACAGCGTCCCCGACGGCCAGACCGGCACCCTGAACGTGTACGTCAACGGGGTCAAGATCGCCAAGACCCTGGCCGTCACCTCCAAGTACTCCTACGTCGACACCAGCTGGATCGCAGGAGCCAAGCAGCACCACTTCTTCGACAACGCCCGGCTGTTGCTCGGCCAGAACATCCAGGCCGGCGACAAGGTCGCCTTCGAGTCCACCGGCACCCAGGTCACCGTCGACGTGGCCGACTTCGAGCAGGTCGCGGCGGCCGCCTCGCAGCCGGCCGGGTCGGTCTCCGTCGTCTCCAAGGGCGCCGACCCGAGCGGCAACGGCGACTCCACCCAGGCCTTCCGGGACGCCATCTCCGCCGCCCAGGGCGGCACGGTGTGGATCCCGCCGGGCGACTACAGGCTGACCTCGTCGCTGAGCGGCGTGCAGAACGTGACCCTCCTCGGCGCCGGCAGCTGGTACTCGGTCGTGCACACCTCCCGGTTCATCGACCAGTCCAGCTCCTCCGGGAACGTCCACATCAGCAACTTCGCGGTCATCGGCGAGGTCACCGAACGCGTCGACTCCAACCCGGACAACTTCGTCAACGGCTCCCTCGGGCCCAACAGTTCGGTCTCCGGGATGTGGATCCAGCACCTCAAGTGCGGGTTCTGGCTGACCGGCAACAACGACAACCTCGTCGTCGAGAACAACCGCATCCTCGACACCACCGCCGACGGCCTCAACCTCAACGGCAACGCCCACGGCGTCCAGGTCCGCAACAACTTCCTGCGCAACCAGGGCGACGACTCCCTCGCCATGTGGTCCCTGAACTCGCCCGACACCAACTCCAGCTTCACCAACAACACCATCTCCCAGCCGAACCTGGCCAACGGCATCGCCGTCTACGGCGGCACCGACCTCTCGGTGAAGAACAACCTGATCTCGGACACCAACGCCCTGGGCAGCGGTATCGCCATCTCTAACCAGAAGTTCCTCGACCCGTTCTCACCGCTGTCCGGCACCATCACGGTCGACGGCAACACGCTGGTGCGCACCGGCGCGATCAACCCCAACTGGAACCACCCGATGGGCGCGCTGCGCGTCGACTCCTACGACAGCACCATCAACGCCACCGTGAACATCACCAACACCACGATCACCAACAGCCCGTACAGCGCCTTCGAGTTCGTCTCCGGCGGCGGGCAGGGGTACCCGGTCCGCAACGTCAACGTGACCGGCGCGACCGTGCAGAACACCGGCACGGTCGTGGTCCAGGCCGAGGCGCAGGGCGCCGCCACCTTCCGCAACGTCACCGCCACCGGCGTCGGCGCGGCCGGCATCTACAACTGCCCCTACCCGGCCGGCTCCGGCTCCTTCACGCTCACCGACGGCGGCGGCAACTCCGGCTGGTCCAGCACCTGGTCGGACTGCTCCACCTGGCCTGCGCCCGGGCAGGGCAACCCCGACCCGGACCCGAACCGCAACCTCGCCAAGGGCCGCCCGGCGACCGCCACCGGCTCGCAGGACGTCTACACCCCGGGCAAGGCGGTCGACGGCGACGCGAACAGCTACTGGGAGTCCACCAACAACGCCTTCCCGCAGTCGCTGACCGTCGACCTCGGCTCCTCCTACGCCGCCCGCCGACTGGTGCTGAAGCTGCCCCCGTCCTCGGCCTGGAGCGCCCGGACCGAGACCGTCACCGTCCTCGGCAGCACCGACGGGTCGAACTTCTCGACCGTGGTGGGCTCCACGGGCTACCGCTTCGACCCGGCGACGGGCAACTCCGTCACCGTGCCGCTGCCCAGTTCCACCAACCTGCGCTACCTGCGGCTCACCGTCACCGCCAACAACGGCTGGCCGGCGGGCCAGTTCAGTGAGGTGGAGGCGTATCTGACCTCCTGACCGGGTCCTCCCCCCGGGGAACCCCGCGCTTCGCCGTCTGGATCTGCTCGTAGACGTGGGTCCGCAGCTCGGCGAAGCGCGGGGCGATCCGCGTGTGCAACTGGTCCCGCTCGTCCGGGAGATCCACCTTCAGCTGCTCCTGGACGACGGTCGGGGAGGCGGACAGGACGATCACCCGCTGCCCCAGGTAGACCGCCTCGTCGATGTCGTGCGTGACGAACAGGATCGTGATCCCGCGTTCCCGCCACAGCCCCCGGACCAGATCCTCCAGATCGGCCCGGGTCTGCGCGTCGACAGCCGCGAACGGCTCGTCCATGAGCAGCACCCGGGGCTCGTAGGCGAGGGCCCGCGCGATCGCCACCCGCTGCTGCATGCCGCCGGAGAGCTGCCACGGGTAGGCGCCGGCGGCGTCCGCGAGACCGACCGAGCCGAGCGCGTCGGCGACCAGTTCCCTGCGCCGCTCGCGCGGCAACCGCTTCTGCTTCAGCGGGAGTTCGACGTTCTCCGCGACCCGCATCCAGGGGAACAGGCTGCGGCCGTACTCCTGGAACACGAACGCCGTCCCGGGTGGCGGCCCGGTCACCCGCCGCTCCTCCAGGAGGACTTCGCCGCCGGTCGGGGTGAGCAGGCCGCCCATGCACTTCAGCAGGGTGGTCTTGCCGCAGCCCGACGGGCCGACCAGGCAGACGAGTTCGCCCGCCGCCACGGTGAAGGTGAGGTCCCGCACCGCCTCGACACGGCGGCCGGATCCGTCGTAGACCTTCTGCAGGCCGCGTACGTCGAGCATGGACCGCCCCTTCGCGAGGTTCATTCAGGACCGCCGGGTTGTCGCGCGCAGCCCGTGGTACCAGCCGAGCACTCGCCGCTCGACCACCTGGAATACCACCGACAGCGCGAAGCCGAGCAGGCCCAGCAGCAGGATCCCGGTCCACATGTCGGGGATCGCGAACTCGCGCTGGAACTGCACGATGGTGAAGCCGAGCCCGTTGCCGGCCGCGAACATCTCGCTGATGACCATCAGGATGATCCCGATCGACAGCGCCTGCCGCAGGCCCGCGAAGATCTGCGGGCTCGCCGAGCGCAGTACCAGCGTACGCAGCCGCGCCGGGCCCGTGATGCCGTAGGCACGGGCCGTCTCCGCCATCACCGGGTCGACCGCCCGTACGCCCTCGACCGTGTTGAGCAGGATCGGCCAGACGCAGCCGCTGGCGATCACCATGATCTTCATCGAGTCGCCGATGCCCGCGAACAGCATGATGACCGGCACCAGGACGGGCGGCGGCACCGCCCGCAGGAACTCCAGGACCGGTTCGCACACGGCCCGCACCCGCCGGTACGAGCCGATGACCGTACCCAGCGCCACGCCCACGACGGCCGCCGACGCGTACCCGGCGAGCAGCCGCAGCACACTGCGCAGCAGGTCGTCGCGGAGCCGCCGACCGGTCCACACGTCCGGGAACGTCTTCAGGATCGTGCGCAGCGGCGGCCAGTAGACGTTCGTGCTGCCGGCGGAGGCCGCCCACCACAGCGCGACCAGCAGCGCGGGCAGGGCCAGGAGGTACACCACTGCGAGCAGCAGCCGCCTCACACCGCCACCTCCCCGCGCACCGACTGGTGCCAGGCCAGCGCCCGCCGCTCCACCGACCGGGCACCCACGTTGATGACCAGCCCGAGCAGCCCGGTCACCACGATCAGGGCGTACATGTCCGGCACCGCCTGCGAGGCCTGGGCCACCGCGATCTGCTGCCCCAGCCCCGGGGCGCCGATGACCAGTTCGGCGGTGATGGTGAGGATCAGTGCGACCGCGGCGGCCAGGCGGACTCCGGTCATCACGTACGGCAGCGCGGTCGGCCACAGCACGTGGCGGACCCGGGCCCAGGTGCCGAGACCGTACGACCGTGCCGTCTCCTCGGCGACCGGGTCGACGTCCTGGACGCCGTACATCACCTGGATCAGCACCTGCCAGAACGAGGCGTAGACGACGAGCAGGAGGACCGAGCGGAGTTCGGAGCCGTAGAGGAGGACCGCGAGCGGGATCAGGGCGACCGAGGGGATCGGGCGGAGGAACTCGACCGTGGAGGCGGTGGCCTCGCGCAGGTGCGGGACGACCGAGAGGACGACCCCGGCCGCGATGCCGGCCCCGACCGCGACGGCCAGGCCCACCGCCCAGCCGGTGAGGGTGTCGCCGAGCGCCGACCAGAAGGCACCGTCGGCGAGTTCGGTGCCCAGCGCGCGGGCGATCCTGCTGGTCGGCGGGAAGTACTCCGCCTTGACCAGGCCGAGCCGCGGCACCGCCTCGCCGAGGGAGAGGAAGACCGCGAGCCCGGCCGCACCCAACGCCGTGTCCAGACCTTTCACGGCAGCAGCTTGTCCAGGTCGGGGGCCGTCTTGAAGAGTCCGTCCTGCTCGCTGAGCTTCTCCAGCGTCTCGATCGACGAACGGTTCGCCTCGGCCGGCCACTTGGGCAGCGTCACCTTGGCCAGCACGTCGGCCGGGGTCTTGGTGTAGGTGGTGACGATCTGCCGGACCTCGTCCGGGTGCGCGTCCGCGTAGGACAGCGACTGCGCGACGGCCTCCTGGAACTTCGTCACGACGGCCGGGTTCTTCTGCGCGTACGACGTCGACGTGAAGTACATGGCCACGGTGAGGTTCTGCGCCACGTCGACCAGCGGTGAGGCGATCTCGGTGGCGCCCTGGAGCTTCATGGTGGCAAGGGCGGGTTCGACGGCCATCGCCGCGTCGATCTGGCCCTTGTCGAGGGCGGCCGGCATCTGGTCGAAGGCGAGCTCGACGAAGTCCACCTTGTCCGGGTCGCCGCCCGCCTTGCGCACGGACTCGCGCACGGCGGTCTCGTTGATGTTCTTCAGCGTGTTGACGGCGACCTTCTTGCCCTCCAGCTGCTTCGGCGAGGTGATGCCGCTGCCCTTCTTCACGACGAGCCCGCCGAAGTCCTTGCCGGCGACGCCCGTCGAGGCCACGCCGTTGGCGATCGCCTGCACCGGCACGCCGTTGGACTGCGCGATCATCAGCGAGGTCATGTTGGAGAAGCCGAACTGGAACTGACCGCTCGTCACCCCGGGCACGATGGCCGCACCGCCCTGCGCCAGGGTGGTCGACAGCTTCAGGCCGCGCTTGCCGAAGAAGCCCTCCTTCTGGCCGAGGTAGAGGGGGGCCACGTCGACGATGGGGATGATCCCCACCTTGACCGTGGTGGTCCCGCCCGACGAGCCGGTGGTGGACGACGACCCCCCGGAGGAGCCGCAGGCCGCCGTGGCGAGCAGGAAGGTGCCGGTCGCGAGACCGGCGAGCAGACGACGCATGGCTCCTCCTGTGCAGACAACGGTGTTCCGACAGGCTGTGCGCACTGCGCACAGGGGTGCTCGATCGGGGGGTGCTGAGCGGGACGGTAGAACCGGCCGGAGGAGCGGGTCAATGGGCTTGGCTGACAAAATTGTTGACAGTTATGGAACCGCGCTCTCACCGTGTTCCGGGTGTCGGCCATGTCGGACCGGGGAGGCGACGATGCCCGTGAACGCCCGCGCACCGCACTTCGTGAGGTCCTTCGAGCGCGGCCTCGCCGTCATCCGCGCCTTCGACGCCGAGCACCCGGCGCGCACGCTCAGCGAGGTGGCCCGCGCCTGCGACCTGACCCGCGCCGCCGCCCGCCGCCTGCTGCTCACCCTCGCCGACCTCGGATACGTCCACTCGGAAGGCCGCCTGTTCCGCCTCACCCCGCGCGTCCTGGAACTCGGCTACGCCTACCTCTCCGGCCTGGACCTGCCGCGCCTCGCCGCCCCGCACCTGAAGCAACTCAGCGCGCTGGTGGGGGAGTCGGCGGCACCGTGCGTCCTGGACGGGGACGCGGCCGTCTGCGTCGCCCAGGTTCCGGCCCGGCGGGTGATGGCGGCGGCCGTCGCGGTGGGGGCGCGCCACCCGGCGCGCGGGACGGCGGTGGGCCGCGCGATGCCGGCCTGCGCGCCGGAAGCCGAACGCGCCGCACCTGCCGGGGAGTACGTGCTGCTCGACGGCGACCCCGAGGACGGCGTGACGACACTGGCCGCCCCGGTCCGGGACCGGAGCGGCCGGGCGGTGGCCGGGGTGAGCCTCGCGGTGCACTCCGGGCGGGTGTCCGCCGCGGCGGTCCGCCGCGACCTGCTGCCGCGGCTTCGGGCGGCCGTGGCGGCGATCGAGGCGGACCTGCGGATCACAGATCCAGCACCAGGCGCGCCCCTCGGCACCGCGACACACAGATGAGCATGGTCTCCCCGGCCGCCCGCTCCTCCTCGGTGAGCACCGAGTCCCGGTGGTCCGGGTCGCCTTCGAGGACATCCGTCTCACACGTCCCACAGGTGCCCTCGGTGCACGAGTACAGCACCTCGACCCCGGCGGCCCGGACCGTGTCGAGCACCGAGACACCGGGCGCGACGGTGAGGGTGCGGCCGCTCTGCGCGAGGACGACCTCGAACTCCCGTTCCTCGCCCGCCTCCTGGACCTTCGGCTGGAACCGCTCGACCCGCAGTGCGCCGGCCGGGCAGCGTTCCTCCACCGCGTCCAGCAGGGGCCCCGGACCGCAGCAGTACACGAGGGTGCCGGCCGGGACGTCGTCGAGTACCGCGGCCAGGTCCAGCAGCCCGGCCTCGTCCTGCGGTACGACGGTGACGCGCTCGCCCCCGTACCGCGCCAACTCGCCGGTGAACGCCATGGACCGCCGGGTCCGGCCGCCGTACAGCAGCGTCCACTCGGCGCCCGCGGCCTCGGCGGTGGCGAGCATGGGCAGGATCGGGGTGATGCCGATGCCGCCCGCGACGAACCGGTAGCGAGGCGCGGGTTCGAGCCGGAAGTGGTTCCGCGGCCCGCGCACCCGCACCTTGTCACCGACGCCCAACTGCTCGTGGACGTAGGCGGATCCGCCCCGCCCGGCCGGCTCCCTGAGCACCGCGATCCGCCAGCCGGACCGGTCCGCGGGATCCCCGCAGAGCGAGAACTGCCGCTCGAGGCCGGCCCCGAGCACGACATCGACGTGCGCCCCCGGCTCCCAGCCCGGGAGTTCCTCGCCGAGGGGATGCCGAAGGGTGAGGACGACCACGCCGTCGGCCGCCGACTGCCTGTCCTGCACGACCAGTTCGGCTTCGTAGAGGCTCATGCGGTGCGCTCCGGGGGCTGGTGGCCTTCGGGGTGGCGGAGCATCCACTCCCACATCTCGACCGGGTCCTGGGCGGTGTGCTCGGCGCCGCAGTGACAGGTGCCGTGCAGGACGTCGGTGCCCGGCAGCCAGTCGATGCGGTAGACCTCACCGGTCGGTGTGCTCACAGGACCTTCTCCACGGGCTTGTCGCCCTCCTCGACCAGCCGGGCGAGGATACGGCGGGCGGCCAGGCCGCCGGTGTCGATGTTGATGCTCAGCTCCTGGTAGCCGGCCCGTTCCGAACCCAGCGTCCGTTGCAGGAGGTTGAGGGCGTCCACGTCCTGCATGACCACCGTGTGGTTGTTGCTCCGCAGGAACTCGGTGACCTCGGCGTCGTCGGTCGCCCAGTCCCGGGAGACCATCCAGAAGTCGTACACCTTGCCGTCCGAGGACGGGGTGATCGCATAGGTGATCTCGGTGTGGAAGCCGTTCGGGTCGCTGCCGTCCGCCTCCGGCACCACCCCGGCCGGTGCGATCCGGCTGTGCAGCAGGTACAGGCACGGCGCGTGGTACTCGATGTCCTGCCAGCGAGTGATCCGGCCCTCGATGCCGGTGGAACGGGCGTAGAACGGGGGGCACTCGGCGTCGTCCATGCGCCGGCTGACCCGCACGATCCCGGCGCCCTCGTCGACCTCGGTGGTGATGGGTGTCTCGGCGACCTCGGGGGTGCCTATGTAACCGCCGTGCAGATACGTCTCGTGGGAGAGGTCGAGGAGGTTGTCGACGAGGAGGCCGTAGTCGGCGTCGATGGGCTCCATGCCGCGCACGGTCAGCCAGCCGCGGGAGTCGAGGTGCCGGGCGCGCGGGACGGCGTCCGCGTCGGCGAGCGCGGGGTCGCCGATCCACACCCACACCAGCGAGTCCTGCTCGACCACCGGGTAGGAGGCGACCCGTGCGGTGCGCGGGACGCGTTTCTGCCCCGGCACGTACACGCACGCGCCGGTCCGGTCGTAGGTGAACCCGTGGTACCCGCACACGATCCGGTCGCCGTCGAGCCCGCTCTCCGACAGCGGGTAACGGCGGTGCACACAGCGGTCGGCGAGAGCGACGGGCGTGCCGTCCTCCTCGGCCCGGTAGAACACGAGGGGCTCCCCGAGAATGGTACGCCCGAGCAGCTCACGCCCGACCTCGTGACTGTAGGCGGCGACGTACCACTGGTTCCTGGCGAAGGCGGTGATGTGCGGCATGGCGGTTCCCGTCCCTGTCGGCGGGGCTTCGTCGCCCCGCGTGCCGTGGTTGGAATCAGGGTCGTGACGGCCGCGGTGGCTCGGCAAGGCGGCTTCTGCCAGGCGGAAGGACTCATCAGTCGGCCGCGCGGACCCTGCGCTCAGCCTGTGACCCGTGGTCACAGCATCATCCCCTGTCTGGCTGACCGCAGGGCGTGGGCCGACGATGACCCGGTCATCCCGCCTCGCCGACCGAACGGTTGTGGTCCGCTTGAGTAGTCTCCCCGACACGTCGTCCGACGCGGTGCACACCGCCGACCCCGACCGGCTCGACCGGCTGCGCTACGCGGGCGTGTTCGTGCTGCTGTTCCTCTTCGGCACCGAGACGTTCCTGGTCTCCCCGCTGCTGCCGACGATCTCCAAGGACATCGACGTCAGCGAGGCGGCCGCGGCGTCCAGCGTCACCGCCTACGTGCTGGTGTACGCGGTCTGCGCGCCCTTCCTCGGCGTGCTGAGCGACCGGGTCGGGCGCCGCCGGGCGCTGCTCGCCGGGTCCGTGCTGTTCGTGGTCTCCAACGCGGGGGCCGCGCTGTCCACCGGCATCGTGCTGCTCGTGCTGTCCCGCGCGGTCGCCGGGCTGGCGGCCGCCGCGGCCGGTCCGGCGATCTGGGCGCACATCGCCGAGACCGCGCCCGACCGGGTGCGAGGCCGGGCCATGGGGCTCGGCATGGCCCTGTTCTCGTGCGGGCAGGTCGTCGGCGTGCCACTGGGCGGACTGCTCGCGGGGGTCGCGGGCTGGCGATCGGCGTTCCTGGCGCTGGCGATCGGCACCGCGGCGGCGGTACCGCTGCTGCTGCGCCAGATCCGGCCCGCCGCACCGCAGCCCGCCACCGTCGGCGCCGTCAAGGCCGTGCTCTCCGGCTGGGCGGATCCGTCCCTGCGCAACGCCCTGCTGGTCAACACGGTGTTCAACGCGGCCAACCTGGGTGCCTACACCTTCCTCGGGGCCGTGCTCGTCGACCGGTTCGACCTCACCGTCTCCGAACTCGGTCTGATCGGCGTCGTCGTGGGGGCGGGCAGCGTGGTGGGATCGACGCTCGGCGGGCGGCTCGGTGACCGGGCGCGCGCGGCCGGCGCCGCCGGCGTGCCCCTGCTGCCGGTGTGGGGTGTGCTGCTCGCAGCCGGGATCGGCCTCGCCGTCGCGGGCCCGGGGCTGGTGGTGGCGGTGATCGGCGTGGCGCTGTGGTTCGTGGCCAGCGGAGCCTTCGTCACCGATCAGCAGACCCTGGCCGGCACCGTGGCGCCCGCCCTGCGCGCCACGTCCAGTGCCTGGCTCACCTCGACGATGTACGCCGGTACGGGCCTGGGCGCCTGGGCCGTCGGCGCCTTCGCGGACGTCACGGTCGGCGCGCTCACCATCGGCACCGGCCTGGCCCTGCTGTCGGCCCTCGGCGCCCTGCTGGTCAGCGCGAGGCCGCGACGGAGCGCAGCGGACGCCGGCTGAGCCCGGTCATCAGGGACCGGTCCGTCTCCGTGGCCGGGGTGAACAGCAGGACCAGCGCGGACGGGTCGTCCACCGGGTGGAACGACGACAGCGTGAGCTCGATCCGGCCGGTTCCCGCGGGCTCCACGGTCACCTTGCGCGCGGTGAGCTCCGCCACCGAGTGGCACCCCCACCAGTGGCGGAGCTCCGGCGCGTCCTCCTCCAGCCGGCGGTAGACCTCACTGGTGCGGGAGTGGGCCAGCGCCGTTCCGGCCTGGGCCCTGAAGTGCTGGAAGACGTTCATGGCCAGGGGTTCCCAGTCGGTGAGGACGGACCGCAGCCGGGCGTCCGCCACCATCAGCCACATCAGGTTGCGCCGGTCCGCCGGCACGGTCTCCGGCGAGCCCCACAGCGCGCTCCAGGCGGCGTTCCAGCCGAGCAGATCGAAGTACCGGTCCAGCAGCACGGCCGGACTCGCCGGCCAGGAGTCGAGGACCGGCTGCACTGCCGTGGCCAGCCGGTCCCGTCCCTCGTCGGCCACCGCCACCGGCTCGTGGTACCCGGCGAGCCGCATCGCGTGCCGCAACCCGGCCGCGTCCAGCCTGAGCGCCCGCGCGACCGCGCCGAGGACCTGGCGCGAGGCGGTCACCCGACCCTGCTCCAGCCAGGTGTACCAGGCCAGGCCCACCCCCGACAGCGACGCCACCTCCTCGCGGCGCAGCCCGGGGGTCCGCCGGCGGGCGGTCGAGCCCAGTCCGACGTCGGCGGGCTTGAGCAGTTCGCGGTGGGCCCGGAGGAAGGCGCCGAGTTCCGCGCTGGGCACGGGAGTTGACATGGTGGGTGGCTCCTCGGTCGTGCGGGTCGTCTCAGGTTACGCGGGCGCGAGCCGCCACAGCCGTACCGTCATGTGACTGACATGTCCGGTCTCCGCCTGCCGCCGCCACGCCATCTCGCCGACCGCCCGGAAGAACCCGGAGCGTTCCGCGGGCTCCACGAGCCGGCTGTAGTAGTCGCCGAACGTCGCCGCGTGGAAGTGCTCGTACTGTGCTGCGCTCCCCACGGTCACCACCGCGTCCCGGTCGAGGACCGTCTCGATCCGGAAGCAGCGCTCCAGCAGTGGCTCCAGCTCGTCGAAGGTCCGGGTGCGGGTCGCGATCGGCAGGATCCCGGCGGCCGTGAACAGGCCCGGGACATCCGTGTGCCGGGCTTGCAGGACGGTGCGCACGATGTCGTCCTCACCGCCCAGACCGTGCGCGTCGCGTGCCGGATGGTAGGTCGTCAGCAGGAAGACCCCGTCCGGCGCGAGGTGGTCGCGGGTCCACTTCAGGACGCGTTGCTCGTGCGGGTACAGCCAGTGCAGGACCGACGTCATGGTGACGACGTCCGGGCGGTGGGGGAGCGGTTCGGGTGTGGTGAGGTCGGACTCGTGGAGGACGACCCGCGGCCCGTACGCGCGCAGCCGCCCGGCGGCCTCGGCCAGCCGGTGCGGGGAGCGTTCGAGACCCACGGCCTTTTCCAGTGCGGGAAAGCGGCCGAGGGCGGCCTCGAGCAACTGGCCGATACCGCTGCCCAGGTCGAGCAGCACGCGGGGTTCGCCCGTGACCTGGTCGAGGACCCAGTCGCGGTCGTGCACCTGGCGCAACCTGCTGGCATCGGCGTAGCCGGCCAGTGTGCGGGCCTGGATCTCGGCGGCGGACGCGGTCATGGACGGGCCTCCCGAGCGGAGTCGGAGTCGGAGTCGGAATCGGAGTCAGAGTCGGAGCCGGGTCCGGATGCGGTGGCGGTGGCCGGTTCGAGCAGGCGCAGCAACCGCTCCCGGGTCTCGCTCTGGTCGTAGCGCTTGAAGAGGTTGATCCGGTTGCGGGCGAGGTCGCCACGGTGGACGTACTCGTACAGGTGCTGGCGCTGGCCGAAGCCGTCCCCGGTGAGTTCCCAGGCGAGCCTGAACAGCCGGGACTTGTGCTCGGCGTCGATGCCCCGGCCGCGCATGTACCGGTCGAGGTGCGGGCGCAGCCGGGGGTTGGCGAGGTCGTTCGCGGTGGGCTGCATCAGCAGGCCCGAGGCGCCGATCGCGCGCAGGATGTCGATCGCGCTGCCCGCCACCTCGGCCGACCAGACGCGGCTGGCGGCGGTGTCGCCGGGGGCGAGCAGCCCGCTGTCGGTGACCTGGGCGCGGGCCTCGGCGGCGTCGAGGAACAGCTCGGTCAGCTCCGCGTACCCGGCCAGGCGGCCCAGGTCCTCCTGGATGTTGCGGAACTGGTCGACGCCGATGCTCTCGGCCACCAGGGTGGCGGTGGCCAGCAGCGTGCGCAGCCGCTCCCGGTAGCGCACATGCCCGATGTACGCGCTCCAGGCGTTGATCCGGGCCAGGCCGGTGCGCGCCAACGCGCCGTCGCGCAGCAGGAACACGCGGTCCCACGGCACGGTCACGTCGTCGAAGAACAGCATGG
This sequence comes from Streptomyces sp. NPDC001507, assembly GCF_042894765.1. Lineage (NCBI taxonomy): Bacteria > Bacillati > Actinomycetota > Actinomycetes > Kitasatosporales > Streptomycetaceae > Streptomyces > Streptomyces sp. NPDC001507. The sequence goes on from NZ_JBIAVV010000007.1 coordinate 285,061, forward strand.
CGTCCTGCTCGTCGAAGCGGGCGCCGAGCGGATGCGCGTGCCCCCACGGAGCGTCGCCGAGCGGCTCGCGGCACAGGGTGATCAGACCCGGCGTGTCGAGCGGCAGCGCGAACCACACCACGAACTGCTCGCCCCGCCGCTGCGTGAAGGACGCCGACAGGTACACCAGTACCTCGTGCGCGAGCGGTGCGAGGGTCGTCAGCTGTTTGGCGCCGCGTACGACTATGCCCTCGTCGTTCTCGGCCAGGACCCGCAGTGCCAGGTCGGGATCGTCGACCGGGTCGGCCGAGCGGTCGATCTGCGGATCGCCCAGGGCGTGCGAGAGGACCAGGTCGTTGTCCGCGCAGTGCCGGTACCAGGCTTCCGCGTTGGCGCCGAACCCAACGTGTGCGCGCTCCAGTCGGTGACGGAAGTCGTACACGCCCAGCGCGATGGAGGCCATGAAGGCCGGGGAACGCCCGTGCTGACCCAGCGACTCGGCGTGCCAGAACTCGGCGCTGCGCCGCTGCAGGCGCAACTCCTCGATGGTGCGCGGTGGTTGGTAGCCGCGGGCGATCCGGCGGCCGCTGTCGGGGTCCTTGTAGGTGAGCAGTTCGTGGTGGGCGGGGTCGTGCTGGAGGTCCAGCAGCCGGGCGAGTTCGTCCACGGCGGGCCGGAAGGCGGGATGCGTGACGGGATCGGTGACGCGCTTGCCGTCGAGATAGAGCTCGCGGCCGTCGGCCAGCTCCTCGCGGTACCGGTCGCCGGTGAGCAGACCCCGGGGGGTGGCGGTGGCGTCGGGCAGGGTCATGCGCTGACTCCTGTGGGGGTGGGTACGGGCAGAGGGGCGAGGGAACGGAATGCGCGGTCGTGGTACAGGAGGGGCTCACCCGGCCCGCTGTCGCCGGTGGCGACGACCCGCCCGACCAGCAGGGCGTGGTCGCCGCCCGGCAGGACGGCGTGCAGTCGGCAGTCGAACCACGCGAGGCACTCCTCCAGCACGGGAGTCCCGGTCGCCGCGGTCCGCATGGGCGCCCCGGTGAACAGGCCCAGTGCGCGTCCCGCGCCGGGCGCCGCGAACCGCCGGGCCAGGGCCTCCTGGCGGGCGCCGAGCACCCCGACGGCGAACCGTGCGTCGGCGCGCACCGCGTCCACGAGCGGACTGCGCCGGTCCACGGCGACGCTCAGCAGCAGCGGGTCCAGGGAGAGCGGGCACAGCGAGGACACCGTCTTCGCGAACACCTCGTCGCCGTGCCGCGCGGTCAGCACCGCCACCCCGGTCGTCCAGAGCCGGGCGGCCTCGCGGAAGGCGCCGACGGCCGGGGCGGTCATCGCAGGCTCACGCGGTAGGCCCGCAGCCATTCGTCCACCTGGACCAGGTGATCCAGCCCGCCGACGGGGTTGGGCGCGGTGCGCGGGCTGGGCAGCGGCCGGCCCTCGGCGAGGGCGGCGCGGACGACGGCCCGGTCCACGAGGTCGAAGACGGGGGCGTTCGGGTCGGCGAGCAGTTCGTGCGCACGGGCCGTGAGCACCTCGGTGTAGCGCACGGCGGGCGTGGAGGGGTAACCGCTCTTGGGACGGTCGGTGACCTGCGGCGGCAGCAGATCCCGTACCGCGTCGCGCAGCAGCCCCTTGGGGCGTCCGCCCGGCGCCTTGAGCGCCCAGGGGACGTTCCACAGGTACTCCACGAGCCGGTGGTCGCAGAACGGCACCCGCAACTCCAGGCCCACGGACATGCTGACCCGGTCGGCGCGGTCCAGGAGCGGGGGCAGCCAGCGCGTCAGGGCCAGGTGGAAGATCTCCCGGATCCGCCGGTCGGCGGCCGCCTCCCCGGGCAGCGACGGCACTTCGGCCAGCGAGCGCCGGTACTGCTCGGCCGTGTACTCGTGCGGGCGCACCTGAGCGCGTACGTCGGGCCGCAGCAGTTCGGCAGGCGTGGCGCGCCCGTGCAGCCAGGGGAAGGTGTCGGCGGCCAGCGCCGCGGGATCGTGGAAGTAGGGGTAACCGCCGAAGATCTCGTCGGCCGCCTCCCCGGAGAGGGCGACCGTGGAGCGCCGCCGCACCTCGCGGAACAGCAGGTGCAACGAGGCGTCCATCTCGCCCCAGCCGGGCCGGTCGCGGGCGCGCAGTACGGCGTCCCGGGCGTCCAGCAGGTCCTCGTCGGGGACCACGACCGAGGTGTGCAGGGTGCCGATGTGCTCCACGGCCGCCCGGACGAACGGCGCGTCGGCGCCGGTGCGCCAGGCGTCCGGGGCGCGGTCGGCGCTGCCGGGGAAGTCCACCGAGAAGCTGGTCACCTTGGAGTGCCCGGTGCGCTCGCGGGCCGCGGCCGCGAGCGCGGTGATGGCGCTGGAGTCGACGCCGCCGGACAGCAGCGTGCACAGCGGGACGTCGCTGAGCATCTGGCGTTCGACGGTGTCGGCGAGCAGGTCGCGGACCCGTGCCTGGGTGGTGGCCGCGTCGTCGGTGTGGGGTGCCGAGGTCAGCCGCCAGTAGGGCAGTTCCCGCGTCGCGCCGCGGCTGACGGTCAGCAGGTGCCCGGGGCGCAGCTCGCGCAGTCCGCGGAAGATGCCGTGCCCGGCGGTCGGGGCGGCCGGCAGGGCGAAGAGCTCCGCGATGCCCTCGGCGTCCAGCTCGGCCCGGAACAGAGGGTTGGCGAGCACGGCCTTGGGTTCCGAGCCGAACAGCACTCCGGAGCGGTGGGCATGCCAGTACAGCGGCTTGACGCCCAAGTGGTCGCGGACCAGGAGGAGTTCCTGACGCCGGCCGTCCCACAACGCGTAGGCGAAGATGCCGTTGAAGCGCCGGGGCGCGGCATCCCCCCACTGGAGGTGGGCCCGCAGGACGACCTCGGTGTCGGAGCGCGTGCGGAAGGTGTGGCCCAGGGACTGCAACTCCCGCCGCAGCTCACGGTAGTTGTACAGCTCGCCGTTGTAGCTGAGCGCGGTGTCGGTGTCCTGGTCGGACAGCGGCTGGCCGCCGCCTTCGAGGTCGATGACCGAGAGCCTGCGGTGGCCCAGGGCGGCGTGCCGGGACAGCCGGACGCCACCGGCGTCGGGTCCGCGGCAGGCCAGGGTCTCGGCCATGGCCCGTACCGTCCGCTCCCGGGTGCGCAGATCGGTCTCCCAGTCGATCCAGCCGGAGACGCCGCACATCAGGGCTCCTGTCGTTCGTCGGTGGCCTCCCAGCGGCAGCCGTGGCCGGTGGGACCGCTGCGCAGCTGGTGCGAGGGCCGGAAGCCCTTCGCGCGGATGTTGGCGGAGAGGGCTTCGGTGCAGTACGTGCAGGGCGAGGCGAGGGTGAGGCGGACGCCGTTACGCCGCGCCTGCTCGCGGTAGTCCCAGATCGAGCAGTGCGTGATGGTGAGCGCCGCCCGCGCGGCGGTGGGCGGTGCCTCGTCGTCGAACTCGTAGGAGGATCCGTACAGTTCGGCCTGCCGGGCGATCCGGTGGATCGGGTCGGCGGCGCCGCGGCCGTGGTCGGGTTCCACCTGCCGGTATATCTCGGCGTTGGCGCGGGCCCAGTCGGCGAGCACCTCCTCGCCGTAACGGGCCACCAGGAACCGCTCCATCAGGGCCTGGCCACGGAAGAACACCCGCTGCCAGGCGGACGGCAGGGCGGTGCGCGGGTCGGGGAGGTCGGCGAAGATCTCGGCCTGGAGCGCGAACCAGTCGGTGAGGTGGACCTCGTCGCCGCGGGCCGCGAGCAGCCTGGTCAGTCCCGCCTCGGCCTCGTGGAGACGCTGCTGCCAGAGCGCGGACCGGTCGACGTCGGACATGCCCCGGTACGGGGGACGGGGCGGGTCGGGTTCGGGGCGTGTGCCGGCGTACGGATCGTGCAGTACGTCGGCGACCGCGGGGGCGATGCCTGCGTCGGGCGCATCGCTCATCGGGATCTCCTTCGGCAGAGGGGAAGCTGACCTCAGAGGGGGGCTGACCTCGGGGTCCAGGTCGTCGGCAACGCTATGCGTCGGCATGATCACCCAGAAGCCCCGAAGGGATGCGGCAGGGGCGACCATCGGCCCGCCCGCACTGCTCCGAACGTCGCCCCCGCCGGGCGCACGGCACACCGCGGACGGGCACCCCGTGGAGTGCCCGCCCGCGGTGTGCCGCTCTGCGGAGTTCAGCCCGCCAGGCCGTGCCGATGCGCGTACAACGCCGCCCGCAGCCGGTCCGGTTGGCCGGTCTTGCGCATGGCCTGGGTGAGGTGCTTCTTCACCGTGGCCTCGGCCAGGGCCAGTTCACGGCCGATCTCCGCGTTGCTCAGCCCCTGGGCGAGCTGCGCGAGGACATCGCGTTCGCGGTCGGTGAGCCCGCAGTGCTGGGGCAGCGGCTCGGTGGCGTGCCCGGCCGCGCGCGCCACCGGCAGCCGGGCGGCGGGCGGTGCCGGCAGGAACACCGAGCCGCCCGCCGCGGCCAGTGTCACCGCGCCGATGATCCGGTCCTCCGCCAGCTCCAGCGGGAAACAGCCGCTCGCACCGGCCAGGAGCATCCGGTTGGCCTCGGCCGTGGTCTCGGCGCGGCGCAGCAGCAGGACCCGCGCGTCCGGAGCGCCGTCCGGGCCGCGCAGTCGCACCACCGCGGCCAGATCGTCCCCGAGGGAGTCACCCTGCCCGAGCAGGATCACGTCCGGCCGCACCCGCCGCACGCTGCCCAGGGCGTGTTCCTGGTCGCCCGTGCTGCCCACGACCGTCAGACCGGGCACCGTGGACAGCACGCTGCGCAGCCCCGCGCGGGCCACCGGATGCCGTTCGACCAGGAACACCCTCGTGCCCGCGGCGGGCCCGGCCGACGGTGCCCCGCACGCGGGATGGCCGCACTCACAGGCGGTCCTGCCACGCGTCGGGGCCTCACGCCGGTGGTCGGTCTCGGCCAGCAGCTGGTGACCGGCGATCAGGTCCAGTGGGTTGTCTATCTCGGCGTGCAGCGCGGCGGTGCCGGACGGTCTGCGCAGGGCGCCGGTGCCCCTGCGGACGGCCGGTGGAGGGCCCGGCGCCGTGATCGGCTCCAGCGGCTCGATCGGTGCTTCGGCGGTGCGTGGCATCGTGTCGCGGTCCCCTCGGGTACGGCGGCGCCGTGCCCTGGACCGGGCCCGGCGGGGATGACGGAGGAGGACGCTGCCGGGACGGCGAAAAGGCCGGGCGGTCAGCGTGCTGCGCGCGGACAGGTCTCGTCGAAGCACCTGCGGTGCCACGAGCCGCCGATACCGACCAGGGTGAAGTCGGTTCGCCAAGGGGCCATGCAGGAAGGGTAATTGGCCATTTTGTGGCGGGTCAAGGTCGGTCTGCCGGGTCCCGGTGGTCCTATGACCTCCGGTATCAGCACGAACGCCTGGCTGGTTGCCGCCCCGGCCCGCCCCGCACCCTTCCTCACGCACCGATTCGCCGCCGAGGAAGGAAGCACCCTCATGTCAGGACCCCCGCCCCACCCTGCCCCGGGATGACCCGGTTCCTGCTGCGCCGGCTGCTGCTCGCCGTACCGACGCTGCTCGGCGTGAGCGCCGTCGTCTACGCCACCGTCGCCCTGATCCCCGGCGACCCGGTCGCCGCCCTGCTGGGCCCCGGCGCGCCGGCCGAGGCCCGCCGGGAACTCGCCGCACGCCTCGGCACCGGGCGGCCGCTGCCCGCGCGCTACGCCGGCTGGCTCTGGCACGCCGCACACGGCGACCTGGGCACCTCGATCTCCGCCCAGCGCCCGGTCGGGGAGCTGTTGCTGCCCGCCCTCGGCCAGACCCTGATCCTGGCGGGCGCCGCGTTCCTGCTGGTCGTCACCGGCGGTGTGCTGCTGGGCGCGCTCGGCGCCGTACGCCCCGGCGGCGCGGGCGGCAGGCTGTCGGGAGCGCTGAGCACCCTGGCCGTGTCCGCCCCGCAGTACTCGGTGGCCCTGCTGCTCCTGGCGGTCTTCGCGGTGCGGCTGCGGTGGCTCCCGGCCGGCGGCACGCACGACGTGTTCGGCGCCGGCGGCACACCCGACCTGCTGCGCCATCTGCTGCTGCCCGCCACCGCGGCCGCTCTCGTGCCGCTCGGCCTCACGGCCCGCGTGTTCCGGACCGCGCTCGGCGCCGCGCTCGCCTCCGATCTCGCCGACGGGCTGCGGGCCCGCGGCCTGAGCCGGACGGCCGTCCTGCGCCACTGCGCGCACAACGCCTCACCCGCGCTGCTCACCATCGGCGGCCTGCAACTCGCCTACCTGCTGGAGGGGGTGGTCTTCGTGGAGACCCTGTTCGCCTGGCCCGGAATCGGGCGGCTCCTGTACGACGCGCTGACCGCACGCGACCTGCCGCTGGTCCAAGGGGGAGTACTGGTCGTCGCCGTGGCCTTCGTCGGCGTCAACATCCTCGTCGACGCGGCCCACGCGCTCATCGATCCCCGGGTGCGGAGCACGGCATGAGCCGCGCCCCGTACCGCGACCCGGGCCTGCTCGTCCCGGCCGGCTGTGCCGTGCTGCTGCTCCTGCTCGCCCTGGCCGGACCGCTGCTCGCCCCGTACACGGCGACCGCCGGATCGCTCCAGGACCGGCTGCTGGACCCCGGCAGCCCGGGGCATCCGCTCGGCACCGACTCCCAGGGCCGCGACCTGCTCAGCCGACTGATCCTCGGCACCCGGCCCTCGCTCATCGGCGGCCTGCTGCCGGTCGCGGTCGCCACGACGGCCGGCACCGTGGTCGGCATCACCGCCGGACTCGGCGGCCGGATCACCGAACAGGTCCTGCTGCGCGCCCTCGACGTGCTGTACGCCTTCCCCGGCGTACTGCTGGCCATCGCCGTGGCCACGCTCCTGCAGCCCGGCCTGACCGCGACCGTCCTCGCCCTGTCCGTCGTCCTCACCCCGGCCGTGGCCCGAGTGGTCTTCACCGAGGTGCAGCGCATCCGCACCGCCGAGTACCTGGAGGCCGCGCGGGTCAGCGGCGCCGGGCGTACGGCGATCGCGCTGCGCCAAGTGGCCCCGGTCGTCGCCCCGGTCGTCCTCGTCTACGCGTCCTCGCTCGTCGGCCTCTGCGTCGTGTACGCCGCCGGCCTCTCCTTCCTCGGCCTCGGCGTCGCCCCGCCGGCCGCCGAATGGGGCGCCATGCTCGACGAGTTGCGGCCCAGCCTGTTCATGCATCCCCTCGTCGCGATCCTGCCCGCGCTCACCATCGTCGTCGTGTCGGTCGTCTTCAACACCCTCGGCGACGCCCTGCGCCACCGCGTCGGCGACCGCGCGGCCCGGCTTCCGCAGGGGGCACGATGACCCTCTCGGTGGAGAACCTGTCGGTGCGCTACGACGGACCCGACGGACCGGTCCAGGCGGTGGACGACGTCTCGTTCACCCTGGAGGCAGGCGCCGCCCTGGTGCTCCTGGGGCAGTCCGGCAGCGGCAAGACCACGGTCGCCCGCACGGTCCTGGGCCTGCCCGGCCGCGAGGCGCAGGTCACCGGCCGGATCCGGCTCGGCGGCACCGACCTGCGGACGCTGGGCGAGACCGCCCTGTCCCGCATCCGCGGACGCCGCATCGGCCACGTCCCGCAGGACCCGGCCGGCGCCCTCGACCCGCTGCGCCGGATCGGCCCGCAGATCACGGAAGTCCTGCTGCGCCACCGCGTCGCCGGCAGCCGGCGCACGGCCCGCTCCGCCGTCCCCGGACTGCTCGCCACCGCGGGCGTCGCGGACCCGGAGCGGGTGGCCCGCGCGTATCCCCACGAACTGTCCGGCGGCCTGAAGCAGCGTGCGGCGATCGCCCTGGCCGTCTCCTGCGGCCCCGAGTTGCTGATCGCCGACGAACCCACGACCGCCCTGGACGCCCTCGTCCGGGGCCGGATCCTCGACCTGTTCGACGACCTCCGCACCCAGCAGGGCATCGCCCTGCTGCTCGTCACCCACGACCTGGGCGCGGCCCGCCGGATCGGCGGCCGGGTCGCCGTCATGCGCGAGGGACGGGTCGTCGAGACGGGCTCGGCCGACAAGGTGCTCACCCGCACCGTCCTCCCCGCCGGTGAACCGCTCGCCGCCCCGCTCGGAGACCGCCCATGACCGACTCCCAGGACGCCCTGCTCACCGCCGTCCACGTCACCAAGCGCTACCCGCGCGGCCCGGTCGCCGTGGACGACGTCACCCTGAGCGTCGCGGCCGGCGAGACCCTGGGCCTGGTGGGCGAGTCCGGCTCCGGCAAGTCCACCCTCGCCCGGCTCGCCCTCGGCCTGATCGCGCCCACCGCCGGCACGGTCCGCTTCGCCGGGCACGACCCGGCACGGCTGCACGGCCGGGCCGGCCGGGCGATCCGGGCCCACCTCCAGTTCGTGCCCCAGCACCCCCGGGGCTCGCTCAACCCGAGCCTGCGGACCGGGGAAGCCGTGCACTTCGCCCTGCGCACTCAGGGCACGCCGCGCCGCGAACGCTCCGCCCTGGTGGCGGAGTTGTTCCGGCAGGTCGGCCTCGACCCCCGGCTCGCCCGCCGCCACCCCGGCGAACTGTCCGGAGGCCAGCTGCAACGCGTCGCCATCGCCCGCGCGCTCGCCACCCGGCCCCGGCTGGTCGTCTGCGACGAGCCGACCTCCGCCCTCGACCCCGAGACGCAGGCCCAGGTCCTCGACCTGCTCACCGAACTCCAGGACCGCCTGGGCCTGGCCTACCTCTTCATCTCGCACGACCTGGCCGTCGTACGCCGCCTCGCCCACCGGGTGACCGTGCTGCGGCACGGCCGGATCGTCGAGGAAGGCCGCGCCGACAGCGTCTGGACGGCACCCCGGCACCCCTACACCAGGGCCCTGTTGGCGGCGGCCACCGGCGAACCCTCACTGCTCCACTGAACCGACGGGAACCCCATGAAGCACCGCCCCCGCATCAGAACCGTTCTCCCGGCCGCCCTGCTCCTGCTCGCCGTCGCGGGCTGCAGCTCGTCCTCCGCCGGACAGGCCGCCGGCCGCTCCGCCGGACGCGGCGGCACCCTCGTCATCGGCGCGACCGGCAAGCTCCCCAACCCCGACACCGTCATCGGCGGCGCCGGCTTCGAAGGCAAGCGGCTGGTCTCCTTCCAGCTGTACGAGGGCCTCACCCGCTACGACCTGTCCAGGACCGACGCCCCGTCCGAGATCACCGGCGCCCTCGCCACCTCCTGGAAGGTCGCCGCCGACCACCGAACCTGGACCTTCACCCTGCGCAAGGGCGTCACCTTCCAGGACGGCACCCGCTTCGACGCCGACTCGGTGATCTTCAACCTCGACCGCTACCTCGACAAGAAGAGCGCCTCCTACACCCCCGCCCTCGGAGCCGCCGCGAGCGAGTACGCCGGAGACATCACCCGCTACCGCAAACTCGACGCCGACCACGTCGAGTTGGTGACGAAGTCCCCCAACGGCCACTTCCCCGAGGACCTCGCCCACGTCCTGATCGCCAGCCCCACCGCCGTACGCGCGACGGGCTCGGCGAACTTCTCGAAACACCCCGTCGGGACCGGGCCGTTCAGCTTCAAGTCCCAGACCCCGGGCGAACAGATCGAACTCGTCGCCAACAAGCACTACTGGCGCGGCGCGCCCAAGCTCGACCGACTGATCGTCAAGGCGCTCCCCGACCCGGCCGCCCGCACCGCGGCCCTGCGCTCGGGCTCCGTCAACTGGATCGAATACCCCAACCCGGACGACCTCGCGAGCCTCAAGGCCGACGGCGCGCAGATCCTCACCAACAGCTACGACCACCTCTGGTACTGGATCCTCGACACCACCGACGGCCCCTGGAAGAACGCCGGGGTACGCCGGGCCGCCAACTACGCCATCAACCGCAAGGCCATCGCCGACGACCTCCTGCACGGCACCGCCGACCCCGCCTACCAGGCCGCCCCGCGCGCCACCTTCGCCTACGACCCCAAGGGGAACACCTACTCCTACGACCCCGCCAAGGCCAGAAGGCTGCTGGCCGCGGCCGGCTATCCGAACGGCTTCAGCACCTCCGTCACCGTGCCGACCGGCGGCTCGGGCAACCTGCTGCCCGTGCCCATCACCGAGGCGCTGCAACGCGATCTGGCCGCCGTCGGCATCAAGGTGGCCATCCGCACCACCGACTGGACCACGCTGATCGGCGCCGAGGCCAAGGGCAAGGTCGCCCTCGGGTCGGACGCCATCGCCCAGTCCACCACCCTCTTCCAGTCCGAGGCACTGCTGCCGCTGTTCATCGGCAGCAACAGCCCCTTCTGGACCGGCCACTACAGCAACCCGGGCGTCGACAAGCTCCTCGCGGCGGCCGCGGCCTCGCCCGACAAGGCCACCCGGCAGAGCGACTACCGGCAGGCACTCACCCGGGTCACCCAGGACGCGCCCTGGCTGTTCGTGGTCAACGACCGCAACCCGCGCGCCCTCGCCCCCACGGTCCACGGCCTCGTCCAACCGCAGTCCTGGTTCCTGGACCTCACCGCCGTATGGGTCGGCAAGTGACCGACCTGCCCCCGACGACGTACGAAAGGACGGCCGTCCGTATGAGCGACGACCGGCAACCGCCCAGGTGGGGGATCACCCTGCCGCTGCCGGGCCTGACCATCGACCGGCACCGCTTCCTCGTGGAGCGGTTGCCCGGCCTCGGTTACACCGACGTGTGGAGCGCGGAGGGTGGCGGCACCGACGCCTTCACCCCGCTCGCCGTCACCGCCGCCTGGTCGGACACCCTGCGGATCGCCACCGGTATCGTCCCCGTGCACACCCGCGGACCGGCCGTCCTCGCCCAGACCGCCGCCACACTGGCTCAACTCGCCCCCGGGCGGCTGCTCCTGGGCCTCGGTGCGTCGGTGCCCGCGCATGTCACGGACATCAACGGCATCCCCTTCGACGAACCCTTCAAGCGGACCCGTGACGTGCTGCGCTTCGTGACGCGGGCGCTGCGCGGCGAGCACATCGCGGGCGACTTCGACACCTTCTCGATCACCGGGTACCGGCTGCCGCATCCGCCGGCCGCCCCCGTCAAGGTCATCCTCGGCGCACTGCGGCCCGGCATGCTGCGGCTCGGCTTCACCGAAGGGGACGGAGCCATCACCAACCTGCTCTTCCCCGAGGACGTGCCGAAGATCCTCCACGCGGTGGGCCCGCAACCGCCCGGCAAGGAACTCGTCGTCAAGGTTTTCGTCTGTCCCACCGAGGACACCGACTACGCCCACCGCGCCACCCGGCCCTTCCTCGCCTGGATCCTCAACCGGGAGCCGTACCGCAAGTTCCACGAGTGGCTCGGCCACGGCGAACTGCTGCGCGAATCGCACGAGCGCTGGGCCGCGGGCGACATCGAGGCCGCCCAGAAGGCGCTGCCGGACGAGGTCGTGGACGGGCTGTTCATCAGCGGTTCGCCGGAGGAGTGCCGCGAACGCATCCTGCGCTACCACCGCCCCGGCGTGACCACGCTCCAGCTCTACGTCTCCCTGCCCCCCGAGGTGTTCGTCAGCCGGGCCCGGCTGCTCGACACCCTGGCCCGCCTGGGACCCACCGGCGGCTGACCTGTGGAGGTTCCGGCATGGAACTCGACCTGCGCGGCGGCGTCCGCGCCGCCCCGGTGCCCGGCGACACGCCCCGGGAACGGCAGGCGCTGCGGTTCGCCCCCGACCCCCGCGCGCGGGACGCGGACCCCCACCACGTCGCCCGCAGCGCCCGGGAGAACGAGGAGGACGGACTCGACAGCGCACTGGTGACGCAGTCGAGTTCCTGGCCGGACCCGTGGATCGTCGCGACCTGGGCGCTCGCGGCCACCAGCCGGCTGCGGATCGCCGTGGCCCACCGGATCGGCGTCACCGCGCCCACCGCGGCGGCCCGGTCCCTCGCCACCCTTGACCGGCTGTCCGGCGGCCGGGCGGCCGCGCACGTGATCGTCGGCTCCAGCGACGTCGATGTCGCACGGGACGGCGACACCCTGCCGAAGGCGCACCGCTACCGGCGCGCGGCGGAGTACCTGGACGTCTTCCACCGGGCACTGGCCGAGGAGAAGGACTTCACCTTCGAGGGCGAGTTCTACACGCTGCGCGGCGCTCGCTCGGGCCTGCGCCCCGAGCCGCGCGGCGAGTTGGTGTCCTTCGGCGGCTCGTCCCCGGAAGGCCTCGAACTGGCCGCCCGGTACGCCGAGGTGTACGCCATCGCGCCCATGCCCCTCACCGCGACCCGGCTGCGTGTCGCCGAGATCAGAGCCGCCGCGGCCCGGCACGGACGGTCGCTGCGCATCTGGCGGCCCGTCGGCCTGGTCCTCGCTCCCACCGACGAACAGGCCCGGGCCAAGGCCCGCCGGATCGCCGACGACGCGGTCCGGCTGAGCACCGCGGCCCGCAGCTCCCGTTGGACGGAGGCCGTCCAACTCGACCGGGACCGCGAACGCGGCCGCTCGGTGCCCGGGACGGGTCCGGCCGAGATCACCGCGTACATCCGCCGCTCCCTGGCCGCCGCGTTCGTCGGCTCGCCCCGCACGGTGGCGGACCGCATCGACTGGCTGCGCACGGCCGGCATCGACATCGTGCAGCTGGACGCATCGGTGGAGACGGAGGAAGACCGTTCCCTGCGACGTGAGCTGGTGACCCTGCTGCGGACCGGCCGGACTCACGGGCGCCGCGGCTGGTAGGCCGGAGCCCCGCGGGGCTGGCGGTACGGCCGAAAAGTCGCGGGAGGCCCGCAGCGGGTGGTGCCCGCTGCGAACCTCGGCCATGGCCGGCCGTGGCACCTAGACCGTGGTCAGGTCGAACTGTTCCCAGGTGCCGATCGCGGTGCGGTTGGCGACGAGGGGGTCGGCGCCGGCGTTCTCGGCCGTGACGTACTTGCCGTCGGCGGCGGCGAGGAGGCTGACGGTGCCGTTCGAGTTGGTGACGAGCTGGAAGGTCTCGTAGCTGCCGATGGCGGTGCGGTTGGCGATGAGGGCGGAGGCACCCGCGTTGTCGGCGCAGACGATCTGCCCGTTGGCACGGGCGCGCAGGGCGATCGTGCCGTTGCCGAGGTCGATCCGGTCGAACTTCTCCCAGGTGCCGGCGGAGTCGCGGTTGGCGATCAGGGCCGAGGCGCCGGCGTTCTCCGCGGTGACGTACTTGCCGTTGGCGCGGGCCTTGAGGGCGATGGTGGCGGTGGCGGGGCTGCCAGCGGAGGTGCCGTTGACGTAGGGGGCGGTGGGGCGGGTGGCGGTCAGGGCCAGGGCGCCCTTGAGCATGCGGCCGCCGTCGCCGGTGAGGCGCAGGTAGTAGTCGGCGGAGCAGGCGGTGCCGTCCTCGTCGAGGGCGAGCAGGCCGGAGTCGGTGGGGACCCAGGCCTGAGATTCGGCGGTCTTGGCGATCTGGTTGCCCTCGTTGTACTCGTCGTACATGGAGATGTAGATGCCCTGCACGCCGGCGCGGACCATGTTGTAGAACTGGCGCCACATGAAGTCGCCGTGGGCGCGCTGGTGTTCGGCGACATCGCCGGGCAGGACGCACGGCTGGTAGTCGATGCCGTGGGAGGCGCAGTCGGCGACGTCGGGGACGGTGGCGTTGGTGTAGAAGTTGTCGGCGTCCGAGGCGTTGCCGATCCGGCCGACCATCCAGGGCGAGATCATGTTCAGGGCGTGGTAGACGTCGGAGAACCCCGAGCGGGAGTCGCCGGTACCGGTGCGCCACCAGGTGGGGACGCCGCCGATGACGTAACAGCCCTGGTTCTTGAACCAGTTGATGACGTCGAGGCAGGCGTCGGCGGTGAAGGCGTGTTTGTCGTCGTTGAAGCCGAAGCCCCAGATGCAGACGACGGGTTTGCCGTTCTGGGTCGCGTACGCCGAACTCGCCGTGTGCGCCGACATCTTGTTCGTCCAGTCGGTCTTGATCTCGGACTGCATGTTCGTCCAGCCGCTGACGTCGTACATGATGTAGAACTTCCGGCCGTACGCCTCGGCGGCGCTGCGCACCTTGGTCGCCATGGCGTCGCGGGTGGGGCCCTCGCCGCCGGTGGGGTTGAAGCGCTGGAGGGCGGCGGTGTCGATGCCGTACTGCTGCATCCACAGGAAGTGCGTGTCGACGGTCTGCTGGTCGTAGGAGGAGAAGAGGGCGGGGGTGTGGCCGTTGCCGAAGTTCGCGAACGCGGTGGTGTAGGTCCTGGTGTAGTCGCGGATGTCGGGCCAGGCCTTGATGCCGTTGTTGCTGGGGGAGGGGGTGGAGGCGCTGTTGGGGGCCCAGTGCCACCAGGCGTTGATGGGGGCGCCGTCGCCCTTGCAGGCGAACCAGCCCTGGTAGCCGACGGTGACCTTGCCGACCACGTCGCCGGCCGCGCTCGCGGTGGTGCTCGTGTCGGCCGCCGACGCGAAGCGGGTGACGCCGAACGTGCCGAGTGCCGCGACCGCGGTGCCGCCCGCCGTGGCGCCGAGGAGCCTGCGGCGGGACCACGTGGGAGCGCGGTGGGAGAGGGGGGTCCGGGGCTCCGGGGTGTTCGAGGAGGTGTCCATGTGAAGGGGAGGGACCGCCACGGGCACCTCGGTAACAGAAACCGGGCGAGATCTTTTCCGGGCCCTACTTCGCAGGGCCCCCGGCCCCCGGCTGCTCCAGGTGGGTGGCGAGGACGGCGGCCTGGACGCGGCGCTGGACGCCGAGTTTGGCGAGGAGGCGGGAGATGTGGTTCTTGACGGTCTTCTCGGAGAGGTAGAGCTTCTTGCCGATCTCGCGGTTGGTGAGGCCGTCGCCGATGAGGGCGAGGATGTCGCGTTCGCGGGGGGACAGGCTCGCGAGTTCGGGTGGCACGGACGGGGTCTGGGCGGGGTCGGCGCGCAGGGAGCGCATGAGGCGGGCCGTGGTGGCGGGGTCCAGCATGGACTGGCCGGAGGCGACCGTGCGGACCGCGGAGACCAGGTCGGAGCCCTTGATCTGCTTGAGGACATAGCCGGCGGCTCCGGCCATGATCGCGTCGAGGAGGGCTTCCTCGTCGTCGAAGGAGGTGAGCATGAGGCAGGCCAGGCCGGGCATCTGGTCGCGCAGTTCGCGGCAGACGGTGATGCCGTCGCCGTCGGGCAGGCGGACGTCGAGGACGGCGACGTGCGGGCGCAGGGCGGGGCCGCGGGCGAGGGCGTGCTGGACGGTGCCGGCGTCGCCGACGACCGTGATGTCGGGTTCCGCTTCGAGGAGGTCGGTGATGCCGCGCCGGACGACCTCGTGGTCGTCCAGCAGGAACACGCGGATCGGGTGCTGTTCCGAGAAGGTGCGTGGCTCCGACATCGTGACGTCCCCTTGTCCCCGGCATCCCGGTCTGTCCCGGACGGCGGGCAGACCACGGGCCGCCCATCAGGATCATCGTCCGCCGGGGGCCGGTCGCACCAGGGCCGACCGGCCCCACTTGTCGCCTCACCGGCGGTGTGCGCCGGCCGCGGACGGTGTCAGACGCTCGCGCCGGCGCCGTACGGGGCGTACAGGTCCAGCAGCCGTTTCCGGGCCGCGCGCAGACGGTGCGCGAGCACCTGGCCCACCCACTGGCTGACCGCGTTGCCCAGCGCCGGATCCTCCCGGCACAGGGCCAGGACGGTCGCGGCGTCGAACTCGTAGGCGCGCACCGGCGTGGTGGCCTCGGCACCCAGGTGCCACACCGGGGGCGCGAACAGCCAGGACCAGCCGATGAGCTCGTTGTGCCCGAGGCTCTCTATGACGGCCGCACGGCGGCCCGGGACGTGCATGTCGAGTTCGACGCGGCCGGTGCGGATGATCCAGAACCGGTCGGCGTGACCGCCCTCCTCGAAGAGCCGCGTGCCCTGCGGGAAGGCGACCTCCCGGGCGTGGCGCATCAGCTGCCGCTGCCGGTCGGCGGGCAGGACGCGCAGCATGCTGAGGGTCGACGGGGTGCTCATGGCCTGCCTCCCGGGCGGGACGTGGGTACGGGCTGCCACTGTCAGCGTGCGGTGCCGGGGCCGGGCCCGCCATGGGCCGAGCGGTCCCTCAGGTCCGGGACCAGTGGCCCCTGCCCGCCGGACCTCCCGGATCCGACGCTTGAACCGGATCCGCCGAAGGAGCCCCGCGCGATCCCTCGGCCCAGGAGACCAGAAGCCCAGGAGACCAGAGACCAGGAGGTGACGATCATGCTTCGCACCGTCACCGCGGCACTCGTCGGCCCGGCCGGGGGCCGCCCGGCGGCGCCGTCCGGGGACCCGCTCGCTCAGAGGCTCGCCGCGTGATCGGGGACGTAGGTCTGCAGATCCCTGGGCGGCCGCTCGTAGCCGGTCGACGGCGGCCGCTTCGGGAGTTCCAGCACCGGCGGCGGCACGTCGTGGTACGGCACGGTCGACAGCAGGTGGGCCATCATGTTGAGCCGGGCCCGGCGCTTGTCGTCGCTCTCCACGACGTACCAGGGCGCGTCCGAGACGTCCGTGTGGACCAGCATCTCGTCCTTCGCCCGGGAGTACGCCTCCCAGTGGGTGATCGACTCCAGGTCCATCGGCGAGAGCTTCCAGCGCCGCAGCGGATCCTCGAGGCGCTTGCGGAACCGGTCCTGCTGCTCGGTGTCGCTCACCGAGAACCAGTACTTGCGCAGCAGGATCCCGGACTCCACCAGCATCCGCTCGAAGATCGGGCAGTGCCGCAGGAAGAGCTGGTACTCCTCCTTCGTACAGAAACCCATCACGCGTTCGACGCCGGCCCGGTTGTACCAGGACCGGTCGAACAGCACGATCTCCCCGGCCGCCGGGAGATGCTCCACGTACCGCTGGAAGTACCACTGGGTGCGCTCGCGCTCGGTGGGTTTCGGCAGCGCCGCGATCCGCGCGATCCGCGGATTGAGGTGCTCGGTCACCCGTTTGATCGTCCCGCCTTTACCGGCCGCGTCCCGTCCCTCGAAGATCACAACAAGACGTGCGCCCGTGGCCCGCACCCACTCCTGCAGTTTCACCAACTCGGTCTGCAACCGGAGCAGTTCCGCTTCGTACACCTTGCGCGGCAGCTCCGCCGCCTGCTTGCCGGCCATGCCGCCTCCACCGCCCGATGACCTACCCATGGAGCCATCCCGATGCCCAAGGTCGAACACCAGGACGCCACCGTACTGTCCGACGACGAAGTGCGCACCCTGGACGCGCACTGGCGTGCCGCCAACTACCTGGCGGCGGGCCAGATCTACCTGATGTCCAACCCGCTGCTCACCGAGCCGCTGCGCCCCGAGCACATCAAGCCCCGGCTGCTCGGCCACTGGGGCACCTCGCCCGGCCTGAACCTCGTGTACACCCACCTCAACCGGGTGATCCGGGCCCGCGGTCTGGACGCGCTGTGCGTGTGGGGGCCGGGGCACGGGGGGCCGTCCGTGCTGGCCAACTCCTGGCTGGAGGGCAGCTACAGCGAGACCTACCCCGACGTCCCGCGGGACGCGGCGGGGATGGGCCGGCTGTTCCGGCAGTTCTCCTTCCCCGGCGGGGTGCCCAGTCACGTGGCTCCCGAGACGCCCGGCTCCATCCACGAGGGCGGTGAGCTCGGCTACTCCCTCTCCCACGCCTACGGCGCCGCCTTCGACAACCCGGACCTGCTGGTCGCCTGTGTGATCGGGGACGGCGAGGCGGAGACCGGGCCGCTGGCCGCCTCCTGGCACTCCAACAAGTTCCTCGACCCGGTCCACGACGGCGCCGTCCTGCCGATCCTGCACCTGAACGGCTACAAGATCGCCAACCCGACGGTCCTGGCCCGCCTGCCCGAGTCCGAGCTGGACGAACTGCTGCGCGGCTACGGCCACGAGCCGATCCACGTCACGGGCGACGACCCGCACGAGGTCCACCGGGCCATGGCGGCGGCGATGGACGACGCGCTGGACCGCATCGCCGTGATGCAGCGCTCGGCGCGCGAGGAGGGGATCACCGAGCGCGTGCACTGGCCGGTGATCGTGCTGCGGACGCCGAAGGGCTGGACCGGTCCGGCGGAGGTGGACGGTGTCCCCGTCGAGGGCACCTGGCGGGCCCACCAGGTCCCGCTGGCCGGCGTCCGCGAGAACCCCGAGCACCTGCGGCAGCTGGAGGCATGGCTGCGTTCGTACCGGCCCGAGGAGCTCTTCGCCCCCGACGGACGGCCGGTCGCCGACGTGCTTGCCTGCGTCCCCGAGGGGGCGCGGCGTCTGGGCGCGTCGCCGTACGCCAACGGCGGGCTGCTCGTCCGCGACCTGCCCATCGCCGACCTCGACGAGTTCGCCGTCCCCGTCGACAAGCCCGGTACGGCCCTGCACGAACCCACGCGGGTGCTCGGTGACCTCCTGGCCCAGGTCATGAAGGACACCGGGGCGCGCCGGGACTTCCGCCTGGTCGGCCCGGACGAGACCGCCTCCAACCGGCTGCAGGCCGTCTACGGCGCCAGCGGCAAGGCCTGGCAGGCCGCGCTGCTGCAGGTGGACGAGCACCTGGACCGGCACGGCCGGGTGATGGAGATCCTCTCCGAGCACACCTGCCAGGGCTGGCTGGAGGGCTATCTCCTCACCGGCAGGCACGGGATGTTCTCCTGCTACGAGGCGTTCGTGCACATCGTCGACTCGATGGTCAACCAGCACATCAAGTGGCTCAAGACAGCACGGGAGCTGGCGTGGCGGGCGCCGATCGCCTCGCTCAACTACCTGCTCACGTCCCACGTCTGGCGCCAGGACCACAACGGTTTCTCGCACCAGGACCCCGGCTTCGTCGACCACGTCCTCAACAAGAGCCCCGAGGTCGTCCGCGTCTACCTGCCGCCGGACGCCAACACCCTGCTCTCGGTCGCGGACCACGCGCTGCGCAGCCGGGACTACGTCAACGTCATCGTGGCCGGCAAGCAGCCCTGCTTCGACTGGCTCTCCATGGACGAGGCCCGCGTGCACTGCGCGCGCGGCGCCGGGATCTGGGAGTGGGCGGGCACCGAGGACGGCACCCGCGAGCCCGACGTGGTGCTGGCCTGCGCCGGCGACGTGCCCACCCAGGAGGTGCTCGCCGCCGCCCAGCTGCTGCGCCGGCAGCTGCCGCAGCTGGCCGTCCGCGTGGTCAACGTCGTCGACATGACCCGGCTGCTCCCGAAGGACGAGCACCCGCACGGGATGACCGACTTCGAGTACGACGGCCTGTTCACCGCCGACAAGCCGGTGATCTTCGCGTACCACGGGTATCCCTGGCTGATCCACCGCCTCGCCTACCGCCGCACCGGCCACCCGCACCTGCACGTGCGCGGCTACAAGGAGTCGGGGACCACGACCACGCCGTTCGACATGGTCGTCCGCAACGACCTGGACCGCTACCGGCTGGTCATGGACGTCATCGACCGGGTGCCCGGCCTCGCGGTCCGGGCCGCCGCCGTACGCCAGCAGATGGCCGACGCCCGCACCCGCCACCAGGCCTGGATCCGCGAGCACGGCACCGACCTGCCCGAGGTCGCCGACTGGACCTGGAACGGCTGAACGTGCGCGTTCCCCGTCCCGGTCAGGCGACCGGGACGGGGGCGTCCCCGTCGGCGAGGGCCTCCGGGAGGCCGGGGTACAGCTCGAACGCGTCGCCCAGCCCCGTGCGGCGCAGCAGCCGGTGGAAGTCGTCGTCCGGCGTGACCAGGCGCAGTCTGCCGCCGCGGTACCGGACCCGGTTGCGCGCCCGGCACAGGAGACCGAGGCCGGAGCAGTCGGCGAACGGGACGGGACTCAGGTCGAGCACCAGATCGGGCGCCGCACCGGACGTCAGGTCGTCCAGGGCCACGGAGAGGACCGGAACCGCCAGGAGGTCGAGGTCGCCGTGCAGGGTCACGACGGTGGTGCCCCCGTCGGTACGGGTCGTGCGGTACGTCGCGGACCTCGTGTGGTTGTCGGCCATAAGAAGAGCGAAGTCCAGCCGGCGACTCGCGCGGAAGGGCCGTTCGGCCCCTTCGGTGCTCCGGCCGGTCCGTCCTTCGGTGCTCCGGGCGGTCGGTCCTGCGGTGCTCCGGGTGGTCCGTGTCCTGCGGTGCCCCGGACGGCCCCGTCCTGCGGCGCCTCGGACGGCCCGTGTCCTGCGGCGCCCCGGGCGGTCCGTGTCCTGCGGCGCCCCGGACGGCCCCGTCCTGCGGTGCTTCGGGCGGTCCTTCCTGTCGTCTCCGGCGCGAAAGGGCGCGTGCGGCGGCCGGTGGGGGCCGACCGGCCCAGGCGGAGCCCGCCGAGCCGGTACAGCGGAGCCCGCCGAGCCGGTACAGGAGCGTCGTCGTGACCGGCCGTGCGGCCGTGGTCAGGGTCCCCGGCGAACACGCGAGGCTCGTCCTGGACGGCCCGGGGTCCTGGGTTCCGTCACCGCGGGAGGTCTTCGTCCGCATCGAGCCGGAACTCGTCACCGGACGGGAACCGACCGGCGGCCGCACCCGGTACGGCCTGGACCCCATCCCGTGATCCCCGCCGCGCTCCCGCGGTACTCCCCGTGAGCCCGGGCGGCGCGGAGCGACACCGCGGGGGACCGGTGCCGCTCCTGAGCCCAGTCTCCCCCCAGGCCGTGCCCAGTGGCGGGTGCCGGTGGTCACCGGTTCGGGACCGGTCGGCCCTTACGACCTGGGCGGCGCACCCGGTACGGGGGTTCCGTTCCGGTGCTGTCCGCCGCGCCGCGCTGACGCCCGCCCGACTTGCCCGATCCAGGTGCCCGGCGAGGTCGGCCCGCACTACGGTGGGCCTTGACCGGACCTGCCGGTGTACGAGTCGACGGGGTCGGGAGGAGCGCGGTGGAGAGCCATGAGGCGGCCCAGGTGCGGCTGCCGCAGCTCAGGCTGGACGAGCTGCTGGGGGAGCTGCAGGCGCGGCTGGACGCGGCGCGTGGCACCCGGGACCGGGTGCACAGCCTGCTGGAGGCGGTGCTCTCGGTCGGCCGGGAACTGGACCTGGAGCAGGCTCTGCGCAGCATCGTGGAGGCGGCGGCGGTGCTGGTGGACGCCGAGTACGCGGCCCTGGGGGTGATCGGGCCCGACGGCAGGCGGCTGTCGGCGTTCCACACGGTCGGGGTGACCGAGGAGGAGATCGCCCGGATCGGCCCGTTCCCGGAGGGCCACGGGATCCTCGGCGAGCTGATCCGCGAACCCGAGCCGCTGCGCCTGGCCAAGCTCTCCGAGCATCCGGCCTCGTACGGCTTCCCGCCGAACCACCCGCCGATGAACTCCTTCCTCGGGGTCCCGATCCGGGTCCGCGACCAGGTCTTCGGCAACCTCTACCTGACCGAGAAGCGGGGTGGCGGCCAGTTCGACGAGGAGGACGTGTCGGTGACGTCGACGCTGGCCGTGGCGGCCGGGGTGGCGATCGACAATGCCCGGCTGTACGAGGAGTCGCGGCTGCGCGAGCGCTGGCTGCGGGCGAGCGCGGAGATCACGAACAGTCTGATGTCGGGCAGCCCGAGCGCCGAGGCCCTCGGGCTGATCGCCGAGCAGGCCAGGGAGATCACCGGTTCGGCGCTGGCCGCGGTCGCGACCCCGATGGCGGACACCGACTCGCTCACGGTGGAGATCGCCGTCGGTATGGACGCGGACGCTCATCAGGGGCTGGTGCTTTCGCTGGACAGGACGCTCATGGGTCTGGCGTTCGCCCGGGATGCCCTGGTGACCAGTACGGACGTGGTCCATGACGAGCGGGTCTCGCCGGAGCCGCCGCGGTTCACCGGGCTGGGGCCGGCGGTGGCCAGTCCGATCGGGACGGGTGAGGCGGGGGTGCGGGGTGTGGTGCTGCTGGCACGCGAGGCGGGCCGGCCGCCGTTCACGGCGAAGGAGACCGAGCCCTTGCAGGTTTTCGCGGCGCAGGCGGCTCTCGCGATGGAGCTGGCGGAGCGGCGGCGGGACGCGGAGGAGATCGCGGTGCTCAAGGACCGCGACCGGATCGCGCGGGATCTGCACGACCTGGCGATCCAGCGGCTGTTCGCGACCGGGATGACCCTGCAGAGCGCGGGGCGTTTCATCGAGCACTCGGAGGCCGCGGAGCGGGTGCTGCGGGCGGTGGACGACCTGGACGAGACCATCAAGATCATCAGGTCGACGATCTTCGGGTTGCGGGCCCGGGAGGGCGGTGCGGGCAGCGGGCTGCGGGCACGTGCGGTGCGGGTGGCCGGTGAGGCGGCCGCGGCGCTCGGGTTCGCGCCGAGCGTGCGGATGGAGGGGCTGCTCGACACCGACGTGCCCAAGGAGATCGCCGATCACGCGGTCGCGGTCCTGTCCGAGGCCCTGACCAACATCGCCCGGCACGCGCACGCCGACCGCACGGAGGCCGTCCTGGCGACCGACGGGCGGGAGCTGGTCCTCACCGTCCGGGACAACGGAGTGGGCATCCGGCCCGAGGGCCGTCGCAGCGGGCTGCGGAACATGGCGGAACGGGCGGCGGAACTCGGCGGCCGGCTGGAGTGGGACTGTCCCCAGGGGCCGGCGGGCGGGGGAACGACGCTGGTATGGCGGGTGCCGGTCGTGAGGGAGCCGGGGCAGCCGTAGCAGCGGGCGGAACCCGCCGCCGTACCCCGCGGCCGCCCGTCGGCCGCGCGGTGGCCGCCCACTTGCGCAGTGCCTTCCCGAAGCTCGGCGTCTCCTCCCGCGCGGGCCTGCGCGACGCCCTCACCGGCCGGACCCCGGGCGGGCGGCGCTGAGCGGCGCGTGCTCCGGGAGGGTCACCGCGCGGCGGCCGCCTCCTGGGCGATCTGCTCGAACCGGGCGCCCATCGCCTCGGACAGCGCCTGCGCGGCCGACAGCGGACGCACCATCACCGTGAACTCGTCGATCTTCCCGTCCTCGTCGAAGTGCAGGAAGTCGCAGCCCTGGAGCTGCTTGCCGGCGACCGTGGCCGTGAACACGAAGGCGTGGTCGCGGCCGTCCGGGTTCGCGATCTCCCGTACGTAGGCGAAGTCCTCGAACACCTGCGACACCGCGCGCAGGATCGCGGCCGTGACCGGCTTGCCCGGGTACGGCTTGAAGGCGACCGGGCTGGTGAAGACGACGTCGTCGGCGAGCAGGGCGGCCACGGCGGCCATGTCGCCGCTCTCGACGGCCTTGCGGAACGGGTGCACGGGGTGCGCGGAATGCATGGGTCCCACCTCACCTAGTCAAAAAGTTGAGTAGGTGCATGCTAGCGTGCTGCCATGGCTCTGCGGAATGCGCTGATGGCCGCCCTCCTGGAGGGAGAGGCCTCCGGGTACGACCTCGCGAAGGGATTCGACGCGACGGTCGCCAACTTCTGGACGGCGACGCCCCAGCAGCTCTACCGCGAGCTGGAGCGCATGGAGGCGGACGGACTGGTCGCCGCCCGCGTCGTCGAGCAGGAACGCAGGCCCAACAAGCGGCTGTTCTCGCTGACGGAGGCCGGCCGCCAGGCGGTACGCGCCTACACGTCCGAGCCCCCCGGCCGGCCCGCGGTGGTCCGCGACGAGCTGCTGGTCAAGGTGCAGTGCGCGGACGTCGGTGACATCGAGGCGGTCCGGACCGCCGTCGCCGAACGCATGGAGTGGGCCACTGCCAAACTCACCCGCTACGAGCGGATCCGGCAGCGTCTCCTCGCCGGCCGGTCCGAGGAGGCGTACTTCGCCGAGACGGACCGCATCGGCCCGTACCTCACCCTGCTGCGCGGGATGTCCTTCGAGCGGGAGAACCTCCAGTGGGGGGACCTGGCCCTGCGGAGGCTTGCGCAGCGGGCCGAACGGCATGCGCAACAAAGTGAATAGGTTGACCAACAGGGCGCCCGACCCGGGGGCGCCGCCCCGTAGCCGGGCCCGGATCAGCAGGTGGCGGCCCCCGGCGGTCAAGCCGGGCCCCTGATGCAGACGTTGGTCATCCAGGACCCGTCGGCCGGCTCCGTCTCCTTACCGACTACCTACCTCACGTACCGCCGAGTTTCACATCCGCGCCACCAGACCCTTCCCTGACGTTCGATGCCCTTGGAACACTCGCACCCGCGCACAATCCGCCCTGTTCCGGCCAACCCGTGCGTCAGGATGAGAGGTCGCTCACCCATGTCCGAAGTCAACCGGCGCCGATTCCTCCAACTGGCGGGCGCCACCACGGCGTTCACCGCGCTGTCCAGCAGCATCCAGCGCGCCGCCGCACTGCCCGCGAACCACCGCACCGGGTCGATCGAAGACGTCGAGCACATCGTCGTCCTGATGCAGGAGAACCGGTCGTTCGACCACTACTTCGGTACCCTGAGCGGCGTCCGCGGCTTCGGCGACCCCCGCCCGGTCACCCAGAACAACAAGTCCGTGTGGAAGCAGTCGAACGGCACGAAGGACGTCCTGCCCTTCCACCCGGACGCCGACGACCTGGGCCTCGCCTTCATCCAGGACCTCCCGCACGGCTGGAACGACACGCACACCGCCGTCGACGCCGGCAAGTACGACAAGTGGGTGCCGGCCAAGGGCACCACGACGATGGCGTACCTGAACCGCGACGACATACCGTTCCACTACGCGCTCGCCGACGCCTTCACCATCTGCGACGCCTACCACTGCTCGTTCATGGGCTCCACCGACCCGAACCGCTACTACATGTGGACGGGTTACACCGGCAACGACGGCCAGGGCGGCGGCCCGGTCCTCGGCAACGACGAGGCCGGCTACAGCTGGACCACGTACCCGGAGCGCCTGGAGAAGGCCGGCGTATCCTGGAAGATCTACCAGGACGTCGGCGACGGCCTGGACGCGGCCGGCGGCTGGGGCTGGATCCAGGACGCCTACCGCGGCAACTACGGCGACAACTCGCTGCTCTACTTCAAGCAGTACCAGAACGCCCAGCCCGGCGACCCGCTGTACGACAAGGCCCGCACCGGCACCGACGCCACCAAGGGCGAGGGCTTCTTCGACCGGCTCAAGGCCGACGTCAAGGCCGGCAAGCTGCCGCAGATCTCCTGGGTGGTCGCCCCCGAGGCCTTCACCGAGCACCCCAACTGGCCCGCGAACTACGGCGCCTGGTACGTCTCGCAGGTCCTCGACGCGCTCACCGCCGACCCCGCGGTGTGGGCGAAGACGGCCGTCTTCATCACGTACGACGAGAACGACGGCTTCTTCGACCACCTGATCCCGCCGTTCCCGCCGGCCTCCGCCGCGCAGGGCAAGTCCACGGTCGACCCGAGCCTGGACCTCTTCAAGGGCGACGCGAGCCACTCGGCCGGTGCCTACGGCCTCGGCCAGCGCGTCCCGATGCTGGTCGTCTCCCCGTGGAGCAAGGGCGGCTTCGTCTGCTCCGAGACGCTCGACCACACCTCGATCATCCGGTTCATGGAGGCCCGCTTCGGCGTCCACGAGCCCAACATCTCGCCCTGGCGGCGTGCCGTCACCGGCGACCTGACCTCGGCGTTCGACTTCTCCCGCAAGGACACCAAGCCGGTCGCGCTGCCCGCCACGGACGGCTACCGGCCGCCGGACGGCAACCGCCACCCCGACTACGTGCCCACCCCGCCGGCCAACCCTGCGCTGCCGAAGCAGGAGCGCGGCTCCCGGCCCACCCGGCCGCTGAAGTACGCCCCGCTGGTGGACGGCGCGCTGGACGCGGCGGCCGGGAAGTTCACGCTCACCTTCGCGTCGGGCGCGCAGGCCGGTGCCGCCTTCCTGGTGACCTCCAACAACCGCTCCGACGGCCCCTGGAGCTACACCACCGAGGCGGGCAAGACCGTCTCCGACACCTGGAACTCGGTGTACTCGGGCGGCTCCTACGACCTGACCGTGCACGGCCCGAACGGCTTCCTGCGCGGCTTCCAGGGCCCCGGCAAGGTGGCGGGCCCCGAGGTCACCGCCCGGCCGCACGGCGACGACATCGAGCTGACCTTCACCAACAAGGGCAGCGGCACGGTGAAGCTGGCGGTGGCCGACGGGTACGGCGGCCGGGGGCGGACGTTCACGGTGCGGGCCGGGGCCGTTGTGACGCACATCGTGCACCTCAACCACAGCGAGCGGTGGTACGACCTGACGGTGACGTCGGAGGCGGACGCGAGCTTTGTGCGGCGGTTCGCCGGGCATGTGGAGAACGGGGAGGCCGGGGTCAGCGACCCGGCGATCATCACGGTGTGAGCGTGCACCCAAGGGGTGTGGGGGACTGCTGTCAGGCGGCTGCGGGTGGTTCGTGGCCGGTCGCGCAGTTCCCCGCGCCCCTTCGGGGGCGCGTCGCCCCTTTAGGGACTCAGGGAACTGCGCGACCGGCCCCCACGCAGCCGTGCCGACCGACGCGGCCTGCCGCGGCACTAGAGAGCGGTCAGCTTCTTCGGTTCGGGTGATTGCCGGGGAAGAAGGGTCGGGTCCAGGGCCAGGACCGCTGCCACCGGGTGTTCGTCGTCCGGTTCGACGACCGGCGCCTGCGGTGTCACCCGGGTCAGCAGGACCACGCCCCAGGAGGCAAGGCCCGCGCCCGTCAGGGCGAGCAGGATGCCCCAGACTCCGTCCTGGAGGCCCTGGCCCAGCAGGGTCAGGCCGATGACCGCCGCGGCCACCGGGTTGGACAGGGTGACGACCGCGAGCGGGGCGCCGAGGCCGCCGCGGTAGGCCGTCTGGGAGAGCAGCAGGCCGCCCACCGCGAACGCGGCGACCAGCAGGGCGACCACGATCACCTCGACGCTCAGGGCCGGACCCGAGCGGTCCGTCGCCGCCACCGTCACCGTCTGGGTGAGGGCCGAGGCGACGCCCGAGGCGAAGCCGGACGCGGTCGCGTGCCGCAGGCCGGGGCGGGTGCCGGGGCGGGACAGGACGCCGATCAGGGCAGCCGTCGTACCGGCCACCGCGAGGGCCTCGGTGAGGCTCAGCACCTGGTGGGGTGCGGGTCCTGAGGCTGTGACCAGGAGGGCGCCGAGGCCCAGCAGGGTCAGGGCGGTGCCCCGCCACTCGGTGGCGGTGACCCGGCGACCGGCCGCCCGGGCGCCCATCGGCACGGCCGCCACGAGGGTGAGTGCACCCAGCGGCTGGACGAGGGTCAGCGGGCCGTACTTCAGGGCGACGACGTGCAGCAGGGCGGCGCCGGCGTTCAGTCCCACCGCCGCCCACCAGGCGCCGGAGCCGAGCAGCCGCAGCAGGCCCGCGCCGGCGGTCTTCGCGGCGAGGCGTTCCTGGGCCACGGCGGCGGCCGCGTAGGCGACGGCCGAGACCAGGGAGAGGACGACGGCGACCAGGGCCGCGGCGCTCATCGGCCGGCCCCCACCAGTGCGGGCTCCTCGGAGACCAGGCGCCGGGTGCCGCGCCCGGCTGTCGTGGCCGTGCGGTGCGGCGAGCGAAGCGAGGTGGGGGTCCCCCCGGACGAAGTCTGGGGGCGGATCAGGGCGAGGGCGGAGCCGAGCATCGCGGTGGCGATGATCGCGTCCAGCCAGTAGTGGTTCGCGGTGCCGACGATCACGAGGAGGGTGATCGCGGGGTGCAGCAGCCACAGCCAGCGCCAGCGGGAGCGGGTGGCGACGATCAGGCCGATCGCGACCATCAGGGCCCAGCCGAAGTGCAGCGAGGGCATCGCCGCGAACTGGTTGGAGAGGTGGTCGCTGCTCGGCGGGCCGTAGACCGAGGGGCCGTAGACCCGGGCGGTGTCGATCAGGCCGCTCGCGGCCAGCATCCGGGGCGGGGCCAGCGGGAAGGTGAAGGGCAGCACCAAGGCCGCGGCGGTCACCAGGGCCAGGACCCGGCGGGCCCAGACATAGTGCGCGGGGCGCTTCAGGTAGAGCCAGACCAGGAAGGCCAGCGTGGCCGGGAAATGAACGATGGCGTAGTAGGTGTTGGCCAGGTGTACGAGGGTGTCGCCGTGCAGCAGTGCGGACTGCACGTCGACCTCCGAGGGCAGGTGCAGCGTCCGTTCCAGGTCCCAGATCCGGTGGGCGTTGTGCAGGGCCTCGGCGGTGTGGCCGGTGGCCAGCTGCCGCCCGAACTTGTAGACGAGGAAGAGCCCTGCGACGAGCAGGAACTCACGGACGAGCGGCGGCCGGGCTATCGCGCCCGGCTCCGCTGAAGCAGGCTCGGACTGGGATCTCATCCCAGGCCCCCCTCACTGACGGTGGTGCTGTGCGAGTCCCGGACGGTGGCCCGAACTCTTCGATACGGAAGCGTACCGATACGCCACTGTACCGATACGGTCGAGTACCGGTACAGTGGCGTATCGATAGACGTAGGCCACACTGGTTGTAGGTTTCCGCGCCGGCCGAACGGCGGGCGGGGCGGAAGTGATCCGCACGTGAGGAACGAGTGAGGAGCAGGGCACATGACGTCGCAGGCCGCGGACGGACCGGACATGGTCGCCGCCTCGCGCCGCTCCAAGATCACGCCGGAGCGTGAGCGGGAGTTCTTCGACGCCGTGCTCGAACAGATCCGCGAGTGCGGCTACGACTCCGTCTCCATGGAGGGGGTCGCCGCGAGCACCCGCTGCAGCAAGTCGACGCTCTACCGGCAGTGGAAGACCAAGCCGCAGTTCGTCGCGGCCGCGCTGCGGGCCAACCGTGAGGTGCGCTTCGCCGGCGTCGACACCGGGTCACTCGCCCAGGACCTGCGCGAGGTCGCGCGGGCCGCGGGCGACTGGTCGCGCAAGGACACCAAGCTGCTCTCCGCGCTGGGGCACGCCGTGCACTCGGACGAGGCACTGGCGCAGGCGCTGCGCGAGGCGCTCGTGGAACCCGAGATCGCGGCGCTCCAGCAGATCCTGCGCCGCGGGGTCGAGCGGGGCGAGGTGCCCGAGGGGCATCCCGCGCTGGACTACGTGCCCGCCATGATGTTCGGCGTGCTGCGGGTGCGGCCCGTGCTCACCGGCGAGTACGCCGACGCCGACTATCTCGTCCGCTTCGTGGAGGCCGTCGCGCTGCCCGCACTCGGACTGACCTAGGACCCAGGCCGCCGTCCACGGGATGACTGGACGGCGACCTGCTCGCGCCGCACCGTGGGGACGGGGGCGGCGCGCACCCCCCCGGCCGGGTGGGGTGCCCCTTTGAGCGGAGGGGCGCTCCACCCGGCCGACTGCTGTTCCGGGACCGGTGCGGGTCAGACGTTCGAGCCGCTGCCGCTGCCCGAGGACACCTTGATGCCGCTGGTGATGGTGTCGATGATCGACTCCTTCTGGCCGACGTCGACACCGAACCGGACCACCACGATCTGCTGGGCGTTCGCGGGCGACGGGAAGGCCAGCGACTCGACGTAGCCGTCGGCGCCCTTGCTGGTGATCGCCTTCCAGCGGACCAGGTACCCCTTCTGCCCGGCCACGGTGACCGCCTTGGAGGCCAGCACCTCGTGCGAGGTGATCGCGCCGTAGGTCTTGCCGCCGTATGAGTCCTTGGCGTTGGCCGCGATGTCCGCCTTGGCGACCTCCTCGGCGGTGTCCCCCTTGGTGCCCAGCACCACCGCGGGCGCCGAGTAGGCGCCGCCTGCGGTGCAGCTCTTCGAGGTGTCGCCCGGGCACTTGTAGGAGTCGTCGGAGCTGACATTGGCGCCGTATTCGATCGCCTGCCCGGTCCAGCCGTCCGGTACCGGGATGCTGATGGCGTTGATCGAGTCCGACACCGTGCCGCCGCCCTTGACCTTCGGCGCCTCGGACTGGCCCGGCGACGGCGACGCGCCCCCGTCGGTGCCGCCGGACCCCGAGCCGCCGCCCGACCCGCCGAACGGGAAGCCCTGGCCGCCGTTCTGACCGCCGCTCTGCCCGCCGTTCTGCCCCTCGGGGCCGCCCTGGCCGAACCCGCCCTGACCGCCCGGGCCCTGCTGCGAGGCCTGCTGGCCGTCGCCGCCGCCGTTGGCGGTCAGCGCCCACGCGCCGACCCCGATCGCGGCGAGGACCGCCACGGCGACGCCGACGGCGATGCCGGTACGCAGCCCGCGCCGGGCGGGGGCCGGCGGCTGCGCCGGGTACCCCGGATAACCCGGGTACGCGGGGTAGGCCTCGCCGGCCGGATACGCCGGGTAGGCCGGCTGTGCCCCGTCGGCCGGCGGCTGCGGCGGGGGACCCCAGTCGGCGGCCGACCCGGCGGGCCGGGTCTGCTCCGTCCAGGCCTTGCCGTCCCACCAGCGTTCGGTGGCCGGACCGTCACTTGTCTGCCCGGGATCGGGATACCACCCGGGGGGAGTCACCTGCGTCATGCTCCTACCGTATGAGGCATCGGTGAAAGTCGGATGAGAGGATCCGGCGATGTTCGGCCGAGGCGGAACGGCACACCTCGGTCGAGCGGATCCGCACCCCCCGTTCGAGCGGACCGGCACAGCTCATTCGAGCCGCAGCCGGACCGGTGGCGCCGGTGCCGGCGGCGGCAGACGCAGGCCGTTCCGTCCCGGGGTGAGCGAGCCCAGGACGCTCGGGTGGCGGGCGCCGGTGGCGGCCGGGGCCGTTCCCGCGAGGCCGTGTGCGGTGAGGAAGCCGAGGACCGCGAAGGCGTACGCCTCCTTCGCCGCCGCGGGCAGCCCGAGTTCGTCCGAGAGGCGCACCGGGATCTCCGGGAGCAGGCCGCGCAGCGTCCGCATCAGCACCGGGTTGCGGGTGCCGCCGCCCGACGCGACCACCTCCGTCGCCGCCACGCCGCGCACCGCGTCCACCACCGTCCGGGCGGTGAGATGGGTGAGGGTCGCCAGCGCGTCCTCGGCCGACAGGCCCTCGGGCGCCCGCCAGTACCCGGCGTGGAACAGCTCCTTGCCGGTCGTCTTCGGCGCGGGCAGCGCGTAGTACGGCTCCGTCAGCAGCTCTTCGAGCAGCGGCCCGTGCGGACGGCCGCGCGCCGCCAGCGCCCCGTCCACGTCGTACGCCAGCCGGCCGCCGGTGAACTCCCGGACCGCCGCGTCCAGCAGCGCGCACCCGGGTCCGGTGTCGAAGGCCGTGCCGTCGGGCGCGGTGAGGTTGGCGATCCCGCCGAGGTTCAGTGCCACCGGCCTCCCCGGCCGCCCGCGCAGCCACAGCAGGTCAACCAGGCTGACCAGCGGAGCACCCTGCCCCCCGGCCGCCACGTCCCGCGACCTGAGGTCGGCGACGACCGGCAGCCCCGTCGCCTCCGCGATCCACGCCGGCTGCCCGAGCTGCAACGTGCCGTGCACCCGGCCGCCGTCCACCCAGTGGTAGACCGTCTGCCCGTGCGAGGACACCAACTCGGCCCGCCCGCCGCACAGTTCACGATCGACCCGAACCGCGGCCGCCGCGAACGCCTGTCCGATCCGGGTGTCGAGCAGACACACCCGCGCCAGCGGCACGGCGGACGGCGGCAGCGCCCCCGCGAGCGCCTCCCGCAGCTCCTCGTCGTACGGCGTGCTCACCATCCCCAGCGGCTTCAGCAGCAGCGTGCCGTCCAGCAGCCGCAGCTCGGCCGCCGCCGCGTCCACCGCGTCGTACGACGTCCCGGACATCAGGCCGATCACCAGCATGGTCCCAACCCGCCTCTCAACCCGCCTTCGTCCGCGGCGGCCCGAGCAGCGCGAGCACGCTGACCGCGCAGGTCGCCGCCGCGTAGTAGCCGGGAACGTCGAGGTTCCCGGTGCGCCGTACCGCCTCCGTGATGATGAGGCCCGCACAGCCCGAGAACACGGCATTGGACAGGGCGTAGGCGAGTCCGAGGCCCGTGCAGCGGGCCCGCGCCGGGAACATCTCGGCCAGCAGCGCGGGCCCCCCGGCCATCAGCCCCACCACCGCGCCCGCTCCGCACAGCGCCGCGCCCTTCACGGCGGCCGGGGTCCCCGGGTCCCGCAGGAGGTGGAGCAGGGGCAGCGCCAGCAGCACCACGAGCCCGGCGCCCGCCAGCATCACCGGCCGCCGCCCCACCCGGTCGCTGAGCAGCCCCGCCGGCAGGATCGCCGCCGCGAACCCGAGGTTCGCCACCACGGTCGCCAGCAGCGCGGTGCGGAAACCGGTGTGCAGGGCCGCCTGGAGGTACGACGGCAGCACCACCAGGAAGGTGTAGCCGGCGGCCGACCAGCCCATCACCCGGGCGACGGCCGGCGCGATCGCCCGCACCGGCACCCGCACCGCGCCTACGGTGTCCGCGGTCGGCTCCCGGAACTGCGGCGTCTCGTCGAGACCGATCCGCAGCCACAGCGCCAGCGCGCCCAGCGGCAACGCCAGCAGGAACGGCAACCGCCACCCCCAGGAGCCGAACTGATCAGCTGTCAGGAACACGGACAGTCCCACCGCCACCCCCGCCCCGCCCAGCAGCCCCAGCGCCACGGTGAACGACTGCCACGCCCCGTACAGCCCCCGCCGCCCCGGCGGTGCGAACTCGGTCAGCATCGCCACCGCCCCGCCGAACTCACCGCCCGCCGACAGTCCCTGAACGACCCTCAGGAACGTCAGCAGCCACGGCGCGAGCGCACCGGCTTGCGCGTACGTCGGCAGCACGCCGATCAGCGCCGTCGCGCCCGTCATCAGCGCCACCACCAGGATCAGCACCGGCCGCCTGCCCAGCCGGTCCGCCAGCCGGCCGAACAGCGCCGCGCCCAGCGGACGGAAGAAGAACGCCAGCCCGAACGAGGCGTAGGTGCGCACCAGACCCTCGGCCGCGCTGCCGCCCGCCGGGGTGAAGAACCGATCGGCGACGACGGTCGCGACATAGCCGTAGACACCGAACTCGTACCACTCGATGAAGTTCCCCACCGAGCCCGCCGCCAGCGCCCGGAGGGGCCGGTTCCGCTCGCGCACTGCACGGTCTTCGAAAGTCAGCCTCATGTTCCTGCCCGTTGACGGTCCGTTCGGTGCACAGCGGCAGGTCGGGGCCGTTCCGCGTCGCCGGGCCGCACCCGCTTTCACCCGTCGCGGCCACAGCTGCCCGGACCCGCCTCCGGACAGCCAACAGGACGGCTACGCTCGTGGTCTGTACGTCGTTCGGGCGACTTGGGGAGGTAGCAGGATGACGGAGGAGCAGCCCCCGGGAGGCGTCCCGGCTCCCCTCTGGGAGCGCGAGGAGGAGATCGCCGCCGTCACCGAGGCCCTCGATCTCCTGTGCGCCGACCGTTCCACCGCCGGGAACCTGCTGGTGATCCGCGGTGAGGCCGGGCTCGGCAAGACCGCGTTGCTGGCCGAGACCCGCCGCATCGCCGAACGCCGTGGCTGCACCGTCTGGTCCACCCGCGGCGTGGAGACGCTGCGCAGCGTCCCCTTCCACGTGGTACGGCAACTCCTCCAGCCCGCCCTGGTCTCCCTGCTGCCCGAGGAGGCCCGGGAGTACCTGGGTGACTGGTACGAGATCGCCGGCCCCGCCCTGGGCATCACCGACCCCGGCGACCGCCAGGCCGACCCGCAGGGCGTCTGCGACGGCCTGGTCGCCGCCGTCCGCCGGCTCGCCAGACGCGACTGGCCGCTGGTCCTGCTGATCGACGACGCGCACTGGGCCGACCAGGAGACGCTGGCCTGGCTGGCCGCCTTCGTCGAGCGCCTCGACGACCTGTCCGTCCTGGTCCTGGTGGCCCGGCGCCCCGGCGAGGTCAGCGGCGACGGCGCCCGCCACCTCGACGCCGTGGCCGCCGCGGCCGGCCGCCCCGTCCGCACCATCAGCGCCCTCACCCCGGACGCCACCGCCGGCCTCACCCGGGCCACCCTCGGTGAGCACGCCGACGCCCCGTTCTGCCGCGAGGTCTGGGCCGTCACCGGCGGCAACCCCTACGAGACCGTGGAACTCCTCGCCAAGGTCCAGGACAGCGAACTCGAACCCGTCGAGGCCCGGGCCGGTGAACTGCGTGCCCTCAACCGGTCGGCCAGGGGCGGCGGACTCGTCACCCGCCTCGAAGGCCTCGGCGTCGACGCCACCCGGTTCGCCTGGGCCGCCGCCATCCTCGGCACCGGCATCTCCGTCGACCTCGTCGCCCAGCTCGCCAGCATGGCCGTGGACGACGCCGAGCGCTGCGCCGAACTCCTGCGCACCGCCCGTATCCTCACCGCGCCCGACCCGGCCGGCTCCCGGCACCGCACCGGTGACCTGGAGTTCGTCCACCCGCTGATCGCCACCGCCGTCTACAACTCCATCCCGCCCGCGATGTGCACCGCCATGCACGGCATCGCCGCCCAGATCGTCCTGGACGACGGCCGCGGCATCGCCGAGGCCTCCCGCCACCTGCTGAAGGTGCACCCGGACGACGACGAGGAACTCGTCGAACAGCTGCGGGACGCGGCCAAGGAACACCTCGCCGTCGGCGCCCCGGACGCGGCCCGCCGCTGCCTCGAACGCGCCCTGCGCGAACCGCCCCTCCCCGACGTCCACGCCCGCGTGCTCTACGAACTGGGCTGCGCGACCCTGCTCACCAACCCCGCCGTCACCATCGGCCACCTGCGGAGCGCTCTCGGCATGCCCGGCCTCTCCGGTCCCGAACGCGTCGACGCCGTCTTCCGGCTCTCCCAGGCCCTTCTCCACAACGACCAGCTGGAGGAAGCCGTCCGCACGGTCGAGGCGGAGGCCGCCCGGCACGAGGAAGGACCCGCCAGGCTCCGGCTCCAGGCCGTCCAGTTCATGTGGGAGGGCATCGCCGGCGAGGCCGTCTCCGCACGCCGCTCCGAACGGCTCGCCGACCTGGCCGCCACCTGCACCGGCCGCTACAACTCCGAGCGCGCCCTGCTGATGCTGCGCGGCTTCGACCTGCTGATACAGGGCGAGAGCGCCGAGGAGGTCGTCGAGCTGTGCGACCGCGCCCTCGTCAACGGCCGGCTGGCGCCCGGTCTCGGCTGGACCGACACCGAGTGGGGCATCGAGCTCCTGCTGATGCTCGCCAACTCCTACGTGTACACCGATCGGCTCGACCGCGCGGAGAGCCTGTACAACGAGGCCCTGCGCGCCTACGAGTCCTCCGGCTGGAGCGGCGGCCACCTCGCCCTCGCCCATGCCTATGTCGGGCTCGGCCACCGCAGGCGCGGCCGGCTGCGGGACGCGGAGACCTCGCTGCGGGAGTCCCTGCGGATCGCCGAGCGGGTCGGCCGCCGGCTGCCCCTGTACTGGACCGCCACCTGCAACCTCGTCGACACGCTGCTCGCCCGCGGCCACGTCCAGCAGGCCTGGGAGACCGCCGAACAGTACGGCTTCGCGCCGCCGTACCCCTCCACGATCGTCATGCCGGACCCGCGGTCGGTGCGCGGCCGGCTGCTGCTTGCCGTCGGGCGCACGGAGGAGGCCGTGAACGAACTGGAGGCGGCGGAGAAGGCGGCCGCCGCGCGCGGCCACTTCAACCCCGTGGTCGTGCCCTGGGCGCTCGACCTCGCCCGGGCCCTCGCGAACGAGGACCCGGCGCGGGCGGCGTACCTCGCGAGTGACGCGCGGCGGCAGGCCGAGCGGTTCGGCACGGACACGGCGATCGGCGAGGCGCTGCGGTGCGCTGCCGCGCTGGAGACCGGGCAGCGTCAGGTGCGGCTGGCCTCGCAGGCCGTTGCCTATCTGGAAGCGTCGCCGTGCCAGTACGAGCATGCGGCGGCTCGGGTGGAGTACGGGATCGCCGCGCGGTCGGTGGCCGAGCTGAACCGGGGGCTGGCGCTGGCCCGGTCCTGTGGGGCCGATGGGCTGGTTGCGCAGGCTCGGGAGGTGCTGGATACGGGAAGGGGGCTGCGGTGACAGGTGCGTTGCGGGGTGCGGGTGCGTGGGGGCTGATCGCGCAGTTCCTCCCCCAGCCTTCGGCCGGGGGTACCCCCAGCGCCCCTAAAGGAAGGGCGCTACAGAGCAAGTAGTTGATCAGTGACCGCCGCCAGGCGTTTCTGTACCTCTCGGCTGTATGTCGCCTCGTGCGCCCTCGCGGGACTCGTGCCGTCGAAGTAGCCGCCCGTTCCCAAGTCCTGTGTGGCCAGGGCCAGGACGCCCGGGGCGCCGTCCGCCACCGTGCTCCAGGGCGCCACACCGCCCTCCCGCACCATCGCGGTGTCCATGAAGGTCGCCGGGTGCAGGACGTTCACCGAGACGCCCGTGTCCGCCAACTCCTCCGCCAGCGCGAAGGTGTGGGCCGCCAGCGCGAACTTGGCCCGGCAGTAGGCCGCGAAGCCCTGGTAGCCGCGGGTGAATTCGGGGTCGTCGAAGTCGAGGGGCTCCTGGCCCGCCGATCCGACGTTCACGATGCGGGCGGGGGTGTGCGTGCGCAGCACCGGGAGCAGAGCGTGCGTCAGGGCAACCGGGGCCAGATAGTTGACGGCGAGACGCAGTTCGTGGCCGTCGGCGCTCAGCTCGCGGCCCGAGCCGGGCGTACCGGCGCCGACACCCGCGTTGTTGATCAGTACGTCCAGGTCGGGATGTGCGTCGGCGACCCGCGCGCCCAGCTCGCGGACCTGCGCCAGCGAGGCCAGGTCCGCGACGAACGCCTCGGCTTCGCCCTCGGTACGCAGCTCCCCGACCAGTCGCTCGGTACGGCCGGGGTCGCGGCCGTGCGCCAGGACGACATGGCCGGCGCGGACCAGTTCGAAGGCGACGTACCGGCCGAGCCCGGAGGTGGCACCTGTGATCAGGATGGTCGACATGCCCCCACCGTAGGCACAGGGCCCGCTCCTGTGCCTGTCCCCGGCAGTGTCACCCTTCCTCTTCCGCCAGCACCCGCTGGGCCGTCGCGAACGCCGAGTTCGCCGCCGGGACCCCGCAGTACACGGCGGTCTGCAGCAGCACCGCGCCGATCTCCTCCGGCGTCAGCCCGTTGCGCCGGGCCGCCCGCACGTGCATGGCCAGCTCGTCGTAGTGGCCGTGGGCGACCAGCGCGGTGAGCGTGATCATGCTGCGTTCGCGGCGGGAGAGCGTGGGGTCGGTCCAGATCTCGCCCCACGCGTAGCGCGAGATGAAGTCCTGGAAGCGGGCCGTGAAGGGGGTCTGCCGGGACTGGGCGCCGTCCACGTGGGCGTCGCCCAGCACCTCGCGGCGCACCGCCATGCCGCGCCTGGCGCCCCCGTCGAGGTGGGAGCGGAGCGCGGTCAGGACGGCCTCGGGGCACTGTGCGGGCGCCAGATGAGCGGCGCCCGGCAGCTCGACCAGCGTGGCCGCGGCGACCGCGTCCGCGATCTCCCGCAGGTGCGGCGGCGGGGTCGCGGTGTCCTGACGGCCGGCGATCAGCAGGGTGCGCACGGCGATCTCGCCGAGCCGGTCCCGCAGGTCGAAGGCGGCCAGCGCGTCGCAGCAGGCGGCGTACGCCTCGGGGTCGGCCGTCCGCTGGTCCTCGACCAGCCGGGGCACGGTGAACCCGGGGGTGAACCAGCGGCCGGGGGCGTTCTCCGCGAGCCACTCCACGCCCTCCCGGCGCACCCGTTCGGCCCGCTCCTCCCAGGCCCTGGAGCCGCCGAAGTGGGCCGAGGAGCAGATCACCGCCAGGCTCTCCAGCCGGTCCGGGTGGTGGACGGCCAGGTGCAGGCCCACGGCACCGCCCAGCGACACCCCCGCGTACGCGAACCGCCCGATGCCGAGCGAGTCGGCGAGCGCGAGCACCAGCTCGGCGATGTCGCCCACGGTCGCCCCCGCCTTGATCAGGCCGGGTGCCGAACCGCCGTGCCCCGGCAGGTCCCAGCGCACCACCCGGTGCGTGACGGACAGTTCGGGCGCCACGGCGTCCCACAGGGCGTACGAGGTGCCGAGCGACGGCCCGAGGAGCAGCACAGGAGCCGAAGCGGGGCCCTCGACACGGTGGTTGAGGAGGTTCTCGGTCAACGTCGCTCCAGAGCACGGTCGGTGAGCACACCGGCGGAGCCGGTATAGCGGGCGGGATCGGTCAGGCTGTCGAGATCGACGTCCTTCAGGCCGGGTTCCCCGGCGAGGAGTTCACGCAGCGTCCGGTGCTCGGTGTGGGCTCGGCGGGCCAGCTCGGTGAGCAGCTCCTTGGCGCGGGCCCGGCCGAGCGCGGGGGCCAGCTCGGCGGAGAGCCGCTCCGAGACGATCAGCCCGCCTGTGCGGCCGAGGTTCCGGCGCATCGCCTCCGGGTGCACCCGCAGCCCCTCCGCCAGCTCCGTCGCGTCCCGTGCCGCACCCCCCACGGTCCGCAGCAGATCCCGCAAGGGCTCCCACTCGGCGTGCCAGGCACCGGCCGGCCGCTCGTCCTCCGCGGCCATCGAGCCGTACAGGACGGCCGAGAGCTGCGGGGCCCGCCGCGCGGCCGCCGCGATCAGCGTGGCGCGCACCGGGTTGGCCTTGTGCGGCATCGCCGAGGAACCGCCCCCGCTGCCCTCGGAGACCTCGCCGATCTCGGTACGGGACAGGACCAGCACGTCCGCGGCGATCTTCCCCAGCGCCCCGGCCGTGAAGGCGAGGCACCCGGCGAGGTCGGCGACCGGCGTGCGCAGGGTGTGCCACGGCAACAGGGGTGCGGCAAGCCCCAGTTCACGGGCGTACCCCGCGGGCAGCTCCTCGGCGTGCGCCGCGCCGTACGCCCCGAAGGCGGCCAGCGTGCCTGCCGCGCCGCCCAGTTGGGCGGGCAGCGACCCCCGCACCGGTGTGACGCGGTCCCGGGCGTCGAGAACCAGCGAGCGCCAGCCGGCCGCCTTCAGCCCGAACGTCGTCGGTACGGCGTGCTGGGTGAGCGTGCGGCCCGGCATCGGCGTGTCGCGGTGTTCGGCGGCCAGCCCGGCCAGGGCCTGTGCGGTGCGGTCCAGGTCGGCGAGCACGAGGTCCAGGGTGCGGGCGGCGACCAGCATGGCCGCCGTGTCCATGATGTCCTGGCTGGTCGCTCCCCGGTGCACGTACGGCCCGTACTCGGCGCCGGCCGCCTTCGTCAGGTCGGCGACCAGGGGGATCACCGGGTTGCCGCCGGCGCGGGCACGCTCGGCCAGGGCGCCGACGTCGTAACGGCCGGGGTCGGCCGCCTCGGTCACGGCCGTCGCGGCCCCGTCCGGGACCAGGCCCAGAGCGGCCTGGGCGCGGGCGAGGGCCGCCTCCGCGTCGAGCAGCGCCCGCAGAAAGGCGCTGTCGCTCGTCGCGGCCGCGGCGGCCGAACCGGACCACCCGGGACCGAGCAGCCCGGCGTCACCGCCATGATCCACTGAACTCACTGGAACTCCAGGAAGACCGTCTCGCCCTCGCCCTGAAGGCGGATGTCGAAACGGTAGGTCCCCCGGCCCTCGTCGGCGGCGATCAGCGTGTCGCGTCGCTCGCCCACCCGGGTGAGCAGCGGGTCGGCGGCGAGCGCCGCGTCGTCGCCCGGGAGGTAGATCCGGGTGAACAGGTGCACCAGCAGCCCGCGCGCGAACACGCACACGCTGAGGTAGGGCGCGCTGCCGCCGCGGGCGCCGGGCCGCAGCGTCCGCGCGTACCAGTGGCCGTTGGTGTCCGTCTGGATCCGGCCCCAGCCGGTGAACTCCACGCCGTTGCGGCCGAGGTAGTCACCGGTCGCCGGGTCGCGGCGGATCGAACCGTCGGTCGTGGACACGTTCCCGTCCGGGTCGGCGCCCCACAGCTCGACGAGCGCGTCGGGCAGCGGGGTGCCCTCCCCGTCGTAGACGTACCCGTGGACCGTGACCGTGTCCGGGTGCCCGAGGGGTGCGATGTCCTCACCGCCGCGGAACGGCAGCGCGTAGCCGTAGAACGGGCCGACCGTGTGCGACGGGGTGGGCAGCACGTTCCCCGGGCTGCTCGTGTCGATCTTCGTCATGGCAGGTCAGCGTCCCTCTTCGAGCCAGGTGGCGTGCGGGCCGTCCAGCACGATGTCCCAGTGGTAGCCCATCGAGAACTCCGGCACGGACAGGCTGTGGTCGTAGGTCGCGACCAGGCGCCGGCGGGCCGAGTCGTCCGTCACCGACTGGATGATCGGGTCGTACGGGAACAGCGGGTCGCTCGGGAAGTACATCTGCGTCACCAGCCGCTGCGTGAACGCCGTGCCGAACATCGAGAAGTGGATGTGGGCCGGGCGCCACGCGTTGAGGTGGTTGCGCCAGGGGTAGGGGCCCGGCTGGATCGTGGTGAAGCGGTAGCCGCCGTCGGCGTCGGTGATCGTACGGCCGACCCCCGTGAAGTTCGGGTCCAGCGGGGCGTCGTGCTGCTCGCGCTGGTGGGCGTAGCGGCCGGCCGAGTTGGCCTGCCAGATCTCGATCAGCTGCCCCCGCACCGGCCGGCCGTCCCGGTCCAGGAGCCGCCCGGAGACGGTGATCCGCTCGCCGACGGGCTCCCCGCTGTGCTGCCGGGTCAGGTCGTTGTCTATCCCGGTGATGTCCCGCTCCCCGAACGCGGGGGAGTGCAGCTCCACCAGCTCCGGGTCCTGGGCCGTGTCGATCGCGACCAGCGGCTGCTTCGGATGCCGGAGCACGGAGGACCGGTAAGGGGCGTAGTCCCTGCGGGGGTGATGCTCGACGGGGGCTCCTTCGTCGACACCCTTCTCGTAGTCGGCGTGTTTGGCGGCGATTTCGACGTCGATGTCGGCCTGGGTGAGTGTCATGAAAGTCCTAGGTGCGGGCGCCCCGTCAGGGGCGCGGGGCTTTATAGATGTGCGGCTCCGCCGCGTGGGCGCGACCAGCCACAACGCACCCGCAGGTGCCCTACGGCCTATCGCTCGAGAACGAGCGCGAGCCCTTGCCCGACGCCGATGCAGAGGGTCGCGACGCCGGTGCCGGAGCCGCGTCGTGCGAGCTGGTGGGCGACGGTGCCGGCGAGCCGGGCGCCGGAGGCGCCGAGCGGGTGGCCGAGCGCGGTCGCGCCGCCCTGTGGGTTGAGGATCGCCGGATCGAACTCCGGCCACTCGGCGACACACCCCAGCACCTGCGCCGCGAACGCCTCGTTGAGTTCGAGGACGTCGAGGTCGGCGAAGGTCTTGCCGGCCTTGGCCAGGGCCCGGTTGACGGCTTCGACGGGGGCGAGGCCGAAGTAGTCCGGGTCGATCCCGGACACCCCGGTCGCGCTGACCCGGGCCAGCGGTTCCCGCCCGAGTGTCTTCAGCCCCTCCTCGTCGGTCAGCAGCAGGGCGGCGGCTCCGTCGTTGAGCGGCGAGGAGTTGCCGGCCGTGACGGTGCCGCCCTCGGTGCGGAACGCCGGCCTCAGTTTCGCCATCGCGGCGAGGGAGGTGTCGGGCCGTACGCTCTCGTCGGCGCTGAAGGGGACCGGGTCGCCCTTGCGCTGCGGGACGGGGACGGGCGTCAGCTCGGCGTCGAACAGGCCCTGTTGCCGGGCGGCGGTGGCCTTCTGGTGGGAGGCGAGGGCGAACTCGTCCTGCTGCTCGCGGCTGATCTTGTGCTTGTCGGCGATGCGCTCGGCCGACTCGCCGAGCGGGATGGTCCACTGCGGCGGCATCTTCGGGTTGACCATGCGCCAGCCGAGCGTGGTCGAGTAGAGCTCGGCGTGTCCGGCGGGGAAGGGCCGGTCGTTCTTGGGCAGCACGTACGGCGCCCGGGTCATCGACTCGACGCCGCCGGCCACGGCGACGGAGGCGTCGCCCACCGCGATGGCGCGGGCGGCCTGGATCACGGCTTCGAGGCCGGAGCCGCACAGCCGGTTGACGGTGACGCCCGGCACGGACGTGGGCAGTCCGGCGAGGAGGGCGGCCATCCGGCCGACGTTGCGGTTCTCCTCGCCCGCGCCGTTGGCGTTGCCGAAGTAGACGTCCTCGATCCGGGCCGGGTCCAGCTGGGGGGTGCGGGCGAGGAGTTCACGGATGGCGTGGGCGGCCAGGTCGTCCGGGCGCACGCCGGCGAGCCCGCCGTTGTAGCGGCCGATCGGCGTCCGGACCGCGTCGACGATGTACACGGTGTTCACAGCAGGCCCTCCGGGACAGTGAGTTTCGCGTCCGTCTTGGCGATGATCTCCTCGGCGCCGACCCCGGGTGCGGTCTCGACGAGGACGAGCCCCTCGTCGGTGACGTCGAGGACGCCCAGGTCGGTGATGATCCGGTCCACGCACGCCTTCCCGGTCAGCGGCAGCGCGCACTCGGTGAGGATCTTCGCCGAGCCGTCCTTGGCGGTGTGGGTCATCACGACGATCACCCTGCGGGCCCCGTGCACCAGGTCCATGGCCCCGCCGATCCCGGTCACCAGCTTCCCCGGGACCGCCCAGTTCGCCAGGTCCCCGCCCGCGGAGACCTGCATCGCACCGAGCACGGCGACGTCGATGTGCCCGCCGCGGATCATCGAGAACGACAGCGCCGAGTCGAAGAAGGACGCGCCCGGCAGGACCGTGACGGTCTCCTTCCCGGCGTTGATCAGATCCGGGTCGACCTGGTCCTCGGTGGGGTAGGGGCCGGTGCCCAGGATGCCGTTCTCCGACTCCAGGACCACCTCCACCCCCTCGGGCAGGTGGTTCGGGATCAGCGTCGGCAGCCCGATCCCGAGGTTGACGTACTGCCCGTCCTCCAGCTCGCGCGCCGCCCGCGCGGCCATCTCCTGGCGCGTCCAGGCCATCAGCTGCTCACCGTCCGCTGCTCGATCTTCTTGTCCGCCGCCTGCTGCGGGGTCAGGGCCACCACCCGCTGCACGAAGATCCCCGGTAGGTGCACCGCGTCCGGATCGATCTCCCCGGGCTCCACGAGTTCCTCGACCTCGGCGACCGTGACCTTCCCGGCCATCGCCGCGAGCGGGTTGAAGTTACGGGCGGACTTGGCGAAGACGAGGTTCCCGTGCC
The DNA here is from genome assembly GCF_042894765.1 of Streptomyces sp. NPDC001507. NCBI lineage: Bacteria > Bacillati > Actinomycetota > Actinomycetes > Kitasatosporales > Streptomycetaceae > Streptomyces > Streptomyces sp. NPDC001507. The sequence goes on from NZ_JBIAVV010000007.1 coordinate 327,294, forward strand.
GGTCGCCCCTCGCCGCCCGCACCAGCGCGAAGTCGGTACGGATACCGTGCTCCAGCACGTACTCGGTGCCGTCGAACTCCCGCACCTCCTTCGCCGGCGACGCCAGCGCCACCGAGCCCGTGCCGTCGTAACGCCAGGGCAGCCCGCCCTCCGCGACCTGCGTCCCCACCCCCGCCGGCGTGTAGAACGCGGGAATCCCCGCACCACCGGCGCGCAGCCGCTCCGCCAGCGTGCCCTGCGGGATCAGCTCCACTTCCAGCTCACCCGCCAGATACTGCCGCGCGAACTCCTTGTTCGCCCCGATGTACGACCCCGTCACCCGCGCGATCCGCCCGGCCGCCAGCAGCACCGCCAGACCCGACTCCATCGCCCCGCAGTTGTTGGACACCACCGACAGGCCGCCCACACCCCGCTCGTACAACGCCCCGATCAGCACGTTCGGCACACCACTCAGCCCGAACCCACCCACCGCCAAAGACGCGCCCTCCGGCACATCGGCCACCGCCTCCGCGGCAGTGGCAACCACCTTGTCCATCCCTGAAGCCTCATCTCTCAGCGAATTAATCAGGGCACTGAGTATTTCAGCGAGATGTCTGCCACGCTGCCACTGGCGTCGGCACCAGTCAAGACCTCACCCGATGGTGGTCGGGTGTACAGACAGGACGGGTGGCCGCGGGTATCGTTCAGTGCACCTACGAATTCGGACCACGGGAGCGCATATGGCCGCGGTGGACCTCACCACCCACCCCGGGCACCTGGCCCGGCGGCTCCAGCAGGCCCACTACCTGCTGTGGAACACGATGGTCTCCGAGGAGATCACCTCGCCGCAGTTCGCCGTGCTGAACGCGCTCGTCGCCGAGCCGGGACTGGACCAGCGGACCGTGGGGGAGCGGGTGGGCCTGGACCGGTCGACCATCGCCGAGGTCATCAGCCGACTGGACCGGCGCGGGCTCCTCGACAAGGTGCGCGACCCGCAGGACGGCCGCCGCTTCCTGCTGCGCCTCACCGACGAGGGAGTGCGGGTCCACCGCAAGCTGAGCGTGCGCACCGCCCGGATGAACCAGGTCTTCCTGGCCCCGCTCTCGACCGCGGAGCAGACCCAGTTCTTCGACCTGATCCAGCGGGTCTCCGATGCGGCGGAAGGCCTGCGCAATCCGGCGGAGCCGCTCGCCTCCCGGGGCGTGAGCAGCGCCCGTGCGGCGGAGCCTCAGGACTTCGCGAACACCACCCACACCTGACCGTCGGCGAAGTTCACCGGGCTGCCGTCCGCGGTCGTGAACGTCGTTCCGCCGGTGGCCGCCGGGCGCGACCAGGTGGCTTCGAACGACCGCCCGTCCCTGAGGACCTCCGCCTTCCCCGAACCCACCGTCTCGGTGAACGGTGTGTTGTTGCCGAGGACGTCGTGGTACTCCGACGGCCGGACCCGCACGTGCTGCACCACGACCGTCGCCGCTGCCAGCCGGTTGCCCTTCGTCGTCGTCGCCGGCGTGCCGTCCATCGACACCAGCCAGCGGTTCCGGTCGCCGGACCAGGTGAAGGTGAAGCGGGCTGCCGGGTACCGCACGGTGCGTGATGCGGTGATCGTGCCGCCTGCCGGGGCCGGGCCGTAGCGGAAGCCGGTGGTGAGCGCCGCCCTGCCGGGCGCCCCGTCCGGCATCAGCTTCGCCGGACGGAGGTACAGGTTGTGCGGGGCCGGCCGGCCGCTGCCCCGGTGGTAGGCGCCGGACGCCTCCGCGGGCGACTCCGGCCGCAACGGCGCCCGGTCGATCAGGGGGAGCAGTTTCTTCTGGGCGCCGGAGAAGGCGAGCGTCGGCCGGGTGAACTGGCGCAGCAGCTCCAGGTCGGACTCGCGGACGCTGCGGACCGGGCCGATGACCTCGGGGAGCTTGGTGGCGTACACCGCCATCAGCCGGCTGAGGCCGCCTTCCACCTGCTCCGCGTACACCAGGTCCGCCGAGTCCAGCCCGGTCTGCGGGCGGGCCGCGGCCACGTTGTCGATCTTCACGGCGAGGACGGATCCGGTGGCGGGCTGTCCGCTCGGTGCCGGGGTGCCCTCGGTCGGCGTCGGGGTGGCCCGTGGTGCGCGGCCGTCGTCCGCCGTGCCGTGCCGGGTGCAGCCCGCCGTGAAGGAGGCCGTCGCCGCGACCGCCGCGAGTGCCGCCGTCAGCACGGTCCGGCGTGTCGGCGCCTCGTGTCGTCGCGTGTCCACCGCTGCCCCCCTCTCGCCCCACCCCGTTCGCACTCTTGACTGATTGTGTGCTCAACAGGTCAGCGGGGGCCATACCCGGTCGAAAGAGAGCGGTGGCGGTCAGGACCCCAGGATCTCCGCCAGGTCGTAGCGCACCGGCTCCTCCAGCTGGGCGTAGGTGCAGCTCTCCGGCGTGCGGTCCGGGCGCCAGCGGCGGAACCGGGCCGTGTGCCGGAAACGGGCCCCGTTCTCCATGTGGTCGTACGCCACCTCGGCCACCCGCTCCGGCCGCACCGGCACCCAGGACAGGTCCTTCTTGCCCGACCAGCGGCTCGGCGCGCCCGGCAGCCGGGCCGACTCGTGCGCCGCCTCCTCCGCCCAGGCCGCCCACGGGTGCCCGGAGACGTCGGCCATGCGCAGCGGCTCCAGCTCCTCGACCAGCTCGGCCCGCCGCTTCATCGGGAACGCGGCCGACACACCCACGTGCTGGAGGGCGCCCCGGTCGTCGTACAGGCCCAGCAGCAGCGAGCCCACCACGGGGCCGCTCTTGTGGAAGCGGTATCCGGCCACCACGACGTCGGCCGTCCGCTCGTGCTTGACCTTGAACATGGCACGCTCGTCCTGGCGGTAGTGCAGGTTGAGCGGCTTGGCGACGACCCCGTCGAGGCCGGCCCCCTCGTACTGCTCGAACCACTGCCGGGCCACCTCGACATCGGTGGTGGCCGGCGCCAGATGCACCGGCGGGGTCACGCCCGTCAGGGCCCTGGTGAGCAGGGCGCGGCGGTCGGTCAGCGGGACGTCGAGGAGGGACTCGTCGTCCAGCGCCAGCAGGTCGAAGGCGACGAAGGAGGCGGGCGTCCGCTCCGCCAGCGTGCGCACCCTGGAGTCCGCCGGGTGGATCCGCTCGGTCAGCGCGTCGAAGTCGAGCCGGCCCTCCCGGGCGATCACGATCTCCCCGTCCAGCACGCACCGCTCGGGCACCCGCTCCTGCAGGGCCGCCACCAGCTCGGGGAAGTACCGGGTCAGCGGCTTCCCGGTACGACTGCCCAGCTCCACCTCGGCGCCGTCCCGGAACACGATCGCGCGGAAGCCGTCCCACTTCGCCTCGTACTGCATGCCTGGCGGGATCGTCGCCACCGACTTGGCGAGCATCGGCTTCACGGGCGGCATCACCGGCAGATCCATGCCACGACTGTACGAGCGCTCCCGGGCGTCCGCTCGTCGCGCGGCACGCTTCGGTACGGACCCGGGGACCGTGTCGAGCCGATATGCGCGGTGGGGGTGGTGCGCCTACCGTGGCCGCATGGGCGATGCGGTGCAACTGGAGGTGGCCGGCCGGACCGTACGGCTGTCCAGCCCGGACAAGGTGTTCTTCCCGGAGCGCGGTTTCACCAAGCTGGACGTCGCCCGCTACTACGCGGCCGTCGCTCCCGGCATCCTGCGCGCCCTGCGCGACCGCCCCACCACCCTCCAGCGTTACCCGGACGGCGTCGAGGGCGAGTGGTTCTACCAGAAGCGCGCCCCCAAGGGCATGCCCGACTGGATTCCCACCGCTCACATCACCTTCCCCAGCGGCCGTACCGCCGACGAGATGTGCCCCACCGAGGAGGCGGCCGTGGTGTGGGCCGCGCAGTACGGCACGCTCACCTTCCACCCCTGGCCGGTGCGGCGCGGCGACGTCGACCGTCCCGACGAACTCCGTATCGACCTCGACCCGCAGCCCGGCACCGACTTCGCCGACGCGGTCCGCGCCGCCCACGAACTGCGCGCCGTCCTCGACGAGTTCGGCGGACTGCGGGGCTGGCCCAAGACCTCCGGCGGCCGGGGGCTGCACGTCTTCGTGCCCATCGAACCCCGCTGGACCTTCACCCAGGTCCGGCGCGCAGCCATCGCCGTGGGCCGCGAACTGGAACGCCGCATGCCGGACCGGGTGACCATCAGGTGGTGGAAGGAGGAGCGCGGCGAGCGCATCTTCGTCGACTACAACCAGACCGCCCGCGACCGCACCATCGCCTCCGCCTACTCGCTGCGGCCCCGCCCGAACGCCCCAGTCTCGGCGCCGCTGCGCTGGGAGGAGGTCGACGACGTGCAGCCCGCGGACTTCGACCTGGTCACGATGCCCGCCCGGTTCGCCGAACTCGGCGACGTGCACGCCGACATGGACGACCACGCCTACTCCCTCGACGCCCTCCTGGAACTCGCCCGCCGCGACGAGGACGAGCACGGCCTCGGCGACCTGCCCTATCCGCCGGAGTACCCGAAGATGCCGGGCGAGCCCAAGCGCGTCCAGCCCAGCCGGGCACGGCCCGAAGAGCCTTCCTGACGACGGGAGTCGGCAACGTCCCGGCCGCGGCGCCCGGTGCGGGCGCTCCGGCCGCCTCCCCGGCGCCCGGGACTATGCTGATCGCCAGCCGCCGAGGAGGAGGGCCGAGGTGTCCGAGGCAGTGTCGCGCCCCACGCTGGAGGCCGTGGCCGCGCGGGCCGGGGTGTCCCGGGCCACCGTGTCACGGGTCGTCAACGGCGGGGACGGCGTGCGCGAGCCGCTCGTCGAACGGGTGCGGCGGGCGGTCGAGGAACTCGGCTACGTCCCCAACCAGGCGGCCCGCAGCCTCGTCACCAGACGGCACGACGCCGTCGCCGTCGTCATCGCCGAGCCGGAGACCCGGATCTTCACCGACCCCTTCTTCGCCCTCCAGCTGCGCGGCATCAGCAAGGAACTGACCGCCCACGACAACCAGCTCGTCCTCCTGCTCACCGAGGGACGGGACGACCACGCCCGGGTGGCCCGCTATCTCGCCGGCGGCCATGTCGACGGCGCGCTGGTCTTCTCGCTCCACCTCGACGACCCGCTGCCCGGCCTGATCGAGGGCGCCGGCGTCCCCACCGTGTTCGGCGGCCGGCCCGGCTGGAGCGACGGCACGGACAGCGCCGTGTACGTCGACTGCGACAACCGGGGCGGCGCCGAGGACGCGGTGCGCCACCTCGTCGGCCTGGGCCGGACCCGGATCGCGCACATCACCGGCCCGTTGGACCAGACGTCGGCGGCCGACCGGCTGCAGGGATACCGGGACGTGATGGGGGAGACCGATCCCCGGCTGGTCGTCGCCAGCGACTTCACCCCCACCGGCGGTGAGCGGGCCATGGGCGAACTCCTCGACCGCTGCCCGGACGTGGACGCCGTGTTCGCCGCCAACGACCTCACCGCGCTCGGTGCCCTGCGCGTCCTGCGCGAGCGCGGCCGCCGGGTGCCCGAGGACGTCGCCGTGATCGGCTTCGACGACGTGCTGCCCGTCGCCGAACAGACCGAGCCGCCGCTGACGACGGTCCGTCAGGACATCGAGGAGATGGGCCGGTTGATGGCCCGCCTGCTGCTGTCCACCCTGACCCGCGGCGGGCCGGCGACCGGCGCGCCGTCCAGCGTCGTCCTGCCCACGACGCTGATACGGCGCGCGACCGCGTGACGGGCCCCGGCTCCTGCCTCAGGTCTGCTGCGGTTCGCTCCTGATCACCGCGAAGCGGGCGCCGTACGGGTCGGCCAGCTTCGCCATCCGGCCCACCCCCTCCAGGGTGGTCGCCGGCATCCGCACCCGGCCGCCCGTCTGCTGGGCCTTCTCGACCACCGCGTCCGGGTCCTCGACCTCGAAGTACGGCAGCCAGTACGCGCCGGCCTGCGCCTCGGCCGGGTCCTCGGCCAGCGGCACCATTCCGCCGAACACCGACGCGTCGTCGCCGCCCGCCGGGTTGACACAGGTGTAGGTGCCGCCGGGGAAGGGCACGCCGGAGGTCTCCAGACCGAGCACCTTGTGGTAGTAGGCGGCGGCGGCCGCGATGTCCGGGGTGTACAGCTCGACCCAGCACAGCGAACCCGGTTCCCCGGCCACGTCGACGCCCTTGGTCGCCGCCGGCTGCCAGATGCCGAAGGGCACCCCCGCCTGGTCGGTGAGGACCGCCAGGTGGCCCTGGCCCAGCACGTCCATCGGCTGCGCGAGGACACCGCCGTGCGCCTGCTCGGCCGCCTTCGCGGTGGCCTGCGCGTCCTCGCTCTGGAAGTACACCGTCCAGGACGGCGGGCCCTGCTCCGGGCCGGTCTGCATACCGCCGGCCACGGTCCGGCCGTCCAGCTGGAAGAAACCGTAACCGCCGGCGTCGGGACCCGCCGACTGGAACTGCCAGCCGAAAAGACCGTTGTAGAAGGAGACGGCGCCGTCGATCTCGGGCGTGCCGAGGTCGATCCAGTTGGGAGCACCGTTGACGAAACGGGTGGTGAGCATCATCGCCCTCCTCGGAAGGGTCCTGTCCTCTGCTGCGCCGAGTCTTCCACCGCCCACTGACAATCGCTGCCCGCCCACGCCCACCGCGGCCCGGTTACCGTGGGTCACCCGACGCAATCGCCGAGTTTCGGATCCGTTCCGCGCGCCGCCGTGCGCGGGCGTGGCGGGCGGGAGCATGATCGAGGCTGAAGTGCTCTGCCGCCGGGGCGTTGAGCAGGCGTTGATCGAACGTTTTTCGCCACCCGGCACGATCCTGGCCATGCACTTCGACACCGTCATCCCGCCCCGCACGCCCGTCCCGGCCTGGCAGGCGCAGGCGTTGTGCGCGCAGACCGGGGCGGACTTCTTCTTTCCCGAGCCCGGCAGTTCGGTACGCGAGGCCAAGCGCATCTGCGGCATGTGCGAGATGCGTGCGGCCTGCCTGGAGTACGCCCTCGACAACGACGAGCGCTTCGGCGTCTGGGGCGGCCTGTCCGAGAAGGAACGCCTGGATCTGCGCCGCGCCTCCCGCTGAACCGGCCCGCCGGGACAATGCGGTACGACCGTAAGCCCGGCCCCGGATACCATCCGGGGACGCGGCCGGACGTAGCGCAGAGGCAGACGCACCGCCTTGCCAAGGCGGACACGCCGGTTCGAATCCGGTCGTCCGGGCCGCGTGACGAGGTCCTGTAGAGCAGAGGCAGACTCGCCGTCATGGCATGACGGATACGCCGGTTCGAATCCGGCCGGGACCACGCTACGGCGGACACGGGGCGGGGCGGATGGGCGAGGCGATCACCGAGGCGGAACTGGCCGCCTTCCACGAGGTCGTGGGGAAGCTGCGGGCGCTGCCCGTTGACGACCCGGTGCGGCTGCGGGCCGAGCAGGTCGCCGCCTCCTTCGCCCGTGACGGACGGCTGCGCCGCCGCCGGACGCGCGGCGCCGAGACCTCGCAGGCCGACGCCGCCGTGATGGCCGCGACCGCGACCGGTGCCCTGGACCGCCGCGAGGACGCGGCGCTGGCCGTGCCCGGCACCGGCGGCGTCTTCCGCAAGCCGCGCACCTGCTACGTCTGCAAGTCGCCCTATCGACAGGTCGACACCTTCTACCACCGGCTCTGCCCCGACTGCGCCGTCGACAACACCGCGCGCCGCGCCCTGACCACGGACCTCGGCGGCCGCCGTGCGCTGCTCACCGGCGGCAGGGTGAAGATCGGCTTCCAGCTGGCCCTGATGATGCTCCGCGACGGCGCCGAGGTCCTGGTCACCTCCCGTTTCCCGCAGGACACCGTGCGCCGCTTCGAGGCCGCCCCCGGCAGCGCGAAGTGGCTGGACCGGCTCACCGTCCTCGCCGTCGACCTGCGCGACCCGCGCCAGGTGCTCGGCCTGTGCGAGGAGTTGCGGCAGGAGGGCGAACCGCTGGACATCCTCGTCAACAACGCGGCCCAGACCGTGCGCAGACCGCCCGAGTCGTACGCCCTGCTGGCCGCCGGCGAACCCGACGCGCTGCCCCCGGGTGCCCGGCAGGCTCCCGGATTCACCCCGATGCGCAGACTGGCCGGCTCGGCCGCGTCCCTGCCCGTCGCCCTGCGCGAGGCCGACGAGGCCGGGCTGCTGCCTGATCCGTCGCCCGAGAACTCCTGGTCGGCCCGGCTGGGCGCCCTCGACCCGGCCGAGGTCCTGGAGACCCAGCTCGTCAACGCCCTGGCCCCGGCCCTGCTGTGCGACCGGCTGCTGCCGCTGCTGCTGGCCTCGCCCCGGCCGCGCCGCTACGTGGTGAACGTGACCGCGGTCGAGGGCCGGTTCGCCGTCCGCAACAAGACGGCCGGCCATCCGCACACCAACATGGCCAAGGCCGCCCTCAACATGCTCACCCGCACCAGCGCCGCCGAACTCGCGGAGCGGGGCGTCCACATGTGCGCCGTCGACACCGGCTGGATCACCGACGAGAACCCGGCCCCCAAGAAGGCCCGGATCGCCGGCGCCGGCTTTCGCACGCCCCTGGACGTCGTCGACGGTGCGGCCCGCGTCTACGACCCGATCGTGCGCGGCGAGGCCGGGGACCCGGTGTCCGGGGTGTTCCTGAAGGACTACCGGCAGGCGGAGTGGTGAGCGAGGACCCTGAGGACAGGCGGGAGACGTTCGCCGGTGTCCCGCACGTCGTGCCGCGCCCCGCCGCCGAACTCGCCCCGCTGCTCGACTGGCTGCGGGCCGGCCGCCCGGCGGGGGAGCGGCTGGACTTCACCGCCGGCACCGCGCTGCCGGACGGCCGCCTCGACCTGTGCAAGCAGGACGTCGGCCCGGCGGGCGCCGCCCTGATCGCCGAGGCCCTCGGTGAAGGGCCCACTCCGGTACGGCACCTGCTGCTCGGCACGGACGCGCTCGGCGACGCGGGCGCCGAAGCCGTGGCCGGTTCCGGCGCCGAGGTGGAGACGCTCTACCTGGGCTGCAACGGCATCACGGCGGGCGGCGCCTGCCGGATCGCCGACCAGCTGCGAGCCTCGCCGCAGGTCGTCACCGGGGTATGGCTCAAGCGCAACCCGCTGGGCGGCAGAGGCGGCCGGGCCGCCGCCGAACTGATCGCATCCGCCCGCTCCTTGCGCACCCTTGACCTCGTCCAGACCGGACTCGACCCGGACGGAGCGGCGGAGCTCGCCGACGCGCTGCTCGCCGCGGCCGGCAACGGACGCCGGATCGAGCGGCTCTTCGCCGGCGGCAACCCGCTGGGCGCGGCCGGGGCACGGGCCCTGGCCGCCGTCGTCGCCGGCGGGGGGCTCGGCGAACTGTACGTGGCCGCCGCCAGGTTGGGGGACGCGGGCGCGCTGGAGCTGGCCGACGCCCTGGACCGGGCGCCGTACGGGCGGCTGACCCGGCTCGCGGTCGCCAGCAACGGCATCGGACCGGCGGCCGCCGCCCGCCTGGTGGCGGCAGCGGCCGGCGCCGGGGTGACCCTGCTCGACCTGGGGCGGGTACGTGCGGCGGCCGTCCTCGCCGCGGGCGACAACCGGATCGACCTGGCCGCCGCCGACACGATCGGCCGGGCCCTGTCCGCCTCCGAACACCGCCTCGCCCACCTGGTGCTGACCCACACCGGGATGCGCAGCCGCGAGGCCCACCGGCTCCTCGACCACGCGGCCCGGGCCGGCACGGCCACCCGCTACCGCCTCGGCGCCGGTATCGCCGCAAGCGTCAAGCGCCGCCTGGCCGGCCTCAGCGCCCACATCCAGGCACCCACCGTCCCGGCCGACGTGGCCGCCGTACACAGCGTGCACCGGACCGCACCGCCGCGGACCTGACCGTCAGCTCCCGCGCAGGTCCGTGAAGACCTCCGTCCAGTACCGCTGCTGCCGCTCGGACGCCCCCACCAGGTAGGTCGCGCGCAACTTGGCCGGCAGCAGGGCCACCAGGCGGCTCACCGCCGCCCGGTGCCTCTTCAGCTGGGACAGCTCCGCGTTGGCGAGGATCTGGTGCACCACGTCGCTGTCGTCACCGCCCTCGCCGGAGTGCGCGGCGGCTCTGCGCAGCCGGTCCTCCCAGACGTCGACGTCCCGGGCCAGCTCGCGCAGGCCCGTCACCGGGCGGCCCTTGAAACGGTCGACGAGGGCCGTCAGCGGCACCGGCGCGTACTCGCCGTCGCCGAGGTAGACCGTGGCCATCTCCAGCGGCAGTCCCTTGCGGTGCAGTCTGACGAGGCGCTCCAGGGTCCGCTTGGTGATCCAGGCCCTTCCCTCGTCGTCGATGTCGTGCTTCCACCACTCCAGGACCGTCTCGGCGTCGCGGCCGTACCGGGCGAGCAGCCACTCGTTGGCCGGGATGTCCTCGGGCTCGACCAGGAGCGACGCCGTGAACCGGGTCGCCTGGGCGATGTTGTTCCGCGACACCAGCAGCTTGCGCCCCAGGTGGTACGGCGGGTTCTGCACGGCTATCTGGGCCCGCAGGTTCTCGATCCGCTGTCCCGCCAGCGACCACTCCTGGGTGACCTCCATCAGCTTGGCGAACGCGGCCCGGTCCTTGGGCCGGTTGTACTCGTCCCACACGATCGCCTTGGGCTCCGGCCCCGTGAAGGGCGCGGCGAGGAGGTTGTCGAGCGTGCCGTCCGGGGACGGGACCGGCGCGCACAGGTCCTCGACGTTCGTCACCGGCAGCGAGAAGTACAGGGCGTCCCGGCCGAGCCCGTCGCGCAGGGTCTCCCGGACCAGCTCCGTCTTGCCGCAGCCCGGCGGCCCCTGGAGCAGCACCGTCCAGCGGTTGCGCAGCGCCGCCCGCACCACCTGCCGCACCGGGTCCGCGACCGTCGCGGGGTTGGCGACGCCCACGCTCGCGGCGATCCGGTCGAGGATCTCGGCGGTGCGGTTCTGCCCCGGCCGTCCGTCCGGGCCCGGCTCGGCCAGCCGCAGCCGCCCGCCGTCGACCAGTGGCAGGCCCCAGCGCAACGGGAAGCCCTCGCGCGCGTTGGCCAGCACGTGGTCGAGGGTGCGCGGGGAGAGCAGCTCGCGCAGGGCGGGGGAGAGGGACGCCCACAGGGAGAAGACCGGACGCAGGTCCCAGGGGCGGTACTTGGCCGCGAGATGGCGGCGCCACGACGTGTCGTTCGCGGTGATCCGGATCGTCACCATGCGGTCCAGCAGCGCCAGGTCGCCGCGGCGTGCCGAGGTCTCCGTCAGCGACTCGTTGTCGGTGAGGAACACGCCCACGCAGCCCAGGGCGCGCAGGTCGTGCTCGCCGAGCGTCCAGTTGCAGGCGACCTGCATGAGCTGCGACTGGATCGTGTCGCCCGCCTGCAGCGAGTCGTCGATGAGCAGCACGAACGGCCGGTCCGGCCGGAGCCGGCCCATCACCAGCTGGCGCAGCACCAGCTCCCCCGTGCGCGGGTCCCGGACCGGTGCGTTGACCAGCAGGTCGTCCGGGGTCAGGTTCGCCGCCGGCACGTACACCAGCGAGGTGTCCGGGTACGCGCGGGCGAGGTGCGAGAAGAACGTCGCCGTCTTTCCGATGCCGTGCTCGCCGAAGACCTGACCCGTCTGCCGCAGGTCGATCATCGCGTCGATGAAGGATTCCAGACGGGACGAGGCCGGGCGCTGCGGCTGCTGTGTCTGCTGTGTCTGCGTGCTCATCTACCGCGATCCCGTCGTGACGCGATGGCAGTCCATCGCGGGCGTGTGCGTCTCGGGCCAGTCGTTGCCGCCCTCGGTGATCAGCCAGATCCATTTCTCCGGCGCGGCCGGGGTGATCGGCGGCGCGTAGCCGTCGGTGAGGACGAGGACCGCGTCCGGGTCCACCTCGCAGCGCCGGCCCGCCACCTCGGCACGGCCCTCCACGTAGTCCGCGACCGCCTGGAAGCTGGTGCCGCCCCCGCCGTACACCCTCTCGCCGGGCCGGAACGGCATCACCACGGCGTCGAAGGACAGCCAGTGCGCCGCCACCCCGTCGATCCGGCCGACGAGCCGGGTGAGCCAGTCCACCACCCGGTCCGGCATCGAGCCCGAGGTGTCGTAGGCGATGACGAGCACCTTCTCGCGCACCGGGCCGCGCCGGGCGAGCATCGGGTCCTGGCCGAGGGCCGCGAGCAGGGCGCCGCGCTTCTTCGGGTACACCAGCCGCTCGCCGTCGCGGAGCCGGGAGCCCAGTACGTCCACCAGCCAGCGCTGCCACCAGTCGATGGTCCGGGTGCGGGTGGTCTGGCCGCGCAGCATGCCCGCGCCCAGCTTCCCCCAGAGCCTCGCGGCCCGCGCCGACCCCTCCTCCGTACGGTTCAGGAGGTCGAGCAGCTCGCGCTCCGCGCCCGCGTGGCCGCGCCGGGCCGCCAGCAAGGAGTTGAGCAGCGCCGACGACGTCACCTCGTCCACGGTCGCCTGGTCGGCGGGGACCAGGCCCTCCACCAGGTGCGGGCACAGCGGCGGCGGCACCGGCGGCTCGCGCATGCGCTTCAGCTCGCCATAGATCCGCAGGTCCGTCTCGGTGAAGGCGTCGTACGTCAGCGGCTCCAGGCCGTGGGCCGTCAGGTCGTCGTGGTAGGCGTCGTAGACCGCGCGCGGGTCGACGCCCGTCGGCCGGCCGTCCAGCACCGGCAGCTCCGTGCGGCCGAGGCGGACGAGGGCCACGTGGTTGACGGCGACCTCGGCGGCGAGCGCGAACACCGGGTCCTCGCGCAGCTCAGGACCGGCCAAGAGGTGACGGTGCACCAGGTGCCGGGCCTCGTGGAACAGCACGAACTTCACGCCGTCCAGTCCCAGCCCGACGAAAAAGTCCGGGTTGTAGAGCAGCAGGCAGGTGCCGTCGCCCGAGGCGACCACGGCCGCCGTGTCCACCGCCGTCGTCGGGATCTGGTGCGGGCACTTCGAGTACAGCCACGAGGCGACCGTCGACTCCGTCAGCCCGAAGTCGAGCAGTGCGGCCTCCTTCAGCCGCTGCGCCCGGGCCACGACCTCCGGATCCGCCGGGCGGTACGCCTCGAGTGCCCTGCGGTCGGCCAGGCCGACCACTGGAGGGCGTGGCCGCCCCCGATCTCCGTACGACATGTGCCGTCCCCCGCCGCGCAGTTCCCCCGGAGCTCCATTGGTACCAGCCGGCACCGACAACGGGCCAAGGCATTACGATCTGCCGCAAGGGCGGGGCCGTAGCGCAGAGGCAGGCGCACCGGTCTCCAGAACCAGAACACGCCGGTTCGAATCCGGCCGCCCCGTCCCCCTGGAGCGTCTCGAACGGGCTAGGCGATGGCCCCCGCCGTCCTGACCAGTTCCCCGGTCGTGCCGTGGAAGGTGTCCAGGAGCTGGGCCAGTACCGCCCAGGCCTCCTCGCGGTCGCCGAGGTGGTCGTGGACCAGCGGGCGCAGTGCGTCCTCGGTCTCGGCGGCGCGGCGCGGGAACATCACGTGGCTCAGGGAGAGCACCTTCAGGACGTCCAGGGCCGGTCCGTGGTCGAGGGCGTACGCGGCGGGCCCGTCCAGGATCCCCGCCCGGCGGACCCGGAAGTCGAACTTGCGGTGGGTACCGAACTGGGCGCGCAGGGAGGGCGGGCAGTCCGGGCGGACGGACAGGGCCCAGCGGACGTAGCCGGGCAGGGAGTTCTCGCGGTCCGCCTCGGCGACCGTCTGCCAGTGCTCGCGCCGGTAGACCATCGAGGTGGCCGCCCGTGCGGCGGCCATGGAGCCCGACTCGCGCAGCGCCGGCACCAGCCCGAGGCGGGCGACCCGCTCCGGGACCGGCGGCTCGGCGTAGTCGTCGCGCAGGACCGGATCGACCTCCACCGCGAGCAGTCGCCCCGGTGCGAAGGGCACGCCGTCCAGGATCGCCCGCCGCAGTGCCGTGTCCCGGTCGGTGAGCAGCCGCCAGACGACGGCGTTGAGATCCGGGTCGTCCTCCTGGAGCATCCACAGCACGACCGAGGACGGCAGCGCCGGCAGCCCCCAGGGAATGCGGCGCCTGGCCTCGCGGGGATCCTCCGGCGCGGGCCGGGGCAGCCCGACACGCGCGCGTACCCGGTCGGCGTCCGCGGGGTCGATCAGGTCCAGCAGGAAGCCGACCGCCCGGCCGGAGGTGATGTCAGCACGCATGCGCGCATGATGCCGCAGGCCACCGACAGGGTGCACCGGAGAATCCGGGCGCCCCCTCGGTCGGGGCGTCAGGCGCCGGCGCGCGCCGCCATCCGGGCCTTGCGCGCGGCCAGCTTCTCGTCGAACTTCGTGGCCTCCGCGTCCAGTCCGCCCATGAACAGGCCGAGTTCCTCCTGCGCCTTGAGGCCCTCAGGGCCGAGGCCGTCGATCTCCAGGACCTTCAGATGGCGCAGCACCGGCTGGAGCACGTCGTCGTGGTGGATGCGCAGGTTGTAGACCTCGCCGATCGCCATCTGGGCCGCGGCCCGCTCGAAGCCGGGGATGCCGTGGCCGGGCATGCGGAAGTCGACGACGACGTCCCGTACCGCCTGCATGGTCAGGTCGGGGGCCAGTTCGAACGCGGCCTTCAGGAGGTTGCGGTAGAAGACCATGTGCAGGTTCTCGTCGGTGGCGATGCGGGCCAGCATGCGGTCGCAGACCGGGTCGCCGGACTGGTGGCCGGTGTTGCGATGCGAGATGCGGGTCGCGAGTTCCTGGAAGGCGACGTAGGCGATGGAGTGCAGCATCGAGTGCCGGTTGTCCGACTCGAAGCCCTCGCTCATGTGCGACATCCGGAACTGCTCCAGCTTGTCCGGGTCCACCGCGCGCGAGGCGAGCAGGTAGTCGCGCATCACGATGCCGTGCCGGCCCTCCTCGGCGGTCCAGCGGTGCACCCAGGTGCCCCAGGCGCCGTCCCGGCCGAACAGTGAGGCGATCTCGTGGTGGTAGCTGGGCAGGTTGTCCTCGGTGAGCAGGTTCACCACCAGTGCGGTCCGGCCGATCTCGGTGACCTTGGAGTGCTCCTTCTCCCAGGCCTGGCCGTCCTCGAAGAAGCCGGGGAAGTTACGGGCGTCCGTCCACGGCACGTACTCGTGCGGCATCCAGTCCTTGGCGACCTTCAGATGCCGGTTCAGCTCCTTCTCGACCACTTCCTCCAGGGCGTACAGCAGTCGCGCGTCGGTCCACACGGACGGGCTGCCGAGATGGGGAGAAGTGATCGTCACGAGAACTCCAGGGGGACGCCGAACAAGAGCGGATGAACGGGAGAGGACCGGCGAGCGGGGCCGGAAACCTACGTGATCGTAGGCTACGAATCCGTAGGTTACGAAGCCGTAGGTTAAGTGCGCTGTAAACACTGCTGATCAGGCCCGGTGCACAAGGCGAATCGGGACATGCCAAGCAGCCCCGGGACGCGCAGGTCCCGGGGCTGAAGAGGTGAAACGATCACCCGTCAGGCGTACAACTCCCGCAGTCGCACCGAGAGGCACGTCACACACCCCTCAAGTTTCTCGAACTCGGAAATGTCCACCGTGACCACCTCGTGGCCGAGATCGGCCAGTAGTTCCGCGGTCTTCGGGGCGCTCGCCGACATCAGCAGCTTGCCGCCGCCCAGCAGCACCACATGGGCGCCCGCCTCCTCGGGCACCGCCAGGAAGCCCGGGAACAGCGACGGCCGGTCCACGTTCGGGATGTGGCCCAGAATCGTTCCGTCGGGCAGCGCGGTCACCGCCGACTTCAGGTGCAGCACCTTGCTCACCGGTACGGCGACCACCCGCGCGCCCAGCGGCTCGAACGCGGCCCGCAGTTGCTGCACCCCGGCAGCGTTGGTCCGGCCGCCGCGGCCGACGTAGACGGTGTCACCGACCTTGAGGACGTCACCCCCGTCCAGGGTGCCCGGCTCCCAGATCCAGTTCACCGAGCAGCCGAGCCGGGCCACCGCCTCCTCGACGCCGGCCGTCTCCGCGCGCCGGGACTCGGCGCCGGGCCGGGTGATCAGCGCCACGTTCTTGTACATGACGACCGCGTCCTCGACGAACACCGAGTCCGGGCAGTCGTCCTCCGGGTCCACCTCGACGGTCTCCCAGCCGTGCGCGCGCAGCGTCTCCGCGTACGCCTCCCACTGTTCCTGCGCGAGCTCGACGTCGACCTTCTCCCGCTCGATGTGCGTCACCAGGCCTTCGGCAAGGCGCGGGCTGGGGCGGCGGATGAGGGCCTTCTTGCTGGGCACGTCGGGTCTCCGGGGTCGGTGATTCGGTCCGGCGCCCATTGCCGGGGCGCCGGACCGCCATCATGCAGGGCGGATCGGTGTCGACAAAACCCCCGTTGTCAGGCTGTGCCCTCACCGAGACGCGCCACCTCGTCCGGAGTTGTGCCGGTCAGCTCCCCGTCCGCCATCAGCAGCCACCGCGTGATCCCGATCGACTCCAGGAACGGCAGGTCGTGACTGGCGACGACCAGGGCGCCCGCGTACGACTCCAGGGCCGTGGTGAGCTGCCTGACGCTCGCCATGTCGAGGTTGTTCGTCGGCTCGTCCAGCATCAGCAGCTGCGGCGCGGGCTCCGCGAGCAGCAGCGCGGCCAGTGCCGCCCGGAAGCGCTCGCCGCCGGAGAGCGTGCCCGCCTGCTGGTCGGCCCGGGCGCCCCGGAACAGGAAGCGGGCCAGCCGCGCCCGGATCCGGTTGTTGCCGGCGTCCGGTGCGAACCGGGCCACGTTCTCGGCGACGGTCAGCCCGTCGTCGAGAACGTCCAGCCGCTGCGGCAGGAAACGCATCGGCACGTGCGCGTGCGCCGCGCCCGCGACCGGCGCCAGCTCCCCGGCGATCGTCCGCAGCAGGGTCGTCTTGCCCGCGCCGTTGCGTCCGATCAGGGCGATCCGCTCGGGCCCGCGCAGGTCGAGGATCCCCTTCACCCGCGAGCCGTGCGCGAGCTCCAGGTTCTCCAGCGTCAGCACGTTCCGGCCCGGCGGTACGGCCGTGTACGGCAGTTCGACGCGGATCTCGTCGTCGTCCCGTACCGCCTCCACCGCCTCGTCCAGCCGCTCCTTCGCCTCGCTGAGCCGCTCCTCGTGCATGATGCGGTGCTTGCCGGCGGACTCCTGCGCGGCCCGCTTGCGCGCCCCCATGACGATCCTCGGCTCGCGCTTCTGCTCGTACATCTTCTGGCCGTACCGCTTGCGGCGGGCCAGTTTGACCTGGGCGTCGGAGAGTTCGCGCTTCTGCTTGCGGACGTCGGCCTCGGCGACCCGCACCATGCGCTCGGCCGCCTCCTGTTCTACGGCGAGGGCCTCCTCGTAGGCCGAGAAGTTGCCGCCGTACCAGGTGACCTCACCGCCCCGCAGGTCGGCGATCTGGTCGACCAGGTCGAGGAGTTCGCGGTCGTGGCTGACCACGATCAGTACGCCCGGCCAGGAGGCGACGGCCGCGTACAGCCGCTTGCGGGCGTACAGGTCGAGGTTGTTGGTGGGTTCGTCGAGCAGCAGCACGTCAGGCCGCCGCAGGAGCAGCGCGGCCAGTCGCAGCAGCACCGACTCGCCGCCGGACACCTCGCCCACGGTCCGGTCCAGGCCGATGTGGTCAAGGCCGAGTTCGCCGAGGGTGACCAGGGCGCGCTCCTCGACGTCCCAGTCGTCGCCGAGCGCCTCGAAGTGCCGCTCGGACGCGTCGCCCGCCTCGATGGCGTGCAGGGCGGCCCGCCGAGTGGCGATGCCGAGCACCTCCTCGACGCGCAGCGCGGTGTCGAGCGTGACGTTCTGCGGGAGGTGGCCGACCTCACCGGTCACCTTCACCGAGCCCTCGGCGGGGGTGAGTTCCCCGGCGACGAGCTTCAACAGCGTCGACTTCCCCGAGCCGTTGACGCCGACCAGGCCGGTGCGGCCGGGGCCGAAGGAGATGTCCAGGCCGTCGAAGACGGGGGAGCCGTCGGGCCAGGCGAAGGAGAGGGACGTGATGGTCAGGGATGCTGACATGGGCGCCTCGCGGTTGCTTGCGGTGTCGGGGGACAGACGCGTGTCGAGACACCGCGAGGCAGAAGCCGAGAGGGCCAGGGAGAGATCCTGCGCCGGGAGGACGGCTCACACGCCGAGGTCGAACGCCACAGACACACCTCACGGGTGTGACGCGGTGTCTCAGGACCTCAGACGAGCAACGTCCTTCTCCAATCGGCGGCAACAGGACCGGATACACGTTAGGAGGGGCCACCTGGAGTGTCAACGCAATTAAGCACCGCCGGGAAACGCCTGGTCAGCAGGCGTCCCGCATCAGCTCGGCCAGGTCGTGGTCCAGGTCCAGCTGAAGGTGTTCGAGACCGGTGGGCACCAGGTCGCCGGTGGCCTGCAGGAACCGGCGGATCTCGCCGGAGCGCACATGGACGACGGCGGTGCCCTCGGGAGCGTGGAACTCCAGCACGGTCCGGTCGTAGCCGTACGGCCGCACCCGGACGTCCCCGTTGCCCTCCGGCGCGTGCAGTCCGGCGGCCAGCAGCTCGCGGGAGAACGTCCAGCAGACGTCGACCCCCTCCAGGGTGGCCGGGGCCGGGAAGGTCATGCGCACGGCGAAGGGGTCGTCGCGGTCGTAGCGCAGGGTGGCGGGAATGCTCGGCATGCGCGGTGACGCGGCGACCAAGCGGGCCTCTACGGGCTGCTCGATGACGGTGGACAACGCCTTGCTCCCTCGTGACGGTGGTACGGATTCCCGGGTGTGTGAGACCTGGCACTGGAGGAGACGAAGGAAGCGGCCGATCCGTGCACAGGTTGGGCGAGTGACCTCTGTCACCGCCTTCATTCACACCCGGGGCTTACCGGTCAGAGGGGTGGCCGGGCCCTCTGGACGGCGTCGCGGCGGTCGGCTAGCTTCGCGCGCCATGAGGCGCTTGGGGAGCACGCGACGCACTGGACGAGCCCGACGCACCGGCCGAGCGGTCGCGGTGGGGGTGGCGTGCACCGCGGCGCTGGCCGCACTGACCGCCGGTTCCGCGCAGGCCGGCGCCCGGGTACCGCACTGGGCGCTCAAGGACACCGGCACCCCCGGCGTGCGGTTCCGGGGCCTGGCCGCCGTCGACCGGCACACCGCCTGGCTGGCCGGAACCGGCGGCACCGTGCTGCGCACCACGGACGGCGGGGCCGGCTGGCGGAACGTCTCCCCGCCGGGTGCGGGCGACCTCCAGTTCCGGGACGTCGAGGCGTTCGACGCGCGCCGCGCGGTGGTGCTGGCCATCGGCGAGGGCGAGGCGTCCCGGGTCTACCGCACCGACGACGGCGGCCGGACCTGGACGGAGTCCTTCCGCAACACCGACCCCGCCGCCTTCTACGACTGCATGGCCTTCTTCGACCGCCGCCACGGCCTCGCCATGAGCGACCCGGTCGACGGGAAGTTCCGCATCCTGTCGACGAGCGACGGCGGCCGGTCCTGGCGCGTGCTGCCGGACGACGGCATGCCGGCCGCCCTGGCGGGCGAGGCGGGCTTCGCGGCGAGCGGCCAGTGCATGGTCACCTCCGGCCCGAAGGACGCCTGGCTGGCCACCGGCGGCGGCGCGCACGCGCGCGTGCTGCACTCCGCCGACCGCGGCCTGACCTGGACCGCCGCCGACACCCCGATCCCGGCGGGCGACCCGGCCAAGGGCGTCTTCGCCCTCGCCTTCCGGGACCGCGGCCACGGCCTCGCGGTCGGCGGCGACTACCGCCCCGACCAGGCCTCGCCACAGGCGGCCGCGGTCACCCCGGACGGCGGCCGCGGCTGGCTGCCCGCCGGCACTCCGCCGCCCGCCTACCGCTCGGGCGTCGCCTGGCTCCCGCACAGCCGCACCTCGGCCCTCGCCGTCGGCCCCACGGGCACCGACCTGACCACCGACGGCGGCCGCACCTGGCGCACCGTCGACACCGGCTCGTACGACACCGTGTCCTGCACACCGGACCTGAGCTGCTGGGCGGCCGGCGAGCAGGGCCGGGCGGCACGCCTGGAGAACTGACCCGGGGGTACCCGTTCCTCGCCCACCGGAAAGGAGCGGTCATGCCACGCGGATCCAGCCCCAAGCGGGAACGGCAGTACGAGCACATCAAGGAGAGCGCGCTCGACCGGGGCGAGAGCGAGGGGCGCGCCGAGGAGATCGCCGCCCGGACCGTCAACAAGGAACGCGCCCGGTCCGG
Organism: Streptomyces sp. NPDC001507; assembly: GCF_042894765.1. Taxonomy (NCBI): domain Bacteria; kingdom Bacillati; phylum Actinomycetota; class Actinomycetes; order Kitasatosporales; family Streptomycetaceae; genus Streptomyces; species Streptomyces sp. NPDC001507. Next base: position 347,241 of record NZ_JBIAVV010000007.1, read on the forward strand.
CGAGTCCAAGACCGCGAGCCGCACGTCCACGCAGGACATGTCGTCCGGCCGGCGCGGCGGGAAGCGGTCCCACAGCGGCGCCCAGGGCCCGACCTACGACCAGCTCTACGAGGAGGCCAAGCAGCGCGGCATCGAGGGCCGCTCGGACATGAACAAGGCGCAGCTGCAACGGGCTCTGAACGCCAAGAAGAGCTGAGCCCGCCGGACGCCGGTCGAGCCGTCACCGCACGCGCGCGTGGCACGCCGTACGCTCGTGCCCACCATGACGACGACCGTAGGGGTACCCGCGGGCTGGCCCGCGACCGAGGAACAGGCCCTGGCCGTACAGGACGGGCTGCGCGGGCGGGTGGTCCTCGACGAGCTCGGCCCGCCGCCCGGCACCGGGCTGGTCACCGGCGTCGACGTGGCCTACGACGACGAGCGGGACCTGGTCGCCGCGGCGGCCGTCGTGCTGGACGCGGCGACCCTGGAGGTCGTCGCCGAGGCGACCGCCGTCGGCCGGGTCTCCTTCCCGTACGTGCCGGGACTGCTCGCCTTCCGCGAGATCCCGACCGTACGGGCCGCCCTGGACGCGCTGCCCTGCGCGCCGGGCCTGGTCGTCTGCGACGGCTACGGCCTCGCCCACCCGCGCCGCTTCGGCCTCGCCAGCCACCTGGGCGTCCTCACCGGCCTGCCCACCATCGGCGTCGCCAAGAACCCCTTCACCTTCGCGCACGACGCCCCGGCCGCCCCGCGCGGCAGCCACACGCCGCTGCTCGCCGGCGCCGAGGAGGTCGGCCGCGCCCTGCGCACCCGGGACGACGTCAAACCGGTGTTCGTCTCCGTCGGCCACCGGGTGAGCCTCGACAACGCCTGCGCCCACACGCTCGCGCTCACCCCGGAGTACCGCCTGCCGGAGACCACCCGCCGTGCGGACGCGCTGTGCCGCAGGGCGCTGCGTGAAGCTCAGGCCTGAGTGACGATTCTGAGTACGAGTACGGATGCCGCCGTTACAGTCCGGCGGCAGGCTGGCCGCATGACCACACACCGTGCCCCCGAGTCCGTCGCCGCCTCCGCCCAGCCCGTCGAGCGCACGGTGACGGCCGCCCTGGTCCTCGCCGTGGTGGTGGGGTTCGGATGGATGGCCGGGATGCTCTACACCGTGATCCAGTGGCAGTCCTAGGGGGTCAGCGGGTCGCCGCCACCCGGAAGCCGATGCCCGCCGTCCGCAGCCGCTCGGTGAGCGCGTCGCCCATCGCCTGCGCGGTGGTGACCTGGCCGGCCGTCGGCGGCAGTTCGTCGAAGGCGAGCGAGAGGGCGGCCTCCGCGAACATCTTCGCCGTCTCGCCGTAGCCGGGATCCCCGCCCGAGACCTCCGTGAAGACCCGCCGTCCGCCGCCCTCGCCCACGAACCGGACCGTGAACCAGCTGCGCGCCCGCTTCTCCGCGTCCGGCCCGTCCCCGGGCCTGAGCCGGTCCGACAGCCAGCGCCTGGCGGACGGCAGCTGGGCCGCCGCGGCGACCGCGCCGACGGCCGCTATCCCTCCGAGCGCCACCGGCAGGTGCCTGACGGCCGCGTAGTGCCGGTAGCGGAAGTCGGGGCCGTAGCGGTCCAGGGCCTTCGCCGAGCGGCGCACGATCTGGGCGTCGATCGTGGGCAGCGGCAGCGCCCAGGCGCCGACCTCGGGCGCGAACCGCGGGGCACCCGTCGGCGCGCTCGTCCGGCGGCTCATCAGACGGGGCTCGTGGCGGGCGCGGTCCCGGGCGGCGGCGAGCATCTGCCGGGGGCGTGCGAACTGGTCCAGCACGGAGGCGAAGGTACCGCCGGAGAAGGTGGCGTCCGCGGTGACGAACCCGTCCACGGTCAGCGGCACGCCCTCCGGCAGCTGCCGGACCGTGAAGTACGCGCCCAGGTCGTGCGGGACCGAGTCGAACCCGCAGGCGTGCACCAGGCGGGCGCCCGTCTCCCGCGCGCGTGCGTCGTGCCGGACGTACATCAGGTCCACGAACTCCGGCTCGCCGCACAGGTCCAGGTAGTCGGCACCGGTGTCCGCGCAGGCCGCGACCAGGTCCTCGCCGTAACGGCCGTACGGGCCGACCGTCGTGGCCACCACGCGCGCGTGCTCGGCGAGGGCGCGGACGGTGGCGGGCTCCGCGACGTCGGCGCGCAGCACGCCGACTGCCGCGCCGCCCGGCAGCCGCTCGCGCAGGGCCTCCAGCCTGCGCTCGTCCCGGGCCGCGAGCGCCCAGCGCAGGCCTTCGGGCGCGTGCGCGGCGAGGTATTCGGCGGTGAGCTCGCCGACGAAGCCGGTGGCTCCGAAGAGCACGAGGTCGTAGGGACGGTCCGTCGTCTTCAGCCTGCTCATGACACCTCTCGGTCGTGCAACCCGTGCCGTTGTCGGTGGCTGAGGCTAGCGTGAGGAGTGCGGACGCACCCCCACCGGGTATCTTGACTAAGCGCTTGCTCGTCCACACTTGTGCCCAGTGGAACCTGTTCTTAGCATCGTCGGTGTTACATCAGTTGTGTCACATGACTGGGGGCGGCATGACCATGGCAGGGACGCCAGGACACGGCCCGCTCTCCGGCGTGCGCGTGGTCGAGCTGGCCGGAATCGGGCCGGGCCCGTTCGCCGCCATGCTCCTCGCCGACCTGGGCGCCGACGTGGTCCGCGTCGACCGGCCCGGCGGCCCCGGGCTCGCGATCGACCCGGCGTACGACGTCACCAACCGCAACAAGCGCTCGGTGCTCGTCGACCTGAAGTCCCCGGACGGCCCCGCCCGCGTCCTCGACCTCGCCGCACGCGCCGACATCCTGATCGAGGGCTACCGCCCCGGCGTCGCCGAGCGGCTCGGCGTCGGCCCCGGGGACTGCCACGCCCGCAACCCCCGCCTGGTCTACGGCCGGATGACCGGCTGGGGCCAGGAGGGGCCCCTCGCGCACCGCGCGGGCCACGACATCGCCTACATCGCGCTCACCGGCACCCTCGGCATGATCGGCCGCCCCGACGAGCCCCCGGCCGTCCCCGCCAACCTGCTCGGCGACTACGCCGGCGGCTCCCTCTACCTCGTCGTCGGGGTCCTGGCCGCCCTGCACCACGCGCGCGAGACCGGCACCGGCCAGGTCGTGGACGCGGCCATCGTGGACGGCACCGCGCACCTGGCCGCGATGATCCACGGCATGGTGGCCGCGGGCGGCTGGCAGGACCGGCGCGGGGCCAACCTGCTGGACGGCGGCTGCCCGTACTACGGCACCTACGAGACCGCAGACGGCGGCCACATGGCGGTCGGCGCCCTGGAGCCCCAGTTCTACGCGGAGTTCCTCCGGCTGCTCGGCGGGCTGGACGACCTGGCCGACGCCCGCAAGGACTGGACCCGCTGGGGCGAGCTGCGCGAGCGCGTCGCCGTCCGCTTCAAGGCCCGTACCCGCGAGGAGTGGACGGCCCTCTTCGAGGACTCCGACGCGTGCGTGGCCCCCGTCCTCTCCCTCCACGAGGCCCCGCACCACCCGCATCTGGCCGCCCGCTCCACCTTCACCGACCACGGCGGCATCACCCAGCCGGCCCCCGCCCCGCGCTTCTCCGCGACGCCCACGGCCGTGCGCACACCGCCCGCCCGGCCCGGCGCCGACACCGCCGCGGTGGCCGGCGACTGGGACGTACCGGCACTCCTCGACGACTCCGACCCCGCCGCCGACCACGCCGACCACGCCGACCACGACAAGGACGCCACCTGATGGAGCTCTCGACCTTCCTCGACTACGCGGGTGACCCGCGTACCGCCGCGGACCAGGCGGCCGCGCTTGAGTCGGCGGGCCTCGACGCGGTCTGGGTCGCGGAGGCCTACGGCTTCGACTCGCCCACGATCATGGGCTACCTGGCCGCCCGCACCGAACGGATGAAGATCGGCTCCGCGATCCTCAACGTGTACTCCCGCACCCCCGCCCTGATCGCCCAGACGGCCGCGGGCCTGGACGCGATCTCCGGCGGCCGCGCGATCATCGGACTCGGCGCCTCCGGCCCGCAGGTCGTCGAGGGCTGGCACGGGAAGGCGTACGACAAGCCACTCGGCCGTACCCGCGAGACGATCGAGCTGACCCGGCGGATCCTGCGCCGCGAGGTCATCGACCACCACGGCATCACCGACATGCCCCGCCCCGGCGGCCTCGGCAAGCCCCTGAAGATCCTCACCAGGCCGGTCCGCCCCGCCGTCCCGCTCTACGTGGCCTCGCTCGGCCCCGCCAACGTCCGGATGACCGCCGAGATCGCCGACGGCTGGCTGCCCACCCTGTTCATCCCCGAGAAGGCGCACGAGGTCTGGGGGACTCCGCTGGCGGAGGGCGCCGCCCGCCGGGACCCGGCGCTCGGCGAGCTGCAGATCGTCGCCGGGGGCCTGCTCGCCATCGGCGAGGACGCGGCCGCCGCCAGGGACCTGGTCCGCCCCCGCATCGCCCTCTACGTCGGCGGGATGGGCGCACCGGGCAAGAACTTCTACAACGACCTCGCCGTCGCCTACGGCTACGAGAAGGAGGCCCGGCTCATCCAGGAGCTGTACCTCGACGGCCGGCAGCGGGACGCCGCCGCGGCCGTACCGGACGAGTTCTGCGAGCTCATATCGCTGTGCGGCCCGGAGGGCTACGTCCGGGACCGCGTCGAGGCCTTCCGCGAGGCGGGCGTGACCATGCTGGACGTCACCCCCGTCGGCCCGGACCCCGCCCGCCTGGTCGAGACCGTCAAGAACTGGCTCTGAACCTCCGTCTCCCGAACCTCTCTTGAAAAACCCTCGTTGAAAGGCTTGTCAGTGAGCACCGAAGCGTACGTGTACGACGCGATCCGCACCCCGCGCGGCCGCGGCAAGGCGAACGGCGCCCTGCACGGCACGAAGCCCATCGACCTGGTCGTCGGACTCATCCACGAGATCCGCGACCGCTTCCCGGAGCTCGACCCGGCCGCCATCGACGACGTCGTGCTCGGTGTCGTCGGCCCGGTCGGCGACCAGGGCTCCGACATCGCGCGGATCGCCGCGATCGCCGCCGGACTGCCGGACACGGTCGCCGGCGTACAGGAGAACCGCTTCTGTGCGTCCGGCCTGGAAGCCGTCAACATGGCCGCCGCCAAGGTCCGCTCGGGCTTCGAGGACCTCGTCCTCGCGGGCGGCGTCGAGTCGATGTCCCGGGTGCCGATGGCCTCGGACGGCGGCGCCTGGTTCAACGACCCGATGACCAACCTGGCCGTCAACTTCGTGCCGCAGGGCATCGGCGCCGACCTGATCGCCACCATCGAGGGCTTCTCCCGCCGGGACGTGGACGAGTACGCGGCGCTCTCCCAGGAGCGCGCGGCGACCGCCGTCAAGGAGGGCCGCTTCGACCGCTCCGTCGTCCCCGTGAAGGACCGCGCGGGCCTCGTCGTCCTCGACCACGACGAGCACCTGCGGCCCGGCACCACCGCCGACTCCCTCGCCAAGCTCAAGCCCTCCTTCGCCGACATCGGCGAGCTGGGCGGTTTCGACGCGGTCGCCCTGCAGAAGTACCACTGGGTCGAGAAGATCGACCACGTCCACCACGCGGGCAACTCCTCCGGCATCGTCGACGGCGCCTCCCTGGTCGCCATCGGTACCAAGGAGATCGGCGAGCGCTACGGCCTCGCCCCGCGCGCCCGGATCGTCTCGGCCGCCGTCTCCGGCTCCGAGCCGACCATCATGCTCACCGGCCCCGCCCCCGCCACCCGCAAGGCCCTCGCCAAGGCCGGCCTCACCATCGACGACATCGACCTGGTCGAGATCAACGAGGCGTTCGCGGCGGTCGTCCTGCGCTTCGTGAAGGACATGGGCCTGTCGCTGGACAAGGTCAACGTCAACGGCGGCGCCATCGCGCTGGGCCACCCCCTCGGTGCGACCGGCGCGATGATCCTCGGTTCGCTCGTCGACGAACTGGAGCGCCAGGACAAGCGCTACGGCCTCGCCACCCTGTGCGTGGGCGGCGGCATGGGCATCGCCACCATCGTCGAGCGCGTCTGAAACCCCCGCGGAACCAAGAGACCTCACGGAGACACGAGCCATGACCGAGAGCACCACCATCCGCTGGGAACAGGACGACACCGGCGTCGTCACCCTCGTGCTGGACGACCCCAACCAGTCCGCCAACACCATGAACGCGGCCTTCGCCGAGTCCCTCGCCGCGGTCACCGACCGCCTGGAGGCCGAGCAGGACTCGATCCGGGGCGTCATCTTCACCTCCGCCAAGAAGACCTTCTTCGCCGGCGGCGACCTGCGCGACCTCATCCGGGTCACCCCCGAGACCGCCCAGGACCTCTTCGACGGCGGCCTCGCCGTCAAGCGCAACCTGCGCCGCATCGAGACCCTGGGCAAGCCGGTGGTCGCCGCCATCAACGGCGCGGCCCTCGGCGGCGGTTTCGAACTCACCCTCGCCTGCCACCACCGCGTCGCCCTCGACACCCCCGGCACCAGGATCGGCTGCCCCGAGGTCACCCTCGGCCTGCTCCCGGGCGGCGGCGGAGTCGTCCGCACGGTCCGCCTCCTCGGCATCGCCGACGCCCTGCTGAAGGTCCTCCTCCAGGGCACCCAGTACAACGCCACGCGCGCGTTGCAGAACGGCCTGATCCACGAGGTGGCCCAGTCGCCGGAGGACCTGCTGGCCAAGGCCCGCGCGTTCATCGACGCCAACCCCGAGTCGCAGCAGCCCTGGGACAAGCCGGGCTACAAGATCCCCGGCGGCACGCCCGCCAACCCGAAGTTCGCCGCCAACCTGCCGGCCTTCCCGGCGACCCTGCGCAAGCAGACCAACAACGCCCCCTACCCGGCGCCGCGCCGCATCCTCGCCGCCGCCGTCGAGGGCAGCCAGGTCGACTTCGAGACCGCCCAGGTCATCGAGGCCCGCTACTTCGTGGAGCTGGCCGCCGGGCAGATCTCGAAGAACATGATCCAGGCGTTCTTCTTCGACCTCCAGGCCGTCAACTCCGGCGCCAACCGGCCGCAGGGCATCGAACCCCGCAAGGTCACCAAGGTGGCCGTCCTCGGCGCGGGCATGATGGGCGCCGGCATCGCCTACTCGTGCGCCCGCGCGGGCATCGACGTCGTCCTCAAGGACGTCTCCGCCGAGGCCGCCCAGAAGGGCAAGGGCTACTCCGAGAAGCTCTGCGCCAAGGCCGTCGCCAAGGGCCGCACCAGCCAGGAGAAGGCGGACGCGCTGCTCGCGCGGATCACGCCCACCGCGGACCCGCAGGACCTGACCGGCTGCGACGCGGTCATCGAGGCCGTCTTCGAGGACACCGCCCTCAAGCACAAGGTCTTCCAGGAGATCGAGTCCGTCGTCGCCCCCGACGCGCTGCTCTGCTCCAACACCTCCACGCTCCCCATCACCGCCCTCGCCGAGGGCGTCGAGCGCCAGGCCGACTTCATCGGCCTGCACTTCTTCTCGCCCGTCGACAAGATGCCGCTCGTCGAGATCATCAGGGGCGAGCGCACCGGCGACGAGGCCCTGGCCCGCGCCTTCGACCTGGTCCGGCAGATCAACAAGACGCCGATCGTCGTCAATGACTCGCGCGGCTTCTTCACCTCCCGGGTCATCGGCCACTTCATCAACGAGGGCGTCGCCATGGTCGGCGAGGGCATCGAGCCCGCCTCCGTCGAGCAGGCGGCGGCCCAGGCCGGTTACCCGGCCAAGGTGCTCTCCCTGATGGACGAGCTGACCCTCACCCTGCCGCAGAAGATCCGCCGCGAGTCGCGGCGGGCCGTCGAGGAGGCCGGCGGCACCTGGACCGCGCACCCCGCCGAGGCCGTCATCGACCGCATGGTCGACGAGTTCGGCCGCCCCGGCCGCAGCGGGGGAGCGGGCTTCTACGACTACGCCGAGGACGGCAGCCGCGCCGCGCTCTGGCCCGGCCTGCGCGAGCACTTCACGAAGCCCGGCCACGAGATCCCGTTCCGGGACATGCAGGAGCGCATGCTCTTCTCGGAGGCCCTCGACACCGTCCGCCTCGTCGAGGAGGGCGTCCTCACCTCGGTCGCCGACGCCAACATCGGCTCCCTCTTCGGCATCGGCTTCCCCGGCTGGACCGGCGGCGTCCTGCAGTACATCAACGGCTACGAGGGGGGCCTGCCCGGCTTCGTGGCACGCGCGCGTGAACTCGCCGAGACCTACGGCGAGCGGTTCACCCCGCCCGCGCTGCTGGTCGAGAAGGCGGAGAAGGGGGAGACCTTCACGGACGGCCGCTGAGCGGAGCCGGGTATGCGGAGCGGACCCTCCTCAGGAGCCGTCTGCGGAGACGGCTCCTGAGCCGTCGAGCCACTGGTGCACCTCCGCACTGAGCGACCGCTGGAAGGCGGTCAGCAGTGCCTGGACCACCAGTGGCTGCATGTGCGCGGACAGCGACTTCACGTCCGCCTCGGTCCGCTCCGCCACCTCGGCCCGGAACAGCAGGGACAGCTCGCGCGCGGCCGCCCGCGCGTGCTCGGTCAGGACGGTGCGCGCGGCCAGGATCGCCTTCTCGGACAGCGGCACGTCGAGGAGCTGCACGGCGAGCCGGAGCAGGCCGGGGTCGATGCGGTAGCCGTCCCCTTCGGGCCGTACGACGTCCATGGCGACGAGCCGTTCGACGTCCTCCGCGTCCAGCGGCCGCCCGGCCCGCCGCCGCAGCTCGCCGGCCGTCACGGTCTCCTCGGTGTCCGGCGCCCAGGAGGCCACCACGGCCCGGTGGATGGCCAGGTCGTGGTGGCTCAGGCCGGGCGGCAGCTGCCGCACGTAGCGCTCGATCGCCGCCAGCGTCATGCCCTGGTGCTGCAGCTCCTCGATCAGCGCCAGCCTGGCCAGATGGTCCCGCCCGTAGTGGCCCACCCGGCGCGGACCGATCACCGGCGGCGGCAGCAGCCCCTTGGTGCCGTAGAAGCGGACCGTGCGGACCGTGGTGCCGGCCCGCGCGGCCAGTTCGTCGATCGTGAGCGCCGGGTCCGTGGAATCGCCGTCGGTGTCGGTCGTCATGTGCAGCAGTATCGCTGTCACACCGGCACTGTGACACCGGACGGTGACCGAGATGTGTTCGTCTGATGTTCATCTTCACGCCAAGATTGTGACCTTGTGAGAAGTGCCGCTCTGTGATCTGCGCCATCGCGTACGCCCTGGTGTCCGGGGGAAGGTGGTGCCTTGGTCTGCGCACACCACCGAGCGCGCCGACCGACTACATCCGGACACCCCAGCGTGACCCGCTCGGGCGCACCAGAGAGTGGAACCCCCTGTGAGCAAGGACTCCGTGGACACGGCACAGGCTGCCGCCACCCGGACCGACGCGGCCCAGGCACCCGTGGACGCGGGCGACGCCGGCTACAGCAAGGACCTCAAGGCCCGCCACGTCAACATGATCGCCATCGGCGGCGCGATCGGCACCGGCCTCTTCCTGGGCGCCGGTGGCCGTCTGCACAACGCGGGCCCGGCCCTCGCCCTCGCCTACCTGGTCTGCGGCATCTTCGCCTTCTTCGTGGTCCGCGCCCTCGGCGAGCTGGTCCTCTACCGCCCCTCCTCCGGTTCCTTCGTGTCGTACGCGCGCGAGTTCCTCGGCGAGAAGGGCGCGTACGTCGCCGGCTGGATGTACTTCCTGAACTGGTCGACCACCGGCATCGCCGACATCACCGCGATCGCGCTCTACACCCACTACTGGAGCATGTTCACGAGCATCCCCCAGTGGACGCTCGCGCTGATCGCCCTCGCCGTGGTCCTCACGGTGAACCTGATCTCGGTGAAGATCTTCGGCGAGATGGAGTTCTGGTTCGCGATCATCAAGGTCGCCACCCTCGTCGGCTTCATGCTGATCGGCATCTTCCTGCTCGCCACCCAGCACAAGGTCGACGGCCAGACCCCCGGCGTGAGCGTCATCGGCGACCACGGCGGTGTCCTCCCGCACGGGCTGATGCCGGTCGTCCTGGTCATGCAGGGCGTGATCTTCGCGTACGCGGCCCTGGAGCTGGTCGGTGTCGCGGCGGGCGAGACCGCCGAGCCCGAGAAGGTCGTCCCGCGCGCGGTGAACTCGATCATGTGGCGCGTCGGCCTCTTCTACGTCGGCTCGGTCGTTCTCCTGGCCCTCCTCCTCCCCGGCTCGGTCTACTCGGCCGACGAGAGCCCCTTCGTCACCGTCCTCTCCAAGATCGGCGTCTCGGGCGCCGGTGACGTGATGAACCTGGTGGTCCTCACCGCGGCGATGTCCTCCCTCAACTCCGGCCTCTACTCCACGGGCCGCATCCTGCGCTCCATGGCGGTGGCCGGTTCGGCCCCGAAGTTCACCGCGCGCATGAACCGCAGCCAGGTGCCCTACGGCGGCATCCTGCTGACCTGCGCGGTCTGCGTGCTCGGTGTCGGTCTGAACTACCTGGTGCCCAGCCAGGCCTTCGAGATCGTGCTGAACGTCGCCTCCCTCGGCATCATCAGCACCTGGGTGATCATCATGCTCTGCCACCTGATCTTCGTCCGCCGCGCGAGGGCCGGCCTGGTCGAGCGCCCCGCGTTCCGCCTCCGCTTCAGCCCGGCGACCGAGATCACCACCATCGCCTTCCTGCTGGTCTGCCTCGGCATGATGTGGAACGACGCCGAGGTCGGTCGCAAGACCCTCCTGCTCATCCCGATGATCGCCGCCCTGCTGGTGGCCGGCTGGTTCGGCGTCCGCCGCCGGGTCTCCCAGACGGCCGACAAGGAGCTGACCCAGCTCACGAAGTAGCAGCTCGGCGCTGGTGTCAGTGGCATCGCCTAGGGTGGCGTCATGGGGGAGATCACATACATCCGAGGCGACGCCACCACACCGTCGGGCAAGGGCGTCAAGGTCATCGCCCACGTCTGCAACGACCTGGGCGGCTGGGGAAAGGGCTTCGTGCTGGCCCTCTCCCGCCGCTGGCCCGAGCCCGAGAAGGCATACCGAGCCTGGCACCGCGACCGCGCGAACAACGACTTCGGCCTGGGCGCCCTCCAGCTGGTCCAGGTCGAGCGCTACACCTGGGTCGCCAACATGATCGGCCAGCGCGGGACCAGAACCGGCAGCAAGGGCGTCCCGGTCCGCTACGAGGCGATCGACGCGGCCCTGGCCAAGCTGGCCGACGAGGCGCTCGAACGCGGCGCCTCTGTGCACATGCCCCGCATCGGCTGCGGCCTGGCGGGCGGCAAGTGGTCCCGGATCGAGCCGCTGATAGCGGAGCGGCTGGTGGGACGAGGAGTAGCGGTCACGGTCTATGACCACGGCGAGTCAGCGCCCCTTTAGGGGCGCTGGGGGTACCCCCGGCCGAAGGCTGGGGGAGGAACTGCGCGACCAGCCACAACGGATCCGCAGCCCCCCTCACCGCACCCGGCAACCGCTTAGTGCACGTCGTTCGTGGCCTCGATCCGCTTCCACGACTTCGGCTGCACCGGAGCCACCGCCGCCTTCAACGCAGGAGCCGCCGGCTTCGCCGGCTCGAACAGCCACGCATCGAACAACGAACCCAGCGACTTCCCCGACACCTTCTCCGCGTACTCCTCGAAGTCGGCCACGGACGCGTTCCCGTACGCGTGCTCCTTCGGCCACCCCTTCAGGATCGCGAAGAACGCGTCGTCCCCGACCGCGTTCCGCAGCGCCTGGACCGCCAGCGCCCCCCGGTCGTAGACAGCGATGTCGAACTGGTCGTCGGGACCGGGATCCCCCGGCTTCACCGTCCAGAACGCGTCGTCGGCCGGATGCGACGCGTACACGTAGTCGGCGAGCTCCTGTGTCGTGCCCTCGCCCTCGTGCTCCGACCACAGCCACTGCGCGTACCGCGCGAACCCCTCGTTGAGCCAGATGTCCTTCCAGCCCTTGAGGGAGACGTCGTCGCCGTACCACTGGTGGGCAAGCTCGTGCACGACCACCGAGGTGTTGGAACCGTTCGCGAACTGCTTCGGGCTGTAGTAGACGCGGGTCTGCGTCTCCAGCGCGTACCCGGTGGTGGTGTTCGGCACGTACCCTCCGGCCGAACTGAACGGATACGGCCCGAAGTAGCCGGAGAGCCAGTCCACGAGCTCCCCGGTGCGCTCCACGCTCGCCCGGGCCGCCCCGTCGTTGTCGCCGAGGTCCTTGCTGTAGGCGTTGACGACCGGCACCCCGCCCTCGGAGGTGCTCGTCGTGATGTCGAACTTCCCGACCGCCAGCGTGGTCAGGTAGGTCGCCTGCGGCTTGTTCTGCCGCCAGTTGTACCGGGTCCAGCCCAGCTTCGAACTCGTCGACTGGAGCAGGCCGTTGGAGATGACCTGGGTGCCGTCGGGGACGGCCACCGACACGTCGTAGGTCGCCTTGTCCAGCGGGTGGTCGTTGCTCGGGTACCACCACCAGGCGGCTTCCGGCTCGTCCGCCGCGACCGCCCCGTCCGGGGTCCGGTGCCACGTGTTGAAGCCGTACGCGCTCTTGGTCGACGGCACCCCGCTGTAGCGGACCACGACGGTCACCTGCGTGCCCTTCGCCAGCGGCGACCTCGGGGTGACGACCAGTTCGTGCTGACCGGACGTGGCGAAGCCCGCCTGCACCCCGTTCACCCGTACCTCGCTGACGTCCAGCAGGAAGTCCAGGTCGAAGCTGGACAGGTCCTGCGTGGTCCGCGCCAGGATCGTCGCCGTACCGGACAGCTCGTCGGTGGCCGGCTGGTACTGCAGGCGGAGGTCGTAGTGGGAGACGTCGTAACCGCCGTTGCCGTAGTACGGGTAGTAGGGGTCGCCGATGCCCGGTGCGCCCGGGCTGTAGCTCGCGGCCGATGCCGGGATCGCCAGCAGCAGGGAGGCCGCCGCGAGGGCGCCCGGCGCGAGGATTCTGCGGTGCACGAGAACTCCAAGTCGGTAGGGGGGCCGAGGCGCGTCCGCCGCACCGCGACGGGACGCGCCAAGTCGATGGAGCACGAAACTGTTCGGAGCCTATTCAGTCCCTGTGGCACCTGGCCTGTCCATGGCACCTCCTGTCACACGATCGCCATTCGGCCGCAATCCGTCCTGACGGTCCCCCAGACGCCCCCTTCTGCACAGGAGTTGACCGAGGTAGCGTCCGCCGCATGCCGAAACGCACGCGCTTCACGATCTGGAGACCGCTCGCCGTCGCGGCCGTCGCCGCCCTGATCGCCGCCTTCCTCACCCCGGCCGCGGCCCAGGCTTCCGGCGCCCCTCGCGAGAGCCAACCCGTCTACTCGTACGCGAACGCCATCCGCGAGGCCGTCTGGGTGGACACCGGCCTCGACTCCGACGGCGACGGGAAGACCGACCGGGTCGCCGCCGACATCGTCCGGCCCGCCGAACCCGCCGCGCAGGGCCGCAAGGTGCCGGTCATCATGGACGCCAGCCCCTACTACTCCTGCTGCGGCCGCGGCAACGAGAGCCAGCTGAAGACGTACGACGCGGGCGGGAACGTCGTCCAGATGCCGCTCTTCTACGACAACTACTTCGTGCCCCGCGGCTACGCCTTCGTCGGTGTCGACCTGGCCGGAACCAACCGCTCCGACGGCTGCGTCGACGTCGGCGGCCGCTCCGACATCCAGTCCGCGAAGGCCGTCGTCGACTGGCTCAACGGCCGCGCCAAGGCCTACAGCAGCCGCACCGGCACCACCACCGTCAAGGCGAGCTGGACCAACGGCAAGACCGGCATGATCGGCAAGAGCTGGGACGGCACCATCGCCAACGGCGTGGCCGCCACCGGCGTCAAGGGACTCAAGACGATCGTCCCGATCAGCGCCATCTCCTCCTGGTACGACTACTACTTCGCCCAGGGCGCCCCGCTCTACGACTCGGGCCCCGACTGGCTGGCGGGCGCGGTGGAGAGCGACGACGCCCACGCCAAGTGCGGTGCCGTCCAGCAGAAACTGGTCGACGGCGCCCCGCGCAGCGGCGACTGGACCGGCCTGTGGACCGAGCGCGACTACGTCAAGGACGCGTCCAAGGTGACGGCGAGCGTCTTCCTCGTGCACGGCATGCAGGACCTCAACGTCCGCACCAAGCACTTCGGCCAGTGGTGGGACGCCCTCGCCAAGAACGGCGTCGAGCGCAAGATCTGGCTCTCCCAGACCGGGCACGTCGACCCCTTCGACTACCGGCGCGGCGCCTGGGTCGACACCCTGCACCGCTGGTTCGACCACGAACTCCTCGGCTACGACAACGGCATCGAGCGTGAGCCGATGGCCGACATCGAGCGCCACCCCGACCAGTGGGTGACCTCCTCCGTCTGGCCGCCGCGCGGCACGCAGACCACCACCCTGCGCCCCGCCACCGGCACCCGGGCGGGCGTCGGCACCCTGGGCCTGCACAAGGGCTCCGGCACCGAGACGTTCACCGACGACCCGCAGCAGAGCGAGACCGACTGGGCCGCGCAGCTCGCCACCCCGACCTCGGACAAGGCCGGCTTCCTCACCGCGCCGCTCACCCGGGACCTGCGGCTGTCCGGCTCGTCGAAGGTGACCGTCACCGCCACCCCGACCACCTCGACGGCCCACCTGACCGCCGTCCTGGTCGACCTCGGCCCGGACACCATCCGGGACTACGCCGACGGCGCCGAGGGCATCACCACCCTCACCGACCGCACCTGCTGGGGCGAGAGCACGGCAGGCGACAGCGCCTGCTTCCTGAAGACGGCGGCGAAGACCAAGGCCGTCGACTACACCGTCTTCAGCCGCGGCTGGGCCGACCTCGGCACCTACGCCGACCCCGGCAAGGGCGTCCCGCTCACCCCGGGCAAGGCCTACACGATCACGCTCGACCTGGCGGCCACCGACCACGTCGTACCCAAGGGCCACCGTCTGGCGCTGATCGTCGCCGGCACGGACAAGGATCTCATCGACCCGCCGTCCACCACCCCGACGCTCACCGTGGACCTGTCCCGTACGACGGCCAGGGTCCCGCTGGTCGGCGGCGCGGCCGCGTTCACCCGCGCCACCTCCGCCCGCTGGACCGCCCCCGAGGCGAGGGCCCTGCACGGCCTGCACGCCCCGCGTACCGTCCAGCGCGTCCCCGCGGGCTGACCGCTCAGGCGGCCGGGCCGGTGTCCACCAGCCCGGCCGCCTCCCGAGCGCATCCCCAGGCGACCGTGACCCCGGCCCCGCCGTGCCCGTAGTTGTGGACCAGCACCCCGCCGTCGGGCCTGAGTTCGTGCTCCAGGCGGACCGCCGAGCGGTACGGCCGCAACCCCACCCGGTGGGCCAGCACCCGCGCCCCGGCGATCTCCGGCCGGACCTCGGCACAGCGCGCCACGATCCCGGCCGCCACCTCGGGATCCGGCTCCAGCGACCAGGCGCCCTCCTCCGCCGTGCCCCCGAGCAGCAGCCCCCCGGGCTGCGGGAAGAAGTAGGCGGACGCACCCCCCGCCACCTCGTCGGACGTGTACCAGGTGGTGATGCCCGGGTTCTCCACCACGACCAGCTGCCCGCGCACCGGACGCACCGCCGGATCCGGGACCAGCGAACGGGCCCCGAGCCCGGTGCAGTTGACCACGACCTGCGCGGGCACCTCGTCCAGCGCGCCCACCGTCCGCTCCTCGACCGTCCCGCCCGCGCGCTCCAGCCGCTCCCGCAGCCACGCCAGATGGACCGGCATGTCGATCAACGGCAGCCGGGCCGTGAGGCCTTCGTCGGTCTCCGCAAGCCCCGGCACCTCGGCCGCCCACGCACCCAGCCCGTCCAGCCGCAGGCCGCCGTGTACGCCCTCGACCAGGCGTACGCCCGTCTCCTCCGGCCGCGCCGCCAGCACCTCGTACACGACAAGGGAGGCGAGCGACCATTCCCCGACCAGCGTCTCCGGCTCGATGCGGTACGGCCACCACAGCGCGCCGGCGACCGCCGAGGTCGTACGCCCGCCGGTCTCCCGGGCCCAGACCCGCACCCGGCGCCCGCTCTCGGCCAGCACCACCGCCGTGGTCAGACCGACCACCCCGCCGCCGACCACGATCACTTCGTCATTCAGCTCAGGCTGCACACCGTGACGTTAGCGGAATATGTCATGCCGCGCTCAGATCGTCCCGCTCTGGGGATACTCACAGCATGTCTGCCGCATACGCGAC
Organism: Streptomyces sp. NPDC001507; assembly: GCF_042894765.1. Lineage (NCBI taxonomy): Bacteria > Bacillati > Actinomycetota > Actinomycetes > Kitasatosporales > Streptomycetaceae > Streptomyces > Streptomyces sp. NPDC001507. The sequence goes on from NZ_JBIAVV010000007.1 coordinate 363,245, forward strand.
CTTCGGCCTGGCCCCGGCGATGCGCGCCGGCGGTGTCCGCGCCGACGGCGGCTACCAGCTCCACCGGGACTTCGTGGACTTCGTCGTCGACGGCCATCCGCTGCTGTTCCAGCTCTCCGACCTGGACGCCGTCTCCCCGCTCGCCTCCGACGTCCCCCCCGCGATCTTCACCGCCCAGGTCCGCAGCCTCTTACTGGAGTCCGAGCCCCCGCTGCCCGACGGCCGGTACGTCGTCTACGGCTGCCCCGAGTGCCAGGACCTGGCCTGCGGCGCGGTCACCGCCGTCATCGAGCACGACGGCGACGACTACATCTGGCGGGACTTCGCCTGGCAGACCTCCGAACACGCCGACCTGGAGCTCAACGGCTACCACGGCATCGGCCCGTTCCGCTTCCACGGCCCCGAGTACCGCGAGGCCCTCGGTGCGCTCCTGGCCGGCTCCGGCCCGCCGCCCGGCCGCCGGGTGCTGCTGATCGGCGCCCGTGTCGCCCTCCTCGCCAAACTGGCCGCCGCCCTGCGCACCATCGGCATCGGCGCCGACATCACCCGCGACACCGACGGCGTGCCCGCGGAGGAGCTCCGCGGCTACGCGGCCGTCGCCTTCGGCCCCGCGGCCGGCGAGGCCGAGCGGACCGCCGTACGCCAGGCGTTCGAGCGGGCGGGCGTCGAGGTGGCCTATGTCGACGGACTCGCGCCGATCGTCCCGCTCCTCGTCGCCCAGATCGAACACGCCCTCGACCGCAGCCCGCTCCCGCAGCGCCGGCTGGCCGGTCTGGCCGCCGCCGACGGCACCGCCGGCGTCGAGGTCACCTCGCCCTGCCGGGTCCGGCTCACGTCGTACCGCCTCGACCGCCTCTCCCGCCCCCGCACCAACGAACTCTTCGACGGCGTCCTGGAACCCGGCCGCCACCGCATCCCGCTGGACGACAGGGCGGCCAGGGGCGGCTCCTACGTCGTGGCCCGCACCTCCGGGAGCGTGCTGGTGGCCGCCCTGGAGCGCTGACCGGGGGAGAACAGGGCTGAGGACGGGCCGCCCGGCGCATTAGGATCGGCGTTCTGATGACTGCCACCCTCGTCGCCAAGAACCTCGCCGCCGGGCACGGCGACCGCTCGCTCTTCTCCGGGCTCGACCTCGTCGTCGCGCCCGGTGACGTGATCGGTCTGGTCGGTGCCAACGGCGCGGGCAAGTCCACCCTGCTCCGGCTGCTCGCCGGACTCACCGCCCCCGAGCAGGGCGAACTGCGCCTCTCCCCGCCGACCGCGACCGTCGGCCACCTGCCGCAGGAGCCGGAGCGGCGGCCCGGCGAGACCGTCCGCGCCTTCCTCGCGCGGCGCACCGGGGTCGCCGAGGCACAGCGCGTGATGGACGAGGCGACCCAGGCCCTGGTCGACGGAGCACCGGGCGCCGACGACGCCTACGCCGTCAGCCTGGAGCGATGGCTGGACCTCGGCGGCGCCGACCTGGAGGAGCGCGCCGACGAAATCGCCGACTCCCTCGGCCTGGCCGTCGACCTCGACCAGCCGATGACCTCCCTCTCCGGCGGCCAGGCCGCCCGCGCCGGCCTCGCCTCCCTGCTCCTCTCCCGCTACGACGTCTTCCTCCTCGACGAGCCCACCAACGACCTCGACCTGGACGGCCTGGAGCGCCTCGAACGGTTCGTGACCGGCCTGCGCGCCGGCACGGTCGTCGTCAGCCACGACCGTGAGTTCCTCACCCGCACGGTCACCAAGGTCCTCGAACTCGACCTCGCCCAGCAGCAGATCCGCCTCTACGGCGGCGGCTACGACGCCTACCTGGAGGAACGCGACGTGGCCCGGCGGCACGCCCGCGAGGACTACGAGGAGTACGCCGACAAGAGGTCCGCCCTCCAGGACCGGGCCCAGATGCAGCGTTCCTGGATGGACAAGGGCGTCAAGAACGCCCGGCGCAAGGCGTCCAACGACAACGACAAGATCGGCCGCAAGTTCCGCAGCGAGGCCAGCGAGAAGCAGGCCGCCAAGGCCCGCCAGACGCAGCGCATGATCGAGCGCCTGGAGGTCGTCGAGGAGCCCCGCAAGGAGTGGGAGCTCCGCATGGAGATCGCGGCGGCCCCGCGCTCCGGCGCCGTCGTCGCCACCCTGCGGGACGCGGAGGTACGGCGCGGCGACTTCACCTTCGGCCCGGTCTCCCTCCAGATCGACTGGGCGGACCGGGTCGCGGTGACCGGCGCCAACGGCGCGGGCAAGTCGACGCTGCTCGCCGCGCTGCTGGGCCGGGTGGAGCTGGACGCGGGACAGGCGGCCCTCGGGCCGGGCGTCCTGGTCGGCGAGGTCGACCAGGCCCGCGAGCTCTTCCACGGCACCGAGTCCCTGCTGGACGCCTTCTGCGCGGCCGTCCCGGACACCGAACCGGGCGAAGTCCGTACCCTGCTGGCCAAGTTCGGCCTCAAACAGGACCACGTACTCCGGTCGGCGGCCACCCTCTCCCCGGGCGAACGCACCCGCGCCGCCCTGGCCCTCCTCCAGGGCCGGGGCGTCAACCTGCTGATCCTGGACGAGCCGACGAACCACCTCGACCTCCCCGCGATCGAGCAGCTGGAGTCCGCCCTCGACACCTACGAGGGCACCCTCCTCCTGGTCACCCACGACCGCCGCATGCTGGACGCGGTCCGCGTCACCCGCCGCCTGGAGGTCGCGGCGGGCAAGGTGACGGAACGCTGACAGCGCCCCCGAAGAGGCGTGGGGCTGTGCCGACATGCGGTTCCGCCGCGTGGGCGCGAGCAACCACAACGCACCCGCAGCCGACCGACGACCCGCCCCGGCCCCCAAATACCCCGGCAGGAGACTGGCCATGAGCACATCGCCGAAGCGGGCGGCCCCGCGGATCGTGAACGAACAGTACGTCCTCGCCCAACTGCGCGGCACCCAGGACCGCATCGCCGACGCGATCACCGCCTTCGCCGGCACCATGACGTTCGTCTACCTGCACGCCCTGTGGTTCGCGGTCTGGATCGTCTGCAACGAGGGCGTGTTCGGCAAAGGCGCGATCTGGGACCCGTTCCCCTTCGGCCTGCTCACCATGATCGTCAGCCTGGAGGCGATCTTCCTGTCCACCTTCGTGATGGTGAGCCAGAACCGCCAGGCCGCCCGCGAGAACGTCCGCGCCGACCTGGACTTCGAGACCAACGTGCGCTCGGAGGTGTGGTCCATCCACATGGGCCGCGCCCTCGGCGTCGACCCCGTGGAGGTCGAGAAGCGCGTCCAGGAGCTGCTCGCGGAGAACCGCGCCCGGATGAACGGCACCGCCCAGCCGCCGAAGGAGACATGATCAGCCAGGCGGTGGTGCCGAAGGCGATGAGGTCGAGCCTGTCGTCGCAGAGGCCCGGCTCCCGGCCGCCCGCTCCACGCGGTCCCGGTGCTCGGCCCGGGCCTCCGCGTCGCCGGGCGCCATGTTGGCACCGTTCACCCGCTGCCCCGTCGCCCCGTCGATGAGCTCGCGCACGATGTCGGCGTGACCGGCGTGCCGCTGGGTCTCGGCGACCATGTGGGTGAGGACGCGGTGGAGGGTGATCTCCTTCGGCGGGTCGACGGGCAGGCGGCCGACCGCGTCCAGGGGAAGGGCGGCGATCGTCTCGTCCGAGTGGGTCTGGATCCGCTGGTACACGCCGACCAACTCTTCACGCGTCTCGTCGGCCCGCGCCCACAGGTCTCCGTTGGGTTCCGTGTCTCCGGTGAACCACAGCCGCGGTGCTCCGTCGAAGGGACGCCCGAACGCCGCCCCGAAGTACCAGGCCTCGGCACCGGCGAGATGCTTGACCAGGCCCAGCAGATTGGTGCCGGTGGGAGTCAGCGGCCGCCGGATGTCGTACTCGGACAGCCCCTCCAGCTTCCACACCAGCACGTCACGGGCGTCCTGGAGGTACGTATGGAGATCGGCCTTGAAGTCAGCTCCAGTCATGGAGCCAGTCTTCGGATCAGGAGATCATTGTCCATGGAATTAGCCGGCGCGGGGCGGTGCCGGCGAGGGGAACGCACCCCGTCAGGGCGCCGGGAATCCCCCCCCCGGCCGAAGGCCGGGGGAGCAACTGCGCGACCAGCCACGACGGACCCGCAGCTCCCCAGCACCCCAGGAAGGCGCCGTCAGAGCCCCGTCAGCGCTTCCCGTCCTTCCCGCCCAGCAACCCGGCCCGGCGCAGAGCATCGGCCATCGCACTGTTCGCCGGAGCGGGCGCGGACGCCTGACGAGCACCGCCGCCCTGCCGCTGCTGCTGTTGCCGCTGCTGTTGCCGCTGCTGCGGCGGACGCCCACCGCCACCCCGCTGCTGTTGCTGGCGGCGCTCACCGCCGGAGGCCGCCGCCTCGTCGTCCAGCCGCAGCGTCAGCGAGATCCGCTTGCGCGGGATGTCGACGTCGAGGACCTTCACCTTGACGATGTCACCCGGCTTCACCACGTCCCGCGGGTCCTTGACGAAGGTCTTGGACAGCGCGGAGACATGCGCCAGACCGTCCTGGTGCACGCCGACGTCGATGAACGCGCCGAACGCCGCCACGTTCGTCACCACGCCCTCCAGGACCATCCCCGAGGACAGGTCGGAGATCTTCTCGACGCCCTCCTTGAAGGTGGCCGTCTTGAACGCCGGACGCGGGTCGCGCCCCGGCTTCTCCAGCTCCTTGAGGATGTCGGTGACGGTCGGCAGACCGAACGTCTCGTCCACGAAGTCCGACGGCCGCAGCGAGCGCAGCGCCCCCGTGTTGCCGATGAGCGCGGCCACCTCCTGGCCCGTCGTCTTCACCATCCGCCGGACGACGGGGTACGCCTCGGGGTGGACGCTCGACGCGTCCAGCGGGTCGTCGCCGCCGCGGATGCGCAGGAAGCCCGCGCACTGCTCGTACGCCTTCGGGCCGAGCCGGGCCACGTTCTTCAGCTGGCCGCGGGAGGTGAACGGTCCGTTGGCGTCGCGGTGGGCGACGATGTTCTCGGCGAGTCCGGAGGTGATGCCGGAGACCCGGGCGAGGAGCGGGGCCGACGCCGTGTTGACGTCCACGCCCACGCCGTTCACACAGTCCTCGACCACCGCGTCCAGCGAGCGGGACAGCTTCACCTCGGACAGGTCGTGCTGGTACTGGCCGACGCCGATCGACTTGGGGTCGATCTTCACCAGCTCGGCCAGCGGGTCCTGGAGCCGGCGGGCGATGGAGACGGCGCCGCGCAGCGACACGTCCATGTCGGGCAGCTCCTGGGAGGCGAAGGCGGAGGCCGAGTACACGGACGCGCCGGCCTCGGACACCATCACCTTGGTGAGCTTCAGGTCCGGGTGCCTGGTGATGAGCTCACCGGCGAGCTTGTCGGTCTCGCGGGACGCCGTGCCGTTGCCGATCGCGACCAGGTCGACCGCGTGCTCCTTGGCGAGCCGGGCCAGCTTGGCGATCGCCTCGTCCCACTTGTTGGCCGGGACGTGCGGGTAGATGACGTCGGTGGCGACCACCTTGCCGGTGGCGTCGACGACGGCGACCTTCACGCCGGTCCGGAAACCGGGGTCCAGGCCCAGCGTCGCGCGCGTGCCGGCCGGGGCGGCGAGCAGCAGGTCGCGCAGGTTCGCCGCGAACACGTTGACCGCCTCGTCCTCGGCGGCCGTGCGCAGCCGCAGCCGCAGGTCGATGCCGAGGTGGACGAGGATCCGGGTGCGCCAGGCCCAGCGGACCGTGTCCGTCAGCCACTTGTCGGCCGGCCGGCCCCGGTCGGCGATCCCGAACCTGTGGGCGACGATCCCCTCGAACGAGGACGGGCCCTCGGTCGGCTCCTCCGGCTCCAGGACGAGGTCGAGGACCTCCTCCTTCTCGCCGCGCAGCATCGCCAGGATGCGGTGCGAGGGCAGCTCGGTGAAGGGCTCGGCGAAGTCGAAGTAGTCGGCGAACTTCGCGCCCGCCTCCTCCTTGCCGTCCCGCACCTTCGCGGCGAGCCGGCCGCGCACCCACATGCGCTCGCGCAGCTCACCGATGAGGTCGGCGTCCTCCGAGAAACGCTCGGTGAGGATCGCGCGGGCACCGTCCAGGGCGGCCTGCGCATCGGCGACGCCCTTGTCGGCGTCGACGAAGGCGGCGGCGGCCGCCAGCGGCTCCACGCCCGGGTCCCCGAGCAGCCCCTCGGCCAGCGGCTCGAGACCGGCCTCCCGCGCGATCTGCGCCTTGGTCCGCCGCTTCGGCTTGTACGGCAGGTAGATGTCCTCCAGCCGCGCCTTGGTCTCGGCGCCCCGGATCTGCGCCTCCAGCTGGGCAGTGAGCTTGCCCTGCTCCCGCACCGACTCCAGGATCGCGGTCCGCCGCTCCTCCAGCTCCCGCAGGTAGCGCAGCCGCTCCTCGATCGTGCGCAGCTGCGCGTCGTCGAGCATCTCGGTCGCTTCCTTGCGGTAGCGGGCGATGAAGGGCACCGTCGAACCGCCGTCGAGCAGCTCCACGGCAGCCTTGACCTGCCGCTCCCGTACGCCGAGCTCCTCGGCGATCCTGCCTTCGATGGACCCTGGAACCAGGGACCCGGGTGTCGTCACGATCCCGTACCGCCTTCTCCACTGAGGTTGCGCGGCAATTGTGGCAGGTGACACCGACAACCGGGCCCCAGGGCACCGTTCCACGACACGGACACACCTCGAATCCCCCGCACACCCGACGATCCATCCGCACACCCGAACGAACCAGACGAACGAACCGCCCCAACCCGACAGCCCCCCGGCGATCCGTCCGCTCCCGGCGATCCACCCGCCCCCCGATCCGCCGCGACGGTGCTCAGCCATCACGGCGCAGTCCGGGGGTGCCGAACCGTGTCGGGCGATGGGATCGGCCCGCCCAGATGGCCCGCTGCCGACAACCCGTCCGCTCCCGGAAACCCGTCCGCTCCCGGAAACCCGTCCGCTCCCGGCGATCCACCCGCCCCCCCGATCCGCCGCAACGGCGCTCAGCCGTGACGGCGCAGTCCGGCGGTGCCGGACCGGCCGTGCGCCGGCCCGCGTTCCCGCCGCGTCACCCCTTGCCGAGGAGGTCCGCGGGGAACGCCCCCGCGGCCACCGCCGCCCTTGCGAAGTCCGCCGCCAGTTCCGTCAGGCGGGCCACCCCGTCGGCTCCCAGGTGCTCGTAGGGCGCTCGGTCCAGGCGGTCCGTCTCCGTCTCGATCTCCGCCCGCAGGGCCACCCCCGCCTCGGTCAGCTCGCCCGCCGCGTCGAGCAGGCCGCGGTCCCGCAGCCGTTCCACCGCCGCGTCCCAGTCGTCCTGGCTCCAGCCGCGCGTGGCGAACACCCACTTCGGGGCCATGCCCTTGCCGGTCGCCGTGTGCGTCACCACCGCCTCGAGACCGTCGAGCCCGGCCGCCAGCAGCACCGCGAGGTGACCGTCGCCGCGGTGCTCGCGCAGCAGCGTGCCCGCGTACCAGTAGGCGAGGTGGGGCTCCTGAGGCACCGGCAGGTCGGCGTGGGCTGCGTACAGCGGGCGGCCGGGGCGCGAGCAGGCCTCGGTGGCGCGCAGCGCGAGCCGCGCGGCCTCGGCCATCCGGTCGGAGACCACCGCGTCCGCGCCGAGCAGCCGCCGCATCGACGCGTCGACGGCACGCGCGCGTGCGGCGAGGACGTCCTTCGGGGACGCGGTCTCCCAGACGGCCGGTACGTGCCGGGCCACCAGCTCGTACTTGTAGTTGTAGAACGTCGCCGTCACCGTGCCGGCCCCGACCGGCCCCAACGCGGCCGCCCGCACCGCGAAGTTGACGGCCCGCGGGTGGGTGACCCCGAGCGCGGCCAGTTCCTCGGCCAGCTCGGGGCTGAAGAAGTGGGTCGCGTGCAGGGAGTTGAGCAGGGTGTGGCAGCGGCGGCCGGCGCGCGGCTCCAGGACGGCGGTTGTCATGGCGGCACGCTACTTACTGGTTGGTACGGACTTCCAGTGTCCGGACCGGGGCCGGCGCCGTACGCCGTCCGGGATGGCAGGAAAGGTGGGCTGCTCGTCATTGCGGCCATCGGCGGACCGGCCAACAATCGGTGTCATGGCGCAGCGAACCGTTCTCGTCGTCCTCTTCGACGGCGTCCAGAGCCTCGACGTCACCGGCCCGGTGGAGGTCTTCACGGGTGCCGACACCCACACCCCGGGCAGCTACCGGATCCGTACCGCCTCCCTGGACGGCGCTCCCGTGCGCACCTCCAGCGGGCTGACGGTCGTACCCGACCAGACCCTGGCCGCCGCGTCCGATCCGCACACCCTGCTCGTACCCGGGGGGCAGGGCACCCGGCGGCCCGACCCGGAGCTGGTGGCATGGCTGCGGGCGCACGGGCCGCGCGCCGCGCGGCTGGTCTCCGTCTGCACCGGTGCCGTCCTGCTCGCCGCCGCCGGGCTGCTGGACGGCCACCGGGCGACCACCCACTGGGCGTACTGCGACCAGCTGGCGCGGGATCATCCCGCCGTCGAGGTCGACCCCGACCCGATCTACGTCCGGGACGGTCACGTCGCCACCTCGGCCGGCGTCACCTCCGGCATCGACCTCGCGCTCGCGCTGGTCGAGGAGGACCTCGGCCGGGACGTCGCGCTCACCGTCGCCCGCCACCTGGTGGTGTTCCTGCGCAGGCCCGGCAACCAGGCCCAGTTCAGCGCCCAGCTCGCCGCCCAGACGGCGCGGCGCGCACCGCTCAGGGAGGTCCAGCAGTGGATCACCGAACACCCGGAGGACGACCTGAGCGTTGAGGCCCTGGCCGCTCGCGCCACGCTCTCGCCCCGCCACTTCGCCCGCGCCTTCCAGGCCGAGACCGGGACGACACCCGGCCGCTACGTCGACCGGGTCCGGCTGGAACACGCCCGCCGGCTCCTGGAGGACACCGGCGAGGGCGTCGAGGAGGTCTCCCGCGCCAGCGGCTACGGCACGCCCGAGGCGATGCGCCGCGCCTTCCTCCGGGCCGTCGGCACGACCCCCGCCGAATACCGGCGCAGGTTCAGCCCGGCCCCCGCCGGTCCACCCCGTTAGGAGAGCCATGCAGATCGCGATCGCCCTCTACGACCGCTTCACCGCCCTCGACGCCGTGGGGCCCTACGAGACCCTGGGCCGGATCCCGGACTCCGAGACCGTCTTCGTGGCCGAGCAGGCCGGCCCCGTCCGCACCGACAACGGGCAGCTCGCCCTGACCGCGGCGAAGACGTTCGCCGACGTGCCGCACCCCGATGTCGTGGTCGTCCCGGGCGGCCCGGGCCAGACCGCCCAGATGACGAACACGGCCCTCCTCGACTGGATCCGCGCCGCCGACGCCACCAGCACCTGGACGACCTCCGTGTGCACCGGCTCCCTGCTGCTCGCCGCCGCGGGCCTCCTCGGCGGACGGCGGGCCACCTCGCACTGGCTGGCCCTGGACGAGCTGCGCGGCTTCGGCGTCGAACCGACGGGGGACCGGGTGGTCCTCGACGGCAAGTACGTCACCGCGGCCGGTGTCTCCGCCGGCATCGACATGGGTCTGACCCTGATCGGCCGGATCTCCGGGGACGCGGTCGCCCAGGCGGTGCAGCTCGGGATCGAGTACGACCCGCAGCCGCCCTACGACGCGGGTTCCCCGCAGAAGGCGCCCGCCGAGGTCGTCGGCCTGCTCCGCTCGACGAGCCGGTTCATCCTCGGGGCGGAACTGCCCACGTGAACCGCGGCTGACGGCGCTCCAGGAAGGCGGCGACCCCCTCGGCGGTGTCGCCGCTGCCGCGCGCCTGCTCAGCCCAGTGCGCGTCCCGGTCCGTACGGCCGTTCGCGAACTCCTTCGCGGCGGCCTGCGTCAGCTGCGAGCGGCCGGCCAGGATCCGGGTGAACTCGGCCACCCGCTTGTCCAGTCCGCCCTCCGGCAGCACCTCGTCGACCAGACCGGTGCGCAGCGCCCGCTCCGCGTCGATCAGCTCGCCGGAGAAGAGCAGGTACTTGGTGGCGGCCGGGCCGACGAGGGACACCAGGCGGCGGGTGGAGGCGGCCGGGTAGACGATGCCGAGTTTGGCCGGTGTCACCCCGAACAGCGCGCCCTCCTCGGCGAACCGCAGGTCGCAGGCGGCGGCGAGCTGCGAGCCGCCGCCGACGCAGTGGCCGCGCACCGCGGCGAGCGTCGGCTTGGGGAACGCGGCGAGGGCCTCCTCGGCGGCGACGGCGAGGGACTGCGCCTCGGCGGGGGAGCCCCGGAGGGTGGAGATGTCGGCGCCGGCGCAGAAGGTGCCACCCTCGCCGGTGAGCACGAGGGCCCGCACGGCGGGGTCGCCCGCGAGGCCGTCCAGGAGCGGCGGGAGGGCGCGCCACATCTGCGCGGTCATCGCGTTGCGTTTGGCCGGGTTGCCGATGACTACCGTGGCGACGGCTTCTTCGACCCGGTGGGTCAGGCGGGACTCCATGGCCGGGATGCTATAGGCGCGGGCGGACCGTGCCCCTGGCGGCTGCCGTCGTATCTGCCGGAAAGTTCTCATACCCGTACAACACGAATAGTTCGCGAAGTCGGCATCGAGGAGGGCAAGAGTCGTTCCACAACTGACCTTGTCATACGCCAACGGTCAGATCCGCTCGATATTTGCTGACTTGTGTTCAGTCCTCCGGAGTGGAGCGGGTCGTTGCCAACACTCGACGTGTGGTGACAATCGAGCGCGAGGGTGGCGACCGGACGATGGAGAACCACGGGCGCGGGCACGACCCGCGTCCAGAGGGAGGCGGCCCACCGCCGCCGGATCCGCTGCCGTACGAAGGAGTCTGGCGGTTCACCGCCCCCGCCGTGGACGCCTCGGTCCCGCAGGCGCGGCGCGCCGTACGGGACCTGCTCCAGCGCCAGGGCGTCCCGGTCTCGGAGGACCTGGTGTACGGGCTGTTGCTGATCGTCTCCGAACTGGTCACCAACGCGGTCAAGCACGCGGCGCTGCTGTCGCCGGTGCTCGCCGTGGAGGTCGCCGTCGGCGCCGAGTGGGTGCGGGTGTCGGTGGAGGACAACCATCCCTACCGCCCGACCGCCCTGGAGGCCGACCACGGCCAGACCGGCGGCCGGGGGCTGCTGCTGGTGCGGGAGGTGGCCCGGGAGGCGGGCGGGGTCGTGGACGTGGAGCACACGTCGAGTGGCGGCAAGGTGATCTGGGCCGCCCTGCCGCTCAAACCCGCGACGGTGCCCTGAGCGGCCGGTTCACCAGCCCGCCGACGGGCCCGTCAGCTCCCTGATCGCCGGGCGGGCCGCGTCCAGCACGGTCATGAACCAGGACGAGAAGGGGTCCTTCGCGTGCCGCCCGGCCAGCTCGGCGGCCGTCACGAAGACGGTCGCCTCGACCTCCTCCGGATCCGGCGCGGGCGTCGCCTGCACCATGCCGACGAACAGGTGGTTGAACTCCTGCTCGACCAGGCCGGAGGCCGGGTCCGGGTGGTTGTAGCGGACCGTACCCGCCTCGGCGAGCAGCGACGGGGAGACCCCCAGCTCCTCGAAGGTCCGCCGGGCCGCCGCCGCGAAGGGCGACTCGCCGGGGTAGGGGTGGCCGCAGCAGGTGTTGGACCACACTCCGGGGGAGTGGTACTTGCCCAGGGCCCGCTGCTGGAGCAGCAGCCTGCCGTGTTCGTCGAAGAGGAAGACGGAGAAGGCCCGGTGCAGCTGCCCGGGCGGCTGGTGCGCGGCCAGCTTCTCCGCGGTGCCGATGGTCACACCCTTCTCGTCGACGAGTTCAAGGAAAATCGCGTCTGCGGTCCCTTCCGACGTGCTGTGCGTCGCGGTGGCAGGTGTGATCGGCATACCCATCCTTCGCCTCGGTCTTCGCACCAAGTCTGCCGTACGAATCCGACACTCCCGGCACTTCCCGGCACGGGCACGCCGGAAGAGGGACCCGGTACTTGATCGTGCCCTACGGGTGCGAGAGGGAACCGTCCGGGGGTCTCGAACACAAGGACGCCGGGGGAGTGCGGAGCGCTGTGTTCCGGGGCCCCGGGCCCGGCGGGGTCAGTGGCAGAGCCGGGCCTCGTGCTCCGCGTGCCCGCCCGGCTCCAGCTGGAAGGTGCAGTGCTCCACGTCGAAGTGGTGGCCCAGGCAGCCCTGCAGCTCGTGCAGCATCTTCTCGTGGCCGATGGCGCTCAGCACGTCCGAGCGGACCACCACGTGCGCCGACAGCACCGGCATCCCCGAGGTGATCGTCCAGGCGTGCAGATCGTGGACGTCCTCCACCCCGTCGAGCGCCAGGATGTGCGACCGCACCTGAGCCATGTCGACGTCCCGTGGCGCCGCCTCCAGCAGGACGTCCAGGGTCTCGCGCAGCAGCTTCAGCGTCCTCGGCACGATCATCAGGCCGATCACCAGCGAGGCGATCGGGTCCGCCGCCTGCCAGCCGGTGGTGAGGATCACCACGGCCGAGATCAGCACCGCCAGCGAGCCCAGCGCGTCCGCCGCCACCTCCAGGAAGGCGCCGCGCACGTTCAGGCTCTCCTGCTGGCCGCGCACCAGGAGCGTGAGCGAGATCATGTTGGCGACCAGGCCGATCAGACCGAACACGATCATCTGGCCGCCGTGCGTGTCCGCGGGGGTGAGGAACCGCTGGACCGCCTCGTACAGCACGTAGCCGCCGACCACGAGCAGCAGCAGGCAGTTCGCCAGGGCGGCGAGGATCTCGGCCCGGGCGAGGCCGAAGGTGCGGTTGGTGCTCGGCGGGCGGTTGGCGAAGTGGATCGCCAGCAGGGCCATACCCAGGCCCAGCGCGTCGGTCGCCATGTGGGCCGCGTCCGCGATCAGTGCGAGCGAGTCGGCCACCAGGCCGCCGACGATCTCGACCACCATCACCCCGAGGGTGATGGCGAGCGCCACCCGGAGCCGGCCGCGGTACGCCGCCGCGGCCGTACCGGTGGGCGGCGCGTGGGTGTGGCCGTGGCCGTGGTCGTGCCCTGCCCCCATGGGATACGCCTCCAGTGTTCGCCCGGGATCACAGTGAACTACGGGTGGGGGGTATCCGGCAACGCGGCACTGAACACCGTTGTCATGTGCCCTGACCTGCGGAAACGAACCCCAGGTCAGGGCAGCCTCAGTTGCCTCGGGTGCCGGGCCGGGCGCCGCGGGCGACCGGCCCGGCACCCGAGGCGCGGTGTCCCCAATGCCCGTTCTGCGATCGCCATTTGTGGGCCGGGGCCCGGATCGCGGATGATGATCTCGGCAAAGGCAGGGGCAGAGCGGGCCGACCGTGCCGTGAACGGCCGGTGAACAAGCAGTCCTCACCATCCGCTAACCTCTGCCGAATGCCGTCCGGGGGCCACCAGGCACACCCCGCCCCACCACGCAGCAGACCGGCGTCCGGACGCCGGCACCCAGGGAGTGAGTTCGGTTGTCGACCGCCATCGTCACCGGTCCGCCGGTGCCCGGATCGTCACTGGAGAGCGATCTGCGGGCCCTCGGCTTCGAGGTGCGGGCGGCGTCGGACACCGCCGAGGCCGAGGCCCTGCTCACGGCCGTACCCGCCGACCGGCGCGTCGCCGTCGTCGACGCCCGCTTCGTCGGCCACGTGCACGCCCTGCGCCTCGGCCTCACCGACCCCCGCTTCCCGCTCGCCGCGATCCCCGGCGCCGTCACCGCCCAGCCGGCCGCCCGTCCGGCCCTGGCCCGGGCGCTGGCCCGGGAGGCCGCCGCCGGCGGCGCCACCGCCCTCGCCGTGGACGGCCTGGTCACCGCCCTGGACGCCGACGTCCACCGCCCCGAGCTGGGCAGCCTGGTCGCCGCCGTCCCCACCGACCCGCAGGTCCGCAACGAGGCCCGGCAGGCCGTCGCCGGCGTGGACGACGAGGCGATACGCCTCAAGTCGGCCGTGAAGTCCCGGGACGGCTTCTTCACCACCTTCTTCGTCAGCCCGTACTCGCGGTACATCGCCCGCTGGTGCGCCCGGCGCGGACTGACCCCCAACCAGGTCACCACCGCCTCGCTGCTCACCGCCCTGATCGCCGCGGCCTGTGCGGCCACCGGTACCCGGACCGGCTTCGTCGCCGCCGGCGTCCTGCTGATCTGCTCGTTCGTCCTGGACTGCACCGACGGCCAGCTCGCCCGCTACTCCCTGCAGTACTCCACCCTCGGCGCCTGGCTGGACGCCACCTTCGACCGGGCCAAGGAGTACGCCTACTACGCGGGCCTCGCCCTGGGCGCCGCCCGCGGCGGCGACGACGTGTGGGCCCTCGCCCTCGGCGCGATGATCCTGCAGACCTGCCGGCACGTGGTCGACTTCTCCTTCAACGAGGCCAACCACGACGCCACCGCCAACACCAGCCCCACCGCCGCCCTCTCCGGCAGGCTCGACAGCGTCGGCTGGACGGTCTGGGTGCGCCGGATGATAGTCCTGCCCATCGGCGAACGATGGGCACTGATAGCCATCCTCACGGCCGCTACCACCCCGCGGATCACGTTCTACGTGCTGCTGGCCGGCTGCGCCTTCGCCGCCACCTACACCACGGCCGGACGGGTGCTGCGGTCGCTGACCCGGAAGGCCAGGCGGACGGACCGGGCGGCGCGGGCCCTCTCGGACCTGGCGGACAACGGTCCGCTCGCCGGGTTCGTGTCCCGCACCCTGCGCGCGCCGCTCGGCTCCCCCTTCCTGGTGGCCCTCGCCGGCGTGGCGGTTCTCACCGTCTCCCTCTTCTCCGGTGTGACGTGGGCCCCGGTCGCGGGCGCCGTCGTCTACGCCCTCGCCTCCGGCCAGGCCCTGGCCCGGCCCCTCAAGGGCGCCCTCGACTGGCTGGTCCCGCCCCTCTTCAGGGCCGCCGAGTACGGCACCGTCCTCGTCCTCGCAAGCAAATCCGGGGTGAACGGAACCCTTCCCGCGGCTTTCGGTCTGGTGGCCGCCGTCGCCTACCATCACTACGACACGGTGTACCGCATCCGCGGCGACGCCGGGGCGCCGCCGGCCTGGCTGGTACGTGCCGTCGGGGGGCAGGAGGGGCGGACGCTGCTCGTCACCGTCCTGGCCGCGGTGCTCACCGCCGCGCAGTTCAAGGCCGCGCTCACGGTCCTCGCCGTGGTCGTGGCCGGGCTGGTGCTCGTCGAGAGCATCCGCTTCTGGGTGTCCGCAGGGGCGCCCGCCGTACACGACGAAGGAGAACCCGCATGATCGGCCTCGTGCTGGCGGCCGGCGCCGGCCGGCGTCTGCGCCCCTACACCGACAGCCTGCCCAAGGCGCTGGTGCCGGTGGGGCCCGCCGGGATAGAGGACTCGATCACGGTGCTCGACCTGACCCTCGGAAACTTCGCCGAGATCGGCCTGACCGAGGTCGCGATCATCGTCGGCTACCGCAAGGAGGCCGTCTACGAGCGCAAGGCGGCCCTGGAGGCCAAGTACGGGCTCAAGCTCACCCTCATCGACAACGACAAGGCCGAGGAGTGGAACAACGCCTACTCCCTGTGGTGCGGCCGTGACGCCCTCAAGGACGGTGTGATCCTCGCCAACGGCGACACCGTGCACCCGGTCTCCGTCGAGAAGACGCTGCTCGCCGCCCGCGGCGACGGCCGGCGGATCATCCTCGCCCTGGACACCGTGAAGTCCCTCGCGGACGAGGAGATGAAGGTCGTCGTCGACGCCGGCAAAGGCATGACGAAGATCACCAAGCTGATGGACCCCGCCGAGGCCACCGGCGAATACATCGGCGTCACCCTCATCGAGGGCGACGCCGCGCCCGAGCTGGCCGACGCGCTGAAGGCGGTCTGGGAGACCGACCCGCAGCAGTTCTACGAGCACGGCTACCAGGAGCTGGTCAACCGCGGCTTCCGCATCGACGTCGCGCCGATCGGCGACGTCCGGTGGGTCGAGATCGACAACCACGACGACCTCGCCCGGGGACGGGAGATCGCGTGCCAGTACTGACCCGGCTGATCCCCTCGCCCGTCGTCGTCGACATCCGCCCGGGGGCCCTCGACGACCTCGCCGGCGTGCTCGCCGACGAACGCATCTCGCACTCCGGCCGGCTCGCGGTCGCCGTCAGCGGCGGCTCCGGTTCGCAGCTGCGCGAGCGCGTCTCGCCGAGCCTGCCCGGCGCCACCTGGTACGAGGTCGGCGGCGGCACCCTCGACGACGCGATCCGGCTGGCCGGCGAGATCAAGGCCGGCCACTACGACGCGGTCGTCGGCCTCGGCGGCGGCAAGATCATCGACTGCGCCAAGTTCGCCGCGGCCCGGGTCGGCCTGCCGCTGGTCGCCGTCCCGACGAACCTCGCGCACGACGGCCTGTGCTCGCCCGTCGCCACCCTCGACAACGACGCGGGCCGCGGCTCGTACGGCGTGCCGAACCCGATCGCGGTCGTCATCGACCTCGACGTCGTCCGGGAGGCCCCGGCGCGCTTCGTGCGCTCCGGGATCGGGGACGCCGTCTCCAACATCTCGGCGATCGCGGACTGGGAGCTGTCCCACCGCGTCACCGGCGAGAAGATCGACGGTCTGGCGGCCGCCATGGCCCGGCAGGCCGGCGAGGCGGTGCTGCGCCACCCCGGCGGCATCGGCGAGAACGACTTCCTGCAGGTCCTCGCCGAGGCGTTGGTGCTCAGCGGGATCGCCATGTCGGTGTCGGGCGACTCCCGCCCGTCCTCCGGCGCCTGTCACGAGATCAACCACGCCTTCGACCTGCTCTTCCCGAGGCGTGCCGCCAGCCATGGCGAGCAGTGCGGGCTCGGCGCGGCCTTCGCGATGTACCTGCGCGGAGCCCACGAGGAGTCCGCGTTCATGGCCGATGTGCTGCGCCGGCACGGACTGCCGGTGCTGCCTGAGGAGATCGGCTTCACCGTGGACGAGTTCGTCCGGGTCGTCGAGTTCGCCCCGGAGACCCGGCCCGGCCGCTACACCATCCTCGAACACCTCGACCTCAAGACCCACCAGATCAAGGACTTCTACGTCGACTATGTCAAGGCCATCGGTAGCTGAACTCCGTCCGGTCGTGCACCCCGTGGGGGTCAAGGACCGGCGCAGCGGTGAGCACTGGATGGGGCGCCTCTACATGCGTGAGGTGTCCCTGCGGGTCGACCGCTACCTGGTGAACACCAGGGTCACGCCCAACCAGCTCACGTACCTGATGACCGTCTTCGGCGTCCTCGCCTGCCCGGCCCTGCTGGTGCCGGGCGTCTGGGGCGCGGTGCTCGGCGTGGTCTGCGTCCAGATGTACCTGCTGCTCGACTGCGTCGACGGCGAGGTGGCCCGCTGGAAGCAGCAGTACTCGCTGGGCGGCGTCTACCTGGACCGGGTCGGTGCCTACCTCACCGACGCCGCCGTCCTGGTGGGCCTCGGGCTGCGTGCCGCGGACCTGTTCGGCAGCGGCCGCATCGACTGGCTGTGGGCCTTCCTGGGCACCCTGGCCGCGCTCGGCGCCATCCTGATCAAGGCCGAGACCGACCTGGTGGGCGTGGCCCGGCACCAGGCCGGCCTGCCGGTGGTCAAGGAGGCCGCCGCCGAGATGCGCTCCTCCGGGATGGCGCTCGTCCGCCGGGCCGCCGCCCTGTTCCGGTTCCACCGGCTGATCCTCGGTATCGAGGCCTCGCTGCTGATCCTGCTGCTCGCCGTCGCCGACCACTACCACGGCGACCTCTTCTGGACCCGGCTCGGCACCGCCGTGCTGGCCGGCATCGCGCTGCTGCAGACCCTGCTGCACCTGGTCTCGGTCCTCGCGTCGAGCAGGCTGCGGTGAGCGCCGGGCTGAAGGTCGGCGCGGTCGTCATCACCATGGGCAACCGCCCCGACGAACTGCGCGCCCTCCTCGACTCGGTCGCCAAGCAGGAAGGCGACCGGGTCGAGGTCGTCGTCGTCGGCAACGGCTCGCCCGTCCCGGACGTGCCGGACGGCGTCCGCACCCTGGAGCTGCCCGAGAACCTCGGGATCCCCGGCGGCCGCAACGTCGGCATAGAGGCCTTCGGCCCCAGCGGCCGCGATGTCGACATACTGCTCTTCCTCGACGACGACGGTCTGCTCGCCGAGCACGACACCGCCGAACTGTGCCGCCAGGCGTTCGCCGCCGACCAGCGGCTCGGCATCATCAGCTTCCGCATCGCCGACCCGGACACCGGCCAGACCCAGCGCCGGCACGTGCCGCGGCTCCGGGCCTCCGACCCGATGCGCTCCTCCCGGGTCACCACCTTCCTCGGCGGCGCCAACGCCGTCCGCACCCAGGTCCTCGCCGAGGTCGGCGGCCTGCCGGACGAGTTCTTCTACGCCCACGAGGAGACCGACCTGGCCTGGCGGGCCCTGGACGCCGGCTGGATGATCGACTACCGCTCCGACATGGTCCTCAACCACCCCACCACGGCCCCCTCCCGGCACGCGGTCTACCACCGGATGGTCGCCCGCAACCGGGTCTGGCTGGCCCGCCGCAACCTGCCCGCCCTCCTGGTGCCGGTCTACCTCGGGGTGTGGATGCTGCTGACCCTGGTGCGCCGCCCCTCCCGCCCCGCCCTGCACGCCTGGTTCGCCGGCTTCCGCGAGGGCTGGACCACCCCGTGCGGACCCCGCCGCCCGATGCGCTGGCGGACCGTGTGGAAACTCACGCGACTGGGCCGTCCACCGGTGATCTGACAAGCTCTGAGGTGCGTGTCCGCGCGTACGGCGTGCGGACACGCCTCGGGAACGGCCGTGCACGGCGGACGGACGCCCCCGGGGAATGTGTCTGACGGCGGGGACGTGTCGTCCCCAGTAGCACAATTCCGTAAGGCGAACGTAAGAAGCATCCGAGGGCGGGTTCGAAGGCGAATCCGACGACGGACGCGAAGACGGATCCGAAGACGAAGGCATCCACCCTTGAGTGAGACAACGCATGACGGCGGGATCGCGGTGACCGCGGTGCCGTCCCCCGACGAGGGCCTCACGGCGGCGCAGCTGGCCGCCAGGTACGGGCTCGCGGTGAGCGGCGCACGCCCCCCGCTGGCCGAGTACGTACGCCTGCTCTGGGGACGGCGCCACTTCATCCTGGCCTTCTCGCAGGCGAAGCTCACGGCCCAGTACAGCCAGGCCAAGCTCGGCCAGCTCTGGCAGGTGGCCACGCCGCTGCTCAACGCGGCGGTGTACTACTTCATCTTCGGCGTGATCCTGCACGCGAGCCGGGGCATGTCGCAGGACGTCTACATTCCGTTCCTGGTCACCGGCGTGTTCACCTTCACGTTCACCCAGAGCTCGATCATGACGGGCGTGCGGGCGATCTCGGGCAACCTCGGTCTGGTGCGTGCACTGCACTTCCCGCGGGCCTCGCTGCCGATCTCCTTCGCGCTCCAGCAGCTCCAGCAGTTGCTGTTCTCGATGATCGTCATGGTCGCGGTGGTGGTCGGCTTCGGCAGCCGGCCGGGCCTGTCCTGGGTGCTGGTCGTCCCGATCCTGTTCCTGCTGTTCCTCTTCAACACCGGCCTGGCCCTCGTCGTGGCCCGGCTGGGCGCCAAGACGCCGGACCTCGCCCAGCTGCTGCCGTTCATACTGCGCACCTGGATGTACATGTCCGGTGTGATGTTCTCGATCACCAAGATGATGGAGGGCCGGCCGGAGTGGGCGCGCACGCTGCTCCAGGTCAATCCCGCCACCGTCTTCATGGACCTGATGCGCTTCGCCCTCATCGACGGCTACGGCGCCTCGAACCTGCCGCCGCACGTCTGGGCCGTCGCGCTGGCCTGGGCCGTGGTCGTGTTCGCCGGTGGTTTCGTGTACTTCTGGAAGGCTGAGGAGCGGTACGGCCGTGGCTGAGCAGAGCATAGGGGAGCGGATCCCCACCGTCATCGCGGAGGACGTGCACATCGTCTACCGCGTCAACGGCGCCAAGACCGGCAAGGGCAGCGCGACGGCCGCCCTCAGCCGCATCTTCAGGCGCGGCGACGAGCGGGGCGTCCGCAAGGTGCACGCGGTCCGCGGCGTCTCCTTCGTCGCCTACCGCGGCGAGGCCATCGGCCTGATCGGCTCCAACGGCTCCGGCAAGTCCACCCTGCTGCGTGCCATCGCCGGCCTGCTGCCCGCGGAGAAGGGCAGGGTCTACACCAACGGCCAGCCCTCGCTGCTCGGTGTCAACGCGGCCCTGATGAACGACCTCACAGGTGAGCGCAACGTCATCCTGGGCGGCCTGGCCATGGGCATGTCCCGCGAGGACATCCGGGCCCGCTACCAGGAGATCGTCGAGTTCTCCGGCATCAACGACAAGGGCGACTTCATCACCCTGCCGATGCGCACCTACTCCTCCGGCATGGCGGCCCGCCTCCGCTTCTCCATCGCGGCCGCCAAGGACCACGACGTCCTCATGATCGACGAGGCGCTGGCCACCGGTGACGCGGCTTTCCGCAAGCGCTCCGAGGACCGGATCCGGGAACTGCGCGAGCACGCCGGCACGGTGTTTCTGGTCAGTCACAACAACAAGTCGATCCGCGACACGTGCGACCGCGTGCTGTGGCTGGAGCGCGGTGAGCTGCGCATGGACGGCCCGACCGAAGAGGTGCTCAAGGAGTACGAGAAGTTCACGGGCAAGTAGCCCCGTCCGGCCCAGGCCCCGCCGGAACCTTTCCGGCGGGGCCCGCGTCTGCAAAGGAAACGTCAACTCGGGCTCGCCTTAGGAATCTTGACGCCAATCGGTGTGTTGTTGTGATCTGCGGGACACCCCGACGAACCTCGATGCGTTGTACAACGTAAGCTGTACCGGTCCCGGAAAGCGGCAAGAGGGGCGATAATGCGCGACACCCTCCGCCGGGCCGCCCCGCGGGCCGCTGGGCGGCGTGTCCGAAATAGTGTGTATTGGGTCGGCAGTGTAGAACGGGAGATGTGACGGCAATGGCTACGGAAACTCCCCAGCTCAACGCAGGCCGCGCCGTCCCCGCCCCGGGCAGCGAACGGTGACGGCAGCCGGCCCGGTGCGCACCGGAGGCCCGGAGCGCGGCACCCTGGACAAGGCCGCGGACGAGAACTTCCCCGTGGCCCCTTTCTTCCTGCCGAAAGCCTGGCGCGACGACCTGATGGCGGTGTACGGCTTCGCCCGCCTCGTCGACGACATCGGCGACGGTGACCTCGCCCCCGGCGGCGCCGACGCCCGCCTCCTCGGGGTCTCTCCGGAGCAGGCCGAGGACCGCCTGGTCCTGCTCGACGCCTTCGAGGCCGACCTGCGACGCGTCTTCGACGCCGTCCCGCACCACCCCCTGCTGCGCCGCCTGCAGCCCACGGTCCGCCGCTGCGGACTGACCCCCGAGCCCTTCCTCGGCCTGATCGCGGCCAACCGCCAGGACCAGCTCGTCAAGCGCTACGAGACCTACGACGACCTCCTCGCCTACTGCGAGCTGTCCGCCAACCCCGTCGGCCGTCTGGTCCTCGCCGTCACCGGTACCTCGAACTCCGAGCGCATCCGGCTCTCCGACTCGATCTGCACCGCACTCCAGATCGTCGAACACCTCCAGGACGTGGCCGAGGACCTCGGCCGCGACCGGATCTATCTGCCCGCCGAGGACATGAAGCGCTTTCACGTCCAGGAGGCGGATCTCGCCAGGAAAACCGCAGGCGCATCGGTGCGTGCACTGGTTGCATACGAAGCACAACGCGCCCGCGATCTCCTGAATGAAGGCGCCCCCCTTGTGGGTAGCGTCCACGGCAGGTTGAAGCTGCTGCTTGCGGGGTTCGTGGCGGGGGGAAGGGCGGCGGTCCATGCGATCGCCGCCGCCGAATACGACGTACTTCCCGGCCCGCCCAAGCCCGGCAAGGGCCGGTTGCTGCGTGAGGTGGGCGTGACTCTGCGAGGAGAGGGGTGATCCGGACCGTGGACTCTCCCACACACGTGTCCGCACCGGTACTCGCCGCCTACAGCTACTGCGAGACGGTCACCGGACAGCAGGCACGGAACTTCGCCTACGGCATCCGGCTGCTCCCGGCGCCCAAGCGGCGCGCCATGTCGGCGCTCTACGCGTTCTCCCGGCGTGTCGACGACATCGGCGACGGCGAGCTGGCGGACGACGTGAAGGCGGCCCGCCTGGAGGACACCCGGGCGCTGCTGGCCCGGGTCCAGGACGGCGCGGTCGCCGAGGACGACACCGACCCGGTCGCGGTCGCCCTCGCCCACGCCGCCCAGGCCTTCCCGATCCCGCTGGGCGGCCTGGACGAGCTGATCGACGGCGTCCTGATGGACGTCCGCGGCGAGACCTACGAGACCTGGGACGACCTCAAGGTCTACTGCCGGTGTGTGGCCGGCGCCATCGGCCGGCTCTCGCTCGGCGTGTTCGGTACGGAACCGGGGGCGCGCGGCGCCGAGCGCGCGCCGGAGTATGCCGACACGCTCGGGCTCGCGCTCCAGCTCACCAACATCCTCAGGGACGTCCGCGAGGACGCCGGCAACGGCCGTACCTATCTGCCGTCCGACGACCTCGCCAAGTTCGGCTGCTCGGCCGGGTTCCACGGGCCGACCCCGCCGGAGGGCTCCGACTTCGCCGGTCTCGTGCACTTCGAAGTACGGCGCGCCCGTGCCCTTTTCACCGAGGGCTACCGGCTGCTGCCCATGCTCGACCGGCGCAGCGGCGCCTGTGTCGCCGCCATGGCCGGTATCTACCGCCGCCTGCTCGACCGCATCGAGCGCGAACCCGAGGCGGTGCTGCGCGGCCGGGTCTCACTGCCGGGACGCGAGAAGGCGTACGTCGCCGTGCGTGGCCTGTCCGGACTCGACACCCGGCGCCACACCTCCCGCCTGACCGCCAGGAGGCGCGCCTGATGGACACAGTGGGCCAAGGTGACTCCACCGGAGAGAAACGGCAGGCAACCCTCCGGCCAGGCGTGGCGTCCCTGACTGCGACGGCCCGACCTGCCCCGTTCCACCGGCACGGCGGGCGGGCAGGGGAGGAAGCACGATGACCGACGGCACGCGATCCGAGCGGACGCACGACGACATCCCGTCCGGGCGTACCGCGGTCGTGATCGGCGGCGGCCTCGCGGGCATCACGGCCGCACTCGCGCTCGCCGACGCGGGGGTGCGCGTCACCCTGGTCGAAGGCAGGCCGAGGCTCGGCGGGCTCGCCTTCTCCTTCCAGCGCGGCGACCTGACCGTGGACAACGGCCAGCACGTGTACCTGCGTTGCTGCACCGCCTACCGCTGGTTCCTCGACCGCATCGAGGGCACGGCGCTGGCACCGCTGCAGGACCGCCTCGACGTACCCGTCCTCGACCTCGCCAAGCAGGAGGGGCGGCGCCTGGGCAGGCTCCGGCGCGACCCGCTGCCCGTCCCCCTGCACCTGGGACGCAGCCTGGCCGCCTATCCGCACCTCTCGCTCGCCGAACGGGCCAGGGTCGGACGTGCCGCGCTCGCGCTCAAGGGGCTCGACCTCACCGATCCGAGCCTGGACACACAGGACTTCGGCAGCTGGCTGGCCGCCCACGGCCAGTCGGCGCGTGCCGTCGAGGCCCTGTGGGACCTGGTCGGGGTCGCCACCCTCAACGCGGTCGCGGGCGACGCCTCGCTGGGGCTCGCCGCGATGGTGTTCAAGACCGGTCTGCTGTCCGACCCGGGCGCGGCCGACATCGGCTGGGCCCATGTGCCGCTGGGCGAACTGCACGACCGGCTGGCCCGCAAGGCGCTCGACTCCGCGGGCGTGCGTACCGAGGTCCGTACACGCGTCACCTCCGTCTCCACCAACGAGAACGGAACCTGGAGCGTTCAGGTTCCCGGCGAGACGCTCACCGCCGACGCCGTCGTGCTCGCCGTCGCCCAGCGCGAGGCGTACGACCTGCTCCCGGCCGGTGCCCTCGACGCCCCGGAGAACCTGCTGGAGATCGGCACCGCGCCGATCCTCAACGTCCACGTGGTCTACGACCGCACGGTGCTCACCAAGCCGTTCTTCGCGGCCCTCGGCACCCCCGTCCAGTGGGTGTTCGACCGCACCCACGCCTCCGGTCTGCGCACGGGACAGTACCTCGCGCTCTCCCAGTCGGCCGCCCAGGACGAGATCGACACCCCCGTGGCCGACCTGCGCGAGCGCTATCTGCCCGAGCTGGAACGACTGTTGCCCGCGGCGCGCGGCGCCCGGGTGCAGGACTTCTTCGTGACCCGGGAGCGCACGGCGACGTTCGCCCCCACCCCCGGCGTCGGGCGGCTGCGGCCCGGCGCCCGCACCAAGTCACCCGGCCTCTACCTGGCCGGAGCGTGGACCGCCACCGGGTGGCCCGCGACCATGGAGAGTGCGGTCCGCAGCGGTGTCAGCGCGGCCGATGCCGCGTTGCGCACCCTGGGCCGGCCCCGCCCCCGTCACCTCTTCGAGTTCGAGGAGGCGGCGTGACGCTCGACCAGCAGGCGGCAGGCCCCCGCACCCCCGGTACCGCAACAAGAGGAGAAACTGTGCCCACTGTGCCCCCGGCCTCGAAGGGCGCTCGAGAGACCGCAGTGGACGTGACCGCGCTCCTGGAGCGCGGCCGGACCCTTGCCACACCGGTACTGCGGGCGGCCGTCGACCGCCTGGCACCTCCCATGGACACCGTGGCCGCCTACCACTTCGGCTGGATCGACGCCGAGGGCAACCCCGCCGACGGCGACGGCGGCAAGGCCGTACGCCCCGCGCTCGCCGTGCTCTCCGCCGAGGTCACCGGCGCCGCCCCCGAGGTCGGCATCCCCGGCGCGGTCGCCGTCGAGCTCGTGCACAACTTCTCCCTGCTGCACGACGACCTGATGGACGGCGACGAACAGCGCCGGCACCGCGACACCGTCTGGAAGGTGCACGGCCCCGCCCAGGCCATCCTGGTCGGCGACGCCCTGTTCGCCCTCGCCAACGAGGTCCTGCTGGAACTCGGCACCGTCGAGGCCGGCCGTGCCACCCGCCGGATCACCACCGCCACCCGCGCCCTGATCGACGGCCAGGCCCAGGACATCTCCTACGAGCACCGCGACCGGGTCAGCGTCGAGGAGTGCCTGGAGATGGAGGGCAACAAGACCGGCGCCCTGCTCGCCGCCTCCAGCTCGATCGGCGCGGTGCTCGGCGGCGCCGACGACCGCACCGCCGACACCCTGGAGAAGTACGGCTACCACCTCGGCCTCGCCTTCCAGGCCGTCGACGACCTGCTCGGCATCTGGGGCGACCCGGAGGCCACCGGCAAGCAGACCTGGAGCGACCTGCGCCAGCGCAAGAAGTCCCTGCCGGTCGTCGCCGCGCTCGCCGCGGGCGGGCCCGCCTCCGAGCGGCTCGGCGAGATCCTCGCCGCCGACGCCAAGAGCAGCGACTTCGAGAACTTCTCGGAGGAGGAGTTCGCCGCCCGTGCCGCCCTCATCGAGGAGGCCGGCGGCCGCGAGTGGACCGCCGAGGAAGCCCGTCGTCAGCACACCATCGCCATCGAAGCCCTCCACGCCGTCGACATGCCCGACCGGGTACGGGCGCAGTTCACGGCGCTGGCCGACTTCGTCGTCGTACGAAAGAGATGATCATTATCGGTCGAATAGTCCTCGCGTAGTCGCCGGCCGGTGCGAACGCGCAGCCAGCACCGGCCGACGGCGGACCCACAGCAGAACGATTTCGCACGACTGCACGAAGGGGAAGCCATGACAGCGACGACCGACGGAAGCACCGGGGCCACCCTGCCGCCCCGGGCCGACTCGGCCAGCACCGAACTCACCACCCCCGTGACGGCCGGGGTGCAAGAAGCCGCCGAACGCGCCGTACGGCGTGCCACCGACCATCTGCTCGCCCAGCAGGACGCGGAGGGCTGGTGGAAAGGTGACCTGGAGACCAACGTCACCATGGACGCCGAGGACCTGCTGCTCCGTCAGTTCCTCGGCATCCGCGACGAGGCCACGACCGCCGCCGCCGCGCTCTTCATCCGCGGCGAGCAGCGCGAGGACGGCACCTGGGCCACCTTCTACGGCGGCCCCGGCGAACTCTCCACCACCATTGAGGCGTACGTCGCCCTCCGGCTGGCCGGCGACGCGCCGGACGCCCCCCATATGGCGAAGGCGTCGGCCTGGATCCGCGAGCGCGGCGGGATCGCCGCCGCCCGGGTCTTCACCCGGATCTGGCTGGCCCTGTTCGGCTGGTGGAAATGGGAGGACCTGCCGGAACTCCCGCCGGAACTCCTGTACTTCCCCAAGTGGTTCCCGCTCAGCATCTACAACTTCGGCCAGTGGGCCCGCCAGACCATCGTGCCGCTGACCGTGGTCTCGGCCAAGCGTCCGGTGCGTCCGGCCCCCTTCCCGCTGGACGAGCTCCACACCGACCCGGCCGACCCGAACCCGCACCGGCCGCTTGCCCCGGTGGTGAGCTGGGAGGGCGTCTTCCAGCGGCTCGACAAGGTTGTCCGCGGCTACCGCAGGGTCGCGCTGGGCCGGCTGCGCGGCTCCGCCCTGAAGTCCGCAGCCCGCTGGATCGTCGAGCGCCAGGAGAACGACGGCGCATGGGGCGGCATCCAGCCCCCGGCCGTGTACTCGGTGATCGCCCTGCATCTGCTCGGCTACGACCTCGAACACCCCGTGATGCGCGCGGGCCTCGAGTCGCTGGATCGTTACGCCGTGTGGCGCGAGGACGGCGCCCGGATGATCGAGGCCTGCCAGTCCCCGGTGTGGGACACCTGCCTGGCGACCATCGCCCTGGCCGACGCCGGACTCCCCGCCGACCACCCGCAGCTCGTCAAGGCCGCCGACTGGATGCTCGGCGAGCAGATCGTCCGCCCCGGCGACTGGGCGGTCAAGCGGCCCCAGCTCCCGCCGGGCGGCTGGGCGTTCGAGTTCCACAACGACAACTACCCCGACATCGACGACACCGCCGAGGTCGTCCTCGCGCTGCGCCGGGTCAGGCACCACGACCCGGAGCGGATGGAGAAGGCCATCGGGCGCGGGGTGCGCTGGAACCTCGGCATGCAGTCGAAGAACGGCGCCTGGGGCGCGTTCGACGTCGACAACACCAGCCCGTTCCCCAACCGGCTGCCGTTCTGCGACTTCGGCGAGGTCATCGACCCGCCGTCGGCCGACGTCACCGCGCACGTCGTGGAGATGCTCGCCTTCGAGGGCATGTCCCACGACCCGCGCACCCGGCGCGGCATCGAGTGGCTGCTCGCCGAACAGGAGCCGAACGGCGCCTGGTTCGGGCGCTGGGGCGTCAACTACGTCTACGGCACCGGGTCGGTGGTACCCGCGCTCACCGCCGCCGGGCTGCCGGCCTCGCACCCGGCCATCCGGCGCGCGGTGACCTGGCTGGAGCAGGTCCAGAACGAGGACGGAGGATGGGGCGAGGACCTGCGCTCCTACAAGTACGCCGACGACTGGAGCGGCCGCGGCGCCTCCACCGCCTCCCAGACGGCGTGGGCGCTGATGGCGCTGCTCGCGGCGGGGGAGAAGGACGCCAAGGCCGTCGAGCGGGGCGTCCGGTGGCTGGCCGAGACCCAGCGCGAGGACGGCTCCTGGGACGAGCCGTATTTCACCGGCACCGGCTTCCCCTGGGACTTCTCCATCAACTACCACCTGTACCGGCAGGTCTTCCCGCTCACCGCGCTCGGCCGCTACCTGTACGGCGAGCCCACCCCCGAGGCAGAGGGGGCCTGATGAGCGCCACGCCCGCGCCGGCCCCGCTGCTGATCGCCTGCGCACTCGGCATCGAGCACCTCGCCCTGCGCGCCGGCGAGAGGGGCGGCTCGGGCGGACCCGTCACCGTGCTGCGCACCGGCATGGGCCCCAGGGCGGCGGAACGGTCCGTCACCCGGGCCCTGGCCGATCCCGCGCTCGCCGGCGCCGCGGTCCTGGCGACGGGCTTCTGCGCGGGACTCGCCCCCGGCATGCACCCCGGCGACCTCGTCGTCGCCGAGGAGACCCGGGACCCCCGCGGCAGCGTCCCGTGCGTGGGCACCGAACTCCTCGTGAAGGAACTCGTACGGACCCTGCCCGGCCGCACCGTCCACACCGGACCGGTCACCGGCTCCGATCATGTCGTCCGCGGTCACGAGCGGTCGGATCTGCTCGCAACCGGCGCGATCGCGGTCGACATGGAATCGGCGGCCACGCTCCTGAGCGCCGTGCACGCGGGCGAGCGCCCGGTTGCGGCCGTCAGAGTGGTCGTGGACGCTCCAGAACATGAACTCGTCCGGATCGGCACGGTGCGCGGTGGAATATCTGCTTTCCGCGTCCTTCGATCCGTTCTTCCAGCTTTCTTCGAATGGCACCGTTCTTTGCTGCTCCCCCGGAGGTGAGCCAGATGGCCATGCCGCTGCGTCAGTCGATCAAGGTCGCTACTTACTTGGCCGAACAGAAGCTCCGCAAGCGGGACAAGTTCCCGTTGATCGTGGAGCTGGAACCCCTCTTCGCGTGCAACCTGAAATGTGAGGGCTGCGGCAAGATCCAGCACCCGGCAGGGGTGCTGAAGCAGCGCATGCCGGTCGCGCAGGCGGTCGGTGCGGTGCTGGAGTCCGGCGCTCCGATGGTGTCCATCGCGGGCGGCGAGCCCCTGATGCATCCTCAGATCGACGAGATCGTGCGGCAGTTGGTGGCGAAGCGGAAGTACGTCTTCCTGTGCACCAACGCGATGCTGCTGCGCAAGAAGATGGACAAGTTCACGCCCTCGCCGTACTTCGCCTTCGCGGTGCACATCGACGGGCTGCGCGAGCGGCACGACGAGTCCGTTGCGAAGGAGGGCGTGTTCGACGAGGCGGTGGAGGCCATCAAGGAGGCCAAGCGGCGCGGCTTCCGGGTGACCACCAACTCGACCTTCTTCAACACGGACACCCCGCAGACCATCATCGAGGTGCTCAACTTCCTCAACGACGACCTCAAGGTCGACGAGATGATGATCTCGCCCGCCTACGCCTACGAGAAGGCCCCCGACCAGGAGCACTTCCTCGGCGTCGAGCAGACCCGCGAGCTGTTCAAGAAGGCCTTCGCGGGCGGCAACCGCAAGAAGTGGCGGCTCAACCACTCCCCGCTCTTCCTGGACTTCCTGGAGGGCAAGGTCGACTTCCCGTGCACGGCCTGGGCGATCCCGAACTACTCGCTCTTCGGCTGGCAGCGCCCCTGCTACCTGATGAGCGACGGGTACGTGCCGACGTACCGCGAACTCATCGAGGAGACCGACTGGGACAAGTACGGCCGCGGCAAGGACCCGCGCTGCGCCAACTGCATGGCGCACTGCGGCTACGAGCCCACCGCCGTCCTCGCCACCATGGGGTCGCTCAAGGAGTCGCTGCGCGCGATGCGCGAGACGGTCTCCGGGAACCGGGAGTAACGGCATGACCGCGGTGTCCCTGGGCCTCCCGGAGGTCCCGGCCCGGCCGGTCGCCGAGCGGCGCCGGTCGCGGCAGATCCACGTCGGCCCGGTGCCGGTCGGGGGCGGCGCCCCGGTGTCGGTGCAGTCGATGACCACCACCCGCACCTCCGACATCGGCGCCACCCTCCAGCAGATCGCCGAACTCACCGCGTCCGGCTGCCAGATCGTCCGCGTCGCCTGCCCCACGCAGGACGACGCGGACGCCCTGGCGACCATCGCGCGGAAGTCCCAGATCCCGGTGATCGCGGACATCCACTTCCAGCCGAAGTACGTCTTCGCGGCCATCGAGGCCGGCTGCGCGGCGGTCCGCGTGAACCCCGGCAACATCAAGAAGTTCGACGACCAGGTGCGGGAGATCGCGCGGGCCGCCAAGGACCACGGCACCCCGATCCGCATCGGGGTCAACGCGGGCTCGCTCGACCGGCGACTGCTGGAGAAGCACGGCAAGGCCACCCCCGAGGCGCTGGTCGAGAGCGCTCTGTGGGAAGCCTCGCTCTTCGAGGAGCACGACTTCCGGGACATCAAGATCTCGGTCAAGCACAACGACCCGGTCGTCATGATCGAGGCGTACCGGCAGCTCGCCGCCCAGTGCGACTACCCGCTGCACCTCGGGGTCACGGAGGCCGGCCCGGCCTTCCAGGGCACGATCAAGTCGGCCGTCGCCTTCGGGGCGTTGCTCTCGCAGGGCATCGGTGACACGATCCGCGTCTCGCTGTCCGCCCCGCCCGCCGAGGAGGTCAAGGTCGGCATCCAGATCCTGGAGTCGCTGAACCTCAGGCAACGGCGCCTGGAGATCGTCTCCTGCCCGTCCTGCGGGCGCGCCCAGGTCGACGTCTACAAGCTGGCGGACGAGGTGACGGCGGGCCTGGAGGGCATGGAGGTGCCGCTGCGCGTCGCCGTCATGGGCTGCGTGGTCAACGGCCCCGGCGAGGCACGGGAGGCCGACCTGGGGGTCGCCTCCGGCAACGGCAAGGGGCAGATCTTCGTCAAGGGCGAGGTCGTCAAGACCGTGCCCGAGTCGAAGATCGTGGAGACCCTCATCGAGGAAGCGATGAAGATCGCCGAGCAGATGGAGCAGGACGGCGCCGGGTCCGGAGCACCCGCCGTCACGGTGAGCTGAACAGCACGGACCGAGAGGGGGCCGAGCGTGACGATTCTGGAGACCATCCGGGGACCACGCGACCTGAAGGCGCTGTCCGAGGCGGAACTCGGCGAACTGTCCGAAGAAATACGCGAGTTCCTGGTGCACGCGGTCGCCAGGACCGGCGGCCACCTCGGGCCCAACCTGGGCGTCGTGGAGCTGACCGTCGCACTGCACCGGGTCTTCGAGTCCCCGGCCGACCGCATCCTGTGGGACACCGGCCACCAGAGCTACGTCCACAAGCTGCTGACCGGCCGTCAGGACTTCTCCAAGCTGCGCGGCAAGGGCGGCCTGTCCGGATACCCCTCGCGCGAGGAGTCCGAGCACGACGTCATCGAGAACAGCCACGCCTCCACCGCGCTCGGCTGGGCCGACGGCCTCGCCAAGGCCCGCCAGGTGCAGGGGGAGAAGGGCCACGTCGTCGCGGTCATCGGCGACGGCGCGCTGACCGGGGGGATGGCCTGGGAGGCGCTCAACAACATCGCGGCCGCCAAGGACCGGCCGCTGATCATCGTCGTCAACGACAACGAGCGGTCGTACGCGCCCACCATCGGCGGCCTCGCCAACCACCTCGCCACGCTGCGCACGACGGACAGCTACGAGAGGGTGCTGGCCTGGGGCAAGGACGTGCTCCTGCGCACCCCCGTCGTGGGCAACACCATCTACGAGTCCCTGCACGGCGCCAAGAAGGGCTTCAAGGACGCCTTCGCCCCGCAGGGCATGTTCGAGGACCTGGGCCTCAAGTACGTCGGCCCGATCGACGGCCATGACATCAGAGCCGTCGAGTCGGCGCTGCGGCGCGCGAAACGTTTCCACGGGCCGGTGCTCGTGCACTGCCTCACGGAGAAGGGGCGCGGCTACGAGCCCGCCCTCGCCCACGAGGAGGACCACTTCCACACCGTCGGCGTGATGGACCCGCTCACCTGCGAGCCGCTCGCGCCGTCCAACGGCCCCTCCTGGACCTCGGTGTTCGGCGACGAGATCGTCCGCATCGGCGAGGAACGGGACGACGTCGTGGCCATCACCGCGGCCATGCTGCACCCGGTCGGCCTCGGCAAGTTCGCCGAGCGCTTCCCCGGCCGGGTCTGGGACGTCGGCATCGCCGAGCAGCACGCGGCAGTCTCGGCGGCCGGCCTCGCGACCGGCGGCCTGCACCCGGTCGTCGCCGTCTACGCCACGTTCCTGAACCGTGCCTTCGACCAGTTGCTGATGGACGTGGCGCTGCACCGCTGCGGGGTGACGTTCGTCCTGGACCGGGCGGGCGTGACGGGAGTGGACGGCGCGTCGCACAACGGCATGTGGGACATGTCGATCCTCCAGGTCGTCCCCGGCCTCAGGATCGCCGCCCCGCGCGATGCCGAACAGCTGCGGCTCCAGCTGCGCGAGGCGGTCGCCGTGGACGACGCGCCGACCCTGGTGCGGTTCCCGAAGGAGTCGGCGGGCCCGGAGATCCCGGCGGTCGACCGGGTCGGCGGGATCGACGTCCTGCACCGCGGGGAGGATCCGCGGGTGCTGCTGGTGGCGGTCGGCGTGATGGCACCCGTCTGCCTGCAGGCCGCGGAGCTGCTGGCCGCGCGGGGGATCGCCTGCACGGTCGTCGACCCTCGCTGGGTCAAGCCGGTGGATCCCGCGCTGCCGGGTCTGGCGGCCGAGCACGAGCTGGTCGCCGTCGTCGAGGACAACAGCAGGGCGGCCGGGGTGGGCGCGGCGGTGGCGCTGGCGCTGGGCGACGCCGAAGTGGACGTGCCGGTGCGGAGGTTCGGGATTCCCGAGCAGTTCCTGGCGCACGCCAAGCGGGGAGAGGTGCTGGCCGACATCGGGCTGACGCCGGTGGAGATCGCCGGTGCCATCGGGGCGGGTTTCGAGAGGCGGGGGGTTCAGGGCGCCGAAGGGGGTGCGGCGGGGGGTCGTGTGGCGGGTGCGGGCTCGTCCGGACTGGTCGCGCAGTTCCCCGCGCCCCTGAGGGGCGCCTCAGTCGAGGGCGCTGTCATGGATGGCGCTTACGAGGAGAAAGAATGAGCAAGGAGTTCGACCTCGGGGCGCTGCTCGCCGCGCGCGGCGCCGAGCGCTACGAGTTGCACAGCAAGTACCTGAACCACCAGCTCCCGCGCATGCTGCACACCATCGGCTTCGACAAGGTCTACGAGCGGGCCGAGGGCGCGCACTTCTGGGACGCGGACGGCAACGACTACCTGGACATGCTCGCCGGGTTCGGGGTGATGGGGCTGGGCCGCCACCACCCTGTCGTCCGCAAGGCCCTGCACGACGTCCTGGACGCCCAGCTGGCCGACCTCACCCGCTTCGACTGCCAGCCGCTGCCCGGGCTGCTCGCCGAGCGGCTCCTCGCGCACAGCCCGCACCTGGACCGGGTGTTCTTCGGCAACAGCGGCACCGAGTCGGTGGAGACGGCCCTGAAGTTCGCCCGTTTCGCCACCGGCAGACCCCGCGTCCTCTACTGCGACCACGCCTTCCACGGCCTGACCACCGGCTCGCTTTCGGTCAACGGCGAGGACGGCTTCCGGGACGGCTTCGCCCCGCTGCTGCCCGACACCGCCGTACCCCTCGGTGACCTGGACGCGCTCGCCCGGGAGCTGAAGAGGGGCGACGTGGCCGCCCTGATCGTCGAGCCGATCCAGGGCAAGGGCGTGCACGAGGCGCCGCCCGGCTACCTGCGGGCCGCACAGGAGCTGCTGCACAAGCACAAGGCCCTGCTCATCGCCGACGAGGTGCAGACCGGCCTCGGCCGCACCGGCGACTTCTACGCCTACCAGCACGAGGAGGGCGTCGAGCCGGACCTGGTGTGCGTGGCCAAGGCGCTGTCCGGCGGGTACGTCCCGGTCGGCGCCACCCTCGGCAAGGACTGGATCTTCAAGAAGGTCTACTCCTCCATGGACCGCGTCCTGGTCCACTCGGCCAGCTTCGGCGCCAACGCCCAGGCCATGGCCGCCGGTCTCGCCGTCCTCTCCGTCATGGAGAACGAGCAGATCGTCGCCAATTCCCGGGCCGTGGGGGAGCAGCTCAGGTCCCGGCTCGCCGCCCTGACCGACAAGTACGAGCTGCTCGCCGAGGTACGCGGCCGGGGCCTGATGATCGGCATCGAGTTCGGCCGGCCCAGCTCGCTGAAGCTGCGCAGCCGCTGGACCATGCTGCAGGCCGCCCGCAAGGGCCTGTTCGCCCAGATGGTCGTCGTACCGCTGCTGCAACGGCACCGGATCCTCACCCAGGTCTCCGGCGACCACCTGGAGGTGATCAAACTCATCCCGCCGCTGGTCGTCGACGAGTCCGACGTGGACCGCTTCGTGGACGCCTTCACGGACGTCATGGACGACGCCCACAGCGGCGGCGGCCTGATGTGGGACTTCGGCAGGACGCTGATCAAGCAGGCGGTGGCCAACCGCTAGCCTTTTGCCTGCGAGGCAAAAAAATTGCCTCGCAGGCAAAGCTGCGGCTGAATGGAGGCATGAGCTCCTCCGAGAACGAGCGGGCGGGCGGGCCGGTCGACGACCTGCCCGCCGTCGCCCCGCAGCTGCGCTCCCTGCGCCGCCGCGCCGGCCTCACCCTGGAGGCCGCCGCCCGCGACGCCGGTCTGTCGCCCGCGCACCTGTCCCGGCTGGAGACCGGGCAGCGGCAGCCCTCGCTGCCGATGCTGCTCGCGCTCGCACGTGTCTACGGTACGACGGTATCGGATCTGCTGGGGGAGACCGTCGCCGACCGGGACGCGATCGTGCGCGCCGGCGACATGGAACCGACCCGCGCCGGCGGCTGGACGTACTGGCAGGCCGGGGCGTCCGGCCGGGGGATGCAGGCGCTGCGCGTCCGGGTGCCGTACGGCACCCAGGGCGACATCGTGCGGGTGCATCCCGGCGAGGAATGGCTGTACGTCCTGCGCGGCCGGCTCCGGCTGCGCCTCGGTGACACGACCCATGTGCTCGCGCCCGGCGACAGCGCGCACTTCGACTCGCTGACCCCGCACCGGCTCGCCGCCGAGGACGGGGACGGGGTCGAGCTCCTGTTCGTCCACACCCTGCTGCAGAGTCCCACGGCCATGCTGTGCCTGGGACCCGGCACCGGCATCCCTGGAGAGCTGCCATGAGCAATATCGAGGAGAAGTTCCCCCGGTCCCTGTGGATCCGGCTGGTCATCTACCTCGCCGTCGGGCACGTCCTGGCCGGCTTCCTCTACCTGCTGTTCGCGCTGGGCGGCAACAGCTGACCCGCCGCCCGCCGCCAGGCCTCAGTCGAGCAGGCGCCCGCGCAGCCGCTCCCTGGTCTCCGGGGTCAGCTTCAGGCCCTGCTCGAGGTAGGCGTCGACGTCGCCCCACGTCTCGTCGATGCTCTCGAAGGCCGCCGCGAGGTACTCCGCACGGGCGTCGAAGAGCGGGCTGAGCAGCTCCATCACCTCGGGGCTGTACACGCTCTCCCCGCTGCCGCTGCGCTTCACCTTGTAGCGGCGGTGCTTGGCGTTGGACTCCAGGTAGTCGGCGAGGATCGCGTCCCGCTCCACACCCACCGCGAGCAGCGTCACCGCTATGGAGATGCCCGCCCGGTCCTTGCCGGCCGCGCAGTGCATCAGCGCCGGGACGCTGTCCTCGGCGAGCGCGTGCAGCACGCGCGAGTGCTCGTCGGTGCGGTCCTTGACGATCGTGCGGTACGAGGCGACCATCCGGGCCGCGGCCTTGCCGTCGCCCAGGAGCCCGCGCAGCTGCTCGATGTCACCCTCGCGGACCATCGTCCAGAACTCGGCGCCGTGCGCCGGGTCGGTCAGCGGCAGGTTCACGTTCCGCGTGCCGGGCAGCTCGACGTCCGGGCCCTCCAGCTTCTGGTCGGCCGCGTTGCGGAAGTCGAAGACCGTGTGCAGGCCGAGCGAGGCGAGGAACTCCGTGTCCTCCTCGGTCGCGTGCGCCAGATGGCCACTGCGGAACAGCACGCCCGGTCGCACCCGTCGCCCGTCCACGGTCGGCAGGCCGCCCACGTCACGGAAGTTGCGCACACCGGCCAGCTCGGGCTCGGTCGACGGGACCTGCTGCGTCACGGGGGGCTCCTCCCGGTCGGCCCCGTCGGCGCTGCTCGTCGACGGGCACTG
Organism: Streptomyces sp. NPDC001507; assembly: GCF_042894765.1. Taxonomy (NCBI): domain Bacteria; kingdom Bacillati; phylum Actinomycetota; class Actinomycetes; order Kitasatosporales; family Streptomycetaceae; genus Streptomyces; species Streptomyces sp. NPDC001507. The sequence goes on from NZ_JBIAVV010000007.1 coordinate 398,604, forward strand.
GACCGACCATACGACATCGGTTTCCACGGGCAATGAGTTGTCCACAGGCATCGCCTCCGCGGCCCGTGCCCCTTGCTTCCGGGGCCCGTAGCCGTTGATGATGTTGGGGCTTGAGCGGATCTGTTGGCCCCTGTGTGAGGTTTCTCGATGGTGGACATCGCCGAAAACGGTCGTACCTGGCTGCTGTCAGGCCCCGGCAGCAGCTACGCGCTGCATCTGACGGAGACCGACGAACTGCTCCACCTGCACTGGGGGCCGAGGATCCGGCTCGCCGACGCCGAAGAGCTCACCACCCGGGTCCTGCCCGGCTACTGGCCCTTCGAGTCCCCGCTGGACGGCCGCGAGGAGTACCCCGTCGAGGGCGGCCCCCGCTTCGTGCGCCCCGCGCTGTCCGTGCGGACCGAGGAGCGCCGGGGCACCGAGTGGACCTTCGACACGTACGAGGTCGAGGACGACGAGCTCCGGCTGCGCTTCACGGACGACGGCATCGTCATCACCCTGCACTACCGGATGCGCGGCGACGTCGTCGAGCGCTGGGTGAGCGTAGCCAACGAGGCACGCACGCGCGTGGAGCTGCTGCGCGCCGACCCCGCCACCTGGACGCTCCCCGACCGCGAGGGCTGGCGGCTCTCCCAGCTGCACGGACGCTGGGCCGCCGAGTCCCGCCTCACCAGGGCCCCGCTCACCTACGGCGAGAAGGTCATCGGCAGCCGCCGCGGCCACACCGGCCACCAGCACCTGCCCTGGGTCGCCCTCGACACCGACGCCACCGAGGAGCGCGGCGAGGTCTGGGGCTGCGCCCTCGGCTGGTCCGGCTCCTGGCGGATCGCGGTCGCCCAACTTCCCGACGCGCGCGTGCAGATCACCGGTGGCGCCGGCTACGACGACTCGGGCCTGCTGATGCTGGCCGAGGGCGAGTCGTACACCAGCCCGGTCTTCGCGGGCCTGTGGACCGACGGCGGCTTCGGTGGGGCGAGCCGCGCCTGGCACGCCTACCAGCGGGCGTACGTCATCCCGGACGCCGACCAGGACCGGCCGGTGCTGTTCAACTCCTGGGAGGCCACCACCTTCGACATCTCCGAGGAGCAGCAGGCCACCCTCGCCCGCCGAGCCGCCGCGATCGGCGTCGAGCTGTTCGTGGTCGACGACGGCTGGTTCGGCGCCCGCACCAGCGACCGCGCCGGCCTCGGCGACTGGACGCCCAACCCCGACCGCTTCCCCAAGGGCCTCAAGCCCCTCGCCGAGTACGTGCACGCCCTCGGCATGCAGTTCGGCATCTGGGTCGAGCCCGAGATGGTCAACCCGGACAGCGACCTGTACCGCGCCCACCCCGACTGGGTGCAGTACCAGCAGGGACGAAAGCGCACGGAACTCCGCAACCAGCTCGTCCTCAACCTGGCCCGCGAGGACGTCCAGGAGTACCTCTGGGGGCAGCTCGACGCCCTGCTGTCCAGCGCCCCGATCGACTACGTCAAGTGGGACTTCAACCGCTGCTTCACGGACGCGGGCTGGCCCGGCGAGCCCTACCCGCAGCGCCTGTGGGTCGACCACGTGCGCGGCCTGTACGCCCTGCTCGACCGGATCCGCGCGGCCCACCCGAACGTCGCCATCGAGTCCTGCTCGGGCGGTGGCGGGCGGATCGACCTCGGGATCATGAGCCGTACCGACGAGGTGTGGACCTCCGACAACACCGACCCGCTGGACCGGCTCGCCATCCAGCACGGCTTCAGCCAGATCCACCCCGCCCGGGTCATGTCGGCCTGGGTCACCGACAGCCCGAACCACCAGCTCAACGGCCGGATCAGCAGCCTGCGTTTCCGGTTCGTCAGCTCCATGGCCGGGGCGCTCGGGGTCGGCGGCGACCTCTCGCAGTGGACCGAGGAGGAGCTGGCCGAGGCCGGGCGCTGGGTGGAGCTCTACAAGGAGATCCGGCCCCAGGTGCAGCGCGGCGAGCAGTTCCGGCTGCGGCCGCCGGCCGGCGGGCTCAGCGCGGTGCAGTACACGCTCGGCGACGAGACCGTCGTCCTGGCCTGGCTGCAGGCGCAGAGCTACGGCGAGCCGGCGCCGGCGCTGCGGCTGCAGGGGCTCGACCCGACCGCGTCGTACGAATGCCGCGAAACGGGCGAAGTGCATCGGGGTGCCGTGCTGTCGCACCACGGGCTGCGCACCGGGCTGAAGGGTGACCTGGACGCGGCGGTCTTCCGGCTCCGCCGGGTCTGACGCATACGCCCGAATTGGAACCTTCGTCATAACTTGCTCTGGAATAAGCGGACGTGGTGTGACGTGCGTGAGGAGCGTCATATTCGTGACCGTCCGTCGCGCGTCATGCTCACGTAATCCTGATGTTCCGCAAGCGAATTGGAAATGCGACTGGGGCCGGAATTCACGGAGGGTGACCGGAACTTCCCTTTATGGATCACGTCGGAACCGGACGGCCGGAACCGGGTGCTTGTCCACGTCCGTCTTACTCGCTTACGTTCGCCGCACATCCGGTCGGAACGCCGAATCCTGCCGCCGCCCGGAGTCCCCACACACACTCACCCGTGCCCGGCAGGAGCGGGGGACCCACCAGGTATGACCGCCTGTTCCGGTTCCCGGGACGGCTCGGGGTGCAGCCACTTCCTTGTGGCCGGGCAGCTCCAGCCCGAACCCGACAGCTCACCTCGCAGGCGCAGGAGAGGAATGCGCCATGCCCGCGAAGGGTAAGCACCGCCGTCCCAAGTCCCAGCGCCTCACCCGTTCGATGGCCGTCGCCGGAACCGGTGGCGCCGCGCTGGCTCTGCCGCTCATGGGAGCCACCGGCGCCCACGCGGCCACCACGCAGTCCCTTTCCGAAAAGACCACCCAGTCGCTTCCCGTGGCCGAGAAGGCCGCGGTGAAGGAGGCGCCCGCAGGGCATTCCGGCGCCGCGCATTCCGCGCATCGGATCTACACGGTGGTGCCCGGCGACTACCTCTCGAAGATCGCCCGCGACCAGAACGTCCGCGGTGGCTGGCACCGGCTCTACGCCGACAACCGGCAGGCGGTCGGCGGCAATCCCTCGTTGATCCACCCCGGCCTCAAGCTCACCCTCGGCGGCCGGCACGCCGCGCCGACCGACTCCGGCTCTCGTCCCGAGGCGCAGTGGAGCCCGCAGTCGTCCACCTCGTCCTCGGTCACCTCCTCGGACACCTCGGACGTCTCGGGTGATTCGGCCACGACCGCCGCCGGCTTCACCCTCCCGGTCGCCGGTGGCGCCATCGGCACGGGCTACCACGTGGCCGGCAGCATGTGGTCCAGCGGCTACCACACGGGCGTCGACTTCGTCGTCCCGACCGGCACCCCGGTCAAGGCCGTCGGCGCCGGCACCGTCGTCACGGCCGGCTGGGGCGGCGCCTACGGCAACCAGGTCGTCATCCGGCTCGCCGACGGCTACTACGCGCAGTTCGGCCACCTCTCCGCCCTGTCCGTCTCGGTCGGTCAGACCGTGACCGCGGGCCAGCAGATCGGCCTCTCCGGCGCGACCGGCAACGTGACCGGCCCGCACGTCCACTTCGAGATCCGCACCACCCCCGACTACGGCTCGGACGTGGACCCGGTCGCCTACCTCCGCTCCAAGGGCGTCACCGTCGGCTGACCCGGCAGGCCCCGACCTCCGGCATTCCGGGGCCGCTCCACACGCGGCCCCGGAATCAGGATCGACACGTCAACGCCGCTGGTCAGGGACTTATTCCAAGATTGGCAAAGTATTTAGCAGTGTCTTATCTCACCGAGCGTCAACCCCTTATTACGGTCGCGTAGGTCACAGCCGAAGGTGAATCATGGCCCGACGTGGGAGACGATTCGAAGAGTGACAATGCATCAGTGATCGGGTCGTACGCAGCGGTGGGGGACAGCTTCACCGAGGGCGTGGGAGACCCCGGCCCCGACGGGGCGTTCGTCGGCTGGGCCGACCGGTTCGCGGTACTGCTGTCCGACCGGCGGCCCGAGGGCGACTTCAGCTACACCAACCTCGCCGTACGCGGGAAACTGCTCGACCAGATCGTGGCGGACCAGGTGCCGCAGGCCCTGGAACTCGCCCCGGACCTGGTCTCCTTCTGTGCGGGCGGCAACGACATCATCCGCCCCGGCACCGACCCCGACGAAGTGGCCGAACGGTTCGAGCGGGCCGTGGCCCGGCTGACCGAGGCCGTCGGCACGGTGCTCGTGACCACCGGCTTCGACACCCGCGGCGTGCCCGTCCTCAAGCACCTGCGCGGCAAGATCGCCACATACAACGGACATGTCCGGGCCATCGCCGACCGGTACGGCTGCCCGGTCCTCGACCTGTGGTCCCTCAAGACCGTGCAGGACCGGCGGGCCTGGGACGGCGACCGCCTGCACCTGTCTCCCGAGGGGCACACGCGCGTGGCGCTGCGCGCCGGTCAGGTGCTCGGCATCGAGGTGCCGGCCGACCCCGACCAGGCATGGCCCCCGCTGCCGCCCCGCGGCACCCTGGAGGTCCGCCGCGACGACGTGCACTGGGCCCGCGAGTACCTGGTCCCCTGGATCGGGCGCCGGCTGCGCGGCGAGTCCTCCGGCGACCACGTGACGGCCAAGGGCGCGCTCTCCCCGGACGACATCAAGATGCGGATCGCTTCCGTGGCCTGAGGCGGAGCCGGCGGGTAAGGGGTGGCCGCACTGCGGGCCGCCCCTTACTGCTGCTCGGGCAGCCCCAGTTCGCGCGCCAGCGCCTCGTCGGCCCAGGCCTGGGCCCTGGCCCGGGGTACGGCGCCCGGGTACGAGGTCAGCTGGACGGCGAGCCCGTCGAGCAGCGCGGTCAGCCGCAGCGCCGCCGCCGTGGGGTCCGGGCACCGGAACTCGCCGGCCGCCACCCCCTCGGCGATGACCTCGGCTATGGCCGCCTTCCACTGCTGGTCCAGCCCCTTGGTGACGTCCCGCAGCGCGGGCTCCCGCAACGCCACCGCCCAGCCCTCGATCCACAGCCGCCAGCCCTTGGCCTGGCCGGTCGGCGCGTACCAGCGCACCGCGGCCCGCAGCCGGCGCAGCGCCGACGTGCGGCGCCCCAGCAGCTTGCGCAGATGCGCCAGGTCGTCCTCGGCGGCATAGGTGAAGGCGGCGGCGACCAGCTTCTCCTTCGTCGAGAAGTGGTACAGCACCAGCGCGTTGCTCACCCCGAGGGCCGAGGCCACATCGGCGATCCGCACCGCCGCCACGCCCCGCGCCTCGATCTGCCCGATGGCCGCCCGCAGCAGTTCCTCCCGCCGCTCGGCCACGCTCAACCGCACTCTCGCCACGCGGTCACCCTAATCGGTCGTCCCGCCACCCGCGTTGCCGTCTCAGGCCAGCGGCAGCCGCATGATCGTCAGGTCCAGCCAGCGGCCGAACTTGGTGCCCACCTCCCGGACCGTGCCGACGTGCTCGAAGCCGAACCGGTCGTGCAGCCGGACCGACGCGGCGTTCCCGGCCTCGATGCCGGCGATCATCACATGGTGGCCGGCCTCGCGCGCCGAGGCGATGAGCGGGCCGAGCAGGGCGGAGCCGATGCCGAGCCCGTGGCTGCCCTCACGGACGTACACGGAGTTCTCCACCGTGTGCCGGTAGCCGTCCAGGGCGCGCCACGGGCCGTAGACCGCGAACCCGGCCACCTCGCCCGGCGCGTCGGCCGGCTCGGCCACGAGCGCCGAGCCGCGTTCCAGATGGGCCGCGAACCAGGCCGCGCCCTCCGCGGGGGACTGCGGGGTCTCGGTCCACAGCGCCGTCGAGTGCTCGATCGCGTGGTTGCGGATCGCGCGGACGGCCTCCTCGTCGGCGGGCCGGGCCGGGCGCACCACCACCAGGCCTCTCTCGTATATTGGATTCATGTCCAACATAGTAGAACCCTCGGCCGACCCCTTGGTGCGGCAGATCGCCGCACGGGTCCGCACCGAGCGGGAGCGCCGCCGCTGGACGCTGGCGCAGCTCGCGGACGCCTCCGGCGTCTCCCCGGCGATGATCAGCCGGATCGAGCGCGGCGAGAGCAGCCCCACCGCGGTCGTCCTCGGCAAGCTGTCCGCCGCCTTCCAGATCGGCGTCGCCTCGCTGCTGTCCCTCGCCGAAGGCGCGCAAGGCGCGCAGGAGTCCGTGGCCGACACCCAGGGAGTACGGCGCGCGGCCGACGCCGCCGAGTGGCGCGACCCCGGCACCGGCTACCGGCGCCGCCAGATCACCGGCCCGCGCTTCCCGGCGGAGATCGCCGAGATCCGGCTGCCCGCCGGAGCCCGGGTGCCCTACCCGGCCGCGGCCTTCGCCTTCGTACGGCAGCTGGTCTGGGTCCTCGACGGCCGGCTCACCTTCCACGACGGCGACACGGTCCACGAACTCGGGGCCGGCGACACCGTCGAACTCGGCGCACCGGCCGAGCGCGTCTTCGCCAACACCACCGACGCCGAATGCCGTTACGCCGTCGTCCTCACCCGCGACGCGCGGCCGTGAGCCCGCCGCTGCCCCGCGGCGGCACGTTTCTGCTGGCCGTCACGGCCGGGACGGCGATCGCGAACAACTACGCCGTGCAGCCCGCGCTCACCGCGGTCGCCACCGACCTGGACGTGCCGCTCTCCACGATCGGCCTGGTGCCCACCGCCGCGCTCGCCGGCTGCACGACCGGCTTCGCCCTGCTGCTCCCGCTCACCGACCACCTCGCCCCGAACCGCCTGGTCGCCGCACAGCTCACCGCCCTGGCCGCCGCCCTGGCGCTCGCCGCCACCGCGCACCACGCGTCCGTGCTGCTGGCCGCCTATCTGCTCGTCGGAGCCGCCGCGAGCGTGGCCGCCCAGGCCGGCAACATCGCCGGCCGCCATGCCCGGCCGGGCCGCGGCGGAACCGGCGTCGCCCTCGTCGCCGCCGGCATGTCGGCCGGCATCCTGCTCAGCCGGCTCGCGGGCGGCGCCCTCACCGACGCCTTCGGCTGGCGCCGGATGCTCCTCGTCTTCGCCGCCCTCGCCCTGCTCGGCGCGCTCGCCGCCGCGACGCTCCTGCCCGGGCAGCGCCCGCCCGCCTCCCGCGGCTACCGTGCCACCCTGGCCGCCCTCCCGCCGCTGCTCCTGCGCCGGTGCTCCTGCGCCGGCCGGGACTGCGCCGCGCGGTGGCCACCGGAGCGCTCTGGTACTTCGCCTTCAACCTCTGCTGGATCGCCCTCACCCTGGCCCTGGCCCGGCCGCCGCACTCGCTCGGCCCGGCCGCCATCGGCCTCTACAGCCTGGCCGGGCTGCTCGGCTTCGCCGCGCTCCCGTACACCGGCCGCCTCACCGACCGGTACGGCCCGCGCACGGTCATCGGCGTCTCCATGGCCGCCGCCGCAGCCGGTACCGCCCTGCTGGCCACGGGCCTGGACGCCCCCTGGCGCACGGCCCTCGGCCTCGCCCTCTTCGACGCCGGCTGCTTCGCCGCGCAGGCCGCCAACCAGAGCCGCGTGATCGCCCTCGACCCCGCCCGCTCGGGCAGCCTGAGCAGCGTCTACCTGGTGGTGTACTTCTCGGTCGGCGCCCTGGGCACGGCCGTCGCCGCACCCCTGCTCGACACGCTCGGCTGGCAGGCCACCAGCCTCACGGCCACCGGCGCGCTGCTGCTCGCCGCTGCGCTCGGGCGCCGCTGAGGACGTGCCGCGTCACCGGTACCAGCCGAACCGCTCCGCGATCACCGGCAGCCGGTCGGCCACCAGGGCGTGGGCCGCGGCCCGCGGTGTCGTGCCGTCGGCCGCCGCGCGGTCCAGCATCAGCTCCACCAGGGCCCGCATCGAGCGGCGGATGTGGGCGAACGCCTCGTCGGCGTCGGGACCGATGTCGCCGAACAGGGTCCACCACCACCAGGCGTTGGTGCCCGAGTTGACCACCACGTCCGGCAGCACCGTCACCCCGCGCGCGGTGAGCCGCTCCTCCGCCTCGGGGAGCACGGGCATGTTGGCCGCCTCCACGATCCAGCGCGCGGCGATCACGTGCTCGTTGTCCGCGTCGACCACGTACGACACCGCCGCCGGCACCAGCACCTCCGCGTCCGCGGACAGCCACGCGTCACCCGGCAGTTCCAGGTCACCGGGGCGCAGCACCGCGCGGTCGACGGTGCCGTACGCGTCCCGCGCGCGCAGCAGCGCCTCGACGTCGAGACCCGCCGGGTTGGCGATCGTCCCCTTGACGTCGGCGACGGCCACGACCGTGAGCCCCGCGCGGGCGAGGAACCGCGCCGTGGCCCCGCCCATCGTGCCGAGCCCCTGCACGGCGACCCGCGTCCCCGCGTAGGGCACCCCGGCCCGGTCCAGCGCCGCCAGCGCCGACTCGGCGACCCCGCAGCCGCCGGCCAGCTCGTCGAGGCCGATCCCGTCCACCTCGACGGCGAAGGCGTCCGCCAGCCGCCGCCGGGCCGCCGCCTCGTCGTCCAGCAGCGGGTACACGGCCTGGACCGAGGAGACCAGCCCCGCCTCGGCCGCCGCCCGGTCCACCAGGTCCTGGGTGAGCCCCAGGTCCTCGCCGGTGGTCCAGAAACTCTCCACGTACGGCCGCATGGCGCGCAGGTAGCGGACCAGCAGGGCGTACGCCCCCGGGTCCTGCGGATCGCAGTCGATGCCGCCCTTGGCGCCGCCCAGCGGGATGTAGCGGCCCTCGGGGTTGTAGTGCAGGGCCTCCTTCATCGTCATGCCGCGCGCGAGCCCGGTCACCTCCTCCAGGGTGCAGCCGGGCCGCATCCGCAGACCGCCGCTGGCCACGCCCCGCACCAGCCGGTCGACGACCAGGAAGCCCCGGCGGCCGGTGACGTGGTCGGTCCAGACGAGGGACATCAGGGGAGCGGTCACGGAAGCTCCTCGGGAGCGGTGTGAAGGAACAGTGTTACTGAACAGTGGGTCAGTATCGGGAGGCGGGTGGGGCGGTGTCAACGCCCACTGCCGCAAGGGCCGACCATAATGGGGACCTCGGCGACACCTCTGGAGGTACCGTGACCGGTTTGCGTTCCCTGAGCTCCGGGCTCCGCGTGCTGCGGCCCGCGGCCTTCGGCGCGGACCCCGGCGGCGAGCGCATGGCCCGCATCCAGCGCTCCCCGCACTTCAAGGACGGCGTCTTCCAGAACCCCGGCGGCACCACCCGGATGCGTCCCTCGGGCTCGATGGTGGAGTTCGCGAAGACGTACTTCGAGAAGGAGCAGCGCGCTCGCCGAGCTCCCCGTGGCACCGTCCCGGTGCACCCCACCACCGTCGCCGACCTCGCCGCACCCCCCGCCACCGGCCTGCGGGTGACCTGGATGGGCCACTCCAGCGTCCTTGCGGAGATCGACGGACACCGCGTCCTGTTCGACCCCGTCTGGGGCGAGCGCTGCTCCCCGTTCCCGTTCGCCGGGCCCAGGCGGCTGCACCCGGTGCCGCTGCCGCTCGCCGCGCTCGGCCCGGTCGACGTCGTGGTCATCTCCCACGACCACTACGACCACCTCGACCTGCCCACCATCAAGGCGCTGGCCGGCACGGACACCGTGTTCGCCGTACCGCTCGGCGTCGGCGCCCACCTCGAACAGTGGGGTGTACCCGCCGGCCGGCTGCGCGAGCTGGACTGGCACGAGGAGACCAAGGTCGGCGGGCTCACCCTGACCGCCACCCCGGCCCGGCACTTCTGCGGCCGGGGGCTGCGCAACACCCAGCACACCCTGTGGGCGTCCTGGACCGTCGCCGGCGAGGAGCACCGGATCTACCACAGCGGCGACACCGGCTACTTCGACGGTTTCAAGGACATCGGCGCCGACCACGGTCCTTTCGACGTGACGATGATCCAGATCGGTGCGTACAGCGAGTTCTGGCCCGACATACACATGACGCCCGAGGAGGGCGTGCGCGCCCACCTCGACCTCCAGGGCGGTCAGCCGCACGGCGTGCTGCTGCCGATCCACTGGGGCACCTTCAACCTCGCCCCGCACGCCTGGGCCGAGCCGGGGGAGTGGACCAAGGACGCCGGTGACGAGGCGGGCCAGGCGGTCGCGCTGCCGCGTCCCGGCGAACCCTTCGAACCGTCCGGGAAGCTGCCCGCGGACCCCTGGTGGCGTACGGTCTCGGCGCCGATCGCCCGGCCGTGGCAGCGCGAGAAGCGGACCGAGGGCGCCCCCGGGCAGGAGGACCTCGGCCTCGCGGGCGAACGGTGACGACGGTCCACCGGCGCGGAATGTGACGAAGCACCTGTGACTCCGGCACCGCTGTGGCGGTGCCGTGGAAGTGACGTGCATGCCCCTGCGCAACGTGGGCAGGGGCACCGCCATGAGCCATGAGCCATGAGCCATGAGCCATGAGCCATGAGCCATGAGCCATGAGCCATGCGCATATGCCAAGTCCCGCTTACTTACCGGGACTTGAACTCTCCCGGCGCTTCTGCACCGAGGCCCTCCGGCCCCTCCTGGAGGAGGCCGCTCCCGGTGCCCCTCCACTCCGCCGTCCGCGTCGGGTCGGATTCGGAAGTGCTCGGTTGGAACCGCCACGCCGGACGCATCGGACAAGGTCCCGAGCCGCCCGGACCTGGCGCGGGCCGCGGCCGACGCCGTGACGGGCGTCGGCGCCCACGACGGCCCGCCCCGCGCCCCGCCGGAGGACCGCCGGAGCCAGAACGGTCACCGTGGGTGACGCTCTGGGGGGTGCTGGGAGGAGCGTGGGCGGCCCCACGGCCGACCTGGGGGGCGACCGCGGGCCTGCGGGCGGAGGGGAGGCGAGTGAAGCGGAATGCCGGAGGTCCAGGCTCGCGTCTTCTGCGTGTGACCGTTTCTGAGCAGGTCGGATCGGTGAGTGACTGTTCGGGGGTGAGGCGCCGACGGGGTTATCGGTCTTTCGTACGACGGCTCATACCAGAGCGGGACCATCTCCGGGGGACTTTGTCAACTGCCCACCGCACATGATGCGTCGGCGACTACTGTGAGTGTCCGTCGGACGACACGGGGCCGAATTCTTTTGCGGTCCCCTCGCCCGGCACCGCGATGGCGCATGCCCGACTCGCGCGCCCCGCGCGAGAGACCAGGCCCGACGGACCAGTACGAGGACGCAGATGTCTCACCTCCGTGCACCGGCCGCCCGCGCCGACCGCCGTGAGGGCGGCCGGCACGGACGACCGGTCGCCAGACCCGTTCCCGCGCTGCCCGAGACCCACATACGGCCTCAGCTGATGCGGCTGGCGGTACTGCCACCGGTCGCGGTGGCACTCAGCGGCTGCGCTGCCGTCCTGTTCACCGTCCGCTCCACCGGCGCCCGGCCCAGCCTCACCCTGCTGGCCGTGCTCACCGGAGCGGTCTCGGTGACGGCCGCGGGCATCGTGATCGCCGCCGTGGCCGCGGGCCGCGCCGCCCGCTCGGTCAGCGACCGCGTCGCCGTCCTGCGCCGCAACGCCGCCCGCGGCGAGGCCGATCTGCTCGCCCTCGTCGACGCGCTGCGCCGCGGCGAGACCCCGCCCCAGCGCAAGCCGCGCGGGGGTCCGCCCGAGGACGCGGACGACTTCGAGCTGCTCGCCGCCGACCTGTCCCGCGCGCACGACGGCGCCGTCACCGCCGTCGTCCAGGCGGCCCAGCTCTCCAGTCAGGCCGGCAGCGAACAGAAGCTGGAGGTGTTCGTCAACCTGGCGAGGCGGCTTCAGTCCCTCGTGCACCGGGAGATCTCGATCCTCGACGAACTGGAGAACGAGATCGAGGACCCGGACCTCCTCAAGGGCCTCTTCCACGTCGACCACCTCGCCACCCGGATCCGGCGGCACGCCGAGAACCTCGCCGTCCTCGGCGGCGCCGTGTCCCGGCGGCAGTGGAGCAACCCCGTCTCCATGACGGAGGTGCTGCGTTCCGCCATCGCCGAGGTCGAGCAGTACTCCCGGGTCAAGCTCGTCCCGCCGATCGACGGCGAACTGCGCGGGCACGCCGTCGCCGACGTCATCCACCTCCTCGCCGAACTCGTCGAGAACGCCACGGTGTTCTCCGCCCCGCACACCCAGGTGCTGCTCCGCGCCAACCTCGTCACCTCCGGCCTCGCGGTCGAGGTCGAGGACCGCGGACTCGGCATGCCGGTCGGCGAACAGTCCAAGATGAACGCCCTGCTCGCCGACCCCGACCAGGTCAACGTCGCCAGCCTGCTGGCCGACGGCCGCATCGGCCTCTTCGTCGTCTCCCAGCTCGCCCGCCGGCACGGCATCAACGTCCGCCTCCAGACCAACATCTACGGCGGCGTCCAGGCCGTCCTGGTCGTACCGCAGGGCCTGCTGGGCACGGCACCGGGCGTACCAGGCGTACCTGGTTCGGTTCCGCAGCCGCTCGGCACGGCGAACGGGGGCGGCGCGCCGGGGGCGCAGACCGGTGCGCCCGGCACCGGGGGAGCCCGGCCGTCCGACGGCACCGGAGTGCCTTCAGGCGTCCGTGGCACCGCCGGACCGGACACGGGCGCCCGAAGCAGGGCCGCCGCGGTCGGTCCGCCGGCCGGCCGAGGCCCCGGACAGCAGCAGAGTCCCGCCACCGCCGGGCGGCGCCGGCACGCGCAGCAGGACAGCACGCCCGCGCCGCTGCCGGTGCGCGGTGCCCAGGAGACCCGCCCGAACCCCGCCGAGGCGCTGCCCGGCATCCGCCCCGAGGACCGGCCGGCGGTCGCCGAGCACGCGGGTGCCCCGCCGGTACCGCGGGTCGGCGCCGTGCGGGGCACGATGGGCAAACCCCAACTGCCGCGCCGCCGCGCCCAGGAGCACATCGTTCCCCAGCTGCGCGGCGGCCCGGCACCCCGCCCGGAGAACGAGAACCCGGCCGGACACGACCCCGGCCTGATGGCCGCCTTCCAGCGCGGCATCGGCCTCGCCGAGGCCCAGCAGCACCTGGAGGCCACCGAGACGGAGCCGAACGCCGCCGCGCCGGTGGGCGGGACACATGGCGGGTCGCCCCATGACGGCTTCACCATCATGGGCTTCGCCGACATGGCCGCCCACGACGCATCCGGTGACCGACCGCCCAACACGTCGCATGCCACGCACATGGACGCGGCACACGTAGAGACGGCACACATGGCGCCAGACCCGATGGCGGCGGACTCCCTGGCCCCAGGCCACATGGACCCAGGCCACACGGCCTCGGACCACACGGCCTCGAATCACACGGCCTCGGACTACACGGCCTCGAATCACACGGCCTCGGACTACACGGCCTCGAATCACATGGCCACAAGCCACCCGTCCACGGACCACATGGCCCCCGCACACATCACCCGGCCCCACCGGGACTCCGCCGAGAGCCAGCCGGCATCGCGGCCCCAGTCGTACTCCCAGGCCCTGCGTCCGGTGCACACCTCCGAATTCACCTCCCGGCCCGACGGGAGCGCACCTGCCGGATGACCAGCACTCTTTCCACCCCCGCCCCCACCCCCACCCCCACCCCCACCCCCAGCGCTCCCGCTGGTCTTCGTACCCCAAGGAGTCGATCCACCATGGCGAGCGATGCGCCGACCGCCCAGGTATCCGACCTCGACTGGCTGATGAGCGGCCTGGTGCAGCGGGTGCCGCACACCACCAGCGCGGTGCTCCTGTCCTGCGACGGGCTGGTGAAGTCCGTGCACGGCCTGGACCCGGACAGCGCCGACCACATGGCAGCGCTCGCCTCCGGCCTGTACTCGCTCGGCCGCAGCGCGGGCATCCGGTTCGGCGACGGCGGGGACGTCCGACAGGTCGTCGTCGAACTCGACTCGACGCTGCTGTTCGTCACCACCGCCGGCTCCGGCACCTGCCTCGCCGTGCTGGCGGGCCGGGAGGCCGATGCCGCGGTCCTCGGCTACGAGATGGCGATGCTGGTCAAGAGCGTTCGCCCGTACCTCGTCACCGCGCCCCGGCAGCACGCCGTCGAATCCCCGGCGATGAGGCCTTGAGGGTGGCGGCAGCCGGCGACGGGCCCTGGCTCGACGACGCGGCCGGACGCCTCGTGCGCCCGTTCACGGTCAGCAACGGCCGGACCGAGCCCAGCATCGCCCTCGACCTCATGTCGCAGGTGATGGCCACCGGGTCCACGCCTCTCGGCTACCTCGGTCCCGAACACGCACAGGCCCTCGACCTGTGCCGCGCCCCCGTCTCGGTCGCCGAGGTCGCCGCGCACCTCAAACTGCCCGCCGTGGTCACCAAGGTGCTGCTCTCCGACCTCGTCGACTGCGGGGCGCTGACCGCCAAGCCCCCCGTGTTCCACCACAACCCCACTGACCGGTCCCTCCTGGAGGCAGTGCTCGATGGACTACGACGACAGCTCTGATCCCTTCCCCACCGCACTGAAAATCCTGGTGGCCGGTGGGTTCGGGGTCGGCAAGACCACCTTCGTGGGTGCGGTCAGCGAGATCGCGCCGCTGTCCACGGAGGAACTCCTCACCACGGTCAGCGCCGCGACCGACAGTCTCGACGGGATCGAGAACAAGGTCGAGACGACCGTGGCCATGGACTTCGGCCGCATCACCCTGGACCCGGAGCACGTGCTCTACCTGTTCGGCACGCCCGGACAGGAGCGGTTCTGGTTCATGTGGGACGAACTGTCCGAAGGTGCGCTCGGCGCGGTCATCCTCGCCGACACCCGGCGCCTGGAGGACTGTTTCGCGGCCGTCGACTTCTTCGAGGAGCGCGGCCTGGGCTTCATCGTCGCCATCAACGAGTTCGACGGCTCCTACCGCTACGACCCCGAGGAGGTGCGCGCCGCCATCGACCTCGACCCGGAGGTCCCGGTGGTGCGCTGCGACGCCCGGATCTCCAGCTCCGGGGTGCAGACCCTGCTCACCCTCGTCCGCCATCTCATCGCCCACGCTCCGGTCTCCGCGCCGAGCCGCGGCGCCCACAGGTGAACCCCATACACCCCTCACGGAGCCCGTATATGACCCGCGTCCACTGCGACGGAGCCCGCGCATGAGGTACGACCCGTCGCGCCCGGCCGGCCGGCTGCTGCTCACGCCGGAGGACAAGGAGGCCCCCGAACGCACCCGGCGCCTCGGCCAACTGCGCCTGGGCGAAGACCCGGACCCCGCCCTCGACGCCTACGCGGACCGACTCGCCGGGGTCACCGGAGCGCCGTACGCCATGGTCAACTTCATCGACGTGAACCGTCAGTTCTTCGCGGGCCTGCACCTGCCGGACGTGGCACCGCCCGTGGTACGGCCGGACGGCAGCACCCCGGTACTGGGCCGTGAGCTGCCCCGCGACCACGGTTTCTGCCCCCATGTGGTGGTCCGGCGCAAGGCGCTGGTCCTGGAGGACGTCTGCGACTACCCGCGGTTCGCGGGCAACGCGGTCGTCGACGAGTTCGGCATCCGTTCCTATCTGGGCGCGCCGCTGATCGACAGCACGGGGACGGTGCTCGGCACGGTGTGCGTGGTCGACGTGGAGCCGCGGCCCTGGGGCCGGCCCGGTCTGGAGACCATCAAGTCGTCGGCGGCGGAGCTGGTGGCCCGCATCGAGCGGCGCGAGGCGGACGGTCTGCCGCTGCTGTGACGGCGGAACAGCACGGGAACGAGCCCGTTGCTAGCCGACCGGTCTAGTACCCCCGTACCCTGGTGGTATGGGACGTACCAGTGACGCCAGGCGGAAGATCCTCGACGCCGCTCGCTCGCTGATCGAAGGGCGCGGCTACGCGGCGCTCGGCGTGGCCGAGATCTGCAAGGCCGCCGAGGTGCCGAAGGGCAGCTTCTACTACTTCTTCGAGTCCAAGGAGGCTCTCGCGCTCGCCGTCGTCGACGAGCACTGGGCGGCGCAGCAGCGCGACTGGACCCGGGCCCTGACCGGCGACGCGGAGCCGCTGCGGCGGCTGCGGCGGCTGTTCGAGGAGACCGAGGCGGGTCAGCTCGCCGGCCAGCGGGGCTGCGGGACCGTGGCGGGCTGCCTGTTCGGGAACCTGGCGCTGGAGCTGAGCAACCAGACCGAGGCGGTCCGCGGACGGCTGCAGGAGATCTTCGACGCCCAGGTCGGCATGGTGGAGTCGGTCGTCGCCGAGGCCCGGGAGCTTGGCGAGGTGAACGTGACCGACACCCGGGAGGCGGCGCGCGCGGTGGTGGCCCAGCTGGAGGGCCAGGTGATGTTCGCCAAGCTGTACAACAGCACCGGCCGGCTGAGCCCGCTCTGGGACAACTGCCGGGCCCTGCTCGGCGTCACAGCGGCGCAGGGCACGGGGGCCGGAGTCTAGGAACGGGCCCGGGAGGGGCCTAGGAGCGGGCGGCCTCCGCCGGTTGCGGGTGCCGTACCGGCACTGTGTGGTCCGCACCCATGTGGTGCGGGAAGCCGATGCGCAGCACGGCGGCGGCGACGGCGGCCGTGAGGACGACCAGGGCGGCCAGGAGCAGGGCCGGGTGGTAGCCGTGGCGCAGCAGCGGGGCGACGAGCAGTGGGCCGAGGATCTGGCCGGCGGAGTACCCGGCGGTCAGCAGGGCGACGGAGCGTGGGAAGCGCAGGTGCGCGCCCGTGGCCAGGGCGAGGGTGCTCACGCCCAGGAACGTGGCGCCGAACAGCACGGCCGAGCCGAGGGCGGCGGCCGTACTCCCGGTCAGCGCGGGCAGTGCGATGCCGGCCGCCTGGATCGTGAGCGCGGTCAGCAGCAGGCCGGGGCGGGACCAGTGGTGCCCGAGCCGGGCCCACAGCGCCGAGGACGGCACGGCGGCCAGCCCCACCAGCACCCAGGCGCCGCTGGCCACCCAGCCGGGGGAGCCCTGGCCGATCGCCGCGACCAGGAAGGTACCGGCGACGATGTAGCCGACGCCCTCCAGGAAGTAGCTGACGAAGAGCGCGCCGAACCAGCGGTGGGTGCGGATCCCGGGCCGGGTGCCGCCGGATCCCCCGGCGGCCGGCGCGGCCTCGGGGCGCAGCCGCCACGAGGCCGCGGCCAGCACCGCGGTGAGCGCGCCGGCCGCCCACCAGGCCGCCCGCCAGTCGGAGACGGACCGCAGGGCCAGGACCAGCAGTCCGGACAGCGCGATGCCGGCGCCCACCCCGCCGAAGGCCCAGCCGGGCAGGTGCGCCGGGTGGTTCCGCAGACGGTGCAGCACAGAGGCGACGGCGATCACGAACACCAGGGCGCTGGCGGCTCCGGCCAGCAGCCGCAGCGCGCCCCACACCGCCGTGCTGTGGGTGAGGGGCATCGCGGCGAGCGTGGCGGTCAGCAGGAGCAGGGCGCCGCGCAGCACGGCCCGTGACCGGACCAGCGCCGGGGCCAGGGTGCCGGCCAGCGCGCCGACGAGGTAGCCGGCGTAGTTGGCGGTGGCCAGGTTCGCCCCGGCTCCGGCGGACAGGCCGGCCTGGTCGTGCATCAGGGGCAGGATCGGGGTGTAGACGAAACGGCCGACGCCCATGCCCGCGGCGAGCGCCGCGGCGGCCCTGGCGACATGCGCCCAGGGAGAACCCGAGGCGGAGCCGGAGCCGGACGCGGCGGCTGACGCGGAGGCAAGAGTCATCGGGTGACCTCGGCCCGGCCCGGGTCGTTGGGGTGGGACTCCAGCGGGGTGACGGTGACCGTCATCCACGGGCGCAGCGGCAGGGTGCCGAGCACCTTCTCGTGGAGTTCCGCCTCGTCGGCGGCGCACCAGACGCCGATGCTGCGCAACTCGCCCACGGGGCGCCACAACCGGGCCAGGTGACCGGTCGCGGCCAGTTCCCGCGCCCGCACGGCCTCCGCGGCCCGCCGCCGGCCGACCTCGTCCTGGCCCGTGCCCTCGGGAATGTCGGTGGTGATCTCGACCAGGAACTCGCGCACGATGTGCTCCCTAGGTTGTCGTTGGTTCCATCGTGCGGCGCCGCCGGCACCGCTGCCACGACCGGCCGGCTCACTGCTGGGAGGCGCAGCCTTCCAGCGCGCGTAGCATGACGCGCGTGGAACTGCGCCAGCTGCGGTACTTCGTCGCCGTCGCCGAGGAGCTGAACTTCGGCCGGGCCGCCGAGCGGCTGCTCATCGCCGGCCCGTCCCTCTCGCAGCAGATCAAGGCGCTCGAACGGGACCTGGGCGTCCGGCTGTTCGACCGGGACCGCCGCTCGGTCTCCCTCACCCCCGCCGGTGCCGCGCTGCTCCCGCACACCCGGGACCTGCTGGCGCGGGCCGACGACCTCAGGCGCCGGGCGGGCCGCCTCTCGGGCTCCGAGTCGGTACGGCTCGGTTACGTCAACTGGCTTCCGCCGGACCTGGGTTCGCGGACGGCCGCGGTGGCGCGGGTCCATGTGGACGCGTGGGTCGCGCCCTCCCACACCCAGGCCGCACGGGTCGCCGACGGCAGCCTGGACCTGGCCGTCTGCTGGGTGCGTACCGAGGACCTCGAACGGTACGGGCTGCGGGCCCGGCTGATCGGCGCGGACCGGCTGTACGCCGTCGCCAAGGGCACCGACCCGAGCGACCTGCCGGCCGAGGACGCCGACGTCCTGATCGACGACGACGTCACCTCCTGGGCCTCGTGGAACGCGTACGCCGAGGAGCTCACGCGGGCCGTCGGCGCCCGCCCGGTGCGCATCTCCGACGGGGCCGTCACCGGCCCCGCCTACTTCGACCACGTCCGGCGCTGCACCCGGCCCGTCCTCAACTCGCCCAAGGGCCAGGCCGCTCCGCTCCCGCCCGACCTGGTCCGCCGCGAGATCGTCACCCCGAAGGTGTACTGGACCTGGTCCCTGGTCTGGCGCGCGAGCGAGGACCGGGCCGGTGTCCTGGCCGTCGTCGACGCCCTGTGCGACGGCGTCGGCGACCTCGGGATCCACGCCCCGGACGCCTGGTTGCCCGCAGACGACCCCTACGCCCTCCGCGGCTGAGCCGCGCTGGGAGGCCATGCCTCCCAGCCGGGAGGAAACCGATCCTGGCGCGCCCGGCGGGCCCGGCCTACGGTCCCAATAGTCGACCGGTCGGCTAGTGACCGGTCAGCCACTACGGAGAAGGCCAGCATGAGCACGCAGCAGCAGCAGAAGGTCGCGATCGTCACCGGTGCCTCGCAGGGCATCGGCGCCGCCCTCGTCGAGGGTTACCGCAAGCTCGGCCACGCGGTCGTCGCCACCTCGCGCACCATCGCCCCCGCCGACGACGCCGGCGTCCTGACCGTCCAGGGCGACATCGCGGACCCGGCGACCGCCGAGCGGGTCGTGGCCGCCGCCGTCGAGCGGTTCGGCCGGATCGACACCGTGGTCAACAACGCCGGCGTCTTCGTCGCGAAGCCCTTCACCGAGTACACCGCCGCCGACTACGCGGCCGTGACCGGCATCAACGTCGCCGGCTTCTTCCACCTCACCCAGCAGGCGGTCCCGCACCTGCTGGC
Source organism: Streptomyces sp. NPDC001507 (assembly GCF_042894765.1). Lineage (NCBI taxonomy): Bacteria > Bacillati > Actinomycetota > Actinomycetes > Kitasatosporales > Streptomycetaceae > Streptomyces > Streptomyces sp. NPDC001507. The sequence goes on from NZ_JBIAVV010000007.1 coordinate 417,832, forward strand.
CCAGGGCGGCGGGCACATCGTCTGCGTCACCACCAGCCTCGTCGACAGCGCGGACGCCCGGGTCCCCTCCGTCCTGGCCTCGCTGACCAAGGGCGGCCTGCAGTCCGCGACCAAGTCCCTCGCGATCGAGTACGCCACCCGTGGCATCCGTGTCAACGCGGTGTCACCCGGCACCATCAAGACCCCCATGCACCCGGCGGAGACCCACGAGTTCCTCGCCGCCCTGCACCCGGTCGGCCGGATGGGTGAAGTGGGCGACATCGTCGACGCGGTGCTCTACCTGGAGACCGCGCCGTTCGTCACCGGCGAGATCCTGCACGTCGACGGCGGTATGAGCGCCGGACACTGACGGCACGGCCCGTCTTTCACAGAGGACCCACCGAGGACCCCCTAGGAGAAGAAGGAGCGGACATGACCAGCACGACGGAGGACACGGCGGTCCTGAGCGCGGTGCTCGACCGGTGGAAGGCGGCCGTCGACGCACACCAACCCGAGAGCGTCGCGGCCCAGTTCACCGAGGACGCCGTCTTCCAGGGACTGCGCCCCTACAGCGTCGGACGGCAGGGCGTCGCCGCGTACTACGACTCCCAGCCCCTCGGGATGAAGGCGGCGTACCGCCTCCTGGAGACCCGGCGGCCCGCCGACGGCGTCGTCCTCGGCTACCTGGCGGTCGAGTTCTCCTTCACGGACCGGCCCCCGCTGGACGTGAAGCTCTCGGTCCTCGTCACCCGGACGGGCGAGGACTGGCACATCGCCCACTACCAGGTCTCCCGCCTCGACTAGCCGTCCCCTGCCGGGTGTTCCGGGGGCGTGAAGCCGAGCTGTGGCGGCGCTTAAGAAATCCTCGATGGACCGATGCGCCCGGGTGCGGCAGATTGCTGTGAGATTTCACCCCCTCCCCGGCCGCGGACCGCTTCGGCGTCCCCGCGGCCGGGACCTCACGCACAGGAGCCGTAGCGTTGAAGGCGCTGGTCAAGGAGAAGGCGGAGCCCGGGCTGTGGCTCACGGACGTGCCGGAGCCCGCGGTCGGACCCGGTGACGTACTGATCAAGGTCCTGCGGACCGGTATCTGCGGCACCGATCTGCACATCCGGGCCTGGGACGGCTGGGCCCGGCAGGCGATCACCACCCCGCTCGTGGTCGGCCACGAGTTCGTCGGCGAGGTCGTGGCGACCGGCCGGGACGTCACCGACATCAAGACGGGCGACCGCGTCAGCGGCGAGGGCCACCTCGTGTGCGGCAAGTGCCGCAACTGCCAGGCCGGCCGGCGCCACCTGTGCCGGGCCACGATCGGCCTCGGCGTCGGCCGGGACGGGGCGTTCGCCGAGTACGTCGCGCTGCCCGCGGGCAACGTCTGGGTGCACCGCGTCCCCGTCGACCTCGACGTGGCCGCGATCTTCGACCCGTTCGGCAACGCCGTGCACACCGCCCTCTCCTTCCCGCTGGTCGGCGAGGACGTCCTCATCACCGGGGCGGGGCCGATCGGCCTCATGGCCGCCGCGGTGGCCCGGCACGCGGGCGCCCGCCACGTCGTGATCACCGACGTCAGCGAGGAGCGCCTCGACCTCGCCCGCAAGATCGGCGTGAGCCTCGCCCTGAACGTGTCACGGGCCGGGATCGCCGACGGGCAGCGGGAGCTGGGGCTGCGCGAGGGCTTCGACATCGGCCTGGAGATGTCCGGCAGGCCCGAGGCCATGCGCGACATGATCGCCAACATGACGCACGGCGGCCGTATCGCCGTGCTCGGCCTGCCCGCCGAGGAGTTCCCCGTCGACTGGGCCCGGATCGTCACCTCGATGATCACCATCAAGGGCATCTACGGCCGTGAGATGTTCGAGACCTGGTACGCGATGTCGGTCCTCCTGGAAGGCGGACTCGACCTCGCCCCCGTGATCACCGGCCGCTACGGCTACCGCGACTTCGAGGCGGCCTTCGCCGACGCGGCGAGCGGCCGCGGCGGCAAGGTCATCCTCGACTGGACCGCGTAGTCCGTCGCACCAATCCGCGCGAAAACCCCTGGGAGCTTCTGGAATGTTCGACTCCGTGCGCGACGACCTGCGTACCACCCTCGACGAGATCCGCGCCGCCGGCCTGCACAAGCCCGAGCGCGTGATCGGCACCCCGCAGTCCGCGACCGTGTCCGTCACCGCGGGCGGCCGCCCCGGCGAGGTCCTCAACTTCTGCGCCAACAACTACCTCGGCCTCGCCGACCACCCCGAGGTGATCGCCGCCGCCCACCAGGCCCTGGACCGCTGGGGCTACGGCATGGCCTCCGTCCGCTTCATCTGCGGCACCCAGGAGGTCCACAAGGAGCTGGAGGCGCGGCTTTCGGCGTTCCTCGGCCAGGAGGACACGATCCTCTACTCCTCCTGCTTCGACGCCAACGGCGGTGTCTTCGAGACCCTGCTCGGCGAGGAGGACGCGGTGATCTCCGACGCCCTCAACCACGCCTCCATCATCGACGGCATCCGCCTCTCCAAGGCCCGCCGCTTCCGCTACGCCAACCGCGACCTGGCCGACCTGGAACGGCAGCTCAAGGAGGCGCAGGGCGCCCGGCGCCGGCTCGTCGTCACCGACGGCGTGTTCTCCATGGACGGCTACGTGGCCCCGCTGCGCGAGATCTGCGACCTCGCCGACCGCTACGACGCGATGGTCATGGTCGACGACTCGCACGCCGTCGGCTTCGTCGGCCCGACCGGGCGCGGCACCCCCGAGCTGCACGGTGTGATGGACCGCGTCGACATCATCACCGGCACCCTCGGCAAGGCCCTCGGCGGTGCCTCCGGCGGCTACGTCGCGGCCCGCGCCGAGATCGTCGCCCTACTCCGCCAGCGCTCCCGCCCCTACCTCTTCTCCAACACCCTGGCCCCGGTGATCGCCGCGGCCTCGCTCAAGGTCCTCGACCTGCTGGAGTCGGCGGACGACCTGCGAGTCCGGCTCACCGAGAACACCGCCCTGTTCCGCCGGCGGATGACCGAGGAGGGCTTCGACGTCCTCCCCGGCGACCACGCCATCGCCCCCGTGATGATCGGCGACGCGGCCGAGGCGGGCCGGATGGCCGAGCTGCTGCTCGAGCGGGGCGTGTACGTGATCGGCTTCTCCTACCCGGTGGTCCCGCAGGGCCAGGCCCGGATCCGGGTCCAGCTGTCCGCGGCCCACTCGACGGAGGACGTCAACCGCGCGGTGGACGCCTTCGTCGCGGCCCGGGCGGAGCTGGCGGCCTGAGCGGACCCGCCGTCGGGCCGGAAGCTCGGCCCGACGGCCCGGGCGGCCCGAGCAGCTCAGACATATTGCGATAATCAATCTCATGATCGAGGCGCGGCGGCTCCACATCCTTCGTGCGGTGGCCGACCACCGCACGGTGACGGCGGCTGCCGCCGCGCTCTATCTGACCCCCTCGGCCGTTTCCCAACAGCTGACGGCCCTCGAACAGGAGACCGGCCACCGCCTGGTCGAACGCAGCGCCAAGGGCGTACGGCTGACCGCGGCCGGCGAGATCCTGCTCGCCCACACCAACGCGGTCCTCGCCCAGCTGGAGCGGGCCGAGGCCGAGCTGGCCGCGTACGGCTCCGGCGAGGCCGGCACGGTCACCGTCGCCGCCTTCGCCACCGGCATCGCCCAGGTGGTCGCCCCGGCCGTGGCCCGCCTCGCCGGCACCGCCCCCGGCATCCGCATCCGCGTCCAGGACGCCGAGGGCGACGCCAGCCTCCCGATGGTCCTGGACCGGCAGGTCGACGTCGCGGTGGCCGTCGAGTACCGCGGGGCCCCGCCCGCCGACGACCCCCGGCTCACCCACGTGCCGTTGTACGCCGAGCCGTTCGACGCCGTCGTCCCGCTCCACCACCGGCTGGCCGGTACCTCCGAGATCCTCCTCGCCGAACTCGCCAAGGACACCTGGATCGGGCCGTACCCCGGCAACCCCTGCCACGACGTCGCCGTCCTGGCCTGCGAGAGCGCCGGCTTCCAGCCCCGCTTCGAGCACTCCTCCGACGACTTCCGGGCCGTGGTGGCCCTGGCCGCGGCCGACGCGGGAGTGGCCCTCGTCCCGCGTTCCGCGCTGCGCGGCATGGACCTGACCGGCGTGGTCGTACGCCCTGTCGACGGCGTCGCACCGACCCGCCGTGTCTTCGCGGCCGTGCGGCGCGGAGCCGAGGCCCATCCGCTGATCCGCCCGGTGCTCGACGCCCTGGACGAGGCGGCACGGCTGTGAGCTTTCCTTAACACCGGCGTTTCACATCGGGGATATCGTCCCGGATGTGAAACAGACTGAGACGGTCGACCCCGTCGACGCCCGCCTCGGCGGCCGCCTCGCCCAACTGCGGGCCGAACACGGCTGGTCCCTGGGTGAGTTGGCGGAACTCAGCGGAATCAGCAAGTCCACCCTGTCGCGGGCCGAACGGGCCGAGACCAGCCCCACGGCAGCCCTCCTCAACCGCCTCTGCAACGTCTACGGCCGGACCATGTCCCAGCTGCTCAGCGAGGTCGAGGCGGCACCCGCGCCCGTGCTGCGCGCCGCCGAGCAGCAGGTGTGGGAGGACCGCGCCTCCGGCTTCGTACGCCGGTCGGTGTCGCCGCCGCACGGCGGGCTGCGCGGCGAACTCGTCGAGGGCCGGCTCGCGCCGGGCGCGGACATCGCCTACGACCGCCCGCCGGTGCCCGGCCTGGAGCAGCACATCTGGGTGCTCGACGGGAACCTGGCCGTGACGGCCGAGGGAACCGAGCACCTCCTGGACGCCGGGGACTGCCTGCGGCTGCGGGTGTGGGGACCGACCCGGTTCCGGTGCGCGGGACCGGCGCGGACGCGGTACGTGCTGGCGGTGGTGCGGCCGTGAGGACACTGCGCCTGGACGCGGATCAACTGCCGCAGCGGGTGGGGGAGCTGGCCGAGCTGCTGGCCGACACCGTGAACGGCGGGGCGTCCGTCGGCTTCCTCGCCCCCCTCGGACCGGAGCGGGCCGTCGCCTGGTGGCGGGAGCGGGCGGCCGCCGTGGCCGCCGGGCAACTCGCCGTCTGGGCCGCGCTGGACGACACCGGCCGGACCGTGGGCACGGTCGGCCTCGCCTTCGCCCACCCCGGCAAACCCAACAGCCCGCACCGCGCCGAGCTGGTGAAGCTGATGGTCCACCGGGACGCCCGGGGCCAGGGCATCGGACGCGGCCTGCTGGCCGTCGCCGAAGAGGCCGCGGCCGCCGCCGGGATCACCCTGCTCCATCTGGACACCGAGACGGACAGCCCCGCGGAGCACCTCTACCGCACGGCCGGCTGGACCCGCGCGGGCGTCATCCCCGACTACGCCCTCGACCCAGCCGGCGTACTGCGCCCGACCACCCTCTACTACAAGCGCGTGGGCACTCCGGGCGGGTGACTGTCAGTGGCAGCGGCTACGGTTCGGGGCATGCCGGACGCCGAAGACGTACGCCGAGTCGCCCTGTCCCTGCCGGACACCGGCGAGAAGATCGCCTGGAGCATGCCCACGTTCCGGGTCGCAGGGAAGATGTTCGCCACGCTCCCCGAGGACGAGACCTCCATAGCCGTGCGCTGCCCCAAGGATGAGCGCGACGAACTGGTGCTCGCCGAGCCCGGCAAGTTCTGGATCGCCGATCACGAGGCGCAGTTCGCCTGGGTCCGGGTGCGGCTCGCCGCCCTGGAGGACGAGGGCGAGCTGCGCGACATCCTCGCCGACTCCTGGCGGCAGGCGGCCCCGCCCCGGCTCCTTGACTCCTACCCGGAGTTGGGGCTGCCCGGAGCGGACGGCTGATCCCCGCGGACCGGTGCCACGGGCGCAGGCGGCGGTGCCGGACTCGGGACCGAGCGGATCCGGCCCCGGAGAAACGCGTGCGCGACCACCGACCCGAGTGCGGTATTGTTTCCCTGCACGTTTCGACCAGGGAAACCCCAGGTCAGGCGGGCACCGGGACGTGGCGCAGCTTGGTAGCGCACTTGACTGGGGGTCAAGGGGTCGCAGGTTCAAATCCTGTCGTCCCGACGGTGCGAAGGGTCTTCGCAGGCGAGAGCCTGTGAGGGCCCTTTTTCGCGCGTCCGCGCGGTACTCGCTTACGCCGTACGGACATCCGGCCGGAGTACTCTGACGGGAACTGGTTTGAACTCTCAAACAGTCGCTCATCGGAGAACGTCATGCGCGTCGCCATCACCGGCTCCACCGGACTCATCGGCTCCGCCCTCACTCGCTCCCTCCTCGCCGACGGCCACCGCGTGCTGCGTCTGACCCGTGGCCGGACCGCGGCCCGGGCGGCGGACGGGAGTGAATCCGCGTCGTGGGAGCCCGGCGCCCGGCTGGACCCGGCCGTCCTGGCCGGAGTCGACGCCGTGGTCCACCTCGCCGGAGCCGGGGTCGGCGACCGGCGCTGGAGCGCGGCCTACAAGCAGGAGATCAGGCTCAGCCGCCTCCAGGGGACGCGGACCATCGCCGAGGCGTGTGCCGAGGCCGCCGTGCGGCCCCGGGTGCTGATCTCGGCCTCGGCCACCGGCTACTACGGCGACACCGGCGACCGTGTCGTCACGGAGTCCGCCCCGGCCGGCAGCGACTTCCTGGCCTCCGTCTGCGTCGGCTGGGAGGCCGCCGCCGCGCCGGCCGAGCGGGCCGGAGTCCGGGTCGTGCACCCGCGTACCGGCCTCGTGGTCTCCGCCGACGGCGGCGCCTGGGGCAGGCTCTTCCCGCTCTTCCGGTACGGCCTCGGCGGCCGGCTCGGCTCCGGCGACCAGTACTGGCCGTTCATCTCGCTGCCCGACCACATCGCCGCCCTGCGCCACGCGATCGGCCACGACGACCTCGTCGGCCCCCTCAACTTCACGGCCCCCGAGCCGCTCACGAACCGCGCGATCACCCGTGCGACGGGCCGGATCCTGCACCGTCCCACCCTCGCCGCCGTCCCCGCCTCCGCGCTGCGGATCGTCCTCGGTGAGTTCGCGGGGAGCATCACGGGCAGCTGCCGGGCTGTCCCGGACGGTCTGCTGAAGGCGGGGTTCATCTTCCGGCAGCCCGGCATCGACAAGGCGCTGCGCGCCGCGCTGGACCAGGGCTAGCGGGCGGCCGAACGGCTCCCGGCCCGTCCCGTCGATACTCCAGCAATGACAGGTCGAATCCATGATGTCCTGCTGAATCTGTCAATGTTGGAACTACGATGGAATCATGAGCCTTCGCCACGCACTCATCGGACTCCTCGTCGACCGGCCCGCCAGCGGCTACGACCTGCTGAAGCTTTTCGACACCTCGCTGGCCCACGTCTGGCCGGCCACCCAGAGCCAGGTCTACGGGGAACTGAACCGCCTCGCGGAGGCCGGACTGGTCGACGTGTCCGCCGAGGGGCCGCGCCGGCGCAAGGAGTACCGGGTCACGGAGGAGGGGCTCAAGGAGCTGCGGGAGTGGCTGGCCGCCCCGACCCCGGAGCAGCCGCGCCGCAGCGAACTGCTGCTCAAGGTCTTCTTCTTCGGCCTGGCGTCGGACGCCCAGGCCCGCGCGGTCCTCGCCGAGCGGGAGCAGCTGGCCGGGGCCTACCACGAGCAGCTCGCGGAGCTCAGAGCCGAACTGGAGCAGGACGAGGGGCCGTTGACCACCAACGGCCGCATCGCCCTGGAATACGGTCTGCGCTGGGCCGAGATGGAGCGGGACTGGGCCCGCTGGGCCGCCGAACAGCTCGGCTGAACGCCGTCGGCGGCACCCGGCGGGGCCCGGACGTCTCCCTAGCTCACGAACCCCACATGGGCCAGGGCCTGCTTCAGCAACACCCCGTGACCGCCCGGCATCTCGCTCTGCACGGCCTCCAGCATGGCCTCCTGCGGACTGAACCACACCAGGTCCAGGGCGTCCTGCCGGGGCCGGCAGTCACCGGTGACCGGCACGATGTAGGCCAGCGACACCGCGTGCTGACGCGGGTCGTGGTACGGGGTGACGCCCAGCGTCGGGAAGTACTCGGCCACCGTGAACGGCTGCAGGGAGGCCGGCACCCGCGGGAGCGCCACCGGGCCGAGGTCCTTCTCCAGATGGCGCAGCAGGGCGTCGCGGACCCGCTCGTGGTGCAGGACACGGCCGGAGACGAGGGTCCGGCTGACCGTTCCGTCCGGGCCGATGCGGAGCAGCAGGCCGATGCTGGTGACTTCGCCGCTGTCGTCGACGCGCACGGGCACGGCCTCCACGTACAGGATCGGCATGCGGGCGCGTGCCATCTCCAGCTCGTCGGAGGACAGCCAACCGGGCGTGGTTTCGGTCATGTCAGACATTGCTTGATCATACTTTCCGGACAGGGCGCGCGGTCAGTCGCGGCCGGGGTCGGATGCGGGAAGTCCGTACAGGCGACGGGCGTTGTCGCGTCCCGTCCAGGCGGCGATCCGCACCGCGTCGGTCGGGCTCAGTTCGTCGGCGTCCACCCGGGCCTGCAGCATTCCGGCCAGCCCCTGCCGGAAGGACAGCGCACCGAGGTGGTGGAACTCGGCCACACCATAGGCGTCCGAGCTGTACAGCAGCTTGCGGAACGGGGTGATCTCCATCGCCTCCGCCAGCACCGCCCCGGCCCGTGCCGGACCCACGTGGTGCAGGGCGAGCCCCACGTCGAGGTGCACGTGCTCGAAGACCGCGGCCAGGTAGGCGGCCTGGCGCTGGTAGGGCCAGCAGTGCAGCAGGAGCACCGGGACGGTGCCGGTGGTCAGCCGCAGCCAGTCGGTGAGCAGGGCCGGGTCGGCGTGGTGCAGCCGCAGGTCCGAATCCCCGAAACCGGCGTGGAGCTGGAGCGGCAGCCCGAGCCCGACGGCGGTCCACAGCAGATGACGCATCAGCACCGGGTCCGTCAGCCTGCCGCCCGCGGCGAACCACAGCGCGGCCGCCCGGGTCACCTCCGCGTACGTCGGCCGTGCCGGGTCCAGGCCGAAGCCGGTGCGGTAGGCGGCCACCGACTTGACCGCGACCACACCCGGCCGCCGTACCGCCTCCTCGGCCGCGGCCCGGAAGGCGCCCGCGTATCCGGCAGCGTCGATGCCCTGTGCGGCCACCGCCTCGGCGACGCTCTCCAGACGCACGACCTCGTAGGCGCGCGCGCCGGCCGCCGCCGCGAGTTCGGCGGGGGAGGTGACCGGGTGCGGGGCGTAGCCGGTGTCCACGCAGAACGCCTCCGTGTGCGCGGCCGTCAGGAACCGGCGGTTGACCTCCTGCCAGCCCAGTTCGGCCCGGCGCGCCAGGTAGTCGGCCACGGGCGCGTGCCGGTCCAGGCCGAGCAGGGGCGCGCAGTGCCGTCGTACGGCGAGGCCGGCCGGGGTGTCGAACGGCGAGACGCCCGGCCAGGCCTCGCCCTCGGTCAGCAGCGACTCGAACTCGGGCTCGGTGAGGTCGGCGGTGACCGCGCCGTGGCAGTGGTGGTCGACGAGCGGGAGCGCGTCGAGGGCTTCCCGGACCGGTCCCGGCATCAGTACTTCCAGCGGTAGGCCGCCGCCACCCCGGCCTCGTCGAGCCCGGCGACGGCCGCCGTCTCGCCCTCGCGTACGGCGACCACCGCGTCCGCGAGGACCGGGCCGAGCGCGGTGCGCAGCACCTCGTCCTCGCGGAACTCGTCGACGGCCTGCGCGAGCGAGGTCGGCAGCCGGCGCACGCCCCGCGCCACCGCCTCGTCCGGGACCAGCCGGCCCGGGTCGTCGGTGACCTCCTCGGGCAGCGGCGCGGCCGAGGCGAGCCCGTCCAGTCCGGCGGCGATCACGCAGCCGAGGGCCAGGTACGGGTTGGCGGCCAGGTCGACCGGCTTGACCTCCAGGTTGGCCTCATGGCTCTGGTGGCCCGTCGTACCGGTGACTACCCGGATCCCCGTCTCGCGGGTCTCCCGGCCCCAGGCCGTGTACACGCCCGCCCACTGCGCGGGCCTGAGCCGCAGATAGCTGGCCGGGCTGGGTGCGGTCACCGCCGTCAGCGCGGGCAGGTGGGCCAGCAGCCCGGCGATGAACGACTCCGCCGCGGCCGTCATGCCGTACCGGGCGTCGCCCCCGGCGTGCAGGTTGACGCCGCGGCGCCACAGGGAGAGATGCAGGTGTCCGCCGTTGCCGACGCCCCGCTCGGCGACGGCCGGGGCGAAGGAGGCGCGCAGGCCGTACTTCTGCGACACGGCACGGATGGTCTGCCGGACCAGCACGCTCTGGTCGGCCGCCGCCACCGGGTCCAGGGCGTCGGTGGAGAGCTCGAACTGGCCGGGCGCGTACTCGGGGTGGAGCTGGGCGACCGCCACCTCCTGCTTCTCGAAGGCCGCGAGCAGGTCGGCGGTGTAGTCGCTCAGCTCGGTCTGCCGGGCGGCGCTGTACGCGGGACCCGACGTGGCCGGTGCGAACTCGTCGGCCGGCGCGGCGGCCCGGCCGAGTGTCCACTCGATCTCGACCCCGGCCTTGAAGGTGATGCCGTGCCGGTCCTCGGCGTCGGCGACGACCCGGCGCAGGAAGGTGCGGCTGCACCCCGGATGCCGTTCACCTTCCTGGGTGACCCGGTCGACCGGCGCCCAGGCCCAGCCGGGCTGCCCCGCCAGCACCACAAGCCGGTCCAGGTCCGGAACGAGGCGCAGATCGCCGTCGGGCGAACCGAGCACGTCGGTGCGCACGATCGAGTCGTTCGCCAGGAAGGTGTCGAACACCGGGGACATGCCGACACCCCAGGCCACCGCCGGCTGCAGCCCCTGCCAGGGGACGGTCTTCACCCTGCAGATCCCGGCGGTGTCCACGAAGGCCAGCACGATCCCGCGCACGCCCTGCGCGGACAGCTCGTGGGCGAGGGCATGGGCCCGGGCCAGATCGCCGGGGTTCCCGCCGGGTACGGGGTCGACCAGGGGTGGCATACGACGTCCTCCTCGACGGGCTCGGATGCACGCGTCCCGGCCAGGGTTTCACGCCGACGGCGCCGAACTGCGCCACCGCCGCCGGGGAGTCGGCCCCGGCGGCGCGTCCGGCTCCCGGCGGCCCGGGGCTCAGGGCTCAGCCGGCGAGGAGTTCCTCCGACAGGTCCCAGAGCCGGCGCGCGTTGTCCGGGTCGACGGCGTAGCGCGCCACCCCGTAGAGCCTGCCGGTGCGGCGGCCGACGACCTCGCTCTCGTTGCAGTCGTCGAAGTACCGGGCGCCGATCCCTTCGAGCAGGGGCGAGGTGGCGAGCAGGACGGACGTGGCCGCGCCCTGTTCCGTGGTCTTGATCAGGTCCGCCGCGACCCGCCCGCTGCCGCGGCCGCCGGTGTGGCGCTGAAGGTTGGTGTAGATGGCGCCGGGCATCAGGGCGTTGGCGGTGATGCCGTCCGCGGCCCAGCGCCGCGTGGCCTCCACCGCGAACAGGACGTTGGCGGTCTTGGACTGGCCGTAGGCCAGCCACGGGTCGTACGGCCGGAAGGCGAAGTCGATGTCGTCCCAGACCACGGGGGAACGCTGGTGGCCGGTTGAGCTGACCACGACGATCCGGGCGGCGCCGTCCGCGGCCAGCGCCCCGTGCAGGGCGTTCGCCAGGGCGAAGTGGCCCAGGTGGTTGGTGGCGAACTGCCACTCCCGGCCCTGCTCCGTGTACTGCTCGGGGCAGGCCATGACGCCCGCGTTGTTCACCAGCACGTGCAGCGGGCCCTGCCAGGAGGCGGCGAAGGCCGCGACCGACGCCGGGTCGGTCAGCTCCAGCGGGGCCACCCGCACCTGCCGGTTTCCGGTCGTCTCGGCGATGTCCTTGGCGACCCGCTCGCCCGCGGCCAGGTCCCGTACCGCGAGGGTGACCTCCGCACCGGTCGAGGCCAGCGCCCGGGCCGTCTCCGCCCCGAGGCCCGAGGAGGCGCCGGTGACCACGGCCCGGCGGCCCGTCAGGTCGATGCCCGCGGCGACCTCGGCGGCCGTGCTGGAGAAGCCGAAGGGGGTGCTGATGGTGGTCATGAACGAACTCCTTGCGGTGCGGCGGGGCTGTGCGGTGCGGGGCACTGCGGGACTGTGCGGGTGCGGGGCTGTGCGGGTGCGTCACCCGCCCGGTGTGCTGCCGGACGGCGTCGGGTCCGGCGCTCAGGGCCTGACGAGCCTGTCCTGCTCCACCGGAGGGGTGCCGTCATGCCAGGGGAGCGGCTTGCCGAAGCGGATCAGTTCGCCGTAGAGGCCGGGGTCGACGTCCTCGGCGAAGACCAGGTCGAGCACCGCACGGGCGGCCTCGGCGGGGGACTGGGCCCCGCTGTAGTCGCTGAACCAGGGGCGGGACGTGGCGGTGTCGACCATGCCGGGGCAGACCGAGGCGACCAGCGTGCCGGTCGCCAGGTCCTGCTCGCGGCGCTCCTCGGCGACCGCGCGGACGGCGGCGACCTGGGCCACCTTCGAGGGCACGTTCAGCCAGACCGGCCAGCCCGCCTCCGCCGCGGTGCGATTGTGGATGGCGCTGCGCCAGGACTCGACGGCGTACTCGACCTGGTCGAGGCTCGCCCCGTCGAACAGGTGGTGCAGCCGCGGGTCGAGGTGGCCGAGGGTGCCGAGCGAACTGGCCACCACGAGCAGCCGGCCGCGCGGGCGCAGGACGGCGCCGAAGGAGCGCAGGATCGCGTGGGTGGCGGTGTTCGAGACGTCGATGAACTCGTCGGCCCGCTCGGCCTGCGAGTCCTCGGGCAGCACCCGGGCGACCGCGTTGGAGAGGACGATGTCCACCCCGCCGTACCGGGCCCTGAGGTCGTCGGCGAGCCGGGCGATCGCGTCGGTGTCGGTGACGTCCAGGACGCGGCCCTCGACGCCGGCGCGTGTGCTGGGCAGCCGGGCGACCTCGACGGCGGCGTCCGTCACCCGTTCCGGGTCGCGTCCGGTGAGCAGGACCAGGTCGTCCGGGCCCAGCCGCGCGGCGAGGCCTTCGGCGAGGGCGCGGCCGAGTCCCTGGTTGGCGCCGGTGACGAGAGCGATGCGGGAAGCGTTCATGCGTCCCACGCTAGAAACCGCGCGTCCATGAGTCCAACGAGAGTTACGCACGGCTAGTATGCGTGAACGTCATGGACTTCAACGATGTGTCACTGACCGCGCTGCGGGTCTTCCGCGCGGTCGCCGAACAGGGCACCTTCACCGCCGCCGCGGCCTCGCTGGGCTACACCCAGTCCGCGGTGTCCCGGCAGATCGCCGCGATCGAGCGCGCGGCGGGCGCGGAACTCCTCGAGCGGCGCCGCGACGGGGTACGGCTCACCGTGGCCGGCCGGGTCGTCATGCGGCGCGCGACGACCGTGCTCGACGAGATCGAGGCGACGGCGAGGGAACTGTCCGGGCTGCCCGGCGAGGGCGGGACGGTCCGCCTCGGCTGGTTCCCGACCGCGGGTGCCGTGCTGGTCCCGCTCGCTCTGACCGCGCTCCGCCGGACGGACCCCGGCCTCCAGGTCATCGGCCGCGAGGGCACCACCCCCGCGCTGGTGCGAGCCTTGCGCGCCGGCAGCATCGACCTGGCCCTGCTCGCGTCGGCGCCGCCGTTCCGGGCGCCGGACGCCGAATCGCCCCCGCTGGTGCTGCAGACCCTGACCGAGCGCGCCCTGTGCCTCGCGCTGCCGGCCGGCCATCCGCTGGCCCGTGGCGACTTCGTCGATGTGGCCGACCTGCGCGGGCAGCGCTGGATCGCCGGTTCCGCCTCGGGCGAGGACCGGTTGATGGGGGTGTGGCCCGGCCTTGACGAGCGGCCGGAGATCGCTCACGTCGCCCGGGACTGGCTGGCCAAGCTCCATCTCGTCGCCGCCGGTTGCGGGCTGACGACCGTACCGGCCGCCCTGGCCCCCGCGGCGCCGGCCGGTGTCCGGATCCTGCCGGTCCGCGGCGGGCCGCAGGAGCAGCGCCGTCAGCTGCTGGCCCGGCTGCCGCATCCGCCGGCCGAGGCGGTCACCCGGGTGGCGGCCGCCCTGCGGGCTGCGGCGCTCGACGCGGACGTACCTGATCGAGCGGGCCGACCCGAGCGAGTCGCTCGTCCGGAGCGGCCCTAGCGGCCCTAGCGGCCCGAGCGGCCCGAGTGAGTCCTCGGCGCGCTCAGTTGTTCTCGGCGGCGAACATCCAGCGCTGCTTCTCCAGGTCGGCGGTGATCGAGATCAGCAGGTCCTGGGTGACCGGGTCGGGCTCGTCGGTCGCGGCGATCCGCTCGCGCAGCCGCCCGATGGCCGCCTCCAGGGTCCGCACCATCAGGTCGACGACCTCGTCGTCGCGCAGCCAGCCGTCCTTGGGACCGGGCAGCGAGAAGGCCGCGGCGACGGTCTCCGGGCGGCCGTCCGGCGGCACGCCGAGGGCGGCGGCACGCTCCGCGACGGTGTCCGAGTAGGCGCGCGCGGTGGCGACCACCTCGTCGAGCTGGAGATGGATCGAGCGGAACCGCGGCCCCACGATGTTCCAGTGGGCCTGCTTCCCCATCAGCGACAGTCCGAGCAGATCCACCAGGGTCTCCTGGAGGGCACCCCCGGTGACCCGGAGCGCCTGGTCGGGCAGCGTGCTCTTCACCACGGACATGGTGCGCGTCTCCCTTCTGAGCTGTGCCGTCGTCGCAGCGCGGGTGCCCTGGCGCAACGGCCGCAAACGCAACCGACCAGCGAGACGGTACTTACACCATCGGGTTGTCCGGACATAACATCGGTCCCCGCATGAACACGATGACGCTCTGGCACATATCCGGCTGGGAGTTCGCCGCCCTGGCATTCGCCGCCCTGCTCGTCGGCTTCTCCAAGACAGCCGTCAGCGGGGCCAACACCGTCAGCCTCGCCGTCTTCGCCGCCGTCCTCCCGGCCCGCGCCTCCACCGGCGTCCTGCTCCCGCTGCTCATCGCGGGGGACGTGCTGGCCGTGGCGACCTACCGGAGGCACGCCCACTGGCCCACGCTGTGGCGGCTGTTCCCGGCGGTCGCGGCCGGCGTGGTGATCGGCACGCTGTTCCTGGTCCGGGCCGACGACGGCGTCGTACGCATCTCGATCGGCGCGATCCTGCTGCTGATGGCCGGGGTCACGCTGTGGCGGCGCCGCACCGCCGACCGTCCCGACGACCCGGACAAGGTCACCACCCGCGCGGGCCGGGCGAAGGCCGGTTCCTACGGCGTGCTCGGCGGTTTCACCACGATGGTCGCCAACGCGGGCGGCCCGGTGATGTCGATGTACCTGCTGTCGGCCGGCTTCCGCAAACTCGGCTTCCTCGGTACCTCGGCGTTCTTCTTCCTGATCGTGAACCTCTCCAAGGTGCCCTTCAGTGCCGGCCTCGGCCTGATCGACGGCAACTCGCTGCTCCTGGACGCCGCGCTCGTGGTGTTCGTCGTGCCGGGCGCGCTCATCGGCAGGTGGGCGGTGCACCGGATCAACCAGCGGCTGTTCGAGCAGCTGGTCATCGCGGCGACGATCCTGGGCGGCCTGCAGCTCCTGCTGCGCTGAGCGGTCCGCCGGCCCGTCCTCGGCCGGTCCGGCGACCCGGGAATGCGACGGGGGGAGGTGTTGTTGCAGAGGTCGTGAATGACATGCCCGGATCAAGAACCTCGGGTGTGGGCGAAGGGAGAACCTCATGGCACGCAGCACCGCGCGTCCCGTCGTCAGGCTGAAGTCGACGGCCGGGACCGGAGTCACCTACGTGACCCGCAAGAACCGCCGGAACAACCCCGACCGGCTGGTCCTGCGCAAGTACGACCCGGTGGCCGGCGCCCACGTCGACTTCCGCGAAGAACGCTGAAGCAGACCGCAAGCACACCGGCAGCCTAGAGAGGAAACCCCATGAAGGCCCGCATTCATCCCGCGTCCCGACTCGTGGTCTTCCGGGACCGCGCCGCGGACACCGCGTTCCTGACCCGCTCCACCGCCGACTCGTCCCGGACGATCGGGTGGGAGGACGGCAACACCTACCCGCTGATCGACGTGGAGATCTCGTCCGCGTCGCACCCCTTCTACACCGGCAGGGCGCGAGTCCTGGACAGCGCCGGCCGAGTGGAGCGCTTCGAGCGCCGTTACGGCCGCACCGCCGCCGCCCGCGGCTGACCGGCCCGGCGGCCGACCCGAGGAGAACAGAACCATGAAGGTACGCAAGTCCCTGCGCTCACTGAAGGCCAAGCCCGGCGCCCAGGTGGTCCGCCGACGCGGCGTGGTCTACGTGATCAACAAGAAGGACCCCCGGTTCAAGGCCCGTCAGGGCTGACGGGGTGCGGTTCCACGACGGCCGCCCGGCGCATCCCGCCGGGCGGCCGTCGTACGTCACGGCGTCGGCCGGCCGTCCGGCCCCCCGGCGTCGCCCCCTGCGCAGGCCCCGTACGCTCGCCCCATGCCCCCGCACGTCCTGATCCTCGGCGGCACCGCCGAGGCCCGCCGTCTCGCCACCGAGTTGTCGGGGCGCCCCGGAGTCCGTGTCACCACGTCGCTCGCGGGCCGGGTCACGCGGCCGGGCACGCTCGCCGGCGAGGTGCGGATCGGCGGGTTCGGCGGCGCGGCCGGCCTCGGCGACTGGCTGCGCGAACACCACGTGGACGCGCTGGTGGACGCCACCCACCCGTTCGCCGGGACTATCACCGCGAACGCGGCCCGCGCCGCCCGGGCCACCGGGATCCCCTCCGTCGTCCTGCGCCGCCCCGGCTGGCAGCCGCGCCCCGGCGACGACTGGCACCCGGTACCGTCCCTGCCCGCGGCGGCGGCCGCCCTGCCCCGCTTCGGCCCCCGCGTCCTGCTCACCACCGGCCGGCTCGGGCTGTCCGCCTTCGCCCACCTGACGGACCGGCACTTCGTCGTACGGTCCGTGGAACCCCCCGAGCCGCCCCTGCCCCGGCACACCGAAGTGCTGCTGGCGCGCGGACCGTTCACCGTCGCCGACGAGACCGCGCTGCTCACCGGGAACCTGATCGACGTCCTGGTCACGAAGGACAGCGGGGGAGCGGCCACGGCCGCCAAGCTCACGGCCGCACGGGAACTCGGGCTGCCCGTGGTCGTCGTACGGCGGCCCCCGCTGCCGGACGGCGTGACGGCGGTGCCGGACGTCGCCGGCGTACTGGAACGGCTCGGGCTCGCCCCGGCGTGACCACCCCGGACGTCAGGCCGTCCTGGCGGCGGACGCCGGCTCGGCCGGCTGTTCGGACAGGCCGTCGGTCAGGTCCTGAAGATCGACGCGATGAGCAGGCCGGTCACGACGAAGCTGAGTACGGAGCAGACCGTGAAGACCGGGTTGCCGAACAGCCGCATGGGGAGCATCGGTTCCCGCGCCCGGGTCTCCACCCGGCAGAACAGCGCGAGCGCCACCGTGCCCCCGCACGAACAGGCCGATGACAGTGCCCGAGCCCACGGCTACTCGTTGCCGCCCCAGCTCGTCGCCAGGATCAGCGAGCTCGCGCCGACCGCGACCAGCGCGAGCCAAGGTAGTCGATGACCGGCTTCGCCGCCGACCTCACCACCTGGATGGTGCGGGCGGCGGCCACCACCACGATCGCGACGGGCACGTTGACGTAGAACGCCCAGGGCCATCGCCCTCACAGGTGGGCTACCGCCGCATACCGGCAGGGGCGACCCGGGTACCGCTCAGCCCTCCTTCGGAACCTCCGGGTGGCGGCGCAGCAGATACGTGTCCATGATCCAGCCCTTGCGCTCGCGTGCCTCGGCCCGCAGCCGCTCGATGCGCGGACCGGCCTCGGCGATCGGACCGGAGACCAGGATCTCGTCCGGGGTGCCGAGGTACGCGCCCCAGTAGATGTCGATGTCCTCGTCCGCGTACCGGAGGAAGGCCTGGTGCGCGTCGAGCATCACCACCACGTCGTCCACCCCGTCCGGCAGCCCCTCGGCGAGCCGCCGCCCGGTGGTGATCTGCACCGGCCGGGCCACCCGGTTCAGCCCCGTGCGGTGCCGGGCCGCCAGCGCCGAGACACTGCTGATCCCGGGCACCACGTCGTACCCGAACCGCACCGTGCCCCGGGCCAGCACCTCCTCCAGGATCGCCAACGTGCTGTCGTACAACGACGGATCGCCCCACACCAGGAACGCGCCCGTCTGCTCCTCGCCCAGCTCGTCGCGGATCAGCCGCTCGTAGATGTCCGCGCGGGCAGTGCGCCAGTCGCCGACGGCCGGCGAGTACGCCCCGCCGCCCGCGGCCCGGTCCCGCTCCGGGTCCCGCGCCTCGACCACCCGGTAGCCGCCGTCCGGTATGTGCGTGCCGAGCATGTCCAGGCGCAGCTGTGTCAGGTCGCTCTTGACCTCCCCCTTGTCGAGGAGGAAGAACACGTCCGTGCTCTTCAGCGCCCGGACCGCCTGGAGGGTGAGCTGGTCGGGGTCGCCCGCACCGATACCGATGACATGAATCTCTCGCACGTCCCCGAGTCTGCCGCATGCCACTGACAGCGGGTCACCCCGGTGCTACCCGGGGCCGCACAGCCGGGGCGCCTCGCCCTTCGCGTCGACGCTCCCGGCGCCGCCCTCCACCCGCCCGGCCAGCTCCCGCGCCCACCGCGCGAGCCCGTCGACATCGATCCCGTACGGCCGCGCCCCGCCGCCCCCGCCCGCCCACTCCTCCACCGCACCCGCACCGCGCCGCAGCAGCCGCGCCCCGCCGGTCACGTTCCCGCGGGCCGCGTGCGTGAGCCCCACGGCCAGCTGGGCGAGCCCCCGCCACAGCGTCCGCTCCGCCTCGGGCCCCGACTTCCAGGCGTCCTCGAACACCTCGTGCGCGTGGAACGGCTTCCCGGCGTCGAGCAGCGACTGCGCCTCGGCGACCGTCGCCCGCGGAGTCCGTACGACCCCCTCGGGCTGCCGCTCGACGCCCGGCGCGCCGTACGGCAGCGGCCGCCCCAGCCCGTCCCGCGGGCGGGCACTGCGCGCCCGCCCCTCGGTGTCCCGGTCCCGTCCGCCACTTCCCACGTCTCCCATACGACCGATTGTCTCCCCACGGTCCCCCGCCCTCTTTCTGCCCGGCCGGGTACGTGGGGTAAGGTGCTGTCCACGCGATCACGCGGGTCACCGCGAGTGAACGCATCGGGACGTGGCGCAGCTTGGTAGCGCACTTGACTGGGGGTCAAGGGGTCGCAGGTTCAAATCCTGTCGTCCCGACGGTGCGAAGGGTCTTCGCGGGCGAGAGCCTGCGAGGGCCCTTTTCCGTGGATCGGCCTGCGCGTACACCTATGATCGCGCGGGCTGGTCGGCGATCAGCAGGGTGGTGCCGGCCGGGCGGAAGCCGAGGCGCGCATAGATCCGGGCTACGGCTTCCTCTGCGTACGCGAGGAAGACGGTGCTCACCCCGTGGCTGCGAGCGTGGTCGGCGAGCGCCGCCGTGACCGCGGCGGCCAGCCCCTGGCGGCGGGCGGCGGGCAGGGTGCCGATGCCGCCGATCTCGGTGGTGCCGTTCGCCGGGTGGTAATGGCCGACGGCCAGGGGGGTGCCGTCCGGGGCGAGGGCGGCGATGAGCGTCTTGTGCCCGGCGCGGACCGTGGGGCGAGTCGTGGCCACCGTCCCGTCCTCGGTCAGTTCCCCGGCCACCGCCGTCAGCTCCTCGCGACCCGCCGAGCCCGACGCGGTGCCCTTCTGGCCGAAGGCCAGGCGAGGCAGAGCGAGTGCCGCCGGCAAAGCCGGGTCGTCCGCCGTCAGCACGCGCAGCGTCACGCCCTCCGGCAACGGCTGCGGGCCGACCGGGTGGTGCGGATGCAGGGCCATCAGCGGGCGTTCCGCCACAGTAAGACCGGCCGCCTCGACGCTGGCGCGCAGTGCCGGTGCCGCCTCGGCCAGCCACTCGAAGGCCTCTGGCACGCCGAGTTCGCGCTGCCGGGCCCGCACTCGCGCGATGTCGGCGGCGGTGTCGGCCGGGGCACCGCCCGTGACGGGCTGGGCGTGACCGGGGCCGCCGTAGTACGGGGCACCTGGTTCACGTCGCACGAACAGCCGTAACGAGCCGAACTCCTCGGCGTCGGAGAACAGCAACGGCACAGTGGCGTAGTACTGCTCGATACGGTCACGCAGCGCGTCGCTCACGCGGGGCATCCCACCACGGACCGCGCCGCACCGCATCCGGGATTCCCGCCCGGCAACGGTTCGCCGGGCAGGATCCGCGACCGCCGGTGGTTCGTCCGACGGCGCTGGCGCAGTCCTCTGGTGTACGTCGCGGGGCCGGTCCCGGCCGGGCACGCCGGTGACTCGGTCGTTCCGGGCGTACCGGGTGAACTGTTTTTTGCTGTCGAGTCAGTTGCCGGACACGAGCCATCCGATGCCCAGTTCCTCCGCGCCCGGGCGGAACGTCCTTATGAGTTCGGCACGTTCGGGGTCGTCTTCGGGGAGGTTGTCGGCGAGGAGGGCCTGCGCGGCGACGGTCTGCGGCCGGGCGCCGAGCGCGGCGCGCAGGTGGAGTGAGCGGCGCAGCATCGCGATCCGCTCGGCGGGCTCCTTGTGCGGTGCCAGGTGCCGGATGATGTAGGACTCGAAGTAGCCGTCGCCGGTCCTCGTGGCGATGTCGAGAGCGGTCTCGTAACGCGGGAGGGCACCGGCCGGGTCCTCGTCGATGTTGTCCAGCAGGACGGCCCAGTGGTACTCGGCCCAGCCGCGCAGTTTCTCGTCGTCACTCGCGGCCGCCGCGCGGTAGCCGGCCTCGGCCACGGCGCGGTCGTCGGGGCGGGGGGCGTGCCGGAACAGCAGGCGGCTGTAGGCCAGTCGCGCTGTGAGCAGGTGAGCGGTCGGTGAGGCGGGGTCGAGCGCCGCGACCGCCTTCTCGGCCTCCTCGTGACCGTCGGTCCGGAAGAACCAGCGGTCGACGGCGATCTCCGCGCGCAACTCGGGCTCGGTGTCCGGGCCCAGGGTGGCGAGCGCCGCGTCCCACTCGCCGAGCAGCAGCAGGCGACGGGCTATGTAGGTGTCATGAGCTAACATGACGCCTACATTAGGAAGCGGCGATGTAGGTGGTCAAGTGCATTACGGTGACTACATTGGGAATGTGGCGCGGCTGGCCGTCGAGCTCGCCAACACGGGGACCCTCGACCGGCACGGCGAACTCGTCGCCGCGTTCTTCGCCGAGCACGAGGTCGCTCCGCCCCCCGACGGCGACTACGGCGAACTGCCGGACCTCGTGCGGGCGGCCCTGGCGCAGGCGGTCGACGGCGCCGCCCCTGACGCGGTGCACCGGTTGCTGCGCGACTATCCGCCGGAGATGCACCTCTCCGACCACGACGGTCCCGGCCGCTGGCACATCCACTTCAGCCGCAACGGCACCCCGGCCCGGCGCTGGGTCGGCCAGTTGGTCGCCGCCAAGCTCGCCCTGGTCGTGGCCGGGGATCCGGCGGTGACGCTCGGGCGGTGCGCCGCGGCGGGGTGCGGGAACTACTTCGTGGACCAGTCGCGGAACCGGACGCGCCGGTTCTGCTCCAACGCGTGCGCGAGCCGGACGACGGTCGCGGCGCATCGGGCCCGGGCGGCGAAGAACGGCTGAGCGCTTCGCGGCAATCGCCGCCGTGTGTCGGTGTCGGCTGTCGTCTGCGGCGCCGTCGTGGCTGGTCGCGCAGTTCCCCGCGTCCCTGACGGGGTGCTGTGGCGAGCGTCCGCGACGGGGTGCTGTCGGACCGTGAGGGGCGGCCTGGTCCGCGCCGCCTGCGCGTAGTCGATCCACCCGGCGTCGCACGGCAACCGGGAGCGGCGCTCACCTCACGTTACGCTCGGACACCGTGAGTGACGCACCGCGTGAGCAGGCGACAGAGGTCTCCGGGGAACCGCCGGCGGAACCGGGCACCCACCTGCGCGTCGCCGTCGTGCTCCTGGTCGCGGCCTCCGGGGCGGTGGAGACCATCTCCTTCACCGCGCTGGACCATGTCTTCGCCGGGGTCATGACCAGCAACCTTGCCCTGCTCGGAATGGCGGCCGGCCGCGGCCAGGCCACGGGTGTGACCGCGGCGGTGCTGGCGCTGGCCGGATTCGGGCTGGGCGCGGCCGGTACCGCCCGGTGCACCCGCCGGGAGGAGGGCACTGCCACTCACTGGTCGCGGCCGGTGCTGCTCTGTCTCGCCGGCGAGGCGCTCCTGCTGGCCGCGGGCGCGGTGGTCTGGGCCGTCCTCGGCGGGACGCCGGGGCGGGCGGCCCGGGACGTCCTGCAGTTCGGTGCCGCGCTCACGATGGGCATCCAGTCGGGAGCCATGGTGGCGGCCGGCCGGGCCGCGGCGCCGACCACGTATCTGACCGGCACCCTGGCCACCTACATCGTCAAGGGCGTGGGAGCGGGCCGCCCGAACCGCTGGGTGCCGGTCCGGCTGGCGGCCCTCATCGCGGGCGCGGCGGCCTGCATGGCGGTCCTGCGGACGGCGCCGGACTGGGCCGGTCTGCTCCCGCCGGTGCTCGTCATGTCGGCCCTCCTCAGTGCGGGCGCGCCCGCGAACCGTTCCCGCCGCGCCGCTCCCGGCGGGGAGTGAGACGCGAGCGTCGTTCGCCGGGCCAGGTGGCGCTGCTCGGCCCACCTTCCCTTGCTTCTACTAAATTAGTAATTAATCTTGACACGGTTTCGGCCACAGGCCACAGTCGTCGCCGTGACCTCGCGGGCCCGCTCCGGAAGGGCGGCCCGCGTCTCGTTCTCCTGCTTCCCAACCTTCGGGAGAGGCACGTGACTTCGCACCCGCCCGCAGCCGGAACCCGGCACCACCGGATCACCAGGCCCGCCCTGGTGGCCGCCGTCGCGGTGGTCCTGGCCGCCACCGTGACCCCCGACGCCGTCGCGCGGACGACCGTCGACCAAGGCGCACCCGCCGGCTACGACAGCGGCCTCGCGCCGACGCCCTACATGGGCTGGAACACCTACTACGGGCTCGGCGCACCCACCGAGAAGGAGGTGCGCGCCGTCGCCGACAAGCTGGTCAGCAGTGGTCTGCGGGACGCCGGCTACGACATCGTCTGGCTGGACGGCGGCTGGCAGGCCGACAACCCGCGGGACGCCCAGGGCCGGTTGACGGCGAACCCGGACCGCTTCCCGTCCGGTATCCCCGCTCTCGTCTCCTACCTGCACAAGCGCGGCCTGCGGGCCGGCATCTACACCGACGCCGGCACCTACGACGGCGGCAAGAGCTGCGGTCTCGGCAGCCGTGGGTACTACGACCAGGACGCGCGGCAGTTCGCGAGCTGGAAGATCGACGCGATCAAGGTCGACTTCCTCTGCGGGATCGGCGCGAAACTCGACCCGGGCCCCGCTTACAAGGAGTTCAGCGACGCCGTCGCCAAGTCCGGCCGCAAGATGCTGCTGAACCTCTGCAACCCGCTCACCGACGACTGGGGCCTGCCGCACACCCCCGAGCAGGACGCCCACAACACCTACGTCTACGCCCCCGCGATCGCCGACTCCTGGCGCACCGGCACCGACATCGCCTGGGGCACCCCGAGCCCGGGCGAGTGGCCCAACATCCTGCGCAACATGGACGCCAACGCCTGGCACCCCGAGGCGCAGGGCCCCGGCCACTACAACGACCCCGACTACCTCATCCCCATGCGGAAGACGACCGACGGGACGTACGAGCTCACCCAGGAGGAGTCCACCACCCAGTTCGTGATGTGGGCCGAGATGGGCTCGCCGCTGATGCTCGGGTCCGACCCGCGCACCCTGCCCGACTCGATGCTCGCGACCCTCCGCAACCCGGAGATCATCGCCGTCGACCAGGACCCCCTCGCCGTCCAGGGCGTACGCGTGGCGACCGACTCGGTCGGCGACGTGTACAGCAAGGTCCTGCAAGGACACGGGCAGCGCGCGGTCGTCCTGCTCAACCGCTCGGACCAACCGGCCGAGCGCACCGTGCAGTTCGCCGACACCGGCCTCGGCGGCCCGGTGCGCGTCCGTGACCTGCGGGCACGCGCCGACCGGGGCACGCACACCGGGTCGTACACCGTCGAGGTCCCGGCGCACGGCACCGCGTTCCTGAAACTGACCGGCGCCGACGCGCTGCCGGGGACGGACCTGGGCGTGACGGCCACGGCCAGTCCGGCCGTGACGAGCGACGGCTCCACCTTCTTCCGGGGCCCGCACGGCTCGCTTGTCGAGAAGACCGGCGGAAGCACCAAGGACCTCGGCGGTCCCGCGCAGGGCGGGATCCTCGGCCAGCCCGCCGTGTACGCCTCCGCCGGCGGCCGTATCGACGTCTTCGTACGCGGCGCCGATTCCCGGGCCTACCGCCGGGTCCACGCCGACGGCCGCTGGGGACGTTGGCAGTCCCTGGGCGGGGAGCTCACCGACGCGCCGTCCGTCGCCTTCACCGATCCCGCCCACTGGACGCTGTTCGCGCGCGGCGCCGACGGCACGGTGGTGCAGCGCGGACCGGCGTCCGGCTGGTCCTCGCTCGGCGCGCCCGCGGGCCTGCAGGTCTCCGGCCGGCCGTCGGCCGCCGTCGACGCGCAGGGACGCGTCCACGTCGCCGTCCGCAGCACCGCCGACGACGTGTGGACGCGGACGCGGGACACCTCGGGGGAGTGGTCCGACTGGACCTCGCTCGGCGGCACCGTCAGCGGCAGCCCGACGCTGGTCGCCGCCGGGGACGCGGTGCTGCTGTACGCGCGGGCCGCCGACTACACGCTCTGGCAGCAGCGGTACGCCGACGGCGCCTGGCAGGGCTGGAGCAAACGACAGGAGTTCCCGAGCGCCGCGTTCGACGGCGCGCTCGGCGCGGTCGCAGCCCCGGACGGAGCCGTGGACGCGGTCTTCCGCGGAGTCGACGGCCACGTGTACCGGACCCGATTCAACTGAACGAGGACATCACCATGGCCAACCCCCAGACCAGCAGACGGCGTTTCCTCACCGGACTCGGTGCCGCCGGGACCGCGGCACTGCTCAGCGGCTGCGTCACCTCCACCTCCTCCGGGAAGACCTCCTCGAAGGGCCCGGCGACCCTCCAGTCCAACCTCTCCGCCCCGCAGGCCAAGGCCGCGATGGAGGACCTGGTCGCGGCCTACGGGAAGAAGGGGTCCGGCAAGGCCGGCCTGAACACGGTCGCCGCCGAGACCTTCCGCACCCAGCTGCCGACCTACCTCACCTCCGCCAACCCGCCGGACGTGTACACCTGGTACCCCGGCTCGGTCGCGGACGCCTACGCCAAGAAGAACCTGCTGCTCGACCTCGACGAGGTGTGGAGCTCCTCGCCCGACCTCAAGCGGTACACCAAGGCACTGAGCTCGCTGTGCACCGCGAGCTCCGGCAAGAAGGTCTTCGTGCCCAACACCTACTACTGGTGGGGCATGTTCTACCGGAAGTCCAACTTCGCCAAGTGGGGCGTGAGCGAGCCCAGGAGCTGGGACGAGTTCCTTTCCCTGTGCGACAAGCTCAAGTCCAAGGGCGTCGCACCGATCGGGCTCGGAGCGGGCGGCAACACCCCGTGGGTGGCGTCGGCCTGGTTCGACTACCTCGACATCCGGATCAACGGCGCCCAGTACCACCGCGAACTCCTCGCCGGGAAGCACCGGTTCGACGACCCCGAGGTACGCAAGGTCTTCGACCGCTGGCAGGAGGTGCTGCCGTACTTCGACCCGAACGGCACCGCGCTCGCCTTCCAGGACGCGACCACCGCGCTGCTGGGCGGCAAGACCGGCATGATGCTCATCGGCACCTTCTTCGCCGACTCGGCACCCAAGAGCGCCCTGGACGACATCGACTTCTTCCGCTTCCCCGTCATCGACTCCAAGATCCCGCTCGCCGAAGAGGCGCCGGTCGACGGCTACTTCGCCAGCGCCCGCACCGGCCGCCGCGACCAGGTCTTCGACCTGCTGAAGTACCTCGCCACCGCCGAGGCCCAGGAGATATACATCAAGGGCTCCTCCGGGACCGTCCTGCCCTGCAACCCGGACGCCAAGGACGCCGGCACCGCGCTGGTGAAGAAGGGCCGTGCGCACGTCGCGGAGGCCGCCGAGATCACCCAGTTCTTCAACCGGGACTCCAGCGACGCCCTCCAGCCCACCGCGGACACCGCCCTGACCAAGTTCCTGGCCAAGCCGAAGCAGATCGGCGGCATCCTGACCGACTGGCAGCGCGATGCCCAGAAGATCTGGAACGCCTGACGTGGCCGTACTCACCGCCCCCGACCGGAAGACCCCGGTCCGCCTGCCCCTCAGCGGCAGGCGGGCCCGGGGCCCCCGGCGCACCCCGCCGATGGTCCTCGCCTTCGTCCTGGTCCCGCTGCTCGCCGAGGCCGTGTGGGTGTTCTGGCCCGCTCTGCAGGGCTTCTACCTCGCCCTCACCAAGTGGGACGGCGTCTCCCCGCCGCAGTTCGTCGGCCTGGACAACTTCCGGGAGATGGCCCACGACGACGTCTTCCGCAGCGCGCTCGGCCACACCGTGCTGTGGCTGGTCCTCTTCGGCGGCCTGTCCGCCGTCCTGGGCCTGGCCGCCGCGCTGCTGCTCCAGCAGGAGCGGCGCGGCGTCGGCTTCTACCGGGCCGCCCTGTTCCTGCCGGTGGTCTTCTCGCTGGTGGCCACCGCGCTCGTCTGGCAGGCGATCTACCAGCCCGACGGCGTCCTCAACCGGGTACTGGAAGGGGTGGGCCTCGGCAGCCTCCAGCACGCCTGGCTCGCCGACCAGGACACCGCCCTGTACGCGGTGATCGTGCCCGCCCTGTGGCGCCAGATCGGCTACGTCATGGTGCTGTACCTGGCCGGCCTCAAGGGCATCGACCCGGCGCTCTACGAGGCCGCCAAGGTCGACGGCGCGAGCGCCTGGCAGCGGTTCCGGCACGTCACCCTGCCCCAGCTGCGCAGCGTCAACGCCGTCGTGCTGTCGGTCATCGTCATCGACTCACTGCGCTCCTTCGACGTCGTCTGGTCCCTCACCCGCGGCGGCCCCTACCACTCCTCCGAACTGCTCAGCACCTACATGTACTCCACCGCCTTCCAGTCCCTGCGCCTCGGCTACGGCTCCGCCCTCGCCGTCGTGATCTTCGTCCTCGCCTTCGGCGTCATCGCCTCCTACCTCGTCCGCGCCTTCCGGGAGGCCGACTGATGTCCGCCAACTCCACGGCGCTGCGCCGCAGAAGGGCGGCCACCGCCGGATTCCACCTCGGCGCCGGCGCCCTGGCCGTCCTGTGGCTGCTGCCCATCGCCCTGGTCGTCGTGACCAGCCTGCGCTCCTTCGACGACATCGCCGCCCACGGCCTGGGCAGCTGGCCGCACTCCTTCACCCTGGGCAACTTCGGCCGGGCCTGGACCGACGGCGGCCAGCAGCAGGCACTGATCAACAGCCTGCTCGTCACGATCCCCTGCGTCCTGGTGACCCTGGCCCTCGCCGCGATGGCCGCGTTCGCCCTCAGCCGCTACGAACTCCCGTTCCGGCGCGCTCTGCTGCTGCTCATGCTCGGCGGCAACCTGCTGCCCCCGCAGATCCTGCTCATCCCCGTCTCCAAGCTCAGCGAGGTGATGGGCGTCTACGACACCCTGCCCGCGCTGATCGGCGTCCAGATCGGCTTCGGCGTCGGCTTCTACGTCTTCGTCCTGCACGGGTTCATGCGGTCGATCCCGGCGGAGATCCAGCAGGCGGCGGTCGTGGACGGCGCCGGGCCCTGGCAGATCTTCTGGCGGATCATCCTCCCGCTGACCCGCCCCGCCCTGGCGGCCCTCAGCGCGCTGTCCTTCACCTGGATCTTCAACGACCTGCTCTGGGCGATCACCGTCCTGCGCAGCGACACCAAGATGCCGATCACCGCCGCCCTCATCGGACTCCAGGGCCAGTACGTGTCGGAGTGGAACGTGGTCGCGGCCGGGTCGGTCATCGCCGCCGCGCCCACGGTCGCCGTCTTCCTGCGCTTCCAGCGGCACTTCGTCGCCGGCCTCAACCTCGGAGCGGTCAAGTGACCCACCAGCGCTGGACCTTGCGGACGGAGCACACCAGCTACACCGTCCGCCTTTCCCCGGACGGCCCCTGGGCCGAGCTCGACGCCTGGGGCCCGCTCGGCGTCGAGGACGGGCCCTCCGCCCTGGACTGGTCCCACCGCACCCACTTCATCACGCCCGCCGACGCGGCCCCGGCCGAGTATCTGCCGTACGGACTGCGGCCGTTCACCGGGTCCGAGCTGGTGGTGGCAGGTCCGGGCGCGGACCGCGGCGTGTGGTGGGAGTTCGACGGCGCCGAGGAGGCGCCGGGATCCCTTCGGCTCGCCTTCGTGGACGGGCTGACCGGCCTGCGCACGGTCCTCTGCTACGAGACCGTCCCGGGCACCGACGTGATCCTCCGCTGGGCCGAGTTCACCGCCACCACCGAACTCCGCCTGGAACGGCTCGACTCGGCCGCCGTCAACGTCCCCGTCAGGGGCACGGCCCGGCTGACGTATCTCTCCGGTCAGTGGTCGCAGGAGTTCCAGCGCACCCGACTCGACCTCACCAGAGGCACGTTCACCATCGGCAGCACGCAGGGTGCGCCCGGCCACGCGTACGCGCCCTGGCTCGCCGTGCAGGACGAGGAGGCCGCGTACGGCGTCGCCCTCGAATGGCCGGGCAACTGGCACATCACGGCGGAGGCCGAGCCGGGCGGTGCCGTACGGGTGCGCGCGGGGCGGGTCCCGCACGAGGGCGCGGTGCGCCTGGCCCCCGGACAGACCCTCGCGACTCCGCGCCTCGCCTGCGCGTTCAGCCCGGACGGCCTCGACGGACTGTCCCGGGTCTGGCACCGCTACGAACGCCGCCTCTCCGGCGACCGGCTGCACCGCACCCGCAAGGTCCTCTACAACTCGTGGGAGGCCACCGGCTTCGACGTCGACGCGGCCGGGCAGCTGGAGCTGGCGAAGGCCGCCGCCGGCATCGGAGCCGAGCTGTTCGTCGTGGACGACGGCTGGTTCACCGGCCGCGCCGACGACACCGGGGGACTCGGCGACTGGTACCCGGACCCGGACGCGTTCCCGCGCGGCTTCGGCCCGTTCGTCGAGGAGATCCGCGCGCTCGGCATGGACTTCGGCCTGTGGGTGGAGCCGGAGGCGGTCAGCCCCGGCAGCCGGCTGCACGCCGAACACCCCGAGTGGGTCTACCGCGTCGACGGCCGCCCGGCCCGGCTCGTCCGCAACCAGCTGCTCCTCGACCTGGGCCGGACCGACGTCCAGGACTTCGTCATCGGCACCCTCGACCGGCTGCTCGGCACCTACGGCATCGGCTACCTGAAGTGGGACATGAACCGCCCGCCCACCGAACGCGGCCGCCCCGGCGCCGGTCCCGCCGACCTCGTCGACCTGGACGCCGAGCACGTCGCCGGATACCTGCGGGTCCTCGACCACCTGCGCGCCGCCCACCCCGGCGTCACCGTCGAGGGCTGCGCCGGCGGCGGCGGACGGATCGAGCACGCCACCATCGCCCGCACCGACGTCGTCTGGCCCAGCGACAACACCGCGCCGATGGACCGGCTGCGCGTCCAGCACGGCTTCCTGCACGCCCACGCGCCGCACGTCATGAGTTCCTGGGTCACCGACGCGCCCGGCATCTTCGACCCGCGTCCGCGCAGCCTCGCCTTCCGCTTCGTCAACGCCATGTGCGGAGTCCTCGGCATCGGCGCCGACCTGCGCGCCTGGGCCCCGGAGCAGCGCGCCGAGGCCGCCCGGTGGACCGCCCGGTACAAGGAGGTGCGGGACGTCGTCCACCACGGCGAGGCCCGGCTGCTCGGCACGCCGGACGACCCCACCTGCGGCGTGCAGTTCGACGCCGGTGACCGTACCGTCGTCGCCGCGCTCTCCACCGGCCGCCTCGACGGGGCGCCGCTGCTGCCCGGCCGCCCCGACCGGCTCCGGCTGCGCGGCCTGGACCCGGCGGCGCGCTACCGGGACACGGCCACCGGAACGTCGTACGGCGGAGCGCATCTGCTCCACCACGGCCTGCCGTTCGCGTGGAGTGCCGAACACGACGCCGACCTGGTGGTGCTGAGCCGCCTGTAGGCCGCATATGTTTCCAGCAGCTCACCCTCTAAGGAGCCCGATGGACCAGTCCGTACGACGGTACGGTGCCCGTTTCACCGGCCGCACCGCCGTGGTGACCGGCGCCGCCTCCGGCATCGGTGCCGCCACCGCCGCACGCCTCGCCGGGGAGGGCGCGGCCGTCGTGCTCGCCGACATCGCCGACGAACGCGGTCAGGCCGTGGTGGACGGGATCGAGAAGGACGGCGGCCGGGCCCGTTACGTGCACGCGGACGTCGCCGCCGAGGACGACTGGGCGCGGATCGTCACCACCGCCCACGCCTTCGGCCCGGTCGACGTGCTCGTCAGCAACGCCTACACCGTCGAGGTCCGGCCGGCCGGCGAGATGACCCTGACGTCCTGGCAGCGGCAGCTCGCCGTCAACCTCACCGGCGGCTTCCTCGGCGTCAAGGCGGTCCTGCCCGACCTGCGCGCCCGCCGCGGTGCCGTCGTCCTCACCTCGTCCGTGCACGCCCACGCCGGCATCCCCGGCCACCCCGCCTACGCCGCGGCCAAGGGCGGCCTGCTGTCCCTGTGCGGGCAGCTCGCCGTCGAGTACGGGCCCGAGGTCCGCGTCAACGCGGTACTCCCCGGGCCGATCCTGACCGGGGCCTGGGACCGGGTGGAGCCCGCGGAACGGGAACGCAGCATCGCCCAGACGGCCGCCCGCCGCTTCGGCACCCCCGAGGAGGTGGCCGCCGCGATCGCGTTCCTCTGCGCCGACGAGGCCTCCTACATCACCGGGTCGAGTCTTGTCGTGGACGGCGGCTGGAGCGTCGTGAAGGCCTCCGCATGACGCCCTTGGACCAGAACGAGGACCGGAACGTGGAAGAGAAAGGCTGTACGACATGACGCCCTACGCCCGCCGCGGCGTGCACGGCCAGACCGTGGAGGCCCTGGCGCGCCGCATCCTGGGTGGCGAGATCCCGGAAGGGGCCACGCTGGACCTGGTGGCGCTGCAGAGCGAACTCGACGTCAGCCTCACCGCCCTGCGCGAGTCCCTCAAGGTGCTCGCCGCCAAGGGCATGGTCGACGCCCGCCAGAAACGCGGCACCTTCGTACGGGCCCGAGCGGACTGGAACCTGCTCGACGCCGACGTGCTGCGGTGGCAGTTCGAGGGCGGCGGGACGACCGGCGCGGAATGGTCGCTGCTGCGCAACCTCGCCGAGGTCCGCGCCATCATCGAACCTGCCGCCGTCCGGCTCGCCGCCGAACGCCGCACCGAGGCCGACCTGTTGCTGCTGGAGACGGCGGTGGAGGCGATGGGGCGGGAGGAGACCGACCCGGGCCACGCCGTCGACGCCGACCTCGCCTTCCACCGCGCCCTGCTCGCCGCCACCCACAACGAACTGCTCGAACGCATGGAGATGGTGATCGAGTCGGGACTCGCCCACCGCGACCGGATCGTGCACAGCTCCCCGCACAGCGAGGACCCCGTTCCCGCCCACCGCGCCGTCCTGGACGCGGTGCGCGACCGCGACCCGCAGGCGGCCGAGACGGCCATGCGGGCCCTGCTCGACCAGGCGGGCCGCGACCTGGCACGGCTGGACAGCCCCGAAGAGGGGACCGGAAGCAACGACACGGAAGGCAGCGGCGACCGGTGAAGATCGAGCGGATAGAGACCTTCCTCGTCCCGCCACGCTGGCTGTTCTGCCGCGTCGAGACCGACGACGGAGTGGTCGGCTGGGGCGAGCCCGTCGTCGAGGGCCGCGCCGAGGTCGTCCGCGCGGCCGTGGACGTCCTCGCCGAGTACCTGGTGGGGCAGGACCCGCTGCGCATCCAGGACCACTGGCAGGTGCTCACCAAGGGCGGCTTCTACCGGGGCGGTCCTGTGCTGTCGAGCGCCGTCGCGGGCCTCGACCAGGCCCTGTGGGACATCGCGGGCAAGACCTACGGCGCGCCCGTGCACGCCCTGCTGGGCGGTCCGGTGCGCGACCGGGTGCGGGTGTACGCCTGGGTCGGCGGCGACGAACCCGCCCAGCTGACCGAGCAGATAGCCGCCCAGGTCGAAGCGGGCTTCACCGCGGTGAAGATGAACGCCGCCGGGGCCACCTCGCCGCTGGCGACGGCCGCGGAGACGGCGGCCGTGGTGGCCCGGGTGAGCGCCGCCCGGGACGTCCTCGGCCCGGACCGGGACGTCGCCGTCGACTTCCACGGCCGCTTCACGGTCGCGAGCGCCCGCCGCGTCCTCACCGAACTCGCGCCGCTGCACCCGCTGTTCGTGGAGGAGCCGGTCGTCCCCGAACAGGGCCACCTGCTGCCCGGCCTGGTCACCGCGAGCCCGGTGCCGCTGGCCACCGGCGAACGCCTGTACTCGCGCGCCGAGTTCCTGCCCGTCCTCGCCGCCGGCGTCGCGGTCGCCCAGCCGGACCTCTCGCACGCCGGCGGCATCTCCGAGGTGCACCGCATCGCCTCGCTCGCCGAGACCTACGGGGCCCAGCTCGCCCCGCACTGCCCGCTCGGGCCCATCGCCCTCGCGGCCAGCCTCCAGGTCGCCTTCGCCACCCCGAACTTCCTCATCCAGGAGCAGAGCCGGGGCATCCACTACAACAAGGACGCCGACCTGCTCTCCTACCTCGTCGACCCCGAACCCTTCCGGTTCGTGGACGGGCACGCGCACCGCGGTGACGCCCCCGGCCTCGGCATCACCCTCGACGAGGCGGCCGTCCGCGCCGCGGACCGCGCCGGGCACCAGTGGCGCAACCCGGTGTGGCGGCACGCCGACGGCTCCTTCGCGGAGTGGTGACCGTGCCGCTCGACGTCGTGACCGACCTCGCGCACGGCGGCCGCTGGACGTCGCTGCGTCAGGGCGGCCGCGAGTGGCTGTGGCGGCGCGCGAGCCCCGAACGCGAGGGTGTCGCACCGGGTGACGCGTTCGTGGACGCGGGAGGGCTGGAGGAGTGCGTCCCGACCGTGCGCGGCACCCCCGACCACGGGGACGCGTGGTCCCGGCCCTGGACGCGGGACGGGGAGGGGGACGGAGAGACGGTGCGCTGCGACCGCTTCGCCCTGACGCGCACGCTGCGCGGTACGGACGACGGTGTCGAGGCCGCCTACGTGCTCACGGCCGAGCCCGGTTTCCGCTTCCTCTGGGCCGCCCACGCGCTCCTCGACCTCTCCGAGGAGGCCGTCGTACGGGCCCGGGAGGGGGCGACCACCCGGCTCTTCCCGGAGGCGGCGCCCCTGCTGGGCCGTCCCTGGCCCGCCGGTGCCCCCTGGGTGGAGGGCGACTGGCCGGCCCCCCAGGGGCTGCGGCTCGACCGGTTCGGGCCGAACGACGGTACGGCGGTCGGGGCCGTGGTGGCCGGCGGCCGGTGCTGTGTGCACGACGGCGCGGACCGGCTCGGCTTCGCCGTCGAGGCGGCGGGCCAGCCGGTGTCGGTCGCCCTGTGGCGCAACCTCGGCGGCTTCCCCGCCGGCCGGCCCTATCGCAGTACAGGCGTGGAGCCGATGCTCGGCCGCGTCTTCGACCTGGCCGACGCGGGCCCCGACGACGCCGCCCGCGTCCCCGCCTCGGGCGAGGTGCGCTGGCGGCTCACCGTCGGCACGTCCTGCCCGTGCCCCCGCTGACCATGGAAGGAGCCCCGCTCGTGGATCTGCGAGCCGCCCTCGCCGCCCGCCGCCTGCTCGCCATCGTGCGCGGCGGCGACCCGGACGCCGCCCTGCGCACCGTAATGACCCTGACCGAGGAGGGCATCGAACTGATCGAGGTGTCGCTCAGCGGCGCCGACGCCCTCACCGTCATCGCGCGGGCCCACAAGGAACTCGGCCCCGGCCACCCGCTGGGCGCCGGCACGGTGCTGACCGCCGCCGACGCGCACGCCGCCCACCGCGCCGGCGCCGCCTTCGCCGTCACCCCCGGTCTCGGCGCCGGTGCCGACACCGCGCGGGAACTCGGCATGCCGGTCCTGGCGGGCGTGCTGACCCCCACCGACGTGATCGCGGCGCAGGCCCGTGACGCGGCCGCCCTGAAGCTCTTCCCGGCCGCCGAGGCCGGGGGAGCGGCCTATCTGAAGGCGCTGCGCGGGCCGTTCCCGGACGCGGCGTTCGTCCCGGTCGGCGGCGTCGACGTGGCGGCCGCGCGGGCCTACCTGGCCGCCGGGGCCACCGCGGTCGGCGTCGGCTCGCCCCTCGTCGGGGACGCGGCGGACGGCGGCAGCATCGGCGCGCTGCGCGACCGGGCCCGCGCGTTCCGCGCCGTCGCAGGGGAGGAGGGGCCCGCGTGACGGCTGCCTGGCGTCCGGCTCCGGGACCGGTCGTCTGCCTCGGCGAGACCATGGCCGCCCTCGTCCCCGACCCGCCCCGGCCGCTGGCGGAGGCCGGGCAGCTGCGGCTGTCCGTCGCGGGAGCCGAGTCGAACGTGGCCATGTACCTCGCCGACCACGGCGTTCCGGTCCACTGGCTCTCGGCCGTCGGCGACGATCCGCTGGGCCGCCGGGTGTGCGCCGCGGTCGCCGCCGCCGGGGTCGACGTGACGCGGGTGCGCACCGACCCGCACCGGCCCACCGGCCTCCTCCTCAAGAACCCGGGACCGGCCGGAACCGGCGTCCACTACTACCGCGCCGGCTCGGCGGCCTCGGCCCTCGGCCCCGATCTGCTCGACGGCGAACCGGTGCGCTCGGCCGCCCTCCTGCACCTCACCGGCATCACCCCCGCCCTCTCCGCCTCCTGCCGCGCCCTGGTGACGCGGGCCCTGGACACCCCTGCCGCCGAACGGCCGTACGCCGTCAGCTTCGACGTCAACCACCGGGCCGCGCTGTGGCCGGACGGCACCGCGCCGAGGGTGCTGCGCGCCCTCGCCGACCGTGCCGACATCGTCTTCGTGGGCCTGGACGAGGCCCAGCAGCTGTGGGACGCGGACCTGACCGTCACGGGCCTGCGGGACCTGCTGCCCGGCCCGCGGATCCTCGTCGTCAAGGACGGCGCCCGAGCCGCGACCGCCCTGACCGGGGAGGGCGCCTGCACGGTGCCCGCGCTGCGGACGGCCGTGGTGGAACCGGTCGGGGCGGGCGACGCCTTCGCGGCGGGCTTCCTGGCCGGGCTGCTGCGCGCGGAGCCGCTGCCCCGCGCCCTCCGGCTCGGTCACCTCACCGCCGTGTCCGCGCTCGGGGTGACGGGGGATCACGGGCCGCTGCCCGAGGCCACGGACATCGCCCGGCTCCTCGAACTCCAGGAACCGGACTGGCAGCGGTACCGGGCTCCGAGCGGACGTTAGTTAATCAAGGCGATGGAATAATCGGATAGTCGGTGGCCGTCGCTGGACTCGCCGGCGCGATCGGCGGGTCCGGGGACGGCCTTTCCGGTCGGCCGGGACGGCGCTCCAGGCCTGGGGCGCCCGGAACGGTGAGGTCGGCTTCCCTGCGACGGCGTGGGCCGATGTCTGTGCGAAGGCGGATTGGGTCGGTGCCCGCGCGAGGTCGGTCGGTTTTGGCATGAGCGTGCCATTCACGGTTCGTAAAACGTATTGACAAACCGTGGAGGCGTTCATAGGTTCACATGGCCCCCGCCCGACCCGCCCTTTGGACACCGACCGCCGTGCCCACCCCTGCGGCGCCGATGGGAGCGTGCGATCACCTTGACCACCGACTTCCGGCGAGGCACGCACGCCGGCCGAAAGGGCCTGCTGTGGGCGAGCCGCTGAACCCCCGGAACACCGGCACCGCTCCAACGACCCTCCCTCGCAACAGGAGACCCCCTTCATGCACGACGACCGGAACCTGGTCGAGGCACGTCTGGCACGCGTCCTCAAGGAGCGCATCCGTCCCGCCGTCCACCCCCTCACCACACCGCTGAGCGTGGAGATCTGGTCCACCCCGGGTGAACCCGTCCCGGTGGCCGAGGGGCTGGCCGCCCCGACCCGCCCCATCACCCCGGGTACCTCGTGGGGCACGCCGTGGGGAACCAGCTGGTTCAAGGTCACCGGCACCGTCCCCGCCGAGTGGGCCGGCCGGACGGTCGAGGCCGTCCTCGACCTCGGCTTCACCCCGCGCACCCCGGGCTTCCAGTGCGAGGGCCTCGTCCACCTGCGCGACGGGACTCCGGTGAAGGGCCTGCATCCCCGCAACTCCCACGTGCGCGTCGGCTCGCCGGTGGCCGGCGGGGAGCAGGTCCACTGGCGCATCGAGGCCGCCTCCAACCCCGACCTCGACGCGAGCGGCGTGCCGTTCCAGCCCACCCCGATGGGCGACCGGACGACCGCGGGCGACGCGCCCCAGTACGTGCTGGGCGAGATGCGGCTGGCGGTCTTCGACGAGACGGTGTGGAACCTGGTCATGGACCTGGAGGTGCTCGGTGAGCTCATGGCGGAGCTGCCCGTCGACGGGGCGCGCCGCTTTGAGATCCTGCGTGCGGTCGGCCGGGCGCTCGACGCCGTCGACCTCCAGGACGTGAACGGCACGGCGGCCGAGGCCCGTTCCCGTCTCGCCGAGGTCCTCGCCGCCCCCGCCGTACCCTCCGCGCACCGGATCAGCGCGGTCGGGCACGCGCACATCGACTCGGCGTGGCTGTGGCCGCTGCGCGAGACGGTCCGCAAGGTGGCCCGGACGGCCTCCAACATGACGGCCCTCCTGGCGGAGGAGCCCGAGTTCGTCTTCACCATGTCCCAGGCCCAGCAGTTCGCCTGGATCAAGGAGCACCGGCCCGAGGTGTACGCGAAGGTGAAGAAGGCCGTCGCGGACGGGCGGTTCGTGCCGGCCGGCGGGATGTGGGTGGAGTCGGACACCAACATGCCGGGCTCGGAGGCGATGGCCCGTCAGTTCGTGCACGGCAAGCGGTTCTTCCTCGAGGAGTTCGGGATCGAGAACGACGAGGCGTGGCTGCCCGACACCTTCGGCTTCGCCGCGGGACTGCCGCAGATCATCAGGGCGGCGGGCTCGACCCGCCTGCTCACCCAGAAGATCTCCTGGAGCCGGACCAACAGCTTCCCGCACCACACCTTCCAGTGGGAGGGCATCGACGGCACCCGGATCTTCACCCACTTCCCGCCCGTCGACTCCTACAACTGCGAGATGGCGGGACGTCAGATCGCGCACGCGGCAGCCAACTTCAAGGAGAAGGGCGTCGCCACCCGCTCCCTCGCGCCGACCGGGTACGGCGACGGAGGCGGCGGCACGACGCGTGAGATGGTCGCCAAGGCGGCCCGGCTGCGCAGCCTGGAGGGCTCGGCCACCGTCGAATGGGAGGCGCCCGCCGACTTCTTCGCCAAGGCCGAGGCCGAGTACCCCGACCCGCCCGTCTGGGTCGGCGAGCTCTACCTCGAACTGCACCGCGCCACCCTCACCAGCCAGGCGCAGACCAAACGCGGCAACCGGCGCAGCGAACACCTGCTGCGCGAGGCCGAGCTGTGGGCCGCGACGGCCGCGGTGCGCACCGGGTTCCCCTACCCCTACGAGGAGTTGGACCGGATCTGGAAGACGGTCCTGCTCCACCAGTTCCACGACATCCTGCCCGGCTCGTCCATCGCCTGGGTGCACCGCGAGGCCCGCGAGACCTACGCGCGGCTGGCCGGGGAGCTGGAGGACGTCATCGGCGCGGCGCAGCGGGCCCTGGCGGGGGAGGGGACGCGGGAGCTGGTGTTCAACTCCGCCCCGCATGCCCGCCGCGGAGTCCCGGCAGGGAGCGCCTCGGCGCAGGCCGTCCAGGGCGGCACCGCGGCACCCGTCCCGCGCGAGGGCGGCGGCTACGTGCTCGACAACCATCTGCTGCGGGTCGAGATCGACGGCCGGGGACTGGTGGTCTCGGTCTACGACCGGGCCGCCGACCGGGAGGCGATCGCACCGGGACAGGCCGCCAACCTGCTCCAGCTGCACCCCGACTTCCCCAACCAGTGGGACGCGTGGGACGTCGACGCCTTCTACCGCAACGTCGGCAGCGACCTCACCGAGGTCACCGCACTGGAGGCCGAGGGCGGTGCGGTGCGCGTCGAGAGGGCCTTCGGCGGCTCCCGCGTCACCCAGCTGCTGTCGGTCCCCGCGGACGCCAAACGCCTCGACATCGACACCGAGGTGGACTGGCACGAGACCGAGCGCTTCCTCAAGCTCGCCTTCCCGCTCGACGTCAAGGCCGACCGGTACGCCTCCGAGACCCAGTTCGGGCACGTCCACCGGCCCACCCACCAGAACACCAGCTGGGAATGGGCCAAGTTCGAGGCCTGCAACCACCGGTTCGTGCACCTGGACGAACCGGGCTGGGGCGTCGCCGTCGTCAACGACGCGACCTACGGCCACGACGTGACCCGCGCCGTGCGCACCGGCACCGACGCGGGCACGACCACCACCGTACGGGCGTCGCTGCTGCGCGCGCCCCGCTACCCGGACCCGGAGACCGACCAGGGAGTGCACCGTTTCCACCACGCCCTGGTGCCCGGTGCGACGATCGGGGACGCCGTCCGTGAGGGCTACCGGGCCAACCTCCCCGAGCGCCGGGTCACCGGAGCCGGAGCCGCGGTGCCGCCGTTGGTGACGGTGGACAACGAGGCCGTCGTCGTCAGCGCCGTGAAGCTGGCCGACGACCGCAGCGGCGACCTCGTGGTCCGGCTCTACGAGGCGCACGGAGGCCGGGCCCGCGCCACCGTCCGCGGCAGCGGCTTCGCGGCGGACCGGGCCGTCCTCACCGACCTGCTGGAGCGCCCGCTCCCGGACACCGAGCCGCCCGCCACGGCGGACGGTGCCGTCGTCCTGGCCCTGCGGCCGTTCCAGCTGGTGACGCTGCGGTTGCCGTGCGCCTGACCCCGCGGTGCAGGCGGCCCGGCTGGGCGCGGAGCGGGTCGGCCTGGCCGAGCTGTGCCGCCTTTCGGCGGTGGTCAGCGTGCACGCGCCGCTGCTGCCGGAGACGACCGGTCTGCTGGACGCCGGGATGCTCGCCCTGATCCCGGACGGCGGCGTGCTCGTCAACACGGCCCGCGGCGCCATCGTCGACACCGAGGCGCTGACCCGTGAGTGCGCGTCCGGCCGGCTGGAGGCGTACCTGGACGTGACGGACCCCGAACCGCTGCCGCCGGGCCATCCTCTGCTGTCCCTGCCCAACCTGCTGGTCACCCCGCACATCGCCGGCGCCCAGGGCAGTGAGGTGCGCCGCCTGGGCCGGTACGCGGTCGCGGAGGTCGAGCGCTGGGCGCCCGGTGAGCCACTGCTCGGGGAGGTGACCCGGGAGGCGCTGCACCGACTGGCCTGACCGGGGCGCTCCGGGCGCGGCCGCCCTGCGCTCCTCCCGTAGGCCGCGAACCACCCACCAATTTGCCTGGCGGAAGCATTCACGTTGACCCATCGATCGGATTTACGTACTCGTACCGGGTGCGGGGTGGCCGGCACCCTCCTGGACGACACCCGCAAGAGGACCAGATCCGCGCCGAGTTCGAACAGGCATGGGAGACCCGGAACTCATGAACCGCACACCAGCCGAGGACCGCGCCCACTGGGAGTCGGCCGCGGACCGGATGCTGCTCGCCGTCCGGCCGTACGCCACCGAGGACCACGCGCTGGTCCGGCTCCCCGGAGTGCCCAGCGCCAACGGCGAACTCAGCGACGGCCTGGAGGGCTTCGCCCGTACGTTCCTGCTGGCCGGCCTCCGGCTGGCGGGGGCGGGCGGGGCCGACCCGCACGACCTGGCCGGCTGGTACGCGGCCGGGCTGGCCGCCGGCACCGACCCCGGCCACCCGAACCGCTGGCCCACCTTCGCCGAGCGCAACCAGGCCAAGGTCGAGGCCGCCTCCGTGGCCCTCGCCCTGCACGAGACCCGGCCCTGGATCTGGGACCGCCTCGACGACCGGGTCAGACAGCGGATCCTCGACTGGCTCGCCCCGATGGCCGGCGACGCCATGCCCGGCAACAACTGGATCTGGTTCCAGGGCGTCACCGAGGCGTTCGCCCGCACGGTCGGCGGCGAGTGGCGCCGGCAGGACCTGGACCGGGTCATCGCGCTCACCGACGGCTGGTACGCGGGCGACGGCTGGTACTCCGACGGCCTCACCGGCGGCGAGCGGCGCAACTTCGACCACTACAACGGCTGGGCCATGCACCTCTACCCGCTGTGGTTCTGCCGCATCCTCGGCGCCGCCGCGCCCACCGGGCTCCTCGACCGCTACCGGGCCCGGCTGCACCGCTTCCTGGAAGACCAGCGGCACCTGATCGGCGCCAACGGCTCGCCGCTGATCCAGGGCCGCTCGCTCACCTACCGGCACGCGGCGCTCGCCCCGCTGTGGACCGGCGCCCTGTTCGACGCCACCCCGCTGGCGCCGGGGGAGACCCGGGCGGCCGCCAACCGCATGCTCGGCCACTTCGGCACCGACGCCGACGGCCTGCTCAGCCTCGGCTGGCGGCGCCCGTTCCGCGGCATCCTCCAGGTGTACTCGGGCCCCGCCTCCCCGTACTGGGCGTCGAAGGGCTTCATCGGCCTCCTGCTGCCGCCGGACCACCCGGTGTGGACCGAGCCGGAGCGACGACTCGCCGTGGAACAAGGGGATTTCACGCGCCCCCTGGCCGCTCCCGGCTGGCTGGTCTCGGGCACCGCCGCCGACGGCGTGGTACGCGTCGTCAACCACGGCGGCGACCACGCCGACCCGGCCCGCCCGCACGCGGACGACCCCTGCTACGCGCGGTTCGCCTACTCGACGCACACCGCGCCCGAGACACCCGGCGACCCGACCCGTCCCGGCGGGAGCGCGGATGCCGACCCGCTCGACAACGCCGTGGTGCTCCTTGACGCCGCGGGCCGCGCCTCGCACCGGCGCCCGGCCACCCGGGTGTCCCTGGACGGTGCCACGGCCGTCTCCCGCTCCCGCGCGCACTGGCCCGCGGACGCGACCTGGGACCCGTTCGGCGGACCCGACACCCACTACACCCCGGGCCCCTGGATCACCGTCGGATCCGCGCTGCGCGGCTCGGTCGAGGTACGGGCCGTGCGCGTCGACGGCGACCCCGGCGACGGGCACGTGCTGCGCGTCGGCGGCTGGGCCCTGGCCGGCCGGGCGGACGACGTCCCCGCCAGGACCGGCGACGACGACCACGGCGCGGCCACCGGGGCCGTCGGCGTCGCCGCCCGGGGCGCCGGTGACGACGCGGCCCCCGGCGCTACCGCCCGGGTAGCCGGCGACGACGGGCTGGTCTCGCTCGTCGTCGGTGAACGGGCTCTGCCGCGGGCCGCCGTGGCCACAAGCACCGACAGCAACGCGCTCGGCTCCCCGTCCGCCACCCCCTTCGCCGAGACCGACGGGCCCGTCGCCCACGGCACCCTGCACGTCGCCCTGATCCACCTCGGCGGTGCCGACCCCGCCGCCCTGCCCGAGGTCACCGCGCGCGCCGAGGGCAGCACCCTGCTCGCGGAGGTGACCTGGCCGGACGGCACCCGGGACACCCTCCTGCTGCCCCACCCCGACGACGACATCCGGAAGGACCAGCACCGTGCATGACGACCGCCGGATCACCGAGACCCGGATCCGCAAGCTGCTGGACCGGATCGTGCGCCCCGCCCTCTACAGTGCCGCGCGCCCCTTCGAGCTGAGCGCCTGGTTCGTGGACGGCGAAC
Organism: Streptomyces sp. NPDC001507; assembly: GCF_042894765.1. Classification (NCBI taxonomy): domain Bacteria; kingdom Bacillati; phylum Actinomycetota; class Actinomycetes; order Kitasatosporales; family Streptomycetaceae; genus Streptomyces; species Streptomyces sp. NPDC001507. Next base: position 459,134 of record NZ_JBIAVV010000007.1, read on the forward strand.
CGGTCCCCGTCGCCGACGCGCTGCGCGCCGACTACACGCCGTTCACGCTCGGCAACGCCTGGGGCGGCCCCTGGGCGACGACCTGGCTGCGGGCGAGCGCGGAGATCCCCGCGGAGTGGGCGGGCCGGCGCGTCGAGGCCGTCTTCGACCTGGACTTCGACCTGACCAGGGGACCCGGCGGCCAGGCGGAGGGTCTGGTCCACGACGCCCAGGGGGCACCGATCCAGGGCCTGCACCCGTACCACCGAACGGTGTTGCTGGCCGGCTCCGCCGCCGGTGGCGACCGGGTCGACCTGCTGGTCGAGCTGGCCGCCAACCCGCCGATCGTCGCCAGCGCGAGCGTGGGCGTCCACTTCGGCTCGCCCGACACCGCGGGCACCGCACCCCTCTACCGGCTCCTCCAGGCCGAGATCGCGGTGCGCGAGGACGAGGTCTGGCATCTCGTCCACGACATCGAGGTCCTCGACGAACTGATGCACGAACTGCCGCCCGGATCCAGCCGGCGGCACGAGATCCTGCACGCGCTGCGCCGGGCCGCCGACGCCGTCGACCCGGCCGACGTGGCGCGGACGGCAGCCGCGGCCCGGGAGCGGCTGGCCGAGGTGCTGTCCCGGCCCGCGCACGCCTCCGCGCACACCGTCGCCGCCGTCGGCCACGCCCACATCGACTCGGCGTGGCTGTGGCCGGTGCGGGAGACCGTGCGCAAGTGCGCCCGCACCTTCGCCAACATGACCACGCTGGCCGAGGAGTACCCCGAGCTGGTCTTCGCCTGCTCCTCGGCGCAGCAGTACGCGTGGATGAAGGAGCAGCGCCCGGAGATCTTCGCCCGGATGAAGAAGGCCGCGGCCGACGGGAACTGGGTGCCGGTCGGCGGTATGTGGGTGGAGGCGGACGGCAATCTGCCCGGCGGTGAGGCGCTCGCCCGCCAACTCGTGTACGGGCGGCGCTTCTTCGCGGAGGAGTTCGGCGTCGAGCAGCACGGCGTGTGGCTGCCCGACTCCTTCGGCTACACCGCCGCCTATCCGCAGCTCGCCAGGCTGGCCGGCGCCCGGTGGTTCCTCACCCAGAAGCTCTCCTGGAACGAGACGAACAGGCTGCCGCACCACACCTTCGCCTGGGAGGGCATCGACGGCACCCGGATCTTCACCCACTTCCCGCCCGTCGACAGCTACGTCGCCTCCCTCACGGCGGCTGAACTCGCCCACGCCGAAGGCAACTTCGCCGACAAGGGGGCGGCAACCCGGTCGCTGGCCCCGTTCGGCCACGGCGACGGCGGGGGCGGTCCCACCCGCTCGATGCTGGAGAAGGCCCGCCGGCTGCGCGACCTGGAAGGCTCCCCGAAGGTCGTCATCGAGTCCCCGGACGCGTTCTTCGCCGCGGCCCGCGCCGAGTACAAGGACCGACTTCCGGTGTGGCGAGGTGAGTTGTACCTGGAGAACCATCGCGGCACCTACACCAGCCAGGCGCGCACCAAGCGCGGTAACCGGCGCAGCGAGGCGCTGCTGCGCGAGGCCGAGCTGTGGGCCGCCACCGCCGCCGTCCGGGCCGGGGCGCCGTACCCGTACGAGCGGCTGGAGTCGCTGTGGCGGCGGGTGCTGCTCAACCAGTTCCACGACATCCTCCCCGGCTCCTCCATCGCCTGGGTGCACCGGCAGGCCGAGCGGGAGTACGCCGAGATCCACGCGGAGCTGGAGACGCTGATCGAGGAGGCCGTGGCCTGCCTGCCCGGCCCGCCGGCGCTGCTCAACGCCGGGCCGTACCCGCGCCGTGAGGTCGTGGCCGTCCCCGGGGCCGCCGACGGCCAGCGCCTGTCGGACGGCCGTACCGCCGTCCTCGCCGAGGCGGGCGCGCTCGCCTCCGGCTCCACGGTCGAGGGGCCCCACGGCTCGGTCACCGCCACCGCGCGCGACGGCGGCTTCGTCCTCGACAACGGGGTGCTGACCGTCGTCGTCGACAGCCGTGGTCTTCTCACCTCGGTGTACGACCACGCGGCCCGGCGCGAGGCGATCGCTCCCGGAGCCGCCGGGAACCTCCTGCAACTCCACCCGGACGACCCCAACCTGTGGTCCGCGTGGAACCTCGACCCCTACTACCGGGACACCGTGCGCGACCTGGACGAGGCCGAGTCGGTGACACTCGTGGACGCGGGACCGCTGCTCGCGTCGGTGCGGGTCGAGCGCGCCTACGGATCCTCGCGGTTCGTGCAGTACGTCGAGATGGCCGCCGAGAGCCGTCAGGTGAGCGTCCGCAACGACATCGACTGGCAGGAGCGGGACACCGTGCTCAAGGCGGCCTGGCCGCTGGACGTGCACGCGGACCAGGAGAGCGCCGAGATCCAGTTCGGGCACGTCCGGCGGCCCACCCACGAGAACACCAGCTGGGACGCGGCCCGCTTCGAACTGTGGGCGCACCGCTTCGTGCACGTGGGCGAACGCCACTGGGGCGCCGCCCTGCTCACCGACTCCACGTACGGCCACGACGTCCGCCGCGACACCCGCGACGACGGGGGTACGACCACCACCCTCCGGCTCTCCCTCCTGCGGGCCCCGCACAGCCCGGACCCGCAGGCCGACCGTGGCCGGCACGGCTTCGGCTACGCGCTGCTCACCGGCGCCGGCGTCGAGGAGGCCGTGGCCGGCGGCTACGCCCTGAACCTGCCGCTGCGGCCCGCCCCGGCCGCGGCCCGGGCGCTGGTCGCCCTGGACACCACCGATGTCGTGGTGGAGTCGGTCAAGCTCGCCGACGACCGCAGCGGTGACGTCGTCGTGCGCCTGTACGAGGCGTGCGGGGGAGCGGTCCGGGCCCGCCTCACGGCGGGCTTCGCGACCGCCGCCGTGCACGACTGCGACCTGCTGGAGCGGCCGGAGCAGGAGCTGGCGCCCGGCTCCGGCGAGGCGGCCGTCGACCTCGGGTTCCGGCCGTTCCAGATCCGGACCCTCCGGCTGCGCCCGGCCGGCGGAACCCCGGAACGAGCCTGACGTGTACGCGCAAAGTCGAGCCGAGGCCGAGGGGCCGTGCCCTACCATTCCACCAACCGAATGCGTCGGAAGGGCGGGCGCGGGGTGCCGCCGGCCGAGGCAGGGAGAAGCACGGTGACCAGCACGACGGGGAGCACGGCGAGCACCGGGCAGCCCACCATCCGGCGCGGCACCAACCTGCCGCGCCTCGGCGACTTCAACGAGTCCGTGATCCTGGACGCCATCCGCCGGCACCCCACGGGTCTGAGCCGGGTGGAACTCGCCCAGGCGACCGGGCTGTCCGCGCAGACCGTCTCGAACATCACGCGCCGGCTGCTCGACTCGGGCGTCGCCCGGGAGTCGGGCAAGCAGAGCACCGGCAGCGGAAAGCCCCGCACCCTGCTGGAGGTCGTCCCCGCCGCCCGCTACGCGGTGGGGGTGCACCTCGACCCCGCGGTCATCACCTGCGTCCTGGTCGACCTGCTCGGCACCGTGGTGGCCCAGCGCAGCGTGGTGACACCGAGCGGCGGCGACACCGATGCGATCGCCGCGGACATGGCGGACTCGGTGTCCGCGATCGTCGCCGAGTCGGGTGCCGACCGGGAGCGGGTCCTCGGCCTCGGCATCGCCGCCCCCGGCCCCATCGACGCGGCCGCCGGCTGGGTCGTGGACCCGCCCGAACTGCCCGGCTGGGGCCGCTACCCGCTGCGCGACCGGCTCAGCGAGGCGACCGGGTTCCCGGCGCTGCTCGACAAGGACGTCACGGCCGCCGTCGTCGCCGAGCGCTGGACCGGAGCGGCCACCGACAGCCGCAACCTGCTCTTCTTCTACCTCGGCACCGGATCCGGCATGGGCCTGGTGGTGGAGGACACCGTGCTGCGCGGTGTCTCCGGGAACGCGGGCGAGGTCGGCGGCCTCGGCGCCGCCTCCTCGACGAAGACGCTCGTCGAGGAGGGCGTCGCCCTGGGCGTGCTCGGAGCCGAGTACACGGTGACGAACCCGGCCGACGCCCAGCGCGGTCTGGAGCGGCTGGTGGAACTCGCCGCGGCGGGCGACGCACAGGCGGACGGCATCATCGAGCGCCTCGCGATCCGGATCGGCCGGGGCGTCTGCGCGGCGGCGACCCTCCTGGACGTCGACACCATCGTGTTCGGCGGACCGACCTGGAAACTGCTCGCCGACCGGCTGCTGCCCGTCATCGAACCGATGGTCGCCCGCTCCCCGTTCGTGAAGCCGACCCACCCGACGGCGGTCGTCTCCACCACCCTCGGCGAGAACGTCGCCGCCGTGGGCGCCGCCTCCCTCGTCCTCGACCAGGCGCTCTCCGCCCAGCCGAGGTCGCTGCTGCTGGGCTGAGCCCAGAGCGGTCGAGCGTGTGTTCGCTCCGTAGTCGCCGACGAAAAAACACGTGGACCGAGCAACCCCCGCCGCGGGACACTTCCCTTTCCTGACCTGCCGATTCCAGGCCGTCGCGGACCATGCGGCGGCCGACTCGGCATGCCGTACGACGACTACACAGGGTTGAGATGACATCCTCAGTCGATTTACCTGCGACCGGACCCCGGCAGGGCGCGGTCCTGCTCGCGCTGCGCTGCTACGGACGGGAGCTGGCCCGGCTCAAGTGGCTCACGCTGCCCGGAATGCTGCTGCCGGCGCTCGGCAACATCGGAATCAACTACCTGGCACCGCTGGTGGTGGCCAGGCTCGTCGGCCGGATCGCCGACGGCCACGGCCTGGACCTCGGCGCCACCCTGCCGTACGTCCTCGCCTTCGGCGGTGTCCTGCTGCTGGCGGAGGCGCTGTGGCGGATCGGTCTGCACTGTCTGAACCGCCTGGACGCCCTCGGTATCGAGCAGTTGTACGTCATCGGCATGGACGAACTGTTCGCCAAGGACGCCGCGTTCTTCCACGACAACTTCGCCGGGTCGCTCACCAAGCGGGTGCTGAGCTTCGCCACCCGCTTCGAGGAGTTCGCGGACACGCTGACCTTCAACATCGTCGGCAGCTTCGTACCGCTCGCGTTCGGGTCGGTGGTGCTGTGGCGCTATGAACCGCTCCTGGTCGTCGGGCTGCTGACGATGATCGCGGTCACCGGCGTGTGCGTGGTGCCGCTGATCCGCCACCGGCAGCGGCTGGTCGCCCAGCGTGAGGACGCCATCGCCCGGGTGTCCGGGCATGTCGCCGACAGCCTGATGAACATGGACACGGTCCGGGCGTTCGCCGCGGAGGAGCGGGAGGCCGCCGAACACCGGTCGCGGGTCGCCGAGTCACGGCGGCGCACCCTGCGCTCCTGGGACTACGGCAACCTGCGCATCGACACCTTCGTCGCGCCGATGTCCGTGGCGACCAACGCGCTGGGCCTGCTGCTCGCGGTCGCGCTCGCCGGTGGCGGGCACAGCGTGGAGGCGGTCGTGGTCGCCTTCACGTACTACTCCAACGCGACGCGGATCATGTTCGAGTTCAACCAGATCTACCGGCGCATGGAGAGCTCCATGACGGAGGCGGCCCAGTTCACCGAACTGCTCCTCGAATCGCCGACCGTGGTGGACCCGGAGGCTCCGGAACCGCTCGCGCCGCGGGCCGCAGGCGTCCGCTTCGAGAAGGTCTCCTTCGCCCACGCGGGTGCCAAACCGCTGTTCGAAGGGCTTGAGCTGGACGTGCCCAGCGGATCGAAGTTCGGGTTCGTCGGCCGGTCGGGCGGCGGCAAGACCACGCTCACCCGGCTGCTGCTGCGGATGACCGACATCGACGCCGGCCGGATCACGATCGGTGGCCAGGACATCAGCCGGCTGCGCCAGGCCGACCTGCGCAGCCAGATCGCCTACGTCCCGCAGGACCCGGCGATGTTCCACCGCACCCTGCGGGAGAACATCGCCTTCGCCCGGCCGGACGCCACCGACGCCGAGGTCCGGCTGGCCGCCGAGGCCGCGCACGTCACGGAGTTCGCCGACGCGCTGCCCGACGGCTTCGACACGATGGTGGGGGAGCGTGGCGTCAAGCTCTCCGGCGGCCAGCGCCAGCGGGTCGCCCTGGCCCGGGCGATCCTCCGGGACGCCCCGATCCTGCTCCTGGACGAGGCGACCAGTGCGCTGGACTCCGAGAGCGAGATCCTCGTCCAGGAGGCGCTGTGGCGGCTCATGGAGGGCCGCACGGCACTGGTGGTGGCGCACCGGCTGAGCACGGTCGCCTCCATGGACCGGCTGGTGGTCCTGGACCGTGGCCGGATCGTCGAGCAGGGCACGCACCACGAACTGCTCGCCGCGGAGGGCGCCTACGCCAAGCTGTGGCGGCACCAGTCGGGCGGGTTCCTCGACGAGGGGCCGGCGGCGCGGGCCGAAGTGCACTAGGCGCTGCGCTGGAGGGGCCGAGGGGGCGTTGTCGTCTGGCTGCGGGCTTGTTGTGGCTGGTCGCGCAGTTCCTCCCCCAGCCTTCGGCCGGGGGCACCCCCAGCGCCCCTTCGGGGCGCCCCTGCGGGCGGGTGGTAGACAGGTGACCATGAGCCACCTGAACGCCCTCGCCCGCACGGCGGGACTGCGATGACCGCCGGGATCGACACCCCCGACCGCCGGGGCCGTACCGGTCTCGACCGGGCCGGTCTGGATCTGACCGGCAACCCCCGTGTGAAGGTCCGGGACGTGAAACTGCTGTCCAGTCACTGGTACGTCGAGCGGGCCACCACCTTCGACCTCCAGCACGCCGACGGCACCTGGCACACCGAGGAACGCGAGACCCACGACCGGGGCAACGGCGCCACGCTCCTCCTCTACGACGCCGATCGCGAAACCGTACTGCTCACCCGGCAGTTCCGGTTCCCGGTCTACGTCAACGGTCACCCCGACGGCATGCTGGTCGAGACCCCGGCAGGGCTCCTGGACGACGAGGCCGAGCACCCGGAGCACGCGGTGCGCCGCGAGGTCGTCGAGGAGACGGGCCACACCGTCGGCGAGGTCGAGCACGTCTTCGACGTCTACATGAGCCCGGGCTCGGTCACCGAGCGGATCTCGTTCTACGCGGCCGCCTACGGCCCCTCGACCCGCACCCACGAGGGCGGTGGCCTCGACGAGGAGGGCGAGGACATCGAGATCCTCGAACTCCCCTTCCGGCGCGCCCTGGAGATGATCCGAACGGGCGAGATCGCCGACGCCAAGACCATCATGCTGCTGCAGTGGGCGGCCCTGGACGGCCCGTTCGCCCGAGGCTGACGTGCGCCCCGCGCCCCCCGAGGGGCGCGGGGCTGCATCGACAGACGCCAGCCACAACGCGCCCTTTCAGGGGCGCTGGGGGTGCCCCCGGCCGAAGGCTGGGGGAGGAACTGCGCGACAAGCCACGACGGACCCGCAGCCGCCGAACGGCCTCACCGCCCCCGGCGGCTACGCGTCCCGCCGCGACTCCCGCACGACGGCGACCTCGCCCGGCGCCACGACGACCGTCCCGTCGGCCGGCTTCCCGGACAGCAGCTCCACCGACCCTGCGGCGACCGGGACTTCGGCTCCCCCGCCGACGTGGTCGATCACGAACACGTAGTCCGCGTCCGCACCCCGCCGCACCACCACCTCCACACCGGCCGGAGCGACCCGCCCGGACGCCACGCCCGCCTCGGCGCGGATCCGGCCGAGCAGCCCCGCCAGGGTGTCGGGGTCCGGGAGCGTCGCCACGTACCAGGCGGTGCCCGCGCCGTACCCGTGCCGGGTCACCGCAGGGACTCCGGCCAGCGGCCCGTCGGCGTACGACGTCACCGCCTCCGCGCCCGCGAGCCGCACCCGCTCCGACCAGAGCGAGCCCCGGCCGCCCGCGCTCAGCGTCACCCGCTCCTCGGGCAGCAGCGGGAACAGCTCGTCCGTGGAGACGCCCAGCAGCTCCCGGAAGGCGCCCGGGTAACCGCCCAGCCGGACATGGCAGTTCTCGTCCACCGCGCCGCTGTGGAAGCCGACGGCGAGGGTGCCGCCGGCCTCCGTGAAGGCCGCGAGGTTCGCCGCGCCGGTGTCGTCCACCAGGTACAGGCTCGGCGCCAGCACCACCTTGTACGCCGACAGGTCGGCGTCCGGGCGGACGAAGTCCACCGCGACGCCGGCCCGCCACAGCGGCTCGTACCAGGCGCGGACGACGTCCAGGTAGCGAAGCCGCTCGCTCGGCTGCGAGGGCAGCTCCACGGCCCACCGGGCGTCCCAGTCCCAGACGACGGCCACCTCCGCCGTGCCGGTGCTGCCGCGCACCTCGGCGAGTGCCTTGAGATCGGCGCCCAGCCGGACCACGTCCCGCCAGATCTGGCTGTCGGTCCCGGCGTGCGGCAGCATCGCCGAGTGCCACTGTTCGGCACCCGCCTTCGCCGCCCGCCACTGGAAGTAGCAGATGCCGTCGGCGCCGTGCGCCACGTGCGCGAGCGCGTTGCGGCGCAACTCGCCGGCGGTCTTGGCCCGGTTGACGGGCTGCCAGTTCACCGCGCCCGTCGAGTGCTCCATCAGCAGCCACGGCCCGCCCGCCAGCGAGCGCATCAGGTCGCCGCTGAGCGCGATGTCGATCTGCGACTCCGGGTCGGCCGACATCAGGTAGTGATCGTTGGCCACCACGTCCAGCTCCGGCGCCCAGCGCCAGTAGTCGAGGGCGTCGAAGTTGAACATCACCATGAAGTTGGTGGTAGCCGGGATGGCGGGTGCCGCCGCCCTGAGGACGTCCCGCTCGGCCGTGTACAGGGAGAGGAGTTCGTCCGAGCAGAACCGCCGCCAGTCCAGCTGGTGCGTCGGGTTGGGCACGGCGCCGGTCGCGCGGGGCGGCAGGACCTCGTCCCAGTCGTAGTACCACTGGCTCCAGAAGGTGGTGCCCCAGGCGTCGTTGAGGGCCGCCAGGTCGTCGCCGTAGCGGGCCCGCAGCCAGCGGCGGAAGGAGGCCGCGCTGGTGTCGCAGTAGCAGGCCGCGTTGTGGCAGCCGTACTCGTTGTGGACGTGCCACATCCTGACGGCCGGGTGGCTCGCGTACCGGTCCGCGATCGCGCCCGCGATGCGCAGCGCGGCCTCGCGGTAGGCGGGGCTGCTCGGGCAGAACGTCTGGCGGCTGCCGTAGGACAGGGTGCGGCCGTCGTGGTCCACCGGGAGCGCCTCGGGGTGGGCGCGGAAGAACCAGGCCGGCGGGGCGGCCGTCGGGGTGGCGAGGTCGGCTGCGATGCCGTTCTCGTGGAGGAGGTCGAGGATCCGGTCCATGCGGGAGAAGTCGTAGACGCCCTCGGAGGGCTCCATCAGCGCCCACGAGAAGATGCCGACGCTGACCATGTTCACGCCCGCCTCGCGCATCAGGCGGACGTCCTCGGCCCACACCTCCTCGGGCCACTGCTCGGGGTTGTAGTCGCCGCCGTAGGCGATGCCGGGGACGGAGAGGGTGCGGTCGGTCATCGGTTGGCTCCGGTGGCTGCGGTGAGAAGGCGGCGGGTCGTCTCCACGCCCCACTGATCGAGGGAGAGCAGCCGGTCGCTGGAGGCGACCAGGCCGCCGACGGCCTCCACGTGCGCCGCCCAGCGCGCACGCGTCTCCACGGCGGGGCGGGCCATCAGGCAGTCGGGGTCGTTGACCCAGAGGCGGTTGTGCTGCCACTGGCGGCCGACGCCGGTGAACTCGGCCGGGTCCTGGCCCGGCTGGCTGTAGTCGTCGGCCTCGGGGCGGCGGTGCGGAGCCGTGTCCGGGCTGACCCGCATCGCGTCGAACAGGCCGATGGAGGGCAGCATCGGCGCGCCGCAGCCCAGCAGGTAGGCGTCCGCGCCGATCGCCTCCCGGATCAGGCCGACGCCCAGCCGGTACGCGGTCAGCGCGTCCGCGCCCGAGTGCCGTACCCCGTCCATGGCGCCCGCGTAGAGGAAGTCGGCCTTGAAGTAGTCGTAGCCCTCGGCGCGCAGCGTCGCGAAGACGTCGGTGAGGTAGGCCGCGGCGCCCGGGTGGGTGGTGTCCAGGACGTACAACGCGTGGCCCCAGTTGCGGCCCGCGCGCAGCGCTCTGCCGTCCGGGTCGCGGACCAGCCAGTCCGGGTACGTCTCGGCGAGGTCGCTCCCCGGGTCGACCAGGAACGGCGCCGTCCAGATGCCCGCCCGGCGGCCGCGGGCGCGGATGGCGTCGGCGATGCCCCGCCGGGAGCGGAAGCGGCCGGAGAGGGTCAGCCAGTCGCCCAGGGCGCTCTGGTGGCCGTCGTCGATCTGCACCACGTCGATCGGCAGGTCCAGGGTGTCCATCGCCCGCAGGTTCTCGTGGATGTCGTCCTCGGTGACGGCCGTGAAGTACTCGTACCAGGAGCACCAGACGGTGGGCGCCGGGCGGGGTGCCGGCACGGCCAGGGCGACGGCCCACTCGCCCAGCACGGACTGGATGTCCGCGCCGGTCCACTCCTTGACCGGGCCGTCGGCCTCGACCTCGGCGACCCCGCCCGCCACGGTCAGCCGGACCGACGGCACCTCGTGCAACGGGTCGGCCGCCGCCCACAGCCGTACCGGGGAGCCGTCGGCCGGGTCGAGTGCCAGCAGGCCCTCGCCCTGGAAGGCCCCGGCGGGGACACCGCGGCCGGGGCGGTAGCACACGGTCGCCCAGTTGGCGTTCGCAGGGCGGTACGGGGCCGCGCCGAGGGCGTAGGCGCCGCTGGGCGACCAGGACTGCCAGCCTTCCTCGTGGACACGGGCGGTGCGCGTGTCCACGGGCACCGCGGCGACCGGGGTGAACGGGTTGTGCACGAGGTTCTCTTTCGAAGGGGGCCGGATCAGCCCTTGGCGGAGCCCAGGGTCAGACCGCTGACGAACTGCTTCTGGAGCGCGAAGTACACGATCAGCGTCGGGATCGCGGTCAGCAGGGAACCGGCGGCGACCAGGTTCGGGTCGGTGAAGTACTGGCCGGAGAGGTTGTTCAGCGCCGACGTGATCGGCATGTTCTCACCGGTCGAGATCAGCACCAGCGCCCAGAAGAAGTCGTTGTAGATCCAGATCGACAACAGGGTCGCCAGGGCCGCCATAGCCGGCTTGCACAGCGGCAGCGTGATCTGCCAGTACAGCCGCCACACCGAGGCGCCGTCCACCAGCGCGGCCTCGGTCAGCTCGTGCGGCAGCGAACGCATGTAGTTCGACAGCACGAACGCGCAGAAGCCGGACTGGAACGCGACATGGATCAACACCAGGCCGAGCGCCGAGTCGTACAGCTTGCCGCTCTGCGTGATCCCCGGCAGGTTCGTCAGCAGGTACATCCGGTACAGCGGGGTGATGATGACCTGCTGCGGCAGCAGGTTGCCGGCCGTGAACACCAGCAGCAGGAACAGGTTGACCCGGAAGTCGAAGCGGGCGACGTAGAACGCGACCATCGACGACAGGAACAGCGTGAGCAGCACGGCCGGGACCGCGATGACCAGCGTGTTCATGAAGTAGTGCGTCATGTCCGACTGCGTGAACGCGTTCTTGAAGTTGTCGAAGTTCAGCGTGTGCGGCCAGGACACGTAACCGCGGTCGCTGGTCTCGCTGTACGGGCGCAGCGCCGAGAAGATCGCCCACAGCAGCGGCGCCAGCCACGCCAGGGCCGTGAGGGCCAGGAACGCGTGCAGCAGCACGCGGGCCGGGCGGATCGGGTTGCGCTGCTTGGGCAGCGCGCTGCTCACGGTGCTCATGCGCGGCGCTCCTTCCGGAAGGTCGCGATCAGGTAGGGAATGATCACGATCAGCGAGATGAACAGCAGCACCACCGCGATCGCCGAGCCGTAACCGATGCGGCTGGACTCGCCGATGATGTTGTTGGTCACCAGGATGGAGAGCAACTCGGTTCCCTGGGCGCCCTTGTTGAAGACGAAGACCAGGTCGAAGGCGCGCAGTGCCTCGATGATGGTCACGACCAGGACGATGGTGTTGGTCGGCCGCAGCGTCGGGAAGATGACGTTCTTGAACGTCTGCCACTCGTTGGCGCCGTCGAGGGCCGAGGCCTCCCGCAGCGACGGGTCGACGCTCTTCAGGCCGGCCAGGTAAAGGATCATCATGTAGCCGGTGTGCCGCCAGGACGCGGCGACCAGGACCGCCCACAGGTTGAGGTTCGGGTCACCGATCCAGTCGATGTAGTGGCCCGGCTTGTTGGCGCCGATGATGCTGTTGATCAGACCCGTGTCCGGGTTGTAGATCAGCTGCCACACGAACCCGATGCAGGCCAGGGAGATGACGACCGGGAGGAAGAACGCCGTCTGGTAGACCCGGCTGAACCGGATCTTCTTGTCCAGCTGCACGGCCAGGAACAGGCCGAACGGCGTCGGGATCAGGATGAGCACCACGAACCAGATGACGTTGTGCTCGACGGCCGGCCAGAACTGCGGGTTGTCGCTGAAGAGTTGATGGAAGTTGTCGAGCCCGACCCACTTGATGGAGTCGAACCCGATGCCGTCCCAGGAGGTGAAGGCAAGCAGGATCGAGGCCAGGGCGGTCACCCAGACCAGGAGTACATGGAGGATCGTCGGCACGCCCGCCATGAAGGCGAGGGTGATCCGGTCACGGCGGGTCAGCAGGCGCTTGTGGCCCCGCTGGACCCGCTTCTTCTCGGACGCGCGCCCAGGAGGCGGCACGGCGGCCGCCTCCTGGGACTTCGTGGGGGTGTCGGTCGACATTCGGGAGCTCACTGGGACGCGAAGATCGTCTTCTTCTGGCGCTCGATGGACGAGAGCAGACTGTCGATCCCCTTCGGGTTCTGCAGGAACTTCTGCAGACCGGGCTGCATCACCGTGGAGGTGAAGTCCGGGCGCGAGTCGCGGTCCATGAACTGGGTGAGGTTCTTGGCGCCGCTGATCATCGTGTACGCCTTCTTCTGCAGCGCGGAGTAGGACGAGGTGTCGGCCTTGCTGGAGGCGGCCACCACGCTGGAGTCGGCCTTGAGGTAGATCTGCTCGGCCTCGGGGGTGCCCAGGTACTCCATGAGCTTGACGACGCCGTCGTGGTTCTTGGGGGACTTGCTGACCATGAAGCCGTCGGTGGGCGCTTCGACGGTGTCCTGGCCGTACGCGGAGTTGATCTCCGGGAAGGCGAAGAAGTCGAGGTCGTCCAGGTCCGCCTTGTTGGTGAACTGCTGGGCCACGAAGGAGCCGAGGACGTACATGCCGGCCTTCTTGGACACCAGGGTCTGTGCGGCGTCCTGCCAGGTGCGGCCCATGAAGCCGTCCTGGTGGTAGGGGAGGATCTCGGCCCAGTGGTCGAAGACGGCCTTGACCTTGGGGTCGGTCCACGCCTCCTTGCCCGCCATCAGGGACTTGTGGAAGTCGTAGCCGTTGAGGCGGAAGTTGATCTGGTCGAAGGTACCCATCGCCGGCCAGGCGTCCTTGTCGCCGAACGCGATCGGGACCAGGCCGTCGTTCTTCATCTTCTTGCACAGGGCGACGAACGCGTCCCAGGTGGTGGGGACTTCGTAGCCCTTGGCCTGGAAGACGCTCTTGCGGTAGAAGATCGCCCAGGGATACGTGTACAGCGGGACGAAGTAGTACTTGCCGTCCTCGCCCTTGCTGAGCTGCTTCATCGCGTCGGGGAAGTTGTCCCCGATCTTGGCCCACACGTCGTCGATCGGCGAGGCCAGGTTCTTGGCCGCGAAGAACTGCATGCGGTAACCGGCGAACCAGGTGAACACGTCGTCCGGCGTACCCTGCAGGTAGGAGTTGATCTGCTCCTGGAAGGTGTTGTGGTCCTTCGTGTTGACGTCGACCTTGATGCCGGACTGCTTGGTGAAGGCGGCGTAGATCTCCGCGAAGGCCTTCTTAGGCACGGCGTCGGAGGAGTTGGAGCCGAGGCTGACCGTCTTCGGGTCGGAGGAGGATCCGCTGCCGCCGCAGGCGGAGAGCAGGGGTATGCCGGCGCCCGCGAGGAGGGCGGCCGAACCGGCACCGCGCAGGACGTTACGGCGGCTCGGACCCGGCACGTGAAGACCGGACGGGGAGATGCGCATGGCGGCTCCTGTAGTAACAGGGTTCGGCAAGGGGAAGAGTTGATCTTCGAAAGGTCCCGAAACCGATCAGAAACCAACTCGGCCGAACATCGTGGGCGCAATAACAGCCGCTTGTCCGCTCATGCGTCAATAGCCTGCGGCTCTCTCGCCCGTCTCTTGCCCGAAACGTAATCGACATGGTCGCCTGCCGGTTTGTTGAACAAAGCGGGACGACGGAGCCCCCACGGGACAAACTCCGTGGGGGCTCGTGTGCGGGCGTGTTGGTTTCGGCTGTCGGGACCAGCGGTTAAACCCGCAGCAATCGCCCCGGCACGGCATGTCCTACGGCCGTACCAGCAGTTGGAAGTCGAAGGCGTACCGGGACGCCCGGTAGACATGGCTGCCGTACTCCACCGGCCGCCCGGTGTCGTCGTACGCGGTCCGCTGCATGGTCAGCAGGGCGGCGCCCTCCCTCTCGTCGAGCCGCACGGCCTCCTCGGCGGTGGCGCTGCGGGCGCCCACCGTCTGCCGGGCGCTGTGCAGGGTGATGCCGGCCGCGCGCATCATCCGGTACAGACCGGTCGACTCCAGCCGCTCCGTGTCGAGTTCGAGCAGGGCGGCGGGCAGGTAGTTGCACAGGAACGCCACCGGCTGGCCGTGCGTGCAGCGCAGCCGTTCCAGGACGACCACCTCCGCGCCCTCCGCGATGCCGAGCGCGGCGGCCACCTCGGCGCCCGCCGGAATCCGCTCGTTGCCCAGCACCCGGGTGGTCGGGCCCTGCCCGGCCGACTCCAGGTCGTCGTAGAGGCTGCTCAGCTCCAGCGGCCGCTTGACCTGACTGTGCACCACCTGGGTGCCCACGCCCCGGCGGCGCACCAACAGCCCCTTGTCGACGAGGGACTGGATGGCCTGGCGGACCGTGGGCCGGGACAGCCCGAGCCGCACCGAGAGGTCGATCTCGTTGCCCAGGAGGTTGCCCGGGGCGAGCACCCCGTGCTCTATGGCCTCCTCCAGCTGCTGGGCGAGCTGGTAGTAGAGCGGAACCGGACTGCCGCGGTCCAGGGCGAAGTCCAGGGTGTCGAGCGCCGAGACGGTCGCGCTGCGGGCGGAATCACCGGTACGGGCCACCGGGACACCTCCTTCCGGGGGTCGGGGGTCACAGGTGCCGGCGGCGGTCGGCGACCTGCCGGTCGTACTCCTCGCGGGCGTGCACGGCGGCCTCGCGGGCGGCGGTCTCGGCGACCGGCACGTCCCACCAGGCCTCGGCCCCGGGCGCGGTCGGCGCCGGGTCCGTCTCCACGTACACGCACGTCGGCCGGTCGCTCGCGCGGGCCGCCGCAAGGGCCTCGCGCAGTTCCCGCACGGTCTTGGCGCGCAGCACCTCCATGCCGAGGCTGGCCGCGTTGGCGGCGAGGTCCACCGGCAGCGGGGCGCCGCCGAAGGTGCCGTCGGCGGAGCGGAAGCGGTAGGCGGTGCCGAACCGCTCGCCGCCGACCGTCTCGGAGAGGCCTCCGATGGAGGCGTACCCGTGGTTCTGGATGAGGACCAGGTTGACCGGCAGGCCCTCCTGGACGGCGGTGACGATCTCGGTCGGCATCATCAGATAGGTGCCGTCGCCGACCAGCGACCAGACCACCGTGTCCGGGGCCGCCTGCTGGACGCCGATGCCGGCCGGGATCTCGTAACCCATGCAGGAGTAGCCGTACTCCAGGTGGTACTGGCGCGGCGAGCGGGCCCGCCACAGCTTGTGCAGGTCGCCCGGGAGCGAGCCGGCCGCGTTGATGACAACGTCGTCATCGCCCACGACGGCGTCGAGGGCCCCGAGCACCTGGGTCTGGGTGGGCACGGCGTCCTCGTCGTCGGCGCGGTAGGCGGCCTCGACGACCGCGTCCCAGCGCTCCTTGCCGGCCCGGTACTCGGCCTCGTAGGCGCCGTCCACGCGGTACCCGGACAGTGCCCCCGTGAGCGCCTCCAGGGCCGTCCGTGCATCCGCCACGACCGTCCGCGCGGCCAGCTTGTGGGCGTCGAAGCCGGTGATGTTCAGGTTCAGGAAGCGGACCTCCGGGTTCTGGAAGAGGGTGCCGGAGGCCGTGGTGAAGTCCGTGTACCGGGTGCCGACGCCGATGACCAGGTCGGCGGTGCGCGCCAGGTCGTCCGCGACGGCGGTCCCGGTGTGCCCGATCCCGCCCAGGTCGGCCGGGTGGTCGTGGCGCAGCGAGCCCTTGCCCGCCTGGGTCGAGGCGACGGGGATGCCCGTGGCCCCCACAAGGGCCCTCAGGGCGTCTTCCGCGCGGCTGTGGTGGACTCCGCCGCCCGCGACGATCAACGGCCGCTGAGCGGCCCGTACGGCGCTCACGGCGTCCGCCAGCTCCACGGGGTCGGGGGCAGGCCGCCGGACCCGCCACACACGCTCGGCGAAGAACTCCTGGGGCCAGTCGTACGCCTCCGCCTGGACGTCCTGGGGGAGGGCGAGGGTGACCGCGCCGGTCTCGGCCGGGTCGGCGAGGACCCGCATGGCGTTCAGCGCGGAGGGGATCAGCGCCTCGGGGCGGGTGATCCGGTCGAAGTAGCGGGAGACCGGGCGCAGGGTGTCGTTGACGGAGACGTCGAACTCGCTCGGGTGCTCGAGCTGCTGCAGCAGCGGGTCCGGCGCGTGGCTCGCGAAGTAGTCGCCGGGGAGCAGCAGCACCGGCAGCCGGTTGATGGTGGCGAGGGCGGCGCCGGTCACCAGGTTGGTGGCGCCCGGGCCGATGGACGTGGTCACCGCCTGCGCCGAGAGCCGGTCCAGCTGGCGGGCGTGCCCGACCGCCGCGTGCACCATCGCCTGCTCGTTGCGGCCCTGGTGGTACGGCATGACGTCGCTGTACTCCAGGAGCGCCTGGCCGATTCCCGCGACGTTGCCGTGGCCGAAGATGCCCCAGGTGCCGGCGATCAGCCGGTGCCGGACACCGTCGCGCTCGGTGTACTGGGCGGACAGGAACCGCACCAGCGCCTGGGCGACGGTCAGGCGGGTGGTCGGCTGGCTCATGGAGGACCTCATTCGGACGGGGTGTGTCGGACGGCGGGCGGGCGTCGGCGGACCGGGCAGGGGTACGTCCGGTGGGAGCGGGTAAGCACGTGGGCGGATGCCCCTCAGGTGTAGATCGGGGCGGGTCGCGCTGTCAATGGTTTGTACTTACATTCGGACCTGTATGTGAAATGATGTCTTAACAAAGTATTGACAGCGGGCCTCACAGGGACTTGTATCCCGTCCCAGCGCACAGCAGTGACCCGGACCGTCTCCGTCGGCCCGGGCCGGGGATCCGCCGGATCCCTTCCTTCTCCGGTCGCACAGTGAGGTGCAGGATGGACCGCTCTTCCCAGTCCCGTTCGCGCAGGCTGGCCCCGATCGTGGCCGTCGCCGCGGCGGCAGCCCTGACCCTCGCAGGCTGCTCCAGCAGCTCCGGCGGAAAGAAGTCCGAAGAGGGAGGATCGGCGGCCTCTGCGGGCAAGGCGTCCACTCCTCGCATGACGGTCGCGCTGGTCACCCACCAGTCGCAGGGCGACACGTTCTGGGACATCGTCCGCAAGGGTGCCCAGGCCGCCGCCGACAAGGACAACATCAAGCTCGTCTACTCCGCCGACCCGAACGCGGGCAACCAGGCCGGCCTGGTGCAGAACGCGATCGACCAGAAGGTCGACGGGATCGCGGTCACCCTGGCCAAGCCGGACGCCATGAAGGCCGTCGTCGCCAAGGCCGTCTCCGCGAAGATCCCGATCGTCGGCCTCAACTCCGGTCTGGGCGACTGGAAGAAGCTCGGTCTGATGGAGTTCTTCGGCCAGGACGAGTCGGTCGCGGGCGAGGCGCTCGGCAACCGGCTGAACTCGGAGGGTGCGAAGAAGGTCGTCTGCGTCATCCACGAGCAGGGCAACGTCGGCCTCACCCAGCGCTGTGACGGCGTGAAGAAGACGTTCTCGGGGACCACGGAGACCCTGTACGTCAACGGCACGGACGCGCCCTCGGTGAAGTCCACGATCACCGCCAAGCTCACGCAGGACAAGGCCATCGATCACGTGATCACCCTCGGCGCCCCGATCGCGCTGATCGCCACGCAGTCGGTGTCCGACGCGGGCAGCAAGGCGAAGGTCGCCACCTTCGACCTCAACAAGGACCTCACCACGGCCATCAGCAAGGGGACCATCGAGTTCGCGGTGGACCAGCAGCCCTACCTCCAGGGCTACCTGGCGATCGACTCGCTGTGGCTCTACAAGAACAACGGCAACTACAGCGGCGGCGGTGAGCAGCCGGTGCTGACCGGCCCGGCCTTCGTCGACAAGTCCAACGTCGACAAGGTCGCCGAGTTCGCCGCGAAGGGCACCCGGTGATCGGTATGAGTCAGCAGGCACAGCCGGCGGTGGCGACGCCGTCGGCCCCCGGCCCGAAGGAGAAGGACGGGCGGACCGCACAGCGCCCCCTGGCGCTGCGGATCCTGGCCCGGCCGGACGTCGGCGTCTTCCTCGGCGCGGTCGCGGTCTACGTCTTCTTCCTGGTCGCCGCCCCGCCGGTGCGCGAGGCCAGTTCGATGGCGAACATCCTCTACCAGTCCTCGACCATCGGCATCATGGCGCTGCCGGTCGCCCTCCTGATGATCGGCGGCGAGTTCGACCTCTCCGCCGGCGTCGCGGTGATCACCTCGGCCCTCACCGCCGCCATGCTCAGCTACCAGCTCACCCTCAACGTCTGGGCGGGCGTGATCGTCGCGCTCGTCGTGTCGCTGGGCATCGGCTTCCTCAACGGCTGGCTGGTCGTCAAGACCGGACTGCCGAGCTTCCTCATCACCCTGGGCAGCTTCCTGATCCTCCAGGGCGTGAACCTCGCGGTGACCAAGCTGGTCACCGGCAACGTCGCCACCGACGACATCAGCAACATGGACGGCTTCAACCAGGTCAAGGCGGTCTTCGCGTCCTCCTTCGACATCGGCGGCGTCCAGGTGAAGATCACCATCTTCTGGTGGCTGTTCTTCGCCGCCATCGCCACCTGGGTCCTGCTGCGCACCAAGTACGGCAACTGGATCTTCGCGGTCGGCGGCAACAAGGACAGCGCCCGCGCGGTCGGCGTCCCGGTGAACTTCACCAAGATCTCGCTGTTCATGCTGGTCGGCTTCGCCGCCTGGTTCGTCGGCATGCACCAGCTGTTCTCCTTCAACACCGTGCAGTCCGGCGAGGGCGTGGGCCAGGAGCTGATCTACATCTCCGCCGCGGTCATCGGCGGCTGCCTCCTGACCGGCGGCGCCGGTTCGGCCATCGGCCCGGTCTTCGGCGCCTTCATGTTCGGCATGGTCCAGCAGGGCATCGTCTACGCGGGCTGGAACCCCGACTGGTTCAAGGCCTTCCTCGGCGTGATGCTCCTCGGCGCCGTGATGATCAACCTGTGGGTCCAGCGGACCGCGACCAGGAGGTGACCCGATGACAGACAACACCACCGGAACCCACGGCGCCGTCCTCCAGGACGACGCGCCCGCCGACGGCGCCCCGATCGTCGAACTGCGCGGCGCCGGCAAGTCCTACGGCAACATCCGTGCCCTGCACGGCGTCGACCTCAAGGTCTTCCCCCGTCAGGTGACCTGCGTGCTCGGCGACAACGGCGCCGGCAAGTCCACCCTCATCAAGATCATCTCGGGGCTGCACCAGCACACCGAGGGCGACTTCCTCGTCGACGGCGCCCCGGTCCGCTTCTCCACCCCGCGCGACGCCCTCGACAAGGGCATCGCCACCGTCTACCAGGACCTCGCCACCGTCCCCCTGATGCCGGTGTGGCGGAACTTCTTCCTCGGCTCCGAGATGACCAAGGGCCCCTGGCCCGTGCGGCGTCTGGACATCGCGAAGATGAAGGAGACCGCCGACCGCGAACTGCGCAACATGGGCATCGTCCTGGACGACCTGGACCAGCCCATCGGCACCCTCTCCGGCGGCCAGCGCCAGTGCGTGGCCATCGCCCGCGCCGTCTACTTCGGTGCCCGCGTCCTCATCCTGGACGAGCCGACCGCCGCCCTCGGCGTCAAGCAGTCCGGCGTGGTCCTGAAGTACATCGCCGCCGCCCGCGAACGCGGCCTCGGCGTCATCTTCATCACCCACAACCCGCACCACGCCTACATGGTCGGCGACCACTTCAGCGTCCTGCGCCTCGGCACCCTCGAACTCTCCGCCGAACGCAGCGCCATCACCCTGGAGGAGCTCACCAACCACATGGCGGGCGGCGCCGAACTCGCGGCCCTCAAGCACGAGCTGTCCCAGGTCCGCGGCGTCGACACCGAGGAACTGCCCGAGGAGGAAGAGCTCACCGCTCCCGCCGTGACCGGTCCGGAAGGGAAGTCGTGACCCCATGACCGACCCTCTCGACCGCATCCGGGTCGGCTCGGCTCCCGACTCCTGGGGCGTCTGGTTCCCTGACGACCCCCGGCAGGTCCCCTGGGAACGCTTCCTCGACGAGGTCGCCGAGGCCGGCTACTCCTGGATCGAGCTCGGCCCCTACGGCTACCTCCCCACCGACCCGGCCCGCCTCACCGACGAGATCGCCGAGCGGGACCTGCAGGTGTCGGCGGGCACGGTCTTCACCGGTCTGCACCGCGGCCCGGCCGTCTGGGAGTCGACCTGGGAGCACGTCAGCCAGGTCGCCGCGCTCACCCAGGCCATGGGGGCGAAGCACCTGGTGGTCATCCCGTCCTTCTGGCGGGACGACAGGACCGCCGAGATCCTGGAGCCGCCGGAGCTGACCGGCGAGCAGTGGGCCCACCTGACCAAGGGCATGGAGCGGCTCGGCCACGAGGTGAAGGAGACGTACGGCCTGGACATCGTCGTCCACCCGCACGCCGACACCCACATCGACACCGAGGACCACGTCGAGCACTTCCTCGACTCGACCGACACCGACCTGGTCAACCTCTGCCTGGACACCGGTCACTACGCCTACTGCGGTGGCGACAGCGTCAAACTGATCGAGACCTACGGCGAGCGCATCGGCTACCTCCACCTCAAGCAGGTGGACCCGGCGGTCCTCGCCGACGTCCGGGCCAAGGGCACCCCGTTCGGGCCCGCCGTGGCGCAGGGCGTGATGTGCGAACCGCCGGCCGGCGTGCCGGAGCTGGGCCCGGTGCTGGCGGCGGCGCAGCGGCTGGGGGTCGACCTGTTCGCCATCGTCGAGCAGGACATGTACCCGTGCGAGCCGGACAGGCCGCTGCCCGTCGCGGTGCGCACCCGGAGGTTCCTGCGGTCCTGCGGCGCCTGACCGCCGCTTCCCAGGGCCCCGTGGAGCTCTTCTCCAGGGGGCCCCGCGCGCCCCGGCGGGTTCGGGAACACCCGCCGGGGCGCGCGCGTTAGCCTGATGACGGGTGACGCCCGCTACGACGGGGAGGACGAAGATGAGCCACGAGGAGACCGCGGCCGAGGCCGTGACGCGCAAGGAGCGGTTCGGCGCGCTGCCCCAGCGGATCCGCCCGGAGGACATGGTGGAGACCAGGCCGGCCGTTCAGCACGACCCCGACCGGGACGCCTACGACCCGGACGAGTTCGCGGTGCGCTACGGCCTCTGACGCGGTGCGCCACGGCCTCTGAGCCGCCGCCGGGAGCCGGACCGCGCCGTGGGCGAGCAGGCTCTCGGCGCGGTCTGCCGGGCCGGGCGCGGCCGCCGGCCCAGCACCCGCGCCGCCTCCTCGGTGGTGTGCCGGTTGCGGCGGCCCAGCGGCGGGGTGATCTCCCGCAGCCCGGGGTCCCGGAGGCGGGCCGCGGCGCACGGCGAAGTCGGGCAGCAGGCGGGTGGAGATCTGCCGTCCACGCGCGCCGGGGACGTCCCGCAGCACCCGGGCCATGTCCGCCATCCACAGGAACTCGCCGGTGGCGAGGAAGCGTTCGCCCGCCGCGGCCGGTGAGGTCATCGCCCTGAGGCGGACGTCGACCAGGTCCCGGCCGTCCACCGCCGCAGGCCCGGCATCCACCCGGAGGCCGCGCTCCTCCAGCTCGGCGTCCTGTGGCGGACCGACACGGCACGCGGCGACGCCGAGGCGCGGGCGGCGCGGATCCCGACGCTGATCGTGGACGGGCTTCGGGGGTGACGGGCAGGACGGCGAGGCGGGGGCCGTCCTCCGGCCCCGCCCCGCCGCCGTACGGAGGTCCGCGGGTGTCAGGCCCCGCGGACCTCCGCGATCGTCACCGGCCGGTGCTCGTGCAGGGACAGCGTGCAGGCGTCGGCGATCCAGCCGGCCTCCAGGGCGTCCTCGACCGTGCACGGAGAGGGCCGGGTGCCGGCCACGACCTCGGTGAACGCGGTGAGCTCGGCGCGGTAGGCCGCGGTGAACCGGTCCATGAAGAAGTCGTGCGGGGTGCCCGCGGGGAAGGTCACGCCGGGCTCCACCGAGCGCAGCGGGAGCTTGTCCTCCAGGCCGACGGCGATCGAGTCGGCGAAGCCGTGCAGCTCCATGCGGACGTCGTAGCCCCGGGCGTTGTGGCGGGAGTTGGAGACCACCGCGATGGTGCCGTCGTCGAGGGTGAGGATCGCACCGGTGGTGTCGGCGTCCCCGGCCTCCTTGATGTACTCGGCGCCCCGGTTGCCGCCGACCGCGTACACCTCGGTGACCTCACGGCCGGTGACCCAGCGGATGATGTCGAAGTCGTGCACGGAGCAGTCCCGGAAGATCCCGCCGGACGCGGCGATGTACGCGGCCGGGGGCGGGGCCGGGTCCAGGGTGGTGGAGCGCACGGTGTGCAGCTTGCCGAGCTCGCCCGCCTGGACGGCGGCCCGCGCGGCGACGAAGCCCGCGTCGAAGCGGCGGTTGTAGCCGATCTGGATCGGCACCCCCCGGCCCTGGACGGCCGTGAGGACCTCGACGCCCTCCGCCATCGTCTTCGCGACCGGCTTCTCGCAGAAGACCGGCACACCCGCCTCGACACCGGCCAGGATCAGGGCCGGGTGGGCGTCGGTGGCGGCGGCCACGACGATGCCGTCCACGCCGGCCGCCAGCAGCGCCTCGGGCGAGTCCACGACCTCGGCACCGAACCTCTCGGCGGCGGCCTTGGCCGCGTCCGCGAACGGGTCGGTGAAGACGAGCGACTCGACGACGTCGAGCCCGGAGAGGGTCTCGGCATGAAAAGCACCGATACGGCCGAGACCGAGGATTCCGATACGCATTGAGTATTGCTCCTTGATGTTGATGGAGGGGCCGTCGGCAGGCGCCCCGTAAGGGGCGCTGGGGGTACCCCCGGCCGAAGGTTGGGGGAGGAACTGCGCGACCAGCCACGACGGCGCCGCACACGGCACACGGCCTGTCGGCTTCAGCTCTCCCGCCGCACCGCGGCGTGCCGCAACCCGTCCCGCAGCACCCGCGGCGCCCACCCCTCCCGCAGCGCCCGCCGCACGAGGTCCGCCTGCGAGGGCGGGGCCATGCCGTCGACCGGCGGATCGCTGTCGAGGTTGGTCGGGAACGGGTAACCCTCGGCGCTCGCGGCGATGACGTGCTCCAGCCAGGCCTCGCCCGCCCCCTCCGACCGGCGCCGGCGCAGCAGCGGGTAGACCGCGTTGGCCACCGCCTCCCGGTCCACGCTCTCCATGGCCCGCCCGAACGCGGAGGACACCTGGAGCAGGTTGGCCATCCGGCGCACGTCGAGGGTCCGGTTGGTGCCGGCCGCGTGGAACACCGCCGGGTTGAAGAACACCGCGTCGCCCTTCGCGAGCGGCAGCTGCACATGGCGGGCCCTGAAATACTCCTGGAACTCCGGCCGCCGCCAGGCCAGGTAGCCGGGCTCGTAGGTCTGCGAGTACGGCAGGTACATCGTCGGCCCCGACTCCACCGGCATGTCGCAGTGCGCGACCGCGCCCTGGAGGGTGAGCACGGGGGAGAGGCGGTGCACATGGGCCGGGTAGGCCTCCGCCTGTTCGTCGGAGAGGAAACCCAGGTGGTAGTCGCGGTGCGCGGTCTGTGCCGCGCCGCCCGGGTTGACCACGTTGACCTGCGAGGTGATCTGGTAGCCGGGGCCCAGCCAGGCCCGGGAGGCCAGGGCCACGACGTCGTTGGCGTAGTAGTCGGCGAACGCCTCCGGGTCGTAGAGCGCCGCCTTCTCCAGGGCGTTCCACACCCGTTCGTTGGCCCCGGGCGTCGCGAAGTGGTCGCCGGCCCCCGCGCCGGACTCGTGCTGCTCCGAGATGAGCGCCTCGAACACCGCGGTGGCCCGGTCGACCACCGCCGGGTCGGGGAACGCACCCCTGAAGACGACGACGCCGGGACCGTCGGCCAGGGCGCGCACGAGTTCGGTCCGCACCTCGTGGCTCGCGTCGGCGGAGCGCAGCCGCGCGCTGTCGTAGACGAGGACGTTCTCCTCGACGGCCGAGGCGTGCGGGTAGGCGGTCCGGTCGGTGGTCCGCTCGACCAGGCCACGGAAGGCGTCGAGATCGCAGTCCTGCGGCGAGAGCCAGGCACGGCCCTGTTCGGCGGCGAGGGACATCGATGTCCTGCTTTCGGTCACGGCCGTGGTCCCGGCCACGGCGGGGCTCTGCCATTCTTGTCAGCACAAACCCCTCGAACAACCAGCAGCGACCCGTCAAAAAACCCTCAAGGAGGCAGCCCGTGGGCCACCCCTTCCCCATCCGTGAGATCGCCCGGCAGGCAGGGCTCAGCGAGGCCACCGTGGACCGGGTCCTGAACGGCAGGGGCGGCGTCCGGGAGAGCACCGCCCGCGAGGTGGAGCGGGCCATCGCCGATCTGGACCGGCAGCGCACCCAGGTCCGGCTGGTGGGCCGCACCTTCATGGTCGACATCGTGATGCAGGCGCCCGAGCGGTTCACCACGGCCGTGCGGGGCGCGCTGGAGGCCGAGCTGCCGGCCCTGCACCCGGCGGTGGTGCGCTCCCGGTTCCACTTCCGGGAGACCGGGCCGGTCGCGGAACTGGTGCGGACGCTGGACCGGATAGCCCGCCGCGGCTCGCAGGGCGTGATCCTCAAGGCACCGGACGTCCCCGAGATCACCGCCGCCGTCGGGCGGCTCAGGTCGGCGGACATCCCGGTCGTCACCCTCGTCACCGACCTGCCCGCCAGCGGCCGGCTGGCCTACGTCGGCAGCGACAACCGGGCCGCCGGCGCCACCGCCGCCTACCTGATGGGCCAGTGGCTCGGCGACCGGCCGGGCAACGTCCTCACCAGCCTGAGCAGCGGCTTCTTCCGCAACGAGGAGGAGCGTGAGATGGGCTTCCGCAGCGCCATGCGGGCCCGGCACCCCGAGCGGACCCTGGTGGAGATCGCCGAGGGACAGGGACTGGACGCCACGCAGTACGACCTGGTCCGCGCCGCCCTGGAGCGCGATCCGGAGATCCGCGCCGTGTACTCGATCGGCGGCGGCAACATCGCCACCCTGCGCGCCTTCGCCGACCTGGACCGCGAGTGCGCCGTGTTCATCGCCCACGACCTCGACCACGACAACACCCGGCTGCTGCGCGAGCACCGGCTGTCCGCCGTCCTCCACCACGACCTGCGCCAGGACATGCGCGAGGCCTGCCACCTGGTGATGCGCGCCCAGGGCGCGCTGCCCCCGGCCGGACCGACCCTGCCGTCGGCGATCCAGGTGGTCACGCCCTACAACATGCCGGCGGCCACGAACCGCTGAGCGCCCTCACGACGCGCCGGCCCTGCTCACAGACTGATCGCGTACGCCTTGCGCAGCGTCTCGTGCACCGTCCAGGTGGTGCGGTCGCCCGCACGCAGGACACCCATGTCGCCGGGGCCCACGGTGAACGTCGCCCCGCCCTCGACCTCGATGGTCGCCGAGCCGCTGACCACCACGAACAGCTCGTCGGCCTCGGTGTCGGTGACCACCCCCGGGGTGATCTGCCAGATCCCGCGGAGCTGTTTGCCGTCGGCCGACTCCCAGACCACCTTCCCGGTGACCTCGGGTGTGCCGGAGACGATCTGTGCCGGGTCGAGCGGGTCGGGTTCGAGCTCGGCGTCGGGGATGTGCAGGGCGAAGCTGTGCGTCGTCATGCGGCGACCCTAGCGAGCCCACCGGTGCCCCGGGCGTGGACAGGATGTGCGGCATCCGGCCTGGTGGGAGGACACTTCGTCGTGCCGCGCCCGGTGGCGGCCGGGTCCGGCCCGGGCGATCGTGGAGGACATGGCTGACTCCACGGCGGCCGGGCCGCAGCCGCGCGCGCACGACACCCGCGAGGCCGTCCTGTTCGGCGGGGTCTACGGCGCCGTGCTGGCCTGCTCGATGGTGGCCGCGCTCACCCAGTACGGGCACACCTCCGCGGCCAGCCGCCGCTACGACGCCCTCTGGCTCCTGGTCACCGCCTGCGCCTCCGCCCTGGCCCACGGCTACGCCCACTACATCGCCGAGCGGGCCCCGCACCAGCGCTGGGACGCGCTGCACACCCTGGCCGACGAATGGCCGCTGGTCACCGCCGTCCTGCCCACGGTCTTCCTGCTCGCGGGTGCCGGCTGGGGCTGGTGGCCGCCGAAGGGCGTCGAGTACCCGGCGTTCGTCCTGAACATCGTCATCCTGTTCGGCCTCGGCCTCGTCACCGCCCGCTGGTCGCACCGGAGTTGGCCGGCCTCCGTGCTGATCGGCGCGCTGGACGCGCTGCTCGGGGTGATCGTGGTGGTGGCCAACGCGCTCATCAAGTAGACGGGGGCGGACGCGCGCGTGGATACGGTTCATTGAACGGTGAACGGGATTACGATCACTCAAGGTCACTGTTCCTCCGGGCAAGGAGCCGGCATGACAACCGACGACGCAGTCACCGCGGAGGCCGTCGACAGCCTCCGGGGCACCGGCGACCCCCGGCTGCGCGCACTGCTCACCGCCCTCGTCCGCCATCTGCACGCCTTCACCCGCGAGACCCGGCTGACCCGGCGCGAGTGGGAGGCGGCGATCGCGTTCCTCACCGAGGCCGGGCAGACCTGCACGGACACCCGGCAGGAGTTCATCCTGCTCTCCGACGTCCTGGGCCTTTCGATGCTGGTCGAGACGGTCAACGGGCACAGCGACCCCGGCAGCACCGAGTCGACCGTCCTCGGCCCCTTCCACATGACCGAGTCCCCGGTCCGGGAACTCGGCGCCGACATCGACCTGGTGGGAGGCGGTGAACCCTGTGTGGTCAGCGGCGTCGTCCGCTCCGCCGACGGCACCCCGCTGCCGGGCGCGGTCCTGGACGTGTGGCAGGCCGACCCGCACGGCTTCTACGACGTGCAGCAGCCCGGCGTCCAGCCGCCGGGCAACGGCCGCGGCCTGTTCACCGCCGACGGCGAGGGCCGCTTCCGGTTCCGCACCTGTGTGCCGAGTGCCTACCCGATCCCGACCGACGGCCCGGTGGGCGCCCTCCTGAGGGCCACCGGCCGGCACCCCTACCGCCCCGCTCACATCCACTTCATCGTCTCGGCCGCGGGCCACGCCCCGGTCACCACGCACATCTTCGTCGCCGGCGGGGAGTACCTGGACTCCGACGCGGTGTTCGCCGTCAAGGAGAGCCTCGTCAAGGACTTCACCCCGACCGACGACCCCGCCCTGGCCGCGGAGTACGGCGTGCCGAACCCGTTCCGCCACGCCCGCTTCGACCTCGTCCTGGAGCGTTCGTGAACCCCTTGGACTTCGTGTACGAGACCCGTCCCTCCCGCGTGGTGTTCCGGCCCGGGGCCGCGTTCACCGCACCGGCACAGGAGGCCCGGCACCTCGGTCTGCGGCGGCTCCTCGTGCTCAGCGGCGAGCGGGGCGCGGCGACGGCGCGGGCGGTCGCCGACTCGCTGGGGGACGCCTGCGCCGGCCTCCACACGGGTGCCCGGATGCACGTCCCCGTGGAGGTCGCCGACCGGGGGGTCGAGGCGGCCCGGGCCGCGGGCGCCGACGGCTGCGTGGCCGTCGGCGGCGGCTCGGCCATCGGCCTCGGCAAGGCCGTCGCGCTGCGCACCGGACTCCCGCTGATCGCCGTGCCCTCCACCTACGCGGGCTCCGAGATGACCCCGGTCTGGGGCCTGACCGAGCACGGCGTCAAACGCACCGGCCGCGACCCCGTCGTGCTGCCCCGCAGCGTTGTCTACGACCCCGAACTCACCCTCTCCCTGCCCGTCCCGCTCTCGGTGGTGAGCGGGATCAACGCCGTCGCGCACGCCGTCGAGGCGCTGTACGCTCCCGACGGCTCGCCGCTCGTCGCGCTCATGGCCGAGGAGGGCGTGCGGGCGCTGGCCGGCGCGCTGCCGGAGATCGCCGCGGCCCCGGACGCCGTACCGGCCCGCTCCCGCGCCCTGTACGGCGCCTGGCTGTGCGGGGCCTGCCTCGGCGCCACCACCATGGGCCTGCACCACAAGCTGTGCCATGTCCTCGGCGGTACCTTCGGCCTGCCGCACGCCGAGACCCACACCGTCGTCCTGCCGTACGCCCTCGCCTTCAACGCGCCCGCCGCCCCGGACGCGGCCGCCGCCGTCGCCCGGGCCCTCGGCGCGGACGACGCCCCGGCGGCCCTCAGGGAACTCGCGGCCCGGCTGGGCGCACCCGGCTCCCTGGCCGAACTAGGGCTGAAGGAAGCGGACTTGGCGGTGGCCGCCGCCCAGGTCGCCGGTGAGCCGTACGCCAACCCGAGGCCGGTCACGACGGACGACGCGCTCACCGTGCTGCGGGCGGCGTACGAGGGCGGCGCCCCGGCCCGGGTGTGACGGCGGCTCCTCGGAGCCGGAGCCGGAGACGGCGGTCAGCCGCGGCCGCTCGTGGACATCGGCGGAGCGGACGCGTCGGCCTGGCGCAGTTCGGCGAGGAGGACGTTCTGCCCGTCGAGGAGTTCGGTGAGGATGCGGCGGGCCGCGCGCAGGAGTTCGGCGACGTCCCCGCCGGCCAGTGCGTAGCGGACGGTGGAACCCTCCCGGGTGGAGACCACGATGCCGGAGCGGCGCAGCACGGCCAGTTGCTGGGAGAGGCTGGACGGCTCGATCTCGATGTCGGCGAGCAGGTCCCGTACCGGAACGGGCCCGTGCTGGAGCAGTTCCAGGACCCTGATCCGTACCGGGTGCCCGAGCATGCGGAAGAAGTCCGCCTTGGCCTGGTAGAGGGGGACTTGCATGACCGCTCGCTCTCTGCCGGGACGGGTGGGGGCGCCGAGGTGCGGCGGCGCCTTGCGACACCGCCGCACTGGCCCTGTGCGGCCGATCCTTGCCGTCCGGGGCCGTGCGCAGACATGAGTTGGGATCATGCTGATGTGGTCACTTGAAGAAGTTTTCACATCATGGGCGCACGAAGTCCCGGAACCCGGGGAATCGCTAGACCTCGAGTTCTTCCTCGACCCGCTTCAGCTGGTGGCGGGCCATGGCGAGGTTCGAGCGCCCCTTGTCGAGCACCAGGTAGAGGAACAGGCCGTTCCCGCTGCGGCCGGTGATCAGACGGATGAGGTGATACTGCTTCTCGAGTGTGATCAGGATGTCCTCGATCCGGCTCTTGAGGCCCAGCTCGCCCATCGTGCGCACCTTGGCCCGGATGACATCCGTGTTCCCGGCCGCCGCGACGGTCAGATCGAGGTCCTTGCCCCCGCCGAGTGTCCCCAGGGCCATGCCGCTGGTGTAGTCGACGACCGCGGCTCCCAGCGCCCCCTCAACCCCGGCCATCATTTCCTTCAGCGACACTTCCACGCTCGCCATACTGGCGCCTCCCCTTCGCATGCGGATGGCGACGGACCAGCGGTCGCCGGCCCGCCCGATGCAGGGACCGTAGGTGGGCGGAAGCGGCGCCGGGACGGCGTTCTCCGGGTCTGACGCATGCTGGCCGATCAGCTGCACCGCCAGATCGTCTGAGCGACGGAAACTGGTTCGATGAGGAGCGAAGTTGACTCTGCGCCCCGTGCGGCTGTTGCCGCAACGGCGCATACGGAACTCGCGAGTTGGGCAGAGGTGCCACGGTGAGAGCCGAGACGATCCGCGTTCGGTCCGGGTCCCGGATTCGGGGAGGCTGGGCGCGATGTCCGGTGCGGACCCGATCGGGGCCGTCCTCGGCGTGCGCTCGTGCCGGCAGAGGTGTGAAGATCCCTTGCCGGGGTGCCGTCATCTGCCCGCCCCACCGCCGCAGACCGGTGCTCAACCGACAGGAATCCGCCGAACGGGACGCGAAAGCAGGCCAGTTGGCGGCGCCGGGGCGCTTCGGGTTTTCCGCTGGTACCGATGGCCGGAGAACTCCCGTCTTCGCAGGTCACGCGGAACATCGCCGGTCGCCGAGGTACCCGTGGTCAGTCGCATGTCCGTTGACCCGTCTTCAAATAGCGAGCACAAATTCCACACACCCCTCTCTTCAGACGGGCCCAGATGGTCTAGATTGACCGTGCTTCGCATGCTGGGACACGGGGCGACAAATGATGATCTATGGGTCAGGCGATACGTGCGGCCGGTGGCCGCGTGCGTCCCGCCGGACGCGGCGGTGATCAACTCCTGGGGCCCTGGAGGGACTTCGAGTGCGGGGAGCACTCGCGGTGCCGACGGGTTCCCATGCGCCTCGCAAGCCCGGCAGGGCAGGCGGGTCCGCCGCACGGGCGGGTTGTTCGAGCAGCGCTGAAGTAGCCGGGATGTCAGACGCGGAGGGCGGGGGCCGTCCGTCGGAGGAACAGCGCGGCGCGGGGAGCCGGGGGGCCTCCCGGGGGCGGAAGCGTACGGGAGGCGGGGGCCTCCCGGGGGGAGGAACGGTGTCAGGGCACCATGTCGAACCACTGGGAACCGGGGGGTTTCTGTGCGGCAGGGGGGACTAGTCGGTCCTTTTCCGCCGGCGCACGCGCGTCTGGCGGACGGGGGAACCAACAGGCCGGCGATCGAATGGGAACAGCGGTACCGGCGTACCGTGATCATCAGCGACACCGTCGCCACGGCCATCGTGGTGGCGGGCATCGGAGAGTTCTTCGGGGGCCGCGACGCGGCCAACTGGCATGAGAAGTGGGGGATTCTCGCGTTCGGCACCGAACTGCTGGTGCTGTCCGCGCTCGTGGTCGGCCGCTCGTGGGCGCCGGCCGTGCTCGGCCAGGGCGCCGAGGAATTCCGCCGGCTCGGACGCTCGCTGTTCGCGGCGACCGTCGTCCTGGCGCTCGGCGGGATCGCCCTCACCTCACGCAACATCAAACTCTGGATCTTCGTGGCGATCCCCGCGATCGGGCTCGTCACCATGACCGCGCGGTACCTGCTCCGCCTCGATCTGCACAGACGGCGCAAGGACGGCCGGTGCCTGAGACCGGTGCTCGCCGCCGGGAGCCCGGCCACCGTGGGCGACCTGATCACCCGGACCCGCAAGTTCCCGCACATCGGCTGGCGGGTGGAGGCGGTGTGCACGACGGACGGCCGCGGGCTCGACGGTGACGAACTGGACGGTGTCCCGGTGGTCGGCGGACTGACGGACGTCGCCAAGCACGTCCGCCACGACGGCTACCGCGTCGTCGCGGTCACCCCGGACCCGCACTGGACGCCGGACCGGTTGCAGCGACTGGCCTGGAACCTCGAGGGCAGCGACGCCGAAATGGTCGTGGCCCCCGTGCTGATGGAGGTGGCAGGACCGCGGCTGCACGTCGACGCGGTGCTCGGGATCCCGCTGCTGCGGGTCAGCCTGCCGACCTTCACCGGGGGCCGCCGGGCCATCAAGGAAGTCGTCGACCGGGTGGGCGCGACGGTCCTGCTGGTGCTCTTCGCGCCGCTGATGGCGCTCGTCGCACTGCTCGTGCTGGCCGACAGCCGGGGCGGGGCCTTCTACCGCCAGCGCCGGGTCGGCAAGGACGGCCGCGAGTTCACGATCCTCAAGTTCCGCACCATGGTCGTCGGCGCGCACCGGGCCCGCGCCGAACTCGCCGACCGCGACGAGGGCGCGGGACTGCTGTTCAAGGTCCGCCGGGACCCGCGGGTGACCCGGGTCGGAGCCGTGCTGCGCCGGTACTCGATCGACGAACTCCCGCAGCTCTTCAACGTGCTCACCGGAGCGATGTCGCTCGTCGGCCCGCGACCCCCGCTGCCGGAGGAGTGCGCCGCGTACGACCCGGACATCCGGCGGCGGCTGCTGGTCAAGCCCGGGCTCACCGGCCTGTGGCAGATCAGCGGACGCAGCGACCTGCCGTGGGAGGAGGCGGTCCGCCTCGACCTGCGGTACGTGGAGGACTGGTCGCTCGCCCTCGACACGGTGATCTTGTGGAAGACGATGCGTGCCGTGCTCCACGGGCAGGGGGCCTACTGATGTGCGGGGGATCGCGTCCGGGCGACGTGCGGACCGCAGGCCACCAGGGCCTGCGTGGGGGGAGGGACGAGTCATGAGAGTCAGCGTTTTCGGGCTCGGCTACGTGGGCTGCGTATCAGCCGCGTGCCTGGCCAGCATGGGCCACGAGGTCATCGGGGTGGACGTCAACCAGGTGAAGGTCGACCTGGTCAACGACGGCAAGGCGCCGGTGGTGGAGGAACGTATCGGCGAACTCCTCGCCGAGGTCGTGCGGACCGGGGCCCTGCGTGCCACGGGCGACGTCCGCGAGGCGATCATGAACAGCGAGGTGTCGCTGGTCTGCGTGGGCACCCCGTCGGAGCCCAACGGCAGCCTGTGCACCACCTATCTGGAGCGGGTCACCGAGCAGATCGGCGCCGCACTCGCCGAGCGCGGCGGGCGGCAGACCGTCGTCTTCCGCAGCACCATGCTCCCGGGCACCTGCCTGAACCTGCTGGTGCCGATCCTGGAGAAGAACACCGGCGGCACCGCCGGGGTGGACTTCGGGGTCGCGGTCAACCCGGAGTTCCTGCGCGAGGGCACGAGCGTGCGGGACTTCTTCGACCCGCCCAAGACCGTCATCGGCGAACTCGACCCGGCCAGCGGCGACGCGGTCCTCGAGCTGTACGAGGGCCTGCCCGGCGAGGTGTTCCGGGTGCCGGTGCCGACGGCCGAGGCGATCAAGTACGCGGACAACGCGTTCCACGGCCTCAAGATCGGCTTCGCCAACGAGCTGGGCGCGGTCTGCCAGGCGCTCGGGGTGGACTCGCACCAGGTGATGGACGTGTTCCTGGCCGACCGCAAGCTGAACATCAGCCCCGCCTACCTGCGCCCCGGCTTCGCCTTCGGCGGCTCCTGCCTGCCCAAGGACCTGCGCAGCCTGGTCCACGCGGCCCGGCGGGCCGATGTCTCGGTGCCCATCCTCGCCCACGTGCTGACCTCCAACTCCGACCACCTGCAGCGCGCGGTGGACCTGGTGGAGCGCACCGGGAAACGCCGGGTGGGGATGTTCGGACTGTCCTTCAAACCCGGCACCGACGACCTGCGCGAAAGCCCGCTCGTCGAGCTGGCGGAGCGGCTCTTCGGCAAGGGCTACGACATCAAGATCTATGACGCCAACGTGAGCCTCTCCCGGCTGATCGGCGCGAACCGCGAGTACATCGAGACCCGGCTGCCGCACCTCGCGCAGCTGCTCGCGGACTCCGTCGAGGAGGTGCTCGACCACGCCGAGGTGTGTCTGGTCGGCACCAGGGAGCCCGCCGTGACGGCTGCGCTGCCGCACGGCGAAGGCCCCGTGATCGTCGACCTCGTCCGCCTTCCCGACGCCGAGACGCGCCGGACCGAACCGGGGTACATGGGCCTTGCCTGGTAAAGCGACAGGCGGCGCCGGCTCCGGCCGGCGCGCGCTGATCCTCGTGGAGAACCTGTCGGTGCCGTTCGACCGGCGGGTGTGGCAGGAGTGCACGACGCTGCGCGACGCGGGCTGGACGGTGCACGTCATCTGTCCGCAGGGCAGCAAGCGCGACACCGAGCCGGAGGCCGTGATCGACGGCGTGCGGATCCACCGCTACCCGCTGCGCGCCGCCACCGGAGGACCGTCCGGCTACCTGAAGGAGTACGGGTCGGCGCTCTGGCACACGGCCCGGCTGGCCCGCAGGGTCGGCCCGGTCGACGTCGTCCACGCCTGCAACCCCCCCGACCTGCTGTTCCTGCCCGCGCTGTGGCTCAAGCGGCGCGGCGCACGGTTCGTCTTCGACCAGCACGACCTGGTACCCGAGCTGTACCTCTCCCGGTTCGGCCGCGGCAAGGACCTGCTCTACCGCGCCGTCTGCGCACTGGAACGGCGGACCTACAAGGCCGCGGACATCGTCCTCGCCACCAACGAGAGCTACCGCGACGTCGCGATACGCCGCGGCGGCCGGCGCCCCGAGGACGTCTTCGTGGTGCGCAGCGCACCCGCCGTCGAGCGGTTCCAGCCGGTGCCGCCCGAGCCGGAGCTGAAGCGCGGCAGGCCTCATCTGCTCTGCTACCTCGGCGTCATGGGCCCCCAGGACGGCGTGGACTACGCCCTGCGGGCCCTCGCGAAGCTCCGCGACGACCTCGGCCGGACCGACTGGCACGCGGTGTTCGTCGGCTCCGGCGACGCCTTCGACGCGATGGTGGAGCTGTCCCGGCGGCTCGGGCTCGACGACCAGGTGCAGTTCACCGGACGCATCCCGGACGCCGACCTGGTGCGTTACCTCTCCACCGCGGACGTCTGCCTCTCGCCCGACCCGTGCAACCCGCTCAACGACGTGTCGACCATGAACAAGGTCCTGGAGTACATGGCGATGGGCCGGCCGATCGTCTCGTTCGACCTGAAGGAAGCCCGCGTCTCCGCCGGGGAGGCCGCCGTCTACGCGGCCGCCGACGACGAGAGCGAGTTCGCCGCGCTCGTCGCGAAGCTCCTCGACGACCCGGACCAGCGGGCCCGGATGGGCAGGATCGGCCAGGAGCGGGTCAGCGGGCCGCTCTCCTGGCGCAACTCGCAAGCGTCGCTGCTTGCTGCCTACACCGCCGCCTGCCGTGACCACACCCCGGTGCCGGCGGCCGATCAGGTTCGAACAAGAAAGAAGAGGCAGCGCAGTTGAGCGAGGAATCGATACGTCTGGTCACCATCGGGCGGATATTCCGCCGGCGCTGGCGGTTTCTCGCCGTCATCGCCGTCATGGGCGCGCTCGTCGGCTACGGCGCCTCGGTGGTGTTCCCGCCGCGGTACACGACGTCGGCGTCGGTCCTCCTGCCGGGACAGTGGGAAGAGCGCGAGCTGCTCACCCAGGTGGACATCGCGACCAGTTCGACAGTGGTCGACCGCGCGGCCGCGGTACTGAACTGGCGGGACGTCAGCGCCGCCGAACTTCGGGGCCGGGTGACCGCTTCGGCCGCCGACGGGAACATCATCAAGATCTCCGGCACGGCCGACACTCCCCAGCGTGCGCAGCAGCTCTCCGACCAGGTGGCCGCGCAGTTCGTCAAGTTCGCCGCGCGGGTCGCGGGCGGCGGCACCGACTCCGCGGCGGCCACCGAGGCCGCGGCGCTGCGCAAGCAGGTCGAGGAGACCAACCGCCGTATCACCGAACTGGCCGACGCGTCCGATCCGGGGCAGACCGTCGAGGGTGTGCAGGCCCGGACCGAGCTGGAGAAGCTGAGCACCTCGCTGGAGGAGGCCATGACCAAGCTGGACGAGGCCGACCCGGCGTCCAACAAGGCCGGCATGGTCGTCATGGGCCCGGCGGCCCGGCCGACCGGCGAGGCGCCCCCGACGCGCGTGCAGTTCATCGGCGCCGGAGCGCTGCTGTTCTTCCTGTTCGCGGTCGTCGGCCACCTCGCCGCCGCCCGGACGAACCGCCGGCTGCGCACCGAACCGGAGCTCTCCGCGGCGCTGGGCGCGGCGCTCCTCGGCACGGTGGAGGTGCCCGAGTCGGGCCGCGGCGCGCACCGGCCGGAGGACGGCGCCCGGCGCGGCTGGATCCGCCGCCTCCTCGGGACCGACACCCGGTGGGAACTGCCGACCCCGCCGAGGTCCGACGACGAGGCCGCCCGACGGATCCGCTACCGCCGGGTCTGCACCCGCCTCCGGGACCAACTGCCCTCCCCCCGGCGGCTGCTGGTGGTCGTACCGGACGGCGACGGTCTCGCCCGCCGCGCCGCCGCGCAACTCGCCGCCGAGGCCAAGAGCGATCCGCAGCTGCGGATCGTGGAGGTCTCCGTGGACCGGCCGATCGTGCCGGACCGCGACACCGAGTCCGGCGCGCTGGTCGTCCTCAGCGCCGGCAGCTGGACCGCGGAGGAACTCGCGGGCATCGCCGAGGCATGCGCGGACGGCCGGCACGAGGTCCTCGGCATCGTCGTCGCCGACCCCGTCCGCGCCCGTGAGACACGGCCCGCCGGCCTGCCTCCGGACGACGCCACCCTCGCCCTCGCGGTTCGCGGCCAGGCCACAGGAGGTTCAGCGTGACGACGAGCACGACCGCGGAGTCGTCGGCCGCCACTCCGCTTCTCGACCTGCAGGCCCTGGTGGTGGCGGTGCGCAGGCGCCGCCGCCTCTGGTACGCCACGGCGTTCCTCGGCCTGGTGGCGGGCTCCGGGCTGGCGGTCGCCCTGCCACCGGCGCCGACCGCGGTGACCGAGGTCCTGGTCGCGCACGAAGCGGACCAGCCGAACGACACCGGAACACTGATCCGCACCGACGTCCAGCTGCTGCAGACCACGCAGATCGCCGGCAAGGCCCTGCGGTCCCTCAAGTCCACCGCGAAACCGGAGGACTTCCTGAAGGACTACCGGGGCACCGGCCTGACCAACAACCTGCTGCAGATCACCGTGACCGGCGACACCGACGCCCAGGCGGTGGCCCGCGCCAAGGCACTGGCCGACGCGTTCGTCGCGGACCACGTGCAGCGGATGCAGCGGACCGCGCAGGCCGAGTCCCAGGCCCTGATCGACCAGCGCGACCGCATGCGGGACGAACTCGCCCAGGTCAACAAGGAGATCGGGAACCAGTCGGCGGGCAGCGACCCGAAGGCGTCGGCGACCCTCGAGTCGCTCTTCGCCCGCCGCGCCGAACTCAACTCGCGCATCTCCGACTTCGACCAGCGCGCCGCCGACGCGCGGACCGGCGCGCCCCAGGTCGTCGCCGGCACGCAGATCGTGGACACCCCGCGCGCGCTGCACCAGTCCCTGCCCAAGGCCGTCGCCACCGACGGCGCGATCGGCCTCGTCCTGGGGCTCTTCCTCGGGCTCGCGGGGGCCGCGGTCGGCACGGTGGTGGCGGACCGCCCCGTGCTGCGCCGGGACATCGCGGCGAACCTGGGCGCCTCGGTCGTCGCGGAGCTGCCCCGCCGGCCGGGCAGGCCGTGGCAGCGCCGCCGGACCCGGCTGGCCCGCGAACGGCTCACCGCCTCCCTGGCCCGCACCCTGCGCGGCTCCACGGAACCGGTGTCACTGCTGGAACTGGGCTGTGCGCGCGCCACGGGCGTGATCGCCCTGGACCTCGCCAGGAACCTGGCGGCGGAGGGGCCGGTGACCGTCGTCGACGCCCTGCCCCGCGAGCAGCTGGCCGGCCGCCGCCAGAAGCCGGGCGACCCGCCCGTGGTCGGCGCCGAGCAGGCCGCGACCGTGTCTCCCCAGGAGCGCACCATCGGCGTCGGCTCGGTCGCGCCGGGCACGGCGTGGACCGACCTGCAGTACCTCGGCACCCAGACCGTGCTCGTGGTGCGGGCCGGGCACGGCAGCGCCGCCTGGCTGCACACCGTGGCCAGGCAGCTCGCCGACCAGCGCATCCCGGTGATCGGCGTGGTGCTGATCGACCCCGATCCGCGGGACCGGACCGACGGCACCCTGTGGGACGGGCTGCAGACCGCGCTGCGCGGCCGGAGCGAGCGCCCGGCCCAGCAGTCGGGTGGGGGTACCTCCCACGCCGTTCAGGCAGTGGGGGACGGCCGGCGGCGGGCGGATCGGCAGCCGGTGTGGGCCGTCCGCGGCCCGGACAACGACCAGGAGGCGCGGTAGCACATGTGCGGCATCGCAGGTACCTACCGCTGGCCGGACGGAAAGATCGTGACCGACCGGCTCACCGACACCCTCGCCCACCGCGGTCCGGACGGCTCGGGCCGCTACAGCCACCCCGTGGGCGACGGCGAGGTGCACCTCGGGCACCGCAGGCTGGCCATCATCGACCTGTCCGACACCGGCGCCCAGCCGATGGCCTCGGACGGCCTCGTCCTGACGTACAACGGCGAGCTGTACAACGCGCCGGAACTCCGCGCCGAGCTGGAATCCGGCGGAGTGCGCTTCCGCGGCACCTCCGACACCGAGGTGCTCCTGGAGGCGTGGCGGCGCTGGGGCACGGACTGCCTGCCCCGGCTGCGCGGCATGTTCGCCTTCGGGATCTTCGACGAGCGCACCGGCGACCTGGTGCTCGCCCGCGACCAGCTCGGCATCAAGCCGCTGTTCCTGCTCCGGCGCGGCGGCGGCCTGGTGTTCGCCTCCGAGCTCAAGGCGCTCTCCGTCGCCACCGGCAGGACGTTGCAGGTGGACGACGCGGCGCTGGTGGCCTCGCTGCTGTACTACTGGGTGCCGGACTCGCGGTGCGCGTTCCGCGAGGCCGAGAAGCTGGAGCCGGGGAGCTGGCTGCGGTGCCGGGCCGACGGGCGGGTGGAGCGCGGCCGGTTCTGGAACCTGAAGGACGTCGCCGCCGAGGGCCGGGCGCGGGCCCTGGCCGGCGAACAGCCGGACCTGGCCGCGATCGTCGAGGAGTCGACCCGGCGCCACCTGCTCTCCGACGTGCCCGTGGCGACCTTCCTCTCCGGCGGCCTCGACTCCAGTTACCTGACCGCGCTGGCGGCCCGCCACCAGCCGGGGATCTCCGCGTACACGATCGGGTTCCGCGCCGAGGACGCCAGGTTCGAGGCGATGCCGGACGACCTGCGCTACGCCCGGCAGGTCGCCGAGAGGTTCGGCGTCGACCTGCACGAGATCGAGATCGCGCCGGACGTCCTCGACCTGCTGCCCCGGATGACCTACCACCTGGACGAGCCGATCGGCGACCCCGCCGCGATCAACACCTACCTGATCTGCATGGCCGCACGCGAGGCCGGGGTGAAGGTGATGCTCTCCGGGATGGGCGCGGACGAACTGTTCGCCGGCTACCGCAAGCACCTGGCCAACCTGATCGCGCTGCGCTACCAGCGGGTCCCGCGGCCCCTGCGGCGCGGGGTGTCCGCGGCCGTGGACCGGCTGCCGGTCGCGACGAGCCGCCGCGGGTACCGGTCGGTGCGCTTCGCTAAGCGGTTCCTCTCCTTCGCCGACCTGCCGGAGGAGACCGCCTTCCGGCGCAGCTACACCATGTACGACCGGGACGAGCTGCTCGCCCTGCTCGATCCCGACCTGGCCGGGACGGTCGAGGACGTGCTGACCGAGCACGCGGACGTCTACGCGGACAACGACCTCGACGACTTCGTCAACCGCATGTGCCTCACCGACGCCCGGATGTTCCTGCCGGGCCTGAACCTCACGTACACCGACCGCTCCAGCATGGCCGCCTCCACCGAGGTGCGCGTGCCGTACGTGGACGTCGAGGTGGTCAGGGCCGCGTTCGCCGTGCCCGGCGACCGCAAGATCGTCGGACGGCAGGGCAAGGCCGTCCTGAAGGAGGCGGCCACCTCGGTGCTGCCCCGGGAGATCGTGTACCGGCCCAAGGGCCTGTTCAGCGCCCCGCTGCGGGCCTGGATGAGCCGGGACCTGGCACCCCTGGTGCGCGAGGTGGTCGACGACGGCGAACTCGTCCGCTCCGGGTTCCTGCGCCGCGAGGCACTGCAGCAGCTCGTCGCCGAGGACGCCGCCGGGCAGCGGGACAACTCGAAACATCTGTGGCACGTACTGACCCTCGAGTACTGGTATCGCGACGCGACCTCCGGGTCCGGCCAGCGCACTCGGCTGACGGCTTAGGAATCAGGGGACTTCGGTGAAACAGGTCGTACAGAACTACAAGAGCGGCGAGCTGGCGGTGCTCGACGTTCCGGTCCCGGGGTGCAAGCCGGGCGGGGTGCTGGTCCGCAGCGCCTACTCGCTGATCTCCACCGGCACCGAGCTCATGAAGGTGTCCGAGGCCGGCATGTCGATGCTGGGCAAGGCCCGCTCCCGCCCCGACCAGGTGGCCAAGGTCATGCAGAGCGTGGCCACCAACGGGCTGCCGGCCACCTACCGCAAGGTGATGGGCAAGCTGGACTCCTACACGCCGCTCGGCTACTCGCTGTGCGGGGTGGTCGAGCAGGTCGGCGCCGGTATCGACGACGTGAAGGCCGGCGACCTGGTGGCCTGCGCCGGCAACGAGCACGCGCTGCACGCCGAGTTGAACTGGGTGCCGAAGAACCTCTACACCCCGGTGCCGGACGGCCTCGCACCGCGCCACGCCGCCTTCGGCACCGTCGGGTCGATCGCGATGCAGGGCGTCCGCCAGGGTGAGCCGCAGCTCGGCGAGGTGGCCCTGGTCATCGGCCTCGGCCTGATCGGGCAGCTGGTGGTCCAGCTCCTCGGCGCCTCCGGGGTCCGCGTCGTCGGTGCCGACCCCGACCCGGCGCGCTGCGAACTCGCCGAGCGGCTGGGCGCGGTGGCCTGCGGCGACCCCGCGTCCGCGGCCCTGGAGGCCGCCGTCGCCGAACTCACCGACGGGCACGGCGTGGACCAGGTGTACCTGGCTGCGGGCGGCGGCAGCAACCAGCCCGTCGAGCTGGCCGCCCGGCTCTGCCGGGACCGCGGCCGAGTCGTCGACATCGGCAAGTGCCGCCTGGACCTGCCGTGGAACGCGTACTACGAGAAGGAGCTCGACGTCCGGTTCTCGCGGTCGTACGGCCCCGGGCGCTACGACCCGGAGTACGAACTGGAGGGGCGCGACTACCCGATCGGCTACGTGCGCTGGACCGAGCGCCGCAACCTCGCGTGCTTCCTCGACCTCGTCGCCCGCGGCAGGGTCGACGTGGAGCCGCTGGTCTCCCACATCGCCGACTTCGAGGACGCGGTCGAGACGTACCGGCGCCTGAAGGACGGCGAGTTGAAGGCCGTGGCCGTGCTGTTCCGCTACCCCGAACAGACGGAGGAGGCGCGGGTGGGGGAGACGGCCCAGGCGCCGTCGGTGGCCGTGCCCGCGGTGCGCCGCAGCGGGACCGCACCCGCCCCGGCCCGGTCCGCCGGCTCACCGGTGCGCCTCGCGTTCGTCGGCGCGGGGAACTACGCGACGTCGATGCTGCTGCCGCACCTGGCCCGGCGCGAGGGCGTCGAGCTGTCGACGGTCGTCACCACGACGGCGCTCTCCGCGGCCAACGCGCAGCGCAAGTTCGGCTTCGCCGAGGCGACCACCGACCTCGACGCGGTGCTCGGCGACAAGTCGGTCGACGCGGTGTTCGTGGTCACCCGGCACAGCTCGCACGCCGAGCTGACCCGCAAGGCGCTGCTGGCCGGCAAGACGGTCTTCGTGGAGAAGCCGCTGGCCCTCACCGAGGACGAACTGGCAGGCGTCCTCGCGGCGGTGGAGGAGTCCGGCAACGACCGCCTCCAGGTGGGCTTCAACCGCCGGTTCGCACCGCTGCTGACGGAGGCCAAGGAGCGGTTCGGCGTCCGGACCGGCCCGGCGAGTCTGCGCTACCTGGTCAACGCGGGCCAGTTGCAGCACGGCAGTTGGTATCTCCGCCAGGGCACCGAGGGCTCCCGGTTCGAGGGCGAGGGCGGCCACTTCGTCGACACGGCGAGCTGGCTGCTCGACGCCGACCCGGTCTCGGTGTACGCGGTCGCCCCGTCCGGCAACGAGGACCTGCAGGTCGTACTCCGCTACCCGGACGGGTCCACCGCCACCATCAGCTACGTCACCACCGGCGCGCCGGGCTTCCCCAAGGAGACCCTGGACCTCCTCGCCGACGGCAAGGTGCTCAGGCTCGACGACTTCGTCCGCGCCTCGGTGTACGGCCGCAGCCGCTGGCTGAGTTCGCGGCTGCCCAAGGCCCGGGACAAGGGCCAGAACGCCGAACTGGCCGCGTTCGTCAAGGCCGTTCGGACCGGCGGCCCGATGCCGGTGCCGCTGGAGTCGCTGGTCGCCACGACGGCGGCCACCCTCGCGGTGCGCAGCGCCCTGGCCTCCGGCGCGCCCGTGGAGTTGGAGCGGGCCCGATGAGCATGAGCGCGGGCTGGTACCTGCGACGGCTGTCCCGGATGGGGCCGGGGGAGGTCACGGGCCGGGTGGGCGACACGGTGCGCAGACGGCGGTGGCGGTCCGTCCGGCCGGACTGCCCGGCCGTGACCGGCGCCCGGTTCACCGCGGTCCTGCCCGCCGGGGCGCTCGCGGCGGTGTCACCGGACGCCGCCAAGCGCCTCGTCGCCGAGGCCGACCGGCTGATGTCAGGGCACGCCGAGTTCTTCGGGGTGGTCCGCGACGACCTCACCGACCCCGACTGGTGGTACGACCCGAAGACCGGGCGCCGGGCTCCCCGGGGCTACGCCTTCGACGTGCCGTACCGCGACGAGGACGCGGTCGGGGACATCAAGCAGATCTGGGAGCCGTCGCGGCACCAGTACCTCACCGTGCTCGCCGCGGCCTACGCGGTCACCGGGAACGAGCGGTACGCCGAGCGCGTGGCCGAGCACCTGCGGTCCTGGTGGACGGCCAACCCCCCGTTGCACGGCGTGCACTG
The DNA here is from genome assembly GCF_042894765.1 of Streptomyces sp. NPDC001507. NCBI lineage: Bacteria > Bacillati > Actinomycetota > Actinomycetes > Kitasatosporales > Streptomycetaceae > Streptomyces > Streptomyces sp. NPDC001507. Next base: position 501,411 of record NZ_JBIAVV010000007.1, read on the forward strand.
GGTCAGCGGCATCGAGCTGGGCATCCGGCTGCTGTCCTGGGTGTGGATCCGCCGGCTGCTCGACGACTGGCCGGGCGCGGCCGGGCTGTTCGAGGACAACCCGGTGGCGCTGAACCAGATCTGGCACCACCAGCGCTGGCTGGCCGCCTTCCCCAGCCGGGGGTCCTCGGCGAACAACCACGTCGTCGCCGAGGCCGCCGGGCAGTTCGCCGCGGCCTGCGCGTTCGGCTGGTTCCCCGCCTCGGCGCGCTGGCGGGCCGACGCGCTGCGGTCGCTGGAGCGGCACCTGCGGAGCAACACCTTCGTCTCCGGCCTCAACCGCGAGCTGGCCACCGAGTACCACGGACTCGTGCTGGAGCTCGGCCTGGCCGCGGTGGCCGAGGCGGACGCCGCGGGCGTGCCGGTCCCCGCGTCGGTCCGGCTGGTGCTGCTGCGGATGACCGACGCCCTCGCGGCCGTCGTGGACAACCGGCTGCGGCCGCCGCGCCAGGGCGACGCGGACGACGGTCACGGCCTGGTCGTGGACGGCGCGGGCACCGACCGCTGGGCCTCGCTCCTCGCCACCGGCGACGCCGTGTTCGGCCGGCTCGGCTGGTGGCCGGAGGTGACCGGCACCGACGTCCGCACCCCGCTGCTGGCCGCGCTCGTCAAGCCCACCGCACCGTCCGTGACCCGACCGGCGGACCGGCCCGCGCACTTCGCCGACGCGGGCATGACGATCCTGCGCGGGCCCGGAGGGATCTGGTGCCGATGCGACGGCGGTCCGCACGGCTTCCTGTCCATCGCCGCGCACGCCCACGCGGACGCACTGTCCGTGGAGGTCCGGCACGACGGCGTCGACGTGCTCGCCGACCCGGGGACGTACTGCTACCACGGACAGCCCGCCTGGCGGCAGTACTTCCGCTCGACCCTCGGCCACAACACGCTGCAGCTGGACGGCGTCGACCAGTCCGTCTCCGGCGGCCCTTTCCTGTGGACCCGGCAGGCCCGCACCCGCGTCCTGGCCGTGGACACCTCTGGCGAGGGGGCGGCCGACTGGTGTGCCGAGCACGACGGGTACCAGGGCTCCGTGCACCGCCGCCGGGTGGAGCTGACGGCCGCGCGCCAGGAGCTGAAGCTGGTCGACGAGGTGCGCGGCCCGCGCCGGACCGTGCGGCTGGCGTTCCACCTCGGCCCGGAGATCGCCGCGGACCTGGTCGGGGACCGGGCGGTGCTCACCTGGATCCGGGACGGCGAGGGGCGTTCCGCGGTGCTCGACCTGCCCGGGGAGCTGACCTGGCGGGCGCACCGCGGCGAGACCGGCCCGCCGCTGGGCTGGTACTCCGCGGGCTTCGGGCGCAAGGAACCCACGACGACGCTGATCGGCACCGGCACCAGCCCCGCCGACGGCGCGGGCGGGTTCACCACCGTGCTCAGGTTCGGCGGCTAGGGGGCACGTGGTGATCAAGAGGCGGCACTGGGCGCCGGCGGTGGCAGCGCCGACGCTGGCCCTGCTGCTGGCGGCGACCGGCTGCCACAGCACGTCGGGCGCCGGGGCGGCGGAGCCGACCGCCGCGCCGTCCACGGCCACGACCACGGCCACGTCCGCGGCCCGCGCCGTGGCCCGGGTGTGCGCCAACCCCGCGGCCGGGCCGGCGAAGGCGCCGGCGGGCGCGGTCACGGTCGATCCCGCGGTCGTCGGGGACCTGGCGGCGAAGACCAAGAACAGCCCGCCGCACACCACGTTCTGGCTCCGGCCGGGCAGGCACCGGCTCGACCCGGACCGCTATGCCCAGGTGATCCCCAAGACCGGGGACCGCTACGTCGGTGCGCCGGGCGCGGTGCTCGACGGCGGGAAGAAGAACCAGTACGCGTTCGCGGGCACCGCCCGCGACGTCACCATCCGCTTCCTGACCGTGCAGCACTTCGTCGCGCCGCAGAACGAGGGCGTGGTCAACCACGACTCGGCCGACGGGTGGGTGATCGAGCACGCGACGATCCAGGACAACTCCGGGGCGGGGCTGATGGCCGGTGCCCACCAGCAGGTCCGCGCCAGCTGCCTGCGCGACAACGGGCAGTACGGCATGAACGCCTACAAGGGCGGCGGCGGGATCCGCGACCTGGTGGTCGAGGACAACGAGATCGTGGGCAACAACACCGACGACTGGGAACGGCGCCAGCAGGGCTGCGGCTGCACCGGAGGCATCAAGTTCTGGGCCGTCGACGGCGCGGACGTCCGCGGCAACTGGGTGCACGGCAACCACGGAGCCGGGCTGTGGGCCGACACCGACAACAACGACTTCCTCATCGAGGACAACGTGCTCGACGCGAACGACGGTGCCGCGCTGATCTACGAGACCAGCTACAACGCGGTCATCCGGAACAACACGATCCGGCGGAACAACTGGGTCGAGGGCCGCAGGTACGCCGACCGCGGGGACACCTTCCCCTACGCGGCCCTCTACCTGTCCGAGTCCGGCGGCGAACCACGGATCCGGGCCCGCACCGCCAAGATCGACATCTACCGGAACGTGCTGGAGAACAACTGGTCCGGGATCACCCTGTGGGAGAACGCCGACCGGTTCTGCAACAGTCCGGCCAACACCTCGTCCGGTGACTGCACGCTGCTGGTGAAGAACACCCACCGCTGCGCGCAGCCGGCCATCGACAAGGCACCCCTGTACGCGGACTGCCGCTGGAAGACCCAGCGGGTGGACATCCACGGCAACCGCTTCGTGCTCGACAAGTCCGTGGTCCAGTGCACCGAGATGTGCGACCGCATGGCGGTGCTGTCCAACTACGGAACCTATCCGGACTGGTCCCCCTACAAGGGCGAGAAGGTGGCCGAGGCGATCACCCTCCAGCAGGACAACCACTGGCACGACAACGTCTACCTCGGACCGTGGCAGTTCGTCGCCCACGACCCGAGCCGGGTGCTCGACTTCGACGAGTGGCAGGGCACGGACTACCGGCAGGACGCGGGCAGCACCCTGCACGCAGGGGCCGGTGACTGAGATGGACACACGGACGGACACACAGACCGCCGCGGAACCGGCCGCGGTCGGCACTCCGCGGATCGTCGGGGTCGTCTGGGGACTGCTGGTCCTCAACACGCTCGGCTCCGCCGGGGCCAAGACCATCGTCCCGCTGCCCCGCTCCCTCATCCAGATGGTCACCATGGGCGCCCTGGTCGCCGCGTTCGCGCTGGCGCTCGCGGTCAACCTCCGGCTGCGCATCCGGCCCAGCGCCTACCTGCTCCTGCTCAGCCTGCTGCTGGTGACGAGCGTGCTCTCCAGCGCCCACCTGGAGTCGGGGTTCGGCGCGCTGTTCCGGTGCTTCCGGCTGGCCCTCTTCGTCGGCACCCTGTGGCTGCTCAGCCGCTGGTGGGACGGCAGCCTGACGTTCGTCCGGTACCACATCCGGGCGTACTTCGCGGTGCTCGGCTCGGTCGCCGCCGGCCTCGCCGTCTCACCCGGCGCGGCCCTGCCCGACCTCTACGGCGGCCGCCTGGTCGGCGCGCTGTGGCCGCTCACCCCGCCGCAGATCGGGCAGTACGCGGCGGTGATCATCGGACTCACCGTACTGCTCCTGATGGGGCGCCGGACCGACCGGACGAGCGCGGCGGTGGTCATCGTGCCGTCCTTCGTGCTGCTCGCGCTGACCCACACCCGCACGGCCACGCTCGGCCTGTTCCTCGGGCTGGCCCTGGGGATCGGCTCGCTCATGCTGACCAGCGCGGCCGCCCGCCGGTTCTTCAGCTGGGCGGTGCTGGTCGGCGCGGTGGCCGCGGTCGGGTTCGCCGGCGCCCTGCAGACGTGGTTCCTGCGCGGGCAGACCAAGGAGAACTTCTCCAGCCTCACCGGCCGGGCCAAGGTCTGGGACGCCCTCCTCGCCGCACCCCGGACGACCTCGGAGCAGCTCCTCGGCGTGGGCCTGGGCGACAAGTCGTTCGGCGGGCTGCCGATCGACAACAGCTGGCTGGCGGTCTACAACGAGCAGGGCCTGATCGGCGTCACTCTGGTTGCGATCATCATCGTCGTCCTTGGCGGGGTCGCGCTGCTGCGGCCGCCGTCGCTGCAGCGGGCCTGCGCGATCTTCCTGATCAGCTACTGCGCCATCGCCTCGTACACCGAGGCCGGTCTCGGCGACGCCTCGCCGTACCTGCTGCACCTGGCCCTGGCCGCCTCGCTGCTGGCGGCGCCCGCCGCTACGGCACCGCGCTCGACGCCCGAACTCGCCGACCGGCCGGAGGTGATCTGAGCATGCACGTCCTCGTGGTGCACAACCGCTACGGCTCCGCACAGCCGAGCGGGGAGAACAAGGTCGTCGACCAGGAGGTGGAGCTGCTGCGCGCGGCCGGCCACCGGGTCGGGGTGTTCGAGCGGCGCAGCGACGACATCGCCGCCCGGTCCCTCCTCGGCAAGGTCGCGGTGCCGCTCCTGGTGCCGTGGAACCCGGCGGTCCGCTCGGAACTCGCCGCCCGGCTGCGCACCGACCGGCCGGACGTGGTGCACGTCCACAACGTCTTCCCGCTCCTGTCGCCCGCGGTCCTCGCCGCGTGCGCCGACGCCGGGGTGCCCGTCGTCGCCACGCTGCACAACTACACCCAGGTCTGTCCGCCCGGCACACTCCAGCGGGACGGCCGGCCGTGCACCGAGTGCGTCGGCACCGCACCGCTGCCCGCCGTCCGGCACGGCTGCTACCGCGACTCCCGCCTCGCGACGGTGCCGCTGGCGGTCAGCTTGTCGGTCAACCGGCGCCGGTGGTGGACCGGTGTGGAGCGGTTCCTCTGCATCTCCGCGGCCCAGCGCGACGTCCTGGTGCGGTCCGGCATGCCGGCCGAGCGCCTGACGGTGAAGCACAACTTCGTGCCCGACCCCGGCAGTTGCCGCGAGGGCGAGGGAGAGCACCTGCTCTACCTCGGCCGGCTCGCGGAGGCCAAGGGCGTACGGCTGCTCATGGCCGCGTGGGACGAGATCGCGGCCGGCGGCGGGGTGGGCGTACCGCTCGTGATCGCCGGTACGGGGCCGTTGGAGCGGGAGGTGACCGCCTGGGCGGCGGCCCGGGACGACGTCCGCTACGCCGGTCTCCTGGACACGGCGGAGTGCCGGAAGGCCATCGCGCGGTCGGTCGCCGTGGTGGCTCCCTCGACGTGGCTGGAGGCGTTCGGCCTGGTGGTCGTGGAGGCGATGGCGGCCGGGGTGCCGACCGTCGCCGCCGGCCACGGCGCCTTCGTCGAACTCGTCGAGGACGGGGTGACCGGGCTGCTGCACCGGCCCGGTGACGCGGGCTCGCTCGCGTCCCGCATACGCCGGATCGCGGCCGACCCGGACCGCAACCGGGAACTCGGCCGGGCGGCCCGGCGCCGCTACGAGCAGGGATTCAGCCCGGCCGTCGGCCTGGAGCGCCTGCTGGAGGAGTACCGCACCGCGATCGCGGGGCGGTCGGCACAGGCTCGCGGCGGGGAGTCCCGCGCGAGCAGGGGGGATGGGGACAGCACATGACACGATGCCGACTCTGCGGCTCGGAAGCGATGGCGAGCGTCGTCGACCTGGGGGCGACGCCGCCGTGCGAGAGCTTCCTCGCCGCGGACCAACTGGACGATCCGGAGCCCGCGTACCCGCTGCATCTGCGGGTCTGCACCGACTGCTGGCTCGCGCAGATCCCGCCGCTGATCACGCCGGAGGAGACGTTCAAGGAGTACGCCTACTTCTCCTCGTACTCGACGTCGTGGGTGGAGCACGCGCGCACCTTCGTCGACGGCGCCGCGGAGCGGCTGGCGCTCGGCCCCGACGCCTTCGTGGTCGAGGTGGCGAGCAACGACGGGTACCTGCTGCGGCACGTGGTGGACCGGGGGATCCGCTGCCTCGGCATCGAGCCGTCGGTGAACGTCGGCGCCGCGGCACGGGAGTCGGGGGTGCCCACGCTCACGGAGTTCCTCTCCCCGGAGACCGGCGCCGCCGTCCGCGCCGAACACGGCCCGGCGGACCTGGTCGTCGCCAACAACGTGTACGCGCACATCCCCGACGTGGTCGGGTTCACCCAGGGGCTGCGCGCCCTGGTCGCCGACGACGGCTGGGTCTCCATCGAGGTGCAGCACCTGCTGACCCTGATCGAGGAGAACCAGTACGACACGATCTACCACGAGCACTTCCAGTACTACACGGTGGCTTCGGCGATCCGGGCCCTTGCGAGCGGCGGACTCACGCTCGTGGACGTCGAGTTGCTGCCCACGCACGGCGGTTCCATCCGGCTGTGGGCCCGGCCCGCCGAGGCGGCCGGCGAGCCCACGCGACGGGTGGCCGACGTCCTGGAGCGGGAGAAGGCCGCCGGGCTCCAGGAGCCGTCCGGGTACGCCGAGTTCTCCGCCCGGGTGGCCAAGGTGCGCCGGGACCTGCTGCGGTTCCTCGTCGACGCGGCCGAGCGCGGTGAGACGGTCGTCGGCTACGGCGCCCCGGGCAAGGGCAACACCCTGCTCAACCACTGCGGCATCCGGCCCGACCTGCTCGCCTACACGGTCGACCGCAACCCGTACAAGCACGGCAGGTTCACCCCGGGCACCCGCATCCCGATCCTGGCGCCCGAGCGGATCGCCGCCGACAAGCCGGACTACGTCCTCGTCCTCCCGTGGAACCTGCGGGCCGAACTCGTCGAGCAGCTGGCCTTCGTCCACGGGTGGGGCGGCCGGCTCGTCTTCCCCATCCCGGAACTGAGCATCGTCGAGGCCGCGAAAGAGGTCACAGCATGAAGGTCGTCCTGTTCTGCGGCGGTTACGGGATGCGGATGCGCAACGGCACCTCCGACGACGTGCCCAAACCGATGGCGATGGTCGGCCCGAGACCGTTGATCTGGCACGTCATGCGCTACTACGCGTACTTCGGGCACAAGGAGTTCATCCTGTGCCTCGGGTACGGGGCCCACCACATCAAGGACTTCTTCCTCAACTACGAGGAGACCACGTCCAACGACTTCGTCCTGCGCGGCGGGAGGACCGAGCTGCTCTCCACCGACATCGCCGACTGGACGATCACGTTCGCGCAGACCGGCATCGAGTCCCCGATCGGGGAGCGGCTGCGCCGGGTACGGCACCACCTGGACGGCGACGAGATGTTCCTCGCCAACTACGCCGACGTGCTCACCGACGCCCCGCTGCCGGAGATGATCGACAAGTTCGCCGCGCGCGACGCCGGGGCGTCGATGATGGTGGTGCCGCCGCAGTCGTCGTTCCACTGCGTCGAGCTCGGCGAGGACGGCCTGGTGGGCGGCATCACCGCGGTGAGCGAACTGCCGCTGTGGGAGAACGGCGGCTACTTCGTGCTCCGCCAGGAGATCTTCGACCACATCCCGGAGAACGGCGACCTGGTCGCCGACGGCTGCTCCCAACTGGCCAAGCAGGGACGGCTGGTGGCGCACCAGCACCGCGGCTTCTGGAAGCCGACCGACACCGTGAAGGAACGGGCCGCGCTCGACGAGGCCTACACCCGGGGCGACCGCCCGTGGGCCGTGTGGGAGCGCGACACCGCCGGAGCCAGGGCGTGATCCGGCTCGGGGCCGGCCCCCTGGACCGGATCGTCGCGGTAGGCGCGCACTGCGACGACATCGCCATCGGCGCCGGCGGCACCCTGCTGACGCTGTGCCGGGCGCGGCCCGGCATCCGGGTCGACGCGCTGGTCCTGACCGGCGGCGGCAGCGAGCGCGAGCAGGAGGAGCAGGCCGCGCTCGCCGCCTTCTGCCCGGACGCCGACCTGCGGCTGACCGTGCACAAGCTGCCGGACGGCCGGTTCCCCGCCCACTGGGAGGAGGCCAAGTCCGCGGTCGAGGAACTGCGCGGGCAGACCGACCCGGACCTGGTGCTCGCGCCGCGCACCGACGACGCCCACCAGGACCACCGCGGCCTGGCCAGGCTGATGACGACCGCGTTCCGGGACCACCTCGTGCTCGGCTACGAGATCGTCAAGTGGGACGGCGACCTCGGCCGGCCGGCCGCCTACCAGCCGCTGGCGCCCAAGACCGCCGAAGACAAGGTGCGGCTGCTGCAGGAGCACTACCCCTCGCAGCGGCACCGGCCCTGGTACGACCGGGAGGCCTTCCTCGGCCTCGCCCGGATCCGCGGCATCGAATGCCACGCGCGCTACGCCGAGGCGTTCGCCGTCACCAAACTCACGCTCAACCTGGGGGGTTGAACAACCTTGCGCGTACTACTGACCGGGCACCAGGGCTATCTGGGCACCGTGATGGCCCCGGTCCTCAAGGCCGCCGGGCACGACGTCGTCGGCCTCGACTCCGGCCTGTTCGCCGACTGCGTGCTCGGCCCGCGGCCCGACGACCCGCCGGGGCAGCGGGTGGACCTGCGCGACGTCACCGCCGAGCACGTGACCGGCGTGGACGCCGTCATCCACCTGGCCGCGCTCTCCAACGACCCGCTCGGCTCGCTGGCGCCGGAACTCACCTACGACATCAACCACCACGCGTCCGTGCACCTGGCCCGGCTGGCCCGCGACGCCGGGGTACGGCGCTTCCTGTACGCGTCCACGTGCTCGGTCTACGGCGCCGCCGGCGGCGACGACCTGGTGACCGAGGACGCGCCGCTGCGCCCGGTGACGCCGTACGCCGAGTCGAAGGTGCGGGTGGAGGACGACCTGCACGCGCTGGCCGACGACGACTTCACCCCGGTGTTCATGCGCAACGCCACCGCCTTCGGCTTCTCGCCCCGGCTGCGTGCCGACATCGTGCTCAACAACCTGGTCGGGCATGCCCTGTTGTCCGGCGAGGTCCTCGTGCTCTCCGACGGCACCCCCTGGCGCCCCCTGGTGCACGCCGCCGACATCGCGCGGGCCTTCACCGCCGCGCTGACCGCGCCCCGCGAGGCGGTGCACGACCGGGCGTTCAACATCGGCAGCGAGGTCAACAACGTCACGGTCGCCGAGATCGCCGGACAGGTCGCCGAGGCGGTGACCGGCTCCAAGGTGGTGATCACCGGGGAGACCGGTGCCGACCCGCGGTCCTACCGGGTGGACTTCTCCCGGTTCCGCACCGCGATACCCGGCTTCGACTGCGAGTGGACCGTGAAGCAGGGCGCGCTCGAACTCGCGGACGCCTACCGGAAGTTCGACCTCACCCGGGAGGACTTCGAGCAGCGCTACACCCGGCTCGCCGTGCTGCGCGCGGCCTCCGACGCCGGCACCGTCGACGACACCCTCAGGCGGCGCCGGTGACCGACGTGAGCAAGGAGATGTACGCGCTGGTGGAGCGGATGTACCCGCTCTGCCGGAGCATCACCGGCGACGGTGTGCGCGCCACCCTGGACATCGTCGGGGAGTACATCCCGCTGCAGGTGCACGAGGTGCCGACCGGCACGCAGGTGCTCGACTGGACGGTGCCGCAGGAGTGGAACATCCGGGACGCCTACATCGCCGACGGCGCCGGCCGGCGGGTCGTCGACTTCGCCGCGTCCAGCCTGCACGTGCTCGGCTACAGCGTGCCGGTGTCGGCGACCATGCCCCTCGCCGAGCTGCGCCCGCACCTGCACACGCTGCCCGAGCACCCGTCGTGGGTGCCGTACCGCACCAGCTACTACAAGCCGGACTGGGGGTTCTGCCTGGCCCAGGAGACCCTGGACGCCATGCCCGACGGCGACTACGAGGTCCGCATCGACTCCACGATCGCCGACGGCCACCTCACCTATGCCGAGTACGTGGTCCCCGGCCAGGTCCCCGACGAGGTCATCGTCTCCTGCCACGTCTGCCACCCGTCGCTGGCCAACGACAACCTGGCCGGCATCGCGGTGGCGACGTACCTGGCCCGCGCCCTCGCCGAGCAACCGACCTATTACACCTACCGGTTCCTGTTCGCCCCCGGCACCATCGGCGCGATCACCTGGCTGGCCCGCAACGCGGAACGGGTGGACCGGGTCAAGCACGGCCTGGTGCTGGCCTGCGCCGGGGACCCGGGCCAACTCACGTACAAGCAGAGCAGGCGGGGCGACGCGGAGATCGACCGGGTGCTGCAGCACGTGCTGACCGCGTCCGAACGCCCGCACCGCGTCACCGAGTTCACCCCGTACGGCTACGACGAGCGGCAGTTCTGCTCGCCCGGGTTCAATCTGGGCGTGGGTTCGCTCACCCGGACCCCGTACGCCGGCTACCCCGAGTACCACACCTCCGCGGACAACCTGGACTTCGTCTCCCCGGCGGCGATGGCGGACACCCTCGCCGTCTGCCGCGAGGCGTTCGCCGTCCTCGACCGCAACCGGCGGTACGTGAACCTCAGTCCCTACGGCGAGCCGCAGCTGGGCCGGCGCGGCCTGTACGACGCGCTCGGCGGCCGCAGCGACACCAAGCAGGCCCAGATGGCCATGCTCTGGGTGCTCAGCCTCTCCGACGGCGAGCACAGCCTGCTGGACGTCGCCGAGCGGTCCGGGCTGCCGTTCGACACCGTGGCCGCCGCGGCCGACGCCCTGCGCGGCGCCGACCTGGTCAAGGAATGACGCCCATGACCGTCCAGGGGGAGAAGACGGCAGCACCGGCCGGGTCCGCCAGACGGGCCCTGGTCGGCAGGCTGTCCTGGGGCCTTGCCGACCAGGCGGCCTCCAGCATCAGCAACTTCGCGGTGGGCCTCTACGTGGCCCGCTCGCTCGGGGTGACCGCGTTCGGCGTGTTCAGCCTGGCCTGGGTGACCTACGGCGTGGTGCTCAACGTCTCCCGGGGCCTCGCCACCGACCCGCTCACGGTGCGCTTCAGCGGCGTGCCGGAGGCGGCCTGGCGCGGGGCGGTGGCCCGGTCGACGGGCACCGCGCTCGGCGTCGGCTCGGCCCTCGGCGTGGTGTGCCTGGCGGCCGGGCTCGGACTCGGCGGCCGGGTGGGGCCCGCGTTCGCCGCCCTCGGTGTCCTGCTGCCGGGGCTGCTGCTCCAGGACGCCTGGCGGTTCGCGTTCTTCGCCGCCGGCAACGGGCGGAAGGCGTTCGTCAACGACGTCGTGTGGGGCGTCGCGCTCGTCCCCGCCATGGTGGTCGCGGCCCACGTGGACACCGTGGCCGCCTTCGTGCTCGCCTGGGGCGCGTCCGCCACGGTGGCCGCCGGATACGGCTACCTCCAGTCCGGCATCCGGCCCCGCATGGCCGAGGCCCGCGGCTGGCTGCGCGAACAGCGCGACCTCGGCTACCGGTACCTGGTCGAGAACGTCAGCCTCAGCGGCGCCAGCCAGGTGCGGGCGTACGGGCTCGGCGTGATCGTCGGGGTCGGCGCGGTGGGCGCGGTGCGCGGCGCGGAACTCCTGATGGGGCCGTTCCTCGCGGTGCTGATGGGGCTCTCGCTGGTCACCGTCCCGGAGGCGGCCCGGGTGCTGCGGCGGGCCCCGCATCAACTGGGCAGGTTCTGCCTGCTCCTGGGCGGGGGACAGGCCGCCGGAGCACTGCTCTGGGGCTCGGCGCTGCTGCTGATGCCGGGCCGGCTCGGCGACCTCGCGCTCGGCGACGTCTGGCACTCCTCCTCGCACCTCATCGTGCAGATCACCCTCAGCGTCGCGGGAGCCGGCCTCGGCACCGGCGCGGCGGCCGGACTGCGCGCCCTCGGCGCGGCCCGGCGCAGCCTGCGCTGCCAGCTGTTCGCCTCCGCCTGCTACGTCGGCGGCGGGCTCGGCGGCGCGGCCGTCGCCGGCACGGCCGGCTCGGCCTGGGGCGTCGCCGCCGCGACCCTCAGCGGCTCGGCTGTCTGGTGGCTGCAACTGCGGTCCGCGCTGCGCGAGCGCCACCGCAATCCCATCCCCGAAGTGAGGACCGCATGACCGACCGACCCAGGCTGAGCATCGGCCTGCCCGTGTACAACGGCGAGGAGTACCTGGCCGAGTCGTTCGACGCCCTGCTCGGCCAGACCTACGAGGACTTCGAACTGGTCGTCTCCGACAACGCCTCCACCGACGGGACCGAGGACGTCTGCCGCAAGTACGCCGCGCAGGACTCCCGCATCCGCTACCACCGGCTGCCCCGGAACATCGGCGCCACCCCGAACCACAACCACGTGTTCGCCGAGTCCCGCGGCGAACTGTTCAAGTGGGCCTCGCACGACGACCTCTACGGCCGCGACCTGCTGCGGCGCTGCGTGGAGGCGCTGGACGAACGTCCTGACGTGATCCTCGCCCACACCGACCAGGCCGTCATCGACGGCGACGGCCAGGTGACCGTCCCCTACGAGTACACCCTCTCCACCGGCTCGCCGCACGCCCCGGAGCGCTTCCGCAGCCTGCTGTTCGAGCCGGGCGGCGACGACTTCTACGGGGTGATGCGCGCCGACGTGCTGCGCCGGGTGAAGCCGATGGACAGCTACCACCACGCCGACCGCACGTTCGTCGCCGAGATCACCCTGCACGGGCGCTTCCACCAGGTGCCGGAACTGCTCTACTTCCGCCGCGACCACCCCACCCGCGCCGAGCGGGCGAACCCGTCCAAGCGCTCCCGGTGCGTCAACCTGGACCCGCGCCGGGCAGGCCTGCTGCACCCGACGCCCCGGCTGCTCGCCGAGTACGTCTGGGGCTTCGCCTCGGCCATCCGGCGGGCGCCGCTGTCCGCGGCCGACCGGCGGGAGTGCTACCGCCACCTGGCCGCCTGGATGACCAGCCGGGTCCGGCCGAACGCCGGCGAGCGGGTCGAGGACCGCGCCCCGGTCGACCCGGCCCTGCTCACGGTCTCCGTCGACGACCTCGTCGCCGGCCGTGAGGGGAGGAGGCAGGCATGACGTCCGCGGACGCAACTCCGGTGCGCGTCGGGGTGTTCGGCCTGCTCGGCTCCGGCAACCTCGGCAACGACGGCTCGCTCGAAGCCGTCCTCGGGTACCTGCGCGCCGAGCACCCGGACGCCGTCGTGGACGCGCTGTGCGGCGGGCCCGAGGCCGTGACCGCCCGGTTCGGCATCCCCGCCACGCGCATGCACTGGAACCGCGCGGAGTACCGGACCGCGTCCCGTGCGGGCGCGATCGCCTCGAAGGGACTCGGCAAACTCGTCGACGTCTTCCGCACCGCGGCCTGGGTGCGCCGGCACGACGTGGTGATCGTGCCGGGCATGGGCGTCCTGGAGGCCACCCTGCCGCTGCGGCCCTGGGGCTTCCCGTACTCCCTGTTCCTGCTCTGCGCGAGCGGCCGGCTGGCCGGCACCCGGGTGGCGCTGGTCAGCGTCGGCGCCGCCGAGATCCGCAACCGGCCCACCCGGGCCCTGGTGCGCTGGTCGGCGCGGCTGGCCGCTTACCGGTCCTACCGGGACGCCCAGTCCCGAGACGCCATGCGGGCGATGGGCGTGGACACCAGCCGCGACGAGGTCTACCCCGACCTCGCGTTCTCCCTCCCGACACCACGGGCGAGCGCGCCCACCGGCACACCGGGTCCCGTCTGCCTCGGCGTCATGGACTTCCACGGCGGCAACGACGACCGCGCCCGAGCCGAGGAGATCTACCGGCGCTACCTCGACGGGACGATCAGGTTCGTCCGCACTCTGGTCGACGAGGGCAGGCCCGTGCGGCTGCTCACCGGCGACCAGTGCGATCTGGCGGTGGTCGCCGCCGTCCTCGACGCGGTCGGCTCACCGCTGGTCACCGCGGCCGAACCGGCCTCCCTGGCCGACCTGATGAACGAGATGGCGGCCGCCGACACCGTGGTGGCCGTCCGCTACCACAACCTGATCTGCGCGCTGAAGACCGGAACGCCCGTGCTCGCCCTCTGCTACGCGGCGAAGAGCGACGCGCTCATGGACCGGATGGGTCTGGGCGCGTACTGTCACCCGGCCCGTGAGGTCGACGCCGACCGGCTCCTCGAACAGTTCCGGGACCTGGAGAAGCACGCGGCGGAGCTACGGCAGACCCTCGCCGAGCGGAACCGGGTCGCCGCAGAGCAACTCACCCAGCAGTTCACCGCCTTGACCACGACCCTGTTCCCGGCGAACCACCACGCCCACGCCCCACGGAAGGCTTCATGAAAGCGACAGAAGTCCCGGAGATCGACGGCGCGTTCCTCTTCGAGCCCACCCCGTACACCGACGAACGCGGCTTCTTCTGCCGCACCTTCGACGCCGAGGTGGTCCGCTCGGTGGGCCTGGACCCGGACGCCTTCGTCCAGGACAGCGTGTCCCGCTCCGTCCGCGGCGTGCTGCGCGGCCTGCACCTGCGCTCCGGCGCCGGCGAGGCCAAGCTGGTGCGGTGCTCGTACGGGCAGATCTTCGACGTCGTCGTGGACCTGCGGCCGGACTCGCCGACCTACCTGAACCGGGCCTTCTTCGAACTGTCCGGCGAGACGCAGAAGACCGTGTACATCCCGGCGGGATGCGCGCACGGCTTCCAGGCTCTTACCGAAATCACAGATACCTCTTACCGTATTGACCGTCAGCACGATCCGTCCGAGGACGTGACGATCGCCTTCGACGACCCGGAACTCGCCATTCCCTGGCCGCTCCCGGTCACGTCGATGTCCCGGCGGGACCGGGAGGCGCCGAGCCTCGCCGAGGTCCTGAAGCACCAAGGAAGATGAGGTCGGCGTGCACAGCCAAGACACCGAGGGGCTCCCCCTGTCCCGCTCGCGGCAGGCCAACGAGCGGCTGCACGCTCTGATCCCGGGAGGCGCGCACACCTACGCCAAGGGCGACGACCAGTACCCCGAGAACCTGGCCCCCGTCATCAGCCACGGCAGCGGTGCCCACGTGTGGGACGTCGACGGCAACCGCTACATCGAGTACGGCTCCGGCCTGCGGTCGGTCAGCCTCGGCCACGCCCACCCGCGCGTGGTCGAGGCGGTACGGCGGGAACTCGACCGGGGCAGCAACTTCGTCCGGCCCTCCATCGTCGAGGTCGAGGCCGCCGAACGCTTCCTGGCCACCGTGCCGACCGCCGACATGGTGAAGTTCGCGAAGAACGGCTCCGACGCCACCACCGCCGCCGTGCGCCTCGCCCGCGCCGTCACCGGGCGCTCGCGGGTGGCCCTCTGCGCGGACCACCCGTTCTTCTCCGTCGACGACTGGTTCATCGGCACCACGCCGATGAACGCCGGCATCCCGGCGGCGACCACCGAGCTGACCGTGTCCTTCCCCTACGGCGACCTGGCCGCCACGGAGGACCTGCTCACCCGGTACCAGGACGAGATCGCCTGCCTGATCCTCGAACCCGCCACCCAGACCGAGCCGCCGCCCGGGTACCTCGCCGGCCTGCGCGACCTGGCCGACCGGCACGGCTGCGTCCTGGTCTTCGACGAGATGATCACCGGCTTCCGCTGGTCCGAGGCCGGCGCCCAGGGCCTGTACGGCGTGGTCCCCGACCTCTCCACGTTCGGCAAGGCGCTCGGCAACGGATTCGCCGTCTCCGCGCTGGCCGGGCGCCGTGACCTGATGGAGCGCGGCGGACTGCGCGACTCCGGCGACCGGGTGTTCCTGCTGTCCACCACGCACGGCGCGGAGACCCACTCGCTGGCGGCCGCGATGGCCGTGCAGGCCACCTACGTCGAGGAGGGCGTCACCGCGCGCCTGCACGCCCTCGGCGAGCGGCTGGCCGCAGGTGTCCGCGACGCCGCGGCCGCCATGGGCGTCGGCGACCACGTCGTGGTCCGGGGCCGGGCCAGCAACCTGGTCTTCGCCACCCTCGACGAGAACCTGCAGCCGTCGCAGCAGTACCGCACGCTGTTCCTGCGCCGGCTCCTCGCCGGTGGGGTGCTCGCCCCGTCGTTCGTGGTGAGCAGCGCACTCGACGACGCGGACATCGACCGCACCGTCGACGTGGTGGCCGAGGCATGTGCGGTGTACCGGAAGGCGCTGGACACCGCCAACCCCACCGCCTGGCTGGGCGGGCGACCGGTGAAGCCCGTGTTCCGCCGCCTGGCGTGACGTGACGTCAGTGTGCCGTGCCGGGCCTGCGCGCGGCGCTCCGGTCGGCCGTCCGGTCGACCAGCCACGCGCTCGCCGGCGTCACCACCAGCGCGGTGCACCAGCCGCCGAGGGCGTCGGTCGGGTAGTGGGCGCCCAGGCCGACCTCCGCCCAGCCCATGGTGGCGCCGGCGACCAGCGCCGCGGCGAGCACGAGTGACAGGCCGGCCGTCCTGCCGAGGCCGAGCCGGCCGGCCGCGAGCAGCGCCGCCATCAGGGCGAGCGAGGTGAAGAAGGCGGTGTGCCCGCTCGGGTAGGACAGGTTGCCCGGACCGTGGATGGTGCGCCCCACCACGTGCTTGAGCAGCGTGGTCGTCCCCACGGTCAGGCCGGAGCCGACGGCGACGAGCACCGCCGCGCGGGGCCGCCGCAACAGCAGGCAGCCCGCCACCCCGGCCACGACCACCAGCACCGACCCCGCTGGTTCCCCCAGGAAGTCCAGGGCCAGGGCCACGTGCCGCCACGGCCCCCGCACACTGTCCGCCGTCGGCCGGACCAGCCACCGGTCCACCCCGCCCGGCTCGCTGCCCCCGGCGTACCGGACCCCGAGGACGACGACCACCAGCGCGGCGAACGCCGCAACCGGCCCCAGCCACGCGCGCAGCGACCGGGGCAACAGCGCGTGCGACGCGGACCGGGCCGGACCGGTCTCCCGCTCCGCTCCTGCCAGACGATGCAACGTGAGCCCCCCCGTCATGTCCGAACGCCCCTCAGCGACCATAGCCGCCCGGCGCCGAACCGGTGGCCTGACCGGGGGCACGGTTCAAGCCGGTCGGGTCCGAGGGCACGGCCGCCGGCGTCGGCCATCCCGATCACGGTGCCGCCGCTCCCGCCGGCCGCCGGGTTCAGCGCGGCGCCGAGGACCCGGTCGTGCGCCGCCGGCCGGGCCGGTTCGGCGCCGGGCAGCACCAGTGCGTCGCCGAACCTCAGCAGCCCGCGCGGCCCCGTGCCCCCGTTCCCCGTGCGCGGCCTCCGCGCCGTCACGGGCGGGTGTCCGGCGGGGCGCCCGCGACCCGACCGACGCCGCGCGGCTCTCCGCCGGACGGTACCGACCGCCTTATGCCCAGCAGCCGTTGACCGTGGCTGCCAGGCCGTCGAGGGCGTCCTTGGTGGCGGCCGGATCGGCGGTGGAGTTGTTCTCGATGAACGAGAAGATCTTCCAGCGGCCGTCCCCGGCCTTGGTCAGCCCGCTCAGTGCGATCGCACCGGTGAGCGTGCCCGTCTTCGCGCGGACCTTGCCGACGGCGCACTGCGAGTCCGCGGTGTCGAAGCGTCCCCATTCCGGCCCCAGGGTGGAGCCCGCCTCTCCGGCGACGGGCAGGCCCTCGACGATGTACGCGAGGGTCCCGGCGTTGCGCGCGTCGTCGGCGACGTCGAGGATGCCGGCGATGGTCCGTGCCGGGATACGGTTGGCGCGGGACAGACCGCTGCCGTCGTGGATCTCGTAGTTGTCCAGCGAGATGCCGTACCCGCGGAGCACCTCGCGTACGACCGCCGTGCCGTCCTCGAAGGTCGGCTGCCGGCCGGCGCCGATCGCGGTCATCCGCAGCAGGGTCT
Source organism: Streptomyces sp. NPDC001507 (assembly GCF_042894765.1). Lineage (NCBI taxonomy): Bacteria > Bacillati > Actinomycetota > Actinomycetes > Kitasatosporales > Streptomycetaceae > Streptomyces > Streptomyces sp. NPDC001507. The sequence continues at coordinate 518,833 of NZ_JBIAVV010000007.1, forward strand.
CGGCGATATCGTTGTCACTCACCTTGAGCATGTGCTCCACGATGGCGGACAGGCGGTCGGACCGGTGCTGGGCGACCGGCACGTCGCCCGTGCCGGCCGTGCCGTGGGTGACGCCGCCCGTGACGGTGACGCCTTGCTGGGCGAGGAACCCGGCGAAGACCTGGCCCGCGTCCAGGGACGTGTCCGTGACCTGGTGGCCGTCGACCACCAGCGCCCGTACCGGTGCCACGGAGTCCGGGTAGTAGCCGTCGTTCCAGCCGGTCGCGAGCGTCGGCTCGGGGAAGAGGCTGTCGTCGACCTGGACCTTGACCGAGGTGAGACCCGCGCTCCTGAGTCCCGCGACGGCGGTTTTCGCCATCGCCTCGAGGCCGGCGGCGGTCAGGGTGCGGTCGCCGCCGCCGACAAGGGTGAGCGTGCCGTTGCCGTAGACGGCTCTGGTGGTGAACCGGTGGTCGGGGCCGAGCACCGTCAAGGCGGCGGTGGCGGTGCCGAGTTTGGTGTTGGACGCGGGCATCAGCGCGGTGCTCGCGTCGTGGCCCCAGACGGCCTTGTCGGACGTGGCGTCGATGACGACGCCGCTCAGGGTGGGGCCGAGACGGGTGTCCTTCACACGGGTGTCGAGATTGTCCGCGATCTTCTGTTCGGCGGGGTCGAGTGCCGTGGCCGTGGCGGGGGAGACGGTCTCGTCGGCGGCGAAGGCGCTCGTGCCGAACAGGAGCGTCCCGGCGATGGGCGCGGTCACGGCGACGACGGCCACCCGGCGGAGCGCGGGGTGGCGGGTTCCGGCCCTGCCGCGGCGGTCGGCCGTACGGACGGAGGATGGGGGGTTGGACATGCAAACCTCGTCAAGTGCTCTTGGAACAAGTGGAGTTGGCAGATGAATCCGGAGTTCTCAAGAGAGAAAGCTACAGCCGTGATCCGGTTCTTCCGCCGCAACACAAGGGCACCCCGCCTCCTGGCGAGACGGGGTGCCTTTCGTCCTCCGGCTTGAACGGGGCACCTGGCCGACGATCCCGGTCTGCCGTCAGGGACAGTCGTAGTCGGCCGTCAGGGACAGTCGTAGGAGAAGCGGGCGGCGGCCGCCCGGTGGCCGGGAGACAGGATGCGCAGTTCCGCCCGTGCCGCACGGTGGCCCGGTCCCTGGTAGGTCCATCGAAGGTGCAGGCGCGCGTGTCGCTCCCCCCGGACCATCACCTCGTGCAGGACGCCGGACGCGGTGCCGTCGCTTCGGACCCATCGGTAGGAGAGGGTGCCGGGACGGCCGTTGGTGGTGACCAGGCCGACGATGTCCGCGGTGCCGTCGCATCCCAGAACCGTCGGCCTCGCCGTGACGGCAACCTGGGTGACCGCCACGGACTGCCCGAAGCGCTGCCAGGCCAGGAAGGCGAGGACGGCCACCACCAGCAGCGTCGGGAGGGCGTTCTTGCGCAGCCTCCGGCCGGAGGGGGCGGGAGCCGACGACGTGGCGGGTTGTGTCTGGACGGTGCGGTGCGCGACGGCGGCCGTCACACCGGGGCCGAAACGCAGCACGCTGCCCTCGACGCGGTCAGGCCGGGTCGGGGAGGCGCTCGCCGGGACCGGTTCGACGAGGGTGTCGTCCGTTTCGGGTCGCTGGATCCAGTGGCTGGCCAGCACGGTGGCGCTGTACTCGCTGTCGGGGCCGGCGGGCGGGTCGTCGGGGACGTGGTCTGCGGTGGGCCCGAGACGGAGTGTGGCGCCGTGCGCGTCGGCGGGTGCGAGCCCCCGTGTGGGCTCCTCACCCGGCACCGTCGGCGTGGGCGTGTCGTCGCTCTGAGCGGTCATCCGATCTCACACTGCCTTGTCAGGATCTGCTGCGAGGCGCCGCCGGAGGCCGGCGCCGGAGTGGTCGTGGCCTGGACCGTCCAGTAGCAGCCGTCGTTCTGGAAGGTGTGGTCGACGGGGATCGTGTACTGGGTGGCTCCGCTGCGCTCGAAGGTCTGTGACGTACCGTCGGGGGAGCCGGCCCCTCCGCTCGCGTTGTCCGTGAACCACGAGACGGTGACGGAGATCGGCCCGCTGCCGTCCGTGGTGACGGTGATGGTCGCCGTGGAGGTCGTGGGGCCCGTCTGCCGGAAGGCCGATACCGCGACGTTCTTGACGGCGGGAGCGACAGGCGGCGAGGAAGAGGCGGTCGTCGGTGTTGCCGGCGTGGACGTGGTCGCCCCGCTGGGCGTGGTCGCCTCGCTGGGGGTCGTCGACTGCGTGGGTGAGTCGGTGGCGGAGGCGGAGGCCCGACCGGTCGGGGTGGCCGGCGGGCCCGAGGGGGAGACACCGGGTGTCGGCGACAGGCCGCCTGACGGGGTGGGCGCCGTGGGCGGGGCGGTGGGCGGCGCCGCTTCGGTGCCGGCCCGGGCCGTGGTGGTGGCCAGGGCATCGGCGGCCGGCTCGCCGGCGCCTGCCGAAGCGTGCTGCATTCCGTAGGTGAGCAGGAGGCCCAGGAGAACGGCGGCGGCCGAGACGAGCATGCCGGGTCGGCCAGGTCGCCATGACCGGGCCCAGTGCTGGCGTGGTGCCTGGCTCAGGACCGTACGTGCGGTGTCCGTGGTGGACCGGGGGGAGCGGGCCGAGGGCAGCAGCAGCGTCAGAAGGGCCACCAGGGCGGCGAGCCGGGCGCGGCCGCGTTCCTCCCAGTCGGCCCCGTAGCCGGCGCCGGCGGTCGCCTCCAGTTCCGTCACGAACGCCTGGGCCTGTGCCGGCCGCTGGTCCGGTTCCTTGGCCAGACCACGACGGACCAGCTCGCGCACCGCTGCGGGGACCTCCTCCACGGGGACGGGGGCGTCGACGTGCTGCAGGGCCAGTTCGGCGATGTTGTCGCCCGAGTACGGCTTGTGCCCCGTCAGGCACTCGAAGAAGGTGGCCGTGGCCGCGTACACGTCCGCGGCGCAGGAGGCGGGGCCGCCGGTCCACTGCTCGGGGGCCATGTAGGACGGGGTTCCGGCCACACCCGCGCTGGTGCCGGCGTCCACCGCGATACCGAAGTCGACGAGCTTGGACGATCCGTCCGTCTCGACCAGGACGTTCTCCGGCTTGTAGTCGCGGTGGACGACTCCGATGCGGTGCGCGTCGGCGAGCCCGAGCAGCGATCCCTTGAGAAGGACGAGCGCGGCCTCGGGATCGAGTGGCCCCTGACGGGTCAGCAGCGTCCGCAACGAGACACCGTCCACCAGTTCCATGACGATGGCGGCGCCCTGCGGGCTCTCCACGTACTCGTACAGGCCGGCCACGTACCGGCTCTGCAGTCCGCCGAGCAGGCGCGCCTCCGCCCGGAAATCGTGCACGAAACCAGGCCGCGTGCGCAGGGACTCGCTGAGGTACTTCACAGCGACCCGTACGCCGGTGTCCGCGTGCACGGCCAGCACGACGCGACCGCTCGCCCCCGACCCGAGTTCGAGAGACTCGGTGTATCCGGGCACCACCCATGTGCTCACGTCATCCCCCCAGACGCCGTGCCGCCCTGCCTGACCGACTCCCGAGGCGGCTGGACCACGCGTTGAGAGACACTTTTTCCGCCACGGCGGTTGCGGAACAGGACAATGCCGGTCCCCCGTCGTCGGCGCGAGCGGTCGGGCCTGCAGGTGGCGACAGAACAGTCAACCAAGGGCGCTCGCCACTCGTCCCCATTGATGACCCGTACCGCTTCGCCGACCCTTGTCGCGCATCGCCTCGGCCACCCCCCCACCACCAGGAAAGAGGCCTGCATGCTCCGCATCCACTTCACGCCGCTCGACTTACAGAGCATCCGCGTGGCCCGGCGTCCCGATCCGCTGTGGGAACTCGTCTGCGCCGCCTGCCGGCTGGTCACGAATCAGGGGCCGCTCGAGTTCGGGGCATGGCGCCGCGCCGTCCTGGAGCGGACGGTACGGGACCTGGAGGCGCGCCGTGCGCTGCGCCTGCTGGGTACGCTCGTCCCGCCCGTCGGCTACATCCCCGACTTCCTCACCCCGTCCGTCCCGGACGAGGGCCTGCCCGCCGCCCTCGCCCAGGTACGCGCGACGCCCCGCCGCCGACTGCAGCAGGAGTTGGGCGTCCTCGCCGGCACCCGCCGTCTCCCGGCCTGGACGACGGCGCTCGGCAGGCCGGGAGACCGCGGGATGGGATCGCTGGTCAGGGCGTTGGAGATCTCCTCCAAGGCGCTGCTCGAACCGCGGTGGGGCCAGGTTCGCAGGGCCGTGCAGGACGAGGTCGACCTGCGGGCCCGCACCCTCCTGGACGGCGGCGTCCGCGCTCTGCTGGAGAGTCTCCCGTTCGCCCGATGGCGTCCCCCCGTGCTGGAGGTGGACTACCCCGTCGACCGGGACCTGCATCTGGAGGGCCGGGGTCTGCTGCTCCTGCCCTCCTACTTCTGCTGGCGCAGGCCCACCGCGCTCGCCGACCCCACCCTCGGGCCGGTCCTCGTCCATCCGGTCGCCGTACGGCCGTTGGAGACGATGGCACCCGAGGGTGGCGGGCTGGAGCGGCTGCTGGGCCGTACCCGGGCCACCGTGCTGGTGCAGGTGGCACGTGGCCGTACCCGCACCACGTCCGAGGTGGCGCAGGCCGTGGGCATCGCCCTTCCCAGTGCCAGCTACCAGCTCGCCGTCCTGCGGGACGGAGGACTGGTGGCGAGCCACCGGGAGGGCCAGTTCGTACGGCACTCGGTGACGTCCGTGGGCCACCGGCTGCTGGGCGCGGACACCGGACGACGGACGGAGACTGATCCGGCCTACGGTCCCTGAGTCCTGCCCCGTTCGCCGGGCCGCAGAGGCCGTCCGGCTCAGCAGTTGCGGATCGAGTACACCGGTGACCAGTTGACGGCGTAGACCGCGTTGTCGGCCGGGACGGTCTGCAGCAGACCGCCTCCGGAGCCGTAGAGACCGGCGACGGCACCTCCGGTCTGGCTGTTCTGGGCCTCGGCCCAGTCGATCCAGTTCGAGAGGGTGTAGCGGTTGCAGGAGTAGAAGAAGAAGATCTTGAACTTGCCGGCCGTCGGATCCCAGACCGAGGCGCAGAAGTACCCGCTCTGGCAGTACACGCCCCCGCCGGCACCGGCGTAGGCCGTGCGGACGGCCGGCGAGGTGGAGGGGGCGGCGGCCAGGAGCGGCGCAGGGCGGCCCGTCTTCGGCGCTGCGGGCATGGTCATGATGTGACCGTGGAAGGCGCCGGGCGAGGCCGGGGTGGCCTGCGCGGTTCCGGTGGCGAGGAGGGCCGCCCCCATCGCGAGGGCGGCGCACAGTCCGGCAAGTGAGCGCTTGGTAGGCACGGTTCGGCAGTCTCCCGTCCGGCATGGCGGTGTTGTGCGTGGCCGGACCACCGTGACGTCCGGTACGGGCGACGTCAACGCCGCCCGTGGGCCGCACCGATGCCGTCCTGTGGGCCGATCGCGCCTCAACGGGCGTTCGGCCTGCAGCAGTTGGCCGCCCGTGGGCGTGATGCGGCGGTGTCCGGGGGCGGCGGCCTTTCGAGGACGTTCGAAAGGCTTCTGCCGGGCCCGGGCGATCGGCGATCGTCGGCGCCAGGGCACGTTCCGTGCCGCTGTCCCCGATGTCCCGCTGTCGTCCCGACGGAGGTCTCATCCATGCGCGCGAAGCGCTCGCTGCTCGGCATCACCGGCGTGCTGGCCTGCACGCTGACGGCCGTCCTCGCCACCGGTCCGGCACAGGCGGCAACCGCCTCCGGCCCTCGTACCAGTCACCACACACAGGCCGCGGCCGCCGTCTCCCCGACGATCTCTCCGTCCACCACCGTCAGCTACCGCACCGACGACCAGACGTTCACCTGTGGACCGGGGAACCTCTGCCTCGAGGTGTGGGATCCGACCGTGTCCAAGTGGAAGATCTTCTACCTCTACACCTGCAACCGTTACTACCTGTCCAACTGGTACGGCAACGGCTACTACCTCAACAAGCAGACCGGGTCGGTCACTTCCTACCTCTACGACGCCAACGGGAACGTGCTGCGCGCCTTCTCCCCGCCGCAGGTGGGTGACCAGAACTGGGACCCCGTCTGGTCCGTCCGCAACTGCTGACACGCGTGTCGCGGCCGGCCCCTTCCGACAGTGGCCGGCCCCGACGCGTTCCTCTTCGGCCCCGTCCGAACCAGGGAGTCGCCTCGGTGAACACCCAACGGTTCGGGTGCGGTCCGCCGACGTGGCGGCAGTCGAACCGGCTGGGGACGGCGGTTGGCGCACCACCGGTGGCGCTGCACGGCCGTCACCGATCACCGGTAGCAGTCGGGGAGCGGGTCCGTCTCGCTGGAGATCGCCGTGTCCTTCATGAAGCCGAGCTGCCCATTGTCCGCGACCGTCATCTCCCAGCGTGTGGAGTGCGGCCCGCCCACCCATGCCTGGTCGTCCTCCTTGCACCAGAACCAGCTCGGGTTGGAGTACATGTAGCCGACGACGGTGTTCGGGTCCGGGTAGATGTGGTTGTCCCCGACCGTGCCGTACACCCGCGCGCCGGAGACGTTGTTGCACCACCACTTGGTGGAGCCGTCGTTCCAGCACGGGCTGGCGGCGGCCGCGGAGGGCGCGGTCGCCACCGCGACCCCCACGGTGAGCGCCGTGGCCGCCAACAGAGCCGCCACCCTCCTGGCCTTCGTGCCCCTGCCCGGCCGATTTCCCTTGCGCATGTGCTCCCCCTCGGTTTCACAGGCTGAGTCCGTCCGTCCGAGTCTGGAGTGCTCACCGCACTCCGGTCACACCTTTCGACCACGGTCGAAAGGCTCCGGCCTTTCGGGAGCAACGCGTCTTTTCGCTTGCCTTTCCGCGCCTCTGGAAAGGAGGGAACCTGGCCGCGCAGAACGGCGTCGGACGGGCATGCCTCACCCCTTGCTGACTCCGGCGGTGATACCGGCGACGATGTGCCGTTGCAGCACGAGGAAGACGACGAGCAGTGGGACGGTGCCCAGCACTACCGTGGGCAGGAGCTGGGACGTGCTGTAGGCGTGGGTGCCGATCGTGGAGTACACGTCCAGCGTCATCGTCTGCTTGCTGTCGGAGGTCAGCAGGACCAGGGGAATGACCAGGTCGTTCCAGATGGCCAGGGTGAGGGTGATGACGAGGGTCGCGGTGGCCGGGCGCAGGACGGGCAGGATGACGTGCCAGTACGTGCGCAGCGGACCCGCCCCGTCGATGGCGGCGGCCTCCTCGAGCTCGACGGGTACGGATCTCAGGAAGCTGGTGAAGAAGAGCACGGCGAAGGGGAGGCTGATCGCGGCCTCCGCGAGGATCACCGAGGCGTAGGAGTCCAGCAGCCCGAGGTCCCGCATGAACATGTACAGCGGAGTGATCATGACGAAGACGGGGACCGTGAGGCCGGCCACGAAGAGCTGGTAGACCGTCTTGGTCCAGCGGCGGGAGATGCGGGCCATCGGCCAGGCGGCGAGTGATCCGGTGAGGATGACCAGGACGGCGGCGCCGCCGGTGATCAGGACGGTGTTGCAGAGGGTGCGCCCGTAGTTCATGGCCCGCACCGCGGCCACGTAGTTGTGCAGGCTCCAGTGGCTGGGCCAGGACAGCGGATGGGCGGCGACGTCGGCGTCGGACTGCAGTGAGACCTTCACCATGAGCAGGATCGGGGCGACGACGACCAGGGTGACCAGGAGCAGGCCGACGTGCGAGGCGGTGCTGCGCAGCCTGCGCCGGCGCAGCGGGGCGGTGTCCGACGGGGCGGGGCTGAGGGCTCTTGTGGTGCTGGGGGCGGTGAGAGTCATGCGGCGACCTCCCGGCGGCGCAGGACGGTCGTGAGGAGCACGCCGACGATGACGGTGATGACGAGCAGGAGGACGGCCACCGCGGTGCCGTAGGCGAAGCGGAAGTCCTTGAAGCTGTCCTGGAAGACGACGTAGCTCAGGGTCTGGGTCGAGTTGGCGGGGCCGCCGTCGGTCATGATGAAGGGCAGGTCGAACACGCGCAGGGAACCGATCGTCGACAGGGTCATGTTCACGGTGAGGGACGGGGCGAGCAGCGGCCAGTCGATGCGGCGGAACCGGGTCCACCCGCGGGCGCCGTCCAGGGCCGCCGCCTCCATCAACTCCGCTGGGATGGAGAGGTAGTTGGAGAGATAGATGGTGGCGGTGTAGCCGAGGTACATCCACATGTAGGACACGGCGATCGCCATCAGGGCGGTGTGGGTGTCGCCGAGCCAGGAGGTCTCCAGGCCGTGCAGGCCGAGGGCGTCCATGACGGCGTCGAGCGGGCCGTCGACCGGCGAGTAGATGAACGACCACAGGTAGGAGACGGCGACCAGGGCCATCATCGCGGGCATCAGCAGCCCGGTGCGGGCGATGGTGCGGACGGCCGGCGAGTTGTACAGCCAGTAGGCGATACCCAGGCCGAGCGCGTTCTGTACGACGACCACCACGACCGTGTAGACGAGGGTGTTCTCGAGCGCGGCGAGCACCTGCGGGTCCTGGAAGGCCTCGCGGTAGTTGGCCAGGCCGACGAACGAGCCGCCGATGACGCCGTGGGCGTCGGTGAGGCTGAGCAGGACGGACCTGGTGGTGGGGTAGATGACGAAGAGGGCGTACAGGGCGGTGGCCGGAAGCATGAGCAGCGCGGCGGATCGGGTGGTGAGTCTCACGGCGACCTCATCGGGGGCGCGGACCGCGGGGCCTGTCGCATGCACGGCAGGCCCCGCACTGGTTCGGGGAGCGGCTGGGGTGCTACTTCTTCGAGGGGGTCTTCGGGATGTCCTTGTCGAGTTGCTTCAGCAGCGCGCCGGTGTCCATGGACGGGTTGTTGAAGAGCGCGTTGAGCTGAGCGGTGAACTTGTCCTCGGCGTTCGGGAAGGTGGGCACCTCGACCTGGGAGGGGCTGGTGCTGCCGGCGGCGAAGGCGGCGGCGACCGGGGCGGACTGGGCGACCTTGGGGCTCGGCACGTCGGTCAGCGTGGTGAAGCAGCTCTCGGCCTTCAGGTAGGCGCTGTCCTGCTTCGGCTGTGACATGAAGTCGACGTAGCTCTCGGCCGCGCTCTTGTGCGAGGTGGCGCCGTTGACCGACCAGCCCGAGCCGATGAAGGTGAAGGTCTTGGGCTTGCTGCCCGCCGGGCCACCGGGGAAGGGGTTGAGCGTGAAGTCGAACCTGGCGCTCTGCTGGTAGTGACTCAGGTCCCAGGCGCCGTCGACGTAGAAGGCCCACTTGCCCGCGGTGAACTGCGAGACACCCTGGCTGAACGGGTCCAGACCGTTCATGGTCCTGCCGTCGACGAGGCCGCTGGTCAGCAGCTCCTTGAGGTGGTCGATCACCGGGCTCCAGCTCGCGGCCCAGGTGGAGCTGCCGTTGTCGTAGCCGCTGCCCCAGTTCGGGTCGACGAGGTTGGCGGCCAGGGCGAGGGAGACCTGTTCGGCGTTCCAGCCCTTGAGGTTGGGTATCTCCAGGCCGCCGATGTTCTTCGCCTTCAGCGTCTTGAGGTCGCTGATCAGTTCGGGCCAGGTCTGCGGGACCTGCTTGATGCCCGCCTTCTTCAGCAGGTCCTGGTTGGCGTACAGGCCGATCGGGATGTTCTGCTGGACGAAGTCGTACGTCTTGCCGTCGACCTGGGTGTACGGGGCCAGGTTGGGCAGCATCCGCTTGACCCAGGGCTGGTCGCTGAGGTCGGCGAGGAAGCCCTGCTGCTGCCAGGTGGTCAGGCGGCTCTTGTTGACCATGAGGACGTCCGCGGCGGTTCCCGCGGCGAGCCGGGTGTTGTTGTAGGCGTCGTACTCGGTGTTGGCGACGTACTTGTAGTCGACCTTGATGTCGGGGTGGGCCTTTTCGAAGGCCGCGTTGATGGCCGGGATGTCGGCGATCTCGTTGCCGCCGCCCTCGAATCCGACCACGGTGAGGATGGTCTTTCCGTCGGCGGTGGTGCCGGAGGAGGAGGACGAGCAGGCGGCCAGGACGAGGGCGAAGGCCGAGGCGGCCGCCGTCGTGGCCAGTCGGCGAAGGCGAGTTCTCACTGCGGGCTCCTTGGATGGAGGGCGGGGCGGGGGAGAGGGGTGCTTCGGCGCAGGGGCACGTAGGTGCTGTCGCCGGTCAGGGCCGGCCGAGTTCGTAGGCCGCGGTCCGGGTCTGGATCTTCCGGATGCGTGCGACGTCGAGCTTCGACGTCCGGTCGAACCGGTAGACGCCGTTCTGCTCCTGGAAGACGTCGGTGAGCTGCGTGTAGCAGTAACCGAACATCAGGGGGTCGTCGATCAGGGCGCCCACCAGGCCGGCGAAGCGCTCGTACCAGGCCTCCTCGGTCGCGGGCGTGCTGCCGTAGCCCCACGAGCCGGTGTCGGGCAGCCCCGCCCGGTCGGTCGGCCAGTGGATGCCGCCGAACTCGCTGCAGAAGTAGGGCTGTCCGGCGTACGGCAGGGACCAGGCGCTGCCGTCAGGTGCCGTGTTCACGAACGGTCTGCCGTCGGCGAGGCCCGCCATGTCCCGGGCGAAGCGGCCGGGGTCCTGCTCGTAGTTGTGGGAGTCGTAGATGTCGGTCTCGGGCACGCGGTGGGAGTATCCCGAGCTGTCGATCACCGGCCGGGTCCGGTCGGCGGCCTTGGTGGCGAGGAACATGCCCCGGGTGACGTCGTCGAGGACGGTGAGCCGGTCGGTGATCTTCTGGAAGGTCTCGTTGAGGGGGCACCAGCCGACGATCGAGGGGTGCGAGTAGTCCCGCTGGAGGACCTCGAGCCACTGGGTGATGAACGAGGCGGTCGGAGCCTGCCGTTCGGGCCGTGCTCCGGCCCTGGCGCCCCAGTCGCCGAACTCCCCCCACACGAGGTAGCCGAGACGGTCGGCGTGGTGCAGGAACCGCTCCTCGAAGACCTTCTGGTGCAGGCGCGCGCCGTTGAAGCCGGCGGCCATCGACAGTTCGATGTCGCGTACGAGGGAGTCGTCGTCCGGCGCCGTCATCAGGCCGTCGGGGTACCAGCCCTGGTCCAGGACAAGACGCTGGAAGACGCGCCGCCCGTTGAGCAGGACGGCGTGGCCGTCGATCGTCACGGACCGCAGGCCCGCGTAGCTCGCGACCGAGTCGACCAGTTCACCCTCGGCCGTGCGGATTTCGAGGGCCAGTGTGTACAGGTGCGGGTCACCCGGCTGCCAGAGCCGGCGACGGTCGGCCGGGATGTCCAGGACGACGCGTGCCGTGCGGTCCGCGTCGAGCGGAGCCGTCGCTTCCACGATCGTTCCGTCGTCGTCGCCGAGGACGGCGCGGCAGTGGTGGCCGGGGGCGTTGGCGGAGACCGGGAGGTCCAGCAGGAACCGGCCGCCGGCCGTGTCCGGGGTGAGCCGCGGCCGGAGCAGATGGACCTGGGGGACGGGCTCCAGCCAGACGGTCTGCCAGATGCCCGTGGTCCGCGGGTAGAACGCCTCGTAGGTCTCGTACCGGTTGGACTGCTTGCCACGGGCCTGGACGGCGGCTCGGCTGTCCCGTGCCCGCACCACGAGGTCCGGCGTGGTGCCCGGGGCGGCGAACTCGGTGATGTCGAGGGTGAAGCCGCTGAAGCCGCCCCGGTGGCGGCCCGCCTCGTGCCCGTCGACCCACACCGTGGTGTCGTGGTCGACGGCCTGGAAGTGCAGCAGGATCCGCCGGCCGGTCCACTGGTGCGGGATCCGAAGCGTGCGGCGGTACCAGACGGCCTCCAGGAAGTCCTGGCAGCCGATGCCCGACAGGGGCGCCTCGGGTGCGAAGGGAACCGTGATGGCGGAGGCGAGTTCCCGGTGCAGCAGGCCGCGTTCCAGACCGGTGTCGGCCTGGTCCATCTCGAACTGCCAGGTGCCGTTGAGGCAGAGCCAGTCCCGGCGCACGAACTGCGGTCGGGGATATTCCGGCCGGGGCGGGTCCGCGGGAGCGGCCGGGGCGGGACCGCACTCCTCCCGGGGACCGGGACCGCGTCCCGCCAGCAGCCCGCCGCTTTGCATCGATGCAAAATCGTTCACGCCACGGAGTATCAGACCATTCTTTGCAACGATGCAATCCGCCGTTCATAACGAAACGGCATCGAGGTCACACGGGTCGTCGGACCGCGTCTCCGGCCGTGCTCTCCCGGACCACCAGCTGATGGGAAGCGGTGATCTCCACGGGCGCGTCGTGCGCGCCGGACTCGATCCTGGCCAGGATGCCCTCCACGGCGGCACGGGCCAACTGCTTCTTGTCGGGGGCGATGGTGGTCAGGGTGGGGCTGCTGTAGCGGCCGTCCTCGATGTCGTCGAAGCCGGCCAGCGCCAGGTCCTCGGGGATGCGCAACCCCCGCGAGAGGGCCACGCGCAGGGCGCCCAGGGCCAGCAGATCGCTGAAGCAGAACACCGCGTCCGGCGGTTCGGGACGGTCCAGGAGCCGCGCCATCGCCATGGCTCCGTACCGGCGTTCGTAGTGCGGGATGGACACCATGAGCGACTCGTCCACGGTGAGGCCGGCCTCCGCGAACGCCTCCCGGTAACCACGGGTGCGCAGGACGGCGGTGCCGTCCGTGGGGTCCTGGTGGACGCCGATGGCGGCGATGCGCCGGCGCCCCAGGCCGATGAGATGGGCCGTCATCTCCCGTGCGGCGGTGACGTTGTCGATGGCGACGTGGTCGGCGCCGGAGTCGAAGATCTTCTCACCGAGCAGGAGTATCGGCGCCGAGTCGTGCCGGGATTCGAGATCGGCCGCGGTCAGGGCGAGCGGGCTGGCGATCACGCCGTCGAAACTGACCGCGTGCGACGCCTCCATGATCAGTTCCCGCTCCCGTTCGACGTCGCCGTCGGTCTGGTCGATGAGGACGGCGTATCCGCGGGCCCGTGCCTCGCCGATGATCAGGCGCACGAGTTCGGCGAAGTAGGGCACGTCGAGCGCCGGTACCACCAGCGCGATGATGCGCGTACGTCCCTGTTTCAGGTTGCGGGCCATCAGGTTGGGGCGGTATCCGAGCGCGTCGATCGCCGCCTGGACCCGCACCTTGGTGGCGTCGGTCACCCGGGCGTAGCCGTTGACCACATTGGACACCGTGCGGATCGAGACGCCGGCACGCTCGGCGACGTCTCGGAGCGTGGGGGCCGTCATGACGTGTTGACCTCTCTGGCCGAGCGGTGCGCGGTGGGGATGCCGTGCCACGGATACCGCCGTGCCGGCACCGCGGCGTCGCCACTGCGGTTCACGGCGCGGACGGTGCCGTGCGCGGTGCAAACAGTCTAGGCGGTTTGCATCGATGCAAAAACCTGCTGCCGAAGCATTGCGAAGGGTCGACGTACGGCTCCATACTCCCCGACTGCGGGCATTTACATCGTTGCAAGCGATGTCCGCCGCACCTGCCGTCTCCGCACGGACGGGCCGCGTCCCCATCCGTCACCGCACAAGGAGCCGCCATGGCCACCTCGCCACCGCACGACCGTCGCAGACGTCGTGCGCGCCTCCTGCTCAGCCTGCTCGCCTCGGTCCTCCTCTGTCTGCTCGCCCTGCCGACCAACGCCTTCGCCAACACCCCGGGCAACGTCCTCTACAGCCCGGCCTCCAGTACGGAGGGCATGGCCTACACCCGCATGATCCGCCTGCAGAACAGCGGATCGGCCAACGGGACACTGCTCGCGAGCTTCGAGCACTGGAGCACCGACGGCAGCTCCAGCTCGTATGTCATCCGCCGCAGCACCGACGACGGTGCCTCGTGGTCCACCCTGTCGACGACCGTCGGCGACACCTTCTCCTACCAGCCCTTCCTCTTCGAATATCCGCGGACCCTCGGGGCCTACCCGGCCGGAACCCTGCTGCTGGTGGGCGCCACCCTGCCGGCCGACCGGTCCGGCGTGACGTTCCGCGAATGGCGCAGCACCGACCACGGCGCCACCTGGACCTACGTGGGGGCCCCGCAGACCTCGCACGGAGCCGACGGCAGCGGAATCTGGGAACCCTTCGTCGGCCTGGACTCCGCGGGCAAGATGCTCATGTACTTCTCCGACGAGCGCCAGAACACCACCTACAGTCAGTTCCTCGGGCACATCGTCTCCACCGACGGCGGCGACACCTGGAGCGCCAACCCCGACGGCAGCACACGTGTGGCTCCCGGTGAGGTCAAGGACGTCGCCAGCACCGTTCAGGCCGACCGGCCCGGCATGATCACCATGGCCCGCATACCGTCCACCGGGACCTACGTGGCGAGCTACGAGGTGTGCGGCCCGCAGAACTGCCTGGTGCACACCAAGACGTCCGCCGACGGCGACACCTGGGGCAGCGGCCCCTCCGACCTGGGCACCGTCCCGAAGACCGACGACGGCAGAGAGCTCTTCAGCACCCCCGTCATCGCCTGGAGCCCGGCCGGCGGGCCCCAGGGCGAGCTCATGCTCACCGGTCGCAGCGAGTCACGTGTGGCCGGCGGGGCCCCCGAGAACCAGCAGGTGGTCCTTCTCAACACCGCCGGCGGCAGCGGGTCCTGGTCCTGGATGCCCTCTCCCATCGCGGTGCCCACCAGTGGAGCACCGTCCAACTGCGGTACCAACTACAGTCCTGAGCTGCTGCCCTCGGCCGACGGCAGGAGCGTGCGCTACAGCGCGGCGGGTGTCGCCGGTCCGTACAACTGCCAGGAGCTCACCGGTTCGGGCAACGCCGGCGTCCTCCCTTACACCGCCGACTTCGCCTCCAACGACGGCGGTTGGACGCAGTACGGCGGCACCTGGTCGGCTTCCGGTGGGACCTACTCCGAGTCCGCCGCGGGCACCGGCGGCAACAAGGCCGTCACCGGCTCCACCGGCTGGACCGACTACACCCTCCAGGGCGACGTCCGCCTCGGCGGTACGGGCGGCAACGGCAACGCCGGCTTCCTGGTCCGCGCCACCGACCCGACCACCGGAACGGACAACGTCGACGGCTACTACGTGGGCGTCACCGGCTCCAACCTCGTGATCGGGCGCGAGAACTACGGCTGGACCCAGTTGGGCAGCACGCCGATACCCGGCGGCCTGTCCGCCGGCTCCTGGTACCACCTGACCGTCCAGGTCTCCGGCTGCGCCATCTCCGTCCAGGGGGCGCCGTCCGGTTCCTGGAGCAACCCCGCCTACCTCAGCCTGAGCGACTGCGCCTTCTCCCACGGCTCCGTCGGGGTCCGCGACTACGGCACCACCGCCTCCTGGCGCAACGTCACCGTCCGCACGGCGGGCGCGGTCACGGGTCCGGGCACCACCGGCAAGTGCCTCGACGTCGACACCAACACCAACACCAACCAGAACGCGGCCCAGCTCTGGGACTGCAACCAGGCCACCGGACAGCAGTGGACAGCCGCCGCCGACGGCACCCTGCGCGCCTTCGGCAAGTGCCTCGACATCGACAAGAACGCGACCGCCGACTTCAGTAAGGTCCAGCTCTACGACTGCAACGGCGCGGGCGGCCAGCAGTGGGTCCCCCGAGCTGACGGCAGCCTGTACAACCCCCAGTCCGGACGTTGCCTGGACGACCCCCAGGGCAACACGGCGAACGGAACACAGCTGCAGATCTACGACTGCAACGGGCTGTCCACCCAGGTGTGGCACCTGCCCTGAGCCCACAGGCGCGAACGAGCACAGGGGCGGGCCCTGCTCAACGCCCGCCCCTGCGCAGCACACGGCAGGAGGTGCCGCGCCGCAATGACCCGGGAACAGGGCTCCAGTGGTTCGAGCCCGGCATCCCGCATGATCAGCACCCGATCGCGTGGATCCTTCCGCGGACGTCCCGTCGCAACCCGGCCTCCTTCTGAAGTGGCCGCTTCCGGGGTGAGGATCGCTTGCGGCACTGACAACGGCCTTGTTCACGTCATGAGCTTGGGGGCGAGCTTCCTCGCGGCGGCCTTCTTGCCCGGCCCTTTCCGGGCTGCTGTCCGCTTCGTGGACTTCGGCAGCTCATGGACGTCGGCGGGCCCGTTCTCGCCGCGAGGAGTGTTTCTGAGGCAGGTCCGGCTGTCGTTCCTCGGCTGAGCGGCGCGGCCACGGGAGGCCCGGGCAGCGTGCCTCGTGCTACTGTTGCGGTTTTGCAGCGTCGCTGTGTTGGTGCTCCGTTCGGTGTCTCTGGCTGGCGGCGGTGTCCCTGCCGCGCCTTCCTCGGTACGGTCCCTTCGGAGGAAGGCTCTCTGTGAGCGAATCACCACGCGCCGACGCCCGGCAGCAGGACGATGTGTCCGAGGCGTCGGGCGCCACTTCGGCAGTGCCCACGGTGACGTCCTTCGCGCAGCTGGGGCTGCCGTCCGAGGTTCTGCGCGCGCTCGACGAGCACGGTGTGACTGTGCCCTTCCCCATCCAGGCGGCGGCGCTGCCGAACGCGCTCGCGGGACGGGACGTCCTGGGCCGGGGCCGCACAGGATCCGGCAAGACGCTCGCCTTCGGCCTGGGGATGCTCGCCCGGACGGCCGGGCAGCGCGCGCAGCCGAAAGAGCCGCTGGCGCTCGTTCTGGTGCCCACCAGGGAGCTGGCGCAGCAGGTCGGTGAGGAGCTCACCCCGTACGCCGAGGCGCTGCGGCTGCGGCTTGCGACCGTGGTGGGTGGAGTGTCCATCGGACGGCAGGCCGCCGTGCTGCGGGATGGTGCCGAGATCGTCGTCGCCACACCCGGTCGGCTGCACGACCTCGTCGAGCGCAAGGGCTGTCGCCTGGGACGGGTGCGTATCGCGGTCCTGGACGAGGCCGACCAGATGTGTGACATGGGGTTCCTGCCGCAGGTCACCGAGGTCCTGGACCAGGTGCGTCCCGACGGGCAGCGGATGCTGTTCTCCGCCACCCTCGACCGCGATGTCGACCAGCTGGTGCAGCGCTACCTGCACGACCCCGCTGTCCACTCCGTGGACCCTTCGTCCAGCGCGGTCTCCGTGATCGAGCACCACGTCCTCGTCGTGCACGGCCCGGACCGGTACGCCGTGACCACGGAGATCGCCGCTCGGGACGGCCGCGTCCTGCTGTTCCTGGACACCAAGCACGGCGTCGACCTGCTCACGCGGCATCTGCGGGCCAGCGGTGTGGCCGCCGCCGCCCTGCACAGCGGGAAGGCCCAGCCGCAGCGCACCCGGACCCTGGCCCAGTTCAAGAACGGGCAGGTCACCGCGCTGGTAGCGACGAACGTCGCCGCACGCGGCCTGCACGTCGACGACCTCGACCTCGTGGTCAACGTCGACCCGGCCACCGACCCGAAGGACTATCTGCACCGCGCCGGCCGCACGGCCCGGGCCGGCCGCTCCGGCACCGTCGTGACACTTGTCCTGTCGGGACAGCGCCGCGAGACGAGCCAGGTGATGGCAGACGCCGACGTCGCCCCCAAGGTCACCCATGTGCGGTCCGGCGAGGCGGAGCTGAGCCGGATCACTGGAGCCAAGGCCCCCTCCGGAAAGCCTCTCGACGGCGAGCCGGCCGTACCGCGGCCCAAGAACCACAACGCCCCGTTCCGCGGCCTGGGCAGCACCAAGGACGCGAAGGGCGGCTCCGGCGGCAGGCCGTCCCGCAAGAGCAGCGAGGCCCGCAAGCTCGCGGAGGCCCGCAAGGCGGCCCGGGTGCGGCGCGGCGGCTGAGACCGGCTTCCCGGACTGCCGCGGTGTCTTTGCCTACGCTGCCGGACGGATACGCGGGACCACGGATCGGCAGGGGTGCACCGGACGGCGTCACGTACGGGTGACCGCGCGCAGGGGGGCGTGCAGGCGACGGAGAACGGCGCGGACTGGCCGACGACGGCCCACGCGTCCTCGATTTCGGCGTCGCCCGGGCCGTGGAGTCCACCCGGCCGACCGCCACCGGGGCGACCTTCGGCACTCCCGGACATCTTGCGCCCGAGCAGGCGCAGGGCGACGAAGCCGGTGCAGTGGACGTGGCCGATCGGGGCCTGGGCGAGTGGACGAGCCGGCCGACCGCGCCTTCGCCGAGCACCACGTTCCCGGGAGCGGTGCGGGAACGCCCGCCCGAGCAGCCGACCCGCCGTGAGAAGGCACTCACCGGTGCGAAATACTCTCCCGATGAGTTCACGCACTTCCCGGATCAGTCAGCCGATCACGATACGGAGGGCCGTCGCGCGGGATGCCAAACGGCTTACGCGGCTCGTGCGTGGCTCAGGCGCCTACGAGGGTAAGTACGCATCTGCAGTCGCGGGCTACCAGGTCGGTCCTGATTACATCGAAACCCACCGCGCCTTTGTGGCCGTCGGCGCCGACGAGCATGGAGGCCGGGTCCTCGGGTTCTACTCGCTCGTCCTCACGCCACCGGAGCTCGACCTGCTGTTCGTCGCCGACGAAGCGCAAGGACGGGGCATTGGACGGCTGCTCGTGGCGCACATGCAGTCCGAGGCCCGTGCCGCCGGGCTCGACCGGGTCAAGGTCGTGTCGCATCTTCCCGCCGAGGGCTTCTACCACCGCGTTGGTGCGGTGCGGACGGGGACCGCGTTCGCGAACCCGCCCGCCGTGCCGTGGGACCGTCCCGAATTCGAGTTTCGCATTCCTTCGGAATGACGCGGTGTGCCCTTTGGCGGGGCACCGGCTTCGCCTGCATGGTGGCCGGCATGCAGGCGCCGCTGGACGCCGCGCGCTCCGTGTGCCGTCGCCTCTGCCCTGGCGGGGTCGGCCGCTTGCGCCAGCGGCCTGGGTGGCCGGGCTGCGAAACACTGCGCACCCACTCGAAGATGATCCGCTTCCTCACGGGCCTTGCCGCCGTCCCGCAGTGGCGAGCCGCAACCGACATCTACGGTCCCTGAGCCCTGGAGGTCGGCGCGACGCCGCGTGCACTCGGGCCGCGGCCGGAACCGGGACCGGGCTGCCGGGCTGTGGTTCAGGCGTCGATGATGACGGGGATGATGAGGGGCTTGCGGCGGTGGGTGCGGAACGCCCAGTTCGCGACGGCGCGGGCGACGAGTTGTTCGAGTAGGCGCGCGTCGCCGACACCTTCCTCGGCCGCGGTGGCCAGGGTCTTCTCGATGACGGGGATGACCGGCTCGAAGGTGGTGTCGTCGTGGACGAAGCCCCGGGCCAGGAAGTCGGGCGCCTCGGCGAGGGTGCCTGTGTCTGCGTCGACGATCGCCACCACCGTGACCACGCCTTCGGCGGCGAGAGTGAGGCGGTCCTTGAGGGACGCTTCGGTGGCGCCGCCGACTTCCATACCGTCCACGTAGACGTTGCCGGCGGGGACCTTGCCGGTGATGGACGCGCGCCCGTCGACCAGGTCGACGACGACGCCGTCCTCGGCGATGACGACCCGGTCGGGGTCGACACCGGTGCGGATGGCGAGGTCGCCGTTGGCCCGCAGGTGGCGCCATTC
Organism: Streptomyces sp. NPDC001507; assembly: GCF_042894765.1. Lineage (NCBI taxonomy): Bacteria > Bacillati > Actinomycetota > Actinomycetes > Kitasatosporales > Streptomycetaceae > Streptomyces > Streptomyces sp. NPDC001507. The sequence goes on from NZ_JBIAVV010000007.1 coordinate 538,015, forward strand.
GCCGTGCACGGGCATGACGTTGCGGGGTTTGACGATGTTGTAGCAGTAGACGAGTTCGCCGGCGCTGGCGTGCCCGGAGACGTGCACCTTGGCGTTGCCCTTGTGGACCACGTGGGCGCCCCACCGGGTGAGTCCGTTGATCACCCGGTAGATGGCGTTCTCGTTGCCGGGGATGAGGGAGCTGGCGAGCAGGACGGTGTCGTCCTTGCCGATGCGGATCATGTGGTCGCGGTTGGCCATCCGTGACAGCGCGGCCATGGGTTCGCCCTGGGAGCCGGTGCACACCAGAGTGATCTTGTGGTCCGGGAGCTTCTCCAGCTCCTTCGTGCTCACGACCAGACCGGAGGGGACCTTCAGATAGCCCAGGTCACGGGCGATGCCCATATTGCGGACCATCGACCGGCCGACGAAGGCGACCTTACGCCCGTACTGATGGGCGGCGTCCAGGACCTGCTGGATGCGGTGCACGTGGCTGGCGAAGCTGGAGACGATGATGCGGCGCGGCGCGGTGCGCATCACCTGCTCGATCGCCGGATTCAGCTCACGCTCGGAGGTGGTGAAGCCGGGTACTTCGGCGTTGGTGGAGTCGGTGAGGAACAGGTCCACGCCCTCTTCGCCGAGGCGGGCGAAGGCGCGCAGATCGGTGATGCGGTCGTCGAGAGGGAACTGGTCCATCTTGAAGTCGCCGGTGTGCAGCACCATCCCGGCCCGGGTGCGGATCGCGACCGCGAGGCTGTCGGGGATGGAGTGGTTGACCGCCACGAACTCGCAGTCGAAGGGCCCGAAGCCACGCCGGTCGCCCTCCCGCACCCGCACCGTGCGCGGCCGGATGCCGTGTTCCTTGAGCTTGGCCTCCAGGAACGCCAGCGTCAGCTTGGAGCCGACGACGGGAATGTCGGACCGCTCGCGCAGCAGGTACGGCACGCCGCCGATGTGGTCCTCGTGGCCGTGGGTGAGGACCACGGCCACGATGTCGTCCAGCCGGTCCCGGATCGAGGTGAAGTCCGGCAGGATCACGTCCACGCCGGGCTGGGTCTCCTCGGGGAACAGCACACCGCAGTCGACGATGAGCAGCTTGCCCGCGTGCTCGAAGACGGTCATGTTGCGGCCGATCTCACCTAGGCCGCCCAGGGCGGTGACCCGCAGCCCTCCTTCGGGAAGGGGCGGGGCGGCTTTCAGCTCGGGGTGCGGATGGCTCATACCCTGACGGTACCCGGAGAGCGGGACGGGGTGATCCATTGCCTGTGCGGTCTCCTTCTCCCGACGGAGCGGGATACCCGCAGCGGGTGCCTCGTGGGCCTCGGCGTTGGTCCACTGGCGAGGCCCCATGAACTCGCCGACGAGGTCGCGCAGGTGCGCCTCGGCCGTGGTCTCACGCCGGGCCCGGTAAGTCGAAGGTGACGTCCGTGACGGCGAGGGTTGGTCACAGAGTGTAGTCGAGGACGAGCTGCCGGTGGACCTGCCGCCGGCACCGACCGGCGTCCGTCGCTTTGCCGGGCGTGGGTTGCCGGCGACGGCCAACGCCGGCCCGAGCACGAACGGTTCGCAGTTCGTCATCGTCTACGGCATCTCCGCGCCGCGACCGGACTACACGGTGTTCGGCACGGTCGGTGCCGCCGGCCTGAAGGCGCTCGACAAGATCGCTGCTGGCGGTATCGAGCCAACTTCGCGGGCCCGTCGCCTCTCGACGCCATGCCCGTGCTGCGGACCGACTGCTCAGCGTCCGGCCGTCCTGCCGGCCGTGATGAACTGTGGTGCGGTCACCATGGGGCCGGCTATGTGCCTGGTCTCACGGTGACGTGAAGTCGCCGTTGCTGACCGACTCATGCTGCATTGGCGCCAGCATGAGTCGGAGAGCACGCCCCTGGACGGGCTTGGCCAGGCCCAGCGGCTGACGTTCGTTCTGCATGACCCGACCAAGGGGTGCGGCCGCACGAGCCGCGAGGCTGACCCACAAGCAGTCGCTCCCAACGGCCCCGGACCGGTTTCCGGACATGTCTCGCCGGTGGGGGACTCCGACACTGTCGGAGTCCCCCACCGGTGGCCAAGCGGTCGCCGGTACCTACGGCGGCGGACCACCGTAAGCCTGCTCGGCCTCCTGGTAGCGCTCCGCCAGGAGCGCGTCCATCACGGTGGACCCCGGTCCGAAGAACTTGCCGAACCGCTCCCGGTACTGCTGGAACCAGTGCGGTCGCTCGGACAGGAAGAAGACGTCGTGCAGGGCGATGGCGCGGATGGCGAACAGGGGCAATGGTGCCTTGCTCACCGTGAAGCGGGGGTTGCGGGCGGCCGTCACCTCACAGTTCTCGTGGAACTGGCCGATCATGAGCCCCTGTGCCACGAAGGCGTCCTTCACCCGGGCATGGGCCTGGTCGAGCAGTCCGGTGTCCTCGCTGCGCAGGTCGGGAAGGGCGACCACCATGGCCCGCAGCATGGGATTGCGGCCCTGCCAGGTCGTCAGCTCGTACTCCCGCAGACTGCTGAGGGCGATCTCCTCGACGAGGTCGAGGGTCGGCGCGTGACCGGCCAACCGCAGGCGGATCTCCATCGTCCGGTTCTTGCGCGAGGGGGCCACGAAGGGACAGATGGGCCCTGTGCGGCCGATCTCGGGGTGGCTCGCTGAGATGTACTCGGTGAGCCATTCCTCGACGGTCTCCAGCGTGGACGCGAAGTCGACCAGGGATGCCGTGGACATCATGACGCACCGGTCAGTTCGGCGACGCGGTCGACGGCGACACGTGCGAGCCGCTGGATCTCCGACTCATCCGGGACACGGGCGTTGACGAAGGTGAGAATGTCGTCCTTGGCGACGATCACCCAGGCGGTCTCGATGCGGAAGTGGTCGACGGTGGACAGCCACCGCACGAGAAAGCCGCCGTCTCCCAGCTCGACAGGGCCCAGATCCACCCTTGAGATGTCCAGCTGCACGCCGTCGTTGAGTTCCATCCGATACTGCGCGCAGGCGTGCACCGCGTCGAAGAGCTCCTGGTAGATCTGCCGGCAGGTCCCGTGGCCGAACTCGGCGACATGGTGGAACACCACCGACCCCACCACGTTCGTGAACAACGCGGACGCGTGGTGCACCGTCTCGGGATGTGTGCCGTGCGTGAGCATGTTGGTCAGGTCGACGATGGCCCGCCCCGACTCGTCGCCGGAGACGTAGACGGGATCGTAGGCGGCGCTCGGCTCCTCGCCGTAGAACGACTCCTCGAGGTCCTCCTCCCGTAACAGCAGCTGCTGGAATGCGGCGTCGTCCATCGAGGTCTCCTATCGGCGCACGAGGCTCAGTGGGCGCATGTCGGTCCAGTGCTCCTCGACGTAGGCGAGGCAGGTCTGGCGGTCGCTCTGGCCGAGCGCGACCGTCCAGCCCGCGGGCACCTCGGCGAACGAGGGCCACAGCGAGTGCTGGCCCTCGTCGTTGACGAGCACCAGGAAGGTGCCGTCGGGGTTCTCGAAGGGGTTGCTCATCATCGCTCCCTGCGCAATGCCGTCGGATGAGGGACGGGTGTGCCGATCAGTGCTCCCGCGCGACCCTGGTCACGTAGGTGTGGATGCCGTCGATCGAGGTGAACTGGGCCATGTCGTCGAACTGCGGCTCGATGACCACGCCGTGCCGCTCCTCCAGGACGTGCTGAAGGACCACCAGCGTCAAGGAGTCGATCACCAGCTCGGCGTCGTCGGTCAGCTCCTCGGGCGGCCCGAATCCTGCGTTCTCGGTCAATATCGCTCTGAGGTCGTCTTTCGAGATCATCGGTCCCCCTGCGCCCGCGAGGGCGATTCCGACAGGACGCGTCGTCCGTGCATCAGCGCACGGTCGCGGATCAGCTTCCCCATGGAGTTCCGCGGCAGCAGCCGCGTGATGTGGAACCGCTTGGGGATCTTGACAGGGCTCAGCCGCTCCCGGCACCAGACCGTCAGCTCGTCCGCGCCGACGGCGGGATCGGCGCCCACGAACGCCTCGATGACCTCTTGGTGCGTCACGACGGCCTCCGTCACCCGCTCGTGGGCCAGGAGGACGTTCTCCACTTCCGTGAGGTCGACCTTCAGTCCGCCGATCACCGCCAGCGAGTCGGCCCGGCCGAGCATGCTGAGCACCCCGGTCACGGGGTCCTGCCGGACCCGGTCGAAGGTCCGCAGCCAGCCATCCCGGTAGCGGTCGGCGTGCTCGCCGTACAGATACGGCGAGCGGTCCATCCGCACATACAGCTCCTCGTCGACGACCTTGACCTCGGTCCCCGGCACGGGGAGCCCCAGCTGCGGAGGGACGGACGTGCCGGACAGGTCACCCGCGATCAGTCCGATCTCGGTCAGTCCGTAGACCGGGCTGATCGGCAGGCCGAAGCGCGCGCGGAAGTTCTCGTACGTCTCCTGCGGCACCCGCTCGCCGCCGGACACCGCGAGGCGCAGTGCGGGCAGTGGGGGCCGGTCGGCGACGCGGGACAGCAGGTCGTAGTGAACGGGCGTCCCGTAGACGGCGGTCGTTCCGGTGGCCGCCATGAGCGGTACGACCTCGGCCGGGCGCAAGGTCGGCGGGATGATCAGTGTCGCCCCGGACGCGAGGGCGTGCAGCACGCCACTGACCAGGCCCATGTTGTGCATGACCGAGTTCAGCAGCATCATCCGGTCGTCCGCGCCGGGGATTCCGGGAAGGGCGGCGTGCCGGTCGATTTCGGCCAGCACGGAGTCGGCGGGTCGGCCGATCACCTTGGGCCGGCCGGACGAGCCCGAACTGAACTGCACCAGTCGTATGCCGTCGATGGCGGGCCGGCCGTCCGGCAGCTGTTGGACCGCGAAGTCCGACTCCTGACGGAATCCGGCCACCGGCCCTCCGGCGTCGGCCGCGGCGACGAGGTACTGCGGACGCACCTGCTGGACCAGCGGTGCGTACTCGGCCGGCTTCAGCCGGAAGTCGACCAGGACCACCTGCGCCCCGCGGCTCCACAGGGCCAACAGCACCTGGATGTACGTGAAACTCGGCGTCATCCTCAGGAGAACCGAGCTGCCTTCGCCGATTCCCTGGTTCCGGAAACGCTCCTCGAACTCGGCCACCGCACTGCGTAACTGTCCCCGGGTGACCGAAGCGCTTGACACGGCCCATGGGTCGTCGTCCGCCCCGCGGTTCAGCAGATGACTCACCCACTGTGTTTTTGCCATACGGGCTTCCTTTTGTGAAACAGCTTCGGGAAACGTGCGATCGGCATTTGTGGAAATTGAAGCTAACACCGTCGATAAACGACGGGCAAGAGCCGCCGATCAAGGCGGGTCGCCCCGCGGGCGACGCGGGGGTCCTGACGCCACCCGCCGCACCGGCAGGGCGCCGCCTGCGAGAAGGGCGGTGCGTCCGGCGTGTGGTGGGCGGCCGTCGTGTCCCGCCGCACGTGCGATCGGTGGGCCTCCATCAGTCGATCCAGAGGGAGTTGGCCGCCGGGCCGCATCGGCGGCCACCGGGGCCGATACCGGGTGTGCGGGCGGGTCCCGCCGGGTTGGCCCGTGTGTCCCGCCGGCGGGACAGGGCGCCGGACATGCACCTGGCATAGCCGGTTGATCTCCTTGACCCTCCGGATCTCCCAGGGTTAGGTTTCCCTCAGTCGTGTTTCCGGGCGGTTACGTCCGGCTCCTGTACGCATGCGGCGATCCGTATCGCTCCGACAGTACGGAGTTCGCCGTATCACTTCTGCGTGATCGAATTGGCGACGCGTTTTCCAGGACATTGTGAGTTTTTCATTCCTGTCTCTCCGGCCGTCCGTGCGGGGGAATTTTCGGAGGTGGAGACTTGTCCGTCAGTGCCGGTAGCACGCTGCCCCTCACGGCTGCGCAACGCGAAATATGGATCGCCGAGCAGCGGCTGGGGAGAGGGAATCGAGTTTTCCGGGTGGGGGAGTACCTGGAGATCCACGGGGGTGTGGACCCGGAGCTTTTCGCGCAAGCCCTGCGGCTCGTCGTGGGCGAGGCGGAGGCGCTGCACGTCCGCTTCGTCGAGGAAGGTGACGAGGTCTGGCAAGCCCTCCGAGAGCCTGCCGACTGGCCGCTCGCGGTCACCGACCTGAGCACGGAGCCGGACCCCGAACAGGCCGCCCGCGACTGGATGGACGCCGCGGTCGCCCGGCCCATGAACCTGACCGAGGACCGGCTGTTCGAGTACGCGCTGCTGAAGGTGAGCGCAGACCGCTTCTGGTGGTACCAGGGCTACCACCACGCCGTGATGGACGCCTTCGGGTCCCTGCTGATCACACGCCGGGTCGCCGACGTCTACACCGCACTCGCCCGAGGCGGCCCGGTGGAAGCGAGCCCGTTCGGCACGCTGTCCGACCTGATCGCGGCCGAACAGGCCTACCAGGTATCGGAGCAATTCGCCCAGGACGGAGCGTACTGGACGGAATGCTTCGCTGACCGTCCGCGACCGGCAGGCCTCGTCGGCACGCCGTCGACCACGCCGGAGCGCTATCTCCGGCACACCACCGCATGGGAGCCGGCGGAACACACGGCGCTGCGCGACGCGGCCCGCCGGGCCCGCACCCCTTGGTCGCACCTGGTCATCGCCGCCGCCGCCCTCCACGTCCACCGGACGACCGGCGCGGCCACCGTCGTCCTCGGCCTGCCGGTGACGGCACGCCTCACCCAGGTGGAGCGACGCACTCCCGGCACGGCTGCCAACGTCCTACCGCTCCGGCTCACGCTACGACCGGAGCTGACACTCGGCGAACTCATCACCCAGATCGGTGAGCGCGTGCGCGAACTGGGCGGCCACCAGCGGTACCGGGCCGAGGACATTCAGCGCGACCTCGCACTGCCCGGCCGCATGGGGACGTGGTACGCACCCGTCGTCAACGTCATGTCCTTCGACTACGCGATCACGTTCGCCGGACTGCCGACCACCGCGCACAACCTCACCTCCGGCCTGGTGGGCGATCTCACCCTCGCCGTGTGGGACCGGCGGGACGGCGCCGGGCCGGTCGTCGACTTGAACGCCCACCCCGAACTGTGCACGCAGGACGAACTGGCCGTTCACCACCGGCGCCTGCTCACGGCTCTGCGAGCCGTCACGGCAACGGATTCCTCCCGGCCGATCGGGCGGATGGATCTGCTGTCCGCGCAGGAGCGGGCGGCTGTGCTGGCGGGGCCGGCTGCTGTGGTGTCGTCGCGGGTGACGTTGCCGGAGTTGTTCGAGGCGCGGGTGGTGGCGGCGCCGGGTGCGGCGGCGGTGGTGTGGGAGGGTTCCACGCTGTCGTACGGGGAGTTGAACGAGCGGGCGAACCGGCTGGCTCATGTGCTGGTGGGGCGTGGTGTCGGTCCGGAGGACGTGGTGGCGGTGGCGCTGCCTCGCAGTGCGGACCTGGTCGTCGCGGTCTTGGCGGTGCTGAAGGCGGGCGCGGCCTACCTGCCTCTTGATCCGGCCTATCCGGCGGCTCGGGTGGCTCACATGGTCGGCGATGCGCGGCCCGTTCTTGTGCTGACGACGACCGGGCACCGTCCTCCGGCGGACACCGTCGCCGTGACGCCGGTGCTGCTGCTGGACGCGCTCGACGTGACGGATCAGCCCTCCGGCAATCCCGTCACCGCTCTCGCGCCCGATCATCCCGCCTACGTCATCTACACCTCCGGCTCCACCGGCCGACCCAAAGGGGTCGTCGTCGCCCACCGCAACGTGGTGCGGCTCTTCGACGCCACCCGGAAGTGGTTCGGTTTCGGTCCCGACGACGTCTGGACGCTGTTCCACTCGTACGCCTTCGACTTCTCCGTCTGGGAGCTATGGGGAGCGCTGCTGCACGGCGGCCGACTCGTCGTGGTGCCCTACGAGGTCAGCAGGACGCCGGGCGCCTTCCTCGACCTGCTGGCCGATCACGGCGTCACCGTCCTCAACCAGACGCCGTCGGCCTTCTACCAGTTGGCACAGGCCGACGCCGACGCCTCCTCGCCGGGCCGCGAACTCGCCCTGCGGACCGTGGTGTTCGGCGGTGAGGCACTCCAGCCGTCCCGCCTCGCCGACTGGTACCGGCGCCACCCCGACGACACGCCGGCCCTGATCAACATGTACGGCATCACCGAGACCACGGTCCACGTGACGTACCAGCCGCTGACGCGGGAGCGAGCAACCGCGGCGGTAGCCAGCGTCATCGGCGTCGGGATCCCCGATCTGCGGACCTATGTGCTCGGTCCGGGGCTTGAGTTGGTGGCGCCCGGTGTGGTGGGGGAGTTGTACGTCGCGGGGGCCGGTGTCGCCCGCGGCTATCTGGGCAAGCCCGGCTTGACGGCCGAGCGGTTCGTGGCGGACCCGTACGCGTCCGAGCCGGGCGCGCGGATGTACCGCACCGGTGACCTCGTGCGCTGGAACCAGGACGGCGAGCTGGAGTTCGTCGGCCGCGCCGACCACCAGGTCAAGATCCGCGGTTTCCGCATCGAACCCGGCGAGATCGAGAACGTGCTGACCGACCACCCCGACGTCGCCGAGGCCGCGGTGGTGGTCCGGGAGGAACAGTCCGGCGATGCCCGTCTCACCGCCTATGTGGTGGCACGGGGAGCCCTCCGCGACGGCGAGGTACGGGACTTCGCGCGGGACCGGCTGCCCGACTACATGGTGCCGGCGGCCGTCGTCCTACTGGACCGCATGCCGCTCACCGCCAACGGCAAGCTGGACAAGGCGGCACTCCCGGAACCGGACTTCACCGCGCCCAGGTCGGGGCGGGAGGTGCGCACGCCGCAGGAGCAGATCGTGTGCGATCTGTTCGCGCAGGTGTTGGGGCTGCCGTGGGTCGGCGTCGAGGACGACTTCTTCGACCTGGGTGGGCATTCGCTGCTGGCCACCCGCCTCATCGCCCGGATCCGCGGCGCGTTCGGAGCCGAGTTGGAGCTCCGTGCACTGTTCGACGGGCCGACGCCGGCCGCGGTGGCGGCACTCCTCGACACCGCCGGACCCGCTCGGCCGCCCTTGGCGGCGCGGGAACGCCCCCCGGCCCTTCCCCTCTCGTCCGCCCAGCGGCGGCTGTGGTTCCTGCACAAGATGGAGGGGCCGAGCGCCACTTACAACATTCCCCTCGTCGTACGCCTGACCGGCACGTTGGACCGTGACGCGCTGCGGGGTGCCCTCGGTGACGTGGTGGCCCGGCACGAGAGTCTGCGGACGGTGTTCCCCGAGGCCGACGGCACGCCGTACCAGCACGTCCTCGACCGTGTGAGCGTCGAGCTGCCCACCACGGACATCACCGAGACGGATCTGCCGAAGGCACTGAAGTCAGCGGCCCGGCACCCCTTCGACCTGGCGGCCGAAATCCCCCTTCGCGCCGAGTTGTTCACGGTGTCCGAACACCGACACGCGCTGCTGCTCGTCCTGCATCACATCGCGGGTGATGGTTGGTCGTTGGGTCCGCTCGCGGCCGATCTTACGCGTGCGTATACGGCGCGGGTGGAGGGGCGGGTGCCGGAGTGGTCTGCGTTGCCGGT
>NZ_JBIAVV010000008.1:0-161828 GCF_042894765.1 Streptomyces sp. NPDC001507
GTTGACTTTTGGCACGCTGTTGAGTTCTCAAGGAACGGTCGCTTCCTTTGTACTCACCCTCTCGGGCTTTCCTCCGGGCTTCCCTTCGGTGTTTCAAACTCTATCAGTGTTTTTCCGGCCCTCTGACCACCTTCCCGCAGGCATGCGGAAGATGATCCCAAGTTAGGATCTGACAAGTTTGGGTGCTGCCGGGTGGCAGTGCTTTATCGCACCGCTTGGCCCCATGCAGGAGTACGACTGTACACGGAGCCTCGAAGGCCACGCAAATCGAATAGGCTGGTGGTCTAGACCACTACCTGGTAGCTTCCATGCGGAACCGCCACTTCATATGACATACGCTGCTGCTCAGCCGTCCGGAACAGGTTGTGACGGCCCGTAAGCAGCTCCACTCCTGGGAGGCTTCCCATGACCACCGTGACGTCCCCGCTCGCCGGACGCGCCATCGGGCTGGCCGCAGTGCCGGATCCGGTCTTCGCCGGGGCCATGGTCGGCCCGGGCACCGCCATCGACCCCGCGCGTGAGCCTTCCGAGGTCGTGGCGCCCGTGGACGGAGTCGTCGTCTCCCTCCACCCGCACGCGTTCGTCGTGGTGGACGAGAGCGGCCACGGCGTGCTCACCCATCTCGGTATCGACACCGTGCAGCTCAACGGGCAGGGCTTCGAAGTGCTCGTCAACAAGGGCGACACCGTGACCCGCGGCCAGGCCGTGATCCGCTGGAACCCGGCCGAGGTCGAGGCCGCCGGCAAGTCCCCGGTCTGCCCAGTCGTGGCTCTGGAGGCCACCGCCGACTCTCTCTCCGACGTCCGTGAGGACGGTGACGTGAAGTCCGGCGACGCTCTCTTCGCCTGGAACTGACTCGTCCCTGACCGACGACCGGCCCCGCCGCCGTCCCGTCGTACGACACGGAGCAGGCGGCGATCACGACAACCACCGCGGCGGCGGGACCCGCCGCACTATCGGAGACGGGTGAGATGGAGACAACGCTGCGAGGCGTCGGCGTGAGCCACGGTGTGGCGATCGGCGAGGTTCGGCACATGGGAACGGCGGTTCTGGAGCCGCCTGCCAAGCAGATCCCCGCGGATGAGGCGGAGCGGGAGCAGGGGCGTGCCCGTCAGGCCGTGGATGCGGTGGCGGCCGACCTGATGGCGCGCGGCAACCTGGCCGGTGGCGAGGCCCAGGCGGTGCTTGAGGCGCAGGCCATGATGGCGCAGGATCCCGAGCTGATGTCCGACGTGGACCGCAGGATCGCCGTCGGCAGCACCGCCGAGCGAGCCGTGTACGACGCGTTCGCCGCGTACCGCGAGCTGCTGGCCGGAGCGGGCGAGTACCTCGCCGGCCGGGTGGCCGACCTGGACGATGTGCGGAATCGTATCGTCGCCCGGCTGCTGGGGGTTCCGATGCCGGGTGTCCCGGACAGTGACGAGCCGTACGTGCTGGTCGCGCGGGATCTGGCGCCGGCGGACACGGCGCTGCTGGACCCGGCTCTGGTGCTGGGTTTTGTGACCGAGGAGGGCGGGCCGACAAGCCACAGCGCGATTCTGGCGCGGGCGCTCGGGGTGCCTGCCGTGGTGGCGCTGCCGGGTGCCGGGGAACTGGCCGAGGGCATCGTGGTCGCCGTCGACGGCAGTAGCGGCGACATCTTCGTGAACCCGAGTGCGGAGCGGAAGGCCGCGCTGACTGCGGCGGCGGCCGAGCGGAAGGCGGCGCTGTCCGCCGCGACCGGCCCTGGCGCGACCGCCGACGGGCACAAGGTGCCCTTGCTGGCCAACGTGGGTGGGCCTGCGGACGTGCCGGCCGCGGTGGAGGCCGGTGCCGAGGGTGTCGGTCTGTTCCGTACCGAGTTCCTGTTCCTCGACGACAGCAAGAGCGCTCCCTCCGAGGAGAAGCAGGTCGAGGCCTACCGGCAGGTGCTGGAGGCGTTCCCCGAGGGCCGGGTCGTCGTGCGGGTGCTGGACGCGGGCGCGGACAAGCCGCTGGACTTCCTGACGCCGGCGGACGAGCCGAACCCGGCGCTGGGGGTACGCGGCCTGCGGACGCTGCTCGACCACCCCGAGGTGCTGCGCACCCAGCTGACGGCGTTGGCGAAGGCGGCCGAGGGGCTGCCCGTCCACCTTGAGGTCATGGCCCCGATGGTGGCGGACCGTGCCGACGCGAAGGCGTTCGCGGACGCCTGCCGGGAGGCGGGACTGCGGGCCAAGTTCGGCGCGATGGTGGAGATTCCGTCGGCCGCGCTGCGGGCGCGCTCGGTCCTCCAGGAGGTCGAGTTCCTGTCGCTGGGAACCAACGACCTGGCCCAGTACACGTTCGCCGCCGACCGTCAGGTCGGTGCGGTGTCGCGGCTGCAGGATCCGTGGCAGCCCGCGCTGCTCGATCTGGTCGCGCTGTCGGCGGAGGCGGCGCGGGCCGAGGGCAAGAGCTGTGGCGTATGCGGTGAGGCAGCGTCGGATCCGTTGCTGGCGTGTGTGCTGACGGGTCTGGGTGTCACCTCTCTCTCCATGGGCGCGGCGTCGATTCCCTATGTCCGGGCGATGCTGGCCAAGTACACGCTGGCCCAGTGCGAGCGGGCCGCGGCGGCCGCGCGCGCCACCGACAGCGCGGACGAGGCCCGTGTGGCGGCGCAGGCGGTGCTGTCCGGCGAGTAGTCGGCCACGGCCGTGATCGGCTGTCTTTCCGGTGTCTTTCCGGGGGCGCTCCACCTGTGGGTGGGGCGCCCCCGCTGTTTTCAGTGGTGGTGACCGGAGGGCGTCTCCTGGTCGCCGAGGTCGGGCGGCGCGCAGTAGTCGACGTCGGATTCCGGTGAGATGAGGTCTCCGGATTCGACGTCGGTGCAGTAGGCGTCGAAGACCTCGCCGGCGGTGAGGGGCCCGAGGTCGTTGCCGCGCAGCCGCCAGCCGTAGACACGGTCGGGGGCGCCGGCGGCGCTGGTGCGCATGACGAGTCCGCCGGGGCTGTTGGTGGCGAGGCCGAGGGCGAGAACGCTGGTGAATTCGAGGGCTTCGGCCTCGTCGAGGTGGGTGGTGCCGTCGCTGTTCCGGTCGGCGTGGAGGACGGTGACGAGGGTTTCCGGTGGTCCGGAGACGCTGCACACGAGGTGCCGGTTGCCTGCCGGGGCGGTGTCGAGGATGCGGGTCAGGAGGTGCGAGGCGCGGACGAAGGCGGCGCGTCCGACGTCCTCGCCGCAGGTGGGGCAGGGGCCGAGCCGGGCGAGGAGGGTGCTGGCGTACTCCCAGGTGGCCTGTCGCACCGCCTCGTCGACGAGGGCGGGGACGAGGTCGGTGAGGGGGCGGCCGTCGTAGGGGACGGTGGGGCCGGTGGCCGCGAGCTGGGCGGTGAACCGGGTGCGGCTGGCCGGGTCGTCGGGGTCGAGGCCGGTGGCGGTGCAGAACTCGGCGTATTCCTCGGGGTCGAACAGGGCGAGTGTGGTGTGGGTGCCCTCTGCGGCGCGGGACCTGAGGAGGGCTTCGATCTGGCGGAGGTAGGTGAGGTGGTCGTCGAAGGTGAAGGTGCGGTAGCGCCGCATGGCGCGGAAGTCGTGTTCGTCGGTCAGCAGGCCGATGGTGCCGGCGATCTCGCGGCGCAGGACGCGTCGCATGGTCCGGTGGTCGGTGCGCGCCATGGTTCCCCCTGAGTGTGGTCGATCAATGCTCACTCACAGTAACCGGCACCACTGACAACGGTGGCTGAGCGTGCGCAGCGCGGATGTCAGGCGCGCTTGCGGGCGAGGTCCTCGAAGTAGGTCAGCAGGTCGAGGTTGTCGATGGAGCCGGGGTTGACGGCCTTTTCCAGGGGCGCGCCCTGGAGCAGGCGCTTGACGGGGACCTCGATGCGCTTTCCGGTGAGGGTGTGCGGGACGCCGGGCACCTCGATGACCTCGTCCGGGACGTGGCGGGGCGAGAGCTGTTCGCGGATGGCCTGTTTGATGCGGCTCAGCAGGGCCTCGTCGAGCACCGCGCCGGGGGTGAGGTGGACGAAGAGGGGCATCCAGTAGCCGCCGTCGGGCTGTTCGACGCCGATGACGAGGGATTCCTTGATCTCGGGGAGGCGCTCGACGACCTCGTAGATGTCGGCCGAGCCCATCCGTACGCCCTGGCGGTTGAGCGTGGAGTCGGAGCGGCCGTGAATGATCACCGTGCCGCGTGAGGTGACGGTGATCCAGTCGCCGTGGCGCCAGACGCCGGGGTAGGTGTCGAAGTAGCTCTCGTGGTAGCGACTGCCGTCGGGGTCGTTCCAGAAGCGGATCGGCATGGAGGGCATGGGGTTGGTGACGACCAGCTCGCCCACTTCGTCGATGACGGGGTGGCCTGCCGGGTCCCAGGCCTGGAGGTCGGTGCCGAGGCCGGGGGCCTGCAGTTCGCCGGTGTGGACGGGGAGGGTTGGCACGGCGCCGGCGAAGCAGGAGCAGACGTCGGTGCCGCCGCTGACGGAGGCGATCCAGAGGTCGGCGCCACTCGCCGCGAACTCGTCGTGCAGCCAGCGGAAGCCGTCGGGGGGCAGCGGCGAGCCGGTGGTGGCGACGCACTTCACCCGGGAGAGGTCGTGGTCGCGGGCGGGGTGCACGCCGGCCTTGCGGCAGGCCATCACGTAGGCGGCGGAGGTGCCGTAGAGGGTGGCTCCGGTGCGTTCGGCGACGCGCCACTGGGCGCCGGTGTCGGGGTAGCCGGGGCTGCCGTCGTACAGGACGATCGTGGTGCCGGTGAGGAGGCCGGAGACGAGGAAGTTCCACATCATCCAGCCGGTCGAGGTGTACCAGAAGAAGCGGTCCTCGGGGCCCAGGTCGCAGTGCAGGCCGAGCTGTTTGAGGTGTTCGACCAGGATGCCGCCCTGGGACTGGACGATGGCCTTGGGCAGGCCGGTGGTGCCGGAGGAGTACAGCACCCACAGGGGGTGGTCGAACAGGACCTGTTCGAACTCCGGCTCGGTGTCGGCGGCGGTCAGTGCCGACCATTCGAGGGTGCCTTCGGGTGCGGGGGTGCCGAGCAGCGGGATGTGGACGACGGCGCGCAGGGTGGGAAGTTCGCGGCGGAGTTCGGCGACGATCTCGCGCCGGTCGTGTTCCTTGCCGCCGTAGCGGTAGCCGTCGACGGTGAACAGGACGACGGGTTCGACCTGCTGGAAGCGGTCCAGGACGCTGCGGGCGCCGAAGTCGGGGGCGCAGGAGGTCCACACGGCGCCCACGGCGGCGCTGGCGAGGAGGGCGACCACGGCCTGCGGGACGTTCGGGAGGTAGCCGCTGACCCGGTCGCCGGGACGGACGCCGAGGGCGCGGAGTTCGGCGGCCAGGGAGCCCACCTGGCGGCGCAGCTCCGCCCAGGTGACGGGGCGGGGTTCGTGGGTCTCGTCGACGTACAGGAGGGCGGTTTCGTCCGCGCGGACGGCGGCGGCGCGCAGGGCGTGCTCGGCGTAGTTCAGCCTCGCGCCGGGGAACCACTCGGCGCCGGGCATGGCGCGGTCGCCGAGCACGCGCGCGTAGGGGGTCGAGAACCGCACGTCGAAGTATTCCGCGACGGCTTTCCAGAAGGTGTCCAGGTGGTCGACGGACCAGCGGTGCAGGGCCGGGTACCCGCCGTCGGCCGGGGCTTGGTGGTGTTCCGCCGCCCAGGACTGGAACCTGGTGATGCGGGCCTGGGCGATCCGTTGCGGATCGGGCTGCCAGAGCGGCTGGGGGTTCGCGGACGACATGGGGCGGCTCCCGGGCTTCTGCGCTTTGTGTGCGTGGGACGCGCACGGGCTGGGGTGTGCGCGTGACGCGGCTGACAGGGACGATGCCATGTGATCGACTTCTACACCAGGGCGCGCTCCACATAGTCCGTGTCGTGAAGATGTGGCCCCGGCACGGGTGAACGCCAGTTGAACGGCACACGCGTGTGGAGTGCTGAGTGGCAGGGTGAGCAGTATGGACGGTCGTGACCTGGTGCGTTCGGTAAGAGTGGTCGGTTCGAGCAAGGCGGCTCAGGGGTTGCGTACCGTACGGGCCGCGTGGCGCAGGAGGCGGATCGATGCCGCCGGTCTGCCCGCGCGGGGGGCGGAGCGGGCCCGGGTGCCGGGCCCGGTGCAGGGCGCGGAGCCGGGGCCGGGCGGCGGTGTGATCCGGTTCAGCCGGTCCGAGCTGCGGATCACGGTCGCCGTGAACGGGGCCGTCTTCTGGGGCTGGGACGGGGCCGGTCCCGAGCCGTCGTACGCGCTCGCGGGGCGCTGTCCGGAGCCGGATCCGCGGGCGGTTCTCGAACCGGACACCGACGGCGGCTGGCGGGTCGTGGCGGAGCGGGTGACGGTCAGTGTCTCGCGGCACGGCGCGGTGGAGGTGTGCACGCCGGGTGGCGTGATGCTGCGGCGGGATCTGCCGCCGCGCTGGTGGGAGCCGGTGGGCGGGGGTGCGGCGCGCTGGGTGCAGCGGTCGGAGGTGGCCCCGGACGCGCGGTTCTTCGGGCTGGGCGGGCGTGCCTCGGGGCCGCGGCTGCGGGACGGCACGTACCGGTTGTGGAACACCGATCCCGGCCGTGCCTTCGGGCCCGGTGACGATCCGCTGTACATCACGATGCCGGTGCAGCTGGTGGTGGCGGACGCGGCGGCGCATCTGGTGTTCCACGACAGTTCCTGGGACGGCACGGTGACGCTCCGGGAGGGCGAGGAGGGCGCCGGTTCCGGGCACGACCGGACCGGGCGCTGCGAGCTGCGGATGGACGGTGGTCCGCTGCGCTGCTGGGTGATGGTGGGCACCCCCGCGCGCGTGCTGCACACCTGGGCCTCGCTCACGGGAGCGCCCGCGCTGCCGCCGGCGTGGGCGCTGGGCCACCACCACGCGCGCTGGGGTTTCGGCAGTGAGCAGGAGGTGCGGCGGATCGTCGCCGGTTACCAGGAGCGCGGTCTGCCGCTGGACGCCGTCCATCTGGACATCGACCACTACGACGCCCACCAGGTGTTCACGGTCGATCACGAGCGTTTCCCGAAGCTGCCGACGCTGGCGGAGGAGTTGCGGCGGGACGGGATCCGGCTGGTGTCGATCGTCGACCCTGCGGTGAAGGCCGAGCCCGGCAACACGGTCTACGACGGCGGGACGTCGGTCGACGCCTTCGTCCGTGATCCGTCGGGGCGGACGGTGGAGGGTGTGGTGTGGCCCGGGGAGGCGGTCTTCCCCGACTTCACGGACGCGCGCGTGCGCGCGTGGTGGGGCGGGCTGTACGAGGAGCGCCTCGCGCTGGGGTTCGCCGGGTTCTGGCACGACATGAACGAGCCGACGTCCTTCAGCGCGTTCGGCGAGTCGACGCTGCCGCGCTCGGCGCGGCACGCCCTGGAGGGGCGCGGCGGCGACCACCGGGAGGCGCACAACGTCTACGCCCTCTGCATGGCGCGGGCGGCCTACGAGGGTCTGCGCGGACTCTCGCCCGGGGAGCGGCCGTTCCTGTTCTCCCGCTCGGGCTGGGCCGGTGTGCAGCGCTATGGCGGCACGTGGTCCGGTGACGTCGCCACCGGCTGGCCGGGGCTGCGCGCGTCCCTGTCGCTGGTGCTGGGGCTCGGGTTGTGCGGGGTGCCGTACTCGGGTCCTGACGTGGGCGGTTACGACGGGAGTCCGTCGCCCGAGCTGTTTCTGCGCTGGTTCCAGCTGGGCGCGTATCTGCCGTTGTTCCGCACGCACGCGGGCATCCGGGCGGGGCGCCGGGAGCCGTGGGAGTTCGGGGCCGAGGTGCTGGAGCACGCGCGCGTGGCGCTGCTCGAACGGCGGCGTCTGCTGCCGTACTTCATGACGCTGGCGCAGTTGGCCCGGCGGACCGGTGCGCCCTACGTGCGGCCGGTGTGGTGGGGGGCGCCGGAGGACCGGGCGCTGCGTGACTGCGAGGACGCGTTCCTGCTGGGTGACGCCCTGCTGGTGGCTCCGGTGCTGGATCCGGGTGCCGACCGGCGTGCGGTGCAGCTGCCCCGTGGGCGTTGGTACGACACGGTGACCGAGCAGGCGTACGAGGGTCCCGGGCAGGTGCTCGTCGATGCCCCGCTGTCGCGGATCCCGGTGCTGGCGCGCGCGGGTGCCGTCCTGCCCGTGCGGGACGAGGACGGCGGGACGCAGCTTGAGGTGTGGGCGCCTGCCCGGGGGCGGACAGGAGGAGGGCTGTTCGTGCCGGACGCGGGCGACGGCTGGGAGGAGCCGGAGATGGAGCGTTACGTCGCCCGCTGGGAGGGCCGGCACGTGGTGGTCCGGCGCGACGACGAGAGCGGCGTGAGCAAGCCGTCCCGGCCCGTCCGGGTCAGAGGACTGGGCTGAGCCGGCGGGCTCAGTAGCGGCCCTCGAACCACGCGCGTACGGCCACGCTGTGCAGCGGGAAGGCGAGTTCATCGGGACGTCGCAGCAGGTGCCAGCCCTCGGTCTCGTCGGTCGCGCCCGACGGCGGGAGGCCTTCGGCCGGGCGTTCCGGGAGGAGGCCGAACAGCAGCAGGTGCCCGTCGGGTGAGCTCATGGCGTCGACGAGCCGTACGTCGCGGGCGGCCGCGTCGATGCCCGTCTCCTCCTTGAGTTCGCGGACGACGGCGTGCCGCCAGTCCTCGCGGTCGTCGACGTAGCCCCCGGGCAGCGCGGTGCCGCCGCGCGCGGGGGCCACGGTGCGGGTGATGACGACCAGGGCGGTGCCCTTCGTGTCGTAGACGGGCTGGAGGGCGATCGCCACCGGCAGCGGGTTGCGGTAGGCGACGTGGCCGCAGGCCGGGCAGGTGCGGGGCCAGCCGGAGATTCCCTCTCCGTAGGCCGCTCCGCAGCTCGAACAGTGCGAGCCCGGAGCGGAGTTGGCAATTGGGTGCTGATTTTCGGACACGCGCGGACTTTATCCGATCGGGAGTACGACGTCTTACGGTCACTGGAACACCTTCTTCCGGAAGTGAACCGACACGTGGCGGCCCCGGAACCGGAAACGCACCGGCGGCCGAGGAACGCCGACGCGGCCTGCCCAATCCGGGTCGCCAGTGGCACACTTCTGACGTTGCGTCAGATCTCGTGTCCTGGAGGAGCTTTGTCGCGTACACGCACACCAGCGGTCGACGGCTGGTTCACGGGCGAAGGCGACGGATTCCGGCTGCTGGGAACCCGCTGCGCGGCCTGTGCCTCGGTCTTCTTCCCGCGCGAGGACGCCCACTGCCGCAACCCCGGCTGCGCGGGCGGCGACCTGGAGGAGGTCCAGCTCTCCCGGCGCGGACGGATCTGGTCGTACACCGACAGCAGGTACCGTCCCCCGTCACCCTATGTGAGCGTTCCGGAACTTCCGTGGGAGCCGTACGCGTTGATCGCTGTGGAGCTGGAGCCCGAGCGGATCGTGGTGCTGGGGCAGGCGGTTCCCGGGATCACCGTCGCCGATCTGACGGTGGGCATGGAGGCCGAGATCGTCCCCGGAGTCCTGAGTGAGGACGCGGAGACGACCTGGACGACCTGGCACTGGCGGCCGACGGGGGTGGCGGCATGACGGCGGACGTGGCGGTGCTCGGCGTGGGCATGCACCCGTGGGGCAAGTGGGGCCGGAGCTTCGTCGAGTACGGGACGGCGGCGGCCCGCGCGGCGCTCGCGGACGCCGGACTGGAATGGCGCGACATCGGCTCGGTCGTGGGCGCGGACACGGTGCGTGGGGGCTATCCCGGCTATGTGGCGGGCGCGACCTTCGCCAGGGCGCTGGGCTGGCAGGGGGCGCCGGTCGCGAGCGTGTACGCGGCGTGCGCGTCCGGGGCCCAGGCGGTCGCCGCGGCACGGGCACAGATCCTGGCGGGCCTCGCGGACGTGGTGCTCGTGGTGGGCGCGGACGCGGCGCCCAAGGGCTTCTTCCGGCCCGCCGGAGGAGACCGGCCGGACGATCCCGACTGGCTGCGCTTCCGGCTGCTGGGGGCGACGAACCCGACGTACTTCGGCCTTTACGCGCGCCGCAGGATGGCGGTGTTCGGCGACACCCCCGAGGACTTCGCCCTGGTCAAGGTGAAGAACGCGGCCCTGGGGGCACTCAATCCGTACGCCCGCTACCGCAGGCGGGTCACCGCCGAGGAGGTCGCCGCCTCCCAGGTGGTCGCCGATCCGCTGCGGCTGCTGGACATCTGCGCCACCTCCGACGGCGGGGCCGCGCTGGTGCTGTCCAGCCTGGAGTTCGCGCGCCGGCACGGGGTGGCACGGCCGGTGCGGATCCGCGCGGTGTCCACGGTCACCCCCCGCTATCCGAGCGCGGTGCTGGACCTGCCGGACATCGCCACGGACTCCGCGTCGGCGGTGGAGCCGCCCCCGGAGCCCTTCCGGGCCTCGATCGCGCGGGCCGCCTACGAGGAGGCGGGCATCGGTCCCGAGGAGCTGTCCCTGGCCGAGGTGTACGACCTGTCCACCGCGCTGGAGTTGCAGTGGTACGAGGATCTCGGGCTGTGCGCCGAGGGCGAGGCGGCGAAGCTGCTGCGCGAGGGCGCCACGGCCCCGGGCGGCCGGATACCGGTCAACGCCAGTGGGGGGCTCGCGTCCTTCGGGGAGGCGGTGCCGGCCCAGGCGATCGCCCAGGTGTGCGAGCTGACCTGGCAGTTGCGGGACACGGCGGGCGACCGGCAGGTGGCGCACGCGCGCGTGGGGATCACGGCCAACCAGGGGCTGTTCGGGCACGGCTCGTCCGTGATAGCGGTGCGCTGACGGAACGGGTGTGACCACGGAGGTGCATACCCTGCGTGACCACCCCGAAATGGTGCGTGAACGTCTCATGAACTGCCCATGGGCGTACGCCGGTGGCGCCATCATGCTCCCGTGCGCACCTGGACGGATGCTCTCCGTTTCGCCTTCCAGCCGGTGGTCAATCTGACGACCGGCGGGATCGCCGCACTGGAGATCCTCGCCCGCCCCGAGACCGGCGACATCCTCGGCGAAGCCCGCCGGAATCCCGAACTCGACGGCAGTCTGGCGGTGTTGGCCCTCCGCGCGGCGGCCCGCAAGGAGACCCTGCTGCCGCTGCACATCAACGTCTTCGCGGCCACTCTCGCCGACCTGGGCGGCATCGGACCACTGCCCGAGGCCGTCCGCGAGGCCGGCCGGATGCCCTGGGAGGTCACCCTGGACATCGTCCCGCCGTACACGCACGTGCCGCAGCGGGCCCTGCTGGAGGCCGTCGCGGTGCTGCGCGGCCAGGGCTTCCGGATCAGCGCGGACGGCATCGGGGACGGGGACGTGCCGCTGCGGCTGCTCACCGACCTCTCCCCCGACCTGGTCAA
The DNA here is from genome assembly GCF_042894765.1 of Streptomyces sp. NPDC001507. Taxonomy (NCBI): domain Bacteria; kingdom Bacillati; phylum Actinomycetota; class Actinomycetes; order Kitasatosporales; family Streptomycetaceae; genus Streptomyces; species Streptomyces sp. NPDC001507. Next base: position 11,200 of record NZ_JBIAVV010000008.1, read on the forward strand.
GCTCGACGCCTCGCTGCTCGCCCGGCCGGCGGCGGTGCGGGCGATGCGCACCCTGTGCGAGGAACTCGGCGCCCTGGTGGCCGTCGAGGGCGTGGAGACCGAACTCCAGCACGCGGCGGCGCTGTCCGCCGGGGCACAGCTGGCGCAGGGTGAGCTGTTCGCGCCGCCGGCCCGGATCCCGGTGGCGGAGGTATACGTTCCGCCGTCCTCCCCCGCCGCCGTACCGCCACCGCGCTCCGGGCCGTCCGTGCGCGAGTTCGTCCGGCCCGCCGCGGTCCTGCCGGTCACCGCGTCCGCGTTGCAGGTACGGGCGCTGCTGACCGGCTCCCCGGACGTCTCCGGCGTGCTCCTGGTGGACCAGACCGGCGCCCCGGTCCGCTCGGTGCACCGCTCCCGCTTCCTGCTGTCGATGTCCGGCCGCTACGGGCACGCCCTGTACGCGGACCGGCCGGCCTTCAAGCTGGGCGACGCCCCGCGCACGGTGGGCATCGACGCGACCGCCTGGGAGGTGCTGGACGTGGTGGCCGTCGGCGGCCCGGACCGGACCTCGGACGACGTGACCGTCGTCGACCGGTTCGGGCGCTGCGTGGGCGTCGTACGCCTCGCCGACCTGGTGCGGGCGCTCGCGGAGACCCGGGTCGAGGAGGCGGCCGGGCTCAACCCGCTGACCCGGCTGCCCGGTTCGGACGCGATCACGGGCGAGGTCGACCGGTGGCTCGCGGACGGCCGGGTCTTCGCGCTGAGCTGGCTGGACATCGACCACTTCAAGCAGGTGAACGACGGCGCCGGGTTCGCCGCGGGCGACGAGCTGATCCGTTCGGTGGGGCGGGCGCTGCAGGAGGCCGCCGTCGGGCACGCGCGCGTGGGACACATCGGCGGGGACGACTTCCTGGTGCTCGCCGACGAGACCGGGCTGGACCAGGTCGCCGCCCTGCTCGACGCGCCCTGGTCCGCGGGAGGGCGTCCCGTCACGCTGTCCCTGGCCACCGTCGTGTGCGGCCCGGGCAGCGTGGCGGACCACCGGCAGGCGGCCGCCTGCCTGGCACCGCTCAAGAAGGCCGCCAAGGCGCTCCACGGGGCGAGTTGGGTGCTGGGGCGGGCGGGGCTGCCCGGGCACGAGATCCGGCGCGGCTCAAACGCGCACCCGGCCCAGGCCGGATGCGCGGCGGTGGAGCCGTGACGGGTGCGCTCCGGCGGGTTGCCTGTCATCGTTGCCGTCGGCGACCTTGACGCCCTCCGGGTGCCGGTGAAAACTTCCGGTGTCGGTCGACATCGCCGTACATTCTCGGCGTATTCAGGCACTGCGCCATGGGCCGCTCCTGTCTTGAGGCTCCTTCTCCCATGGGCGATTCGGCCGCAACGGCACGCTCGTCATGGACGCCGGGCGGGGCGCGGGACCTTCCCTGCCTTCGGCTGACGTCGCCAAGGGAACCGTTCCTGCTCAAAGCGCCGGGGTCGATCCCCGGCCAGCGCCCTAGGAGCCGCCATGAGCAACGGAGACATCTTCGTCGGCGAAGTCATCGGTACGGCCATTCTGATCCTGTTCGGCGCCGGTGTCTGCGCCGCGGTCACCCTCAGACACTCCAAGGCCCGGGCCTCGGGGTGGGTGGTGATCGCGTTCGGCTGGGGGTTCGGCGTGCTCGCCGGCGCCTACACAGCCGCTCCGCTCTCCGGTGGGCAGCTGAATCCCGCGGTCACCATCGGCATCGCCGTCGACACCGGGAAGTGGGGCAAGGTCTGGGTCTACCTGCTCGGCCAGCTCGTCGGTGCGATGCTGGGCGCCGTCCTGACGTACCTGGTCTACCTGGCCCAGTTCCAGGCCAACGTGCCCGACGAGGAGTCGGGAGAGGAGCCGACGCCGACCCTCGGCATCTTCTCCACCATCCCGGAGATCCGGAACCCGGTCGCCAACCTGGTCACCGAGATCATCGCGACGATCGCGCTGGTCCTGCCGGTCCTTGCGTTCGGGCTGACCAAGGGGCTCGGTGAGTCCGGCACCACCGTGCTGATCGTCTCGCTGCTCGTCGTCGGCATCGGGCTGTCGCTCGGCGGCCCCACCGGCTACGCCATCAACCCGACGCGCGACCTCGGCCCGCGCCTTGTGCACACCTTCCTGCCGATCCCCAACAAGGGCACCTCGGACTGGGGTTACGCCTGGATACCGGTCGTCGGCCCGCTGATCGGCGGGGCGCTCGCGGGCCTGATCTACAACACGGCCTTCTGACTCGGCGCGGACGTCCCGGGTCCGCGCGGCCCCCCGGCCCCACGTGCCCCGGCTCCGCGCGGCCCTTCCACCCACGAAGCCTTCCGACCCAGCGACCAAGGGGTAGCCATGACGGACACCGCCGAGAAGTACGTCGCCGCAATCGACCAGGGCACCACGTCGAGCCGCTGCATCATCTTCGACCACGGCGGCGCCATCGTCGCCGTCGACCAGCGCGAGCACCGCCAGATCTTCCCCAAACCGGGCTGGGTGGAGCACGACGCCACCGAGATCTGGTCCAAGGTGCAGGCCGTGGTGGCCGGAGCGCTCGCGGGCGCGGGGCTGCGCCCGGACCAGCTGAGCGCGCTGGGCATCACCAACCAGCGCGAGACGACCGTGCTGTGGGACCGCGCCACCGGCAAGCCCGTACACAACGCGATCGTCTGGCAGGACACCCGGACCGCGGCTCTGTGCCGTGAACTCGGCGGCAGCGACGGCCAGGACCGCTTCCGGGAGCAGACCGGTCTGCCCCTGGCCAGCTACTTCTCCGGCCCCAAGGCGGCCTGGCTGCTCGACAACGTGCCAGGACTGCGGGACCGCGCCGAGCGCGGCGAGATCGCCTTCGGGACCATCGACTCCTGGCTCGTCTGGAACCTCACCGGCGGCACCGACGGCGGCCGTCACGTCACGGACGTCACCAACGCCGGGCGCACCATGCTGATGAACCTGGAGACCCTCCAGTGGGACCCCGCGATCCTCGCCGCGATGAACGTCCCCGAGGCCGTGCTCCCCGAGATCAGGTCGTCCGCCGAGGTGTACGGCACCGCCGTCGGCCAGCTCGCCGGGGTCCCGGTGGCGTCCGCCCTCGGCGACCAGCAGGCGGCGGTCTTCGGGCAGGCCTGCTACGACGTCGGCACGGCGAAGAACACCTACGGAACGGGCAGCTTCCTGCTGCTCAACACCGGCAACCGGCCGGTGCCGTCCAAGAGCGGGCTGCTGACGACGATGGGATACCGGATCGGCACCGAGGCGCCGGTGTACTGCCTGGAGGGTTCGATCGCCATAACGGGCGCGCTCGTGCAGTGGTTCCGCGATCAGCTCGGCATCATCCGCACCGCCGCCGAGATCGAGACACTGGCGGCGAGCGTCGACGACAACGGCGGCGCCTACATCGTGCCCGCCTTCTCCGGCCTGTTCGCGCCCTACTGGCGCTCCGACGCGCGCGGGGTCGTCACCGGACTGACCCGCTACGTCACCAAGGCGCACCTGGCCCGTGCGGTCCTGGAGGCGACGAGCTGGCAGACGCGGGAGGTCGTGGACGCGATGTACCAGGACTCGGGGGTGCCGATCACCACCCTGAAGGTCGACGGCGGCATGACGAAGAACAACCTCCTGATGCAGCACCAGGCCGACGTCCTCGGGGTACCGGTGATCCGGCCCCGGGTCTCCGAGACGACCTGTCTGGGCGCCGCCTACGCGGCCGGCCTGGCGACCGGCGTGTGGAACGACCTGGACGAGCTCAGGTCGCACTGGCAGCAGGACATGGAGTGGACGCCCACGATGACGGCACCGGTACGCGAACGGGAGTACGCGAACTGGCGCAAGGCGGTGGAGAAGAGCTTCGGCTGGCTGGAGGACGGCGAGTAACCACCCCCGGACCACGGCCCGTACCCCGGTCGGCGGGGGTACGGGCCGTGCCGCCGCCGTTCAGGTGGTGACGGTCTGCCGGTGGGCGGCCGCGTACGCCATCGCGTGCCGGACGACGCCGATGAGCACCTCCTTGACCGACTCGCGGTCCCGGGCGTCGCAGAGCACGACCGGCACGTCCGGGTCGAGATCGAGGGCCTTGCGGACGGACTCCACCGGGTAACGCGCCGCGCCCTCGAAGCAGTTGACGCCGACGAGGAAGGGTATGGAACGCCGCTCGAAGTAGTCGACGGCGGCGAAGCAGTCCTCGAGGCGGCGCGTGTCCGCGAGTACGACGGCTCCCAGAGCCCCTTCGGCCAGCTCGTCCCACATGAACCAGAACCGTTCCTGGCCGGGCGTGCCGAACAGGTACAGCACCAGGTCCTCGCGGAGGGTGATGCGGCCGAAGTCCATGGCGACGGTGGTGGTGTGCTTGCCCTCGACGCCGGAGGTGTCGTCGACCGGTCGCCCGGCCTCGGTGAGCAGTTCCTCGGTGCGCAACGGCCGGATCTCGCTGACCGCGCCGACCAGGGTCGTCTTGCCCACGCCGAAGCCGCCGGCCACGAGGATCTTGAGCGTGACGGGCTCGACCGGGGGCTTGCCACGCTCAGATCGCCCGAAGATCATCGTTTTCTTCTCCTGCTTGATGAAGTCGCTGCTGGGGTCATTGCTGGGTTCGGGTGCCGGGCGACGGGCGTCCGTATCCGCCGCCGCCCGGGGTTTCGACGACGAGCACGTCATCGGGGCCGACGTCCGCGGCATCGCTGCCGCCGAGTTCGGTGACCGTGCCGTCGGCCCGCTCCACCCGGTTGGCGCCGAGTGCGCCGGGCTCGCCGCCGGCCATGCCGTACGGCGGCACCCGGCGGTGCTGGGAGAGGGTGGAGACGGTCATGGGTTCGAGGAAGCGGACGCGGCGGACCGCGCCGTCCCCGCCGTGCCAGCGCCCCGCGCCGCCGCTGCCCGCCCGGACGGCGAACTCTTCGAGGCGGACGGGCAGCCGCCACTCCAGGACTTCCGGGTCGGTGAGCCGGGAGTTGGTCATGTGGGTCTGTACGACGCTCGCACCGCTGAAGCCGTCACCGGCTCCGGAACCGGAGGCGACGGTCTCGTAGTACTGGTGGCGTTCGTTGCCGAAGGTGACGTTGTTCATGGTCCCGGAGCCCTCGGCCTGGACGCCGAGCGCGGCGTAGAGCGCACCGGTGATGGCCTGGGAGGTCTCGACGTTGCCCGCGACGACGGCGGCCGGTGGCTCGGGGGCGAGCATGGAGCCGGGCGGCACGACGATGTCGAGCGGGCGCAGGCAGCCGTCGTTGAGCGGGATGTCGTCGGCGACGAGGGTACGGAAGACGTACAGCACGGCCGCGTTGACGACGGCGAACGGGGCGTTGAAGTTGGTGGTGAGCTGGGCGGAGGTGCCGGTGAAGTCGATGGTCGCGCGCCGGTTGTCGCGGTCCACGCGCACGCGTACCCGGATGACGGCGCCGGAGTCGGTCTCGTAGGCGTACGCGCCGTCGTCGAGGGCGTCGATCACCCGGCGGACCGCTTCCTCGGCGTTGTCCTGGACGTGCCGCATGTAGGCCTGGACGACGTCCAGGCCGAACTCCTCGATCATCCGCCCGACTTCGTCGACGCCCTTGCGGTTGGCGGCGATCTGGGCGCGCAGGTCGGCGAGGTTGGTGGGGATGTTGCGGGAGGGGTGGCGGGCCTCGGCCAGCAGCCGGTGCGTCTCGGTCTCCCGGAACCGGCCGTTCTCGGCGAGCAGCCAGTCGTCGAAGAGGACGCCCTCCTCCTCGATGGTGCGGCTGTTCGCCGGCATCGAGCCCGGCGCGATGCCGCCGATCTCGGCGTGGTGGCCGCGGGAGGCGACGTGGAAGAGGATCCGGTCACCCTCCGTGGCGAAGACCGGGGTGATCACGGTGACGTCGGGCAGGTGGGTGCCGCCGTGGTACGGGTCGTTGACGGCGTAGGTGTCGCCGGGGCGCATCGAGGTGCCGCGGCGGCGGATGACCTCCTTGACGCTGGTGCCCATGGAGCCCAGGTGGACCGGGATGTGCGGGGCGTTGGCCACCAGGTTCCCGTCCGGGTCGAACAGGGCGCAGGAGAAGTCGAGACGCTCCTTGATGTTGACGGACTGGGCCGTCGACTCCAGCCGGGCGCCCATCTGTTCGGCGATCGACATGAAGAGGTTGTTGAAGACCTCCAGCAGGACCGGATCGGCTTTCGTGTCGAGATCGGAACTCTGCGTGACCGCCGCGCGTTCCATGACCAGATGCCCGTCGTCGGTCGCCGCGGCCCGCCAGCCGTCGTCGACGACGGTCGTGGCGCTGGTCTCGGTGATGATCGCCGGGCCGGTGACGGTTTCGCCGGGGGCCAGGTCCTCGCGGCGGTGCAGGGGTACGTCGCGCCAGGCGCCGCCGGAGTGGAGGCGGACGGTCCCGGGTGCGGCGGGGGCGCCCTCGTACGGGGCGAGGGCGGAGAGATCGGGGGGTTCGGTGATGCCGGTGGCTTCCACGGAGAGGGCTTCGACGACGACCGGGCGGTCGAGTGTGAAGGAATACGTGGCGCGATGACGTTCTTCGAAGGCGTGTTTCATCGCGTCGGGCTCGGTGAGCTCGACGGTGAGGGTGGTGTCGGTGCCGTCGTAGCGGAGCTGGGCGCGGCGGGTGACTTCGACGCGGTCCTCCGGGACGTCCTCGGCGAGGAGTTCGGCGCGGGCCGCGGCCTCCAGGTCGTCGGCGGTCTTGCGGATGCCGGCCATGGCGGCGGGCTCCAGGGGGGCCTCGACGGACTGTTCGCGCATGGCGGTGGTGTCGGCGAGCCCGATGCCGAGTGCGGAGAGGACTCCCGCCATGGGCGGCACCAGCACGGTGCGGATGCCGAGCGAGTCGGCGACCATGCACGCGTGCTGTCCGCCGGCCCCGCCGAAGGTGGTGAGGGCGTAGCGGGTGACGTCGTGGCCCTTCTGGACGGAGATCCGCTTCACGGCGCTCGCGATGTTGGCCACGGCGATGCTCAGGTAGCCCTCGGCGACCTGTTCGGGGGTGCGGTCGTCGCCGGTCCGCTCACGGATCTCACGGGCGAGCCCGGTGAAGCGGTCGCGGACCAGGTCGGCGTCGAGCGGCTGGTCCCCGCCCGGCCCGAACACCCGGGGGAAGTGGGCCGGCTGGATCCGGCCGAGCATGACGTTGGCGTCGGTGACGGCCAGTGGGCCGCCGCCCCGGTAGCAGGCCGGGCCGGGGTCGGCGCCGGCCGAGTCCGGGCCGACGCGGTAGCGGGAGCCGTCGAAGTGCAGCACCGAGCCGCCACCCGCGGCGACGGTGTGGATGTCCAGCATGGGGGCGCGCAGCCGGACGCCCGCGATCTGCGTGGTGAAGACCCGTTCGTAGCCGCCTGCGAAGTGGGAGACGTCGGTGGAGGTGCCGCCCATGTCGAAGCCGATGACCCGGTCGAAGCCGGCGAGCTGCGACATCCGGGCCATGCCGACGATCCCGCCGGCCGGACCGGAGAGCACGGCGTCCTTGCCGCGGAACTGCCCGGCCTCGGCGAGCCCGCCGTTGGACTGCATGAACATCAGCCGTACGCCTTCGAGCTCGTCGGCGACATGGCGGACGTAGCGGCGCAGCACGGGCGACAGGTAGGCGTCGACGACGGCGGTGTCACCGCGCGGGACGAGCTTCATCAGCGGGCTGACCTCGCTGGACAGCGAGATCTGCGGGAAGCCGGTGCGGGCGGCCAGCTCGCCGATCGCCAGCTCATGGGCGGGGTACAGGTGACTGTGTATGCAGACGACGGCGACGGCCCGGATCCCGTCGTCGTACGCGTCCTGGAGCGGGCCGGCCAGGGCGTCCAGGTCGGGTGCGCGCAGCACGGTGCCGTCGGCGGCGATCCGCTCGTCGGCCTCGACGACCCGTTCGTACAGCAGCTCGGGCAGGTCGATGCGGCGGGCGAAGATGCGGGGGCGGTTCTGGTAGGCGATGCGCAGGGCGTCGCGGTAGCCGCGGGTGATGACGAGGAGGGTGCGCTCGCCCTTGCGTTCGAGAAGGGCGTTGGTGGCGACGGTGGTGCCCATCCGGACGGCGTCGACGGGGGCACCGGAGCCTGCCAGCAGCTCGTGCACGGCGGCCACGGCGGCGTCGGCGTAGCGGGCGGGGTTGTCGGAGAGCAGCTTGTGGGTGAGCAGCCGGCCGTCCGGGCGCCGTGCGACGACGTCGGTGAACGTCCCGCCACGGTCGACCCAGAACTGCCAGCCTGTCACGTCACTACTCCGCTTCCGCGCCGGTCACAGCGCCCGGAGGCCGTTGATCACGTCGCGCAGAATACTCTCGTCCACCAGGTCGGCCGGGGGTACCGGCCGGTTGACGTGGACGAGTTCCCCGTCGACGAGGTCGCCGACGAGGACCCTGACCACTCCGACGGGGAGGTCGAGTTCCGAGGCCAGCTCGGCGACCGACTGAGGTGTGTCACGGCAGAGCTCGACGATGTCCACGTGCTCCGGGGACAGCGTCCGGTCGTCGTCCACGTCGTCCGCGTGCGGCTCCGTGACGACCACCGCGATCAGGTCGAGCCGGTGCTGGGCCGCACTGGTGGTGCGGCCCCGTGTCATGGCGTACGGACGGACGACCGGTCCGGCCTCGTCGTCGAACCAGTGACTTCTTCCCTGACCGTCTCCGCTCATGTCATCCCACTACCCGCTCTGGGGCAGATCGGTGCGTGGGGCGGACCCCAGATGTACGCCGACCCTCTTGACCAGGAGCGTCATCTCGTACGCGACCTGACCGACGTCGGAGTCGGCGTCGGAGAGGACGGCGAGGCAGCTGCCGTCACCGGCGGCCGTGACGAACAGGAAGGCGTCGTCGAGCTCGACGACGGTCTGCCGGACGCTGCCCGCCTCGAAGTGGCGGCCCACGCCCTTGGCGAGGCTGTGGAAGCCGGAGGCCACGGCGGCCAGGTGCTCGCTGTCCTCTCTGGTGAGGTCCTTGGAGACGCCGGTGGGCAGGCCGTCGCCGGAGAGGACGACGGCCTTGCGGATGCTGGCGACCCGGTCCACGAGGTCGTCCAGCAGCCAGTTCAGCTCGCCCTTGTTCGTCGCCGTGTGGTCGGTCGCCTTCGGATCGGTCATCGACCGTCCCCCTTAGTCGTTCCTTGTGCTGTGCTGTCCCGGGAGCCGTCACCCTCGGCGTTCTCCGCACGGCCCCGCTGCCAGCCGCGCTGGAGCGAGCCCATGCGGCTGCGGACCTCGTCGGCGTCGCGCTCGACGGGTTCCGGACCACGCGCGGTGGATGATGCGGGTCCCTCTCGCAGCTGTGGGGCCAGGTTGGCCTGCCGTACCCGCCTGGGCAGCGGCCGGGTGCCGGGTGCGGCCTCCGGAGGTGTGCTGCCGGGGGGCGGGACGGAGTCGTCGGTGCCGCTGCCGGTGCCGTCCGCGGAGCGGCGGGTGCGCTGCGGCAGGGCGGGGGGCCCGGCGGGTTCGTCCGGGCCGCCGGCGCGGGGCGCCGTGCGATCCTCGCCGCGGTCGGCCGGGCCGCCGGCGCGGTGCGAGGACGGGTCGGTGCGGCGGCGGGAGGGCAGCGGGGCGAGTCCGCCCGGTTCGGGGCGGCCCTGGTCGGCCGCGGTGCGCTCGTCCGGGCCGACGCGCCGGGAGCGCTGCTCGGTGACCGGCTGGCCGTGCGAGCTGACCAGCTTGGGCGTCCGCCGTACGGGCAGCGGCACGGGGCCGCCGGGGTGCTCGTCGCCGAAGCGGTCGGCGGCCTCGCGGGACGGGTGGTGGAGTTCGGTCACGGCGGGCGTGGGGTCGTCCGCGGCGTCGGCGAGGGAGCGGCGGGGGCGGAACAGGCCGCCGCGCTCGCTGTCGTCGTCGGTGAGGGCGCCCGGGAAGCCGTCCAGTGCGTCGAGGTCGACGGGCGCCTCCAGCTCGACCGGGCCGTCCAGCAGTGCGGCCGGCAGTCCGGGCCGCTGCCCGGGCACCTGGGCCAGGGAGGCGGCGCGGCTCTCCTCGGGCTCGGCCTCCCTGGCGGGGCGGCCGCGGTCGAGACGGAAGCCGACGCCGTTGGTGTCGGGGACGTCGTCCGTGAGCAGTACGTCGGGGATGAAGACGACGGCGGTGGTGCCGCCGTAGGGGGACGGCTGGAGCGAGACGCGGACGTTCTGGCGCTGGGCGAGGCGGCTGACCACGAACAGGCCGAGCCGGTCGGTGTCGGAGAGCTCGAACTCGGGTGTCTCGGCGAGCCGCAGGTTGGCGTCCAGGAGCGCCTCGGCCGTCATGCCGAGACCCCGGTCGTGGATCTCCAGGGTGAAACCGTTGGCGACGCGCTCGCCGAGTACCTGTACGGCGGTGTGCGGCGGCGAGAACACCGTCGCGTTCTCCAGGAGTTCGGCCACGAGGTGGGTGAGGTCGGCGACGGCGGGCCCGGTGACGGCGACGCGGGGCAGCCGTCGGACCTCGATGCGTTCGTAGTCCTCGACCTCGGCCACGGCGGCGCGCACCACGTCCATGAGCTGGACGGGCCGGCGCCACTGCCGCGAGGGTGCGGCGCCGGAGAGGATGACCAGTCCCTCGGCGTGCCGGCGCATACGGGTGGTGAGGTGGTCGAGGCGGAAGAGGTCGGCGAGTTCGTCGGTGTCCTCGGTCCTGCGTTCCATGGCGTCGAGCAGGGTGAGCTGCTTGTGCAGCAGGACCTGGCTGCGGCGGGCGAGGTTGACGAAGACCTCGGAGACGCCGGCCCGCAGTTCGGCCTGCTTGACGGCGGCCTCCACGGCGGCGCGCTGCAGGGTGTTGAGGGCCTGGCCGACCTCGCCGACCTCGTTCTTGTCGTACTCCAGGCGCGGGACCTCGGTCTCCACGTCGATCTGTTCGCCCGCGGAGAGCCTGCGCATCACGCTCGGCAGCCGGACCCCGGACGCTTCGTGTGCCTCCTGGCCGAGCAGCCGGAGGTCGCGGATGAGGCTGCGGCCGACCCTGACCGAGACGACCAGCGAGAACAGCACGGCGACCACACCGAGGACGCCGACGACGGCCGCCTGGACGATCACGGTGACGGAGACGGGCCGGACGCGGTCCTGGAAGCGGTCGCCGACCTGGTCGTCGAGGGTGCGCAGTTCGTCGAGCACCGTGCCCGCGGTGGCGTCCCAGCTCTTGGCGCCGACGTCGTTCGGCACGCCGGACCCGGCGGCGAGGACGGACTTCTCGGCGGCCAGCAGAGGGGCGGTGGTGGCGCTCCTCCAGAAGCGGTCGAAGCGGTCGCGTTCGCCGGCCGGCAGCAGCGGGAGGCTGATGTCGTAGAGGAGGGTGCGCTGGGCGATGAGGTCGGAGATCTGGCGGGTCTCCTCCCGGGAGACCTTCCCGACCACCAGGGCGGAGCCGAGCAGGGCGTCCTCGCGGGAGACGAGCTCGCGGGCGCGGGTGATGTTGACGAGGGCGCGGGCCTGCTTGTCCATCTCGACGTCGTCGATGCCGTCGAGGGAGCCGAGCAGCGCGTAGCAGGGGTCGACGACGGCGTTGTAGAGGCCGAAGGCCTGGGCACGGTCCACGGTGCCCTGCTCGACACTGCGGCGCAGGGGGGCGATGCCGTCGAGACCGTCGAGTTCCGCGGTGAGGCGGTCGTTGTCGTCGGCGTCCAGGCCGTCGTGTACGCGCTGTTCCCCGGCGTTCCTGCGGAGCTTGGCCACGGCCTCGTCGGTGGCGGCGCGGGTGCGGTTCAGGGCGCTGAGCGCGTCGGAGGCGCGCGGGTCGGCGAGATAGACCAGAGTCTGCCGCCGTTCCTGCTGGAGAGCGCGGACCGCGTCCTCGGTGGGGTAGCCGAGGTCCTCGACGACCGCCGACACGTGGAACAGGTGGGTGACCTCGCGTCCCGTGAGCACAGCCGCGAATCCCCAGACTGCCGTCAGGGACACCAGCGGCACGAGAAGCAGCGCCACGATCTTCCGGCGGATCGACTTCCCGCGAAAGCGCATGGCCTCCCCCAGCTCGACCCCCGCCGGCCGGGGGTACACGTGTACGTCAACAAACGGCGCGAGCCTACTACCGTCACAGGGATAACTCGAAGAACTGTCCGGACGGTGAACTTCCGCCTGGGTGGTGGGACATGGCGGACAGGCAGGACGAGTTGTCCGGGCATTGCGGGAGATTGCCACCGCGATCGCGTCGACTTCCCGCGAGTAGGGCGGGAACGGCACGAAGGATCAGTTGGCCGGAATTTTTCCCTGGTTCGGGAATCATCGGGCGAGTTCGTTCGTCCTTGTAGACGGGTGATGAGTACGGATTCGGCCACAGGAGCCGCGTCTCTGATCCGGGCGGCGTAAAACAGCGCAAGCCGGGCAGCCAATGGGGAGCCGGGGTCGTCGGACACCGGTGCGAAGGCTTGCCGGCGGTGGGGAGTGACACCTTGATGGGGACGGCTGAGCGGCGCCTGGCGCCCGAGGACGGCGCGGCCACGCACTCGACTGTGCGGCAACAGCAGGCGCAGTACCGGACGTTGTGGGTCGAGGAGCCCGCCAAGCGGTACCGGATGCCGGACCCGGTACGGACGGCGGCGGTGCGGTCGGTGATCATCATCGCCGTCACGCTGCTCCTGGCCATGGTGGCGTTCTTCTGCACGATGGCGGAGTCCTGGCTGGCGTTCCCGATGGTGATCAGCAGCGTGGTGAGCACCGTGGCGGCCACCTGGAGCGCGGTCGACGTCCTGGTGACCCGTCAGGTGTGGAACCAGCGCTACGGCGTTGTCTCGGAACCGAGCAGCACGGCCCGTGCACTTCGCCGCGAGCGGCGCGCGGCCCGGCGGCAGGAGCGGGCCGCCGAGCGCGAACAGGAGCGGATACGGCGGCGGGGCGGCCAGGCGGGACAGCTGACCCACCCCTGAACGGGGGGCCGTCGGTCAGGCCGACGGTTTCCTGAACATCCGGGTGGCGGTGATCTCGCTGTGCACCGCCTCTCCCGTCTGCGGCTGCTGCGGCAGCCCGGGCCGGAGATGTTCCTCCACGCTGATGTACTTGAGGCCGGCCCGTAGGTCGGCGTCGTTCCGCAACCGGATGACCAGCGGGAACTCGGCCAGCGCCGTGGTGTCGAACAGCCCGGTCGTGTACAGCAGTTGCACGCCCAGCGCGTCCGACACGGCTCGCTGGAGTTCCAGCAGGTACGTCGCGTTGGCGCGGCCGATGGGGTTGTCGAGGAACAGCGTCCCCGCGTGCCGGTGCTTGTCCCGGCCCCGGTCATTGGAGCGCAGTGCGGCCATCGTGCAGTACAGGGCGATGGCCGCGGTCAGCAGCTGGCCACCGGAGAACACGTCCCCCATCTGCCCCACCGGCACCCGCTCCGCGCGCAGTACCGCGTCCGGCTTGAGGATCTCGACGGCGACGCCCTTCGGCTGCAGGGCGGCGGCGACTCCCCTGAGCAGCAGGGACATTCCGTCCCGGCGCAGATCGGAGTTCTTCTTCACGGCGGCCCGGGTCGCCTCGTCGACGACCTCGCCGAGCCGCTCGGTGAGCGTGGCCTGGTCGGGCTCCTCGAAGCGGATGCGGAGGAACTCCTGCCCGGACCACTCGCCGAGCCCCTCGGGCAGCCGGGAGAGCCGCTGGGCGGAGCGCAGGGTCGCCAGCGCGGACTCGACGAGCCCCCGCAGCCGGTCCACGATCGAGTCCCGGTTCCGCTCCAGCTGGGCCAGTTCGTCGGTCAGCACCCGCAGCCGCGGCGCGAAGGCGTCCGCCCACTTCTGGGCGTGCTCGGGCAGCGCGGAGGCGGGCAGCTCCCGGATCTGCTGGCGGGCGGGGGTCCGCACCGCCTCGTACCGGGTGGCGTTGGCGTGCCGTACGAGCACGTCGCTCGCCTCGCGGACGGCGGACTCGGCGGCGGACAGGTCGCCGGCGCAGCCGCGCAGCGACCTGCGGGCCTCGGCGGCGGACTGCCGGGCCTCCTCCAGGCTGCCGGGGTACGGCTCCTGCTCCTCCTGCTCCTCGTCGGCGGTGTGCTCGCGCAGCAGGTCGCGGAGCATGGCGGCGATCTCCTCGAAGCCGCCCGCCGCGTCCTCGGCGGCGCGGTGTGTGTCCAGCAGCTCGGTGTGCGCCTCCCGGGCCTGGGCCAGTGCCTCGGTGCGTGCGGCCAGTTCGGCCGTCGCCGTGCGCAGCAGTGCCTGGGCGTGCTCGGCGTCGCGCGGCTGGAGTTCCTCGGGCAGTTCGGTGTGCGCGTCGCCGTCCGCGGGGGCGTGCCGCTCGGCCTCGCCGCGGAGCCGCCCGAGTTGCTCGCTCGCGGTGGACATCCGGGTTTCCAGGAGCTGCACCAGTTCCTCCGCGCGGGCGGCGGCGGCCTGCCGGGAGGGCCCGTCGGAGCCGTCGGGCGACTGCAGCAGCTGCTCGGCGCGGGTGCGGACCTTGTTGGTCAGCCGTTCCAGTTCCGCGAGCGCGGCGCTCTCGTCGCTCTCCGCACGGGCCTGCTCGGCACGCAGGTCGGCGCCGACGCCGACCTTCTCGTAGAGCTGCGAGGCGGCCCGGTAGGCCTCGCGCAGGGCGGCCAACGGGGACGAGGAGCTGGGGGCGTCCTCGTCGGCCTCGGGCATGTCGTCGGGGGCGCCGGCGATCTCGGAGCGCTCGGCGCGCAGCGTACGGGCGGTGCGGCGGGCGTCGTCGGCGGCGCGCTGGGCGGCCCGCCGGTCCTCGTCGGCGACGCGGGCGCGCTCCAGGCAGGACTGGGCACGGGCCTCCGACTCGGTGGCCTCGTCGGCGAGTTCACGCAGCCTGACCTGCCAGCCGGCCCGCTCGCGCAGCCGGAACGCGAGGCCGGCGAGCGCGTCGGCCGCGCGCCGGGCCCGCTGCGCCGCCTCCTGCCGTTCGTCGCGCAGCTGCGCGGCCTCGGCGGCGGCCTCCTCGGCCTCCGCCCGCGCGGTCCGGGCCTCGGCCAGCTCGGCCTCGGACTCCGCCGCGAACGCCCGCGCGTCCCGGGCCTCCTGCGCCAGCTCCACGAGCCGTCCGGCCGGGCAGCCGGTACGCCAGGAGGCGAGCCGCGCGGCCAGCTCGCGGTCCTTGCCGAGCCGGGCAGCGAGAGCACGGATCTCCTCGTCCCGCTCGGTGGCCCGCGCGCGCAGCGCCTGCCGCTCCTCGTCGGCGGCGTGCTCGTCGTGCATGGCCGGGTTCGGCGGCACGAGGAAAACGTCACCGGGGGTGGCGTCGGCGGCCGGAGCCGGCGCGAGCAGGGCGGCGGCGGTGCCGACGGCCACGGCGGAGCGGGGCAGCAGGGCCGCCTCGCTGAGCGCCTCGCGGGCGCGGGCGTGTGTGTCGGGGTCGGTGATGACGACGCCGTCGACGAGTTCGGGGCGGGCGGCCAGCACACGCGCGTGGTCGGCGGGGTCGACGGCCTGGGCGAGGTAGCGCCAGCCGGGCAGTGCCGGGATGCCGTGCTCGCCGAGGAACTCGACGGTGGCCAGCACGTCGGGGCCCGGCGGCAGCAGCCCGCCGTCGCCGAGAGCGCCGAGGATCCGGGAGTCGTCGGCGGCGGCGGTCCGCAGGTCGAACAGCTGCCGCTCGGCGGACCCGACGGCGTCGTCCAGCAGCTCCCGCAACTCGTCCGCGAACCGGTCGAGTTCCTCGGGCACGAGGGCCGTGGGGGTGTCGTCGCCGCCCTCCTGGCGGGGCCGCGGAATGGCGGTACGGGAGCCGGTGAGACCCAGCAGTTCGGTCAGCCGCTCCTCCGCCGCGAGGGTCTCGGCCAGGCGTTTCTCGGCGTCGTACGTCCGCTCGGCCGCGGTCGCCGCGTCCGCGGCACGGGCGGCGGTGAGTTCGGCGCGGGACTCGGCGGAGGCCGCCTCGCGCGCGTGCTCGCCCGCTCGGTGGGAGGCCTCACGGGCGGTGTCCCAGGCGGCCACGGCCGTCTTCTCGGCGTCGCTCGCCGCGAGCGCGGCCCTGGCCGGGTCGGCGTCCGGGGCGCTGTCGTCGAGCCAGCCCGCGCGGACCGCCTCGGCGGTCTCCTGCTCGACCTCGCCGAGCCGCTGCCTGAGGTGGCCGGCCTCGCTGCGGGCGCGCTGTGCCTCGGTGGCCGCGGCGGTCGAGTCCCGGTGCGCGCTGTCGCTGACCTCCTGGAGTGCGGCGGACCGCTCCTCCTCCTCGTTGGCGAGGCTCTCCGCCCTCTCGGCGGCCGCGTGCAGGGCCCGGACGAGTGCGACGGCGGCCTTGGCGCGGGCGGCGAGGGCGGGGGCCGCGTCCCGTTCGGCCTCCTGGATGGCGGCGGCCACGCGCGCGACGCGGTCGGCGGCCGCACGGTGGCGGAGCACGGCTTCGGCGGCCTGCCAGGCCGAGTGCAGGGTGCGCGCGTCGGCCAGCTCGCGCTTCTGCGCGGCGGCGGACTTCTCACCGACGGCGAGCGCCAGGGAGGCGTGCCGGTAGGCGAGTTCGGCGGCGATCAGCGCGCTGCGCTCGCGGGCGCCGTCGGAGTGCGTGACGGCGTAGGCGGCGGCCGTGACCCGCTGGGCGAGGTCGGCGGCGCGCATCCGCTCCTGCGCGCCCCGCGCGGACAACCGGCGCGCCAGCGTACGGGTACGGCGTTCGGCGCCCGCGTGGATGTCACGCGCGCGTGACCGTGCCTCCGCGGCCTCCACGATCCGCCCCAGCAGGTCCACCGACCCGGCGGTGAAGTCCCGTTCGGCGATCAGCTCGGCGCGCCGCCCGAGCTTGTTGCCGAAGCCGCCGACCAGGTCGGCGAGTCCGTCGGTGTCCCGGGTGTCGGTCACGGCCCGCAGCAGCAGGTCGGTGAAGTCGGAGTCCTTCTTCACCGCGAACAGGCCCGCGGCCTCGCCCTCGTCGGCGTTCATCTCGCGCTGGTAGCGGAAGAGTTCGGGGTCCAGGCCCAGGTCGCCGAGGTGTTCGATCCAGCGGTCGTGGATCTCCTCCCAGTACACGTCCAGGTGCGGGTACGCCTTGCCGGCCTCGGTGATGGCGTCCCGGAAGCCCTTCATGGTGCGCCGCCGCCCCTGGGCCCCGGAGGTGCCCTCCACGGGCTGTCGTACGGCGGTGGACTCGGCGACCGGCAGGTTGTCCAGCGAGAGCCCCGGGCCGGGCCGGAACGAGTACCAGGCCTCGGCGAACTTCCGCGGGTCGTTGGAGACCTGCCGTCCGCGCCATTCGCTCGCCTTGCCGACGACCACGCACTCGCCGGTGAGCGTGTGCTGCCACTCCAGGGCGACGTGCCCGCAGTCGTCGGCGAGCAGGAACTTGCGCAGCACACCCGAGCTCGCGCCACCGAGGGTGTTGCGGTGGCCCGGCAGCATCACCGAGAAGATCAGCTTGAGCAGCACCGACTTGCCGCCGCCGTTCTCCAGGAAGAGCACGCCCGCGGGCGCGGGCCGGCGCGGCGGCCCGACCGGCTCCTCCTCGAAGAACTCCGCCTGGGTGGGGGCGGGGTCGGGCACGGGCTCGCCGACACCGCGCAGGTCCAGCACGGTGTCGGCGTAGCGCGCACCGGCGGGCCCGATGGAGTAGAGGCGGACCCGGGACAGCTCGTACATGGCGGACTCTCGTAAGACGTGGGAAGAGGGTGGTGACGGCTCGAAGGGGCTTCGGGAACGGCTCAGGAGTGGAACGGCAGGCCCGCGTCGGCGACCAGGTCCAGATCTTCGGTGGCGTCGGCGGGCAGCAGGCTGGCCGTGCCGTCCGTGACGGGGACGACGCCGAGCTCCAGCAGCTCGGCCATGGCGGCGCTGCCGGCCAGGTCCCGCACCTGGAGCTGGTAGCGGGCCGTCGTGCGGTACGTGCCGCCCTGGTCGTCGCCGGTGCGCTGGAGGAACCCGGAGTCGGTGAGGAAGACGACCGCCTTGCCGATGATGCCGGTGGTGGAACCGGCCAGCCGGCGGGCGTCCTTGGTGGCACCGGTCGCGCTGCGTCTGGCCCAGATCCGCCAGGCGGCCTCCAGGCCGGGCGCGTCGGTGGCCGGGTCGGTGTTCTCCCCCGCCTCCTCGGCCCGCTCCTCCAGCCGCCGGCAGGCCTGCCGGACGAAGGCGTCGACGCCGTTGACGGTGATCCGCCCGATGTAACCGTCGTCGGCCAGGTCCTCGGGGCGGGGGAACGCCAGCGCGGCGACGGCGAGATGGGCGAGACCGTGCAGGAAGCGGTCGCTGCCGTCCGCCGACGTACGACGCGCGTAGTCGCCCATGCGAACGGCGAACACCGAGTCCTCGGCGGCCGTGACGGCCATCCCCGCCCGGGGCGACACCTCCAGCACCACCAGGCCCAGCCCGGCGGCGACGGCATCGGCGAGCCGGGCGAACGGTGGGTCCTCCCGGTAGCGCCGCAGCAGCTCCGTGTACTCCTGATCACGCGCGGGCTGCAGCTTGGGCTGCAGCCCGAAGGCGACGAGCCGCGCGGCATCGGCGGCATCGGCCGGGGTGACGGCAGCATGCGCCGACCCGGCAGATGCCTCGGCCTCAACGTACTCGCTCACAACGACAACTCCTCGAACTCACCAACAGGGATGTGCTGGTGCGCCCCTTCAGGGGCGCGGCGAACTGCGCGACCAGCCCCCACCGGCCCGCACCCGGCACACGACATCACGCCGCCTCGGTCCGATCCGCAGCCATCCCCACCGCATCCAGCAAAGCAGTCCCGACGATCAGATCCGCACCCCCGAATCCGGGGTCGTCCAGCTCCGTTCCGTCGTCCACCGCGAACAGCAGCTTCTCCTCGCCCTGCCTATAGGCGGTACCAACAGCCGGGCTGGCCGCGTGCACCGCCAGCAACGCAACGAGGTAGGCCAGGTCCTCGCCCCCCACCCGCCGCGCCTCCGCCAGCAGCCCCGACAGCCGGCGAGGCGCGTCGGCCGGCAGGTCCAGCAGCCGCATCGCGTCCGCCAGCTGCTCCTCGCTGAACCGGCTGTCGTCCGGCGTGGCGATGAGGTCCGGCTCCGGCATCTCCGCACCCAGGTGCTCCCGCTCCACCGGCGGCGTCAGCAGTATGTCGACGAGGTCGCCGACCCGCACCGACACCGGTGTCCGCAGCCCGGTCCCGCGCGCGAAGAACGCCCCCGTGACCCGGCTCGCCTGCTCCAGCGGCAGCGGCAGCAACGGCGCGAGGAGGTGCCCGTACAGGTCCGTCCCCGACGTCGTCATGGGCGTCGCGAACGCCTGCCGGTCCTGCTCCGCGCGGAACAGCGGCCCCGCCTCCAGCAGTCGCGACTGCAACTGGGTGTGCCGCCGGATGCAGTCCTTGACGATGTCGACGAGCTCGGCGGCGCGCCGCTTGTTCTCGGGCTCCTCGGTCTCGTCGCGGGCCTTGCGGATGTTGGTGAGGATCGCGTTCTCGTGCCGGTAGCGGTCGGCGACGTGGTCCAGGGCCTCGGCGATCATGTCGGGGACGGCGTTGAGCCAGTCCACCGCGCGGACGTTGCGCCGGGTGGCCTCCAGGGCCCGGCGCAGGCTCTCCGAGTACTGGACGGTCCGGTAGCGGGCCTGCTCCGCGGCGAGCTGGGCGTCGGCGAGCCGGCCGCGGTTGATCAGCACCTCCAGCTTGACCTCGGCGGCGATCTGGGCGCTGGTGACGTCCGTGTCGAGGGCGCCGACGAGGACGTTGACCGCCTCGTCGGTGGTACGGAGGTACACCGTGCCCTCCGGTCCCGGCACCTCCTCGATGAGCTTGAAGTCGTAGTCCCGGCGGACGTACGACCCGTCCGGCGCGAAGGTGCCGTACACCGCGCGGAAGCCGCGGTCGACGCTGCCGACGTTGATCAGGTTCTCCAGGACCCAGCGGGCCACGCGCTCGTGCTCGGCGACGGGGCGGTGCGGGGCCTGGGCGGAGATGCGGGGGATCAGCCGGGCGACGATCTGCTCGTGGTCGGCGCCGGTGTCGAAGTCCATGTTCAGGGTGACCAGGTCGATGGCGGAGAGGGCCACCTCGGCCATGCCGTACACCGAGTACTCGCCGGCCAGGTTCGCCTTGCGTGCGTCGAGGTCGTGCAGGGGCGCCGTGCAGGCGAGCGCGCGCAGCCGCCGCGCCAGCCCCTCGTCGGCGGCCGGGCCCGGT
This sequence comes from Streptomyces sp. NPDC001507, assembly GCF_042894765.1. NCBI lineage: Bacteria > Bacillati > Actinomycetota > Actinomycetes > Kitasatosporales > Streptomycetaceae > Streptomyces > Streptomyces sp. NPDC001507. The sequence continues at coordinate 31,076 of NZ_JBIAVV010000008.1, forward strand.
GCGGGGCGCGGCCCCGCGCTGAGCTGGGGCGGCACGCTGTCCGTCGATGCAGGCGAAGTCACGGTGCACAGACTAGGTCCTGGGTCTGACATCGGCCCAAACGACGCGGAGCGGCTCCGCCGGGAGCGCCGGGTAACTGCAGGTGATGCGCCAGAGTGCGGGTCGTCCGTGGCTGGTCGCGCAGTTCCTCCCCCAGCCTCCGGCCGGGGGTACCCCCAGCGCCCCTTGCGGGGCGCAGAACCTTACGGGGCGCTGTCCTCGCCCACCCTGCGGCGGTAGACCTCCACCACTCGTTCCAGGGAGTCCGTGAGGTATGTCTCCAGCAGGCGTTCCGCGGCGCGCCTGTCGCCGCGCTGGAGCGACTCCAGGATCTCCCGGTTGCGGGCCAGGTACGGCTCGTGCAGGGCGTGGGGGTCGTCGACCACGTGGAAGGCGAGGCGGAGTTCCGCGAAGACGCTGCGCATCAGCTCGTCGGTGCGTTCGCTGCCGGCCAGGGCGACGAGTTCCCGGTGGAAGTGGATATTGGCCGTACCCACCGCTTTCCAGTCATCCGCGGTGGCCGCCGACCGCCCCTCGGTGACCGCCGCCGACAGGCTCTCCAGGGCGTACGGCGGGTCGCCGAGGCCGCGGACGACGGCGCACTCGACGAGGGCGCGGGTGCGGTAGATGTCCTCGACGTCCTCCACGGTCAGGACCCGGACGAAGACGCCCCGGTTGAGCTCGTGGACCAGCAGGCGTTCGTGGGTGAGCAGCCGGAACGCCTCGCGCAGGGTGTTGCGGGAGACTCCGAGCGCGCCGCCGATGCCGTCCTCCGACAGGCGGGTGCCCGGCGGGAAGTAGCCCTCGGCGATGCGGCTCCTGAGGATGTCGGAGACCCGTTCCGCGGTGCTGGTCCGCCCGAGGAGGGCGCGGTCGTCGGCCAGTCCCGTCAGCTGCTCTGCCATGCCCGGAATTCAACCGCAGACACCAGAACGAAACAACGTGGGTATTGAAGGATCGTTCAACGATCCCCTACGGTGCTCATCACGCTCACCTTCGTACGGCCGCCGAAGCGGCCGTCGGCACGGCCCCGCACCGCTCAGTCCACGCACCCTCCGTCCCTCATCTGCGAGGTGCCCATGAGCACGACTCCTCCACCGCAGACCCTGTCCGCCGACGCACACCCGGGCAGGGGCGAACGCACCGCCGAGGACGGCGCGTTCGGCTGGCTGCGCGCCCTCGGTCCGCACGGCCGGCGTGCGTTCGCCGGAGCTTTCGGCGGATATGCCCTGGATTCGTACGACTACTTCACCCTGCCGCTGAGCATGGTCGCGCTCGCGGCGTACTTCGGCCTGGACAGCGGCCAGACCGGCCTGTTCACCACCGTCACCCTGGTGGTCTCCGCGGTCGGCGGCGCCGCGGCCGGCGTGTTCGCGGACCGGGTCGGCCGGGTCCGCGCGCTGATGATCACGGTGATCACCTACGCGGTCTTCACGGTGGCCTGCGGCTTCGCACCCAACTACGAGACCCTGCTGGTGTTCCGCGCACTCCAGGGCCTGGGCTTCGGCGGCGAGTGGGCGGTCGGCGCGATCCTGGTCGCCGAGTACGCGAGCGCCCGCCACCGCGGCCGTACGCTCGGCGCCGTCCAGAGTTCCTGGGCCGTCGGCTGGGCGCTCGCCGCGATCGTGTACACGCTGGTCTTCTCGTTCGCCGGCGACGACCTGGCCTGGCGGGTGATGTTCTGGACCGGCGCGCTGCCCGCGCTCCTCGTGCTGTGGCTGCGCCGCCGGGTGCACGACGCCCCGCAGGCGGTCGCGGTACGCGAACAGAGCCCCCGGCGCGGCTCGTTCGTCGCCATCTTCCGGCCGGGCACGGCCGACGCGCCCGGACTGCTGCGCACCACCGTCTTCGCGGGCCTGCTGTCCACGGGTGTGCAGGGCGGCTACTACACGCTGGCCACCTGGATTCCGACGTACCTCAAGACCGAGCGCGGTCTGTCGGTCGTCGGCACCGGCGGCTATCTGACCTTCCTGATCTCGGGAGCCTTCCTCGGCTATCTGACCGGCGGCTACCTGACCGACCGGCTGGGCCGACGCCGCAACATCTGGCTGTTCGCGGTGGCGTCGGCGGTCTGCGTGCTGGCGTACGCGAACATCCCGGGCGGCGCCAACACGCTGCTCCTCGTGCTCGGTTTCCCGCTCGGCTTCTGCATGTCGGCGATCTTCAGCGGCTTCGGTTCGTACCTGAGCGAGCTGTACCCGACGGCGGTGCGCGGCACCGGGCAGGGCTTCACGTACAACGCGGGCCGCGCGGTGGGCGCGGTCTTCCCGACCCTGGTGGGCTTCCTGGCCGACAGCTGGGGCGTGGGCGGCGCGCTGGTCTTCGGCGCGGCCGGCTACGCACTCGCGGCCGTGGCCCTGTTCGGACTTCCGGAGACACGCGGGAAGGAACTGGCGTGAACCGTACGGAAGAGCTCCTTGCCGCCCGTACCGCGGGGGACCTGCCCGTCGCCCTCGTCGACGAGCACGCGCACGCGTGGAGCCCGAGAAGCGCCCGGGCCCGTTTCCGGGAAGGCCTCACGGGCCCCACGGCCGGGGTCGCGGCCGGACACACGCAGGCCAACCTGATCTCGGTGCCCGCCGACTGGGCGTACGACATGCTGCTGTTCTGCCAGCGCAACCCTAAGCCCTGTCCGGTGCTCGACGTCACCGACGCCGGTGCGACCGGCACCGAACTCGCCCAGGGCGCGGACCTGCGCACCGACCTGCCGCGCTACCGGGTGTGGCGGGACGGGGAGTTGGTGGACGAGCCGACGGACGTGCGCGCGTACTGGCGTGACGACCTGGTGTCGTTCCTGCTCGGGTGCAGCTTCACGTTCGAGTGGGCCCTGGCCGGGGCCGGAGTGCCCATCCGCCACGTCGAGCAGGGCCGGAACGTGCCCATGTACGTGACCAGCCGGCCGTGCCGTCCGGCGGGACGGCTGCGCGGGCCGATGGTGGTGTCCATGCGCCCGGTGCCCCCGCAGCATCTGTCGGCGGCCATCCGGGAGAGCAGTCTGCTCCCGGCGGTGCACGGCGGGCCCGTGCACTGCGGCGATCCCGCCGCGCTCGGCATCGCCGACCTCGGCCGGCCCGACTTCGGCGACCCGGTGGAGGCCGAGCCGGACGACATCCCGGTGTTCTGGGCCTGCGGGGTGACCCCGCAGGCGGCGGTGACGGCCTCCCGGCCGCCGTTCGCCATCACACACGCGCCGGGCCAGATGTTCATCAGCGACGCCCGCGACGAGCAGTACCGCGTGGCCTGACAGAAGAGACGGCGCATCCATGACCCCGATCGACCTGAACGCGGACCTCGGCGAGGGCTTCGGCCGCTGGCGGCTCACCGACGACGAGCAGCTGCTGTCCGTCGTGACCAGCGCCAACGTGGCCTGCGGCTTCCACGCGGGAGACGCGGCCACCATGCGGCGGGTGTGCGAGCTGGCGGCCGGGCGCGGGGTGACGATCGGCGCCCAGGTGTCCTACCGGGACCTGGCGGGGTTCGGGCGGCGCGCGATGGACGTGCCGCCCGCCGAGCTGGGGGCCGAGGTGGCCTACCAGATCGGCGCCCTCGAGGTCTTCGCGCGGGCCGCCGGCGCGCGCGTGGCGTACGTGAAGCCGCACGGCGCGCTCTACAACCGGGTCGTGCACGACGAGGAGCAGGCCGCCGCGGTGGTCGACGGCGTGCTCCTCGCGGACGCCTCGCTGCCGGTTCTGGGGCTGCCCGGGTCCCGGCTGCTGGCGCTGGCGGGGGAGGCGGGTCTGCCGACGGTCACGGAGGCGTTCGCCGACCGCGCCTACACCGACGAGGGGACGCTCGTCCCGCGCGGGCGCGAGGGCGCGGTGGTGAGCGATCCGGAAGCGGTCGTGGAACGCTCGGTGGAACTGGCGCGCTCCGGCACGGTCGCCGCGCACTCCGGCGCGCGCATCGCGATACGCGCCCGCTCGCTCTGCCTGCACGGCGACACCCCGGGCGCCGTGGAGCTGGCCCGCAGGGTGCGCGCACGGCTCACGACGGAGGGCTTGACCGTGGCGGCCTTCGCATGAGCACGGGCATGCGCGCGAGCACCAGCGCGAACGCGACCACCAGCGCGAACTCGAGCATCAGCGTCCAGAGCACGGGCGCGAGCGAGAGCACCGCCTCTCCGCCCGCCGTGCCGCCGACGGTCCACCCGGTCGGCGACGACGCCCTGCTCGTCGAGGTCGGCTCCGGCGGGCAGGCCCAGGCCCTGCACGCCGAGTTGCTGCGCCGCCGCGCGGAGGGCTCGCTCACGGTCCGCGAGATCGTGCCCGCCGCCCGCACCGTCCTGCTCGACGGCCTCGACGACCCGGCCCACCTGGCCGCCGAACTGGCCGCCGCCGTGGTCCCGCCCGCTCCCCCACGCGCGCGTGCGGCGATCGAGCTGCCCGTGCGCTACGACGGCCCGGACCTCGCCGTGGTCGCCGCCCACTGGCGGATTCCCGAACGGGAGGTCGCCCGCATCCACGCGGGCACCGAGTTCACGGTCGCCTTCTGCGGCTTCGCGCCCGGCTTCGGCTACCTCACCGGGCTGCCCACCCGCTACGACGTCCCGCGCCGGGCCACCCCGCGCACCGCGGTGCCCGCGGGCGCGGTGGCGCTGGCCGGCCCGTACACCGGCGTGTACCCGCGCTCCTCGCCGGGCGGCTGGCAGCTGATCGGGACGACGGAGGCGGTGCTGTGGGACCACGCGCGGGTGCCGGCCGCGCTGCTGGCGCCGGGGACGCGGGTTCGGTTCGTGCCGGTGGGGGACGTATGACCGACCGTGCGCTCGTCGTCGTACGGGCCGGTGCGCTGACCACCGTGCAGGACCGGGGGCGGCCCGGACACGCGCATCTGGGGGTGCCCCGCTCCGGGGCACTGGACGCGCCCGCCGCGGCACTGGTGAACCGGCTGGTCGGCAACGCACCGGACGCGGCCGTTCTGGAGACGACGCTCAACGGGTGTGCCGTGCGGCCGCGTTCGGCGGTCGTGGTGGCGGTCGGCGGCGCACCGTGCCCCGTCACGGTGGGCGGGCGTCCGGCGGCCTGGGGTGCGCCGGTCGTCGTTGCGGCCGGGGAGCTGCTGGAGGTGGGAGCGGCCCGCTCCGGCGTACGGAGTTATGTGGCCGTCTCCGGCGGGGTCGCGGTGGAACCGGTGCTCGGCAGCCGGTCCACGGACCTGCTCTCCGGGCTGGGTCCCGCCCCGCTGGCGGACGGCACGGTGCTGCCGCTGGGCACGCCCGTGGGACCGCACGCGCGCGTGGACGTCGTACCGCAGCCGTCCCCGCCGGCGGAACTCGTGCTGCGGGTGACGCTCGGCCCGCGGGCCGGCTGGTTCACGGAGGACGCCGTCCGGGCGTTCACCTCGCGCGCGTACCGCGTGTCGTCGGCGAGCAACCGCATCGGGCTGCGCACGGAAGGGCCCGCCCTGGAGCGGGCCCGTGCCGGTGAACTCCCCAGCGAGGGCATGGTTCTCGGCGCCGTGCAGGTGCCGCCGGACGGGCGTCCGGTGGTCTTCCTGGCCGACCATCCGACCACCGGCGGCTATCCGGTGATCGCGGTGGTCCGCGCCGCCGACCTCCCGGCGGCGGCCCAGGCGGTGCCGGGCATCCCGGTCCGCTTCGTGGCCGTACGCCGTCGCTGAACGGCCGTACCACCTGACTGAATCACCGCGGTGGCCTCGTCACGCGGCGTCCGCGGGCCGCTCCGGCGGCTGGAGGGCGGCCAGCGCGGCGGAGACCGCGGCGGACGCGCTCAGGTCCAGGCGGCCGCTGGTGCCCCTGCGGCGGTGCCGCATCTCGTCGACGGCCAGCCGCAGCAGCTGGGGCAGCAGGTCCCGGCAGCGCCTGATCACCCAGGCGGTGCCGGCCGTGGCCAGCCAGAGGAGACTCGCCTTCTTCGTCGGCGGCGGGAACTCGGGCTCGGGGGACGGCGCCGTCCCCGTCGCCATGCCCAGCGGGGCGAGCAGGGCATGGAAGCGGACGGCCAGCTGGCGGTGCCCGCGCTCGCCCGGGTGCAGCCGGTCCGCGCTCCACATCTCGCGGTCGGTGAGCCAGGCGCCCTCCGAGGCGTGCAGGTGGACGGCCCCGTACCGTTCGGACAGGGCGTGCACCACCGCGTTGACCGCACGCCCCCGGCGGGCCAGCGGCCGGGCCAGGGCGCCCGGGAGCCCCCACATCGCACCGGGGTCGGGCAGGCACGCCGTGAGCAGGGTCGCACCCTGCTCGGTCAGGGCCGCGTAGACCCTGTCGAGCCGTTCGGCCACCGCGTGGATGTCGAACGTGCAGCGCAGGGTGTCGTTGACGCCTATGACGACGGCGACGATGTCGGGGCGCAGTTCCAGCGCGACCGGGGTCTGGCGTTCCAGCACGTCGCGCGTCTGTGCCCCGCTGACCGCGAGGTTGGTGAACTCCACGTCCTTCGCGGCGAGTCCGCCGGCCAGCAGCGCGGCCCAGCCGCGCCACCCGTCGCCGGCGGGATCGCCCACGCCCTCGGTCAGCGAGTCGCCGAGTGCCACGAAGCGAACCGTTCTCATGCCACGCCCTCCGGCACGACATGACGGACCGGTGCCGTCGTTCCGCTCTCGTCGCGACTGCCGTCACGGCTCTCGTCACGACGGCACAGCACCGGCGCGTCGTGCGCGGCGAGGAACGCCTCCACGGCCGTTCCCCAGCCGAAGCACTCCGCACGCGCGCGTGCCGTTTCCCGGCGCTCGGCCGCGGGCCGCTCCAGGAGCATCTCCACGGCGTCGGCGAACGCCTCGCCGCGGTCGGCGGCGGTGGCACCGGCCGAACCGATCACCTCGGGGAGCGCGGAGGAGGCGCTGGCGACGACGGGCGTCCCGCAGGCCATGGCCTCCAGGGCGGCCAACCCGAACGTCTCGGCGGGTCCCGGCGCCAGGGCGACGTCGGCGGACGCCTGCAGCGCGCCCAGGCTGTCCCGGTCGGAGACATGCCCCAGGAAGGTCACCGGCAGCCTGCGCTCCCGCACCCGCTGCTCAAGGCGCTCCCGCAGCGGCCCGTCGCCGGCCACGACAAGGACGACCCGGCGGCCGCGCCGTACCAGTGCCTCGACGGCGTCGATGGCGGTGCCGGGCCGCTTCTCCACGGACAGCCGCGAGCACATGACGAGCAGCGCCTCGTCCTCGCGCGCGTACCGGGCCCGCAGGTCGAGGTCGTGCAGCGAGGGGTGGCGGCCCGCGAGGTCGACGCCCAGGGGGGCGCGTACGACGTTGCGCGCGCCGATGCGGATGAACTCGCGCTCGGCGAACTCGGTGGTGCACACCACGCGCGCGTACGTGTGCGCGGTACGGATGTTGAGCGCGTCGGCGGTGCGCCGGGACATGTTCTCGGACATGCCCCAGGTGCGCAGGACCCCGTCGGCGGTCTCGTGGGAGACCATCACGGCGGGGATCCGGGCGCGCCGGGCCCAGCGGCCGGTCCAGCGCAGGGTGGTGCGGTCGGACACCTCGAGGCGGTCCGGGGCGAGGTGCTCCAGGAGGCTCTGGACCCGCTTCTTGTCGACGAGGACGCGGTAGCCGCCGGTGCCGGGCAGCAGCGGGCCGGGCAGCGTGATGACCCGGCCCTGCTCCTCGTACCGGTCCGAGTAGCGCTCGCCCGGCACGATCAGCACCGACTCGTGCCCGGCCGCCACGAAGCCCTTGCCGAGTTCGCGCAGGGCGGTGCGCAGGCCGCCGGAGGCGGGGGCGACGAAGTTGGCCAGCCGGACGATGCGCAGCGGGCCCGGCGTGGCGCTCATGCCGCCACCACCGGCCGGCGCGCCGCGAGCACGTCCTCGTAGTGGCCGATCAGCTGGTCGCCGACGGCGGCCCAGGTACGGCCCTCGACCGTGGTCCGCGCGGCGTGGCCGAACGCGGCCCGCATCCCGGCGTCGGCGACGAGGGAGGCCACGGCCTCCCGTACGGCACCGGCGTCGCGGGGCGGGACCAGGAACCCGGTGCGGCCGTGGTCGACCAGGTCGATCGGACCGCCGACGGCGGGCGCGACGACCGGGACACCGCTGGCCATGGCCTCCTGGACGGTCTGGCAGAACGTCTCGAAGGGGCCGGTGTGCGCAAAGACGTCGAACGAAGCGAAGATCCGCGCGAGGTCGTCACCGGTGCGGCGGCCCAGGAAGACCGCGCCCGGCAGCGCCTCGGTGAGGTGGGCCTGGGCGGGCCCGTCGCCCACGATCACGACCTTGACGCCCTCCAGGCCGCAGACGCCGGCGAGGAGTTCGACCTGCTTCTCGGGGGCGAGGCGGCCGACGTAGCCGACGATGACCTCGCCGTTCGGGGCGATCTCCCGGCGCAGCGCCTCGTCGCGGAACTCGGGACGGAAGCGGACGGTGTCCACGCCGCGCTGCCACAGCTGGATCCGGGGCACCCCGTGCGCCTCCAGGTCGCTGATGGAGGCGGTGGACGGGGCGAGGGTGCGGTCGGCGGCGCCGTGCACGGACCGGATCCGCCGCCAGGCGGCCGCCTCGCCGGCGCCCACGTAGGTGCGGGCGTATCCGGCCAGGTCGGTCTGGTAGACGGCGACGGCCGGGATGCCGAGCCGGGCGGCGGCGGCCATGCCGCGGACGCCGAGGATGAAGGGGCTGGCCAGGTGCACCACGTCGGGGCGGTGCTCGATCAGCGCGGCGGCGAGCTTGCGGCTGGGGAGAGCCACGCGGACCTGGGGATAGCCCGGGAGCGGAAGGGAGGGGACGTGGACGACAGGGCACGGCGCGGCGGCCGCGGCGAGCCTGTTTCCGGGGGCGGGGGCCGGAGCGACGACGAGGGGAGCGTGACCGCGATCGACGAGGTGTCGGGCGGTCTGGAGCGCGCAGTGGGCCACGCCGTTCACATCGGGGGGAAAGGATTCGGTCACGATGACGACACGCATACCGGTGTTGTCGCCGTGCTGGACGTGGCCGCGTCAAAGTGGATCTTTCCGACTGTTAAACGTCCCATGAGCGTTGCCCTGCACACCCGAGCACGCCAACCGGCGTCCATGCCCGGCCGACCCGATGGTCACCGGCCGTTCATCCGGCGGGCAGTCGTCCGCGTTCGGAACGCGTACGGGATCCCCCGTGGTTCCCGTGGTTTTCGTGCTTCCCGTGGAGAAGCAGGTGTGTGTCCGATGCAGTGATATGTCACATGGCAGCCGGGTCCGGTCCGATACGGCTGCGCACGGCCGTCTGTACCTCCGCCTCCTCGGCGGGGTCGGCGGCGAGCCGGCGGAGCTGTTCGACGACCCGGGCGTCACCGGTCTCGGCGTGCCGGGCGGCGAGTTCACGGGTGGTCTCCTCGCAGTCCCACAGGCATTCGACGGCGAAGCCGGTGGCGAAGGAGGGGTCGGTGGCGGCGAGGGCGCGGGCGGCGCGGCCGCGGAGGTGGGACGAGGCGGTCTCGCGGTAGACGTGGCGCAGGACGGGGGCGGCGCAGACGATGCCGAGGCGCCCGGTGCCGTCGACAAGGGTCCACAACGTCGGCGCGTCCGGGCCTTCGCCGCGTACGGCCTCCCGCAGCGCGGCGAGGACCAGTTCGCTGTCCTTGGTCCCGCCCCGGCAGGCGAGCATCCGGCCGGCGGCGGCGCCGAGGGCGTCCGGCCGGCGGGCCCACCCGCGTGCGCGGTCGACGGCGGCGACACTGCGCATGCGTTCGAAGGCGTCGACGGCGGCCTCCACGACGGCGACCGTGCCGTCGGCGACCGCGGCCTCGATGAGGTTCAGCGCGTCCGGGTCGTTGCTGTCGGCGAGGTAGCGCAGGGCGGTACAGCGGGCTCCGTCGATGCCGTCCTTGGCGGCCTGGAGGATCTCCGGCCGGTCCTCGGGGCCGGCGACGGCGACCAGGCAGCGGGCGGCCGGCACATGGAGGGCCGCGCCCCGCTCGACGCCCTGGTGGGCCCATTCGAAGACGGCCCGCACGCTCCACCCCGGACGGGGCCCGGTAGGTCGCAGCTGCCGCTGCCAGCGGTCGAAGCAGCCGGCCTCCTGCGCGGCACGCACGCGCGTGGCGATGGGTTCGCGGGGATCCTCGGCCCACAGCCGCCAGGGCCGTGGCTCGAACGCGTCCCGTACGGCGGCGGCCAGCTCGGCCTCGCCCTCGGCGTCCGTGGTGAAACGTGCCAGCACGGGGGCGGCGAGGGCGCGCAGGCCGGCGTCGTCGTCGCGCAGCGCCAGCTCGTCCAGGGCCCAGGCCCAGTTCGAGCCCGTCGCGGCATACCTGCGCAGCAGGTCGAGCGCGTCCCGCCTGCCGTAGGAGGCGAGGTGCCCGAGGACGGCCAGCGCGAGGCCGGTGCGGGACTCCTCGGTGTCGAGGACGTCCTCGGTGTCGAAGAGATGCGCCTCGATGGCGTCCAGCTCGCCGTGCAGGTCGAGGTAGAGCCGGGCGTAGTACAGGGAGCGGTTCTCCACCTGCCAGTCGTGGCGGGGGTCGTGGAGCACGCAGTGGTTCAGCGCCGCGAGCGCCTCGGCGCGCGGGGCGGTGAGCGCGTGCAGCGTACCGTCGCCACGGCCCCGCTGAAGCAGGCCGAGCAGCGTACCGCTGGGCGCTATGACCGGATCGAACATGGGAAACAGCCTCACATCAAGCGTCGACGCAACCGGAGAACACGCACTACCTGGCCGCGTGACACAACGTCGGAGCGCCCGCCGTCTCTTGCTTGCTGTAGACCATTTCTCTCTGCCTCTCGTCAGTGGCCCATGCGGGCCGCATCACGGCCCGCGCGGTGCGGCAACACCTGCCCAGCCATCGCGTCCGTGAATCACGACGTCATGATGACTCGGCACTTCGACCTGCCGCGACCGAAATTTCGGCGGCCCTGTACCGCCTCCCCCGTTTTGTGTGTTTTAGCTGGCCAGAACAGATGGGTCAGGAGGTGCCGAACAGTTCCAGAACCTCCGTCTTGCCGAACATCCGTGCGGTGTCGACGGCCGAGGGAGTGCCCGCCGCCGGGTCCGCGCCGGCCTCCACCAGCACCTTGACGACGTCCGTCTCGCCCTTGAAGACCGCTCCGGCGAGTGGCGTCTGGCCCCGGTCGTTGACCCGGTCCGCCTCGGCGCCCCGGGCGAGCAGCTCACGCACCGCCGCGGCATGGCCGTGATAGGCGGCGAGCATCACGAGGGAGTCACCGCGGTCGTTGGTGAGGTTGGCGGGAACGCCCGCGTCGAGGTACGCCACGAGCTCCTCGGTCCGCCCCTGCCGGGCCAGATCGAAGATCTTGGTCGCCAGCTCCACGACCTCGGGGTCGGGGGCTTCGCTCATCGGCCGGACCGCCTCTCCTGTGCACTGCGGGGACTATCGCGGACTGAGGGAGCGTACGGCAACGGGCGGGCCGCGGGGCCGTACGAGTGAATCGCCAGCGTACTGGCTCAAGGTGCACATGACCGGATCTGCCCGAGGTAAAGATCACCGCACCCCCGCCGAACGATCACTCTCCCGCACGTCGGGGCGGCCGATCCGGCCGACACAGAACAAGAATGATCCCCCAAATGAGTGAAATAAGCCGAGATTCACTCATTTGCACCTTTAATCGTATGGATACCTGCTGTGATCCTGGAAGAACTCATGGTGACTGTCCCCCTTCGACACCAGGAGATCTCAAATGATCCTCTCCATCTCAGGCGTCATCGTGCTCGGCATCGTGGTCTTCCTCTTCTTCCGCAAGGACGGACTGAAGCCGTCGCACGCCACGGTCTCGGCGCTCTTCGGCTTCTATCTCTCCAGCACGGCCATCGCACCGAGCATCAAGGCAGGCGGCGAGAGCCTGGCGAGCCTGCTCGGCGGCATCAAGTTCTGACGCCCCGCCCGCCCGTACGCACCGTGAGGAGACAGCAGTGGCCCGGCGCCCTCTCCCCCGCATTCTGAGCAACGGCGGCGCGCAGCTCGCCCGGAGCCGGGAGCTGGCCCGGACGGCCGCCGACAGCGCCACCGATGTCCTCCACCCCCTCATCACCGTGACCCGCGGGCTGAGCCGGCTGGCCGCGGCCGGGCGGCGCAGATGGGTGGAGACACCCAAGGACAAGCGCGGGCCGCTCCTGTTCCTTGCGGCCTCCGTCGTCCTGGTCGTGGCGCTGGTGCCGTACGGACCGCTGCTCGCCGTCATCACCCTGATGGCGGCGAGCGCCTGGCAGGGCCGCGACCGCACCCCGCCCCCGCCGGAGGGCCCCGACGAGTCGCAGACGCAGCGGCTCCAGTCCCTGTACGAGGCCCTGGTGCCGTACTTCTCGGCCGCCGAGGACCCGGCGCCGCTGTACGCACACGGCGGAGAGTGGGACAAGGCCTTCCTCGCCCACGAGTTCGACGACGCGGGCCGCCTCGGCCAGCTGCTGCTCCGCTACCCCGCGTACTTCCCGGACGGCGAGCCGCAGGCCCGCGCGCGGATCGAGAACCTGCTCACCGCGAAGTCCGGACGGGGCCGCGAGTACCACTTCGCGTGGGACGAGGAGGGCAACCGGCTCACGGTGACCGTCCTCGCCCCGCTGCCCACCGACATCGCCGCGCAGCGCTTCGTCACCGCGCCGGGCGAGACGGTCCTCGGGTTCACCGACCCCAGCGAGGTCCAGCGCACGCTCCCGCTCGGGTACGGCGACGAACAGCGTGACGTACCGCCGGTCGTCTGGCGCACCGGCGCCCGCTCCACCGAACCTCACCTGCTGGTCATGGGCCGTCCCGGCAGCGGTACCTCGACCCTGCTGCGCTCCGTCGCCCTGCAGGCCCTCCAGTACGGCGACGTCCTTATCGTCGAGGGAGGCGGCACCGGCGAGTACATGTGCCTCGCCGGGCGGGACGGGGTCCTCGCGGTGGAGTGCGGGCTCGCCGGGGCCCTGGCCAGCCTGGAGTGGGCCGCGAACGAGACGGAGCGGCGGCTCATCGCCCTCAGCCGCGCACGCCAGGCGGGCCACCCGCCGCCGGACGACTGCCGCCGGCCCCTGTGGATCCTCCTCGACCGCCCCAGCGCCTTCGTCCACCTGGCCGCGGCGGACGGCCACAAGGACCTGCAGGCCCTCCTTGAGGCTCCCCTACGGCACGGCCGCGCGGCCAACGTCACCGTGGTGGTCGCCGAACAGCTCGACAACGCGGACGTGTTGAGCGAGGCGGTACGACAGCACGCGTGCGCGCGTGTCGTGCTGGGACCGGCGCTGCCGGACGAACTGGCCGCGGCACTGGGGGCGCCGCCGCACACGACGCCGTTGGCTCAGGTGCCGCCGGGGCGGGGGTATGCGCGGCTGGGGCACGGTCCGGTGCTGCGGCTTCAGGTGCCGGCGACTCCGGATCCGTACGACGACGCGACGAGCGAGGTGGACCGGGAGGCGGTGCTGGCCTTGTTGCCGCCGAGGAACGAGGGGGTGGAGCAAGCGGTGCCCTTGGAGGCCGCGGTCGCCGAGGGCTGAGGTACGGGTGGGTGTCGCTCGCCCCCGCTTGCGGGGTGCCTCCCCCAGCCTTCGGCCGGGGGAGGAACTGCGCGACCAGCCCCCACGCGCCCGCGGTCGAACCACAACCCGCCGCTACGCGACAAACGTCCGCGGCGCCTCGCCGTTCCCCCCGCTCGCACCCGACTCCACCATCCGCGCCGCCGCCGCCAGCCGTACCGCCGCCTCCTCCGCCACCGCTCCACCGACGGTGAACGGAAGGCGCACGTAGCCCTCGAAGGCCCCGTCGACCCCGAAGCGCGGTCCGGACGGGACGCGGACGCCCACCCGCTCCCCCGCCTCCGCCAGCCGGGAGCCGGACAGTCCCCCGGCCCGGACCCAGAGGGTCAGCCCGCCCTTCGGCACCTCGAACTCCCAGGTCGGCAGCTCGCGGCGGACCGCCGCCACCAGGGCGTCCCGGTTCTCGCGGGCCTGGGCCCGGCGCAGGTCGACGGCCTGGGCCCAGCCTCCCGTGCTGAACAGCCAGTTCACCGCCAGCTGCTCCAGCACCGGCGTGCCCAGGTCGGCGTAGGCCCGCGCCGCGACCAGGCTGCGGATCACGTCGGGAGCCGCCCGCACCCAGCCGATGCGCATGCCCGCCCAGAACGCCTTGCTGGCGGAGCCCACGGTGATGACGGTGGAGCCCGCCGGGTCGAAGCCGCAGACCGGCCGGGGCATCGCCACGTCGTCGTCGAGCCACAGCTCGCTCATCGTCTCGTCGGCGACCAGCACCGTGCCCGCCGAGCGGGCCGCGTCCACCAGCCGGCGCCGTTGGTCGTCGTCGGCGAGCGCCCCGGTGGGGTTGTGGAAGTCGGCGACCACATACGCGATCCGGGGCGCCGCCTCCCGCAGCACCTGGCGCCAGCGGTCCAGGTCCCAGCCGCCAAGGCCCTCGGCCATCGCCACCGGCACCAGGCGGGCGCCGGCCTCCCGCATCAGCTGGAGGATGTTGGCGTAGGACGGCGACTCGACGGCGATGCGCTCGCCGCGCCCGCCGAAGAGGTGGCAGATCGCGTCGATCGCGCCCATCGCACCGGTCGTGACCATGATCTGCTCGGGCATGGTGGGGATCCCGCGCGCCGTGTAGCGCTCGGCGATCATCGACCGCAGGACGGGGAGCCCGGCCGGGTAGTCGCCGTGGGTGTGGGCGTACGGCGGGAGTTCCGCCAGCGCGCCCTGGACCGCACGGGTCAGCCACGGCTCGGGCGCGGGCGGTGCGGCGGTGCCCAGGTCGATCACCGAGCCGAGCGCCTCGGGAGGCAGGGGTTCCAGGCCGCGGGCCGGGAGCGGGTTGCCCGCCGGCACCGCGGTCCAGCTGCCCGCGCCCCGGCGGGACTCCAGGAAGCCCTCCGCGCGCAGCGCCTCGTACGCCGCCGCCACCGTCGTACGGCTGACGGACAGGGCGAGGGCCAGCTCGCGTTCGGCGGGCAGCCGGGCGGCGACCGGGACGCGGCCCTCCAGGACCAGCAGCCGGATACCGTCGGCGAGGGCGCGGTAGGCCGGCGGCCGCCGGGTGCCGGGGCCGGCCGGACGGTCCTGCTGTGAGTTGAGCAGCCGGGCGAGCTGCGCGGGCCCCACCGCAGAGGTCCACTGCGCCATGTGAATCAGTCCACCTTCCCCGAATTGGCCATGGATAGGTTTCCCTTGCAAGCCACAGAGTGACACGAGCCAGTCCACCTTTTCCACCGCCATCCTTTCCACCAGGGGGTACCTCTTGTCCACGCAAGGCCGTCTCGGGCGACGGTTCGTCCAGCTCTACGTGGGGCTCACGCTGTACGGCGTCAGTTCCGCGCTGCTCGTCGAGGCGGGCCTCGGCCTGGAGCCCTGGGGCGTGCTGCACCAGGGGCTCGCCGGGCACACCGGGCTGAGCATCGGCACGGTGTCGATCGTCGTCGGGGCCGCCGTGCTGCTCCTGTGGGTCCCGCTGCGCCAGCGGCCGGGCCTCGGCACGGTCTCCAACGTCTTCGTCATCGGCCTCGCCATGAACGCAGCGCTCGCCGTCCTCCCCGGTGCCCACGCGTTCGCCGTGCGGATTCCGCTGATGGCGGCCGGCATCGTGGTCAACGGGGCGGCGACCGGCCTGTACATCGCGGCGAACTTCGGCCCCGGCCCGCGGGACGGCCTGATGACGGGGCTGCACCGGCGTACCGGTCGCTCGATACGGCTCATCCGCACGGCGATCGAGGTCGCGGTGGTCGTCACCGGGTTCGCGCTCGGCGGGACGGTCGGTGTCGGCACGCTGCTCTACGCGGTGTCCATCGGACCGCTCGCGCAGCTGTTCCTGAGGGTGTTCGCCGTCCCGGCGGCATCCGGCCGCAGCACGGTCGTTGCCACGGGGTCACCCGAGCGCGCGATACTGCGCAAGTGAGCACGCTGACCCGCCACCCGT
The DNA here is from genome assembly GCF_042894765.1 of Streptomyces sp. NPDC001507. NCBI lineage: Bacteria > Bacillati > Actinomycetota > Actinomycetes > Kitasatosporales > Streptomycetaceae > Streptomyces > Streptomyces sp. NPDC001507. The sequence continues at coordinate 46,874 of NZ_JBIAVV010000008.1, forward strand.
ACCTGGACCACCCCGGCCCCATCGCCTTCGCCCATCGAGGCGGAGCCGCGGACGGCCTGGAGAACACCGTGGCGCAGTTCCGGCGCGCGGTCGCACTCGGCTACCGGTACATCGAGACCGATGTGCACGCCACGGCGGACGGCAGGCTCGTCGCCTTCCACGACGACACCCTCGACCGGGTCACCGACGGGGCCGGCCGGATCGCCGACCTGCCGTGGGAGGACGTACGGCAGGCGCGCGTGGCGGGCCGCGAGCCGCTTCCCCTCTTCGAGGAGCTGCTGGAGGAGTTCCCGGACGTCCGCTGGAACGTGGACGCCAAGGCGGAACCTGCCCTGCGGCCGCTCCTCGACCTCATCGAGAAGACGGACTCCTACGACCGGGTCTGCGTCGGGTCGTTCTCGGAGGCGCGGGTACTGCGGGCGCAGCGGCTGGCCGGGCCGCGCCTGGCCACCTCGTTCGGTACGCGCGGTGTGGTCGGGCTGCGGCTGCGCTCCTGGGGTCTGCCCGCCTCGGTGCGCCGCTCGGCGGTGGCCGCGCAGGTGCCCGAGTCCCAGTCGGGGGTCCCGGTGGTCGACCGGCGCTTCGTGCGCGCCGCCCACGCGCTCGGTCTGCACGTCCACGTCTGGACCATCAACGAACCCGAGCGGATGCACCGGCTCCTGGACCTGGGAGTGGATGGCATCATGACCGATCACATCGACACATTGCGTGAGGTCATGCAGAAGCGCGGCGTCTGGTTCTGAGGCGCGCGGGCGGCACTGCTGCGGGAGAGGCAAGGGCGCGGGTGGGCACCGAAACCGTGCAGTCGGGGGTCTTCGACGAGGGCACCGACCTGCGGCGCGAACAGCGCGGCTGGTATTTCTACGACTGGGCGTGCTCGGTCTACTCGACGAGCGTCCTGACCGTGTTCCTCGGTCCGTACCTCACGTCGGTCGCCGACCACGCGGCGGACGCCGACGGCTACGTCCACCCGCTGGGCATCCCCGTCCGGGCGGGCTCCTTCTTCGCCTACTCGGTCTCCCTGTCGGTGATCCTCGCGGTCGTGCTCATGCCCCTGGTGGGCAGCGCGGCCGACCGCACCGGCCGCAAGAAGCGGCTGCTGGGCGTGGCCGCGTACGCCGGGGCCGCGGCGACGACGGGCATGTTCTTCCTGGACGGCGACCGCTATCTGCTCGGCGGGCTGCTGCTGATCGTCGCGAACGCCGCCCAGTCCGTCGCCCTGATGCTCTACAACTCCTACCTTCCCCAGATCGCCCCGCCCGAGGAACGCGACACGATCTCCGCCCGGGGCTGGGCCTTCGGCTACGTGGCCGGCTCACTGGTGCTGATCGTCAACCTGGTCCTCTACTCCGCCCACGGCTCCTTCGGCCTCTCCGAGACGGAGGCGGTCCGCATCTGCCTGGCCGGGGCAGGGCTGTGGTGGGGCGCCTTCACCCTCGTACCGCTGCGCCGGCTGCGCGACCGGGGCGGCCGTACGGGCGGGGCGGCGGCTCCGGGGCTGCGTCAACTCGCGGCGACGGCCCGGGACATGCGCCGCCATCCGCTGACGCTCTCCTTCCTGCTGGCGTACCTCGTCTACAACGACGGCATCCAGACCGTGATCTCCCAGGCGTCCGTCTACGGCTCTCAGGAGCTCGGGCTCGGCCAGTCCACGCTCATCGGCGCGGTCCTGATGGTGCAGGTGCTGGCGGTGGCGGGCGCGCTCACGATGGGGCGGCTGGCCAGGACGTACGGGGCGAAGCGTACGATCCTGGGATCGCTGGTGGCATGGACGGTGACGCTGGCGGCCGGGTACTTCCTGCCGGCCAAGGCACCTGTGTGGTTCTTCGCCCTCGCGGCCGGCATCGGTCTCGTCCTCGGCGGCAGCCAGGCCCTGTCCCGCTCCCTGTTCTCCCATCTCGTGCCGCCTGGAAAAGAAGCCGAGTACTTCGCGGCGTACGAGATGAGCGATCGGGGGATGAGCTGGCTGGGACCATTGTTGTTCGGGATCACCTACCAGCTGACCGGGAGCTACCGCTCGGCGATCATCTCACTGGTGGCCTTCTTCGTGATCGGGTTCGCGCTGCTCGCGCGGGTGCCGGTGCGACGGGCGATCGGCGAGGCGGGCAATCCGGTTCCGCAGAAGATTTAGCGTTCAACGCGGAAGGGCGGTAGTGTACGCGTTTGGCCTGCCAGGCGTACCGTTACTGCGCGTCAAAGATGCCGAAACGCTGGGTGACATCTGCTAGCAGATGTGACAAACCGGGCGCCGGTGGGTACAACAAGGGGCGGCTACGACGGCGACGCATGACTCGGAACGGGAATCTTTACCGCCGACCGGACGTTGACCGGATGACGACGACAGCGACACCTGTCCTGTGGGCGACAAGCCCGGGAGGCACGATTCATGAGTGAGCGAGCTCTTCGCGGTACGCGCCTCGTGGTGACCAGCTACGAGACGGACCGCGGTATCGACCTGGCCCCGCGCCAGGCCGTGGAGTACGCATGCGAGAAGGGGCACCGGTTCGAGATGCCCTTCTCGGTCGAGGCGGAGATCCCGCCGGAGTGGGAGTGCAAGGTCTGCGGGGCCCAGGCACTCCTCGTGGACGGCGACGGCCCTGAAGAGAAGAAGGCCAAGCCCGCGCGTACCCACTGGGACATGCTGATGGAGCGGCGCACCCGTGAGGAACTCGAAGAGGTCCTTGAGGAGCGTCTGGCGGTTCTGCGTTCCGGGGCGATGAACATCGCGATTCATCCCAGGGACAGCCGCAAGTCCGCATAGTTCCGTGTAACGGAAGCCGACACAACAACCGAGGGCGCCGTACGTTCTGTGAACGTACGGCGCCCTCGGTTGTTGTGAGGCAGGCGCACTCACCGCGTCAGCGGCGGCCGCTCCCCGGTCGGCTCGTCCCCCGGCCGGGGACCGTCGTTCCTGATCACCTCGCCCTGGACGACCTTTCCGTCCGGGCGGTGCATGCGGGCCTGCTGGAAGGCGTCGCCCAGGGTGCCGGGGGCGGCGGTGCGGAGCTTGCGGTCGAGGGTGCGCTCGGCGAAACGCGAGACGGCCTTCTGGACCGGGGGCAGCAGGAGCAGCAGGCCGAGGGCGTCGGAGACCAGGCCGGGGATCATGAGGAGCAGGCCACCCAGCATCATCAGGCCGTTCCCACCGCCGCGCTCCGGGGAGCCGCCGCGCTGGATCGCCTCGTTGAGGCTCTGGAAGGCACGCCGGCCGGCCCGCTTGATGACCACCGAACCGGCGACGAAGCCCGCCACCAGCAGCAGGAGCACGGTCATGCCGCCCGCCGCCCCCGCGACCACCGTCAGCAGCCAGATCTCCAGCACCAGCCAGACCGCGAGACCCAGCGGCAGGTATCTGCCCAGCCGGGAGCGGCGGGGCCGGGTGGTGTACGGAGGGGTCTGCGCGCCAGTCGTCATGCACCCAGTGTGCCTGGGCGCGGCTCAGTGCGGCATAAGGGGATGATCAACCGGAACCGTAAGGTTCCCGGGCGTCCGCTAGGACGGCTTGCCCTTGCCGGTCAGACGGCCCACCCGGTCGGTGAAGCCCCACGAGGTGACCCGCCACAGCGCCTCGACGAGGATGTCGCGGCTCATCTTGGAGTCGCCGAACTCCCGCTCGACGAAGGTGATGGGCACCTCGACGACCTGGTAGCCGGCCTTGACCGCGCGGCGGGCCAGGTCGACCTGGAAGCAGTACCCCTGCGAGGCGACCTCGTCGAGCCCCAGGCCCTCCAGGGTCTCGCGGCGGAAGGCGCGGTACCCGCCGGTGATGTCCCGGAGGGGGAGGTCGAGGGCGAGCCGGGAGTACAGGGAGCCGCCCCGGGAGATGAACTCACGGGACTTCGGCCAGTTGACCACCCGGCCGCCGGGCACCCAGCGGGAGCCGAGCACCAGGTCGGCGCCCTTCAGCGCGGTCAGCAGCCGGGGCAGTTCCTCCGGCTGGTGGGAGCCGTCGGCGTCCATCTCGACGAGCACGCCGTAGCCGTTGTCCATGCCCCAGCGGAAGCCGGCGAGGTAGGCGGCGCCGAGGCCTTCCTTGCCCTTGCGGTGCAGTACCTGGACGTGGTCGTCCTCGGCGGCCAGTTCGTCGGCGAGCTTGCCCGTGCCGTCGGGGCTGTTGTCGTCAGCCACCAGCACGTGTGCCTCGGGGACGGCCTGGCGCACCCGGCCGACGATGGACTTGATGTTCTCCGCCTCGTTGTACGTGGGAATGATCACCAAGGCCGTGCCGAGCGGGCCGAACCGCCTCCCCTGGGGCTGTGCCGCAAGGGTTTCGTCGCCGTCGTTCACTGCTGCCCCTTCATGTCGTACGCAGAGGACCACCATAGTGGCCGCGGCCTGCACTGACGCGACAGCTCATTCGGATGGTGGTGTCTATTCCGCAAGAATGGGGTAAGGATGCCCGTTTCGGGTGGCGGCCATACGTGCTTTCGTCACTCTGTTCCCCTGCGGATGGGGGCCCGGCGCCCTTCGGGCCGACCTGGGACCCGCTGGCTGCGGGTCGACCGAAAGCCGTTGTCTACTGAGCTCCGGGCCCCACCCGGGTCACACCTCCCGACCGGCCGGAACGTTCCCTCGTCGGCGCGGGCGCTGAGCCTGGCTCCCAGTGACGGTGCCCCGGTGCGGCACACCGTCCCTGACCCAGCGGCGCTGCGACGAGTGCGCGAACTGCTCCCCGGTCGGGCGTCCGGTGGTGGACTCCGCCGAACCTACCGGCCCGCTGCCGCTGGCTGTCAACAGTCGTTTGACCTGCGTAAACACCCTCAAACCCCTGGTCAGCGCAGAGGATGCGCAGGTCGCGCGACGGAGCGCCGGCCGTCGATCACGGCCGCGCCACCCCGGGAGATCACTCGCCCGGCCGTACGAATGTGGGAGGTCACTCGCCCGGTCGTACGAACACGGTGCGGCCGCCCACCACGGTGCGCAGACAGACCGGCAGCTCGCGGCCGGGGGACAGGTCGGGCAGGCCCGGGGTGCCGGAGCGCGGGTCGGTGGACCAGCGGGCGACCCGGTCGTCCGGCGCCTGCACCACCAGTTCGTCGGTGCGCCAGACCGCGTAGTCGGCGGGCGCCCCGGGCACCAGGACGCCCGCGTCGTCCCGGCCGATCGCGCGCCAGCCGCCGCGGGTGTGCGCGGTGAACGCGGCGCGCACGGAGACCCGGTGCTCGGGTGTGTGGTGGAAGGCGGCGGCCCGGACGGTCCCCCAGGGGTCGAGCGGGGTGACGGGACTGTCGGAGCCGAAGGCGAGCGGGACGCCGGCCTTGAGGAGAGCGGCGAACGGGTTGAGCGTGCGGGCCCGCCCGGCGCCGAGCCGCTGGGCGTACATGCCGTCCGGGCCGCCCCACAGCGCGTCGAAGGCGGGCTGTACGGAGGCGATCAGCCCGAGTTCGGCGAAGCCGGCGATGTGCTCGGGCGTGAGCATCTCGGCGTGCTCGACGCGGTGCCGGGCCGCGCGGACGCGGGCCAGGCCGACCTTCTCGGCGGCGGCGCGGACGCCCTCCACGACGGCGGTCACGGCGGCGTCGCCGATGGCGTGGAAGCCGGCCTGCAGACCGGCCTCGGTGCAGGCGGTGACGTGGGCGGCGACGGCGGCCGCGTCCAGATAGGCGGACCCGGTGCTGTGACCCGCGTCGGCGTACGGCTCGTGCAGGCAGGCGGTGTGGGAGCCGAGGGCGCCGTCGACGAACAGGTCTCCGGCGGCGCCGAGCGCGCCCAGCCGACGGGCCTTGGCGATGCCTTCGTCGGCCGCCTCGGCCCAGTAGCCGACGACGCGCGGTCCCGGCAGTTCGGCGGCGAGCCGCAGCAGCCCGGTGAAGTCGTCCTCGGAGGAGATCTTCGGCCCGCCGCACTCGTGCACGGTGCCGATGCCGAGCGAGGCCGCGTGCGCGAGGGCGGTGCGCTGGGCCTCGGCGCGCTGGGCGGGCGTCACGGCCGCGAACGCGGCGGCGCGGACGGCGTGGTGGGCGTCGCCCGTCAGCGGGGCGTCCTCCCGGGGCACCACACCCGCGACCAGGTCCAGCAGGGCCGTGGTGACGACCGCCGAGTGGACGTCGATACGGGAGAGGTAGAGCGGGCGGCCGCCGGTGGCCGCGTCCAGCTCGGCGCGGGTCGGCGGGCGGCCGTCGGCCCAGCGGGCGGCGTCCCAGCCGTGCCCGAGCAGTACCCGGTCGTCCGGGCGGGCGGCGGCGAAGTCCCTGACCAGTGCCAGGGCCGCGGCCAGCGAGGTGGCCCGGGACAGATCGAGGCCGGTCAGCGCGAGGCCGGTGGAGGTGGTGTGGACGTGGGCGTCCGTGAAGGCGGGGGTGACCAGAGCCCCGTCCAGATCGACGACCTCGTCGACCCCGTCCGCGAACGCGTCGGCGGCCCCCTCCGACCCGACCCAGGCGACCTGCCCCCGTTCCACGACCATCGCGGTCGCGAACGGATCGGCGGGACTGTGGACCTCGCCGCGACGAAGAAGGACGGTCTGGGGCTCGGGGGCGCGCTCACTCATGGGGACCAGTCTCGCCCCTCGCGCCGATCACTCCGAACGGGGGCACCCCGAACGCCCCCCCCTCAGCGGCGCGGGGAACTGCGCACCCAGTCACGACGCACCCGTAGCCGACACCCACCTGCACTCGGGCCATGTTCCAAGTCACCCGGCACTGCCGGCCGTGCCCACCCGTTCCGCCCTGCGGAACGCCTGCCCACGGCGGTGGCGGTGGTGGTGCCGGTGGCCGTGGCGGTAGCAGCTGGCGGCAGCGACGCCGTGGCGGGAGCCGTAGCGGTAGAAGGTGGCGGCAGCGACCACAGCGGCGGTAGGCGGTGGCGGTAGCAGCCGGCGGCAGCGACGGCGACGGCAGCCGTAGCAGTAGCAGCCGGCGGCGGCGGGAGCCGTAGCAGTAGCAGCCGGCGGTGGCGGCAGCCGTAGCAGTAGCAGCCGGCGGTGGCGGCAGCCGTAGCAGTAGCAGCCGGCGGTGGCGGGAGCCGTAGCGGTAGAAGGTGGCGGCAGCGACGACCGGGGCGGTCCGGTCAGATCTTTGGCGGGCGGGCCTCGTACGGTGTCGACAGCACCACCGTCGTGCGGGTCGAGACCCCTGCCAGGCTGCGCAGCCTGGCCAGGAGTTCCTCCAGCTCGTGCGGGGTCGCCACGCGCACCTTGAGGATGTAGTTCTCGTCGCCCGCCACGCTGTGGCACGCTTCGATCTCGGGAACCCCGGCCAGGCGGTCCGCGATGTCGTCGGGGGCGCTGGGGTCGAACGGTTTCACCGAGATGAACGCCGTCATCGGCAGCCCGACGGCCTCCGGGTCGACGACCGCGGCATAGCCGCGGATGACGCCACGCTGCTCCAGCCGGCGCACCCGCTGGTGCACGGCCGACGTGGACAGACCCGTGGCCTTGCCCAGGTCCGTGTAGCTCATCCGCCCGTCCTTGACGAGCAGCTGCACGATTTGACGGTCCAGCTCCTCCATGGCGCAAAAACTACAGTGCGCCTGATCTCCACGGATAGCTCGGCAGCCCAGGTCATGGCCGGTTCGTGATGTCACGGAGCGTCGGCCGCGGGCCGTCCGGCGGACAAATACACCGCAGCGGGCACCTGCGTACGGCATGTGACGAACGCCACAGCCCCTGAACAGGCTCCGTGATGTCCTCGTGATTACCGCCGAGACCGGGCGGGAAGTGCTTGCTGTGGTCGAGGCCGCAGCGCCGTATCGGCCCAGCCCGAGGGGGAGTTACCCATGCAGAGTCTTAAGCGCCCTGGTCGTCCCGTGTCCAAGCGCCCGCAGTTGGTGGTCGAGCCCGAGCCGGAGGGCGTCGAACCCGACGTCTACGAGGCCGAGGAGCTCGACGCCTACGACACTTTCGAGATGTTCCGGGTGATCTGCCCGGACTGCGCGCAGTCCATCGCGCTGCTGGCGGACGAGGAGTTCCTGCCGGAGCACGCGCTGTGCGCCTCGCCGTGGAACCCGTTCGGCCTCACGGTCTGCGCCGGCACGGGCCGCGCGGCGGACGACGTCCCCTCCGCGGACGAGTCGGCCGAGCCGCAGGAGCAGGACACCGCCCTCCTGCTCACCCTCCCGCAGGGGCTGGACTGGCGGACGCAGCCCTTCTCGCACGTCGGCGGCCCGGGCTCGCGCCCGATGCGCGGACCGGCGCTGCGCCCCGGCGGCCAGGCCCTCCGTCAGGCTGCCTGAGTCACCGCACCGCGTCCCAGTAACTGCCCTGCACCATGGCGCGCAGACTCCCGTGGTGCAGGATCAGTGTGTCCGGATCAGCGGGAACGGCGGCCTCGCCGAAGTACACCTGCCGGTAGGCGATGCGCAGCATGACGATCGCGTGCCGCAGGGCGGCGTAGAGGGTGTAGAAGTCCATGTCCTGCGGGGTGCGGCCGGTCAGCCGGGCGTAGCGGGCCTCGACGCGGTCGCGGCGCAGGAACGCCGGCAGTCCCGGCTGTCCGGAGGCGGCCGTGAGGTCCTGGAAGAAGCGGTGCAGGTAGACGGTCCACCCGAGGTCCACCTCGCGCGGGGCCACGGCCGCCATCTCCCAGTCGAGGACGGCGACGGGGTCGAACCCGTCGTACACGACGTTCCCGATCCGGGCGTCGCCCCAGTTGAGGACCGGCGTGCCGGGCTCGCGCGGCCACAGGTCGGCCAGCCGGTCGAAGGCCGCCTCGATCAGGGGTGAGCGGGCGAGTCCGTCCACCACCCAGTCGTAGTAGCGCCGTTGGGACTCGACATGCCGGTGCAGGGCGTCGCCCTTTCCGGGAAGGGCGAGGAACTCCGCCTCGGCAACGGGGGCTTGGTCGTGCAGTCGGGCCAAGAGGCCGACGGAGACGGCTTCGAGGTGCTCCCGTTCGGCGTCGGTCGCCGCGTGCAGCCAGTTCCCCTCGTACGTGTAAGGCATGACGTCGGGCGGGACGCGCCCCTCGACGCGCTCCATCACGAAGAAGGGCGCGCCGAGCGGTCCGGGATCCTCCTCCAGCCACAGCACGCGGGGTACGGGCAGGTCCGTGCGGTCGGCGACCAGCCGCATGGTGCGGTACTGGCGGGTGAGGTCGTACGACGGGAAGACCGTGTACGCCGACGGATCCGCCGCCAGTCGCAACGCGCAGGCCCGCGACGGCGGTTCGGGATGCGTGATCTCGAAGAGCAGGGTCTCGCTGGACATGCCGTTCGAGGCGGGGACCGTGACACCGGCGGCCTTGGCGCCGGGAAGCCGGGTGTCCAGCCAGGCGGTCAGCCGGCGTGCGAGGTCCTCGGGGTCGCGGGTGGTGGTGCGTGGACGCGGTTCCGTCGTCATCCCGGCCTCCTCCTTCAGGGCGCCACCGAGTCGAAGCCGGTGAACCCGCTGGGATCGTGTCTGCCGAACGAGCCGTGTTCGAAGATCCCGTGGCCGACCTGTCCGTCCAGGCGGAAGCGGGCGGAGTGGTCGGTGACGCCGTAGGCCGCGCGGGGGTGCGGCGCGGTCAGGTCGTAGGTACGGCGGTCCACCCATCCGCGGCCCTGCCAGGTGCCGTGCTGCCAGTCGTCCGCCGGCGGGTAGCCGGCGCCGACCGCGAGCGGCGAGGAGGTGAGGATCTCCACCTCCAGTTCGCGGGGTTTGCGCGGGTCGCCGAGGTGGACGACGGCACGCTCGGGGCGGCGGGTACCGGAGCGGTAGGCGATCTCGGTCCGCGGCCAGCCGAGTTGGCGGTCGCGGTCACCGGGGCGGACCAGGGTGGCGTCGTTCAGGGTGCGGTAGCCGTCCGCGTCCTCCTGGGTGATGACCATCAGGAAGCGGTCCTCGAAGCGGACCGGGCACCAGACCCAGTGGAAGCCCTCGGTCGGGTTCTCCTCGGCGAGCCGCCCGCCCTCCTCCCCCGGGATCGGGCGGACGCCCCAGCTGCGGTCCCGGGTCCCGGTCCAGCCGCCCGGGTCGACACGGAACTCCTCGCCGCCGGCCCGGATCACCCCGGACACTCCCCCGGCCTGCACGAACCTGCGGCCCTCCAACGTCAGCCGGTCGCCCCGGCGTTGCAGGTGGTGTGGCTCCCACAGGGCCGGGAAGCCGGCCGCCCAGACGAGGTCGCAGGAGAGGGCGTCGTCGGCACAGGTCAGACGGAAGCGCCTGAGCGGCTCCTCGACCTCGATCCGCAGCGGGCCGACCGCGAGCCGCATCCGGTCGTCACCGAGGGCGTCCGAGGCGCGGACCGCGTGCAGGGTGTCACCGGTGCGCAGGGTGGCGTAGGCGTCGATCACCCCCACGTTCGGGTAGACGCCGAGGCCGAGGATGAGCAGCGCGCGGCCTTCGTGGTCGAGGACGTGGAAGATGCATCGGTCGTAGGCGTTCCGGTCCCCGGTGGCGACGTGCTTCATGGAGAGCGGGACCTGGTGCACGGGGTACTCGTCGAGCGGTACGGGACGGTCGTCGGCCACGGCAGGCCTCCCCGGAGGCTGGAGACGGTCCGGCTGACGGTACGTCAGAAAATCAGGGGAGGCCAGATCCGGGAGCGGACGTCCACGAACTCACGCACGATTCGGGGGATCGGTGACCAGGGCGGCCGCCCCCGCGTTGGCCGGTCATGACGACCACCTACACCGCTCTCGGCCGTCAGCGCCGGATCTTCGTGCCCCCGCCCGCGGCATCGCCGCCACCACCCGCACCGCAGGATCCGCCCATCTACCGCGATCTGATGCGGACATGGGCCGACCGGGGCCGCGCCCTGCCGGGCCGCCACGACCCGGAGTGGGTCAGGCTGGCGGCACCGACGGTCACCCGCGGGCAGTTCAGCGAGTTCAGCGACTTTCCGGCCCCGCCACGTGACGGGCGATGACCATCCGCTGGATCTGGTTGGTGCCCTCGACGATCTGCAGGACCTTGGCCTCGCGCATGTAGCGCTCCACCGGGAAGTCCGCGGTGTAGCCGTAGCCGCCGAGTATCTGGACGGCGTCGGTGGTGACCTTCATCGCGGTGTCGGTGCAGTGCAGCTTGGCCATGGCGGCCTGCTTGGCGAACGGCCGGCCCGCGTCGCGCAGCCGGGCCGCCGCGAGGTAGAGGGCCCGGCCGGCCTCGATCTGGGTGGCCATGTCGGCGATCATGAAGCGCAGGCCCTGGAAGTCGGCGATGGGGTGGCCGAACTGCCGCCGTCCGGTGGCGTAGCCGACCGCCTCGTCCAGGGCCGCCTGGGCCAGGCCGATGGCGCAGGCCGCGATGCCGAGCCGTCCGGAGTCGAGCGCGGAGAGGGCGATGGCGAAGCCCTGGCCCTCCTCGCCGAGGCGGCGGTCGTCGGGGACCCGGACGTCGTCGAAGTGGACCTGGGCGGTCGGTGAGCCCTTCATGCCCATCTTCTTCTCGGGCACCGCGCCGCTGAGGCCCTCGGCGCCGCCGGGGACAAGGAAGGCGGTGATCCCGTGCGAGCCCTCGGCGCCGGTGCGGGCCATGACCGTGTAGAAGTCGGCGATGCCGCCGTGCGTGATCCAGGCCTTGGTGCCGTTGATCACCCAGGAGTCGCCGTCCCGGACGGCCCTGGTGCGCAGGGAGGCGGCGTCCGAACCGGAGGCCGGCTCGGAGAGGCAGTAGGCGCCGAGCAGGCCGCCGCCGAGTATCGCGGGCAGGTGCTCGACCTGCTGCTGCTTGGTCCCGTAGGCGGCGAGCGCGTAGCTCGCGAGGGTGTGCACGCTGACGCCGAGGCCGACGGTCAGGCGGGCCGCGGCCAGTTCCTCCAGGACCTGGAGGTAGACCTCGTAGGGCTGCTCGCCGCCGCCGTACTCGGCGTCGTACGGCAGGCCCAGCAGGCCTGACTCGGAGAGCAGGGTGAAGGCCTCGCGCGGGAAGCGCCCGGCGTCCTCCTCCTCGGCCGCCTTCGGCGCGATCTCACGCCGGGCGATCTCGCGGACCAGCGCGAGCAGGTCCCTCGCCTCGTCCGTCGGCAGTTGACGCTCCACCGGCTGCGGGTCGCGGTCGGACATGGCGTCGGTCTCCTCCCTGTCGGGCAACGACGGTCACGGCCCGCGGGTTAGGGGCGGCTCCGCCTGTCGTACGAGTGCGGCCGAGGTCGGTGCTCCGGGTCTCGGAAGCTGCTGACCTGCGGCTGCGCAGTGAGTATGCCCGATCGGGGACCTCCCGTCACCAGTTAACGACCGCTTACTTCAGGAATTCCAGGCCGACATCCCCGCGCCGCGAAATTGGTCCGAACCATTGACCCGACTGGTCTAGTCCTCCTAAGGTTCATGACCAACGCTTTACCGCGTTCATGCCAATCGGCGCGCGTTCCCCTCTCCCCCAGGAGGAGACACCCGATGCACACCTTCCACCGCTCCCGGTTCCGGGCGCTGCTCTCCGCGGCCTGTTGTGCCGTCCTCGGCGCCGGGCTGCTGGCCGGCGCGGGCACCGCGTCCGCGGCCGCCCGGTCCGCCCCGTCCGCTCCCCAGGTGCAGGCCGGCTCCAAGGTCGTCGGCTACTTCACGGAATGGGGCACCTACGACCGCAAGTACCTGGTCAAGAACGTCGAGACCTCCGGCTCGGCGGCGAAGCTCACCCACATCAACTACGCCTTCGGCAACGTCACCGGCGGCAAGTGCGCGATGGGCGACTCCTACGCGGCGACCGACCGCACCTACACGGCCGCCGAGTCCGTGGACGGCGTGGCGGACACCTGGGACCAGCCGCTGCGCGGCAACTTCAACCAGCTGCTGAAGCTGAAGAAGAAGCACCCGAACCTCAAGGTCCTCTGGTCCTTCGGCGGCTGGACCTGGTCGAGCGGCTTCGGCGAGGCCGCCAAGAACCCCACCGCGTTCGCCCAGTCCTGCTACGACCTGGTGAAGAACTCCAAGTGGGCCGGCGTCTTCGACGGCATCGACATCGACTGGGAGTACCCGAACGCCTGCGGCAACACCTGCGACACCAGCGGCCGGGACGCGTTCCGGAACGTGCTGGCCGCGCTGCGCGCGAAGTTCGGCAGCAGCTCGCTCGTCACGGCGGCGATCACCGCCGACGCCACCAGCGGCGGCAAGATCGACGCGGCCGACTACGCGGGCGCGGCGCAGTACGTCGACTGGTACAACCCGATGACGTACGACTACTTCGGCGCCTGGGCCTCGACCGGCCCGACGGCCCCCCACTCACCGCTGAACTCCTACTCGGGCATCCCGACGGCGAACTTCTACACGTCGGCGACCATCGCCAAGCTCAGGGGCCTCGGCATCCCGGCGGCCAAGCTGCTGCTCGGCATCGGCTTCTACGGCCGCGGCTGGACCGGGGTCACCCAGGCGGCGCCCGGCGGCTCGGCGACCGGTCCGGCGACGGGCACGTACGAGGCGGGCATCGACGACTACAAGGTGCTCAAGACCAAGTGCCCGGCGACCGGCACGGTGGGCGGCACGGCGTACGCCAAGTGCGGCAGTGACTGGTGGAGCTACGACACCCCGGCGACCATCGCGACCAAGATGACCTACAAGAACCAGCAGGGCCTCGGCGGCACCTTCTTCTGGGAGCTGAGCGGCGACACCACCAACGGTGAGCTGATCAAGGCCATCAACTGACCCCGGTCACGGGGCCTGGGGCGGGGGAACCACGAGCCCTCCGCCCCAGCGGCCGGTCCGGCGGGACACCGCGGGGCCGGCCCCGGTGCGTCAGGTGTCCCGGCGGGCCGGGGCCGGGGCGCGGTAGGACGGGTCCAGCTCCTCGATGGCGCGCAGGGTGCCGCCGAGCGTCTTGACCAGCAGCTCGCACATGGTCTCGCGGGAGAGTTCGGGCCGGTCGATCCAGTCGAGGGTGGCGCCCTCCACGCTGCACAGCCAGGCGAGCAGCCCGACCCTGGCGAGCGGGGCGATGTCGGTACGCCCGTAGGCGCCCTCGGCGATGGTCGCGACGATCGCCTCGCGCACCCCGTCCCGGACGGCGTGCACCTCGGTGTCGAAGCCGACACCGCCGCTGACGATCGTGCGGTACGCGGCCTGATGGTGCTCGGCGTAGCGCAGGTAGCTGTCGATGGTCCGGTGGACGCGGTCCACCTGGGGCAGTTCCAGGCCGCTCGCGGCATAGGTGACCAGATCGGCGACGGAGTCCTGGATGATCGCCAGGTAGTAGCCGCGCTTCGACTGGAAGTAGTAGTAGATCAGCCCTTTGGCGACATGCGCCTGCTTGGCGATGTCGTCCATGGAGAGCGCGTCGTACGAGGTGTCGGCGAACAGCTTCCGCCCGATGGCGATGAGTTCGGCGCGACGAGCCACGGAACGCTCGGTGCCGCGCGCCCGGGGACGGACGGCGGCACGCTGTTGACTGATATTCAATTTCGACCCTGGTCTCAACGGGCTGCGGGACATCCGCAGTATGTCAGTTCAGGTCACAGCAGGCCGAGTTGAGTCACCAACATGGCCACGACCACGACGAGAGTCCAGCCCATGACATGCTCCAGAACCTTCGGGCCGTCGTCCTGGGGGCCGCCGGTACGGGCGCGGGCGGCAGTGGCGGAGTGCGTGGTCATGGAGTCCACCATGCCATCGATTGCGGCTTTTGTGGCGGAGAGCTTGGTCACAGGAGAACGGCCCCCGGATGCCCGGGGGCCGCTGTCGTGCCCGGTCAGCGCACGCCGACCGCCGCGAGTGCCTTGAGCTGGGCCGCGGTCGGGCAGGCCGGGAAGTACAGGTAGCAGACACCCCCGGTGCCGGACGCGACGTTCCCACTGGCGTTGTAGCGTTTGGTCCGCAGCCAGATGTTCTCGAACTCCCGGCGCAGATAGACCCGCCGGACCGCGTCGTCGTCGGCCGAGCAGGGGTCGTTGGCGATCACGTCGCCGTCCGCGGTGAAGCCGATCACGGTCATCAGGTGCCCGGAGGTGCCGTAACCGGCGCCCGTCAGCTCCGACGCGAGGAACGACTGTGACGTCATGGCCGGAATACCGGCCGCGATCAGGGTCTCGAGGTCGGTGAGCGAGGCCAGTCGCGTTATCACGCCCTGGAGGCCCCCGTACGTCGCCGCGTAGGCGGCGTTGAACGGCCAGTTGCCGCAGCCCCCGTACTGGTAGTCGTAGGTGAAGCGGGCCGCGTAGCAGACCTGTGGGTCGGCGAAGGACGGGTCGACCCAGGCCAGCTGCGCGGCGGTGGGCCGGCCGCCCCAGTACTCGACGATCATCTGCGAGGAGGTGGGGCTGCACCAGGCCTCGCCACCGTTGTCGTACTCGGGGTACTGGCCCTTGTGGATCTCCTGCGAGTAGCGCGGGACCTTGAGTTCCTGGGCCAGGCCGGGGGTGGAGGCCGGGACCGTGAAGCGGTCCGGGATGTCGGAGCCCATGGCGCCCAGCCGCCAGACGGTCGGGGTGAGCTTGGTGCCAGGCTTGCGGTAGAGGGTCAGGCGCAGCTGGTAGGAGGTGAGGCGCAGACCGGTCGACGCGTCGTCGATGGCGAAGGTGTCGGTCCAGACGGTGCTCTTGCCGTCCTTCTGGCCGTCCACCGAGGTCCGCTTGATGTCCTGGTCGCCGGCCGCCCAGCGGCCCATGACGTACCAGGGGGTCGCGGTGCCGTCGGAGTAGGTGCCGTGCAGTTCGATCTGGATCCAGGTGCCGGCCGGGGTGTCCGCGTTCCAGGAGGCGATGGTCTCGGTGGCGGGGACGGCGAGCTGGTGCACCGGGCTGGTCCAGGTGGCGTACTCCCAGGTGGCTGTGGTGCCGGTGTGGGGGTCGGTGTAGGACGTGGTGCCGGCCGGGCTGCCGATCACCACACCGGGGCGGTCCCCGGTGACGGCACCGGCGCCCTTGGCGGTGCCGGTCTTCCAGTCGCTGCAGGTCGTCCAGGAGCGGTAGTCGATCGGGCGGGTCCCGTCCCGGCCGTGGCCGTGGCCGGGACGGCCGTTCCCGGCCCGGCGGGTTTCGGTCCGGGCGGTGTCGTCGGCGTCGGTCTCCGGCGCGGCGACCGCGGGCACCGCGGGGACCACGCCCTGGGCCACGGCCGCCGCCGCGACGGAGGCGGCGGCTGCCAGAACGGTTCTGCGGGACGGCTGTTCGGCTCTGCTCATGGGTGGAGGACCCCCAGGTGTGCGCGTCACGGCTGATCCGGAGCAAGGTCTGTGCGCCAACTATGAAGCAGGCGCCATGCCCCTGCCAGCACTTCAGCCCATGCCACGCCCACCAATATGGGTCTCGTCCACTGAAAGGGTCCCGGCGCGGTCGCCGGGGCCCCTCCCGTGGCGATACGTGTGCCCACCGGCTCAGATGAGGTCCATCGCGGCGACCTCGTCGGGGCGGCCGTAGCTGACCGGGCCCTGGAAACGGCGGCGGGCGGTGGCGAACCACCAGACCGTGGCCACGGCCAGCACGACGGCCAGTGCAATCGGCGCGTAGTTGAAGGAGTCGGCGGTGATCGGCGAGGCCTGCGGCAGCATGAACAGGATGCTGCTGAGCAGGATCCAGACCACCGCCAGCCAGCCGATCGGCCTGCTCCAGCGGCCCAGGTTCCACGGCCCGGGCTGGAACTCGTCGCCCAGGCGCAGCCGCAGGAACACCGGCACGGCGTAGGCGAGGAACAGGCCGACGACGTTGACACTGACGATCGCGGTGAACGCCGTGTGCGACCACCAGCCCGGCACCACCAGGGCGAGCGAGCAGGCCACCGCGAGCCAGACGGCCTTGACGGGGGTACGGGTGCGGGGCGAGACCGAGTGCCAGAGGCGGGAGCCGGGCATGGCGCCGTCCCTGGAGAAGGCGAAGATCTGCCGGGTGTTGCTGGTGAGGTTGGCGAGGCCGCAGAAGAGCATGGCGCCGATGACGACGAGCAGCATCGCCTTCGCCCAGCCCATGCCGAGTCCGTCGATGAGAATCTGGACGGGTGGCGCGGAAGAGCCCGCCACCTTGGTGTAGTCGCCGATGCTGTACACCAGGGCGAGCATCAGGATCAGGCCGGTGATCGCCGAATAGCCGATGGACCGGATGATCCCTCTGGGCGCGTTGACGGTCGCCTGGACGGTTTCCTCGGACATGTGGAAGCTGCCGTCGAAGCCGGTGAAGGTCCAGCTGGTGACCAGCAGCCCGAGCAGGCCGCCGTAAAGGCCGTTGGTGAAGCCGGTGTTGTTCACGAAATGCGTCACGAAGGACGCCGGCCGGTGGTGGTCCGGCATCACGATCAGTGTGCTCACGATCACCACGAGTCCGATCAGCAGCCACCAGACGGATATCCGGTTCAGTACGGCGACCAGCTGAACGGTGTAGGTGTTGGCGAGTCCCTGGACGACGATGATCAGGGCCGTGATCAGGACCGTCTGGTGGGCGGTCGGCGTGTACGAGGGCCACTGCAGGGCGACGAAGGCCTGGATGAAGGTGGCGGCCGCATAGCCGGTGGCCGCGGTGCCGCCGATCTGGCCCACGAAGTTCAGCCAGCCCGTGTACCAGGACCAGGCACCCTTGTGCCGCTTGGCGAGTTTACCGGCGGAGAAATACAGGGCACCGCTCGTGGGATAGGCGGAGGCGATTTCCGCCATCGCGGCGCCGATGCACAGCACCATCACGCAGACGCCGATCCAGTCGAACACGAGAATGCGGGGGCCGCCCGCGTTCATACCGAATCCGAAGGACGAGAAGATCCCGGAGAGAATATTGATGATGGTGAAGGAGATGGCGAAGTTGTCGAAGGCCTGGAATCGGCGGGTGAGTTTCCGCGGATAACCCATCGCGTGCAGGGTCGCGTCGTCGTCGAGCGTGACGGGGTCCGCTGTGTGTTCTGACACGTGCCGGCCTTTCTCTCGGAATCTCGGAATCTAGGAGGGAACGGGCAGGCCGCAGGCGCGGCGGGCCCGGGAGAGCTGGTCGGCCGGTTCGCCGAAGACGCTCCAGGGCATGCGGGAGGCGTACGGCCCCATGGCCGTGAAGACCGCCCGGGCCTCGAACGCGCACCGGGCCATGACCAGCGCGTGCGCGAGGTAGGCGAGGTCGAGCACCGGGGTGAAGCGGTATCCGGCGACCGTGGGCAGCCAGTTGTGGTAGATCGACAACGCGGTGCTGCGCCACTGGGGCTGTTCCCAGACCCGCTCGGCGAGCAGTTGGGTGGGGTTGTGGCTCTCCACCAGCGCGACCAGCGGCAGCAGCCGCAGCGCGGAGTCGGCGGGGGCCCGCTGGGCGAGGAAGGCGGCGACGTCCCAGGCCGCGTTGACCGAGGCGCCGTACCGGGTGAAGAAGAAGGACAGGAAGCGGTGGTGGGCCTCGCGGTGCCAGGGGTCGAGGCCGAGGGTGTGCGCGAACAGCCGCCAGGGACCGGACGGGGAGGTCAGCAGGCCGCCCGGGGCGGGGTCGTGCGGGCGGTGCAGCCGGGCCATGGCCAGCTTGGCGGCCCACGGCGTGGGGTCGCCGGGGTTCGTGGCGCTGGCCCGGTCGCAGGCGGCGAGGGCGATCCGCTCCAGCGCCTCGGCCCGCTCGTCACGGGCGTCGGCCGCCCGGATCGCCCGCTGCACGGCCACCCGGGCCCACATCAGCGCGGACTCGGGGCCCGGCTCCTCGGCCAGCCACCGCTCGACCAGATCGGTGCCGGCCGCCTCGGAGGCGAGGACCAGGGATCGGTGCGCGCGCAGGGCGAAGTCGGCTCGCGTCTCGGCGAGCGCCTCACGGGCACTCAGATATCTTCCGGCGCGCACGTCCACGCATACGCTCGCGAGCAAGCGGTCGTCGGCCGCCGGATGCCATACGTAGTGCCCCTCGAATAACTCCGCGGCCATCTTCCCCTGTCCGTCCCCGTCCGACGAGTGCACCAGGCACCTTACTCAGGGCCGGCCACGCCGGAAACGCACGAGATCGACATATCGGTCAGCCGCTCGGAAATATTGACGGCCGCGATGGAGAACGGCTCGAAAATTGGTTCAAGCCGATACTTTCCCGGGGCCGTAAACACCCGCTATGCGCCGCACTACTAGACTGTTTCCGGAAAACACCCCACACCCCAGCACACCTCGGGAACGGCCATTCACCAGCTCGCCTCCGCACTCCGGGCCCTCCCGCCCTCCTGCGGCCCGGTCCGCCTCGTCGGCGTCGACGGGCACGCCGGGTCCGGGAAGACCACGTTCGCCGGCCGGCTGGCCGCCGCCCTGGGCGGGGCGCCGGTGCTGCACCTCGACGACATCGCCAGCCACGAGGAGCTGTTCGCCTGGACCGGCCGGCTGCTGGCCGAGGTGATCGAGCCGCTCGGGCACGGCCGCACGGCGCAGTACTCCCCCTACGACTGGCACACCCGCCGTTTCGGCCCGCCCCGCCCGCTGCAGCCGGCCCCGGTGATCCTCGTCGAGGGTGTCGGCGCCGGCCGCCGCGCGCTGCGCCCCTTCCTGGCGCGGCTGCTGTGGATGGAGCTGCCGCACGAGGAGGCATGGACTCGGGGCAGGGCGCGGGACGGCGCGGAGCAACGGGACTTCTGGGTCCGGTGGGTCAGGGCGGAGCACGAACACTTCTGCGAAGACCCCTCCAGGCCGTACGCCGACCTGCTGGTGACACAGTCACATAAGGGATATGAGGTGCTCCCGGGGCCTGCGGAGACACTTGGACCGGACCAGTTCATCACCCATCGTGACGGACCGTCCGCTGTGTGCTGAACTTGTGAAGACGGACCTCCAGGAAGTTGCCTGAGTACCTCAACTCGGCTTGACCGGGGGGCCGTACAGGACTTACGTTCTCAATGAGCGGCCGTTCGAAGCCGCCCCACAGACGCGAAGCCCCCGGTTGTTCCCCCGTGATCGGGGGCTTCGTTCTGCCCTTTACCCCTTTTGCGTGCGCGGCGCGCACCCTCACGCTCACGCTCGGTCACCGACCCGTGTGCGCCCCGTCTGCCCCCAAGCTCGCCAAACGGCCCGTGCGGCACCCTTCGGCAGGCGGTGGAAGCGCAGGTACGATGCCCTCGGTGCGACCTTCGAACGGCTGCTTCGCGCACCTGCAACTCCGGTCCGCGGCACAGCGGTTCGACCAACTGTGGCCATCGGGGGGAGCCCGGGGGCCGACCACGGGGGCACGGTTTGTGGGGGACGTGATGGAATTCGGCACGCAGGGCCCCGAGGCCCCGGCCGACCTCGCCTGGTTGCGAGGTGTGGACGCCTACACGATGGGCGCCTATCCGCAGGCCGAGGAGGAGTTCCGCGCCGCGGTACGGATGGATCCCGGGATGGCGGACGCCTGGCTCGGGCTGCACGCGCTGCGCGTCGACACGACGACCGCGCTGCTGCGGATGTTCCGGCACCGGGAACGCTTCGGCGAACAGCGCGGCCGGCATCGCCGCACCCTGAACTCCTGGTACTGGCTGGGCTGGTGGGTGCAGCCGGTCCTGGAGAGCCCGCGCGACCTCCTCCTCGCGCACTCCTCGCACTGGCTGGACGGCCGGCACGTCCCGGAGCTCGACCGGGCCCTCGCCGGGCTGCCGCCGGTGGACGCCGACCCCCAGGTCCGCTTCCTGCACGCCTGCCGGGCCTACCTGGTCAAGGACTGGGAGCAGCTGGTGCGCCACACCGACCCGCTCCTGGACGACCCCATGCTCGGCATCGAGGCAGGCCTGTTCGGCGGCATGGCCCGGGTCCGCCTCGAAATGTACGGCCAGGCCGAACCGCTGCTCTCCGCCGCGCTGATGCGCTGCCGCAGCGAGCAGCCGCAGCGCAAGGAGCTGCGCTACTGGCTGGCCCGGGCCCACGAGGGCACCGGCCGCAGCGCCGCCGCGCTCCCCCTCTACCGGGCCGTCCACCGCGTCGACCCCGCCTTCATGGACACCTCGGCACGGCTGGCCGCGATCGCCGAGGGCGACGGGTACGACGACACCGCCGACTTCGCGTCGATCACCCTCACCGGCGCCGGGCAGGACGTCGTGGACGGTCCGGACATGCTCGACCCGCTCTTCGGCACCGAGGGGCGGGATCTGCGACTCGGTGACCCGGAGCCGCCGGCCGGGGCGATGCCGTCGGTGATCGACCCGGCGGTGCGCGAGAAGGTCGTGCCGTCAGCGCCGCTGCCGGCCGGGCCGACCGACCCCGCGTTACTTGAGGAGGCGCTCGCCGAACTGGAGCGCATGGTCGGGCTCGAACCCGTGAAACGGCAGGTCAAAGCGCTGTCGGCGCAGTTGAACATGGCCCGGTTGCGGGCCGGGCAGGGGCTGCCGGTGCAGCCGCCGAAACGCCACTTCGTCTTCTCCGGGCCGTCGGGCACCGGGAAGACCACCGTCGCCCGCATCCTCGGCCGGGTCTTCTACGCGCTGGGCCTGCTCGGCGGCGACCATCTCGTGGAGGCGCAGCGGGCCGACCTGGTCGGCGAGTACCTGGGCCAGACCGCCGTGAAGGCGAACGAACTGATCGACTCCGCGATCGGCGGCGTGCTCTTCGTCGACGAGGCCTACTCCCTCTCCAACTCCGGTTACGGCAAGGGGGACGCCTACGGAGACGAGGCGCTGCAGGTGCTGCTGAAGCGGGCCGAGGACAACCGGGACCACCTGGTGGTGATCCTGGCCGGCTACCCGGAGGGCATGGACCGCCTGCTCGCCGCGAACCCCGGGCTCTCCTCGCGCTTCACCACGCGGGTCGACTTTCCCTCCTACCGGCCCCTCGAACTGACGTCGATCGGCGAGGTGCTGGCAGCCGAGAACGGGGACGCCTGGGACGAGGAGGCGCTGGAGGAGCTGCGGTCGATCGCCGGGCACGTGGTGGACCAGGGGTGGATCGACGAGCTGGGCAACGGGCGGTTCCTGCGGACGCTGTACGAGAAGAGCTGTGCGTACCGGGATCTGCGGTTGTCGGCGTATCCCGGG
This sequence comes from Streptomyces sp. NPDC001507, assembly GCF_042894765.1. Lineage (NCBI taxonomy): Bacteria > Bacillati > Actinomycetota > Actinomycetes > Kitasatosporales > Streptomycetaceae > Streptomyces > Streptomyces sp. NPDC001507. The sequence continues at coordinate 68,576 of NZ_JBIAVV010000008.1, forward strand.
GCGCTGTCGCGAGACGACCTGGCGACGCTGCGACTGCCGGACCTGATGCAGGCGTACGGAGAGGTGCTGTCGGGGAGGGGGCCGCAGGATCCGGCGGCCGGGATGTAGCTGGGCGCGGGGGGTTTCGCTTACCGGCGCTTGCAGGGTGCCTCCCCCAGCCTTCGGCCGGGGGACCCCCAGCGCCCACCCGTGCCGCCCCAGCGGCACGACTGCCCGCGGCTGAGCTGAAAGGAAACGGCTGGGCAGCGCCCCGTAAGGGGCGCGGGGAACTGCGCGACCAGCCCCCACGCGCCCGCAGCCGAACTACGGCCTCACCCCGCCATGGCCTCCTCCGGCTCCCCGCTCACCCTCGGCTCCGGCGTCCTCGGCGTTGCCGCCTGCTCCCGGTGCGCCGGGTCCGTCACCTCCCCGACCAGCAGCTCAAGGACGTCCTCCAGGGCCGCCAGGCCGAGAACGCGGCCGTTCGCGTCGGCCACCTGAGCGAGGTGGGTGGCGGCCCGGCGCATCACGGTCAGCGCGTCATCGAGGGGCAACTCGGCCCGCAGTGTCGTCATCGGGCGCCATATCTGCTGCGGAACCGCCCGGTCGGAGTCCTCCAGGTCGAGTACGTCCTTCACGTGCACGTAGCCCATGAAGGACCCGGACTCGGCCGCCACCGGGAAGCGGGAGTAGCCGGTGCGGGCGGTGAGCTCGACGATCTGGCCCGGGGTGACCGACGGCGGGACCGTGATCAGGGACTCGCGGCGCAGGAGCACGTCCGTCACCGGGCGCGAGCCCAGTTCCAGCGCGTCCTCCAGGCGCTCCTGCTCCTCGGGGTCGAGGAGGCCCGCCTGGCCGGAGTCCTCCAGGAGCCGGTTGAGCTGCTCGCTGGTGACGACGGCCTCGACCTCGTCCTTCGGCTCGACGCGGAACAGCTTGAGGATGCCCTGGGCGCAGGCGCCGAGGGCGACGGTGATCGGCCGGCACACGCGGGCGAACGCGACCAGGCCGGGGCTCAGCCACAGCGCCGCCTTCTCGGGCGCCGCCATCGCCAGGTTCTTGGGCACCATCTCGCCGATGACCAGGTGGAAGAAGACCACCCCGGCCAGCGCGATCACGTAGCCCAGCGGGTGGATCACGCCTTCCGGCAGGTGCACCGCCTCGAACAGCGGCTCCAGCAGGTGGGCCACCGTCGGTTCGGCCACCGCGCCCAGCGTCAGCGAGCAGACGGTGATGCCGAACTGGGCGGCGGCCATCATCTGCGGGAGGCGTTCCAGGCCGTAGAGGACCTGGCGGGCCCGGGCGGTGCCCAGGGGTTCGATCTGGCTGCGGCGGACGGAGACGAGGGCGAACTCGGCACCGACGAAGAAGCCGTTGGCCAGGACCAGCAGGCCGGCGAAGACCAGTTGGAGAACGCTCATCGGGCGGCCTCCGCGACGGCCGGGGCGGTGCGGACCAAGCGGACCCGTTCCGCGCGGTAGTGGCCGACCCGGCGGACGGACAGCCGCCAGCCGGGCAGCTCGGCACGGTCGCCGGGCGCCGGGATGCGGCCGAGCAGGTCGGCGACCAGTCCGGCGACCGTCTCGTACGGGCCCTCGGGCACGTCGAGTCCTATCCGCTGGAGGATGTCGACGCGGACACTGCCGTCGACGTCCCAGGCGGGTTTGCCGTCCTGGGGCGGGGCGGACGCGAGTTCCGGTGCGTCCGGGCTGTCGTGCTCGTCGCGGACCTCGCCGACGAGTTCCTCGACGATGTCCTCCAGGGTCACCACGCCCGCCGTACCGCCGTACTCGTCGACGACGACCGCGATGGGCTGCTCGGAGCGGAGCCGGGCGAGGAGGGGCTGCACCGGGAGGGTCTCGGGGACCAGCAGGGCCTTGCGGGCGATGCGGCCGACCGGGGTGCGCAGCCGGTCGTGGACCGGGACGGCCAGCGCGTCCTTGAGATGGGCCATGCCGACGATCTCGTCGATCTTCTCCCGGTAGACCGGGAAGCGGGACAGGCCGGTGGCCCGGGTGAGGTTGACGACGTCCTCCGCGGTCGCCGTGTCCTGGAGGGCGCTGACCTTCACCCGGGGGGTCATGACGTGCTGGGCGGTCAGTTCGCCCAGGGACAGGGTGCGGACGAACAGGTCGGCCGTGTCCTGCTCCAGCGCGCCGGCCTGGGCGGAGTGCCGGGCCAGCGAGACCAGTTCGCCGGGGGTGCGGGCGGAGGCCAGTTCCTCGGCGGGCTCGACGCCGAGGGCCCGGACCAGCCGGTTGGCGACCGTGTTCAACGCGGCGATGACCGGGCGGAACAGGCGGGAGAAGCGGGCCTGCGGGCCGGCGACGAAACGCGCGACCTGGAGGGGCTTGGAGACCGCCCAGTTCTTGGGCACGAGTTCGCCGATCACCATCTGGATCGCCGAGGCGAGCAGCATGCCGACCACGACGGCGATGCCGGAGACCGCGCCGTCGGGCAGGCCGATCGCGGTCAGCGGGCCGCGCAGCAGCTCGGCCAGTGCCGGTTCGGCGAGCATGCCGACGACGAGGGAGGTGATGGTGATGCCCAGCTGGGTGCCGGAGAGCTGGAAGGACAGCTCCTTCAGCGACTCGACGACCGTACGGGCGCGCTTGTCGCCGTCGGCGGCGGCCTTCTCGGCCTCGGGCCGCTCCACGGTCACCAGGCCGAACTCGGCGGCCACGAAGAAGCCGTTGGCGAGGATGAGCAGGAACGCGGCTGCCAGGAGCAGCAGGGGGGTGGTCATGATGCCGCCGCCTCCGAAGCCTCGCGGACTGCGGTGAGGCGGTCCGCGGTATGTCGGTAGGGGGCGGCGCAGGTACTACAGGACGATCCGTCCATCGCCGGAGAGGGTCACTCCTCGGGTAGCAGGAACCCCTGTGCGCGGGGCGCGCGACAGGGGTGGAGGCGGGACGTGAAAAGCCTCCGCCAACAGATTAATCAAGACAGGGGCCGGTGCGGCAGGGGCGACGGCCCGGAGAGGTCCCCGAAGTTGCGTGATTTCAGCCCTGATGCTGTTCGGGGTCGTGGCTCGCGTGGGCCTCGGCGAGGGCGCGCAGGGCCGTGGCGTCGGCGATGGCGCGCCGCTTGGCAATGCCCGGCTGGATGCCGAGCGCGGGCAGGCTGGTGCCGTCGCTGAGGTTGAGGAACACCCACGGATCACCCGGGCGGAGGTTCACCTGGACGATCTCCGCCCACTCCAGGCGCCGCTTGGCGGCGATGTTGACGACGGTGACCCCGGACTCGTCGGCGACCACCTTCACCCGGGCCAGCTGGGCCAGCACCCAGAAGATCAGCGCGCCGGTGACGACGAAGCTGAGCTTCTCCCCCGGGCCGAGCTGCTCCAGGAGCAGGGCGACCCCGGAGATGGTGGCGAAGATCGCGACACCCGCGGTGAGCAGGATCACGCGGGTGAGGCCCGGCCGGAAGGTGACGGGCAGCGACGGGAGCTCGGACATCTCGCGCGGGTCCCTCAGAGGCGGCAGGCGTGGATCGCCGTGGTCAGGATGGCGCGGGCGCCGATGTCGTAGAGGTCGTCCATGATCCGCTGGGCGTCCTTGGTGGGGACCATGGCGCGGACGGCGACCCAGCCCTCGTTGTGCAGCGGGGAGACGGTCGGCGACTCCAGGCCGGGGGTGAGGGCGACGGCCTTCTCCAGCTGCTCGACCCGGCAGTCGTAGTCCATCATCACGTACGTCCGGGCGACCAGGACGCCCTGGAGGCGGCGCAGGAACTGCTGGACCTTCGGCTCCTCTGCGTCGGCGCCGGTGCGGCGGATCACGATCGCCTCGGACTTCATGATCGGCTCGCCGAAGACCTCCAGGCCGGCGTTGCGCAGCGAGGTGCCGGTCTCGACGACGTCGGCGATGACCTCGGCGACGCCCAGCTCGATGGCGGTCTCGACGGCGCCGTCCAGGTGGACGACGGAGGCGTCGACGCCGCTGTCGGCGAGGTGCCCCGCGACGATGCCCTCGTAGGAGGTGGCGACCGTCTTGCCCTTGAGGTCCGCCAGGCCGTTCGCCTCGCCGGGCTTGGCGGCGAAGCGGAAGGTGGAGCGGGCGAAGCCGAGCGGCAGGATCTCCTCGGCGTTGGCGCCGGAGTCCACGAGCAGGTCGCGGCCGGTGATGCCGATGTCGAGGCGGCCGGAGGAGACGTAGATCGCGATGTCGCGGGGGCGGAGGTAGAAGAACTCGACGTCGTTGACCGGGTCGACGGTGCGGAGTTCCTTGGACTCCCGCCGCTGCCGGTAACCGGCCTCATGCAGCATGTCCGCCGCAGGGCCTGAGAGCGAACCCTTGTTGGGGACGGCGATGCGCAGCATGAGGTCGGCTTCCTTTGCTCGAAACTTTGCTCGGAAAAGACGGTTCTGTCGGAAAAGGTTCTACAGGTGGGCGTAGACGTCGTCCAGCGAGATGCCGCGGGCGACCATCATCACCTGGACGTGGTAGAGCAGCTGCGAGATCTCCTCGGCGGCCGCTTCCTTGCCCTCGTACTCGGCGGCCATCCAGACCTCGGCGGCCTCCTCGACGACCTTCTTGCCGATGGCATGGACCCCCTTGCCGACCAGCTCGGCGGTGCGGGAGGTGGCGGGGTCGCCGTGGGCGGCCTTGTGCTGGAGCTCGGTGAAGAGCTCCTCGAAAGTCTTGTTGGACATGGTGAGCGCCAGACTACGCCAATCGCCGCGTCGCTCAGTGCCAGGGTTCGGATACCGAGCGGAGGGTGGCCGCCGTCGCCACCGCCGCCGTCACCGCCTCGTGGCCCTTGTCCTCGTGGGAGCCCGGGAGGCCGGCGCGGTCCAGGGCCTGCTCCTCGTCGTCGCAGGTGAGCACCCCGAAGCCGACGGGGACGCCGGTCTCGACGGCGACCTGGGTGAGGCCCTGGGTGACGCCCTGGCACACGTACTCGAAGTGCGGGGTGCCGCCGCGGATGACGACGCCGAGGGCGACCACGGCGTCGTAGCCGCGCCCCGCGAGGGCCTTGGCGGCGACCGACAGCTCCCAGGTGCCGGGGACCCGGAGCAGGGTCGGCTCGTCGATCCCCAGGTCGCGCAGGGCGCGCAGGGCGCCGTCCACGAGTCCGTCCATCACCTTCTCGTGCCACTGCGACGCGATGACCGCGACCCGCAGGTCGCTGACGTTGCGTACGGACAGTTCAGGTGCACCCTTGCCGCTCACGTCTCTCCTCAGTGCTGTTCTCTACTGGTGGCCGCGGTCGGCCACGGTCTACTGGTTGGCGCAGGTGGACATCGCGGGAGGCGTGTCCAGCCAGGGCAGGTCGTGGCCCATCCGGTCCCGCTTGGTGCGCAGGTACCGCAGGTTGTGCTCGCCCGCCTGCACGGGCATCGGCTCGCGTCCGCTGATCTTGAGGCCGTGGTTCAGCAGCGCGTCGCTCTTGTCGGGGTTGTTGGTCATCAGGCGGACGCTGCGCACCCCGAGGTCGGCCAGGATCTGGGCGCCGGCGCCGTAGTCGCGGGCATCGGCGGGCAGGCCCAGTTCGAGGTTGGCGTCGAGGGTGTCGCGGCCGCGCTCCTGGAGTTCGTAGGCACGCAGCTTGGACAGCAGGCCGATGCCGCGCCCCTCGTGGCCGCGCAGGTAGACGACGATGCCCCGGCCCTCGTCCTGGATGCGGTCCAGGGCGGCGTCGAGCTGGGGTCCGCAGTCGCAGCGGGCGGAGCCGAAGACGTCCCCGGTGAGGCACTCGGAGTGGACCCGGACCAGGACGTCCTCGCCGTCGCCGATCTCGCCGTGGACGAGGGCGACGTGCTCGACGCCGTCGGTGGTGGACCGGTAGCCGTAGGCGGTGAAAGTGCCGTGCTTGGTGGGCAGGTTGACCTCGGCCTCCCGGCGCACGGCGGGCTCGGCGGCCCGGCGGTGGGTGACCAGGTCCGCGATGGAGATGATCGTCAGGCCGTGCTTGCGGGCGAACGGGATCAGCTCCGGGAGGCGGAGCATCCGGCCGTCCTCGCCGGCGATCTCCACGATGGCGCCGGCCGGGCGCAGGCCCGCGAGGCGGGCGAGGTCGACGGCGGCCTCGGTGTGGCCGTTGCGGACCAGGACGCCGCCGGGCCGGGCGCGCAGCGGGAAGACGTGGCCGGGGCGCACGAGGTCGGTCGGCTCGGCCTCGCCGCTCGCCAGCAGCCGGAGCGTGGTGGCGCGGTCGGCGGCCGAGATGCCGGTGGTGACGCCGTGCGCGGCGGAGGCGTCCACGGAGACGGTGAACGCGGTCTTCATCGACTCGGTGTTGTCACCGACCATCTGCGGCAGGTCGAGCCGGTCCAGTTCCTCGCCCTCCATGGGGGCGCAGATCAGGCCGCGGCACTCGCTCATCATGAAGGCGACGATCTCGGGGGTGATCTTCTCGGCGGCGATGACGAGGTCGCCCTCGTTCTCGCGGTCCTCGTCGTCGACGACCACGATCGGGCGGCCGGCCGCGATGTCGGCGATGGCCTGCTCGACCGGGTCGAGCGTGAGGTCCTCGACGCCTTCGGTGCTGTACAGGATCGGTGCCGCGGTCATGCGGGTGCTCCTTCCAGAGCGGGCCGCGTGCCCTGGCGGGAGCGCAGCCACCAGTCGCGCAGGCCCCACAGGACGAGCGCGCCGTAGATGACGTAGACGAAGCCGGAGAAGGCGTAGCCGTTGGTGAAGTTGAGGGGGACGCCGACCGCGTCGACCAGGAGCCAGGCGATCCAGAACTCGACCATGCCGCGCGCCTGGGCGTACATGGCGACGACGGTGCCGACGAAGATGTAGGCGTCCGGCCAGGGGTCCCAGGACAGGGACGGGTAGGCCTTGAAGAGCAGGGCGACGGCGACGGTGCCGGCGGCCGCGGCGGCGACCATCGCGCCGCGCTCCTGCCAGGTGGCGAAGCGGGGCGCGATGTGACCATCGGTGCCCTGCCCCTTGTTGCGGTTCCACTGCCACCAGCCGTACAGGGCGACCACCATGACGACGACCTGCTTGCCCGCGCTGCCGGCGAGGTGGCCGTAGAAGGCGGTGAACAGGACCAGGCCGGACAGGAACTGCACCGGCCAGGTGAGCAGCGAGCGGCGCCAGCCGAGGGCGAGGGTGATCAGGCCGAGGATGTTGCCGATCATGTCGGACCAGATGATGTGCTGGCCGAAGAGGGTGAAGGCCTCGGAGTTCAGCCAGTTCACCGGTCCGCTCCCTGCGTGTCGGCGGGCTGCGTGTGCGCGAGCAGGCGCTCCACGTACTTGGCGACGACGTCGACCTCCAGGTTGACCGGGTCGCCGGGCTGCTTGTGGCCGAGGGTGGTGAGGTCGAGGGTGGTGGGGATCAGGCTGACCGTGAAGTGGTCGGAGCCGGCGTCGACGACGGTGAGGCTGATGCCGTCGACCGTGATCGAGCCCTTCTCGACGACGTAGCGGGCGAGGTCGGCAGGGAGGGAGATCTTGACGATCTCCCAGTGCTCGGAGGGGGTGCGGGCCAGGACCTGGCCGGTGCCGTCGACATGGCCCTGCACGATGTGGCCGCCGAGGCGGGAGCCGACCGCGGTGGGGCGCTCCAGGTTGACGCGGGAGCCGACGCCCAGGGCGCCGAGGGAAGAACGCTTGAGGGTCTCCGCCATGACGTCGGCGGTGAACTCGTCGCCCTCGTGCTCCACGACGGTCAGACAGACGCCGTTCACGGCGATGGAGTCGCCGTGCTGCGCGCCCTCGGTCACCACGGGGCCACGGAGCCGGAAACGGGACGCGTCGCCGAGGTTCTCGACGGCGGTGACCTCACCCAGCTCTTCGACGATTCCGGTGAACACTTCCCGGGTCCTCCTGCCTCAACGGGGCACGGACTCCGGGGCCTGTCGACAGACGACAGAATGGACGGACGATCACACCGAGGGCGACGCCGAGTAGGTCCCGTCCGTGATGGACGAGACCAGATACGGCGGCGCGCACACGTACATGCTCGCCCGCCGCGCACTGCCTCCCATCCGGACTTTAACCGTCGGTCCAGGAATTTCACCTGGTCAACCGGCCGCTGGAAGCGGACGGGTCGCGGACTGTAACCGCCGGTTCGGAGTTTCACCGACCCCGGAGTGCGCTGCTTCTGGTACACGGCCAGTGTGCCACGCCCGGTGGTGGTCCATACAGGGACGGCGTGTGGGGTGCCTCACAGCTCCTGCCGCTGGACTTCCCAGACGGACCGCCGTGTGCCCAACTGGCGCCCGGACCAGGACTCTTGACCGTTGCTCACATCTATTGACCCCACTGGTCTAGTCCTTTTAGGGTTCGAGCGGACCCGGTGGCGGTGACGACGGCCCTTGCCCGTCGCCGGGCCCGCCCAATCCGGGCTGTCCGCTCCACCACGCGCGCAGGGTCAGCGGTCGGGTGCCGCGAAGAGCTCGTCCTGGGCCCGCTCGCGGGCCGTCAGCAGGGCACCGCGCAGGACGGCCGCGCCGCCCAGGGTGCCCGCGCGCACCTCGGTGGCCAGCGGGGACATGCGGCGCAGCCGCGCCTCGACGCGCGCGGCGAGCGCCGCGCCGCCGGCGGGGCCGATCTCACCGCCGAGTACCACGCAGCCGGGGTCCAGGACGGCGACGACGGCGGCGACGCCGAGGGCGATGCGGTCGGCGAGGGCGTCGAGGAAAAGAGGGTGTGCCGGGTTCGGTCGGCGTGTGGCCGCGGCACCGTCGTGGCTGGTCGCGCAGTTCCCCGCACCCCTGTGGGGCGCGTCCATGGCAGCCTCTGCCACCAGGTTCGCAGCGGTCGAACCGCCCGCTCCCAGCCCGAACTCCCGCGCCAGCTCCACGATCGCCGCCGCCCCCACCAGCGAGTGGTACCCCCCGGAGCAGTCCGTCGCCGTCGGCAGTCCGGCCGTGCCCGGCACCGGGAGGAAGCCGATCTCGCCCGTGCCGCCGGAGGCGCCCCGGCGCAGGCTGCCGTCGAGGACGACGGCGGCGCCGCAGCTGTTGCCCAGCCAGAGCAGGACGAAGGTGTCGCGGTCCCGGGCGGCGCCCTCCCGCTGTTCGGCGAGGGCGGCCAGGTTGGTCTCGTTCTCGACGCCGACCCGGGCCTGCGGGAACCGCTCCTGGAGAGCGGCGACGAGCCTGCGGTGCCAGGCGGGCAGGCCGGCCGAGTCGCGCAGTTCACCGGTGGCCGGGTCCACGAGGCCGGGCGCCCCGATGCCCACGGTGTGCAGTCGCCCCGCGCCCCCGGACGCCCCCGCCTCCTTGGCCGCGCGCTCCACCAGCTCCCCCGCCTGCTCGACGGCCGCGGCCTCCCCCTCCTCCGGGACGACCGGCGCCGACCCTTCCGCCAGCACCCGCCCCACCAGGTCGGAGACCAGCACCGAGACGCTCTCGGTGCGGACGTCGAGGGCGGCCAGGTACGCGCGGTCGGCGACGATGCCGTACAGCCGGGCGTTCGGCCCCCGGCGCTGCTCCCCCGACTCGCCGACCACCGTGATCAGGCCGGACGCGGTGAGCCGTTCGACGAGGTCGGCGACGGTCGGCCGGGACAGCCCGGTCAGCTGCTTCAACTGCCCTGCCGTCAGCGGGCCTTCCTGCTGGAGCAGGCTCAGCGCGAGCCGGTCGTTGATGGCCCGGGCGGTGCTCGGTGATGCGGGCATGACGGGCATCCTCCCAGATCCCTGTGGCCAGGACGGCCACTTGACGCCCTATCTATCAGGCAGGGTCCCTGATAGTTTACGTCGGACAGCGGGGGCAGCGGGGCGGCACCCACCCGGGGAGGGGCAGGACCATGAAAGACGTGGGCTACGAGCGGCACGGGGTGAAGCGGGCGCGATACGCCGTCGCGGCCGTGTTCACCGTGCACGGTGCCGTCACCGGCTCGTTCGCGACCCGGGTGCCGTGGGTCCAGGACCATGCCTCGCTCAGCGCCGGGCAGTTGGGCTTCGCGCTCGCGTTCACGGCGTTCGGCGCGTCGTGCTCGATGCCGCTGGCCGGCCGGATCAGCCACCGCTTCGGCAGCCGTACGGCGCTGCGCGGGCTGATCGCGATGTGGACGCTGTCGCTGATCCTGCCGTCGCTCGCCACCAACCTGTACCTGCTGTGCCTGGCGATGTTCGTGTACGGCGCGAGCGCCGGCATGGCGGACGTGGTGATGAACGCGCTCGGCGTGGAGATCGAGCGGGTGCTCGACAGGTCGATCATGTCCGGGCTGCACGGCATGTGGAGCGCGGGCACCCTGGTCGGCTCGGCGGCCGGCACCCTCGCCGCGCACCTGGGCACGGACGCGCGCGTGCACTTCGCCCTGGCCTCGGCCGTTCTCACCGCGCTCGGCGTGCTGGCGGCCGGCTTCGTCCTGGACGTCAGGCCCGGCGAGGACGAGGAGCCGCCGCCGCGGTTCACGCTGCCGCCCCGGTCGGCGCTGCTCATCGGCACGGTGGGCTTCTGCGCGGTGTTCGCGGAGGGGGCGAGCCTGGACTGGTCGGCGGTGTTCCTGCGGGACCGGATGGACAGTTCGGCCGGGCTCGCGGCGGCCACCACCACGGGGTTCATGCTGGCCATGGCGGTGGCCCGGATCAGCGGGGACGCGGTGGTGAACCGTTTCGGCGCGGTCCGTACCGTGCGTGCCGGGGGTGTGCTCGCCGCGATCGGCGGACTGCTGGTGGTCCTCGCCGGGCAAGCGGCGGTGGCGATGACCGGGTTCGCACTGATGGGCCTCGGCATCGCGGTCGTCGTACCGCTGTGCTTCGCGGCGGCCGGGCACGCCGGTCCGAACCCGAGCCAGGCCATCGCGGGCGTGGCGACGATCACCTACACCTCGGGCCTGGTCGCGCCCAGCCTGATCGGCGGAATCGCCCAGGCGACCAGTCTGGTCGTGTCCTTCTGCGTGGTCACGGCGCTGGCACTGGGTCTTGTGGTGTTCGCCGGCGTGCTGCGCGCCGGGACGCGGGGCTCCCGTACGGAGGTCAGCCCCGAGGCCGCAGCAGTTCCCGGGCCCCGGCCCTGAACGCCTCGCTCCAGGGCGCGGGGCGCAGCGTGGCCGCGTCCAGCCGGACGAGCACCCGGGTGCCCCGCGCGTAGGTGGTCGCGCCGTCCGGCGAGCAGAAGCGGAAGCCGTAGGTCAGGCCGGTGGTGCCGAGCCGTTCCAGCCAGAGGTGGACGGCGTAGGTGCCCGACCTGGTGACCGGTGCCTCGTAGCCGATCAGCAGCTCCCTGACCACGTTGCAGGCGTCGCCGGCGGCGGCCCAGTCGCCGTCGAAGCGGATGCCGTGCTCCTGCCACAGTTCGGTCCAGGCGCGCTCGACCAGCAGCGGGTAGCGGGCGTTGTGCAGCATCCCGAGCGCGTCGAGGTCGTCGAAGTGGACGCTGACCGGCAGCAGCCGGCCGTAGGAGAGAGCGGGGGCGGGCAGGGCTTCGGCGGTCACGGGTGGGGCTCCTGAGCACTGGACGAAGCGGTGGGGACACTCCATCCTAAGCGGACGCTCAGGAGCCCCGGCCGGGAAGGGGCTGGTCAGCCCGCGATCGAGTCCAGCTGCTCGGCGGCCGGCCGCAGCGCCCAGAGGTCACCGCCGGGCGGAGTCTCCAGCTTCCGTACCGCCTCCTGGGCCGCCTTGTCGCCCGCGTCGGCCGCCGCGTGCACGACGTCGCTCGCCGCGTAGCGGTGGAACTCCAGCTCCGGGTACGGCCAGGCGGCCGCCCCGGTCGCGGCCGGCAGCAGGTAGTCCACGGCCTTGAACAGGCTCTGCCCGTCCGGCCCCCGGTAGCTCCAGAGGTTCACGCCGACGTGCCGGCCGATGGCCGCGAGCCGGGTGTAGGCGACCAGGTCGAAGGTCGAGTAGTGCCAGCTCCTGGTGCGGGCCAGTTCCTGCGGCTGACCGCCGTCCCCCGCGATCTGCGGTTCTATCCGCTTCGCCCGCGCGTCCAGCACGGTCTGCCTGGCCAGCGCCCTGTCGCCGGTCGCGTAGGCGAGAGCGGCGAGCTGCATGTCGTAGAAGGTGCCGTGGTTGTTGGCGGCGGCCCCCTCCTCCTTGCCGAAGGCGCTGTCCTTCAGCCAGCCGAGGAAGTCGGTGTTCCAGCTGTGCATGCCGGCCCGGTCCGCGGCGCTCCAGCCGGGCGCGCCGGTGCCGAGGATCGCCAGCGCGTCGACCACGCTCGTGTACGACTGGGAGAAGTCGATGATCCCGATGGCCCGGCCGTCGTACTTGCACGGGATGAACTGGGCGTGGTCCAGGTTCGGGTTCATCCGGGTCGCCGGGTCGAGGAACCAGGTGCGCAGGATCTGTCCGGCCTTCTCGGCGTACTCACGCCTGCCCGTGTAGTACCAGGCCAGGGAGAGGTCGTAGGTCGAGTCGAAGACCTTCTCGACGTCCTGTCGGTCGGTGCCGGTGTCGACCTCGGGGTTGCGCCGGCCGTCGCGCTGGACGTAGGGGCAGCCCCAGGGGTTGTCGGCGGTGGGCGTGGTGGTGGGCCACCAGTAGGGGGCCTGGCTGAGGTACTCGTGGACGTCGCCGCCAGGGGCGGGCTTGGGCTTGTCGACGACCGTCCAGGGGCCCTGGTCCAGCCAGGTGTCGGCGCGGGTGGTCAGGTCGCGCAGCGCGCGCCGCAGCCGCGGGTCGCCGTCGTGCAGTTCGGCCCTGGCGTGCTGGAGCCGGGCGCCGTCGAGGACGGCGGTGTCCGGGGCCCGGCTCGTGGCATGGGCGGAGGGGACGACGACGGCTCCGAACGCCACCAGGGTCGCCAGCAGTACGGCCGCGCGGGATCTTCCACTCATCGAGTACTCCGATCGACCTGAAATCAGATATATGAACTGAGTTCATGAGTAGGACCGTGTGAGCGTAGAACCGCGTGGTAGCCGTGACAATGGTTCGGACCGTATTCACGTACAAGGGAAGCGAAGCCCACCATGGATCTCGGCGTGCGCTGGAAACTGCACGGTGACGGGCGCACGCCCGCGCCCGGAGCGGTGGTACGCCCCGACGAACGGCTCTCCTGGCCGCGGACGGTCGGGCTCGGCGCCCAGCATGTGGTCGCCATGTTCGGTGCGTCCTTCGTCGCTCCGGTCCTGATGGGCCTGAACCCGAATCTCGCGATCATGATGTCCGGCGTCGCGACCGTGCTCTTCCTGCTGGCGACACGCGGCCGGGTGCCCAGCTACCTGGGCTGTTCGCTGTCCTTCGTCGGGGTGGCCGCCGTCATCCGCGCGCAGGGCGGCACCAGCGCCACGGTGACCGGCGCGGTCTTCGTGGTCGGCGTCGCGCTGTTCCTGGTCGGGCTGGCCGTCCAGCGCTTCGGTGCCCGGATCATCCACGCCGCGATGCCGCCGATCGTCACCGGCGCGGTCGTGATGCTGATCGGCTTCAACCTCGCGCCGGTCACCGCCTCCACCTACTGGCCGCAGGACCAGTGGACGGCCCTGCTGGTGATGGCGTTCACCGGTCTGGCCGTCGTCTGTCTGCGTGGTTTCTGGTCCCGCATCGCGATCTTCCTGGGCCTGGTCTTCGGGTACGCCCTGTCCTGGGCCCTCGACCGGATCTTCGGCCGGATCCATTCCGTGGGCCCGGGCGGCAAGGTCACCGACCACTGGCGTCTGGACCTCTCCGGTGTCGGCAAGGCCGACTGGATCGGGCTGCCGTCCTTCCACGGCCCGTCCTTCCAGTGGTCGGCGATCCTCGTCGCCCTGCCCGTCGTCATCGCCCTGGTCGCGGAGAACACCGGGCACGTCAAGGCGGTCGGCGAGATGACCGGCGACCCGCTCGACGACAAGCTGGGCACGGCCATCTCGGCCGACGGCGTCGCCTCGATGCTCTCCACCGCCGTGGGCGGCCCGCCCAACACCACCTACTCCGAGAACATCGGTGTGATGGCCGCGACCCGCGTCTACTCCACCGCCGCCTACTGGGCCGCCGCCGGCTTCGCGCTGCTCTTCGGCGTCTGCCCCAAGTTCGGCGCGATCGTGGCCGCGATCCCGGGCGGGGTCCTCGGCGGCATCACGGTCATCCTCTACGGCATGATCGGCCTGCTCGGCGCCCAGATCTGGCTGCACGCCAAGGTCGACCTGCGCAATCCGCTGAACCTGGTCCCGGCGGCCGCCGGCATCATCATCGGCGTCGGCAACGTCAGCATGAAGTTCACCGACACCTTCTCCCTGAGCGGCATCGCCCTCGGCACCCTGGTGGTCATCGTCGGCTACCACGTCCTGCGCGCCCTGGCCCCGGCCCACCTCAAGGGAACCGGACCACTGCTCGACGAGGGCACCAGTTCCTACGACGACAGCCGGCCGTAGGCACCGACCGGCGGGCCCGTTCCCCCGTTCCGGGGAAGCGCCGGGCCCGTCGGCACGCGCGCCGCGCCGGAGCTGGGACCCTTCCCCCATGGCGCAGTTGCACCACCTCACCGCCCCGGTCGGCACCGTCGTCGCCCGGATGCGCGCCCTGGACGCGGCCCTGCCCGAGCGGGACGGGATCGCGGTCTTCAACCGTGTCTACCTCGCCGTCACGGAGGAGGTCGAACGGCGCCTGGACGCGGGCCGGTTCGCGGACCCCCGGGCCGCGGCGACCCTGGACGTGCGGTTCGCCGAGCGCTACCTGGCCGCCGTGGACGCGGAGGCGGCGGGCCGCCGGCCCCCGGCGTGCTGGCGGCCCTTGTTCCAGTTCCGCCGCCATCCCGGGGTCCGCCCGCTGCAGTTCGCGCTGGCCGGCATCAACGCGCACATCGGGCACGACCTGGCGCTGGCCGTGGTGGACGCCTGCCGCACGCTCGGCTGCGAACCGGCCGACCTGGAGGACGAGTTCGACCGCGTGGGCGACCTGCTGGTCTCGCTGGAGGAGCGCGTCCGCGAGGACCTGATGCCGGGTCCCGACCTGCTCCAGATCGCCGACCCGCTGACCCATCTGCTCGGCTCCTGGAGCCTGGAGCGGGCCCGGGACGCGACCTGGGCGGCGGCCCGGGCGCTGTGGGCGCTGCGCGGGTTCGGGGACCTGGCCGAGGAGTTCACCGAGCGGCTGGACGCGGCGGTGGGCCTGGCGGGCCGGATGCTGCTCACTCCGATGTGCGGCTGAGGTGGCCTGACCCGATCTACCGTACCCCCGCTCCGGAATCCCCGGACGTCCGTCCTGCGTTCACGGCAGGCACCCGACTGCAAAGGAGCACCGGCATGACCACCCGGCTCGGCTTCGGCCTTCCCCAGATGCGGCAGTACTCCCTCGGCACCGATGTCCCCGACGTGGCCCGCGCCGCCGAGCAGATCGGCTACGACAGCCTGTGGGTCTTCGAGCGGGCCCTGTTCCCGGAGCCCGCCACCCAGGGCCTCTACAACGTACCCGGCCTCCCCTGGCCCGACGAGTACCGGAGCGTGGCCGAGCCCCTGGTCACGCTGATCCTGGCCGCCGCGGTCACCGAGCGGGTGCGGCTGGGCAGCAGTGTCCTGGTGGCGCCGCTGCACAACCCCTTCCAGCTGGCCCGGTCCCTGGCGACGCTGGACGCGGCGAGCGGCGGCCGGGTGCTGGCGGGCTTCGGCACGGGCTGGTCCCTCGACGAGTACGCGGCCGCCGGGATCCGGCCGTTCGAGCAGCGCGGCAAGGTGCTCGACGAGCTCATCGACGTCTGCCGGGCGGTGTGGGGACCCGACCCGGTGCATTACGACGGGCAGCTCACGAAGATCGCCTCCGCCGTGGTCGGCCCCAAGCCCGCCCGGCCGATCCCGATCCTGCTGGCGGCGAGCAACAGGAAGGCCCTGACCCGGCTGGTCGACCGCGCCGACGGCTGGCTGCCGGTGGGCCTGGGCGCCGAGCAGCTCGCGGCGCAGTGGCGGGCCGTGCAGGACCTGGCCGCCGAACGCGGCCGGACGGAGCCGCTCCAGACGGTCCTGCGGGTCAACGCCACGTACACGCCCAAGGCGTACGACGGCTCCGACCGCCGCCCCTTCCAGGGCAGCGCCGACCAGATCGTCGAGGACCTGGTGGCGCACGCGGCGGTGGGCCTGGAGGAGATCCTGATCGACCTGGCGGCCACCCCGCGCGACGCCCAGGAGCTGAAGGACGTCGGCGCCGAGGTGTACGAGAAGGCGCGGGCCGCCGGGGTCTGAGCGGCCCGCCCCTGTCGTCGGTCGTCTGCGGCGCCGTCGTGGCTGTTCGCGCAGTTCCTCGCGCCCCTTTGGGGGCGCTATCGCCGAGTCAGTCCTCGGGGAGTTCGACCGGCGCGATCTCGTCGTAGACGTCGCCGGGGCCGGGGTTGGCCGCGTCGGTCGTGCCGCCGAAGTGGTGCATGACGCCCCAGACCGCGTTCAGCGCGGTCTGGACGGCGCCCTCGGCCCAGCCCGCCGTCCAGGAGATGTCGTCGCCCGCGAGGAAGATGCCCCGCTTGTCGTCGGGCAGCGAGTCCTGCATGAAGTGCGTGAACAGGCGCCGCTGGTAGCGGTAGTGACCGGGCAGGTTGGCCTTGAACGCGCCCATGAAGTAGGGCTCGTTCTCCCAGGACACGGTCACCGGGTTGCCGATGATGTGCTTCCTGATGTCGACCTTCGGGTAGATCTCGCCGAGCGACTTCAGCATGACCTCCATCCGCTCGTGCGCGGACAGCGGCAGCCACTTCAGGCTGTCGTCGCACCACGTGTAGGAGAGGCAGATCACGGCGGGCTTGTCCGGGCCGTCGTCCAGGAGGTAGGTCCCGCGCGTCATACGGTCGGTGAGCGTCATCGACATGACGTCCCGGCCGGTCTCCTCGTCCTTGTCCAGCCAGAACGGCCGGTCGACGGGCACGAACAGCTTCGAGGACTCCATGTAGTGGGTGCGCTCGATCGCGGTCCAGTGGTCGATCGGGAAGAGCGAGTCGTCACAGGCGATCTTGGAGAGCAGCATCCAGGACTGGGCGGTGAAGACCGCCGCCTGGTAGGTGCGGATGTCGCCGTTCGCGTCCGTGACCGTGATCCGGTTGCCGGTGGTGCGGTGCAGCCGGGTCACGGCGGGCCGGGGCTCGCCGTTCTCGTGCAGCTTCGCGAGCGACGTCCCGTACGCCCAGTGCACGATCTTCTCCGGCTCTCGCTCCCAGAGCCTGAGCGGCAGCTGCTGGGAGCCGCCGACGATGCCGCGGTGGTGGTCGTCGGCCTCGGTGTAGACGACCCGCAGGATCTCCAGGATGGAGTTGGGGAAGTCGGTGTCCCAGCCGCCGGTGCCGAAGCCGACCTGGCCGAAGATCTCGCGGTGCCGGAAGGACCTGAAGGCCTCGGAGTCGCAGAGGAAGCCGTAGAAGGTCTGGTTGTCGAGCTTCTCGACGAGCTTCGCCCAGATCTCGCGGATGCGCGGCACGTCCCGCTCGCGCATCGCGCGGTTCATGTCGGAGAAGTCGGCGCCCTCGTCCAGGCACCTGTTCCAGGCGGCGGCGACGTCCCGGTAGACCTGCGGGAGGTCGTCGACGGTCTCGGCGTAGTGCGACTCGCCCTTGAGGTCCACGACGGTCGAGGGGGTCGCCTCCGCGAGGGGGTTGGGGAAGGGCCGGGTCTCGAGGCCCACCAGGTCGATGTAGTGCTGGAGGGCGGTGGAGGAGGGCGGGAAGCGCATCGCGCCCATCTCGGCGGTCAGCGAGGGGTCGCAGCCCTCGAAGCCGACGGTCCGCAGCCGGCCGCCGATCTCGTCGGCCTCGTAGACGACCGGCTTCAGGCCCATCTTCATCAGCTCGTACGCGGCCACGATGCCGGACAGGCCGCCGCCGATGACGGCGACCTCGGTGCCGTGCTCGGTCGCCGGGATCTGGCCGAGGCCCGCCGGGTGGGCGAGGAAGTCGTCGTAGGCGTAGGGGAAGTCCGGGCCGAACATGGTGATCGGCGGCTGCTGCTCGTCGGCGTGCTCGACGGCGTTGGGCACCGTGGACGTCATGGGGTACGGACTCCTTGCGAAAAAGCGAAAGGGGTGAGGAAGAGCGGGGAGGTCAGGCCAGGGACCCGTAGAGGCCGGGGCGGCGGTCCTCGAGGTACGGGTTCGCCTCGCGGGAGGCGGCGAGGAGGGCGGGGTCGAGGTCGGCGAGGACGAGTTCCTCACCGGAGCGGCCGGCACGGGCGCGGGCGACCCCGTCGGGTCCGGCCAGCGCGGAGAGCCCGAAGAACTCGAACTCACCTTCCTGGCCGACGCGGTTGGCGTAGGCGACGTACATCTGGTTCTCCCAGGCCCGCACCGGGACCAGGGACTCGGCGACGATCTCGAACGGGTGCATGTTCGCCGTCGGGACCAGCAGCAGGTCGGTCCCGGCCAGGGCGTGGGCGCGGACCAGCTCCGGGAACTCCACGTCGTAGCAGATCATGATCCCGACGGTGAGGCCGTTCAGCTGTGCCTGGACGACCGGCTGGTCGCCCGGGGTGAAGTGGTCCCGCTCGAAGCCGCCGAAGAGGTGGGACTTGCGGTAGTTCGCGAGCCGGGTGCCGTCGGCGGAGATCAGCTGGGCGGAGTTGTGGACCTGGTCGCCGTCGCGCTCCGGGTAGCCGTAGGTGATCGCGAGGCCGTGCCGGTGGGCCAGCTCGGCGATCGCGTCCGCGCTGTCACCGTCGGCGGGCTCGGCGAGGCGGGCGATGTCGTCGCCGATCGCGTAGCCGGTGAGGAACATCTCCGGGGCGACGAGCAGCGCGGCGCCCGCGGCGGCGGCCCGGCCGGCGGCCTCGTCGAGCACCTTGAGGTTCTCGAAGGTCGAGCCGGGGCGGCCGGAGCTCTGGAGCAGGGCGGTGCGCATGCGGGTCCTCACCGGGTACGGAGGGAGGTCTGGGGGTCAGTTAGACGGTACGGTCGGCGGGCCGGACCGGACAAGGCGGAGCCGTTGCGCGTGGCCGCGCGGTTCGTTGCGTGGGACGGGGGTCCGGCGGCGATTCGTTGCGCGGGGTCACAGCTCCCGCAGCCGCTCCACGATCACTTTCAGCAGCTCGGGGTCGGCGGCGGGACCGGCCGGTTCCAGCCGGCGCGGCTCCTCGATGCGGACCAGTCCGGCCTCGGCGAGATCGGCGAGCAGCACGCGTACGACGGTGAGCGGCAGGTCGGCGTCCGCGGCGAGCTCGACGACGGGGCGGGCCCCGCGGCGCACCAGGGCGAGCAGCGCGGCGCGGGCATGGTCGACCGCGGCCTGGGACGCGTCCGCTTCAAGGGCCGTGACCTGGGACATCAGATCGATGGAGTGCTTGCCGGAGGGCTCGGTACGGCCCCGGGTCACGGTGTAGGGGCGGACCAGGGACCCGGTCTCGTCCTCGTACCAGTGCTCGTCGCTCACCGCAGGATCAGGGGGCCGAGCGTGCGGCCGCGTCGAGGTGCCGGCCGAGGCGGCGGACGAGCAGTGCCATCTCATGGGCCAGCTGGCCGACGTCGGTGCGGACGTCGCTGAGCACGGCGAGCCGACTGCCGTGCCCGGCCGGAGTGACGAAGAGGTAGGCGTCGTCGAGCATCACCATGGTCTGCCGCACCTCCCCGGCAGCGAACCGGTCCCCCGCGGAGCGGGCCAGGCTGTGGAAGCCGGAGCAGACGGCCGCGAGGTGCTCGATGTCCCGCCGCCGCATCCCCTCGGAGTGGCTGAGCGGCAGCCCGTCGGCGGTGAGCAGCACGGCCTGCCGGACGTGATCCGTCCGGGCGACGAGGTCGTCGAGAAGCCAGCCGAGGTCGCTGCCGGGCCGGGCGGCGGACCCGGAGCCGGGGGCGGCCGTGCCGCCGGGCGGCTGGGTCTGGTCGTCACTGGTCATCGTCGGCACGGGTCCCTTCCTCGGTGTGGTCCGGCTCCTCGGTGCCGGTCGGCAGTCCTCTGCGTCCCCGGTCCAGGCCGCGCTGGAAGGCTCCGAAGACCGCCCGCATCTCGTCGGCGTCCAGGTCACGCGCCGTGCCGGGAGCCTGCTCCGTGCGCAGCTCGGGGGCGAGGGAGGCCTGGCGGGTGCGGGTGGGCAGGGCCGGGGGCGGCGCTTCGGTGCCGGGAACGGAGGTAGCGGACCGCCCCGTCCCGGACGGCGACAGCACACCGACCGCCGACGCGGGCCCGTGCCCGTGCTCAGCCCCCGACCCGCCCGACGACGGCCCTCCCCGGTCCTGCGCCGACGGCGGCCGTCCCGCCCGCTCCCCGTCCCGTCGGCCGGCCTCCGGCTCCACCTCGGCCAGCACCGTCCCCGGCAGCAGCACGACCGCGGTCGTCCCGCCGTACGGCGACTCCCGCAGGGTCACCCCGATGCCGTGCCGGGCGGCCAGGCGGCCCACGACGTAGAGGCCGAGGCGGTCGTGGCGGGTCGGGTCGAAGGCGTCGGGGTCGGTCAGGGTGCGACGGGCCCCGTCGAGCTGGTCCGCGTCGAGACCGAGGCCCCGGTCGTCGATCTCCAGGGTGAAGCCGTGGCCGGCCCGGCCGGTGCGCAGGGTCACCTGGGTGTGCGGCGGCGAGAACACCGTCGCGTTCTCCAGCAGCTCGGCGAGCAGGTGCACGACATCGGCGACGGCGTCCGCGGCCACGCCCACCTCGGGCATCGGCGGCACCACGACCCGCGGGTAGTCCTCGATCTCGCCGACCGCGGAGGACACCACGTCGGCGATCGGCACGGGCCGCCGCCAGCGCCGCCCCGGGGTCGCGCCGGAGAGGATGATCAAACTCTCCGCGTGCCGGCGCATCCGGGTGGTGAGGTGGTCGATGCGGAACAGCTCGCCCAGGACGGCCGGGTCGTCGGTGCGCCGCTCCAGCGTGTCGACGAGTTTCAGCTGGCGGTGGACGAGCGCCTGGTTGCGACGGGCGATGTTGAGGAGGACCGCGAACAGGCCCCGCCGCAGCGTGGCCTGCTTGATCGCGGCCTCGACCGCGGCCAGCCGCGCCCGGTTGAACGACCGGCCGACGTCGCCGATCTCGTCCTGCCCGGCCTCCCCCGCGGCCAGCGGCGGCGCCTCGGTGACCGCGTCCACGTCCTCACCGGCGCTCAATCGCTCCATGAGGGCGGGAAGTTGGCGTGCGGTCAGCAGGTCGGCCGCGTCCCGCAGGAGCTCCAGGCGGCGCGAGACGCGGCGCGCCCCGCGCACCGCGAACCACAGCGACAGGCCCACCGCCGCAAGTCCGGCCGCGCCGACGACGGCTGCCTTGGCCAGCTCCCGGTAGGCGAAGGCCCGGCCACGGGCGGCGGAGTTCTCGGCGGCGTGCGTGCACAGCAGCATGTACTGCTTGACGGCCCGGTCGGTGGTCGACCGCCAGGTGCCCGCGGCGACGGCCGCACCGGCCCGGTCCGCGCCCGCCCGCAGCAGCGCGTCCTCGCCGCGCACCAGCGAGCGGTGCAGCGCGCCGTCCTGGAACGTCTCGAACAGCGCCCGTGAGTCGGACGGCAGGTCCGGGACATAGGTCCGCTCGAAGACCCGCCGGTCCTCGATGGTCGCGGTGAGGGTGCGGTACTGCCCGTCGGTGAGCCGGCCTGCGGCCCGCGCCCCGGCGACCAGGGCGTCCTCGCGGGAGACGAACTCCCGCACCCGCACCAGTTCGACGACGACCTGGGACTCCCGGGCCAGCTGTCCGGCCTGGAGCGCGGTGAGGGCGGACTCGACGTCGAAGCCGGGCTCCACCAGGGCGCTGTAGCCGGCGACGGCGCCGTCCCAGGAGATCTTCCGGGACAGCACCTGCCCGCGCAGCTTCTCCAGCCTGCCGGTGGCGGTCACCATCGCGTCGAGCACCTCGCGCTGCCGGTCGCTGAGGCGCCCGCGGTCGCCGTCCCGGATCGCGTCCCGCATGGCCGCCACCGCCCGGTCGGTGCGCCGCTGCTGGGCGAGCAGGTCGGTGGCGGTCGCCGTGTCCAGGGGCGCCCCCAGGTAGGCCGCCGACAACCGCCGTTCGATCTGGATCTGCCCGACGGCGGTGTCGACGGGGGTGCCGAAGTCGTCGTACACCCCCTGGAGCCGGATCAGCGCGCGCAGTTCGCCGGTGACGGACACCATGGCGAAGCTCCACAGGACCGTCAGTGCCACGACCGGGGCGAGCGCGAGCGCCACGATCCGCGCACGGACGGTGGTGGGTCGGCCGAGGGGCCAGCGCATGGGTTACCTACCGGTGTTACCAGTGAGTAATGGGGAGGCCCGCACAACTTACGGGATCGTCACCCCGACCGCAATGGTTGCTACGGGTAACCCCTGGCTACGGCTCGACGGCGAACGTGGTGACGACGGCCGCGTGGTCGGAGGGCCAGTCGTTGCCGGCCACCTCGGGCCAGGGCGCCGGAGTGCCGGTGACCCAGGTCCGGGAGCCGAGCACGCGCAGCCCCCTGTGCAGCACGTAGTCGATCCGGTCCTGCGGTTCGGGCCGCCCGCTGCCGTCCTCGTGGACGGGGTGGATCGGCGACCAGGTGTGGCCGGGCGCGGCGGCCGGGTCCGGGTGCGCCTCCCGGTAGGAGTCGCGGAACCCGGCCTCCTCCGCGGCCTTGGTCACCGGCCACTCGACTTCCGCCCAGTCCAGGTGGGAGGGGCAGTTGAAGTCCCCGACGAGCACCACGGGTACGTCCGTGTCCCCGATCCGCCGCAGGGCCTCCCCCATCTGCCCGAGCCGGACCTCCTCGTGGGCGATCAGCCGGTCGGCGCCGAGCCCGTCGAAGTGGAACTCGTAGGGCCCGTACGGCGTGTAGTGCAGGTGCGCGGTCCAGACCTCGACCTCGCGGCCGGGGCGGACGGCGATCCGCACCCCGGCGGCGCCGTAGAAGCCGACGTCCGGGTCCCCGAGGCGGGCGGTGATCGGGTGCCGGCTGATGACGCCGAGGTTCTCGCCCGCCGAGTGGTGGTGCCAGCCGAGGGCGTCGGCGAGTTCCCGCGCGCTGGTCCCGGCGGTCTCCTGGAGGCCGACGACGTCCGCGCCCGCGTCCATGATC
The DNA here is from genome assembly GCF_042894765.1 of Streptomyces sp. NPDC001507. NCBI lineage: Bacteria > Bacillati > Actinomycetota > Actinomycetes > Kitasatosporales > Streptomycetaceae > Streptomyces > Streptomyces sp. NPDC001507. The sequence continues at coordinate 91,302 of NZ_JBIAVV010000008.1, forward strand.
GCCTTGACCTGCTTGGCCCGGTGGTCGTCGACCGGGCTGCCGCCGAGCCACAGGTTCCAGGACATCACCCGCAGTTCCGGTACGGCCATGTCGCTCAGCTCCTTCGGGGTGACCCCGACCAGCGTGTCACGCACGGTCCGGCCGGGCGCGCCGCCGATCGGGGCGAGCGAGGGCACGGCCAGCACGGCACAGCCGGCGGCCTCGGCGGAGGCGACCCCGGTCTCGGTGTCCTCCACGGCCACACAGGCCGCCGGGTCGACGCCGAGGGCGCGGCAGGCGGCCAGGTAGGGGTCGGGGGCGGGCTTGGTGCGGGCCGTGTCGTCGGCGGTGACGGACGCCGCGAACCGGCCGGGGCCGAGGGCGTCGAGGACGAGGTCGGCGACCGCGCGTGGGGACGCGGTGACCAGGGCGGTGGGGACGCCGGCCGCGGCCAGCGCGTCCAGCAGGTCGAGGGCGCCGGGGCGGGGCACGATGCCGGTGCGGACGCGGTCCGCGAACTCCCGGTGCAGCCCGGCCGCGAGCGCCGCGGCCGGCCGGCCCGTCCCGGCGGCGAGCCAGCCGGCGGTGTGCTCCACCGGCCGGCCGAGCACCTCCGGCTCGTCGGCCCCGGTGAGCGGCCGCCCGGCGACCTGTTCCACCGCCTCCCACCACAGGCGCTCGGTGTCGACGAGCGTGCCGTCCATGTCGAACAGGACAGCCTGGAGCGGGAGTCGTGGGTGGGGGGTCACGTTGTTGTCATTCCTCACGTGGTGGGGGGCGGGACTTCGGGAAGCGTTACTTCTGGACGCGTGGCGCCACGAGCACCGGCCGCTCGGGCAGCCGGACGCGCACGGCGGACCCGGCGCCCAGCTCGGCGGCCTCGTGGGCGGGCAGGTCGGCCTTGGCCTCGGTGCCGTCGGCGAGCCGTACGGTGACCCGGACGACCGCGCCCAGGAAGGCGGTGGCGACGACGGTGGCCGTACCGGCGCCGTCCGCGCGCACCTGGACCGCCTCGGGCCGCACGAGCACGTCGACCTCGCCCGCGCCCGGCGCCTGCCCGTCGACCGGCAGCCGCTGCCCGAGCACCTCGACGGTGCCGTCCCCGACCGTCCCCGGGATCCGGCTCATCGTGCCGACGAACTCGGCGACGAAGGCGGTGGCCGGACGGCCGTACAGCTCGGCCGGTTCGGCGCACTGTTCGAGCCGCCCGGCGCGCATCACGGCGACCCGGTCGGCGACGGAGAGCGCCTCCTCCTGGTCGTGCGTCACGAACAGGGTGGTGATGCCGAGTTCCTGCTGGAGCCGGCGGATCTCCTCGCGGAGGCTGAGCCGGACCTTGGCGTCGAGGGCGGACAGGGGTTCGTCCAGCAGCAGCACGCGGGGCCGCAGGGCGAGGGCGCGGGCCAGCGCGATGCGCTGCTGCTGGCCGCCGGAGAGCTGGTGCGGGAACCGCTCCGCCTTGTCGCCGAGCCCGACGAGCTCCAGCAACTCGGCGGCCCGCGCCCGCCGTTCACTCGTGCGCACCTTGCGCATCCGCAGCCCGAAGGCCACGTTGTCGACGGCGTTCAGGTGCGGGAAGAGGCTGTACGACTGGAAGACCATCCCGGCGTCGCGACGGTGGGCCGGGACGTGGGTGACGTCCTCGCCGTCCACCAGGACGGCGCCGGAGTCGGGGTGTTCGAAGCCGGCGAGCATGCGCAGCGCGGTGGTCTTGCCGCAGCCGGACGGGCCGAGCAGGGCCAGGAACTCGCCCGGCTGGACGGTCAGGTCGAGTCCGTCGAGGGCCACGGTGGCGCCGAACTCGCGCCGCAGCGAACGGAACTCGACGGTCGCGGCCTTCTCGGCGGCCTTCTCAAGGGTGGCGGTGGTCATGGTGTGTCATCCCCGGGAGGAAGCGGTTCGGTCGCGGCCGCCGGCACCGGCGAGCGCGAGGAGCAGTGCCCAGGTCACCAGGAGGCTGAGCACGGAGACGGCGACGGACATCTGGGCCTGGGAGCCGCCGACGTTGTAGATCCACACGGCGAAGGGCTGGAAGCCCAGCAGCTGGGCGACCGTGAACTCGCCCAGCACCAGGGCCAGGGTGAGGAAGGACGCGTTCAGCAGCGCCCCGCGCAGGTTGGGCAGCACGGCGCGGACGAGGGCCTGCGGCCAGTTGGCACCGCAGCTGCGGGCGGCCTCGACGAGGGTGCGCACGTCGATCGCGCGCAGCCCGGCGTCCAGCGCCCGGTAGACGAAGGGCAGTGCCATCACGACGTACGCGAGGACCAGGACGACCGGGAAGGTCGGGTTCTGGACGGCGACGAACGTCTCGAACAGCGGGGTCCTGGACAGGTAGTCCGGGCCCCACTTGAGGACGGTCACGATGCCGGCGACGAACGCGATCGGCGGCACCACCAGCGGCAGCGAGCAGACGACCTCGACCACCGGCCGCAGCCTGGGCGCGCTCAGCCGCAGGGCGACCACGGCGGGCACCATCAGCAGCAGCACGACGGCGATGGTGGCGACCGCCAGTTCCAGCGAGAGGGCCAGGCTGGAGAGGAAGCCGTCGGCGGACAGGATCTGGGAGTAGGCGTCGAAGGTGACGCCCTGACCCGGCACGTCCACCGTGAAGAGGACGGAGGCGCCAAGCGGGACCAGGAAGTAGAGGGCGGCCAGGCCGAGGACGGCCCAGCGCCAGGGGGTCAGGCGTCGAGCCATCGGGCGCTCCGTCGTTGCAAGGGCAGGTACACGGACATCACCACGCCGGCCACCAGCACCATGTCCAGGCTCAGGGCGAGGGCCACGTTCTCCTGGCCGACCAGGACGTTGCCGGAGAGGGCGTCGGCGATCTGGAGGGTGACCAGCGGGACCGCGCTGCCGACCATCGCGGCGGCGGTGGCGTAGGCGGCGAAGGCGCTGCCGAAGAGCAGCACGAGCCCGCCGAGCAGCGAGGGCGCGAGCACGGGCAGGGCCACGAACCGCCAGTACTGCACGCCGGTGGCGCCGTTGTTGAGCGCGGCCTCCCGCCACTGGGTGCGCAGTCCGTCGAGGGCCGGGGTGATGGTGAGGACCATCAGCGGGATCAGGAAGTACAGGTAGACCAGGACGAGCCCCCAGAAGCTGTACAGGTTCCAGCCGTGGTCCGTGAGGTGCAGGTGCACGGTGAGCACACCGGCGTTGCCGAGGGTCGCGACGAACGCGAACGCCAGTGGCACACCGCCGAAGTTGGCGAGCACACCGGAGGCGGTGAGCACGGCCTCGCGCAACGCCCGGGAGCGCGAGCTGACGACGGCCTGCGCGAGCGGCAGCCCGAGGACGGCGGCGATGACGGCGGAGAGCGCGGACAGCTTGACGCTGCCGACCAGTGCGGTGAGGTACGGCCCCTGGAGCGAGTCGCTCAGGTTGCTCGCGGTGTACGAACTCACCCCGCTGGCCGGGTCCTTGACCGTGAAGGCGCCGTTCAGCATGGCGACGGCCGGCAGCCCGAAGGCGACGGCCGTGAAGGCGAGGAGCGGGACGACGGCGAGCCAGCCGGGGGCACGGCGCCGCCGCTTCTGGGAAGCGGCGGACGCCACGTCGGCCCGCGTGAGCGTGGCCGTCATCCGGAGACGGCCTTCGACCAGCCGGTCGAGAGAACCGTCTTGGCCTTGTCCTGCTGGGCCTCGGTCGGGAAGGTGGGCGTGCCGGTGACCGCGGGCAGCTTGGCCGCGGCGGTCTTGTCCAGCGTGCCGGCCTTGTCCATGGAGCCCATCAGGACCGGGCGGGCGTACCCCTTGAGCCACAGGTTCTGGCCCTCGGTGCTGTACAGGTACTCCTGCCACAGGCGGGCGGCCGCCGGGTGCGGGGCGTCCTTGTTGATGGCCTGGGAGTAGTACTGGGCGTACTGGCCGTCGGTCGGGATCGACACCTTCCAGTCGACGCCCTTGGACTTGAACTCGTCGGCGTAACCGGCGTTCAGGTAGTCCCAGTCGATGGAGATGGGCGTCTCGCCCTTCTCCACGGTGGCCGGGGTGGACTCGACCGGTGTGTAGTTGCCGTTCTTCTTCAGCTTGGCGAAGAAGTCGAGGCCGGGCTGGATGTCGTCGAAGGAGCCCTTGTTGGCGAGCGCGGCCGCGTAGACGCCGCCGAACGCCGAACCGGACTTGGTCGGGTTGCCGTTGAGGGCGACCTGGCCCTTGTACTGCGGCTTGAGCAGGTCGGCGAAGGTGGTCGGGCAGGTCTTGACCCGCTTCGCGTCGCAGCCGATGGAGATGTAGCCGCCGTAGTCGTTGTACCAGCGGGCCTGCGGGTCCGCCTGGCCCGTGGGGATGTCGGAGTACGAGGTCACCTTGTACGGCGCGAGCAGCCCCTGCTGGGCGGCGCTGAGCGCGAACGACGAGCCGAGGTCGAGGACGTCGGGCGCCCGGTCCTGGCCCTTGCGCGAGGTCACGGCGTTGATCTCGTCCTGGCTCGAGCCGTCGGGGCTCTCGTCCTCGATCTTGATGCCGTACTTCTTCTGGAAGCCGTCGATGATGGCGCCGTAGTTCGCCCAGTCGCGGGGCACGGCGATGATGTGCAGCGCGCCCTCCTTCTTGGCGGCGGCGATCAGCTTGTCCATGCCGCCGAGGTCGGCGGCGGAGGTGGCGGTGGCGGCGTTCTTGCCGTCGGAGGTGGTGGACGACGCGTTGTCGGGGGCGGCGCCGCAGGCGCTGAGGGCGAGCGCGGCTACGGCGGCGAGGGAGCCGCCGAGGAGGGCGGTTCTCGGCAGGGACACGGTCACGGTCTCTCCAGGGAGTACGCACGAGGGTGGGTGGCGCTGTGGGCGGCGCCCGGCGAACTTGTCTGAACAAGTTGGCTCACAGTACGCCCGGCGCGGGTGTCGGGACTGTGAACTCCGGAAAAATCCTGGCCCCCGATTCCCTGCACATTCCTGACCGGTCCCGGGCTGACACGAATCACCTGGGAACGTCGATTAGGCTGGTCACGCTGTGCACAGCGGCCTACTCAGAGGGGAAGCATGACGGCGCGACACGAGGAGATCGCCGACGAGCTGCGGCGCGCCATCGACCGCGAGGAGTACACCGTCGGCAGCCGGCTGCCCTCGGAGACGGAACTCGCCGCGGAGTACGGCGTCTCCCGCGGCACGGTCCGCCAGGCGGTCGCCGCGCTCACCGCCGAGGGGCTGATCGGCTCCCGCCAGGGCGCCCGCCGGGTGGTCCTCGCCAGCCGCCGCAGCCAGAGCTTCGCGGAGCTGCGCAGCTTCGCGCAGTGGGCGAAGGCGATGGGCCGAGCGGCGACGGGACACGTGGTGTCCCAGGAGTACCGGCCGGCCACCCAGGAGGACGCCGTCCGCCTCCAACTGGGCCTCGGTACGCCCGTGTTGCATGTGCTGCGGGTACGCGGACTGGACGGCGAACCGGTGTTGCTGGAGCGCACGGTGTACGCGGACTGGATCTCCACGGCGGTCGAGGCGATAGAGCCGGACTGCCCGTCGGTCACCCAACGCCTCTACGAGGACAAGGGGTTGGTCTTCGCGTACGGCGAGCACGTCATAGACGCGGTGGCGGCGGGAGCGCAGGACGCCGAACTGCTCGGCATCCGCCGGACGAGCCCGCTGCTGCGGGTGCGGCGCGTGACGACGACGCGGGAGGGCCGGCCGGTGGAGTGGTCCGACGACCGCTACCGGTCGGATGCGGTGAGCTTCAGTGTGCACAACTCCATCGACAACAACGCGCTGGCGCGCAAGACCGCGGAGTAGGGGGTGGGGGGTGCGGGGTGCGGTCGTACGCCGGGTGCGCCCCGGTGGGGGTTGTTCGCGCAGTTCCCCGCGCCCCTTCAGGTGGGACCAGTCGAGCTGCTTTCAGGGGCGCGGGGAACTGCGCGACCAGCCACGCACCACCGGCACCCGGCGACCGCACCCCCCGCCCCCTCCCCCGCTCTCACCCCGGCGCACCCGACGAGAAACGGCGCAGCAGCGGGGACAGCACCAGTACCGACTTGGTGCGTTCCACGAACGGCTCCCCCGCGATCCGCTCCAGCACCCTCTCGAAGTGCCGCATGTCGGAGGCGAAGACCTGCACGACCGCGTCGGCCTCACCGGTGACCGTCGACGCGGCCACCACCTCCTGGTAGCGCTCCAGCCCCCGCTGGATGGTCTCCGGGGACGTGTTGCGCCGGCAGTAGATCTCGACGAACCCCTCGGTCTCCCAGCCGAGGGCCGCCGGATCGACCCGTACGGTGAATCCGGTGATCGCTCCGGTGGCGCGCAGCCGGTCCACGCGCCGTTTGACGGCAGGCGCGGACAGCCCGACCAGTTGCCCGATGTCCGCGTAGGAGCGGCGGGCGTCCTCGGCGAGGGCGTGCACGATGCGTTCGTCGAGATCGTTCAGCAAGGGGTCGTTCAGCTCTCAGGTGGTGCAGGACGGGACCGGCGGTAGCCGTGTACGAAGTAGAACACGAGCCCGACGGCGACCCGCCCGGCACCGCGCCTCCGCGCAGCGGCTAGCTCCAGCTGGCGTGCAGCGGCTTGCCCTCCGCGTACCCGGCCGCGCTCTGGATCCCGACGATGGCCTTCTCGGCGAACTCCTCCAGGGAACCGGCTCCGGCGTAGGTGCAGGACGACCGCACGCCCGCGATGATCGAGTCGATCAGGTCCTCCACGCCCGGCCGGGCCGGGTCGAGGAACATCCGGGACGTGGAGATGCCCTCCTCGAAGAGCGCCTTGCGGGCCCGGTCGTAGGCCGACTCGTCGGACGTGCGGTTGCGCACCGCCCGCGCGGAGGCCATGCCGAACGACTCCTTGTACAGCCGCCCGTCGGCGTCCTGCTGGAGGTCGCCCGGGGACTCGTAGGTGCCCGCGAACCAGGAGCCGACCATCACGTTGGACGCCCCGGCGGCCAGCGCCATCGCGACGTCACGGGGGTGCCGGACACCGCCGTCGGCCCACACGTGCTTGCCGTACTTCTTCGCCTCGGCGGCGCACTCCAGGACCGCCGAGAACTGCGGCCGGCCGACGCCGGTCATCATGCGGGTGGTGCACATGGCGCCGGGGCCCACGCCGACCTTGATGATGTCCGCGCCCGCGTCGACGAGGTCCTTGACCCCCTGCGCGGAGACGATGTTGCCGGCCGCGATCGGGACCTGCGGGTCGAGGCCGCGCACCAGCCTGATCGCGTTGATCATCGACTCCTGGTGGCCGTGCGCGGTGTCGATGACGAGCGTGTCGACGCCCGCGTCGAGCAGTTGCTTGGCCTTGTCCGCGAAGTCCCCGTTGATGCCGACGGCGGCGGCGATGCGCAGCCGGCCGTGCGCGTCGGTCGCCGGGGTGTACAGGGTGGCGCGCAGGGCGCCCTTGCGGGTGAGGATGCCGGCGAGCTTGCCCTCCCGGTCGACCGCCGGGGCGTAGCGGCGGTTGGCGCCGTCCAGCTTGTTGAACGCCTCGCGGGGGTCGATGTCCGCGTCGAGGAGCAGCAGGTCGCGGGACATGACCTCGGCGAGCTGGGTGAACCGGTCGACGCCGGTGAGGTCCCGGTCGGTGACGACGCCGACGGGGCGGCCGTCCTCGTCGACGACGACACCGGCGTTGTGCGCCCGCTTCGGCAGCAGGGCCAGCGCGTCGGCGACGGTCTGGTGCGGGGCCAGCACGATCGGGGTGTCGAGGACCAGGTGGCGGCTCTTGACCCAGGTGATGACATCGGTGACCACGTCGATCGGGATGTCCTGCGGGATCACGACGAGTCCGCCCCGCCGGGCCACCGTCTCGGCCATCCGGCGGCCCGCGATCGCGGTCATGTTGGCGACGACCAGCGGGATGGTGGTGCCCGTGCCGTCCGGCGAGCCGAGGTCCACGCCCTGACGCGAGCCGACCGCGGAACGGCTCGGCACCATGAAGACGTCGTCGTACGTCAGGTCGTACGCGGGCTGGATGTCATTGAGGAAACGCACGTGCCGCACATCCCAGTCGATCAGAGGTGACCCCCGGACCGGCCGGCCAGAGGGAAAAGCACGTACTTCATTCTCCCATGCCGACCGGCACGTCATGCCCGGGACGAACGTCCAGCCAGGTCAGAGGCCGTTCGGAGGAACCTACAGGGGGCTTCGGCGGGGTCAGCGCAGGGCCAGGGCGACCGTCAGCGCGGGCTCGTCGGCGGACGCGGCGGCGAACACCTGCCGGGCGGTCTCCCACTCGTCGGGTCTGCTCCGCGCGTACCCCTGCCAGCCGGTGACGACGATCAGGAGCCCGCGGCCGACGGCCTCCGGCGGCCACACCGAGGGGTCGCGGAGGCTGTCGGTGAGGGCGTCCCAGTTGCGCCCGAACCACGCGGGCAGGTCGAGGGCGGAGGCGGTCCGGTCCATGAGGCCGGCCTTGTCGGTGACCCCGGCGAGGTCGAGGGTGACCGGATGCGGGCTCGTCGTCATGTCAGTGCCGTCCGAGTGGGGTTGCGGGGGCGGTCTGTTCGGCCAGCCAGGTCGCCGCCGAACGGGTCCAGGTCGAGGCCTCTCCGGCGCCGTGGGCGAGGCCCAGGCTGTGCGGGCCGTGCGGGTAGACGTGCACGGTGTGGGGCACGTCGTGGGCGGCCAGGGCCATGGCCAGGCGATAGGTGTGCTCGGGCCACACATACGGGTCCTCGGCCGTGTGCCAGAGGAAGAACGGGGGCGCCGACGGGGTCACCAGCGCGTCGAGCGAGGTGGCCCGGCGCAGCTCCGGCGGGGCGTCCTCGCCCAGCAGGACGTCCTGTGAGGGCCGGTAGGTCTCGGTCTCCATCGAGGTGATCGCGTAGCCGAGCACGGCGAACTGCACCGCCGTCCGCGCGTCGCCGTCCGCGGCCAGGGCGGCCAGACCCGCGAGGTGCCCGCCCGCCGAGAACCCCACGAGCCCGATCCGGTCGGCCCCGGCCGCCCGCAGCCGCCGGATCTCGGCACGCAGCGCCTCCAGGGGGGCCGGATGCCGCACCCCGAGGGGATACCGGAAGACGCTCGCCTCGATGCCCAGCCCCAGCCCGGTGAGCCACTCGGCCACCGGCTCGGCCTCGTGCTCGGCGTACTGCACGTAGCCGCCGCCCGGCACCACGATCACCTGCGCGTTCACCGTTCTCACCGTCCCCCCTCGCCGGCTCCGGGGAGGGCGGGCAGGTCGTCGAGGAAGTCGTCGGACGGCACGAAGAAGAGGGTGCCGGTGACCGCGGTGGAGAAGTCGAGGATCCGGTCGTGGGTGGCGTCCCCGGTGCCGAGGAACATGTTGCGCAGCATCCGCTCGATGACGTCCGGCGTCCGGGCGTACCCGATGAAGTAGGTGCCGAACTCGCCGCCGCCGGGGCTGCCGAAGGGCATGTTGTCGCGCAGGATCTTCTGCTCCTCGCCGTCCGGTCCGGTGACCGTGTTCAGGCCCTTGTGGGAGGCCGGCTCCTCCAGTTCGACGTTGGTGGCCTTCGTACGGCCGATGATCCGCTCCTGCGTCTCGACGGGCAGCGCGTTCCAGGCGTCGAGGTCGTGGAGGTATTTCTGTACGACCACGTAGCTGCCGCCGGCATGGCCGGGGTCCTCCGCGCCGATCAGGACGGCCCTGCGGGCGGCGGCGCCGACCGGGTTCTCGGTGCCGTCGACGAAGCCCAGCAGGTCGCGAGCGTCCAGGTACTTGAAGCCCGGCACCTCGTCCTCGACGGTCACCGCGTCGCGCAGCCGGTGCATGATCTCGGCGGCGAGCCCGAAACACAGGTCGAACCGGGTGGCCCGGATGTGGAAGAGCAGGTCGCCGGGGGTGGCGACCGCGGTGTGCCGGGGGCCCGCCAGGGGCCGGAAGGGGTGCAGCTCCGCCGGACGGGGGTGGTCGAGGAGCCGGTCCCAGGCCTCGGAGCCGATCCCCGCCACACAGCTCAGCGCGGCTTCCGGCGCGCCGAACCCGAAACTGCGCTGCAGCGCGCGGAGATCGCCGAGCACCTCCCGCGCCGTGCCCTCACCGCCGGGGCGGACGGTGAGCACCAGGAAGATCGCGGCGGTGGTCAACGGACCGAGCACCGGCTGCGGTTCGGCTTCCGGCACGGACTGGGGTTCAGTGGTCAACGCGTCCTCCCGATGCGTTCGGCACACGGCCTGTCGTACACATACTCGGGGTTGACGGCGTTCAGTCGGCGAAGACGCTCCAAGTGATGGCGACCGTACCTCGCCGTGCGCCTCACAGGGGGCGCAGGAAGTCCCCGAGGTGCCGGGCGACCAGGTCCGGTGCCTCCAGCGGGGACAGGTGGCCCACACCGTCCAGTTCGACGAGCACCGGGCCCCTGAGCCCCGCCGCGGCCTGACCGCGCGGTGACAGAAATTTTCCGAGGAATCCTTCGCCCAGCGGAATAGACAGACCTGTCTATGCGGTTGACCAGACACGGTAGACAGACCGGTCTACTCAACAAGCAGCTCCGAACCGACGCTCCTCGGCCCCGTCCCCGCGAAGGATCTCCGATGAACCACCTCGCATCGCACGAGCGCACCGAGCGCCCCACGGCAGCACGCAGGCCGATACCGCCGCGCGCGGCGTTCTACGTGCTCGCCTCCGTCGTCGTCTCCTTCCTGGCCGCCTCCAGCGCGCCCACCCCGCTCTACGCGACCTACCAGGCCGAGTGGGGATTCAGCCCGATCACCACCACGGTCGTCTTCGGCGTCTACGCGATCGCCGTCCTCTCCGGCCTGCTCGTCCTCGGCAAGCTGTCCGACCACGTCGGCCGCCGCCCGGTCCTGATCACCGCGATCGCCGCCCAGGCCGTCGCCATGCTGCTCTTCTCCACCGCCGGGGGCGTCGGCGAACTGCTCGTCGCCCGCATCGTGCAGGGCCTGTCCACCGGCGCCGCGCTCGGCGCCGTCGGGGCCGCGATGATGGACATCAACCGCTCCCGCGGCACCACGGCGAACGCCTTCGCCCCGGGCCTCGGCACCGCGACCGGCTCGCTGGTCAGCGGCTTCGTCGTGCAGTACCTGCCCGCCCCCACCCACACGATCTACCTCGGGCTGCTGGCCGTGTTCGCCGCCCAGGCCGTCGCCATCGCCCTGATCGACGAGACCGTCACCAGGCAGCCGGGCGCCCTGGCCAGCCTGGTGCCCGAGATCGGGCTCCCGCGCACGGTCCGTGGCGCGGTCCTCGCGGCGGCGCCCGTCGTCTTCGCCGTCTGGGCCCTCGCCGGCTTCTACGGCTCGCTCGGCCCGTCCCTGGTCCGCACCCTGGTCGGCTCCACCTCCGCGGTCTGGGGCGGTCTCGGCCTCTTCATCCTCGCGTTCGTCGCGGCCGTCTCGGTCCTCGCGCTGCGCAAGGCGCCGTCCACGACCGTGATGTACACCGGCATCGGCGCGCTCGTCGCCGGGGTCGCCCTGACCCTGCTCGCCGTCGACCAGAGCGCTGCGGCGCTGTTCTTCGTCGGCACGGCCGTCGCCGGCCTCGGCTTCGGCAGCGGCTTCCAGGGCGGCATCCGCACCGTGCTGCCGCTGGCGAAGTCCCACGAGAGCTCGGGCGTGCTGTCGCTGCTCTTCGTCGTCGCCTACCTCGGCATGGGCGTCCCGTCGGTCGCCGCCGGCACGCTGGTCGTGCACGGAGGCGGGCTGGTCCCGACCTCCGAGGAGTACGGCGCGGTGGTCATCGGTCTGGCGCTGCTGGCCCTGGCCGCCCTGCTGGTGCGCGGCAAGCCGCAGCTCGCGCCCGGCGTGAAGGTGGCGTCCGGGGGCGCGCAGACGGTGCCGGTCCGGGCGGAGCAGCCCGAGCGCGTCACACGGGCACGATGACTGAGTAGACCGGTCTGGTCAGCCGTAGAATCGGAATCCGGAAGTGTCGGGAAGGTGAGTGGCATGACTAAGACGTCGGCAGATGCCAAGGCACCCACCGCCCGGGAGCGCCTGCTCTCGGCGGCGAACGAGCTGTTCTACGCGGAGGGCGTGCAGTCGGTCGGGATCGACCGGATCATCGAGCGCGCCGGGGTCGCCAAGGCCTCGCTGTACAACACCTTCGGCGGCAAGGACCAGCTCATCCGCGCCTACCTCGACTCCCGGCACGCCAGGCTGACCGAGCGGCTGCTGCGTGCCGTCGACGGCGCCGACACCCCGCGGGACCGGCTGCTGGCCGTCTTCGACGCGCAGACCGAGCTGTTCGCCGAGCAGGACTACCGCGGGTGCGCGTTCATGGCGGCCAGCGCAGAGGCCAAGCACGGCAGCACCATCGAGGAGGCTTCCGACGTCTCCCGCGCCTGGGTCCGGGCCCTGTTCACCGACCTCGCCCGGGACGCCGGCGCCCCGGATCCGGAGGCACTCGCCCGCCGTCTGCGCCTGCTCTACGACGGGAGTGTGGTGGCCGCACGGATGGACCGCGACCCGTCGGTGGGTCCGGTCGCCCGGGAGGCGGCCGCCGTCCTGATCGACGCGGCGCTGCCCGCCGAGACCTGAGGACCCCGTCCCGAAGGCCCCCTCCGGAAGGCCCCGTCTCCGGGCCTGCTCGTCCGCCGCGGCAGCGTTGTCACACCGGCTGCCGCGGCACTGCCGTGCCCCCTGCCCCGGTCAGGGACCGTCCGGGTCCGCGCGGTTCAGGGCGGGCTTGGGAGTGGTGCCCGCCGTCATCAGGTAGTCGGCGGCCGAGGTGTCGGTGACGAGGCTGGTGACCAGCCCCGACCGCAGCACCGCGTCGATCGCGGACGCCTTGCGCTGCCCGCCCGCGATCGCGACGACCTCCGGGATCCGGCGCAACTGGTCGGCTTTGACCGTGATGCAGCGTTCCCCCAGGTCGCGTCCGACCCGGCGGCCCTCGGCGTCGAAGAGGTGCGCGGCCATCTCGGCGGCGACGCCGAGCGTGGCGTAGTGTGCGCGCTCCTCGTCGCTGAGCATGTCGTGCACCGTGGAGATACCCGGCTCCCAGGAACCGATGGAGACGCAGGCGACGGTGACCTTGTCGAAGTACTCGAAGGCCCGGGCGATCCCGGTCTGGTTGCGCAGCGCCGCCGCGGTGGCCGCGTCCGGCAGCAGCATCGGGGCGTAGATGGGGTGCGCGTCGCCGCCCGAGACCTGGGCAGCGCGCCGGACGGCCTCGACCGACCCGCGCTCGGAGGTCCCTGCGTCGTACACGCCGGTCAACTGCACCACCGTGCAGGGCGGCAGCCGGTCCAGCGCGGCCGCCATGTGGATGGTGGACCGGCCCCAGGCAAGTCCGAGCACGTCCCCCTCGCTGACCAGTTCGCCGAGCAGGTCCGCGGCGACCTCGCCGAGGTTCTCGGGGTCGGGGGTCTCCTCCGCCTCGGCCGGGGACTCGACCACGACGGCATGCCGCAGGCCGTACCGGGCACGGAGCGCGTCCGAGCGCTCGGCGTCCAGTTCGGCCGGTACGCGGATCTCGATGCGTACGAGATCCCTTTCGAGGGCAGTCTCCAGTACCCGGGCCACTTTGAAGCGGCTGACGCCGAACTCCTCCGCGATCTGGATCTTGGACTTGCCTTCGAGGTAGAAGCGGCGGGCCATGGCCGCCGCCTGCACCAGCTCTGCGGGTCCCATCCGCATGGCTGACCGGCCCGCCGACATACCCGACACGGCCATCTCCTCACTGCTGTTCACACTCTGGATACGCCGTTCATCCTTGCAGATCCGGCGCACTTGATCAGCCCTGATCGGAGCCGTTCACGTTCCCGTACCTCAGTGGTCGCACGCCCACGACGCCTGGGCGGTGGCCGTCGCCGCCTGGGTGCGTAGTGCACGTACCGCCTCTGCCGGGTCGTTTGCCCCGTACACCGCGGAACCTGCCACAAAAACGTCGGCTCCTGCGTCCGCACACCGTTCGATCGTCGACGCGGAAACTCCACCGTCGACCTGGAGCCACAGCTCCAGCCCGTGCTTGCTGATCAACTCCCGGGTGCGGCGGATCTTCGGCAGCATGATGTCGAGGAACGCCTGGCCGCCGAAGCCCGGCTCCACCGTCATGATCAGCAGCATGTCCAGCTCGGGGAGCAGGTCCTCGTACGGCTCGATGGGCGTGGCGGGCTTGAGCGCCATGGACGCGCGGGCACCCTTCGCCCGGATCTCCCGGGCGAGCCGCACCGGGGCGGCCGCCGCCTCCACGTGGAAGGTGACGGAGGAGGCCCCCGCTTCGACGTACTGCGGCGCCCACCGATCAGGGGCCTCGATCATCAGGTGGCAGTCCAGCGGGGTGTCCGTTGCACGGGCCAGGGACTCTACGACCGGCACACCGAGCGTGAGGTTCGGGACGAAGTGGTTGTCCATGACGTCGACGTGGAGCCAGTCGGCGCCTTCGACCGCCTTCGCCTCGTCCGCGAGGCGGGCGAAGTCGGCGGACAGGATGCTGGGGTTGATCTGCACGGCCATGCCCCAAGCGTGCCATGCCCTGACGGGGTGGGCCGAGCGGGGTTCGGAGTGGTTACGGCTGAGTGTCGGCCGCGGGTGGGTGGGGGTTGCTCGCGCAGTTCCCCGCGCCCCTTTCGGGGCGCTGCCCAGCCGCAGGTGGGCGTTCCCACCCCCGACCTCAGCCGGTCCTCCGGATCAGCGCCAGGTACATCGCGTCCGTGCCGTGCACATGCGGCCACAGCTGCACATCCGGCCCCTCGCCCAGCTCCGGCACACCGGGCAGGAACGGACGCGCGTCCACCAGCTCGGTCTCCGGCCGCTGCTTGAGCACGTCCTGCACCACCGCCCGCGTCTCCGCCAGGTGCGGGGAACAGGTCGCGTAACCGACCACCCCGCCCACCCGCACCGAGTCGATCGCGGTCCGCAGCAGCGCACGCTGCAGCGGACCGAAGTTGTCGAGGTCCTCGGGGCGGCGCCGCCACCGTGCCTCCGGGCGGCGCCGCAGCGCGCCGAGGCCGGTGCAGGGGACGTCCATCAGGACCCGGTCGAAGGTGCCGGCGCGCCACGGCGGCCGGGTGCCGTCGGCCGCGATGACCTGGTACGGCCCCGGGTTGCCGTGCAGCGCCTTCTCGACCAGCCCGGCCCGGTGCGGCTGCTTCTCGGAGGCGAGCAGCACGGCCCCCCGCTCGGCGGCGAGCGCGGCGAGCAGCGCGGCCTTGCCGCCGGGTCCGGCGCAGCCGTCGAGCCACTTCGCGTCCGGGCCCTCGACCGGCACGCCGGCGAGCGCGAGAGCGACCAGCTGGCTGCCCTCGTCCTGCACACCGGCCCGGCCCTCCTGCACGGCGGCGATGGCGCCGGGCTCGCCGCCCTCGGTGAGCCGCACGGCGTACGGCGACCAGCGCCCCGGCGTGGCGGCCTCCTCACCGAGGAGTTCCTCGGTGGTGGCCCGCCCGGGCCGGGCGACCAGGGTCACCTCGGGCCGTTCGTTGTCGGCGGCCAGCAGTTCCTCGATCCCCGCGCGGCCGCCCCCCAGCGAGTCCCAGAGGGCGGAGACGACCCACCGCGGGTGCGAGTGCACCACGGCCAGATGATCCTCGGGGTCCTGGTCGTAGGGCGGCGCGACCTTCGCGATCCAGCCGTCCAGATCGTCCTGCGCGACCTTGCGGAGCACGGCGTTGACGAACTTGGCCCGTCCGTCCCCCAGCACCACCCGGGCCAGCTCGACGGAGGCGGAGACGGCGGCGTGGCTGGGGATCCGCGTCCCGAGCAACTGGTGCACACCGAGGCTGAGCACGTCGAGGACCGGCGGGTCCACCTCACGCAGCGGCCGGTCGACGCACTCGGCGATGATCGCGTCGTACGTCCCCTGGCGGCGCAGCGTCCCGTACACCAGCTCGGTCGCGAGCGCGGCGTCCCGCCCGTCGAACTTTTCGGGCCCCTCCTTCTCGCGGGCCTTGCGCAGCAGCGGCGGCAGCACGAGGTTGGCGTACGCGTCCCGCTCGTCCACGGCGCGCAGCGCCTCGAAGGCGAGGATGCGGACGGGGTCCTTCTGGGGACGGCGGTAGGGCTTGGCGGGCCTGCGCGGCCGCCGGGACTGCTCGCTCACGAAAAAGGTGCTCCGGGTATGGGAATGAGGCGACTCCCAGCGTACGCCGCGTACGCCGGAAGGCCGCCGGTGGGAAAGGGGGCTCAGTCGCCGAGGGTCTCCCCCGCGCCGATGCGCACGCCACGCGCCCAGTCGGCGGCCCGCATCGGCTTCTTGCCCTGGGCCTGTACCCACAGCAGTTCCACGGCGTACGACCCCGTCCCCACGTGCACGCTGTTCTTCCCGACGGCGATCTCGGCGGGGCCGAGGTCGGTGCGCTCGGGCACCGGCGTGACCTGGATGAGCTTGAGCCGCTCACCCCGGAAGACGGTCCAGGCACCGGGGGCCGGGGTGCAGCCCCGCACCACCCGGTCGACCCGCAGCGCCGGCGCCGACCACTCCACCTTCGCGTCCTCGACGGTGATCTTGGGCGCGAGGGTGATGCCCTCTCCCGGCTGCGGTACGGCCTTGAGCGTGCCGTCCTCGATACCGTCCATGGTCGCGGCGAGCAGCCCGGCCCCGGCGAAGGCGAGCCGGGTCAGCAGGTCACCGCTGGTGTCGGTGGGCCGGATCTCCTCGGTGACCGTCCCGTAGACGGGCCCGGAGTCCAGCCCCTCCTCGATGAGGAAGGTGGAGGCGCCCGTGATCTCGTCGCCCGCCATGATGGAGTGTTGCACGGGAGCCGCCCCGCGCCAGGCGGGGAGCAGCGAGAAGTGCAGGTTGACCCACCCGTGGACGGGCACGTCGAGCGCGACGCGGGGCAGCAGCGCGCCGTAGGCCACCACCGGGCAGCAGTCCGGCCCGATCTCCCTCAGCCGCTCCAGAAACTCCGGCTCGCGCGGCTTGACCGGCCGCAGCACCTCGATCCCCGCCTCCATCGCCCGCTCGGCCACAGGCGAAGCGACCAGCCTGCGTCCCCGCCCGGCCGGCGCATCGGGCCGCGTGACCACGGCGGCCACCTCGTGCCGTCCGGAGGAGATGAGAGCGTCCAGAGCGGGAACGGCGACTTCGGGGGTACCGGCGAAGACAAGCTTCATGGGCGACTGCGACCCTCTCGAACGGCATCAACACGGGCAACAAGCAAGTCTATGCCGCACCGATCAACCACCGCCCCCAGCCCACAGGCCGCTCGGCCTCTCCGCCGACCGGGACGGGTGGTGCGCGGGTGGGAGAACACCCGGTGGTGCAAACCCGGCGTACGCATATGCCCATACGCCCCCACACCGTGACCAGCGGAGCGCCCACGCGTTGGTCAAGAGAGAGTTGACCACTACGGGCCGCATACGCGGCCCATTCCTTTCAACGCCGGTTCGAGAGGCTTGTTCATGGCCGACCACGCAACCCACGACGCCCAGGCCCGGGCCAGCCTGCACTTGCTGGTGCGGGACATCGAGCGGGTCCGCCGCCAGGTGGACGCACTACGCACGCTCACCGCCCAGTTGGGCAACGTCTACCGCCCGCGCCGATCCGGTCCGTCCACGGGCTTCGTCGTCTACGGACGCGCCCCCGCCCCGACGGTCCGGCTCGCCCAGGAACTCCGGGACAGTGTCGAAACCCTGGTCACGGCCGCCGTGGACTTCGACCGCTCGCTCGGCTTCTCGTGGGACGCGGTGGGCTCCGCGCTCGGCGTCACCAAGCAGGCGGTGCACCGCCGTTACGGCGCCCGCCGCGCCGCGGCCCAGACGGCGGCGGCCGATCCCGACCGGTCCACGGATCCGTCCGGCACCCGCACCCTCAACGTGGCCGGCGGCCTGCCCACGGTGCCCACGGTCCCGGCCGCCCGCTCGATGCCGACCCAGCCGACCGCGGGCAGCCCCGCCCTTCGCGACGAGGCCAGGCCGACGGCCTTCCCCGGCCCGCGCAACGGCTGACACACGCAACGGCCGCCGTCGGCAAGGGCCGGCGGCCCGCCTGCTCCTGCCCTCCCGGCAAGCATCCGGGAGGGCAGCCGTCTGCCGGCTCACCCGATGTCCGGCGGATCGATCCGCACCCGCACCGCATCCCCGCCCCCGGTCCCGCTCCCCCGCGCCATCCGGGCGGCCTGCGCCGACTTCAGGGCGGCGGCGAGCGCCGCACCGCTCCCCGGCGGCACCCGTACCAGCGCCCGCTCCCAGTGCTCCCCCGGCGGCGGCGCACCCGCCCGCCGAGGCGCCCCGGCCCGCACCACGGGTACCGGAACCGGCCCCAACACCTCGGCGTCCGGCGGCAGTTCGGCCGTACCGAGGAACCCGGCGAGCGCCTCCGCGGTCCCCGACACCGCCGCCATCCGCGACACCGGCGGAAACCCCAGCTCCGCCCGCTCGGCGAGCTCCCGCACCGCGTGCCCGACGGGGTCCCACCGCACCAGCGCCTGCACCGGCCGCAGCGTCGGCTCCGCGACGACGACCACGGTCCCCCCGTCCGCCTGCGGCCGCACCAGCGCCCCGGCCGCGATCCACCGGCGCAGCGCGTCCTCACCGGCCCGCAGGTCGGGCCGCCCGAGCATCGCCCAGCCGTCCAGCAGCAGGGCGGCCGCGTAGCCGCCCTCGGCGACCGGCTCGGCGCCCGGTGTGCTCACGACCAGCGCCGGTGTCCCGGGCACGGTGTCCAGCACCTGCTCGCGTCCCGAGGTCCGTACGGGGACGGCGGGGAAGGCCCGCCCCAGCTCCTCGGCGGTCCGCCGCGCGCCGACCACCTGGGCGCGCAGCCGGAAGCCGCCGCACTCGGGGCAGTGCCAGTCGTTCTCCGCCCGTCCGCACCACCCGCACTGCAGCGCTCCGGCGTCCCGCGCCTCCAGCGGACCGGCACAGTGCCGGCAGCGGGCCGGCGCCCGGCACTGGGCGCAGGCCATCCGCGGCACATACCCCCGCCGTGGCACCTGCACCAGCACCGGACCGTGCCGCAACCCGTCCCGGACGGCCTGCCAGGCGAGCGTGGGCAACCGGGCGGCGCGCGCGGCCTCGTCCCGCGCGAGGTCTCCGTCCCCGACCGTCCGCACCAGCGGCGCGGCCTGCCGCACCTGTTCCCTGCCCGCCACCAGGGGCCGCGCCCAGCCGTTCTCCACCAGCTGCGCGGCCTCCACCGTGCAGCTCCAACTCCCGAGCAGAAAAGCGCACTTGTCCAGCGCCGCCCGCAACAGCAGCACATCCCGCGCATGCGGCTGCGGCGCGTGCTGCTCGCTGTGGCTGTCGTCCCCGTCGTCCCAGATCGCGACGAGCCCGAGATCCCGTACGGGCGCGAACATGGCCGCCCGCGTCCCCACGACGGCCCGTACCGACCCGCGACTGGCGGCGAGCCACTGCGCGTACCGCTTCTCGGGCCCGGCGTCGGCCGTGAGCAGTGCGTGCCGCCCCTCGCCCAGCACCTCGCTCAGCGCGGCATCGACCCGCGCGGCGGCCCGTCCGTCCGGTACGACGACCAGCGCGCCGCGTCCCGAAGCGAGCGTGGCGGCGACGGCCCGGGCGATCTCCTCGCTCCAGCCGGGACCCGGCAGGGCGTTCCACACGGCGCGCGGTGCGCCACCGGAGGCCAGCGACTCGACGAAGGCGGCCCCGTGCTCGTACCGCGACCAGCTTCCTGCACCCGGTACGGGCGGGGGCGGCAGCGGCTCCGGCGAGGGCCGCTTCTCGGCCCGCGCGCTGCGCGGCGGCACGGCCAGCTGCAGCACATCCGCGAGGCTCCCCGCATACCGGTCGGCGACCGCGCGTGCGAGCCGCAGCAGTTCCTCGCTCAGTACCGGCTCGGGCGACACCACCTGAGCCAGCGCGGCCAGCGGCCCCGAGTAGTCGGACTCGGCGAGCCGCTCGACCAGGAATCCGTCGATGAGCCCTCCGCCCTCGCGGCGCCCGTCCCGCACCCGGTGCCGCCCGGCCCCGAACCGCACTCGCACCCGCACCCCCGGCTGCGCCTCGGCGTCCAGCTCGGCGGGGACGGCGTAGTCGAAGTAGCGGTCGAGATGGAGCACACCCTTGTCCACGAGCACCCGCGCGACCGGCAACCGCTCGGCCACCGCGGCACCCCGCCAGGTCCGCGGCTTGGCCCGGGGCGCCTTGGCCCCCCGCACGCTCTCCCGAATGAGCGCGAGCTGCTCCGGCGGCGCCCCTCCGGCGCCCCCGCCCCCCTGCTCGTTCTCGCTGCTCACCCTTGCATTCTTACCAAACACCACTGACAACCGGGGCCGTCCGGCCAGCCGTTCGGCCCGGGCGGCGCAGCTCTCCTGAGATCAGCCCGGCAACGGCCGGAACACATCATCATCACCGCGCGCCCCTGGGCACACTCGACAAAAGCACCGCGGCCATCGCACCGGGAGGGCTCCACCCTGCTGATCACCCGTTCCCGGCGACCAGCCGATTTCCGCGGCCCCGGACGCGACGGGTTCCCCGGTCTCCCCGGACGCGCCGAGGCCCGGCTTCCCCGAAGGGAGACCGGGCCTCGGCAGCGGATGCTCCGGGGGTTACAGACCCACGGCCGCACGCAGGGCGTCCACGCGGTCCGTGCGCTCCCAGGTGAAGTCGGGGAGCTCACGGCCGAAGTGGCCGTACGCGGCGGTCTGGGCGTAGATCGGGCGGAGCAGGTCGAGGTCGCGGATGATGGCGGCCGGACGCAGGTCGAAGACCTCGTCGATGGCCTTCTCGATCTTCTCGTGGTCGACCTTGGCCGTGCCGAAGGTCTCGACGAAGAGACCGACGGGCTCGGCCTTGCCGATCGCGTACGCCACCTGGACCTCGCAGCGGGCGGCCAGGCCGGCCGCGACGACGTTCTTGGCGACCCAGCGCATGGCGTAGGCGGCCGAGCGGTCGACCTTGGACGGGTCCTTGCCGGAGAAGGCACCGCCGCCGTGGCGGGCCATGCCGCCGTAGGTGTCGATGATGATCTTGCGGCCGGTCAGGCCGGCGTCGCCCATCGGCCCGCCGATCTCGAAGCGGCCGGTGGGGTTGACCAGCAGACGGTAGTTCTCGGTGTCGAGCTTGATGCCGTCGTCCAGCAGCGCCTTCAGCTCCGGCTCCACGACGAACTCGCGGATGTCGGGGGCGAGCAGCGACTCCAGGTCGATGTCGGAGGCGTGCTGGCTGGAGACCACGACCGTGTCGAGGCGGACGGCCTTGTCGCCGTCGTACTCGATGGTGACCTGCGTCTTGCCGTCGGGGCGCAGGTAGGGGATGGTGCCGTTCTTGCGGACCTCGGAGAGGCGCTTGGAGAGGCGGTGCGCCAGGAAGATCGGGAGCGGCATCAGCGTCGGCGTCTCGTCCGTCGCGTAGCCGAACATCAGGCCCTGGTCGCCGGCGCCCTGCTTGTCGAGCTCGTCCTCGTCGCCCTCGACCCGGTTCTCGTACGCCGAGTCCACGCCCTGGGCGATGTCCGGGGACTGCGCGCCGATCGAGACCGAGACGCCGCAGGAGGCGCCGTCGAAGCCCTTCTTCGAGGAGTCGTAGCCGATCTCCAGGATCTTGTTGCGGACCAGCGTCGCGATGTCCGCGTACGTCTTGGTCGTGACCTCGCCGGCCACGTGCACCAGGCCGGTGGTGATCAGCGTCTCGACGGCGACCCGAGAGGACGGGTCTTCGCGCAGCAGCGCGTCGAGAATGGTGTCGCTGATCTGGTCAGCGATCTTGTCGGGGTGACCCTCGGTCACGGACTCCGAGGTGAACAGGCGACGGGACACAACGCTCCCTGGGGTTGCAGCGGCTGCTGTCTGATCATTGGCGGACGACACGGGGGCTGCACCCGGGCGTCGTCCGAGAACAGTTTATCGGTCGCACTCGGCCGCCGGCCTACCTGTCTCGACACTCGGAAGTGCTGTGACCTGCGGCACGGGCATTCTGCCCAATGGTCGGCGGCCTTGACCAGAGCCCCCGCACCGCAATGTCGTGTCCCGCAAAGTTGACATACGGCTGAAATAAGCTAACCCAAACGGGCCGCCACCAGGTCCCAGACGACGTCGGCGAGAGCCTCCTTCGGCCCGTGCGGCACCGGTGTCTCGCTGCCGTCGGCGCCGAGCACCACGGCCTCGTTCTCCTCGGAGCCGAAGGTCTTGCGCTCCCCCACCTCGTTCACCACGAGCAGGTCGCAGCCCTTGCGGGCCAGTTTGGTCCGGCCGTTGGCGAGGACGTCGTCGGTCTCGGCGGCGAAGCCGACGATCACCTGTCCGGACCGCGCCCGGTCGGCCGAGATCTCCGCGAGGATGTCCGGATTCCGCACCAGGACGACCGGCTCGGGATCCTGGCCGTCCTTCTTCTTGATCTTCCCGGCCGCGTAGACCGCGGGGCGGAAGTCGGCGACGGCGGCGGCCATCACCACGGCGTCGGCGTCGGCGGCCGCCTTCAGCACCGCCTCCCGCAGCTGTACGGCCGTACCGACCGGGACGACGTCCACGCCGGCCGGGTCGGGCAGTCCCGCGGTGTTGGCGGCGACCAGCGTCACGCGGGCGCCCCGTGCCGCGGCCGTGCGGGCGAGGGCGTAGCCCTGCTTGCCCGAGGAGCGGTTGCCCAGGAAGCGGACGGGGTCGAGGGGCTCCCGGGTGCCGCCGGCGGAGACGACGACGTGGCGGCCGGCCAGGTCGGGCTCCGCCGCTCCTCTCGCCAGGACGCGGCGGCAGGCCTCGAAGATCTCCGCCGGGTCGGGGAAGCGGCCCTTGCCGGTGTCGACGCCGGTGAGGCGGCCGACCGCCGGGTCGATCACGACGGCGCCGCGGCGGCGCAGCGTGGCCACGTTCTCCTGGGTGGCCGGGTGCTCCCACATCTCCGTGTGCATCGCGGGGGCGAAGACGACCGGGCAGCGGGCGGTGAGGAGGGTGTTGGTGAGCAGGTCGTCGGCGAGGCCGTGGGCCGCCTTGGCGAGCATGTCGGCGGTGGCCGGGGCGACGACGACCAGGTCGGCGTGCTGGCCGATGCGGACGTGCGGGACCTCCTCGACGTGGTCCCAGACCTCGGTGGAGACCGGGTTGCCGGAGAGGGCGGACCAGGTCGCGGCGCCGACGAAGTGCAGCGCGGAGGCGGTGGGCACGACCCGGACGTCGTGACCCGACTCCGTGAACCTCCGCAGCAGCTCACAGGCCTTGTACGCGGCGATGCCGCCGCTGACCCCCAGCACGACCTTCGGCTTGCCCACCGGGCCTCCACTCGTCGAATCCATGACGCCATCACACACCACAGGCCCGGCAGTCGGCTGCCGGGCCTGTGGATAAGTCAACCGCAATACGAAAGTACTACTGCGCCGGACCCTCGATGGCCTCGGACGTCAGCAGACCCGCGTTGATCTCGCGCAGGGCGATGGAGAGCGGCTTCTCGTGGACGTGGGTGTCGACGAGCGGACCGACGTACTCGAGGAGGCCCTCGCCGAGCTGCGAGTAGTACGCGTTGATCTGACGGGCGCGCTTGGCCGCGTAGATCACGAGGCTGTACTTCGAGTCGGTGGCCTCGAGGAGCTCGTCGATCGGAGGGTTGATGATGCCCTCGGGCGCGGTGATGGAAGAGGACACGCTCTGCCTTCCGATGGATGGGAAAGATTCAGTCTGAATGATCAGCAACGATCACACAACGTCCATCAAGGCTAGCAGCTCGCGCGCCACGTCCTTGACGGAGGTGTTGACCAGGGTCTCGTCGAACTCCGGCTCGGCCGCGAGCTCGACCTTGGCAGCGTCCAGCCGCCGCTCGATCACCTCGGGCGCCTCGGTGCCGCGCCCGGTGAGCCTGCGCACCAGCTCCTCCCAGGACGGAGGGGCCAGGAACACCAGCCGGCCCTCCGGCATGGTCTCGCGGACCTGCCGGGCGCCCTGGAGGTCGATCTCCAGGAGGACCGGCACGCCGGCCTCCAGGTGCTCGAGCACCGCGGCGCGCGGGGTGCCGTAGCGGTTGCCGGCGAATTCGGCCCACTCCAGGAGTTCGCCGTTGGCGATCAGTTTGTCCATCTCCTCGTCGGAGACGAAGAAGTAGTGGACGCCGTGCCTCTCGCCGGGGCGGGGCTTGCGCGTGGTCGCCGACACCGAGAGCCAGACCTCGGGGTGTTCCTTGCGCATATGGGCGACGACCGTGCTCTTGCCGACCCCGGAGGGGCCGGAGAGCACGGTCAGCCGCGGACGATCGTCCGGGGGCTCGGGGGTCGTCCCCCGGAATGTTGCAGCCATGCAGCGATTATTCCAGCAATCGCAGGCCGTCCGGGACGGCCCTCCCGGACGGCCCCGTGATCAGGAGCCGGTGCTGCCGAACTCGCGCTCCAGGGAGGCGATCTGGTTGGAACCGAGACCACGCACGCGGCGGCTCTCGGAGATCCCGAGTCGCTCCATGATCTGCTTGGCGCGGACCTTGCCCACGCCCGGCAGGGACTCGAGCAGGGCGGAGACCTTCATCTTGCCGATGACGTCGTTTTCCTGGCCCTGCTTGATGACCTCGTGAAGAGAGGCGCCGGAGTGCTTGAGTCGATTCTTGACCTCGGCCCGCTCCCGGCGAGCCGCGGCGGCCTTTTCGAGCGCGGCTGCGCGCTGTTCAGGGGTAAGGGGCGGAAGAGCCACGCCTACGTCACCTCGGATGTCGAACTGTCGGATACGGACCGGTGAGGAACCTAGTCGCCCCACACCTGGGGAGCTACGAGCAACACGCTTGCCCGTTGACTCTGCTCGGAGACTAGCGGGCAAGTCCGCCGGAGTCAGCGAGAACAGCGGAAAAGTCCTGGTCAGCCTCCGTCAGGCCGGACATTTCAGACATACTGCCCCGGATTTGAGGATGTATTCACGATCGGGCAGTCGCCGTAGTGCCCGGCGGAGCACTTCCCGGACTCTCGCCGGAGCCCTCACCGACCTGCGACGACATCCCGGATCTCGCCCGCGAACCGCTCCGCGGCCGCCCGCAGGGCCCCGACATCGGGACCGTGACGCAAAACACCTCGGCTCACGTTTGGAACCACGTTGCGCACGGCAGCCCCGAAGACCATGGGCAGGTCGGCCGCCGTCGCCCCCTGCGCGCCGACGCCCGGCGCGAGGAGCGGACCGTTGATGCCGAGGTCGTACGCCGACAGGTCGCCGACCGTGGCGCCGACGACGGCGCCGAAGGAGCCCAGCGGCTCCTCCCCCGCGTTCTCGGCGGCGAGGTGGGCCAGCACGGTCGCGCCGACCGTACGCCCGTCGGCGCGCACCGCGTGCTGCACCTCGGGGCCCTCCGGGTTGGAGGTGAGCGCCAGCACGAACAGGCCGGCCCCGCTCTCCCGGGCCAGCGCGACGGCCGGGCTGAGCGAGCCGTAGCCGAGGTACGGGGAGACGGTCAGGGCGTCCGAGAACAGCGGCGCGTCCTTGCTCAGGAAGGCCTCCGCGTACCCGGCCATGGTCGATCCGATGTCGCCGCGCTTGGCGTCCATCACGACCAGCGTCCCGGCCGCCCGCGCCTCCTCCACCACCCGCTCCAGCACGGCGATGCCGCGCGAGCCGAACCGCTCGAAGAACGCGCTCTGCGGCTTCATCACGGCGACCCGGTCGGCCACCGCCTCGACGACCGTACGGCTGAACCGCTCCAGGCCCGCCACGTCGTCGTTCAGACCCCACTCGGAGAGCAGGGAGGCGTGCGGGTCGATGCCGACGCACAACGGACCGCGCTCGTCCATGGCGCGGCGCAGTCGCGCGCCGAAGGGCTCCAGCGGGCTCATACCGTCTTCCTCACGTCGGCGCCGACCGCGTCGGCGAGGGTGGCGTACGGGCTGGTGCGCAGGCGTGCCGCGAGGCCCTTGTGGATGGCGCGGCCCCAGAAGGGCCCCTGGTAGATGAAGGCGCTGTAGCCCTGGACCAGCGTGGCACCGGCGAGGATGCGCTGCCAGGCGTCCTCGGCGTTCTCGACGCCGCCGACGCCGACCAGGGTGATCCGGTCGCCCACGCGCGCGTACAGCCGCCGCAGCACCTCCAGGGAGCGCGCCTTGAGCGGCGCCCCGGAGAGCCCTCCGGTCTCCTTCACCAGGGCGGGATCGGAGCGCAGCCCGAGCCCCTCGCGCGCGATGGTCGTGTTGGTGGCGATGATCCCGTCCAGGCCCAGCTCGACGGCCAGGTCGGCGACGGCGTCGACGTCCTCGTCGGCGAGGTCCGGCGCGATCTTCACCAGCAGCGGCACCCGGCGGTTCGCCGCCACGCGGTCGGCGGCCTCGCGCACGGCCGTCAGCAGCGGACGGAGGTGATCGACGGCCTGGAGGTTGCGCAGTCCCGGCGTGTTCGGCGAGGACACGTTCACGACCAGGTAGTCCGCGTACGGCGCGAGCCGCTCGGCCGACTTCACGTAGTCACCGACGGCCTCGGCCTCCGGTACGGCCTTGGTCTTGCCGATGTTGACGCCCACGACGGTCCTGAACACGGCCTCACGGGTCGCCAGCCGCGCGGCCACGGTCAACGAGCCGTCGTTGTTGAACCCCATCCGGTTGATCAGCGCCCGGTCGGCGACGAGCCGGAACATCCGCTTCGGGGGATTCCCCGGCTGCGCCTCCCCGGTCACGGTCCCGATCTCGACGTGGTCGAACCCGAGCATCGACATCCCGTCGATCGCCACGGCGTTCTTGTCGAACCCGGCGGCCAGCCCGAAAGGCCCGTGCATCCGCAGCCCGAAGGCCTCGGTGCGCAGCTCCTTGTAGCGGGGAGCCAAGGCGGCGGCAATGAACGTGCGCAGCACCGGGATCCGGGCGGCGAGCCGGATCCACCGGAAGGCGAGGTGGTGGGCGGCTTCGGGATCCATCCGCCGGAAGACGAGCTGGAAGAAGATCTTGTACATCAGTGGTCCTCATACGGAGGGGGGACGCCGTCTCCGGAGTCCCCCCTCAGCGGAGCGCCCTGAAGGGGCGCGGGGAACTGCGCGACCAGCCACAACCGGCCCGCAGCCTCACTACGACCTCTCAGTCCCTCGCGGCCGTCAACCTCTCCGCATGCTCCTGGAGCGACCGCACCCCCACGTCCCCGTGGTTCAGCGCGTCGATCCCCTGCACAGCCGCCGCCAGCGCCTGCACGGTCGTCAGGCACGGCACCGACCGGGCCACCGCGGCCGTCCTGATCTCGTACCCGTCCAGGCGACCCCCGGTGCCGTACGGCGTGTTGACGATGAGGTCGACCTCGCCGTCGTGGATCAGCTGGACGATCGTCTTCTCGCCCTGGGGACCGATGCCCTCCGACTGCTTGCGCACGACCGTCGCGTTGATGCCGTTGCGCTTGAGCACCTCGGCCGTGCCGGAGGTGGCCAGCAGCTCGAAGCCGTGGGCGACCAGCTCGCGCGCCGGGAAGATCATGGAGCGCTTGTCGCGGTTGGCGACGGAGATGAACGCGCGCCCCTTGGTCGGCAGCGGCCCGTACGCCCCGGCC
Source organism: Streptomyces sp. NPDC001507 (assembly GCF_042894765.1). Lineage (NCBI taxonomy): Bacteria > Bacillati > Actinomycetota > Actinomycetes > Kitasatosporales > Streptomycetaceae > Streptomyces > Streptomyces sp. NPDC001507. The sequence goes on from NZ_JBIAVV010000008.1 coordinate 118,427, forward strand.
TGCGACTTGGCGTACGCCGTGCCGAAGACCGAGTCGATGCCCATGACCTCGCCCGTGGAGCGCATCTCCGGGCCCAGGACGGTGTCGACGCCCCGCCCGTGGATGTCGCGGAACCGCGACCACGGCATGACCGCCTCCTTCACGGAGATCGGCGCGTCGAACGGCAGCTCGCCGCCGTCACCGCGGGCCGGCAGCAGCCCCTCGGCGCGCAGTTCGGCGACGGTCGCGCCCAGCGAGATCCGGGCGGCGGCCTTGGCCAGCGGCACCGCGGTCGCCTTCGAGGTGAAGGGAACCGTGCGGGACGCGCGCGGGTTGGCTTCGAGGACGTAGAGGATGTCCCCGGCCATCGCGAACTGGATGTTGATCAGACCGCGGACGCCGACACCCTTCGCGATGGCCTCGGTCGAGGCGCGCAGCCGCTTGATGTCGAAGCCGCCGAGCGTGATCGGGGGCAGGGCGCAGGCCGAGTCGCCGGAGTGGATGCCGGCCTCCTCGATGTGCTCCATGACGCCGCCGAGGTACAGCTCCTCGCCGTCGTAGAGCGCGTCGACGTCGATCTCGATGGCGTCGTCCAGGAACCGGTCGACGAGGACCGGCCGGGTGGGGCTGATCTCGGTCGACTCGGCGATGTACGCCGCCAGCCGGGTCTCGTCGTAGACGATCTCCATGCCGCGCCCGCCGAGCACGTACGACGGGCGGACGAGCACCGGGTAGCCGATCTCGTCGGCGATGGCCTTGGCCTCGGTGAAGGTGGTCGCCGTGCCGTGCTTGGGGGCCGGCAGGCCCGCCTCCGCGAGGACTCGGCCGAAGGCGCCGCGGTCCTCGGCGGCGTGGATCGCCTCGGGGGACGTACCGACGATCGGCACGCCGTTGTCCTTGAGCGCCTGGGACAGGCCCAGCGGGGTCTGGCCGCCCAGCTGCACGACCACGCCCGCGACCGGACCGGCCTGCTGCTCGGCGTGCACGATCTCCAGCACGTCCTCCAGCGTGAGCGGCTCGAAGTAGAGCCGGTCGGAGGTGTCGTAGTCGGTGGAGACGGTCTCCGGGTTGCAGTTGACCATGACCGTCTCGTAGCCGGCCTCGCTCAGCGCGAAGGACGCGTGCACGCACGAGTAGTCGAACTCGATGCCCTGGCCGATGCGGTTGGGGCCGGAGCCCAGGATGATGACGGCCGGCTTCTCGCGCGGCGCGACCTCGGTCTCCTCGTCGTAGGAGGAGTAGAAGTACGGCGTCTTCGCGGCGAACTCGGCGGCGCAGGTGTCGACCGTCTTGTAGACCGGGCGCACGCCGAGCGCGTGCCGGACCTCGCGGACGACGTCCTCGCGCAGGCCGCGGATCTCGGCGATCTGCTGGTCGGAGAAGCCGTGCCGCTTGGCGTCGGCGATCAGCTCGGCGCTCAGCTCCGGCGCCCCGGCCAGCTCGTCGGCGATCTCCTTGATCAGGAAGAGCTGGTCGACGAACCACGGGTCGATCTTCGTGAACTCGAAGACCTCCTCGGGCGTGGCGCCCGCCCGGATGGCCTGCATGACGGTGTTGATCCGGCCGTCGGTGGGCCGTACCGCCTCGTGCAGCAGCGCCTGCTTGTCGCCGGGATCGCCGACGAAGGTGAACTGGCTGTTTTTCTTCTCCAGCGAGCGCAGCGCCTTCTGGAAGGCCTCGGGGAAGTTGCGGCCGATGGCCATCGCCTCGCCGACCGACTTCATGGTGGTGGTCAGCGTGGAGTCGGCCTGCGGGAACTTCTCGAACGCGAAGCGCGGGGCCTTGACGACCACGTAGTCGAGCGTGGGCTCGAAGGAGGCCGGGGTCTCCTGCGTGATGTCGTTGGGAATCTCGTCCAGGGTGTAGCCGACGGCCAGCTTCGCTGCGATCTTCGCGATCGGGAAGCCGGTCGCCTTGGAGGCGAGCGCCGAGGACCGCGACACGCGCGGGTTCATCTCGATGACGATCACGCGACCGTCCTCGGGGTTCACCGCGAACTGGATGTTGCAGCCGCCGGTGTCGACGCCGACCTCGCGGATGACGGCGATGCCGATGTCGCGCAGGATCTGGTACTCGCGGTCGGTCAGCGTCATCGCGGGCGCGACGGTGATCGAGTCGCCGGTGTGCACGCCCATGGGGTCGAAGTTCTCGATGGAGCAGACGACCACGACGTTGTCGTGCTTGTCGCGCATCAGCTCCAGCTCGTACTCCTTCCAGCCGAGGATGGACTCCTCCAGGAGCACCTCGGTGGTCGGGGAGAGCGTGAGGCCCTGCCCGGCGATCCGGCGCAGCTCCTCCTCGTCGTGGGCGAAGCCGGAGCCGGCGCCACCCATGGTGAAGGAGGGGCGGACGACGACCGGGTAGCCGCCGCCGAGCTCCTCGACGCCCGCGAGGACCTCGTCCATGGTGTGGCAGATGACCGACCGCGCGGACTCGCCGTGCCCGATCTTCTGCCGGACCGCCTCCACGACCTCCTTGAAGAGGTCGCGGTCCTCGCCCTTGTTGATGGCCTCGACGTTGGCGCCGATCAGCTCGACGCCGTACTTGGCCAGGACGCCGTTCTCGTCCAGCGAGATCGCGGTGTTGAGCGCCGTCTGGCCGCCCAGGGTGGGCAGCAGCGCGTCGGGGCGCTCCTTGGCGATGATCTTCTCGACGAACTCCGGGGTGATCGGCTCGACGTAGGTCGCGTCGGCGATCTCCGGGTCGGTCATGATCGTCGCCGGGTTGGAGTTGACCAGGATGACCCTGAGGCCCTCGGCGCGCAGCACGCGGCAGGCCTGGGTGCCGGAGTAGTCGAACTCGGCGGCCTGGCCGATGACGATCGGGCCGGAGCCGATGACCAGGACGGACTGGATATCGGTGCGCTTAGGCACGCTGGCCCTCCATCAGGGAAACGAAGCGGTCGAACAGGTAGGCGGCGTCGTGCGGGCCCGCTGCCGCTTCGGGGTGGTACTGGACGGAGAAGGCCGGCTGGTCGAGCAGCTGCAGCCCCTCCACGACGTCGTCGTTCAGGCAGACGTGCGAGACCTCGGCGCGGCCGAACTTCGTGTCGCTGACCTTGTCGAGCGGCGCGTCGACGGCGAAGCCGTGGTTGTGGGCGGTGACCTCGACCTTGCCGGTCGTACGGTCCTGGACCGGCTGGTTGATGCCCCGGTGGCCGTACTTCAGCTTGTAGGTGCCGAAGCCGAGCGCGCGGCCGAGGATCTGGTTGCCGAAGCAGATGCCGAACAGCGGGGTCTTCCGCTCCAGGACGGCGGACATCAGGGCCACCGGTCCTTCGGCCGTGGCCGGGTCGCCGGGGCCGTTGGAGAAGAACACGCCGTCCGGGGAGACGGCGTACACGTCGTCCTCGGTGGCGGTCGCGGGCAGCACGTGCACCTCGATGCCGCGCTCGGCCATCCGCTGCGGGGTCATGCCCTTGATGCCGAGGTCGACGGCGGCGACGGTGAACCGCTTCTCCCCGACGGCCGGGACGACGTACGCCTCCTTGGTGGCGACCTCCTCGTACAGCGAGGCGCCCTTCATGTGCGGCTGGGCCTGCACGCGCGCGAGGAGCTCGGCGTCGGTGGCGATCGCCTCGCCGGAGAAGACGCCGGCGCGCATCGAGCCTCGCTCGCGCAGATGGCGGGTGAGGGCGCGGGTGTCGATCCCGGAGATGCCGACCACGCCCTGCGCGACCAGTTCCTCGTCCAGCGAACGCTTGGCGCGCCAGTTGGAGGGCACGCGCGCGGGGTCGCGCACGACGTAGCCGGAGACCCAGATGCGGCTGGACTCGTCGTCCTCGTCGTTCCACCCCGTGTTGCCGATCTGCGGGGCGGTGGCGACCACGATCTGGCGGTCGTACGACGGGTCGGTCAGGGTCTCCTGGTAGCCGGTCATGCCGGTGGAGAACACGGCCTCGCCGAAGGTCTCCCCCACGGCCCCGTAGGCGCGGCCGCGGAAGATCCGGCCGTCCTCCAGGACGAGTACGGCGGGAACCTTGGCGGCTCCCCTGGTGGAGGTCGTCATCGTTCGGCGCCTTCCGTGCTGGTTGTCTTGATCATGGAGTTGATGGCGTCGACCCACTCGGTGTGCTCGGCCGCCTGGTCGGAGCGGAAACCGGAGTCGATCAGCTTGTCGCCGTGCTGCCAGGTCACCACGAGGAGTCCGCCCTCGGTGAGGACCTTGCCCGCGATGCCCTTGCCGAGCAGGGCCTCGCGGAGCGCGTCGGCCGGGATGAAGAAGTCGGTCGCGCCGGGGCGCACGACATCCAGTCCCGCGTCGGTCAGGGTGAGCTCGACCCGGCTGCGGGAGCCGAGGCCGCGGGCGACGATGCGGTCCAGCCACTGCCCGGCGGTGGTGGAGCCGTGGTAGCGGCCGCTCATCGTCAGTCTCACGGCACCGGGGTCGTCCGGCGCGCTGGGCAGCTCCGGGAGGTCGCCCTGGAGGGTGCCGCGCCACTTCCAGCCCTCGCGCATCAGCCAGTAGACGAGCGCGACGAACAGGGCGAGGCCGACGAGCCAGCCGATGCGGGCGGACCAGTCGGTGACCGCGGCCGACTTCTTCTCGTCGGCCAGCAGGATCAGAGGTGTCACGTCAGCTTCCCGTCCACGAGCGTCGCCTTGCCCCGCAGCCACGTGTGGGTGACACGGCCCGGCAGCTCGCGTCCCTCGTACGGGGTGTTGCGGCTGCGCGAGGCGAAGCCCGCGGGGTCCACCAGGCCACGGTATTCCGTGTCGAGGAGGGTGAGGTTGGCGGGCTCACCTGCCGAGACGGGGCGCCCGTGACCGGCGGCCTGCCCGATCCGCGCGGGCTTGACGGACATGCGGTCGGCGACGCCGGCCCAGGTCAGCAGGCCCGTGTCCACCATGGTCTCCTGCACCACCGACAGCGCGGTCTCCAGGCCGACCATCCCCATGGCGGCCGCGGCCCACTCGCAGTCCTTGTCCTCGTGCGGGTGCGGGGCGTGGTCGGTGGCGACGATGTCGATCGTGCCGTCGGCGAGCGCCTCGCGCAGCGCGAAGACGTCGCGCTCGGTGCGCAGCGGCGGGTTGACCTTGTAGACCGGGTTGTACGACCGCACCAGCTCGTCGGTCAGGAGCAGGTGGTGCGGGGTGACCTCGGCGGTGACGTCGATGCCGCGGGACTTGGCCCAGCGCACGATCTCGACGGAGCCGGCGGTCGAGAGGTGGCAGATGTGGACGCGGGAGCCGACGTGCTCGGCGAGCAGTACGTCGCGCGCGATGATCGATTCCTCGGCGACGGCGGGCCAGCCCCCGAGCCCCAGCTCGGCGGAGACGACGCCCTCGTTCATCTGGGCGCCCTCGGTCAGCCGCGGCTCCTGGGCGTGCTGGGCGACGACCCCGCCGAAGGCCTTCACGTACTCCAGGGCGCGCCGCATGATCACGGCGTCGTCGACGCACTTGCCGTCGTCGGAGAAGACGGTGACCCCGGCTGCCGACTCGTGCATGGCGCCCAGCTCGGCGAGCTTCCTGCCCTCCAGGCCGACGGTGACGGCGCCGATGGGCTGGACGTCGCAGTAGCCGTGCTCCCGGCCGAGCCGGTAGACCTGCTCGACGACGCCGGCGGTGTCGGCGACCGGGAAGGTGTTGGCCATGGCGAACACGGCCGTGTAGCCGCCGCTCGCCGCCGCGCGGGTGCCGGTGAGGACGGTCTCGGAGTCCTCGCGCCCCGGCTCGCGCAGGTGGGTGTGCAGGTCGACCAGGCCGGGCAGCAGCACCTTCCCGGCGGCCTCGACGACCTCGGCGCCCTCGGCGGACAGCCCGGGGCCGACCGCCTCGATGACCTCGCCGTCGATCAGGACGTCCTGCGGCTCACCGCCGAGCACCTTCGCACCACGGATCAGGATCTTGCTCATGGGTCTTACTTCTCCTCGGTGGTGCGGGCGTGGCTGACGGCGGGTTCGTTGCCGCCGAGCAGGAGGTACAGAACCGCCATCCGGATGGAGACTCCGTTTGCGACCTGCTCGACGACGGTGCAGCGCTCGGAGTCGGCGACCTCGGCGGTGATCTCCATGCCGCGGACCATCGGACCGGGGTGCATCACGATGGCGTGCTCGGGCATCTTGGCCATGCGCTCGCCGTCGAGGCCGTAGCGCCGCGAGTACTCGCGCTCGGTCGGGAAGAACGCCGCGTTCATGCGCTCGCGCTGGACGCGGAGCATCATCACGGCGTCGGACTTCGGCAGTACGGCGTCGAGGTCGTACGACACCTCGCACGGCCACCGCTCGACCCCGACCGGCACCAGGGTGGGCGGGGCGACCAGGGTGACCTCGGCGCCGAGGGTGTGCAGCAGGTCGACGTTGGAGCGGGCGACCCGGCTGTGCAGGACGTCGCCGACGAGGGTGATGCGCTTGCCGGCCAGGTCCTGCCCCGTCCCGGCGTCCCGGCCGACCAGGCGGCGGCGCATGGTGAAGGCGTCCAGGAGGGCCTGGGTGGGGTGCTGGTGAGTGCCGTCGCCGGCGTTGATGACGGCCGCGTCGATCCAGCCGGAGTTGGCGAGCCGGTAGGGCGCCCCGGAGGCGCCGTGCCGGATGACGACGGCGTCGACGCCCATCGCCTCCAGGGTCTGGGCGGTGTCCTTCAGGGACTCGCCCTTGGAGACGCTGGACCCCTTGGCGGTGAAGTTGATGACGTCGGCGGAGAGGCGCTTCTCGGCGGCCTCGAAGGAGATCCGGGTCCGGGTCGAGTCCTCGAAGAAGAGGTTGACGACGGTGCGGCCGCGCAGGGTCGGCAGCTTCTTGATCGGCCGGTCGGCGACCCGGGCCATCTCCTCGGCGGTGTCGAGGATCAGGACGGCGTCGTCGCGGGTGAGGTCGGCGGCCGAGATGAGATGACGCTGCATCTGTCAGGCTCCGTAAGGAAGTTCACATATCGGGAGATTGCGGGCAGGCGTGGGCGCACCGGGGCGGTGCGGGTCCGTCGGCCTGCTACGGGGTCGGCTTCGCGCCGAGCAGCACGGTGTCGCGACCGTCCTCCTCGGCGAGCAGGACCTTGACCGTCTCCCGCAACGACGTGGGGAGGTTCTTGCCGACGTAGTCGGCGCGGATGGGCAGTTCGCGGTGGCCGCGGTCGACGAGGACCGCGAGCTGGACCGCACGGGGGCGCCCGATGTCGTTCAGGGCGTCGAGGGCGGCGCGGATGGTGCGGCCGGAGAAGAGCACGTCGTCGACGAGGATCACGAGTCTGCCGTCGATGCCGTCACCGGGGATCTCGGTGCGGGCCAGCGCACGCGGCGGGTGCATGCGCAGGTCGTCGCGGTACATGGTGATGTCGAGCGAACCGACGGGCATCTTGCGGTCGGTGATCTGCTCCAGCTTGGCGGCGAGCCGCTGGGCGAGGAAGACGCCGCGGGTCGGGATGCCGAGGAGCACCACGTCGTCGGCGCCCTTGGCGCGCTCGACGATCTCGTGGGCGATGCGGGTCAGGACCCGCGCGATGTCCGGGCCTTCGAGAACGGGCCGTGCGTCGGCTGCCCGCACCGCGGCGTCGGCCTTTTCCTGCTGGTCCGGCTTTTCCTGCTTGTCCATACGAAACGGACCCCCTTCTCCGCCTCACGGGACGGACTTTAAAGGACGTCGGATTTGCGCCATCCACCGTAGCAGGTGACCGAGAGGCCTCCGATCACCCCCCTGGCGTAATCGGTCATCGCTACCACGGAAGAGTCGGTGCGGACCATTCGGCTTGACGCAGCAGAGTAACGCTGCGTAACCTCACAGTGAGTTACCAGCCGCGCGGCGGGAACCAAGGCCGGCCGCGTCGACACAGTGTCCGGGGAGCTATATGTCCAGCGAATACGCCAAACAGCTCGGGGCCAAGCTCCGGGCCATCCGCACCCAGCAGGGCCTTTCCCTCCACGGTGTCGAGGAGAAGTCCCAGGGTCGCTGGAAGGCCGTGGTGGTCGGTTCGTACGAGCGCGGCGACCGTGCCGTGACCGTACAGCGCCTTGCAGAATTGGCGGATTTCTACGGGGTCCCGGTGCAGGAGCTGCTGCCCGGCACGACGCCCGGCGGCGCCGCCGAGCCCCCGCCGAAGCTGGTCCTCGACCTGGAGCGGCTGGCCAACGTGCCGGCCGAGAAGGCGGGACCCCTGCAGCGCTACGCGGCGACCATCCAGTCCCAGCGGGGTGACTACAACGGCAAGGTGCTGTCGATCCGCCAGGACGACCTGCGCACACTGGCCGTCATCTACGACCAGTCGCCCTCGGTCCTCACCGAGCAGCTGATCAGCTGGGGCGTCCTGGACGCGGACGCCCGCCGCGCGGTGGCCACCCACGAAGAGGCCTGACCCCTACAACGCCTGAGCAGAAACGTGCCGCCGGGGTGGCCGGAACTCGATGGTTCCGGCTATCCCGGCGCTTCTGTTTTGTTTAGGGAGGGCCGACGCGGGCCTTCTACGCGGGGAAGCCGCAGCACACCCAGAGGCGCTGGGGGTACCCCCGGCCGAGGGCTGGGGAGGAACTGCGCGACAAGCCCCACACGGCCCGCAGCCGCCCTACCACCGCGCCACCCACACCATTGGGCACACGAACGCCGGAGGGCCTGCAGCGAGGCACGCTGCAGGCCCTCCGGCGTTTCGTCGGCTCACGCCTCGCGGCGCAGCGACGGCTTCAGCTCCTTCAGGCGCCCCAGGAGCCCGTTCACGAACGAGGGCGACTCGTCCGTGGAGAACTCCTTCGCGAGCTGCACCATCTCGTCGAGGACGACGGCGTCCGGCGTCTCGTCGACCCAGATCAGCTCGTACGCGCCGAGGCGCAGGATGTTGCGGTCGACGACCGGCATCCGGTCCAGCGTCCAGCCGACCGCGTACTGGGCGATCAACTCGTCGATACGCGTGACGTGCTCGGCGTAGCCCTCGACCAGCTGCATCGTGTACTCGCTCACCGGCGGCTGCCGGGTGTCGTCCCTGGAGAGCCGGATCCAGTCCGCGAGCACGGTCAGGACGTCGGCCCCGCGCTGGTCGCCCTCGAAGAGGATCTGGAAGGCGCGCTTGCGGGCCGTGTTGCGGGCAGCCACGGTTAGCTGTTCACCCGGCCGAGGTAGTCGCTCGTGCGGGTGTCGACCTTGATCTTCTCACCGGTCGTGATGAAGAGCGGGACCTGGATCTGGTGGCCGGTCTCCAGGGTGGCCGGCTTGGTGCCGCCGGTGGAGCGGTCGCCCTGGACGCCCGGCTCGGTCTCCTGGATGGTCAGCTCGACGGCGGCCGGGAGCTCGACGAAGAGCACCTCGCCCTCGTGCTGGGCGACGACGGCCGTGAAGCCCTCGATCAGGAAGTTCGCGGCGTCGCCGACGGTCTTCCGGTCGATGTGCAGCTGGTCGTACGTGTCCATGTCCATGAAGACGAAGTACTCGCCGTCCATGTACGAGAACTGCATGTCGCGCTTGTCGACAGTGGCCGTCTCGACCTTGACGCCGGCGTTGAAGGTCTTGTCGACCACCTTGCCGGACAGCACGTTCTTGAGCTTGGTGCGCACGAAAGCGGGGCCCTTGCCGGGCTTGACGTGCTGGAACTCGACGACGGACCAGAGCTGGCCGCCTTCGAGCTTGAGCACCAGGCCGTTCTTGAGGTCGTTCGTGGAAGCCACGGTTGCGGAATCTCCTGGACTGACGTGGACGACCCCGGGGCACGCACCTTGCCTAGAGTGCGAGCAGCTCCTTGGTCGTGATGGTGAGTAGCTCGGGTCCGCCGTCCGCCTCGGGGCGTACGACGAGCGTGTCATCGATCCGGACGCCGCCCCGGCCCGGGAGGTGGACCCCCGGTTCGACGGTGACCGGCACGCAAGCGTCCAGTTTACCCATGGCTGAAGGGGCGAGCTGCGGGTCCTCGTCGATTTCGAGTCCGACGCCGTGTCCGGTGAGGGGCTGGAGTCCCTCGGCGTAGCCCGCGGAGTCCAGCACCTGGCGGGCGGCGCGGTCGACGTCGCGGTGGGCGGCGCCGGGAACCAGGCTCTCCCGGCCGGCCCGCTGGGCGGCGAAGACCAGGTCGTAGAGGTCGATCTGCCAGTCGGCGGGCGAGGTGCCGATGACGAAGGTACGGCCGATCTCGCAGCGGTAGCCGCGGTAGGCGGCGCCGAGGCAGACGGTCAGGAAGTCGCCCTCCTCGACCCGCCGGTCGGTGGGGCGGTGGCCGCGGCGGCCGGAGTTCGGGCCGGTCGCCACGGAGGTGGGGAAGGCCGGGCCGTCGGCGCCGTGGTCGACCAGGCGGCGCTCCAGTTCCAGGGCGAGGTGGCGTTCGGTACGGCCGACGAGGATCGATTCCAGCAGCTCGCCGAGGGCCTGGTCGGCGATCTCGGCGCCGATGCGGAGACAGGAGATCTCCTCCTCGTCCTTGACGACCCTGAGCTGCTCGACAGTGCTGCCGAGGTCGGTCAGGCGGAGGGCGGGGGCGACGGAGGCGAGGGCGCGGTGCCGGGCCACGGTGAGGTGGTGCTCCTCGACGGCGAGGGTGTCGGCGTCCTGGGCGGCGGCGAGGCCGGCGGCGGCCACGGCGGGGTCGCCGCCGGGTCCTGCGAGGAGGTGCGGCTTCAGAGCCTCGTCGGGGCGGGCCTCACCGGGGCGGTCGTCCAGCGGGCCGGGGCAGACGAGGAGGTCCTCGCGTCTGCCGAGAAGCAGGACGGAGCCCTTGGGTGCGGCGCCGGCGAGGTATCTCACGTTGGCCGGGTGCGAGATGACGGCGGACTGGCTGCCGGCCGCGTGGCAGCGTTCCCTCAGCCTGGTTCGGCGGGCCGCGTACACGTCTGACATGAGTCGAGCGTAGGAGGGGTGGGCGGTTTGTGCCGGTTGGGAGGGGCCGAGTGGGGTGGCTGGGCGCCGTTTCCGGGTGCGGGTCCGTGGATTTTTCGCGCAGTTCCCCGCGCCCCTGGGAAGCCCGGTCGTGTGTCGGCCGCAGGCCGGTGGGGGGAATCGCGCGGTTCCCCGCGCCCCCGGGGAAGAACGGTCGCATGCCGGCCCCTGGCCGGTGGGGAGATTTGCGCAGTTCCCCGCGCCCCCGGGGAAGAACGGTCGCATGCCGGCCCCTGGCCGGAGGGGGGAATCGCGCAGTTCCCCGCGCCCCCGGGGAAGAACGGTCGCATGCCGGCCCCTGGCCGGTGGGGAGATTCGCGCAGTTCCCCGCGCCCCCGGGGAAGAACGGTCGCATGCCAGCCGCAGGCCGGTGGGGGGAATCGCGCAGTTCCCCGCGCCCCCGGGGAAGAACGGTCGCATGCCGGCCCCTGGCCGGAGGGGAGATTCGCGCAGTTCCCCGCGCCCCCGGGGAAGAACGGTCGCATGCCAGCCGCAGGCCGGAGGGGGGAATCGCGCGGTTCCCCGCGCCCCTGAGTAGAACGGCCGTGGGGCGGTGGGCTTGGTGCGCCGTTGGTCGCGAGGGTGGGGGCAGTCGGGGTCGGTTACCAGGTCGGGGGGCTGGCTATTGCTCGGGACAGGACCTCGTCGAGGAGTCTGGCCGTGGTTGGGACGTCCAGTTGTGAGTTGTCGATGATGGGGAGGCCGGAGCCGTACCAGCCGGCCATGCGGCCGTGGATGCGGGCCACTTCCTCGTCGGTGAGGCGGCGGTTGCCCGTGCGTTCCGCGTTGCGTTCCAGGACGATGTCGAGGCCCGGGAGGAGGACGACCGGGAGGAGGCCGGGGCCCACGTGCCGCTTCCAGCCGCCGAGGCCGACGACCGGGCGGTCCGGGAAGACCGCGTCGTCGAGGATGCAGGAGATGCCGTTGGCGAGGAAGTTGCGCGCGGCGAAGCCGCAGGTGCGGCGGGCCAGGCGGTACTGGGCCTCGGAGTGGTCGTTCCACCCGGACTGAGGGTCGGCGAAGCCGGAGCGGACCCACTCGCGGACGTCGTCGAGGCTGATGTGGGCGGTGGGGACCCGGCGGTGGTCGGCCCAGTACTTGGCCACGCTGGTCTTGCCCGCACCGGCGGGGCCGATCAGGAGGACGGCCAGGGTGGTGGTGGTCGGGTCGGGGACCGCGGCGGCGGGGGGCGCGCTCGGCATGCCCACCGGGGCGCCCGGCGGCAGCGGGACGTGGCCCGTGGTGTCGGGCGGCAGCGGGGGCAGCGGCGGCTGCGGGGGCGCAGTCGGTGGCGGCGGGACGGGCGCGGGGCCCTGCGGCGCTCCCGGGTGCTGTGCGGCCGGCTGCCAGCCGGTCGGTCCCTGCCCCGGCTGATGGGGCGGCGGCAGCGGAGATCCCACTGCGTGCTGCATCCGGTGCCACTCCGTCTCGTGATGTTCGGCTGCGCTCGTTACCGAACGGTACCGCCCCCGGTGGTCGTTTGGTGAAACGGCCGGGGGCGGTCCGAAGTGCCCGTGCCGGGAAGGCACTTACTGCCCGACCTCGCCGTACGCGGCGAGCAGCACGGCCGGGTCCGGACCCTCCAGGACGGTCGGCTTGGCGAGGCCGTCCAGGACGATGAAGCGGAGCAGGTCGCCGCGGGACTTCTTGTCGACCTTCATGGTCTCGACCAGCTTGGGCCACTGGTCGTAGCGGTAGTGCAGCGGGAGGCCGACGGACTCCAGGACCGTGCGGTGGCGGTCGGCCGTCGCGTCGTCCAGGCGGCCGGCCAGCCGGCCCAGCTCGGCGGCGAAGTGCATGCCGACGGCGACCGCGGCGCCGTGCCGCCACTTGTAGCGCTCGTTCTTCTCGATGGCGTGGCCGAGCGTGTGGCCGTAGTTGAGGATCTCGCGCAGGCCCGATTCCTTGAGGTCGCAGGAGACGACCTCCGCCTTCACCCGGATGGAGCGCTCGACCAGCTCGGCCGTGTGCGGGCCGGCCGGGGTGCGGGCGGCCGCGGGGTCGGACTCGATGAGCTCCAGGATCACCGGGTCGGCGATGAAACCGGCCTTGATGATCTCGGCGAGCCCGGAGACGTAGTCGTTGACCGGGAGCGAGTCGAGGGCGGCCAGGTCGCAGAGGACGCCCGCCGGGGGGTGGAAGGCGCCGACCAGGTTCTTGCCCTCGGCGGTGTTGATGCCGGTCTTGCCGCCGACGGCCGCGTCCACCATGGCGAGGACGGTGGTCGGGACGGCGATCCAGCGGACCCCCCGCAGCCAGGTCGCGGCCACGAAACCGGCGAGGTCCGTGGTCGAGCCGCCGCCCACGCCGACGATCACGTCGGAGCGGGTGAAGCCGGACTGGCCGAGCGCCTTCCAGCAGTAGGCGGCGACCTCGGCGGTCTTGGCCTCCTCGGCGTTGGGCACCTGGATGGCGACGGCCTCGTAGCCCTGCCCGGCCAGGTCGGCGCGGAGCGCGTCGCCGGTCTCGGCGAGCGCCTCGGGGTGGATCACGGCCACCCGCTTCACCCTGTCCCCGATCAACCCGCCCAGCTCGCCGAGGAGCTGACGGCCCACCAGGACCTCGTACGGCTCGGTGCCCGCCGTGCCGCCGACCTGGATCCGGGTGACTGCCTCGCTCATGCTTCCTTCAACTCCAGTGCGTCCAGGGCTGCTTGGGTGACCTCTTCGGGTGTACGGCCGTCGGTCGCCACGACGGCCGTGGCGACCTCCTCGTACAGGTGCCGCCGCGCCTCCATCAGCTCACGCCACTGCTTGCGCGGGTTGATGGCGAGCAGCGGCCGGGCCGCGTTCAGGCCGGTGCGCTTGACGGCCTCCTCGACGTCCATCGAGAGGTAGACCACCGTGCGGCCGGCGAGCAGACCACGCGTCTCCGCGTCGAGGATCGCGCCCCCGCCGAGCGCGAGGACGCCCTCGTGCTCGGCCAGCGCCGCCCGCACCGCCCGCTTCTCGATCGCCCGGAAGACCGGCTCGCCCTCGGCCACGAAGATGTCGGCGATGGCGCGGCCCTCGGCACTGACGATGTCCTCGTCGGTGTCCCGGTAGCCGACACCGAGCCGCTCGGCCAGCAGCTGCCCGACCGTGGACTTGCCCACGCCCATCGGCCCGACCAGGACCACCCTCGGCGTACCGGTCACCGGATGGCCAGGTTCTCGAGGTACGACCGGACGTTCCGGCGGGTCTCGGGCACCGAGTCGCCGCCGAACTTCTCCGCGACCGCGTCCGCCAGGACGAGGGCGACCATCGCCTCGGCCACGATCCCGGCCGCCGGCACCGCCGACACGTCCGAGCGCTGGTGATGGGCCTGGGTGGCCTCCCCGGTCGCGACGTCCACGGTCTGCAGGGCCCGCGGCACGGTCGCGATCGGCTTCATCGCGGCCCGGACACGGAGCAGCTCACCGGTGGACAGGCCGCCCTCGGTGCCGCCGGCGTGGCCGGAGACCCGGCGGATGCCCTCGGACGTGCTCACGATCTCGTCGTGCGCCTTCGAGCCCGGCACCCGGGCCAGCTCGAACCCGTCGCCGATCTCCACGCCCTTGATCGCCTGGATCCCCATCAGGGCCCCGGCGAGCCGGGCGTCCAGCTTGCGGTCCCAGTGCACGTGCGAGCCCAGGCCGACCGGGACGCCGTACGCCAGCACCTCCACCACACCGCCGAGCGTGTCGCCGTCCTTGTGCGCCTGGTCGACCTCCGCGACCATCGCCTTCGACGCGTCCGCGTCCAGGCAGCGCAGCGGGTCGGCGTCCAGCTTCTCGACGTCGGCCGGGGTGGGGTAGACGCCTGCCGGGGCCTTCACGGAGCACAGCTCGACCACGTGCGAGACGATCTCGATGCCGGCCGTCTCCTTCAGGTACGACCGGGCGACGGCGCCGAGCGCCACGCGGGCCGCGGTCTCCCGGGCGGAGGCCCGCTCCAGGACCGGCCGGGCCTCGTCGAAGCCGTACTTCTGCATGCCTGCGAGGTCGGCGTGGCCGGGGCGCGGGCGGGTCAGCGGGGCGTTGCGGGCCAGCCCGGCGAGGATCTCCGGGTCGACCGGGTCGGCCGCCATGACCTGCTCCCACTTGGGCCACTCGGTGTTGCCCACCATGATCGCGACCGGGGAACCGAGGGTGAGGCCGTGCCGGACGCCACCGAGGAAGGTGACCTCGTCCCGCTCGAACTTCATGCGCGCACCGCGGCCATAACCGAGCCGCCGCCGCGCCAGGTGGTCGGCGACCATCTCGGTCGTGATCGGCACGCCGGCGGGAAGGCCCTCCAGCGTCGCGACAAGTGCGGGACCGTGGGACTCCCCCGCGGTCAGCCAACGCAGCCTGCTCAACGATGCTCCTCAGTGCTCGCGCCCTGGTACTGCCCTGCGTACGCGCGTCCTCGCGTACGGCGACGGCCGACCGGGTGCGCGGGCCCCGGTCCGCCATGTCCGATCCTCCCACGTCCGGGCCCTGGACCCGGCGCCCGGTCCAGCAGACGGACGCGGATCTGTCTGGTCAGCGCTCGGCGAGCGCCTTCTCCCCGGCCCGTCGCATGGCGTCGAGCGGCGCCGGGGCATGGCCGGTCATCTGTTCGACCTGAAGCACGGCCTGGTGCACCAGGAGGTCGAGGCCGCTCACGACGGCGCCTCCGAACATCGACCAGCGGGCGGCCAGCGCGGTGGGCCAGGGGTGGTAGAGGACGTCGAAGAGGGTGGTGGGGCGCTCCGGTACGGCGGCGGCGAGGGCGTCGGTGGTGCCGGCCGGGGTGGTGGCGATCACCAGCGGTGCGTGCAGGGCCTGCTCGGCGTCGGCCCAGTCGGCGGTGCGGACCTCGACGTCGAGCCGCTCGCCCCAGTGCCGCATCTCGGCGGCGCGCTCCGCGCTGCGGACGTAGGCGACGACCTCGCCGGTGCAGATCCGGGCCAGGGCGGCCAGCGCGGAGGAGGCGGTGGCACCGGCACCGAGGATGGCCGCGGAGCCGACCTGTTCGATGCCGTGCTCGCGGAGCGCGGCGACCATGCCCGGGATGTCGGTGTTGTCGCCGAGGCGGCGGCCGTCCTCGGTGAAGACGACGGTGTTGACGGCGTCGACCGAGGCGGCCGTCTCGCTGATCTCGTCGACCAGTGGGATGACCGCCCGCTTCAGCGGCATGGTCAGCGACAGCCCCGCCCACTCCGGTCCCAGCGTCCCGAGGAAGCCGGGCAGTGCGGCCTCGTCGACCTCGAAGCGCTCGTACGACCACTCGGTGAGCCCGAGTTCGTCGTACGCGGCCCGGTGCAGCACCGGGGAGAGGGAGTGGGCGATGGGCTTACCGAGCACGGCGGCCCGGCGGGCGTCAGTTGCCCGAGTTGGCATTGAATTTGTCCTTGAGCTGCTGGAATTCCGCGTAGGTCTTGGCGAATTCGGTGTTGTTCTGGCCGTCGGTCGCCACGAAATAGATCCAGCCCTCGTCGGTCGGATTCAGTGCCGCCTTGAGCGCGTCCTCGCCGGGGTTGCCGATCGGACCGGGCGGAAGCCCCTTCTGGGTGTACGTGTTGTACGGGTCCCTGTTGCTGTTGATCTCCGACTCGCTGATGTGGATGTTGCTGGTGCCCTTCAGGTAGTTGAAGGTCGAGTCGAATTGCAGCTTCTGGTTCGTCTCGGTGTTCGTGGGCTTGAGACGGTTGTAGATCACTTCCGCCATCTTGCGGAAGTCGTCGTGCGTCTTTCCTTCGGCCTGGACGAGGCTCGCGACCGTGATGACCTGCAGCGGGCTGTCCAGATCGTACTTCTTGGCCTCCGCCGCGAGGTCGTAGTTGGCGTACTCCTCCTTGGCCGCGGCGACCATCTGCTTCAGGATCGCCTCGGGCTTCATGCCCTTGGCCGCGGGATAGGTGCCCGGGTAGAGGAATCCTTCCAGCGGGTCCATGATCTTGCTGTTGGTGTTCGCGTAGCTCGGCAGGCCAAGGGTCTTGTACTGGGCCTTGGCGGCCTTCTTGGAGGTGCCTGCGGAAAGGCCGAGTTTCTTGTCAAGCGCCACATAGACGGCCGCCGCGCGCTCGCCCGGGGTGACCACCACATTGGCCTGGCTCTTCGGGTCGAGCATCAGCAGCACGCAGCTGGCGGCGGACATCTCCTTCTTGAGGGTGTAGGCACCCGCCTGGATCGTGTCGCCCTTCGAGTTCTGCGTCTGCGCGTGGACGAACGCGTCGACGCTCTTGACGACACCGGCTTCCTTCAAGCGGCGACCGATCTCGTATCCGCCGGCCCCCTTGGGGATCTGGACGGTCACCGTCTCGCCGGTGCCGCTGCCCGCGTAGTCCGGGGCCGCGCCGAAACGATTTTGGTAGAAGTGCCAGCCGAAGTAGCCGACGGTGGCCGCGCCGCCGCCGAAGACCAGGCAGACCACCAGGCAGGCGCAGCCGTTGCGGCGCTTCTTGGCGCCCTTGCCGCCCTTGGCGTCCTTGCCGCGGCCACCACCGCGGCGTCCTTTCGGATCGTCGTCCCCGTCGTCGTCATCGTCGTCGGCGCCCGTGAAGAAAGGATGCTGCTCCTCTTCCTCCTCCTCGACGGCGGGCTCCGGCTGCGGTTCCGGCTCGGGGCGCCGACGGCCGGGCGGCTCCGGGGGCGGGTAGGCGTCCTCGGTGCCGTAGAAGTCGGGCTGCTCGGCGCCGTAGGCCACGGGCTGCTGGCCGTAGGGGTCGCCCGGGTCGGCGGCGTAGGGGACGTGGCCGTGGGTGCCGGTCGCGTCCCAGGTGCCCTGGTGGTACTGGTGCGGGGCGTGACCGACGTACTGCTGCTGGTCGTACTGCTGCTGGCCGTGCCCGTCGGCGTAGCGGAGTTGGCCCTGCTCGTCGTAGTACGCGTACTGCTGCTGGTCGTACCCGCCCTGCGGGTGCTGGCCCCAGTCGCCGTACTGCTCCTGCTGCGACTGCTGCGGGTAGTACTGCGGCTGGCCGCCGTAGGGGGACTGCTGACCCACGTGGGCCTGCTGTCCTCCCCACCCGTCGTCCCCGTACAACGGGTCCTCCGGGTGCCACGGTTCGGAGCCTGGGCCCCGGCCATACTCAGTCATCGATCCCCTAGAGCCGCGAGGCGGCGCGTCACGCGGCTGGTGGGCCGGCCGACCGTTCCGCCTCTTGCTGTGCGGTGGCTGTTCGAAAACCATCGCATCGCGCGGAACGTTACCGTATCGCGATCAGATGACTACTTCGACGCCCTCGCCGGGTGGTTTACCTGACACCCGTTCGGATTCCAGCGCCTGCTGAAGGATGATCACAGCGGCGGCCTGGTCGATGACCGAGCGTCCCTTCTTGGACTTCACCCCCGAGGCCCGTAGCCCCTGACTGGCCGTCACGGTCGTCATCCGCTCGTCGACCAGCCGGACCGACACCGGTTCGACGCCCTTGGCCAGCTCCTGGGCGAAGGCCCGGACCTTGACGGCGGCCGGGCCCTCGCCCCCCTTGAGGGAGCGCGGGAGTCCGACGACGACCTCGACGGGTTCGTACTCCTCGACCAGCTGCCGCAGCCTGCGATGGGCCGCCGGGATGTCCCGGCCGGGGACCGTCTCGACCGGGGTGGCGAGGATCCCGTCGGGGTCGCACGAGGCGACCCCGATCCGGGCGTCCCCGACGTCGATCGCGAGTCGACGTCCTCTGCGCATTTCCGACCGTTTCCTTACTTGGCGGTCTCGGTCACGAGGCGTTCGACGGCGTCGATGGCCTCGCCGACCGCGGCCGGGTTCTGGCCGCCGCCCTGGGCGACGTCCGGCTTGCCGCCACCGCCGCCGCCGAGCGTCTTGGCGGCGGTGCGGACCAGGTCACCGGCCTTGAGGCCGCGGTCGCGGGCGGCGTCGTTGGTGGCGATGACCGTGAGCGGCTTGCCGTTGTTGACCGTGAACAGGGCGACCACGGCGGCGCGTCCGCCCTGGATCCGGCCGCGCACGTCGAGAACGAGCTTGCGCAGGTCGTCCGGGGTGGTGCCGTCCGGGACCTGGCCGGTCACCACGGCGATGCCGCGGATGTCCTTGGCGGACTCGACAAGGCCGCCGGCGGCCTGCAGCACCTTCTCGGCGCGGAACTTCTCGATCTCCTTCTCGGCGTCCTTCAGCTTGCCGAGCATCGCGGAGACCTTCTCCGGCAGCTCCTCCGGGCGGCCCTTGATCAGCTCCTGGAGCTGGGCGACGACCGTGTGCTCGCGGGCCAGGAAGTTGTAGGCGTCGACGCCGACGAGGGCCTCGATACGGCGCACACCCGAGCCGATCGAGGACTCGCCGAGCAGCTTCACCAGGCCCAGCTGGGAGGTGTTGTGGACGTGGGTGCCGCCGCACAGCTCCTTGGAGAAGTCGCCGATGGTCACCACGCGGACCCGCTCGCCGTACTTCTCGCCGAACTCGGCGATGGCGCCCTGCTTCTTGGCCTCGTCGATGCCCATGATGTCGGCGCGCACGTCGAGGTCGCGGGCGAGCACCTCGTTGATCTTCTGCTCGACGTCGGTCATCACGGCCGTCGGAACGGCGGACGGCGAGCCGAAGTCGAAGCGGAAGCGGCCGGGCTGGTTCTCGGAACCGGCCTGGGCGGCCGTCGGGCCGAGGGCGTCGCGCAGCGCCTGGTGGGTGAGGTGGGTGGCCGAGTGGGCGCGGGCGATGGCGGTCCGACGCCGGGAGTCGATCGCGGCGTGGGCCTTGGCGCCGACGGTCACCTCGCCGACCTGGACGACGCCCTTGTGGACGTAGACGCCCGGGACCGGCTTCTGGGTGTCGCGGATCTCGATGACGGCACCGGTGTCGACCTTGATCCGGCCGGTGTCACCGATCTGACCGCCGCCCTCGGCGTAGAACGGGGTGCGGTCCAGGACGATCTCGACCTCGTCGCCCTCGCCGGCGGCCGGCGAGGAGACGCCGTCGACCAGGATGCCGACGATCGTGGTCTCGCCCTCGGTGTCCGAGTAGCCGATGAAGTCGGTCGCACCGGTCTTGTCGGCGATCTCGCGGTAGGCGCCGGCGCCGCCGTGCCCGGTCTTCTTGGCCTGGGCGTCGGCCTTGGCGCGCTCCCGCTGCTCCTTCATCAGGCGGCGGAAGCCCTCCTCGTCCACCGAGAGGCCCTGTTCGGCGGCCATTTCGAGGGTGAGGTCGATCGGGAAGCCCCAGGTGTCGTGGAGCAGGAAGGCCTTGTCGCCGGCGAGCACGGAGCCGCCGGACTCCTTGGTCTCGGTGACGGCGGTGTCGAGGATGTTGGTGCCGGCCTTCAGGGTCTTGAGGAAGGCGTTCTCCTCGGCGACGGCGACCTTCTCGATGCGTTCGCGGTCGGTGACCAGCTCCGGGTACTGCTGGCCCATCATGGCGATCACGGTGTCGATGAGGTCGAGGACGACCGGGCCGGTGGCGCCGAGGAGGCGCATGTTGCGGATGGCGCGGCGCATGATGCGGCGCAGCACGTAGCCGCGGCCCTCGTTGCCGGGGGTGACGCCGTCGCCGATGAGCATGACCGACGTACGCATGTGGTCGGTGACGACGCGCAGCGAGACGTCCGAGGCGTGGGCGTCGCCGTAGTGGACGCCGGTCAGCTCGGTGGCCTTCTTGATGACGGCCATGGAGGTGTCGATCTCGTACATGTTCTGCACGCCCTGCAGAATCATGGCGAGACGCTCCAGGCCGAGGCCCGTGTCGATGTTCTTGCTGGGCAGTTCGCCGAGGATCTCGAAGTTGTCCTTGCCGATGCCCTCGCCGCGCTCGTACTGCATGAAGACCAGGTTCCAGATCTCCACGTACCGCTCGTCGTTGACGGCGGGGCCGCCCTCGACGCCGAACTCGGGGCCGCGGTCGTAGTTGATCTCGGAACAGGGGCCGCACGGGCCGGGGACGCCCATGGACCAGTAGTTGTCCTTCATGCCGAGGCGCTGGATGCGCTCCTTCGGCACACCGACGACCTCGTGCCAGATGCGCTCGGCCTCGTCGTCGTCCTTGTAGACGGTGATCCACAGCCGGTCCGGCTCCAGGCCGTAACCGCCCTTGTCCTGGGGCGTGGTGAGCAGCTCCCAGGCGTACTTGATGGCGCCTTCCTTGAAGTAGTCGCCGAAGGAGAAGTTGCCGCACATCTGGAAGAAGGTGCCGTGCCGGGTGGTCTTGCCGACCTCTTCGATGTCGGGGGTGCGCACGCACTTCTGCACGCTGGTGGCGCGCGCCCACGGCGGCTTGACCTCACCCAGGAAGTAGGGCTTGAAGGGCACCATGCCGGCCGGGACGAGGAGCAGAGTCGGGTCGTCCGCGATGAGCGACGCCGAAGGGACGACGGTGTGCCCGCGCTCCTCGTAGAAGCTCAGCCAGCGGCGGCGAATCTCGGCCGACTCCATCAGTGGTCCTCATTCCGGTTGTACGAGTACGTCGTCCTGTCATCGGCGTACTTCGGGTTGCTGCGGTTCTCGATGGCGGCGAACCGCCGGGGTGCGGGGAGTTCGGGGTCCGCGTTGATACCGAGCGCGTCGCCCAGTTCCTCCTCCCGCTGTGCCATGTTGTCGCGGACGTCCAGCGCGAAGCCGATCGCCCGGTCCTTGATCCGGTGCCCGGTCTCCAGGGCCTTGTTCGCGGCGGTGGCGGCGAGGCTCTCGGGGGTCAGCTGCTTCAGCTTGCGGTTGACCTTGGTGGTGGCCCACACTCCGGCGGCGACACCGGTGGTGAACCAGAACGTACGGCGGAACATATGGCCTGGCTCCTACTTTCCCCGGTTCTTCCGCCGGGCGGCCGGGACCGTCCGGCCCACGATCACCGTACGCCCGGGCTCCTTCACGGGCACGTCCGCCTTGCGGCCCACCAGCGCCCGGCGCACGCCGTAGCCGAAGGCCGCGACCTTGACCAGCGGGCCGCCGAAGGTGGAGGCGACCGTGGTGGACAGCGCGGAGGCGTTGGACGTGACCTCCTGGACGTCGGAGGCGATCGCGTCGACCCGGTCGATCTGGGTCTGCGCGGAGCGTACGGCCGCTGAGGCGTCGGCGAGCAGCGGGACGGCCTGGTCGGTCACGTCCGCCACGAGCTTCGTGGTCGCCTTGAGCGTCTGGGCCAGCCTCACGAGTGCCACCGCGAGGAAGGAGACCAGGATCGCCCAGAAGACGGCCACCAGGATCCCGGCCACCTCTCCACCGGACACCGCGCGCACCCGCTTCCCGCTCTTCCGCGAAATCAACTGAGCACTGAGCCTATCGCGCGGGACGTCGGGCTCCGTACCGGATTACCGCCCGCGAGCGGCGGAGTCGCGGGAAGCGGGCTGTACGGACCGAACACGCTTGAGTACGCTCCGTGTCCCATGCGAGTTCCTCAGCGCCCCGGCCCTTCGGCGGACGGCAATCTGCCCCTGGAACTGACCGCGTTCGTGGGCCGCTCGGCCGAACTCGGCGAGCTGTCCCGGGTCCTGGAGTCCGGCAGGCTGGTGACGGTGACCGGAGCCGGCGGGGTGGGAAAGTCCCGGCTGGCGGCCCGGGCGGCGGCCGGCGCGGCACCCCGGGACGGGGTCTGGCGGGTGGATCTGGCGCCGGTGCGCGATCCGGAGTTCGTGGACTACGCGGTCGTGGAGGCGCTCGGGCTGACCGATCACACCACCCGGCTGCCGCGCGAGACGCTCGTCGATCAGCTGGCCGGCCGCCGGATCCTGCTGCTGCTCGACGGGGTCGAACATCTGGTCGACGCGTGCGCCGAGCTGGTGGCCGGGCTGCTGCGGCAGCTGCCGGACCTGGCCGTGCTGGCGGTGGGCCGGAGGCCGCTCGGGGTCGCGGGTGAGCGGCTGTTCCCGCTGGGGCCGCTCGGCGAGGACGAGGCGGTGGAGCTGTTCGCCGAGCGGGCCGGGCGGCAGGGGCTCCAGGCGCGGGACTGCCCGGAGGTGCGGGAGGTGTGCCGGCGCCTGGACGGGATCCCGCTGGCGGTCGAGCTGGCGGCGGGGTGGCTGCGGGCGCTGTCGCCGGGGCAGTTGCTGGCGCGGCTCGACGACCGGTTCCGGCTGCTGACCGGCGGCGGGCAGGACGCGCTCCCCCGCCACCGGACCCTGCGCACCGCGATCGGCTGGAGCCACGAACTGTGCACATCTGCCGAGCGGTTGCTGTGGGCCCGGCTGTCGGTGTTCGCGGGGACCTTCGACCTGGAGGCCGCCGAGTACGTCTGCAGCGGGGACGGGCTGGCGGCCGAGGAGGTCCTGGACGTGCTGGCGGAGCTGCTCGCCCAGTCGGTGGTGTCCCGTGCGGAGACGGGGTCGGGCGTGCGCTACCGGATGCTCGACACCGTACGGGCGTACGGCGCGGACT
The DNA here is from genome assembly GCF_042894765.1 of Streptomyces sp. NPDC001507. Classification (NCBI taxonomy): domain Bacteria; kingdom Bacillati; phylum Actinomycetota; class Actinomycetes; order Kitasatosporales; family Streptomycetaceae; genus Streptomyces; species Streptomyces sp. NPDC001507. The sequence continues at coordinate 141,418 of NZ_JBIAVV010000008.1, forward strand.
GGCTGGCGGCGGCGGGGGACGCGGGGCGCCTGCGGCGCCGGCACCGGGACTGGTTCATGGGGCTGGCGACCTGGTGCGAGCTGGAGTGGTTCTCGCCGCGGCAGGGCGAGGCGGCCGCACGGGTCGAGGCCGAGCTGCCGAATCTGCGGGCGGCCCTGGACCACTGCCTGACCGAGCCGGAGGAGGCGCACCTGGGGCAGTACCTGGCGGGCTCGCTGTGGTTCTGCTGGGCGGGCTGCGGGCGGCTCTCGGAGGGGCGGCGCTGGCTGGAGCGGAGTCTGGAGCCGGACTCGGAGTATCCGCAGTCCCGGCTGAAGGCGCTGTGGGTGCTGGGCTACGTGGCGATCCTCCAGGGCGACGCGGTGCCCGCCCTCGGCGCGCTCCAGGAGTGCCGTGCGGAGGCCGAGCCGGCCGCCGACCCGACGGCGGTGGCGTACGCGGAGCACCGGACCGGCTGTCTGGCGCTGGTCACGGACGACATGGCGCGCGCGGAGACGCTGCTGCGCTCGGCCCTCGCCCGCTACCGGGAGATCGGCGAGCTCAACAGCAATGTCCTGATGGCGCAGGTGGAACTGGCGATGACCAGGGCGTTCCTCGGCGATCTGGCGGACGCGGTGCGGCTGTGCGAGGACGTGCGCCTGGTGTGCGAGGACCACGGCGAGCGCTGGGCCCGCTCGTACGCGCTGTACGTGCTGGCGTACGCGGCCTGGCAGGACGGCGACCACGCGGCGGCCCGGGAACTGCTGACCGACTGCCTGGGCCATGCCCACGGTTTCCGGGACCTGCTCGGTTCGGTGCTGGCGATCGAGCTGCTCGCCCTGGTGACGGTGGCGCAGGGCGATCCCGCGGAGGCGGCGGTACTGCAGGGCGCCGCCGGGCGCATGTGGCCGTCGGTGGGCCTGCCGCTGTTCGGTTCGGCCCACTACAACGCCCCGCACGAGCTGTGCGAGGCGACGGCCCGGCGGGCGCTGGGCGACGAACGGTACGCGGAGTGCGTACGGCAGGGCGCGTTGCTGGACCGGGAGGCGGCGGTGGCCCGGGCGCTGGAGTACTTCGGTGTGCGTCCGCTGGACGCGCTGCCCGCGCCGCGCGGGCCGGTACGGCAGCAACGGGACGGCGCCGACATGCGGAAGCCCGCCGCCTCGCCCACCCAAAAGGGCGGGGAGACGGCGGGCTGACGCTGAGGTGCTACACCCGGCCGGTGATCAGCGGGCGTAGTACTCGACGACGAGCTGCTCGTCGCAGATGACCGGAACTTCCTTGCGGTTCGGCTCGCGGTCCAGGCGGAACGCCAGGGCCTTGAGGTTCACCTGCAGGTAGCGGGGGGTCTCGCCGTCGGGGGCGAAGCCGCCCTCACGGGCGATCTGGAAGAGCGTCTTGTCCTTGGAACGGTCGCGGACCTGCACGACGTCGTCCGGGCGGACCCGGAAGGACGGCTTGTCGGTCTTCTGGCCGTTGACCTGGATGTGGCCGTGGACGACCATCTGGCGGGCCTGGTAGATCGTGCGGGCGATGCCCGAACGCAGGACCAGCGCGTCGAGGCGGCGCTCCAGCTCGACGATCAGAGCCTCACCGGTCTTGCCCTGCACCTTGGAGGCACGCTCGTAGGCGCGGACCAGCTGACGCTCGGAGATGTCGTACTGCGCGCGCAGACGCTGCTTCTCCAGCAGACGGACCTTGTAGTCCGAGTTCTGCTTGCGGCCGCGGCCGTGCTCACCCGGCGGGTAGGGGCGGGCCTCGAAGTACTTGACGGCCTTCGGGGTCAGCGCGATGCCGAGGGCACGCGACTTCTTGACCTTGGGGCGGGACTGGTTCGCCACTGTCTCTTTCTTCTTTCTGATATTCGGCTTGTCAGGGTTGAGGGAGGTCGCAATCCGCAGCCGGGGAAACCCTCCGGATCCCGTTGCCGGGTCTGGTGGGCAGCCGCTCCCCTGGTCTGGGCACATACGTGCAGCACGCGAGTGGCCCACCTACCGGTCCCGTCGTCTGTGACCCGACGGATGGTGGTGGGCTGCCCGCGACACCGTTCGACGGTGCGCGACGCTCCTGGATCCCCCTGACGGGGGTTCCGGCCGGCTGTCCCGCTCTGACTGCGCGGGACTCGGCGCTCGGGGAAGTCTACAGGCTGCTCAGGACCGCCTGCGACCGAGGTGCTTCCTGGTCCACTCGACCGCGTCGGCGTACCGGGCCTCGGAGCCGTGCCGGGTCGGGGTGTAGTACTCGCGGTCCCGGACGGTGTCCGGGGCGTACTGCTGCTCGGCGATGCCCTCGGGCAGGTCGTGCGGGTAGACGTAGCCCTGCGCGTGTCCGAGCTTGGCGGCGCCCTTGTAGTGGCCGTCGCGCAGGTGCGGGGGCACCTGGCCGGCCAGGCCTTTGCGGACGTCCTCCAGGGCGGCGCCGATCGCGGTGGTCGCGGAGTTGGACTTGGGGGCCAGGGCCAGGGCGATGGTGGCGTGGCTGAGGGTGAGGGCGGCCTCGGGGAAGCCGATCATGGCGACGGCCTGGGCGGCGGCCACGGCTATGGGCAGGGCGTTCGGGTCGGCGAGGCCGATGTCCTCGCTCGCCGAGATCATCAGGCGGCGGGCGATGAAGCGGGGGTCCTCACCGGCCTCGATCATGCGGGCCAGGTAGTGCAGTGCCGCGTCGACGTCGGAGCCGCGGATGGACTTGATGAGGGCGCTGGCGACGTCGTAGTGCTGGTCGCCGTCGCGGTCGTACTTCACCGCGGCCCGGTCGACGACCTCTTCCAGGGTGCCCAGGCCGATCTCCGTCTCACCCTTGTCGAGGGCGGCCCCGGCGGCGGCCTCCAGGGCGGTCAGCGCACGGCGGGCGTCGCCGCCGGCGATGCGCAGCAGGTGCTCCTCGGTGTCCGCGGGGAGGGCGACGGCGCTCCTGAGGCCGCGCTCGTCGGTCAGGGCCCGCTTGAGGAGGCCGCGGACGTCGTCGTCGGTGAGCGGTTCGAGGGTGAGGAGCAGGGAGCGGGACAGGAGCGGGGAGATCACCGAGAAGTACGGGTTCTCGGTGGTCGCGGCGATCAGGGTGACCCAGCGGTTCTCGACGGCCGGGAGCAGGGAGTCCTGCTGGGCCTTGCTGAAGCGGTGGATCTCGTCCAGGAAGAGGACGGTCTCCTTGCCGTAGCCCCCCGTGGCGCGGCGGGCGCCGTCGATGACCGCGCGGACCTCCTTGACGCCGGCGGTGATCGCGGAGAGCTCCACGAACCGCTTGTCGGTCGCCTTGGAGACGACGTACGCGAGGGTCGTCTTGCCGGTGCCTGGCGGCCCCCAGAGGATCACGGACGACGGTCCGGCCGGGCCGCCGGAACCCGCGCCGACCAGTCTGCGCAGTGGCGATCCCGGCTTGAGCAGGTGCTGCTGGCCCACCACCTCGTCGAGGGTGCGCGGGCGCATCCGCACCGCCAGGGGGCTCCCGGTGGGGTCCTTCTCCTGGCGTTCTTCTGCGGCGGCGGTGAACAGGTCGGGTTCCACGCTGAAACCCTAAATCACGGCACTGACAACGCGGCGCGCGCTGTCAGCTGGTCCAGAAGTCCCACCAGCGGGTCAGGATCAGCATGCCGATGATGCCGATGTGCAGGACCGGCAGCACCCAGGTGAACTCGCCGAAGAACGACTTCAGCCAGTTCGGCGTCGGCAGGAAGCCCTTGCGGATGTTGAAGGAGGTCACGTACCAGAACATGGTGATCGTGGCGACCCAGGCCAGCGAGCACCACAGGCACAGCGCGTTGATCCGGTACAGGGACTGGAACTGCAGCCAGGTGCAGAAGCCCACGCCGAAGAGCGTGCCGAAGTTGAAGGTGAGCCAGTACCAGCGCGGGAAACGGGCGCGGGCCAGCAGGCTCATGCCGACGCAGATGACGATGCCGTAGCAGACGAGGCCGAGCATCGGGTTCGGGAAGCCGAAGGCGGCGGCCTGCTTGGACTCCATGACGCTGCCGCAGGAGACCACCGGGTTGAGGCTGCACCCGGGGGTGAAGGTCTTGCCCTCGACCTTGGCTTCCAGCAGCTTGAACTTGTCGATCGTGATGACCCACGCGGCCAGCAGGCCGGCGGCGCCGGTGATGATCAGCAGCAGCGCGAAGGCCCGGCTGCCGCCCTCGGTGCGCGGTGCCGCGGAGACGTGCTCGGGCTCGGGCTCGGTGGAGACGTCCTTGACTGTCGTCTTGCTCATCACGCCGATTCCGTCTGTTTGAGAGTTGGAACTTCTTCGGGCAGGGGCCATTGTGCCGCACGAGGCGCCCCGTCCACCGTTCGGTGGACATAAGGAAGTACGCACGGCCGCCCCGGAAAGCTCGGTTCCGGCCGATGCCCGGAGCCATGACAGCACACGGATACGAACCCGCTCCTCCAGGGCCACCGGAGCCGGGACGCGGGCGGGGTGCCGGTCCCGGGCGCGGACCCGGCGACGGCCACGCGCGCGTGGCGGTCCCGGGTGGGCGTCGTCCGGCAGGACGAATCGGCGTCCGCCGAGTTGACGGTCCGCGAGACGGTACGGCACTTCGCGCACTACCGCCCGAGGCCGCGCGACCCGGAGCAGGTGCCGGCCTGGTCGGCCTGGAGGCCAAGGCGGACAGCCGGGATCAGGGCCCTCTCGGGCGGCCGGCGCCGCCGCCTGGACGTGGCGCCGGCGGGCGTGGTCGGCGACCCCGCCGGCCTTCCGGTGGAAGAACCGGCGCGCCGGATGACCCGGGGCGCCGGTGACGCGCGCGTCCGGTCAGGCGCCGTCGATGCGGTCGAGCAGGGCCCGGGCCTCGGCGACGCGGTAGTGGTCCGGGCCGAAGGCGGCCACGCAGGCGTCGAGAGCGGCCGCTGCCAGCGGGCCGGCCTCGGCGCCGCGGCCCAGCCCCACCAGAGCGGTGGCCATGGCCAGTTCGACGGCACCGGTCTCCGTGCGGCGATGGTCCTCGGAGAGGCTCCGGAACAGTTCCTCGGCGTGCCGCGCCTCCGTGGCGGCCTCGTCGTGGCGCTCCTGGCCGTTGAGGCTGCGTGCCAGCCCGAGCCGCAGGGCCAGGGTGAGCCGGTCGGGCGAGTCACGGGCGGCCAGGGCGGCGCGGGCGAGCGCCTCGGCCTCCTCGTGGCGCCCCTGCGCGTTGACGGCGTAGATCTGTCCGTTGCGGGCGACCCCCACCAGGACCTGCATCGCCGCTCCGGTGCCGCGGCTCGCTGCCCGGGCGACGGCGGCACACTCCACCTCGCACTCGGCGTGCCGGCCGAGCGTGATCAGCGTCTGGGCGCGGTTCACGCGCAGTTGCAGGGTCAGCGGGTGTTCGGCGCCGTACTCCCTGCCGAAGACCGGCAGCAGCGCGTCGTACTCGGCGAGGGCCTCGGCATGACGGCCCTGGGCGCCCAGCGCCGCCGCGACGAGACTCCGCGCCGACTTGGCGTGGCGGGCATGGCGCGCGGCCACCGCCCGCGCCTCGGCCTCCGCCGCCGCGTACTGCCCTTCGCGGAAGAGGGTGTTCGCCAGGTGCAGGGGGGCACCCACCGGGGGCGGGGTGTCCACGCGGTTGCGCGACCGGAAGATTTTCATGCCCGCAGCGTAGGAATGCCACGCACACCCGTTCGGAGACATCGCCAAGCGTTTACCGTGCCGGTCAACTGCGCCGATTCCTCGGCGAGTCGACCGGCCGGTGACATGGGCGCCGGTGGCCCGGTCCTGCTAGCCGAGCCTCGACTCCAGCTCCGCCACGATCTCGTTGACGCCCACCGCCGACTGCTCGCCGGAGTCCATGTCCTTCAGCTGGACGACGCCCTCGGCGAGGTCCCGTTCGCCGGCGACGATCGTGTAGCGGGCGCCGCTGCGGTTGGCGTTCTTCATGGCGCCCTTGAGGCCCTTGGCCCCGTAGGAGAAGTCCGCCGCGATGCCCACCCGGCGCAGCTCGGTGACCTTCGCGAAGAGCACGCGCCGCGCCTCCTCGCCGAGCGGCACCGCGAACACGCTGGTGGCGGACGGGAGGTCGAGCTCTACTCCCTCGGCCTCCAGCGCCAGCACCGTGCGGTCGACGCCCAGGGCCCAGCCGACGGACGGCAGCGCGGGGCCGCCGATCATCTCGGAGAGGCCGTCGTAGCGTCCGCCGCCGCCCACCGCGGACTGGGAGCCCAGGCCGTCGTGGACGAACTCGAAGGTCGTGCGGGTGTAGTAGTCCAGGCCGCGGACCAGCTTCGGGTCGTCCTCGAAGGCGACGCCCGCCGCCGTGATCAGCTCGCGGACCTCCTCGTGGTACGCCTTGCAGGCGTCACAGAGGTAGTCACGCAGGAGGGGCGCGTCGCCCAGCTGCTTCTGGACCGACTCCCGCTTGTCGTCCAGGACGCGCAGCGGGTTGATCTCGGCCCGGCGGAGGGTGTCCTCGTCCAGGTCCAGGCCGCGCAGGAACTCCTGGAGGGCCGCGCGGTAGACCGGGCGGCACTCCTTGTCACCCAGGCTGTTGAGCAGGATGCGGAAGTTCCGCAGGCCCAGCGAGCGGTACGCCTGGTCGGCCAGGATGATCAGCTCGGCGTCCAGGGCCGGGTCCTCGGCGCCGATCGCCTCGGCACCGACCTGCGAGAAGTGGCGGTAACGGCCCTTCTGCGGGCGCTCGTAGCGGTAGTACGAGCCGGAGTACCAGAGCTTGACGGGGAGGTTGCCGGATTTGTGGAGGTTCGCCTCCAGAGCGGCACGCAGCACGGAGGCCGTGCCCTCGGGGCGCAGGGCCAGCTTGTCGCCGCCCTTGGTCTCGAACGCGTACATCTCCTTGGTGACGATGTCGGTGGACTCGCCGACACCGCGCGCGAAGAGCTCGACGTTCTCGAAGCCCGGGGTCTCGATGTAGCCGTAGCCGGAGTTCCGCAGCGGCGCGGCGATCGCCTCGCGGACGGCCAGGTACTTGGCGCTGTCCGGCGGGATCAGGTCGTACGTGCCCTTGGGGGCCTGAAAGGTGCTCACGGAAGTTCTCGTCACATTCCTCGTCGGGGAGCGTCGGCTTGCGCTCCCTGGCCGGCGGCCACCTGCCGCAAGTAGGCGTTGGTGGCGCGCTCCTGGCCGATGGTCGTCTGGGGGCCGTGGCCGGACAGCACCACGGTGGAGTCGTCGAGCGGCAGGCACACGCGGGCCAGCGAGGCCAGCATGTCGTCCATGGAGCCGCCCGGCAGGTCCGTGCGTCCGATGGAGCCGGCGAAGAGCAGATCGCCCGAGAAGAAGACCGACGGGATGTCGGCCGTCTCGGGCATCCGGAAGGTCACCGACCCCCTGGTATGGCCCGGCGCGTGCGCGACGGAGAACTCGAGTCCGGCCAGCTCCAGCCGCGCTCCGTCGGCCAGTTCGAGGACGTCGTCCGGCTCCCCCACGGTCAGCTCGCCCATCAGCGGCATGCCGATGGACCGGCCCAGCGCCTTCTCGGGGTCGCTCAGCATGTACCGGTCCTCGGGGTGGATCCAGGCCGGTACGTCGTGCGCTCCGCAGACGGGGACGACCGAGGCGACGTGGTCGATGTGGCCGTGGGTGAGGACGACGGCGACGGGCTTGAGCCGATGCTTCCGCAGTGCTTCCTCGACGCCTTCGGCGGCCTGGTGGCCGGGGTCGATGATCACGCACTCCTCACCGGCGGCGGGGGCGACGAGATAACAGTTCGTCCCCCAGGCCCCGGCGGGGAACCCGGCAATGAGCACGATCGTCCTTCGTTGTGTCGATTCGGGTGGCTGCAAGCTGTGGTCCAGAGCCTACCGGCGCTGCCGTTTCCTCAGCGAACCCATATACGGTACGGGGCTACACGCAGTGGTCGGCTCACACAGCGCACAGGACGCACGCGTACCGGTCGACATACGACACGCATGAGGAGAGAACCCGGTGGTCAGCCAGGAGCAGCGGCGGCGTCAGCTCGCCCGGGAGAAGTTCTTGCGGCAGCAGCAGCGGCGTACCAGCGCACGGCGCAAGACACGCATGCGCAACTCGGTGATCGCGTCGGTACTCGGCGTGGTCGTGATCGCCGGTGTCGCGCTCTACACGACCGGTGCGTTCAAGAACGACGACAAGGCGAACGCCAGCTCGGCGACGACGCCCAGCGCCACGCCCAGCGCCAGCAGGGCACCGGACCCGTGCGAGAAGGCCGCGGCCGGCTCGGTGCAGAAGCTGAGCTGGAAGAAGGAGCCGGCGATGACGATCGACACGTCGGCGAAGTACACGATGACGCTGTCGACGACCTGCGGCGACATCGGCATCGCGCTGAAGACGTCGGCGGCCCCGCACACCGTGAACTCGTTCGACTTCCTCGCCTCGAAGGGCTACTTCGACCACACGAAGTGCCACCGGCTCACCACCAACGGCATCTACGTGCTGCAGTGCGGCGATCCGACGGGGACCGGAAGCGGCGGTCCCGGGTACACGATCCCCGACGAGAACCTGAAGGACACGAGCCTCAAGGGCGGTGTCTACCCGGCGGGTACGGTCGCGATGGCCAACACGGGCCAGAAGCACACCGGTGGCAGCCAGTTCTTCCTCGTCTACCAGGACAGCCAGTTGCCGGCCAGCTACACCCCGTTCGGCACGGTCGACGCGGCCGGGATGAAGATCCTCAAGAAAATCGCCGCCGCGGGTGAGAACACGGGACAGGGTGACGGAGCCCCGAACGCGACGGTCGTGATCAACAAGGCCACGGTCACGAAATCCTGACCACGAACTGCGAAATTTCGGTCGCGCGGGATGCGGACAGGCAACCCGCCGGTCGCCTATGTTGGCCGTGACGAAACTGTGGACGATGCCCGGGGGCGCTGAGGCCCCTCGCGGGCATCATGTGGAGGAGGCGCTGTGAGCAGCGACCCGTGGGGCCGCGTCGACGAGACGGGGACCGTGTACGTGCGTACGGCCGACGGCGAGCAGGTCGTCGGTTCCTGGCAGGCCGGCTCCCCTGAGGAGGCGCTGGCCTACTTCGAGCGCAAGTACGAGGGCCTGGTTGTCGAGATCGGCCTCCTCGAAAAGCGAGTAAAGACCACCGACCTGTCCGCGAAGGACGCACAGGTCGCGATCGACCACCTGCGCGAGCAGGTGGAGGCGCACCACGCGGTCGGTGACCTGGAGGCGCTGCGCACCCGGCTGGCCGAGCTGGTGAAGACCGTGGACTCGCGCCGCGAGGAGCGCAAGGCACAGCGTGCCAAGCAGTCCGACGAAGCCCGTCAGGCCAAGGAGGACCTGGTCACCGAGGCGGAGCAGCTGGCGCAGTCCGACCAGTGGCGGGCGGCCGGTGAGCGGCTGCGGTCCCTGGTGGACACGTGGAAGGGCCTGCCGCGCCTGGACCGCAAGTCGGACGACGAGCTGTGGCACCGCTTCTCGCACGCCCGGTCGGCGTTCTCCAAGCGCCGCAAGGCGCACTTCGCGCAGCTCGACGCCCAGCGCGAGGACGCCCGCAAGGCCAAGGAGAAGCTGGTCGCCGAGGCGGAGTCGCTGTCCGACTCGACGGACTGGGGTCCGACGGCCGCGCGCTACCGCGAGCTGATGGCCGAGTGGAAGGCCGCAGGCCGCGCCCAGCGCGAGCACGAGGACGACCTGTGGAACCGCTTCCGCGGCGCCCAGGACGTGTTCTTCGCGGCGCGCGGGTCCGCCTTCGCGGAGCGGGACGCGGAGCAGACGGAGAACCTGAAGCTGAAGGAGGAGCTGGCCGCCGAGGCCGAGAAGCTCCTGCCGATCACGGACCTGAAGTCCGCGCGGTCCGCCTTCCGCTCGATCAACGAGCGGTGGGAGGCCATCGGCCACGTGCCGCGCGACGCGCGTCCGAAGGTCGAGGGCCGGATGCACACGGTCGACCGGGCCATCCAGGAGGCCGAGGAGGCCGAGTGGCGCCGGACCAACCCGGAGGCACGCGCGCGTGCCGCGGGCCTGACCGGCCAGCTGCAGGCAGCCGTGGACAAGCTGCGGACGCAGATCGACCAGGCCCGCGCCCAGGGCAACTCGTCGAAGGCGGAGAAGCTGGAGCGTGAGCTTGAGGGCCGCCAGGCGCTCCTGGACCAGGCACTGAAGGGCCTCCAGGAGTTCGGCGGCTAGCGAGCACGGTACGACGAGAGGGGCCCCGTACGCGACGTACGGGGCCCCTCTCGTCGTATGCGGCGCCGCTACGACCGGTTGCGCGCCGAGGTGACCCGGTAGACGTCGTACACGCCCTCCACGCCCCGTACGGCCTTCAGGACGTGGCCCAGGTGCTTGGGGTCGCCCATCTCGAAGGTGAAGCGGGAGGTGGCCACTCGGTCGCGGGAGGTCTGGACGGCCGCGGAGAGGATGTTGACGTGCTGGTCGGACAGGACGCGGGTGACGTCGGAGAGGAGCCGGGACCGGTCCAGGGCCTCGACCTGGATGGCGACCAGGAAGACCGAGGACTGGGTGGGCGCCCACTCGACGTCGAGGATGCGCTCGGGCTCGCGGGAGAGCGACTCGACGTTGACGCAGTCGCTGCGGTGCACCGAGACCCCGCTGCCGCGCGTGACGAAACCGATGATCGGGTCGCCGGGCACGGGGGTGCAGCAGCGGGCCAGCTTGACCCAGACGTCGTCGACGCCCTTCACGACCACACCGGGGTCCTGGCTGCTGCGCCGCTTGCTGCGGCGGCCGCGGGTCGGCGGGACCGCCTCGTCGATCTCCTCGGTGGCCGCCTCCTCGCCGCCGAGCGCCTGCACCAGCTTCTGCACGACGTTCTGCGCGGCCACATGGCCCTCGCCGATCGCCGCGTACAGCGAGGAGATGTCCGGGTAGCGCATCTCGTGCGCCAGCGTGACCAGCGAGTCGCCGGTGAGGATGCGCTGGATCGGCAGGTTCTGCTTGCGCATCGCGCGGACGATGGCGTCCTTGCCCTGCTCGATCGCCTCGTCCCGGCGCTCCTTGGAGAACCAGCCGCGGATCTTGTTGCGGGCGCGCGGGGACTTGACGAAGCCGAGCCAGTCGCGGGACGGTCCGGCGCCGGTGGCCTTGGAGGTGAAGACCTCGACGAGGTCGCCGTTGTCCAGCGTCGATTCGAGGGGTACGAGGCGGCCGTTGACCCGCGCCCCTATCGTGCGGTGGCCGACCTCGGTGTGGACCGCGTACGCGAAGTCGACCGGGGTGGCCCCGGCCGGGAGCGCTATGACGTCGCCCTTGGGCGTGAAGACGAAGACCTCGTTGCGGGACAGGTCGAAGCGCAGGGACTCCAGGAACTCGCTGGGGTCCTCGGTCTCCTTCTGCCAGTCCAGCAACTGCCGGAGCCACGCCATGTCGTTGAGGTGGTCGTCCTTGCCCTTGCCGGACGACTTCGGCACGTCGGTACGGACCTTGGAGGCGCCGGCGACGGCCTCCTGCTTGTACTTCCAGTGCGCGGCGATGCCGTACTCGGCGCGGCGGTGCATGTCGAACGTCCGGATCTGGAGTTCGACGGGCTTGCCGTTGGGGCCGATGACCGTCGTGTGCAGCGACTGGTACATGTTGAACTTGGGCATCGCGATGTAGTCCTTGAAGCGCCCCGGAACCGGGTTCCAGCGCGCGTGGACGGTGCCCAGGGCCGCGTAGCAGTCGCGGACGGTGTCCACCAGGACGCGGATGCCCACCAGGTCGTAGATCTCCGCGAAGTCCCGGCCGCGGACGATCATCTTCTGGTAGACGCTGTAGTAGTGCTTCGGCCGGCCGGTGACGGTCGCCTTGATGCGGGCGGCGCGCAGGTCGGCCTGGACCTCGTCGGTCACTATGGCGAGGTACTCGTCCCGCTTGGGCGCCCGCTCGGCGACCAGCCGGACGATTTCGTCGTACATCTTGGGGTAGAGGATCGCGAACGCGAGGTCCTCCAGCTCCCACTTGATGGTGTTCATGCCCAGCCGGTGGGCGAGCGGCGCGTAGATCTCCAGGGTCTCGCGCGCCTTCTTCTCCTGCTTCTCGCGCTTGAGGTAGCGCATGGTGCGCATGTTGTGCAGGCGGTCGGCGAGCTTGATGACCAGGACGCGCGGGTCCTTGGCCATGGCGACGACCATCTTGCGCACGGTCTCGGCCTGCGCGGCCTCGCCGAACTTGACCTTGTCCAGCTTGGTCACACCGTCGACGAGCAGCGCGACGACGTCGCCGAAGTCGCGGCGCAGGTCCTCCAGGCCGTACTCGGTGTCCTCGACGGTGTCGTGCAGCAGGCCCGCCATCAGGGTCGCCGGGTCCATGCCCAGCTCGGCGAGGATGGTGGTCACCGCGAGCGGGTGCGTGATGTACGGGTCGCCGCTCTTGCGCTTCTGGCCGCGGTGCCAGCGCTCGGCGACCTGGTAGGCGCGCTCGATCTGGCGGAGCGTGGCGTTCTCGATCTTGGGGTCGTTGCTGCGGACTATGCGCAGCAGTGGCTCCAGGACCGGGTTGTACGGGTTCGCGCGCTGCACGCCGAGGCGGGCCAGGCGGGCGCGGACGCGGTTGGAGGAGCCGGAGCGTGCGGGCTGGCCGCTGTTGGGGCGGGCCGCGGGGCGCTCGGGCGGGGCCGGCTTGGGGCGCGAGGTCTCGGCCGACTTCTCGACCGGCGCGGACTGGGCGTGCTCGACCGGCCCACGGGTGTCGTTCTTCGTCTGCGACACGTTCGGCGCGGGCTTGGCCGCGGGCGCCGAGGCGGGCTCGGGCTTGGCGGCTGTCAGTGGCTGGGCCTCGTCTGGCAAGAGGGCTCCTCGTGCGCGATCCGGGTCCCCCGGTCAGGCTCCGGAGTGCCCATGGTAGCGATCCTGGGCCATGTCATCGCCTGCAGGCCGGAGGGAGAACCGTATACGGGAGGAACACCGGAGGCTGCCGTGGGATTCCGCAGGGGTGTCCTGCGGGTGGTCCCGGGCCCCGTGGAACGCGAACGGCCGCCCCCGAGAGGGCGGCCGTCCGGTCGGTCGTAGCGACGCTCACACCTGGAGGAGGGCCTCCAGCGGCGCTCCCCGCAGGGCCGGCTCCACGCGGCCGCGGCCGCCCAGGAAGCCCAGCTCCATCAGGACCGCGACGCCCGCGACCTCGGCGCCGGCGCGGTGGATCAGCTGGATCGCGGCCTCGGCGGTGCCGCCGGTGGCGAGCACGTCGTCGACGATCAGGATCCGGTCGTCCGCTCCGAGGTCCTCGGCGTGCACCTCGATCTCGGCCGAGCCGTACTCCAGCTCGTAGGCCTGGCGGAGGGTGGCTCCGGGGAGCTTGCCCGCCTTGCGGACCGGGATGAAGCCGAGGCCGGCGCGGACGGCGACCGGGGCGCCCAGGATGAAGCCCCGGGCCTCCAGGCCGACGATCTTGGTGGCGCCGGTGCGCTCGGCGATCTCCGCGAGGGCGTCGGTGAGCGCGGTGAACGCGGCCGGATCTGCCAGGAGCGGGGTGATGTCCTTGAACATCACGCCCTGCTCCGGGTAGTCCTCGACGTCCCGGATACGGCTGAGCAGCAGCTCCTTGATGTCGGTCACCGGCGCTTCCCCGACGGGCGGCCGCGGCCGCCGCGGTTGCGGGACGCGGGCTGGTTGCGCGGGCCGACGACGGCCGGAGCGGCGTCGTCGGACCCCTGGGAGCCGCCGACCCGGGCCTCGGCCATCTCCTCCTCGGCGGTGGCCTGGGCGCGCTTGGCGAGGACGCGCTTCTTGAGCGCCTTCATCTGCGGCTCGGCCTCCTTGAGGTCGGCGACGAGCGGCGTGGCGATGAAGATCGACGAGTAGGCACCGGCGGCGAGACCGACGAACAGCGACAGCGAGATGTCGTTGAGCGTGCCCGCGCCGAGGAAGCCGCCGCCGATGAACAGCAGGCCCGCGACCGGCAGCAGCGCGACCACCGTGGTGTTGATCGAACGGACCAGGGTGCCGTTGATCGAGTGGTTGGCGATGTCGCTGTAGGTGAAGCGGGTCTGCTTGGTGATGTCCTTCGTCTGCTCCTTGAGGCTGTCGAAGACGACGACCGTGTCGTAGAGCGAGTAACCGAGGATCGTCAGCAGACCGATGACCGTGCCGGGCGTGACCTCGAAGCCGACCAGGGCGTAGATACCGGTCGTGATGGTGATGTCGTGGATCAGCGCGACCAGGGCCGCGACCGCCATCCGCCACTCGAAGGCGATCGCCAGGTAGATCACCACGAGGACCATGAAGATGCCGAGGCCCTCCCAGGCCTTGTTGGCGATCTCGTCACCCCAGCTGGGGCCGACCAGGTCGGAGTTGATGGACTCCGGGTCCACGTTCATGTCCTTGGCCAGCTTGGCCTTGGTCGCGTCCGACTTCGCGGTGTCCATGCCGGCGATCTGAATGCGCAGGCCGCCCGTGCCGAGCTTCTGCACGACCGCGTCGTGGCCGGAGGCCTGCTGCGCGTAGGTCTCCGCCTGGGACACCGAGACGCTGGTCTTGGAGGTGGTGAAGACGGCGCCGCCCTGGAAGTCGATGCCCATGTTCAGGCCGCGCACCGCCAGGCCGACGATGGCCGTGATGGTGATCAGGATGGAGATGCCGTACCAGATCTTGCGCTTGCCGACGAAGTCGTAGCTGATCTCGCCGCGGTGCAGTCGGGCGCCGAGGTTGCCGAGTTTCGACATCGCTCACGCTTCCTTCGGGTCGACAGGGCCGGCGGTGGGGCCGGCGGGACGGCGGGTGCGGCGCAGCGGGGCCTTGGCGCCCAGGCCCTTCGGGTCGAGGCCCGACCACTTGTGGCCGCTCGCGAAGAACTTACGCCGGGCGAAGAGCGTCATCAGCGGCTTGGTGAAGAAGAAGACGACGACCACGTCGAGCACGGTGGTCAGACCGAGCGTGAACGCGAAGCCCTGGACCTTGCCGACGGTCACGATGAACAGCACGGCGGCGGCCAGGAACGACACGAAGTCGGAGACCAGGATGGTGCGCCGGGCGCGCGGCCAGGCCCGCTCGACGGCGGGGCGCAGCGTGCGGCCCTCGCGGATCTCGTCCCGGATGCGTTCGAAGAACACGATGAACGAGTCCGCCGTGATGCCGATCGCGACGATCGCACCGCAGACCGCGGGCAGGTTCAGCGCGAAGTGGATCGTCGGGCCGAGCAGCGACATGATCGTGTAGGTCAGGATCGCGGACACCAGCAGCGAGGGGATCGCGATCAGCGACAGGCCGCGGTAGAAGGCCACCAGGTAGATGATGACCAGCGCGAGGCCGATGGCACCGGCCAGCAGACCGGCGTGCAGCTGCTGGCCGCCGAGGGCGGCGGTGACCGTGGTGACGCTCTCCGTCCTGAAGGAGAGCGGGAGCGCGCCGTACGACAGCACGTTGGCGAGGCTCTGGGCCTCCTGCTGGGTGAAGCTGCCGGAGATCTCCGCCGAGCCGCCGGTGATGGACTGGCTCACGGTCGGGCTGGAGACGACCTCGCCGTCGAGGACGATGCCGAACTCGTTCGTCGGCTGGGAGGTGTTCTTGGCGAGCTCGCCGGTGACTTCCGCGAACTTCTTGGATCCGCTGCCGGTGAAGGTCATCTGGACCTGCCAGCCGGCGGCGCTCTGCGTGTCGTAGACGGCCTGGGCCTTCTTGACATCGGTGCCGTCGACGCGGGCCGGGCCGAGCACGTACTTGTACCAGGCGTCGCCGATCTTGCCGCAGGCCACGGTGGTGTCGGTCGGCTTGGCACTCTTGCCGGCGGTGGCGCGCTGCGCGGCCTTGGTGCAGTCCAGCGCGGTGTACTCGGCCTCCAGCTTCGAGGCGGCGGCGGAGGCGCTGGCAGAGGCGCTCGCGTCGGCCGAGGAGGTGGCGGAGGGGCTCGCCGACGAGGAGGCGGACGCCGAGGACGACGGCGTGGAGCCGGCCTTCAGGGCGTCGGTGACCGCGCGGCCCTGCGAGGTGGCCGAGGAGGACGGCGAGGCGGACGACCCGGTCGCCTTCTGGGACGTCGACGCGCTGCTCGACGGGGAGGCGCTCGGGGAGGCGGTGGAGCTGCCGCTGGCGGACGCGCTCGGGGAGGCGCTCGACGCTGCGGCGCCGCTGGCCTCCTGGGCCAGGACCGGGCGGAAGTACAGCTTCGCGGTGGTGCCGACCTGCTGGCGGGCCTCTGCGGAGTTCGTGCCCTTGGGGATGTTGACGATGATGTTGCTGGTGCCCTGGGTCTGGACCTCCGCTTCGGACACGCCCAGACCGTTGACACGGCGGTTCATGATCTGGACCGCGGTGTTCATGTTGGTCTTGTTGATCGCGTTGGGCTGGCCCGGCTCATTCTGCGCCTGGAGCGTGATGCTCGTACCACCGGCCAGGTCGATACCGAGACGCGGAGTGGTGTTTCCGGAGGCGAACATTCCGCCGGTGAGCGCCACGATGGCGATCAGGATGAGGGCCAGCGAGCGCCCTGGCTTGCTCTGGGCGCTCGCGCTCCGGCCCCTCTTAGGTGCTGCCACCTTCTCGTACTCCCTCTCGGGCCGCCGCGCGCCTGGTCGGTGCGGTCGGCCATGACATGGTGTCGGGATCCCGTGCGGGAAACAGACGCGCCCGGGGTGCGAGGTGCGTGTGGGATCTACGCACCGCTCCCCGGGGCACGGCTACTTCGCGTCGGAGTCGCCGTCGGTCTTCTTCGGCTCTTCGTCGGCCTTCGCCTCGGCGGTCGCGGACTCGGCCGGCCCGTCGGTCTTCTCCGCGGCCTCGGCCTCGTCCGCGGCGGCGTCCTTCTTCCCGAGGTCGACGGCCTTGTCGTCGGAGGCGGCGGCAGCTTCGGCAGGCTCGTCGTCGGTCTCGGTGAGGGAGGAGGCGTCGTCCGGGACGACGTCGGCGTCGGACTTCAGGTCGTGCTCGATGCCGTGCACGATGCGGTTGTACTCGTCGTCCGTGAGGATGGCGCCGATCGCGTTCTTCGCGAAGAGGAGGTCGACGCCCGGGCCGGCGTCGAGGAGGACCGTGTCCTCGTTGACTTCCTTGACCGTCGCGTACATGCCCCCGATGGTGCGGACCCCGTTACCGGGCTGGATCTCGTTCCGCATCTGCGTGGCCTGCTGCTGGCGCTTCCGGGTGGAACGCGTCATCAGGAACATGGCCGCGATGAGGACGATGAACACGAGAAGAGGCAAGCTATTCACGGGACGGAATTTCCTTCGCGCAGCCGCGGCGGTGAGCGGCCTGGATGATGGGGGTGTGGTCGGCGCCGCCCGCAAAGGCGGCATCGGCGGAGTCTAAGCGAGTCCGCGCGCATGGAACAACGCTCAGCATGGCACCTGGGTTCCTGGGCCCGCCAATGCCCCGCCGTCACGAAGCGATCACGTCTGCGGCCGGAGCCCGGTCAGCGGGCGGCTGTCCGCCCGGGCGGACAGGGGCGCGAATCCGCGAGCGGGGCCCGGGTTACGGAGGGCTCGGCACGTTCTCATCGGCAACGGCTCGGGATCCGGAGAGGTGGGCGGCTCCGGTCCTCGGCGCGCCGAGGACCGGGCACGGGACGCGCACGGGCTCGGGCACCGGTTTTCCGGGGCCGGGGGCCGGTTTTCCGGGGCCGGGGGCCGGGTTTCCGGGGCCGGAGGCCGGGTTTCCGGGGCCGGAGGCCGGGTTTCCGGGGCCGGAGGCCGGGTTTCCGGGGCCGGAGGCCGGGTTTCCGGGGCCGGAGGCCGGGTTTCCGGGGCCGGAGGCCGGTTTCAGCAGATCCGAAACCCGGATGTCGGCGAACCCGGAACCCGGATGTCCGCGGGTACGGAACCCGGATGTCCGCAGACCCGAAACCCGGATGTCGGCGGGCACGGAACCCTGATATCCACGGACACGGAACTCGGATGTCCGCAGACCCGAAACCCGGATATCCACGGACCCGGAACCCGGATGCCCGCAGACGCGAAACCCCGAGGTCCGCGGAACACGGAGCCCGGAGAACGGGCCGTCCGCCGTACCCGCCCCAGGGCCGCTCGGCGCGGGCCGTGTCGCACTCCGTAGCCGGTCGCGGCGCTCCGGTGGGACGTGACGGCCGGCTCGTCCGCTTCCGCGGTGCGGCCGGTCCCCCGCCGTGCCGGTGTCAGGTGCCGAACAGGTCCTGCTGGCCGGTTCCGCCCGCCGCGCCGCGCGGGGCGGTCAGGCCCAGGTGGGCCCAGGCGGCGGGGGTGGCCACGCGGCCGCGCGGGGTGCGGGCCAGCAGACCCTCGCGGACCAGGAATGGCTCGGCGACCTCCTCGACCGTCTCGCGCTCCTCCCCCACCGCGACGGCGAGGGTGGACAGGCCGACCGGACCGCCGCCGAACAGCTTCAGCAGGGCCTCCAGGACGGCGCGGTCCAGCCGGTCCAGACCCCGCTCGTCCACCTCGTAGACGGCGAGCGCCGCGTGCGCGATCTCGCGGGTGATCAGCCCGTCCGCCTTGACCTGCGCGTAGTCGCGGACCCGGCGCAGCAG
The DNA here is from genome assembly GCF_042894765.1 of Streptomyces sp. NPDC001507. Classification (NCBI taxonomy): domain Bacteria; kingdom Bacillati; phylum Actinomycetota; class Actinomycetes; order Kitasatosporales; family Streptomycetaceae; genus Streptomyces; species Streptomyces sp. NPDC001507. The sequence continues at coordinate 159,682 of NZ_JBIAVV010000008.1, forward strand.
CCGGTTGGCGATCCGGGGCGTGCCACGGGAGCGGCCGGCGATCTCGGCGGCGCCGGCGGACTCGATCTCGACGTCCAGCAGGTCGGCCGAGCGGTGCACCACCCGCTCCAGTTCGCGCGGCTCGTAGAACTCCATGTGGGCGGTGAAGCCGAAGCGGTCGCGCAGCGGGGGCGGCAGCAGACCCGCGCGCGTGGTCGCGCCGACCAGCGTGAACGGGGGCAGCTCCAGGGGGATGGCGGTGGCACCCGGCCCCTTGCCCACGATCACGTCGACGCGGAAGTCCTCCATCGCCATGTACAGCATCTCCTCGGCGGGCCGGGACATGCGGTGGATCTCGTCGAGGAAGAGGACCTCTCCCTCCTGGAGGGAGGAGAGGATCGCGGCCAGGTCGCCCGCGTGCTGGATGGCGGGGCCCGAGGTGATGCGGATCGGGGCCCCCATCTCGGCCGCGATGATCATGGAGAGGGTGGTCTTGCCCAGGCCGGGGGCGCCCGAGAGCAGCACGTGGTCGGCGGTCGCGCCACGCGCGCGTGCCGCGCGCAGCACCAGGTCGAGCTGCTCGCGGACCTTCTCCTGGCCGATGAACTCGCCCAGGTCCTTGGGGCGCAGGGCGGCCTCGACGGCCTGGTCCTCACGGTCGGCGACAGCGCCCACCAGCCGCTCCGCGTCGGCGCCGGTGTCGGTCGGGTCGTCCCAGTTCATAAGTGATGTGCCTCAGCGGTGGTGGGGTCAGCGGGCGCGGTTGAGGGTCTGCAGGGCCGCCTTGAGCAGCTGGCCGACCTGGGGCGGGCCGCCGGCGGCCTCGGCCTGCGGAGCGACGGCGGTGACGGCCTCGTCGGCCTCCCGGGTCGCGTAGCCCAGGCCGATCAGGGCGGCGTGCAGCTGGTCGCGCCAGCCCTGGGTGACCGGGGCGCCGATCGCGGGGGCCGATCCGACTGGTTCGCCGAGGCGGTCCTTCAGCTCCAGCAGCAACTTCTGCGCGCCCTTCTTCCCGATGCCGGGGACGGCGATCAGCGCCTTCTCGTCACCGGTGGCGACCGCGCGGCGCAGCGCGTCCGGGCTGTGCACGGCGAGCATCGCCTGGGCGAGCCGCGGCCCGACCCCGCTGGCCGTCTGGAGCAGCTCGAAGACCTGGCGCTCGTCGTCGTCCACGAAACCGTAGAGCGTGAGCGAGTCCTCCCGTACGACCAGGGAGGTGGCGAGCTTGGCGGGCTGGCCCAAGCGGAGCCCGGACAGGGTGTTGGGGGTGCACTGGACGGCGATGCCGATCCCGCCCACCTCGACGACCGCGGAGTCCGGTGCGAGGGCGGCGACCGGGCCGCTGACGAAGGCGATCATGCCGTACGGCCTTTCGTTGCGTTGGCTGCGTGCAGGGCGACGGCCTGCTGGAGTCGGTTCTGCGCGGGCGCGCGCCAGATGTGGCAGATGGCGAGCGCGAGGGCGTCGGCGGCGTCGGCGGGCCTGGGCGGGGCACTGAGCCTGAGCAGCCGGGTCACCATGGCGCCGACCTGGGCCTTGTCGGCGCGTCCTGAACCGGTGACGGCGGCCTTGACCTCGCTGGGCGTGTGCAGGGCGACGGGGATGCCCCGGCGGGCGGCGCACAGCATGGCGACGGCGCTGGCCTGGGCGGTGCCCATCACGGTCCGTACGTTGTGCTGGCTGAACACCCGCTCCACGGCGACGAATTCGGGCCGGTGCTCGTCCAGCCACTGCTCGATGCCCTGCTCGATGGCGACGAGGCGATGGCCGAGTTCGGCGTCCACGGGCGTCCGTACGACCCCCACGCCGACCATGGTGAGCGGCCGCCCGGCGACGCCTTCGACGACACCGACACCACACCGGGTCAGCCCGGGGTCCACCCCCAGTACGCGCACCGCGCCCCCTCCCCTCTTTGCGGCTGAACCGCCGCCGCTCTCGCGGACCTGGCCGAGCACCGTCGTGGTTCCTCAATCGATGGTCGCGGTCCGTGGACGGTGATCTGTGGATGGCGCCAGGCTAGCCGCTGCCACCGACAACAGCGGCGGGGCGGGGGGGCGGGGGCCCCCCCCCCCCCCCCCCCGCCCCACCCCCCCCCCCCCCCCCCCGTCAATCTTCAATTACCAGCCGGGCGCGCGGGGGGTGGGGGGTCACGTGTGTGAGTGCGCGCG
>NZ_JBIAVV010000008.1:161838-518585 GCF_042894765.1 Streptomyces sp. NPDC001507
CCCGCCTGGGTTTTGTACACAGGGGGGGGGGGGGGGGGGGGGGGTGTTTGGGGGGGCGGGGGCCCCCCCCCCCCCCCCCGCCCCCCGGGGGGGGGGGGGGGGGGGCGCCCCCCCCCCCCCCCCCCGACTCGGCTCAGCCCGCGGCAGCGCTACGCGTCGACCTTCTCCATGACCTCGTCGCTGACGTCGAAGTTGGCGAAGACGTTCTGGACGTCGTCGCTGTCCTCCAGGGCGTCGATCAGCTTGAAGATCTTCTTGGCGCCCTCCTCGTCCAGCTCGACCTGCATGGTCGGGACGAAGTTGGCCTCGGCGGAGTCGTAGTCGATGCCGGCTTCCTGGAGGGCGGTACGGACCGCGACCAGGTCGGTGGCCTCGCTCAGCACCTCGAACGACTCGCCCAGGTCGTTGACTTCCTCGGCACCCGCGTCCAGGACGGCGCCCAGGACGTCGTCCTCGGACAGCTCGCCCTTGGGGACGATCACGACGCCCTTGCGGTTGAACAGGTACGACACCGAGCCCGGGTCGGCCATCGAGCCGCCGTTGCGGGTCATGGCGACGCGCACGTCGGAGGCGGCGCGGTTGCGGTTGTCGGTGAGGCACTCGATGAGCACCGCGACGCCGTTCGGGCCGTAGCCCTCGTACATGATCGTCTCGTAGTCGGCGCCGCCGGCCTCGAGGCCGCCACCGCGCTTGACCGCGGAGTCGATGTTCTTGTTCGGGACCGACTGCTTCTTCGCCTTCTGGATGGCGTCGTAGAGGGTCGGGTTACCGTCGATGTCGACGCCGCCCATCCGGGCCGCGACCTCGATGTTCTTGATCAGCTTCGCGAAGAGCTTGCCGCGCTTGGCATCGATCACGGCCTTCTTGTGCTTCGTCGTAGCCCATTTAGAGTGGCCGGACATCTGCCTGTCTCCTTCGCGTAACCCATCCAAACAACGAACGCCAGAGATCCTACTAGGACTCCGCCGCCCGGTTCTCGTGCACCATGTCGACGAACAGGGAGTGCACGCGGTGGTCGCCGGTGAGTTCCGGGTGGAACGACGTGGCGAGCGCGTTGCCCTGGCGGACCGCGACGATGTGGCCCTCGTGCTCGGCGAGCACCTCGGCCTCCGCGCCGACGGACTCGACCCAGGGGGCGCGGATGAAGACGCCCTCTACAGGATCGCCGCCGATCCCGCGGACGTCGACCGCCGCCTCGAACGACTCGTTCTGCCGCCCGAAGGCGTTGCGGCGCACGATCATGTCGATGCCGCCGATGGTCTCCTGGCCCGAGCGCGGGTCGAGGATCTTGTCGGCGAGCATGATCATGCCGGCGCAGGTGCCGTAGACGGGCATGCCGTCGCGCACGCGCGCGCGGAGGGGTTCCATCACGCCGAACAGGACGGCGAGCTTGGAGATGGTGGTGGACTCGCCGCCGGGGATGACGAGGCCGTCCACCTCGGCGAGCTCCTCGGGGCGCCGGACCGGCCTGGCCACGGCGTCCGCCGCGGCCAGGGCGATGAGGTGCTCCCGTACGTCGCCCTGGAGGGCCAGGACGCCTATGACAGGAGTGTTCATGGGTTACCAGCCGCGGTTGGCGTAGCGCTCGGTCTCGGGGAGGGTGTCGCAGTTGATGCCGACCATGGCCTCGCCGAGGTCGCGGGACGCGTCCGCGATGATCTTCGGGTCGTCGTAGAAGGTGGTCGCCTTGACGATGGCGGCGGCGCGCTTGGCCGGGTCGCCGGACTTGAAGATGCCCGATCCGACGAAGACGCCCTCGGCGCCGAGCTGGCGCATCAGGGCCGCGTCGGCCGGGGTGGCGACGCCACCGGCGGAGAACAGCACGACCGGCAGCTTGCCGAGCTCGGCGACCTCCTTGACCAGCTCGTAGGGGGCGCGCAGCTCCTTGGCGGCGGCGTACAGCTCGTTGTTGTCGCAGCCGCGCAGCTTGGCGATCTCGCCCTTGATCTGGCGCAGGTGACGGACGGCCTCGACGACGTTGCCGGTGCCGGCCTCGCCCTTGGAGCGGATCATGGCCGCGCCCTCGGCGATCCGGCGCAGGGCCTCGCCGAGGTTGGTGGCACCGCAGACGAAGGGGGTGGTGAAGGCCCACTTGTCGGAGTGGTTGACCTCGTCGGCCGGGGTGAGGACCTCGGACTCGTCGATGTAGTCGACGCCGAGCGACTGCAGGACCTGGGCCTCGACGAAGTGGCCGATGCGGGACTTCGCCATCACCGGGATCGACACGGCCTCGATGATGCCCTCGATCATGTCCGGGTCGGACATCCGGGCCACGCCGCCGTCCTTGCGGATGTCGGCCGGGACCCGCTCCAGGGCCATGACGGCGACGGCGCCCGCGTCCTCGGCGATCTTCGCCTGCTCCGGCGTGACGACGTCCATGATCACGCCGCCCTTGAGCTGCTCGGCCATGCCGCGCTTCACACGGGCGGTGCCGGTCTCGGGGGTCTGGTTCTCACTGGTGGACACGGGTGACCTCACTCGCTGAAAAGAGGGTTTCTGCAAACACCGAGGAAACGCGAGTGGACCAGTCCACAGCAAGGGCCAATGGGAAGGCGGTGGATCGTTTTCCGCTCAGGCCGTGCGCTCGACCAGCGCGGCGGGCGGTTCGTCGTCCATCTCGAAGGCCAGCGGGAAGGGGGCGTGCCCGGCCAGCCGGAACCAGCGGACCTTGCGGTGCTCGCGCAGCCGGCGGGCCGCGCCGACGGCGTCGTTGTGGAAGCGGCGGGCCATCGGGACCCGGCGTACGGCCTCGGCCAGCTCGCTCGCGGCTGCGTCGCCGCCGGGGGCCACCCGGACCTCCTCGACCTGCTGCGGGTGCTCGAAGACGGCCCGCAGAGCCTGGCTCAGCTCGCTCTCCGCGACCTCCCGCTGCTCCTCCTCGGCCTGCCGGGCGGCGTGCGCGGCCTCGTACAGCACGATCGAGGAGGCGGGATCCAGCACCCCCGAGGTCGCCAGTTCCTGGGCCACCGAGGCCCGCCGCAGCAACTGCGCGTCGAGCGCGGCCCGCGCCGCGTCGATGCGCGCGTGCAGCCGGTCGAGCCGGCCGGCGGTCCAGCTCAGGTAGAGGCCGATCACCACGAGGGCGGCGAGGATCCAGAGCGTCCAGACGAGCGTTGCGGTCACGGACGGAACGCTATAGGAACCGCCTACCACAGCGCCCCGTCAGGGGCGCTGGGGGCACCCCCGGCCGAAGGCTGGGGGAGGAACTGCGCGACCAGCCACGACGGCGCCGCAGCCGACCGACGACCTATCCCGGCCCTCCCAGCGAAGCGCTCAGTCCCGCGCCAGCCCGAACCGCGCCCGCAGCCCCGACCGCTCGTCGGCCGCCACCGCCGCCGCGCCCGCGGTCACCGTCTCGTAGACGGACAGGATGTCCGCACCCACGGTGGACCAGTCGAAGCGCCGCACGTGCGCGCTGCCGCGCTCGCGCAGCCCGGCCCGGCGCTCCGGGTCCTCCAGGAGCCGTACCGCCGCCTCCGCCAGCGCGTCCGCGTCCTCGTTGGCGAACAGCTCGCCCGCCGCCCCCTGGTCCAGGACCTGGGCGAAGGCGTCGAGGTCGGAGGCGAGGACGGGGGCGCCCGCGGACAGGGCCTCGACCAGGATTATCCCGAAGCTCTCGCCGCCCGTGTTGGGCGCGATGTACAGGTCGAGGCTGCGCAGGAAGCGGGCCTTGTCCGCGTCGCTGATCATGCCGAGGAACTCGACGCGGGGGCGCAGCTCGGCGGGGAGGGACTCGACCGCGGCCTCCTCGTCGCCCCGGCCGGCCACCAGGAGCCGGGTCTGCGGGCGGGCGGCGAGGATCCTGGGCAGCGCCTTCATCAGGACCGGGAGGCCCTTGCGGGGCTCGTCGATGCGGCCGATGAAGCCGATGGTGTGGCCCTCCCGTCTCCCACCACCACCCTCAACCGAGCTTCGCGCCCCTCCCGATTGCCACTCGGGGCGCGGCTCGGCCTTGGCGAAGAAGTCGACGTCGACGCCGTTGGGGATCACGACGGCGTCGCCGCCGAGGTGCTCGACCAGGGTGCGGCGGGCGTACTCGCTGACCGCGATCCGGGCGCTGATCTTCTCCAGGGCCGCCTGGAGGATCGAGTACGCGGCGATCATCGCGCGGGAGCGCGGGTTGGAGGTGTGGAAGGTGGCCACCATCGGGCCCTGCGCCGCCCAGCAGGTCAGCAGGCCGAGGGACGGGGAGGTCGGCTCGTGGATGTGGACCACGTCGAACGCGCCGTCGTGCAGCCAGCGGCGCACCCGCGCGGCGGACAGGAAGCCGAAGTTGAGGCGGGCCACCGAGCCGTTGTACGGCACCGGGACCGCGCGGCCGGCCGAGACGACGTAGGGCGGCAGCGGGGTGTCGTCGTCGGCGGGGGCGAGGACGGAGACGTCGTGGCCGAGGCGGATGAAGTACTCGGCGAGGTCGCGGATGTGGAACTGGACGCCACCCGGGACGTCCCAGGAGTAGGGGCAGACGATGCCGATCCTCACGACGGTCCCTTCGCGGGGTCGAGGTCGGCGAGCCACAAGCGCTGGAGCATGTGCCAGTCCTCCGGATGGTCGGCGATCCCGGTGGCGAAGGCGTCGGCCAGCGCCTGTGTCATGACAGACGTCTTCGCGGCCCGGTCACCTGACTCGGGTACCTCGATCGGGGCGTGCACCCGGCCCTGCAGGACGGGGGTGTCGTCGTACCAGAGCGTCACGGGCAGCAGTATCGCGCCGGTCTGCTGGGCCAGCAGGGCCGGTCCGGCGGGCATCCGCGCGGTGTCGCCGAAGAAGCCGACCTCGATGCCGGAGGCGGACAGGTCGCGGTCGGCGACCAGGCAGACCAGGCCGCCGTCGCGCAGCCTGCGGGCCAGGGTGCCGAAGGCGGAGCCGCCGCTGTGCGGCAGGACCTCCATGCCGAGGCCCTCCCGGTAGGCGACGAAGCGGTCGTACAGCGTCTCGGGCTTGAGGCGCTCGGCGACCGTGGTGAACGGCGTCCGCAGCTCGGTGGTGACCCAGGCGCCGGCCAGGTCCCAGTTGGCCAGGTGCGGCAGCGCGAGGATCACGCCGCGGCCGGAGGCGAGGCCGTCGGTGAGGTGGTGGACGTCCTTGGGGACGAAGCCGCCGCGGATCCGCTCCTCGCTCCATGACGGCAGCCGGAAGGACTCCATCCAGTAGCGCAGGTACGAGCGCATGCCCGCGCGGGAGAGTTCGCGCAGCCGCTCGGGGCTCGCGTCGGGCCGCACCCGTGCGTAGTTGGATTCGAGCCGCTGGACGCCCTTGCCGCGCTGCTTCCAGACGAGGTCCGCGATGGAGTTGCCGAGGCGCACGGCGACCGGCTCGGGGAGCTTCTTGACGGTGCTCCAGCCGAGACCGTACAGAGCGTCGGTGATCCGGTCGGCGGCGGTCACTGCCCGGCCTCGCTCCCGTGCGGGGCCTTCTCGCGCTCGGCCGCGGCCTCCGCCTCGGCGGACTCACGGCGGACCGTGACGACCCGCTGGACCAGGGTGACCAGGCTGCCCACGGCGACGATCCACAGCGCGATCGGGAGCAGGATCTGGATGCCCGGCACGCCGAACTTGTGGAAGCCGGCCAGACCGGCCGCCACCAGCGAGATCACCAGGCGCTCGGCGCGCTCCACGAGACCGTTGACGGCCACCGGCAGCCCGATCGACTCGCCGCGCGCCTTGGTGTACGACACCACCTGGCCGCTGGCCAGGCAGAAGATGGAGACCGCGCACAGGACGTCGTTGTTCCCGTTGCCCGCGTACCAGAGGGCGAAGCCGCCGAAGATCGCGCCGTCCGCGACCCGGTCCAGGGTGGAGTCGAGGAAGGCGCCCCAGCGGCTGGTGCGGCCCAGCTGGCGGGCCATGTTCCCGTCCACCAGGTCCGAGAACACGAACAGCGTGATCACGATCGTGCCCCAGAAGAACTCGCCCCGGGGGAAGAAGACCAGCGCGCCCGCGACCACTCCGGCCGTGCCGAGGAGCGTGACCGTGTCCGGGCTCACGCCCCGGCGGATGAGAAACGCGGCGAACGGTGTGAGGACACGCGTGAAGAATGCACGCGCGTACTTGTTCAGCATGGCCTTCCCGACGGTCGTTGCGCCGTGCGGCCCCTGCTGGCCACCCCGGCTGGCCCATCGTAGCCACGCGCGCGTGCGGGCGACGGGTGGGCACTCTCAGTCGGGACCGGCGGCCCGGCTGGACAGGTCCCGGGGGCGCGATCACGTCCTTCGTATGGACGCACCGTGACGGGAGTGGAAAGCTCGAATAACCGCGGGCGTCATCGGAGCCGCCACCGCACGCGGCCCGCCATGCTCGCCCGCGCCCACAGAGACCTCACCGTGCACGGGAGGCAAAACCATGGGCGACAAGGTCAAGGAACACCCCGGAGCCGCCGGCAGGGCAAGGGCGGCCGACCACCCCGCGTCTGTACGGAATGTGGTGCTGGTCGGCCACTCCGGATCGGGCAAGACCACCTTGGTGGAGGCGCTCGCGCTGACCGCGGGGGCGGTGAACCGGGCGGGCCGGGTGGAGGACGGCGGGACCGTCTCGGACTACGACGACATCGAGCACCGGCAGCAGCGCTCCGTACAGCTGTCGCTGGTACCGGTCGAATGGAACGGAATCAAGATCAACATCCTGGACACCCCGGGATACGCCGACTTCGTCGGTGAGCTGAGGGCCGGTCTGCGCGCGGCGGACGCGGCCCTCTTCGTCGTCTCGGCCTCGGACGGGGTGGACGGCTCGACCCGGATGGTGTGGGAGGAGTGCGCGGCCGTCGGCATGCCGCGGGCGATCGTCGTCACGCACCTGGAGGCCGCCCGCGCGGACTTCCAGGAGATGACCCGGGTCTGCGCCGAGGCGTTCGGCGCCGACGACCCGGACGCCGTGCTCCCCCTCTACCTGCCGCTGCACGGCCCGCAGGGTCCGGACGGGCACGCGCCCGTGACCGGCCTGGTCGGGCTGCTCACGCAGAAGCTGTTCGACTACTCCACCGGGGAGCGCAAGGAGTCCGAGCCGGGCCCCGACCAGCTGCCGGACATCGAGGACGCCCGCAACCGGCTGATCGAGGGGATCATCTCGGAGAGCGAGGACGAGACGCTCATGGACCGCTACCTGGGCGGCGAGCAGATCGACCTCAAGACGCTGATCGAGGACCTGGAGCGGGCCGTGGCACGCGGGGCCTTCTTCCCCGTCCTGGCCGCCGCACCGGCCGCCGACGGCGCCCGCCAGGGCCTCGGCACGGTCGAGCTGCTGGAACTGGTCACCGGCGGCTTCCCGACGCCGTTCGAGCACCCCACTCCGGGTGTCACCACCATCGACGGCACACCGCGCGACATCAAGCCGTGCGACACCGACGGCCCGCTGGTCGCGGAGGTCGTGAAGACCGCGTCCGACCCGTACGTCGGCCGGGTCTCCCTGGTCCGGGTCTTCTCCGGGACGCTGCGCCCCGACGAGACCGTCCACGTCTCCGGGCACGGCCTCGCCGACCGCGGCCACGAGGACCACGACGTCGACGAGAAGATCGGCGCGCTGTCCACCCCGTTCGGCAAGCAGCAGCGTCCGGTCACGCATGTCATCGCCGGTGACCTGGCGTGCGTGGCGAAGCTCGGCCGCGCGGAGACCGGCGACACGCTCTCGGGCCGGGACGATCCGCTGCTCATGGAGCCGTGGGAGATGCCCGACCCGCTGCTGCCGCTCGCCATCGAGGCGCACAGCAAGGCCGACGAGGACAAGCTCTCCCAGGGTCTCGCCCGCCTGGTCGCCGAGGACCCGACCATGCGGCTCGAACAGAACCAGGACACCCACCAGGTGGTGCTGTGGTGCCTCGGCGAGGCGCACGCGGACGTCGCCCTGGAACGGCTGCGCAGCCGGTACGGCGTCCAGGTCGACGTCGTCCCGCACAAGGTGTCCCTGCGGGAGACGTTCGCCGGGAAGTCCGCCGGGCGCGGCCGGCACGTCAAGCAGTCCGGCGGGCACGGGCAGTTCGCGATCTGCGAGATCGAGGTGGAGCCCCTGCCGGGCGGCTCCGGCATCGAGTTCGTCGACAAGGTGGTCGGCGGCGCGGTGCCCCGGCAGTTCATCCCCTCGGTCGAGAAGGGCATCAGGGCCCAGGCCGTCAAGGGGGTCGCCGCCGGCTACCAGCTGGTCGACGTGCGGGTCACCCTGCTCGACGGCAAGGCGCACTCGGTGGACTCCTCCGACGCCGCCTTCCAGACGGCGGGCGCGCTGGCGCTGCGGGAGGCCGCGGCGGACGCGAAGATCCACCTCCTGGAACCGGTGGCCGAGGTGTCCGTGCTGGTCGGCGACGAGTACGTGGGCGCGGTGATGAGCGACCTGTCCGGGCGGCGCGGCCGGGTGCTCGGCACCGAGCAGACCAGCGGCGGCCGCACCCTGATCAAGGCCGAGGTACCGGAGTTCGAGATCGGCCGGTACGCGGTCGACCTGCGCTCACTGTCGCACGGTACGGCGCGTTTCAGCCGGTCCTACGCCCGGCACGAGCCGATGCCGCCGCAGATCGCCGAGAGGATTCGCGAACAGGCCAAAGACACCTCCTGACCGGTGTCACCGGGAGTGTCCGGCGGGCGGCTTCGGCCGTCCGCCGACGGTTGTCGGTGGCTGGGGATACTCTGACTACTTGATCAACAGGTGTGCGGAGTACGGAAGTCGGGAAGGCCGCAGAAGCGGGACGGCGGCAAGTGGGGGCGGGAATGAGCTTCGAGGACTTCTTCGGGCCACAGGTGCCCAGGCCGGGCGGCGAGGCGCAGGCACCGACCTACGCCCTGGCCTCGGCGGCCTACCGGGACACGCCGATGGAGGAGATCAAGAAGGCCGACAACGAGTGGCACCGGTCCGAGGTCAAGGAAGGCCGCAAGTGGGCCAAGATATTCCGGCCCAACTTCGGTGAGGCGTACTCCCAGGCGGTCATCGACCGCATGCTGGGCGTCGGCCGCAAACCCCTCGTCCAGTCCTTCGGCAGCGAGCCCCAGGTGGTCGTCGAGCACTGCCTCGCCGCCAACCGCATCCGCCGGGAGCGCGACAACCGGCTCAGCGCCGTCATGTTCCTGTTCGGCGTGCTCTTCCTGCCCGGCCTGCTGGTCTGGCTGGGCGTCTTCCAGCTCCGGGCCACCATGCTGAAGGCCGGGAACAGGCGGGTCTCCGGGTTCGGCAGCGCCCTGCTGGCCGCCGTCGGCGTCCTCGCCGTCATCTTCCTGATCCGGATGCCCCTCGCCGGGTTCTGGGGCTGGTACGCGCGCGGCTGCGTCGTGCTCCCCGTCGTCGGCTGGTACCTGGCCAAGCGGCTGTGCGAGCGCACCGCTCGGGACCTGCGCGAGGCCTGGGACGGCCTGCTCTCCGGGGGCAGCGTCGGGGCGAAGGTCCCCGAGGCGGTGCCGACCAGCCCCGACCAGGCCGCCGCCGAGCAGCTGCGCCAGTCCCTGGCCCGGCTCAGCGCCGAGCAGCAGTCCAACTCGGTCTTCTACGCGGGCCCCAAGGGCATACTCGGCATGGGCACCCGCTGGGGCTCCTGGCACCTCGCCGAGGAGCTGGTCCCGCTCGATCCGGTCAAGGGCATCCACGAGTTCCGCGCCTGGACGGTCGTCCGGGAGATCGAGAAGGAGCTGAGCGTGCTGCACCGGCAGCACCTGAAGACCGGCGGCTTCCCGACACCGCAGGTCAAGCACTGGATCGTCACCCATGTCGGAGAGGGCGCCAAGGAGGTGTCCCGGCCCGAGGGGACCGACTACCAGGTGGGGCCCGCCGACGTGGAGCGGATCTGCAACAACAACCACTTCGACAAGGGCGAGCGGCACTACCTGGGCGTGCAGTGGCCGCACCTGTGGGACGGCGGCCTGATCATCACGATGATGACCACCGTGACCGTGCTGAAGGAGACCCTGCGGATCGAGGTCACCGGACACGCCCTCGGCCCGGTCAACGGCCTGTTCAGCGGCAAGCCCGAGGCCCCCACCAAGACGGTCGCCAAGACCGTACGGTTCTGGGAGACGCGCACGGTCAAGCTGCCCCTGGTCACCCCGGACGAGGTGGTCCGGCTCGCCGCGCGGGCGTCGATCAGCTGGTATCCGCCGCTGCTGAAGTGGCTCGGCGGCTCCATAGGCCTGCCCGAGCCGTTCGGCCTCCGGCACGCCTGGGCCGACCAGCCGTGGAAGCACCGCTTCATGGCCGACGACGCGCTGCGCGCGGCCACGCCGGTGCTCCGGGCGGTGCACCGGGCCGCGTTCACCGTGCTCAAGGAGCACGACGTCAACATGGACAAGTTCAACGCACGGGCGGGAGCGCTCAGCGGGTCGGTCCAGGAGGCGTCGCCGAAGAAGGCCGACACGTACGACGCGTGAGCCTCCGGCGGTTCGGCCGAAGGGGCGGGTGCGGGCACCGGCCCCTGGGCGCTGCCACGCCCGGACCCCGGACCCCCGCTTCGGCCTGAACGGCCTCGTCCTCAGTCGCCGGACGGGCTGCTCAATGCGACGTCGGCCAGGCCTCGGCCAGCATCTTGCGGGTGTCCGCCAGGAGCTGCGGCAGTACCCGGGTGTGGCCCACCACCGGCATGAAGTTCGTGTCGCCGCCCCAGCGCGGCACGATGTGCTGGTGGAGGTGGGCCGCGATGCCGGCGCCCGCCACCGTGCCCTGGTTCATGCCGATGTTGAAGCCGTGGGCGCCGGACGCCGTGCGCAGCGCGGTCATCGCCTGCTTGGTCAGCTCGGCCAGCTCGACCGTCTCCGGCCCGGTCAGGTCCGTGTAGTCGGCGACGTGCCGGTACGGGACCGTCATCAGGTGACCGCCGTTGTACGGGTAGAGGTTGAGCACCGCGTAGACGTGCTCGCCGCGCCGGACGATCAGCCCGTCCTCGTCGGACTTGGCCGGGATCGAGCAGAAGGGACAGCCGTCGTCGGCGCCCGGACCGGTCGGCTTGTTCTCACCCTGGATGTAGGCCATCCGGTGGGGCGTCCACAGGCGCTGGAACGCGTCCTGCGTCCCCACTCCGATCTGCTGCTCCGGCTCACTCGTCATGCTAGGCAGCATATGGCTTCGCCCGTTCGCGGCGTGTCGCCGGGGCCGCGGGAAAGCTCCCGGCGGCGAAGCTGGGCGGATGGACGACGACAGCCGGCTGAACCGCTGGGACCGCAGGACCGACCTGGTACTCGGCGTCGCGTCGCTGGTCTTCCTCGGCTCGTACGCGGTGCACGTGCTGCTGCCCCGGCTGCCCCACGCGGCACACGTCGTCTTCCTGTCGCTGATGTACACGGCCTGGGGGATGTTCGCCGTCGACTACGCGGTGCGCTGGCGGCTCAGCGGTGAGGGACCGGGGTTCGTCCGACGGCGCTGGCTGGACACGCTCGTCCTGGTGCTGCCCCTGCTGCGGCCGGTGCGGGTGGTGCGGACCTACGAGTCGATCCAGCGGCGGCGCGGGGAGCCCCGGCTCGCGTTGCACGCGCGCGTGGCCGCCTACTCGGCCCTGTCGATCTCACTGCTGGGCTTCTCCGGCGCCCTCGCCGTCTACCAGGTCGAACGCTCGGCCCCGAACGCGAACATCCGCACCTTCGGGGACTCCCTCTGGTGGACCTGTTCGACCCTCTCCACGGTCGGTTACGGAGACTACGTCCCGGTGACCACCCTGGGCCGGTTCATCGCCGCGGGGTTGATGGCCTGCGGTCTGGCACTGCTGGGCACGGTGACCGGATCTTTCTCGTCCTGGATGCTGCAACGGTTCTCGGTGAGCGAGGACGGCAGCAGGCCCCCGGGGGACTCCCCGGGGGCCTGAAACCCCGCGGTGGCGGGGAGCACCTCACACCTGTACGCGGCGCTCCACCACATCAACGATCTTCGCGATCGCTTCGTCACGCGGAATGCCGTTCTCCTGCGAACCGTCGCGGTAGCGGAACGACACCGTGCCGGCGTTCATGTCCTCGTCGCCGACGATGATCATGAACGGCACCTTCTGCTTCTGCGCGGTCCTGATCTTCTTCTGCATGCGGTCCGAGGACGCGTCCACCTCGACCCGCAGGCCCTTCTTCTTCGCCTCGGCGGCGAACTGCTGCAGGTACTCGACGTGCCCGTCGCCGATCGGGATGCCGACCGCCTGGACCGGCGCCAGCCACGCCGGGAAGGCGCCCGCGTAGTGCTCAAGGAGCACCGCGAAGAACCGCTCGATGGAGCCGAACAGGGCGCGGTGGATCATCACCGGGCGCTGCTTGGTGCCGTCGGCGGCGGTGTACTCCAGGTCGAAGCGCTCGGGCAGGTTGAAGTCGAGCTGGACGGTCGACATCTGCCAGGTGCGGCCGATCGCGTCCCGGGTCTGCACGGAGATCTTCGGGCCGTAGAAGGCGGCGCCGCCCGGGTCGGGGACGAGCGGGAGGCCCTGCTTCTCGGCCACCGCGCGGAGCGTCTCGGTCGCCTCCTCCCAGACCTCGTCGGAGCCGACGAACTTCTCCGGGTCCTTGGTGGACAGCTCCAGGTAGAAGTCGGTGAGGCCGTAGTCGCGCAGCAGGTTCAGGACGAAAGTGAGCGTCTTGTCGAGCTCCTCCGCCATCTGCTCCTTGGTGCAGTAGATGTGCGCGTCGTCCTGGGTGAAGCCGCGGGCCCGGGTCAGGCCGTGCACGACGCCCGACTTCTCGTACCGGTACACGGTCCCGAACTCGAAGAGGCGCAGGGGCAGTTCACGGTAGGACCGGCCGCGCGCGTCGAAGATCAGGTTGTGCATCGGGCAGTTCATGGGCTTGAGGTAGTAGTCCACGCCCTCGTCGAGCTGCATGGGCGGGTACATGCCGTCGGCGTACCAGTCCAGGTGCCCGGAGGTCTCGAAGAGCTTCCCCTTCGTGGCGTGCGGGGTGTAGACGAACTCGTAGCCCTCCTCCTCGTGCCGGCGGCGCGAGTAGTCCTCCATGACCCGGCGGATCACGCCGCCCTTGGGGTGGAAGACGGCGAGGCCGGAGCCGATCTGCTCCGGGATGGAGAACAGGTCGAGCTCGCTGCCCAGCTTGCGGTGGTCGCGCTTCTCGGCCTCGACGAGGAAGTCGAGGTACTCCTTCAGCTCGTCCTTGGACGGCCAGGCGGTGCCGTAGATGCGCTGGAGCATCGGGTTCTTCTCGCTGCCGCGCCAGTAGGCGGCCGCGTTGCGCATCAGCTTGAACGCCGGGATCAGGCGGGTGGAGGGCAGGTGGGGACCGCGGCAGAGGTCCTTCCAGCACAGTTCGCCGGTCTTGGCGTCCAGGTTGTCGTAGATCGTCAGCTCGCCGGCGCCGACCTCGACGTCCGCGCCGTCGTCGCTGGACGCGGAGCCCTTGAGGCCGATCAGCTCCAGCTTGTACGGCTCGTCGGCCAGCTCGGCGCGGGCCTCCTCGTCCGTGACGACCCGGCGCGCGAACTTCTGCCCGCGCTTCTGGATCTCCTGCATCTTCTTCTCGATGGCCTTGAGGTCATCGGGGTGGAAGGGCTTCTCGACGTCGAAGTCGTAGTAGAAGCCGTCCTTGACCGGCGGGCCGATGCCCAGCTTGGCCTCGGGGAAGAGCTCCTGGACGGCCTGGGCCATGACGTGGGCGGTGGAGTGGCGCAGGATGTTGAGGCCGTCCTCGGAGGAGATCTCGACACCCTCGACGGTCTCGCCGTCCTTCAGCTCGTACGCGAGGTCCCTGAGCTCGCCGCCCACCCGCGCGGCGATGATCGAGCGCTCGCCGGCGAAGAGCTCGGCGGCCGTAGTGCCCGTCGTCACCACGCGCTCTTCCCGCTCGGAATCGCGTTGGATGATCACACGGACGTCTGACACCGGTCTCTCCTGACTGAAGACGAATGCGGGCGCCGTACCAGGAGCGCACGCCATACCGGATCGTACCGACCCGGCACCGTCGATCGCTAAACGGTTACCCGCCGTCCCCGCTCAGTCGCAGTCGTCGCCGGTGCACGCCTCCTCGAAGAAGTCGAGGTTCTCCTGGAGGGACTTCATCAGCCGGTCCCGCTCGGCCTCGTCCACCTGGACCGGTGCGACCCCGAAGGCGCCGGACAGCCGCCGGAAGCCGCCCCGGCTCTCCAGCCGCCCGTGCACCCGCACCGGGAGTCCGACGAGGTGGGCCTGCCCGGCGATCCGGTAGTCCTCCTCGTCGAGGGTGACCCGGACGTACGGCACCTCGGCCCCGGCGATCACCCGCAGCCGTACGGCGCCCTCGCCGCGCGGCTCGGAGCGGCGCATGCGGACGACGGTGCCGGTGACCCGGACCGCGACCGAGGGCTCGTCGCGCAGGTAGCGGGCGCCGGCCTCGCGCAGCACGGGCAGGTCGCCGGGTGAGAACTCGATGGGCTCGGGGGTGGCCGCGCAGTCGTCGGGGACGCCGGCGCCCGGCGCCCACGCCACCGAGACGCGGGCGCCCTCCGTGCCGCGTACGAGCGTGGCGAGGGCGTCGGTCAGCTCCCGGCTCACGCCCGCCTCGACGGCGCCGTCGAAGGCGTCCATGCCGCCGGTGGCCCGCTGGTAGTCGATGGCCTCACGGGCGGCGTACAGGGCCTGGTGGAGGCGTACGGCGAGGGGCCGTCCGGTGGCGACGGGCACGAAGGCGGCGAGGCCGCGCCCGCCGTCCGCCGAGCCGACGAGGACGGACTCCAGCATCGCGGCGGCGGCGCGCTTGTGCCGGGCGCCGTAGTAACCGGCACGCGCGCGCGTGGCGAGCGCGCCGGCCAGCAGGGTCTGCCGGGCGGCGGTGCGCAGTTGCTCCTCGACCGTCCAGGGCGCGGCGTCCGCCGGTCCGCCGGGCACGTCCCGCAACCAGCGGATCTCGTCGCTGGGCACGGCGAGCCCGACCAGTACCTCACGCGCGGCGGGGGTGCCGCTGCGCACGAGAGCGGTGAGTGCCTCCCCGAGCAGGTCGTCACTGTCCGGGAAGGCGCGGCTCTCGGGTACCAGCAGGCTGGTGCCGGTGCTGCCCGGCCCGGGTGGGGTCCAGCGGCCGTAGCGCCCGGGTGCTCCCCCGCGCCGCTGCCAGCCGTGCCGGCGCAGCAGGGCGCCCAGCACGGCCGGGTCGACCTCGGCGGGCTCGGGGGGACGGTTCCAGTGCGGACCGTGGAGATCGTCGGGATGCGGCCGGACCTCCCGCAGCTGCTCCTCGTACGGACGGTGCCTCATGGCCTGCCTCCCGTCCCGACCCGCGTCATGATCTCGCAGAGCGCCCGGTCGTCGAAGATGCGCGCGGTCGGAACCCGCACGGTGGTCCGGTGCCGGCCGGTGACCGGGTGCCCTGCCAGGTTGACCCAGTAGCAGCAGTGGCGCAGATCGAGCCGGTCGTGGCTGGCGCGCAGCCAGTCGTCCTGGGAGCGCGGTACCAGCATCACCACCAGGATCTTGTGCACCGACACCGGTGTGCGGGCGAGCTTGCGCAGGTGGTCGTTGTCCAGCGTGAAGGAGAAGAAACGTCCCGGCGGGTTGGGGGCGATCTGGTACGTGCACTTGAGCTGCACCTTTATCGTCACCTCGTCGTCGACGGTGTGACCGGGCGAGCCGTGGCTGACGTGCCAGTCGATGCCGTTGTCCGGGAACGGCTGGGACAGCGAGCAGCCGGCCGCCGCCGCGACGGCATGCAGATAGCCCACCTGCAGTGTCTCCATGCAGGCGGTGGTCGCGAGTGTGCCGCGATGGGGGCCCGTACGTTCGGGCAGCAGCCCGCCCCGTTCGGGCTGCGCTATCGCCATGACCAACAGCCTTCCCAGCCAAAGAGTTTCCCCGTGGCGGGCCGCTGAACTGCAAAGACCCGCACTCCTGTTGTGTCCTTCCGGCGTACGCCGCAAACGGCCCGGGTATCACCAAACGGGCAGAAGACGGAACGTCATCTGCCGTGGGTGAACGAGGAGTTGTATTGGCATGACGTGCTGGTACGAGGGGCCCCTGGCGGCCTTCGACACGGAGACCACGGGCGTGGACGTGGAGACCGACCGCATCGTGTCCGCCGCGGTCGTCGTCCAGGACGCCCCGGGCACCCGCCCCCGGGTGACCCGCTGGCTGGTCAACCCGGGTGTGCCGGTGCCGGAAGCGGCGACGGCGGTGCACGGGCTGACGGAGGAACACCTGCAGCGCAACGGCCGCTGGCCGGCGCCGGTGATGCACGAGATAGCCGAGGAACTGGCCGAGCACGCGGCGATGCACCGCCCGCTGGTGGTGATGAACGCGCCGTTCGATCTGACGCTGCTGGACCGGGAGTTGCGCCGGCACCGGGCGTCCTCGCTGGACCGCTGGTTCGAGGCGAGCCCCCTGCTCGTCCTCGATCCCCGGGTCCTG
The DNA here is from genome assembly GCF_042894765.1 of Streptomyces sp. NPDC001507. Lineage (NCBI taxonomy): Bacteria > Bacillati > Actinomycetota > Actinomycetes > Kitasatosporales > Streptomycetaceae > Streptomyces > Streptomyces sp. NPDC001507. Next base: position 178,093 of record NZ_JBIAVV010000008.1, read on the forward strand.
GACAAGCATCTGGACCGCTACCGCAAGGGCCGCCGGACCCTGACCGACCTGTGCGCGCACTACGAGGTCAGCCTCGAAGGCGCGCACGACGCGGGCGCGGACGCGCTCGCGTCCCTGGAGCTCGTACGGGCGCTGGGCCGCCGTTTCGCGGCCCGCCTGGAGCGCCTGACCCCGGCCGAGCTGCACACCCTGCAGACGACCTGGCACGCGGCGCAGGCGCGTGGCCTCCAGGCGTGGTTCACCCGCAGCGGCACACCGGAGACGGTGAGCCAGGACTGGCCGCTGCGGCCGGAGCTGCCGACGGCGGCGTGACGGGCGGGGCGCCACCACCGGCGCGCGACCGGCCGCGAGACAGCTGGGCCCGGGCCGCGGAGTCCAGCGGTCGGCCGGGGACGGAACGAACAAGGCCGGTCCGCTGGTGCGGACCGGCCTTCCGGGTGGTGGGCGATACTGGGTTCGAACCAGTGACCTCTTCGGTGTGAACGAAGCGCTCTCCCACTGAGCTAATCGCCCGGGAACGGAGAGAACGATACAGGTACCGGCGGGTTTCGTTCAAACCGCTTGGAGGTGCCTGAGCAGTCCGCGCCGTCCCGCCCGCATCATCAACCGGTGGTTGGCGCGGAAGAAGGGCCGTCCGGGGACGGCGAGTCGGCGCAGCAGCGGTTTGTTCACGTCGACGACCTGGTCGTAGCGGGCGAGGGTGCCGGCGCCGTCGGCGGTGACCGTCCAGCGGGACCAGCCCTCGATGTCACCGGTCATCGCGGCCTCCAGCAGGCCGGCCCCCGGATCGCGTCGCGTCTCCCGCGCCGTGAACGTCATGTCGTACGGAAGGACGGAACGGATCGTGATGACCCCCGTCGTGTCGTTCAGCCGGATCACCGACCGCACCTGCGGCCACCAGCCCGGATAGTCCTCGACCCGCTCCAGCGCGTCGTAGACGACGGCGCACGGCACCGGCAGGGACCACAGGCTGCGGAAACGGTAGTGGGTCCAGTCCATGAGCGGAGTCTGCCCGGCCCGCCGAACTGAGTACGCGTACTCATGCCCCCATGGAGTGACCTGGACCACACTCACCGGTACGAGCGCCGCCGCCCGTGCGACGGCGCTCCCCCACCCCTCCTACGAGGGCATCCTGTCGCCGAGCAGGGCCAGGTTCTCGATGGCGGCGAGGCCGTAGAGCGCGGTGTCGTTGGAGGACACCCAGCTCGCCTCGCTGCCCGCGACGAGCGTGACCGGACCGGAGAGCGGCTCGGTCTTCCACGGCGAGGACTCCGTGTAGCCGTCCGAGCTGTAGAACTTCGTCCACGCGCGCTTGGCGAGCGTCGCGTCGCCGGTCTGTACGGCGGCGTAGGCGTCGAGGCGCGAGTGGCCCTGGAACAGCAGCAGGGTGCCGAAGTCGGAGCCGTAGCGTGCCGCCTGTTCCGCCTTGGTGGCGTCGAAGTAGCGGCAGTAGTCGAAGTACGCCTCGTTGAACTTCGGCATGTCGACCAGGTGGATGAGTTCGGCGCAGAGTTCGTTGAGGCCGAAGACGGCCGAGAGGTGGGAGACCGATACGACCGGGGTGGCCGCCGTCGCGAACGTGCCGGTGTCGAGGTCGTACAGGCCGCTGCCCTGGACGAATCCGTTGGGCTGGGCGGCGATGCCTTCCATGGTCGACAGGACGCGGGCCCTGGCCTTCTCCCACTTGGGGCCCTTGCGTTCCCACTCGGTCAGCCAGGCCGAGACCAGCCCGCTCCAGTCGGTGCCGAAGCCGATGGACAGGGCGTGCCGGTCGGGGGTGTAGGGGTCGGTGCGGACCTTGCGCTGCGGGTCGAGGACGAGGAACGTCTCGTCGGAGTCGACGTTGGCGGCCATGAGGTCGCCGACGCGTTCGTCGGCGGTGAGGAAGTAGTAGAAGCGCCGGTAGGTGGTGTTGGAGATGCGCTGCTGCTTGGCGCTGTCCGCGTAGTGCTGGATGCCGTGCCGGGTGCCGAGGCCCGCCCACTGGCCGATGTGGTAGACGTCCACCTCGCCGGTGTGCCGGGTGAGCGCCTCGGCGAACCGGAAGATGTCCGAGCGGCCGCTCCTGAGGTACGCGTACCAGAGCCAGAGGTCGGGCGAGAGCTCGGAGTTGTCCCAGGCGTAGCCTCCGACGTCGTACCGCCACTGGTGGCGCACGGTGTCGTAGGTGTGCATGAAGTCCCCGTAGTCCCAGAAGCCGTACCAACGGCGTTGCTCCACCTGGTCCTTGTAGTAGGTGAAGAGGAAGTCGAGGTGGTCCTCGATCTTCGCCTTGGCGGCGGTGGAGCGGTCGGGCTCGGAGTAGAGGCCGGGGCCGAAGACCTTGGCCTTGATGAGCTGCCGGGGCGGGGCGGTGAGTTGCGGCAGCGTCCGTACGGCCGCCGCCTGTTCGGCCAGCGCGTCCGCCGAGGGGGTCGACTCGTTGGCCCAGAAGAGGAGTTCGGAGGTGCGGGCGATGCCGTAGGGGGTGCCGAACTCGGGCTCGTAGTCCTCGTAGGTGATGTTGAGGCCTTCTAGCTGTTCGGCATACGTGTCCTGGCCCATGCCGTCGTGGTAGAAGCGCAGGTCCATCGGCTGGGCCTCGGGCGACCAGAGCCAGAGGGTGACCTCGGCCGTGTCGGTGTGGGCGTCGCGGATGTCGAGCTGGGCCGGGAACTTCTCCCAGAAGTCCCTGAGGCCGAAGGAGAGTCCGCCGCTCGCCCCGCCGACGTAGCCGAACCCGGAGGCCCGCCTGCCGCCGCCGGCCGCGATCCAGCCGTACCCCTTCTTCGTGCGCTTGCGCAGGGTGAAGCCGTCGGCGGAGAGCTGGGCGAGGGTGTAGTCGCCCCAGTGCGGGATGTACTGGAGGCGGGTGGTGACGCGCTGGTCCCAGGTGGACGGGTCGGCGAGCTTCTGCCCGGCGTACTGGGCCGCCTGGACGGTGGCACCAGGGTCGCGGCGCAGGCCGGTGATGCCCTGGACGGCCTCGCGCAGCAGGCCGGTGCCCTCGCCGCCGATCCGCACGTGCCGGTCGTACGCCTCGTCGCGCATCGGCACGCTGAAGCGGACGCCGAGCCCGCGGATGAAGTCGCCGCTCGCCCTGCCCGGCTCCTGGGTGCCGTCGTAGGTGATCGTGTGGACCATGCGGAAGGAGTCGGCGCCCGCGTAGAAGTAGAGCCGGATCGAGAACGGCAGCCGGCTCCGCTTTCCCTTGCGGTGCTTGCCGTCGACGCGGACGACGGCCCGGACCGGGCCGTCCTGTTCGACGGTGACGGAGTCGATCGCGCCGTCGAAGCGCTCGGTCCTGACCGTGCCCTGGTCCTCGTCCTCGATCTCCGGCTGGCGGACGAGGACGAGCCGTCCGTTCCTGGCGATCTCCGTCGAGCCCCGGGTGACGGACCTGACGATCGTCGGGCCGTTCTTGCCGATCTTCACGGCGATCACGCCGGTGGAGACGTCGATCGTGCCGCCGTGCTCGTCGACGGTGACCCGCTGCGCCGGGGCGGCCGGGGCGCCCGCCGCGAGGGTGAGCTTGCCGTTGCCCGAACTCACCGCGTGGGCGGTCCACTTGAGGGAACCGTCGGGCCAGTAGGCGAGCGGCCAGGACTGGACGGCCACGTCCTTGCCGTCCTCGTCGGCCAGCGCGAAGGTCTGGTCCTCCTGGAAGGCGCCCATCGGCCAGGGCACGCCGACGGTCGAGCCGGGCGCGGCACCGAGGCCGCCGTCCTCCAGCCAGTCAAGGGTCACCGGGTCCGCGTCGGCGGCCTCGGCAGCGGGCGCGGCCTGCGCGTCCTTCGCGCCCAGCGCCCAGCTGAACTGGGCGGCGGCGCCGGCCACGGCGGCCGCCTTGAGGAGGGACCTGCGGGGGATGGGAGACATGGTCCGCCTTTCCGTGCGGGTGCGGGGGAATGGAGCGTCACGAGTGGTAAGGCGATCAGGTGCATGACAGAGGAAGGTGCGGCGCCGGGGCGCCGCACCTGGTGCGTGGCCGGTCAGCCGTGCCGGCGCCGGTGCCGTTCCTCGACCGCGACGGCCGCCGCCGCCACGGCGCCCAGCACGGGTACCGCCAGCGGCGCGATGAGCAGGGCGGAACAGACCACGAGGACCGCTCCCCCGACGAGCAGGAGGGAACCGCCGGGGTCCAGGACGGTACGGCGGCCGGCCGCCGTGAGCAGCGCGCGCCAGCGGTCGCCGGGCGCCCAGACGGCGGCCGCGCGCAGCCCCGCGACCACGAGGCCGATCACCGCGAACAGACCCACGGCACCGACGAGCGGCCCGCCGGGCAGCCCGGCGCGCACCGCCTGGACGTCCATCCAGGCGGCGGCGACCGCACCCCAGCCGGCGAGCCCGAGAAGCCAGCCCCGGCGGACGGCGAGGCGGAAGTCCGCGACGAACTCCCGCCAGCCGCCCCGCACCTGACCGGTACGGCGGCGCAGGTGCCGGGCGCCGGCGGCGAAGGCGGCCGGGTAGGTGACCACTCCCAGGGACGCGACCGCGATCCACACCCCGGTGAGCAGGCACTCGGCGAAGATCCCGAACCGCTCCGCGAAGACGGACGGCCTTGCGCGCACGTCGGCCACGACGTCATCAGCCCTTCAGTCCGGAGGTCGCCATTCCGTCGATCAGATAGCGCTGGAAGGCGAGGAAGAACAGCAGCACGGGCAGCAGCGCGACGAGGGACATGGCGATCATCCCGCCGTAGTTGGCGGCGACGCCGTCGGAGTCGCGGAACATCATCAGGCCGAGCGAGACCGTGTACTTGCCGGGCTCGTTGAGATAGATCAGCGGGCCCATGAAGTCGTTCCAGGCGTTGATGAAGGTGAAGATCGCGCTGGTGATGAGGGCGGGCCTGCACAGCGGCAGCACGATCGACCAGTAGATGCGGAAGTGCCCGCAGCCGTCGAGCCTGGCCGCCTCGTCGAGTTCCCGGGGCAGGTTCCGCATGAACTGCACCATCAGGAAGACGAAGAACGCCTCGGTGGCCAGGTACTTGCCGATCAGCAGCGGGGTGTAGGTGTTGATCCAGCCCAGCTTCTGGAACATCACGTACTGCGGGATCAGCAGCACGTGGTACGGCAGGAGCAGGGTGCCGATCATCAGGGAGAAGAGCAGGTTGCGGCCGGCGAACCGGATGCGGGCGAAGGCATAGGCGGTGAGGGAACAGGAGACCAGCACGCCGACGACGGCGCCGACGGCGTAGAAGAGGGAGTTCTGGAAGAACGTCCAGATGCTGATGTCCGCTATGCCGTCGGCGAGGCCCTCGAAGTTGGACAGGATGGGGTGGGCCGGGAACAGCTGGAGGCTGTTGATGACGTCCTTGCTGGGCTTGAAGGACGCGCCGATCACCCAGACCACCGGGTAGAGGATGACCGCGAGGACCAGCAGGGCGCCGAGGTGCCAGCCGAGGGAGCCGGCCCGGCGACGGCTCGGCAGGGAGCGGCGCAGCGGGGACGGCTTGGTGGTGGTCGCGCTCATCGGGGGCCCTCCTCGTAGTGCACCCACTTCTTCTGGGACCAGAAGAGGACGGCCGTCACCAGGGCCACGGCCAGCAGCAGCATCCAGGCCATCGCGGCGGCGAAGCCCATCTGGGCGTTCTTGAAGCCCTGCTCGTAGAGGTAGCAGGTGTAGACGAGCGTGGCGTCGGCCGGTCCGCAGGCGCCGTTGGAGACGACGTACGCCGAGCCGAAGATCTGGAAGGAGTGGATGGTCTCCAGGAGCACGTTGAAGAACAGCACCGGGGAGATCATCGGCAGGGTGATGTTCCAGAACCTGCGCAGCGGTCCGGCGCCGTCCATCTCGGCCGCCTCGTAGAGCTCCTTCGGCACCTGCTTCAGGCCCGCCAGGAAGATGACCATGGGCGCGCCGAACTGCCACACGGTCAGGGCGACCAGGCTGTACAGCACCCAGTCGGCGTTGCCGACCCAGCCGCCGACGTGCCATCCGAAGAAGGACTGGGTGCGGTCCACGATTGCGTCGTCGGAGAACAGCGACCGCCAGACGAAGCCGACCGAGACGCTCGCGCCGATGAGCGAGGGGGCGTAGAAGGCGGCCCGGTAGAAGGCCTGCCCGCGGCGGCTCTGGGCGAGGAGCAGCGCCACCCCGAGGGCGAGCAGCAGCTTCAGCGGGGTGCCGATGACCACGTACTTCGCGGTCACCTCCACCGACTTCTGCCAGCGCGGGTCGTCGAACATCTTGGTGAAGTTGTCGAGCCCGACCCACTTCGGGGTGTTGAAGAGGTTGTAGTCGGTGAACGCGAAGTAGAGGGAGGCGGCCATCGGGCCCGCGGTCAGCAGCAGGAAGCCCGCGATCCACGGGGACATGAAGAGGTAGCCGGCGAGGTTCTCGCGTCGGCGGCCGGGCCGCCGCCCCGCGGAGGCGGAGGCGGCCGGACGCGCCTTGCGGGCGGCGGTCAGGGAGTCCTTGACGAGCGTCACGGCAGGTCCCATCAGGCCTGGAAGGCGGCCTCGGACTCGGTGAAGAACTGCTTCACCGCGTCGGAGACCTTGGTCTTGCCCTGGCCGAGGTCGCCGCCGATGCGCAGGAAGGCGGCCTCGATGGTGTCGGCACCGGAGGGGTGCGGGGTGATCGTGCCGAGGACGCCGGCCTTGGCGGTGCCGTCCTCGTACTGCGCGATCTCCTTGTTCACGGCGTCTGTCGGCCGGTACGCCGTGTACTGCTCGGTGCTCGCGAGGATTCCCCGGTCGTAGCCCATGATCTTGCCGACCTCGGGGTCGTGGACCATGAAGTCGATGAACTGCGCGACCTCCTTGGGGTGGGCGGTGCGGGTGGAGGCGCTCAGCATCAGGGAGGCGAGGTACTGCCCGGTGTGCTTGCCGTCCATGGTCGGGATCGGGGCGAGGCCGTAGGTGCTGTCGCCCTCGGCGGAGTAGCGGACGGTGAAGTTGTCCCAGGTGAACTCCGAGGCGCCGTGACCGGCGGAGAGGGAGGACTTGGGCGTGTCCTGCTGGACGACCTTGGGGTCGGTGACGAGGCCCGCCTTGACGCGGTTGTAGCCGTCGGTCCACCACTCCGTCAGGTCGGCCTTGTCGAAACCGAGTCCGTCGGCGGTGTAGAAGGCCTTGCCGTTCTGGCGGAGGTAGAGGTCGTACAGGTACATGATGGTGAAGTAGCCGGTGTCCCCCGCGACCTTCGTCCTGTCGTGGATGGTCTTCAACGCCTTGAAGTAGTCGTCCCAGGTCCAGCCCGTGTGCGGCTCGACGCCGGCCTTCTCGTAGACCTTCTTGTCGATGACCAGCGCCATGGTGTTGGAGCCGACGGGGATTCCGAGCTGCTTTCCGTCGACCTCGCCGACCTTGGTCACCCCGGCCCGGAAGTGATCCAGGCTCAGATTTCCTGCCTGGACCTGTGACTTGAGGTCGAGCAGAATTCCGCGCTTGTCGTACTTCCGGAGAAAGGTGACGGCATTTTGGAAAACGTCCGGGGGATTTCCGCCGGCCGCCTGGGTCTGGAACTTCTCCCAGAACGATGCATACGTCTGGAAGTCGGTCTTGACCTTGATCTTCGGGTACTTCTTCTCGAAGAGCGCGATAGTCTTGTTGATCTTCTGTGCGCGCTCCTCGGCGCCCCACCACGAGTAACGGATCGTCACGGTCCCGTCTCCGGAGCCGGTGCCGCCTCCGCACCCGGCCGTCGCGGCGAGCCCGAGCGCCGCCGCCGAGGCCCCGGCCGCCTTCAGGATGGTCCGTCTCTCCACATTCCTGCTGGTTCCCACAGTCGGGCCCCTCCCCGCAGCGTCGCCGACGCTTGCATGAATCGTTTCAAGTAAGCGCTTGCTGGCACAAGTTACGGAGGGGCCGGTGAGGCGTCAATGATTCGGACAGGAATTTCTTGCGGGCGGGGCCTGCGGGACGGGGCCGGGCGGTACGGCCGCGGGAGGGCGGAGGCCGACGACGTCGCAGGTGAGCGGCGCGTGATCGAGGGGCCGAACGTGAACTGGCGCACGGGAGGCGGCGGTTACTGGTTGGCTTCGGTGGGGGGCAGGAGGGGTGGCGGGGTGGGGTGGGCCGAGGCGAGGCGGGGCAGTGGTCGGAGGTATGAGACCTCGGCGGACGGCGCCGATGCCCCGCCGCGCGACACACGAGGGGGCCGACCGTCCACGCCCTCGCCGCACCGTCGCCCCTCGCCGTCGCCCTCGCCGTCGCCCTCGCCCTCCCCCTCGCCCGCATCGACAGCCGTCGCGCGCGCCAGGGCCGGGGACGGGACGGGTGGAGTTCCAGGAAGCCGACGGCCCGGAGGCTCGCTGGGCGGCTGCACCGCAGGCCCGTACACGCGCGGCTCCGCAGGCCTGAAAACGCGGGGCACTGCAGGCCCGCAGACCGGGGCACCGCATGCCCGCAGACCAGGGCACCGCAGGTCCGCGGACAAGGGCACCCTAAGCCCGAAAACGCAGGACTCGCAGGTGGGTGCGCCCTCACGCCCGGCCGCTCGCGGAGCCTCGCAGGGGCATCGCGCCCTCGCACGCCATGCCACCCGCCCCCGCACGGCCCTGGCCGCAGCCGCCGCCGGAGGTGGCCGCGCCGTCGCCGCCGTGAACGCAGCAGCCCTCCCCGAGGCACAGAACGACCGCGGCCCACCTGCTGTCTCGCAGGTGGGCCGCGGTTCCGGGTGGGCGATACTGGGTTCGAACCAGTGACCTCTTCGGTGTGAACGAAGCGCTCTCCCACTGAGCTAATCGCCCGGGCGCAGGAAGAACATTACCGCATGTCAGGGGGTGCCCCCGACCAGTCGCCGGGGGCCTGGGCCCGGGCCTGCGACCGGATCACTCCTCGATCTTCCAGGGCATCACGATCCCGAACCTGGAGAGGTAGACGCCGGCCCCGGCGGCCACGACCGCCAGGCCGATCGTCGTGAGCGTGATGTTGCGGCGGCGCACCTTGGGGTCGAGGGCCTTCTGGGCCGCCTCCGTGACCTTGCGCTTCGTCCAGCGCAGCACCAGCTGGGCCCAGACGAACTCGGTGGCCCATATCGCCATGCCGGCGAAGATGATCACCCAGCCGGGGCCGGGCAGCGGCAGCAGGACGATGCCCACGGCCACCACCGCCAGGCCGATCGCGAAGACCCCGACCTGCCAGCTCAGGTGCAGCATCCGGCGCGCCCTGACGAACTCGGGTGCCCGTGATCCGAGCCCGCTCTCGTCGCGCGCCCGGTCCGCCGCCGTCCCCTCCGCCCCGCTGCCGTCCGAGGCCACGGCGGTCTCGCCCGGATCGTTACTCCCCGTATTCATACGACCAAACCCTACCCGAGCGATTCCCGTCACCGGAATGGTCGTAGATCGCGTCCAGGTTTTCGGCCGGAAGAGTTACGTAAACACACGCAAAACACTCAGAGGGGTTTACAACGGCACCGTAGGTGGCATGTCGATTTCGCCGACGTGCGAATCCCCGAGCGCACACTGAGCGAAAGGCCCTGGCGCTTATGAACACCACGGTCAGCTGCGAGCTGCACCTGCGCCTCGTTGTGTCGAGCGAGTCATCCCTGCCTGTCCCCGCAGGCCTGCGGTACGACACGGCCGACCCCTACGCCGTGCACGCCACCTTCCACACCGGAGCCGAGGAAACCGTCGAGTGGGTGTTCGCCCGCGACCTCCTCGCCGAGGGACTGCACCGCCCCACCGGCACCGGAGACGTCCGCGTCTGGCCGTCCCGCAGTCACGGTCAGGGCGTCGTGTGCATCGCCCTGAGCTCCCCGGAGGGAGAAGCCCTGCTGGAAGCCCCGGCGCGGGCCCTGGAGTCCTTCCTGAAGCGGACGGACGCCGCCGTGCCCCCGGGCACGGAACACCGCCATTTCGATCTCGATCAGGAGCTCTCCCACATCCTGGCAGAGAGCTGAGGGCACGCCCCCTGCAAGCCGCCCGGCGCCGTCCACTCGGGGAGACGGCTCGGGCCTAGACAACCGCATACGGCAGCACCGGCGCCCGCCACCGTGTTCGGTCACGGGGCGGCGCCGGTGTGTCCGCGTTCCCGTGGAACCGCCGGGAGGCGGTGTGCGTGGCACCGGTCAGTCACGAGTGGGACAGGGCCCGGTGCGGGGCCGCCGTATGTCGCTACCATCGGCCACCATCGGCGGGCGCCCGCCCGACCCTCAGGCCAGGGAGCGAAACGTGCTGATCACCCACGACACCCGGTGTTCTCTCGACGCCGTGGTGGATCTGGTGAACACCGTGCCGGAGGACGACGCGGCGGCGGACGGCCTGCCCGATGTCGCGGCCCTCCAGGATTTCGTACGAAACCACGACATCAGCGATGTGGGTGTGCTGTCGGAGTTCGACCTGTCGGCGGTGCGCAAGATCCGCGGTCGGTTCGCGGGCATCTTCGCCGCCCCGGACGCCAGGACCGCCGCCGGGATGATCAACGAGCTGGTCGCGGCCGCAGGGACCACTCCCCGGCTCACGGACCACGACGGCTACGACTGGCATGTGCACTACTTCGCGCCCGGCGCCTCGGTGGCCGACCACCTCGCCGCCGACTGCGGGATGGCGCTCGCGTTCTTCGTCGTCGCCGGGGAGGAGGAGCGGCTGCGGCGCTGCGAGGCCCCGGACTGCCGACGCGCCTTCGTCGACCTTTCCCGTAACCGCTCGCGCCGTTACTGCGACAGCCGGACCTGCGGAAACCGTCTGCATGTCGCCGCGTACCGGGCACGCCGCAAGGAGGCGGCGGGCTGATCGGGCATCCGTCGGCGGCAGGGTGCCCGTGGCGGGAGTACCGACGGGGGCGCGGGGCGGATGCCGACGCCGGTCCCGGCGGGTGGCGCCGGGACGGGCGGGTACGGCTCACAGCCACAGCAGGTCGTGCAGCGCAGCCATGAGGAGCAGACACCCGATCACCGCTAGGAAGATCATCAGCGGTGGCTGGGAAAGGGCGAAGAGGCACCCGCGGGGCTCGTCCTTCGGCGGCGCGGCCTCGCTCTGTTTCGTGTCCAGCATCTCGCGGCGATGATGTCCCAGTGGGCACCCGCCACGCGATCAACACGCCCGGAATGGGCGGGAGTTCGCTGAATTCCGCGATGTCCGTTTCGCTTCCGCTCACCCTCTGAACACTTCCGCGCGGACCGTGGGCGCACCGTGTCGTTTCAATGCCTCATGCGATTGTCATATGCATGCGCCCGCAACCCGGCTGAACTGCGCCGCGCCCGGCGGGCTGCCGGGCCCCGCCCCCGGGCCCGGTCGGCCGCCGCCGCGGTGTGTCATATCCCGTGCTTCTTGAGGATGGCCTCGATGTCGCTGAAGTCGTCACCGGAGCCGGTGCCGCGGGGCGCCGCCGCGGGCCTGGACGCCGGGCGGGCGGCCGGACTCAGGGACGGCGCCGAGCCGGCGGGTGCGACGGCGTCACGCTCCGCGCCCCGCGCGGCCGCCTTCCGCTCTGCGCGGGTGGCACGGGTGCCGCCGCGCCGGCGCTCCACGGCGCGGGTCGTGGCGAACAGAGCCCAGGCCGCGCCGAGCACGCCGAAGCCCGCCCAGGCCGTGGGGCTGAAGGCGGTGTCGGCGAGCCAGCCGACCACGCCCGTCATCACCAGGCCGACGGGAACGAGGGAGTAGGCGGCGATACGGGCCGCTGCCAGGAACCGCTTGCGATAGGCGGTGACCACGGCGATGCCCAGGCCTGCCGCGGACACGGCGGAACAGACTGTCTCGGCGATCATCCGGTCCTCCTGCGGGCTGGGTCGGGCGGGCGGAGTGCGTGCGCTGCTCCGCCCCTTCCATCGTGCACCGCCCGGCCCGTGCGATCCATGTCCAGGCCCGACAATCAGGGGCATCTCGGGGTCCGCTCCGGGGCACCTCCACCCCAGGGACGAGCCGCGGCCACGCCCGGCGTCGCCGGCCGACCCCACCGTCTCGATTGGGTGGACCGAGCACGGCCTGGAAGACTGGCCGGCATGAACGACTCCCCCGCGCGCGCCGACGCCCCGGTCCTCGACGTCTGGTGTGAACTCCAGTGCTCCGACTGCCGCAGCGCCCTGGACGACCTCCGTGCCCTGCGTGCCCGGTACGGTGACCGGCTGGAGCTGCGGCTGCGGCACTTCCCGCTGGAGAAGCACAAGCACGCCTTCGCCGCCGCGCAGGCCGCCGAGGAGGCCCTGGTGCAGGGCAAGGGCTGGGAGTACGTCGAGGCGGTCCTCGGCCGGGTCGAGCGGCTGGACCGCGAGGGCGAGCCGTTCCTGGTCGAGGTGGCCGGCGAACTGGGCCTGGACGCCGAGGAGTTCGACACCGCGCTGATCGACGGCCGGCACATCCTGATCGTGGACGCCGACCAGGCCGAGGGCAAGGCCATCGGCGTGACCGGCACCCCGACGTACGTCATCGGCGGCGAACGCCTCGACGGCGGCAAGAGCCAGGAGGGCCTGCGCGAGCGCGTGACGGAGATCGCCGACCGGTTGCTGGCCGAGCAGGAGTGAACCGGCAGGACTGACCGGGCCGAAGTGACCGCGCCGCAGTGACCGGGCCTCAGATCAGGTTCTTGTAGAGGATGCAGGAGGCGGTGACGTACCCCAGCGACTCGTAGAGCCGCTCGGCCGGGGTGTTGCCGGCGAACACGTTGAGGCCGAGGACGGGTCTGCGGGCGGCGATCGCCTGCTGCTCCGCCAGCAGCATGAGGGTGCGGCCGTGTACCCGGCCGCTGTGGGCGGCGCCGGCCTCCACGTCGTACACCCAGGCCAGGTCCTTCCGGAAGGCCATCCACAGGGTGCCGACGCGTGTCCCCTCGTGTTCGAGGACGCTGAGCCGCACGTCCTCCGTGGCGAGGCCGCCCGGCAACAGCCGCTCGTGGTCGCGCCGCGACTTCTCGTGTGCCTCGGCCTCGGGCAGGCCCCGCTCCATCCACGTGCGCGCGTACGCCTCGGACTCGCGGGCGAGCCACTCCTCGAACTCGGCCTCGGTCATGGCGCGGCCGACGCTGCCCGCCGGCAGGGCCGGCGGGGTGTCGCCGAGGTGCTTCTCCATCCTGCGGTTGCGCGGGACGTACCCGAGCGCTGTGACGAGCCGCAGCGCAGGCTCCGCGACGGCCGGGACACTCACCTCGATCTGCCGGCAGCCCCAGCCCCGCGCCACCTCCTCCGCGGCCAGCGCGGCCACGGTGCCCCGGCCCCGGTGGCGGTCGGGCTCCTCGATGCGCAGGTCGGCGATCCGGGCCACGCGGGCCCCGAGATCCGGCGAGGTGCCGAGGCGGAGGGTGCCGACGGGCCTGCCGTTCACGCACACCTGGAAGTGGCGGGACGGCGCCCCGTCGGCGCCGTGCTGAAGCGGCTCGGTCGGCCGCAGGGTCGTGGTCATCAGCCGTGTTCTACCCGCCCGGGAGGGTGACGTCGGCCCAACATGGCCCCGCCGCCCAAAGCCCAGCCCGGCAAGGCCCCGTGGGGGCTCTCAGGGATCCAGATCCTCACCCGAGCGCTCGTCGAAGATGCGCATGGCCTTGGCGGTCACCGGGCCCGGGGCGCCGGGGAGTGCACGGTCGTCGACGCGGTGCACGGCCTGGACGTCGCGCAGGGTGGAGGTGAGGAAGATCTCGTCGGCCCGCTCCAGGACGTCCATGGGCAGGTCGGTCTCGCGGGCGCCGGTCCACTCGACGGTCAGGGCGCGGGTGATGCCGGCCAGGCAGCCGGAGGAGACCGGCGGGGTGTGGATCTCTCCGTCGAGGACGACGAAGACGTTGGAGCCGGTGCCCTCGCAGAGCTGCCCGACCGTGTTGGCGAACAGGGCCTCGGAGGCGTCGTTTCGGTGGGCGCGGGCCAGGGCGACGACGTTCTCGGCGTAGGAGGTGGTCTTCAGGCCGGTGAGCGCGCCGCGCTCGTTCCGGGTCCAGGGGACCGTGATCACGGCGGTGGAGTCGGGGCGGCGGCCGGTCTCGCCGAGGGCGACCACGAGGGTCGGGCCGCGGTCGCCGCGGTCGGAACCGAGGGGACCGTGGCCGCCGGTGTAGGTGATGCGCAGCCGGCCCAGCTCCATCGGGTTGGCCGCGAGGACCGCCTCGCAGGCCCGGCGGACCTCGTCGTGGTCGGGGTCGGGCAGGCCGAGGCCACGCGCCGAGCGGGTCAGCCGGTCGAGGTGGCGGGTGAGCGCGAAGGGCCGGCCCCCGGTCGCCTTCACCGTCTCGAAGATGCCGTCCCCCACGGTCAGCCCGTGGTCGAAGACGGAGACACGCGCGGACTCCACGTCCTGCAACCCACCGTCCAGCCAGATCTTCACTGCTCACTACCTCTACAAGTCAGCGTCCGGTGCGTCGGAGGCACCAGGTGCGTCCGACGCGGCGGACCGGCCGGGGTCCGAAGGTCGTCGGCCGGGCCGGCTCAGCACCCGGGATCCCCTTCGTTCACGTCGTACGTACCCGACGCTATCGCGAGCAGCCGGGCGGCCTTCAGTTCGGTCTCCCGCCACTCGCCCTCCGGGTCGGAGCCCCAGGTGATCCCGGCGCCGGTACCGAACCGGAGCACGTCACCGTCGTCGGACCGGTCGATCCAGAAGGTCCGGATGCCCACGGCCAGCTCGCCGACGCCCCGGTCCGCGTCCACCCAGCCGATGCCGCCGCAGTACGGGCCGCGCGGCGCGCTCTCCAGGGCCTCGATGATCCGCAGGGCGCTCGACTTGGGCGCGCCGGTGACCGAGCCGGGCGGGAAGGCCGCGGCGAGCAGGTCGGGCCAGCCGGCGTCGGCGCGCAGCTCGCCCCGGACCGTGGAGACGAGGTGGACCAGCCCCGGGTGTTTCTCCACGGCGCACAGGTCGGGGACGGTCACGGTGCCGGTGGCGCAGACCCGCCCGATGTCGTTGCGGACCAGGTCCACGATCATCACGTTCTCGGCGTAGTCCTTCTCCAGGAGGTCCGCCTCGGTACGGCCGGTCCCCTTGATGGGCCCGCTCTCGACGGTCCGCCCGGTCCGGCGCAGGAACAGCTCGGGCGAGGCGGTGGCTGTCTCCACCCCGTGCGCCGGGAGGCGAATCGTTCCGGCGTACGGCGCCGGGTTGCCGCGGGCCAGCAGTGCGGTCAGGGCGTCCACGTCGGCGTCCGGGTCGGCCGGCGCGGACAGCACGCGGCAGAGGTTGGCCTGGTAGACCTCGCCGGCCGCGATGTGCGCACGGATCCGCCGCACCGCCGCCGTGTACGCGGCGCGGTCGAGGGACGACGTCCAGTCACCGGCCGCCGGCCCCCGCCACCGCCCCGGGACCGGTGCGGGCACCGGCTCCTCCCGTACGTCACCGAAGCGGGCGCAGGTCAGCCGGCCCTCGAAGTCCGCGCAGACGGCCCAGAAACCGGACGAGTCGAGGGCCGCGGGATCGCTGGTCACGTCAAGGAGACCGGTGGCGACACGGCCGCCGAACCGGGCGAGAGGAGGGTGATGAGCAGGACGACGAAGCACGTGGTCGAGTCTATGGCGGGTGTCCTGGGGGTGACCCGGGCATGTCGTCAAGGGTGCCCTGACCACCACATCCGCCGGGACCGGCGCAGCACGCTGCGCAAACGCGTTTTTGTGCTGGCCCGGGAATCCGCTAGAGTTCAACACGTCGCCGGGACGCGAGAGCGGACCGAAACGACAGGCGGACGTAGCTCAGTTGGTAGAGCGCAACCTTGCCAAGGTTGAGGTCGCGAGTTCGAGCCTCGTCGTCCGCTCGAAGGAACCAGGGGTCTTCCCGATCCCCTACACTCCTGGTGGAGTGGCCGAGAGGCGAGGCAACGGCCTGCAAAGCCGTCTACACGGGTTCAAATCCCGTCTCCACCTCCAAGGACGATTAGCTCAGCGGGAGAGCGCTTCCCTGACACGGAAGAGGTCACTGGTTCAATCCCAGTATCGTCCACTGGATCTTGGCCGGAAGGCCGTGGATCTGTCCCGCGCGATTAGCTCAGCGGGAGAGCGCTTCCCTGACACGGAAGAGGTCACTGGTTCAATCCCAGTATCGCGCACGCAGTGCCCGTGATCCTCGGATCATGGACCCGAGGACGATTAGCTCAGCGGGAGAGCGCTTCCCTGACACGGAAGAGGTCACTGGTTCAATCCCAGTATCGTCCACACAGCAAAGAGCCCCGGCCGTCTCGTACGGCCGGGGCTTCTTCGTGGGTTCAGCTGGAGAAGAGCATGTGCGCCCAGCTCTTGTGGCCTTGGTGACCGTGGCCGCCGTAGTGCCCGCCGTGACCGCCGCCGTGGTGGCCGCCGCCGTGCGGGGCGCCCCAGGCGGGCGCGGGCGGGGCCGGGTACGCCTGCGGAGCCGGCGGCGGCACGGGCTTGGACCACTGCGCCTCCAGCTGGGTCAGCGCCTCCAGCTCGCCGTAGTCGAGGAAGATGCCCCGGCAGCCGCTGCACTGCTCGATCTGGACGCCGTTGCGGTTGTAGGTGTGCATCGGCGCATGGCACTTCGGACACTGCATGGTCGGCTCAACTCCTCGCCGGTAAAAACTGCTTCACGTTCTTCCAGGACAGACTCCGTCCGACCCCGGCCGGTTGCAGCCCACTTCGGGAAATCGTGCGCCAACCGGGCCGGACGAAGGGTCATTCCGGTGCCATCCGGGCACAAGCGTCGATCAGGGACTGCTCCACCTCGTCCAGGGGGCGGTCCGCCGCGATCGCCTTCGCGAGGTAGCGCGCGGCGGTCTGGACGGTGAGGGCGCGGGCCGGGACGTCCAGGGCGGGCCAGGGGTCGCCGTCCTCCGGTACGGCCGGACCGCCGGCCGCGCGGTAGGCACCGAGGAAGCGGGCCCACTCGTCGGGCGGGAGGAGGCCGCAGGCGTACCAGGACGCGGGGCGGGCGAGGTCCCAGGCGGGGTCGCCCACACCGAGATCGTCCACGTCGATGAGGCGCCACGGGCCGTCCGGCGCCGGGTACCGGACCAGCTGGCCGAGGTGCAGGTCGCCGTGGCAGAGGGCGCGGGGGCGGCCGGGCGCGGACGGCGCCTCCGCGCGGGCCCAGGCGGGCAGGACGGACCAGGCACGCAGGACGGGCGGGGCGGCGGGGTGGGCGCCCGCGGCGGCGACCGCCTGCCTGAGCCGCGCCAGCGCCTGGGCCGCCTTGGCGGGGCCGCGCATCGGGGGCGCGGCGGCGAGGGCGGGCGGCGCGCGGTGGAGCAGGGCGAGGAGGGTGGCGGCGGCTTCCCAGGGGGCGGCCTCCGGAGCGCCGGGGTCGACGGGGGCGCCGTACGGCCAGAGGGTGACGGGGCGGTCGTCGACGAAGGCGGCGGGAGCCGGGGTGAGGGGCGGAAGAAAGATCTCGGGGAGGCGGGCGGCGATGATTAGGCGGCGGGTCAGGGCGGTGGGGTCGGTGCCGGGGGCGTGGGCCTTGGCGACGGTTGCCGCGTGGCGGAGGACCGTGGTGTCGGGGCGGCGGGCGAGGGTGGTGGTGCCGCCGGTGCACTGGCAGAGGGCCGCCGGGTCGGGGTGGGCGGCGGCTATGACCTTGGCGGTCAGCTGGGGCAGTACGTCTGCGGTCATGGGGTCCCCCGGGGGTGCGGCTGCAGGGGTGAGGGTACGTGGGTGTGGAGGGCGGGGGTTCCCGGCCGGCCGGGGTCGGGCTGGGGCACCGGGGTGCCGCTCGCCCGCGCTTGCGGGGTGCCTCCCCCAGCCTTCGGCCGGAGGAGGAACTGCGCGAGCAACCCCCACCGGCCCGCAGCCGGCGACGCACGCCGTCGCCCCGCAGAAAAAGCAATGCCGGCGCAGCTCCCCAGCTGCGCCGGCATTTTGCCGTCCGCCGCACCCCCGTCCCCACGGGGTTTCATGGGTGGATGTCCCCGCCCGGACCGCTCTTCCGGGCCTGGGGTCGCCGCTCAGCGCCCCAGCATCACTCCCACGGACGACGCCTGTGTGGCCACTGTCTCCCAGCCGTCGAAGACGACGAGGAGCAGGACCGCCAGGGGAAGGGCCATCAGCGTCGCCACCAGCGGGTGGCGGCGGCCCTGTCGGCGGGGGCGGGTGGTGTGTGTCCGCTGTGCCGTAAGAGCCATGGTCCCTCTCCTGACCGTTCAGTTGTCGTTGGCAGCGGCGGGTGTCTGACCTCGGGGGACGAGTGCTGCACCCGCCGCTTGACCTCAAATCTAGGCGCGTGGCACCTCGCGGACGTCATGCCCTCGTACCGAATCGCGGGCCTCCGAGAGGATGAGCCGTGACCTGCGGTCTACTCCCCTGGGTGGAGACAGGCCCCAGGTCTCGTCCTACCCCTCGGGGTCTTCCCGGAGGGGGTGCCCGGTCCTTCCCGGATTTTCCGAACTGTCCTCTCGGGGCACCGGCTGCTCCACGAGGGCCAGGACCCGGGTCGCCATGAAGCGCGCGGTCCGGACGACGGTGCCGTTCCGCGTGACTTCGCTCACTTCCACCACCCCTCGCCGTACCGCTGTCTCCACCCGGCGGCCCGCCCGGCTCGCCACCACCTCGTACGTACGGGTCGTGTCGCCGGCGTCCACGACTATCTCCACGCGGTCACCCTTCACAGCATCAATCCCCCTTCTGTGACGGCTTGTTGGAGCAGACGGGTGCTCAAAGGCGCCGATAACGGCGCCTTCCTGACCACTCCTCAAGTCTCGCACCCGGCACTGACAATCCATCGGGCCGAGAGGGCGCGGCCTCTGCGCACGGGCGGCCCGGTAAACGTAAGCTGTGCCACGTCAGACGGACCGGGCAGCGGGGATGAACATGGCGATGATGCGCCTGAGGCGCGAGGACCCGCGCGTCGTCGGCTCGTTCAGGCTTCACAGAAGGCTCGGCGCCGGCGGCATGGGCGTGGTCTACCTCGGTTCCGACAAGAAGGGGCAGCGGGTCGCCCTGAAGGTGATCCGGCCCGATCTGGCGGAGGACCAGGAGTTCCGGTCCCGCTTCGCCCGTGAGGTCTCGGCGGCCCGGCGGATCAGGGGCGGCTGTACCGCGCGGCTGGTCGCGGCGGATCTGGACGCCGAGCGGCCTTGGTTCGCCACCCAGTACGTGCCCGGCCCCTCGCTCCACGACAAGGTCGCCGACGACGGCCCGCTGGTCGCGGCGGACGCGGCGGCGGTCGGCGCGGCGCTCTCCGAGGGCCTGGTCGCCGTACACGAGGCCGGGGTCGTGCACCGGGACCTCAAGCCTTCGAACATCCTGCTGTCCCCGAAGGGGCCGCGGATCATCGACTTCGGCATCGCCTGGGCCACCGGGGCCTCCACCCTCACCCACGTGGGTACGGCGGTGGGCTCCCCCGGGTTCCTCGCGCCCGAGCAGGTGCGCGGCGCGGCCGTCACTCCGGCGACGGACGTCTTCTCGCTCGGCGCCACCCTCGCCTACGCCTCGACCGGCGACTCGCCCTTCGGGCACGGCAGTTCCGAGGTGATGCTCTACCGGGTCGTCCACGAGGAGCCGCAGCTGCACGGCGTGCCGGACGCGCTCGCGCCGCTGGTGCGGGCCTGTCTGGCCAAGGACCCGGAGGAGCGGCCGAGCACGCTGCAGCTGTCGCTCCGGCTGAAGGAGATCGCCGCGCGCGAGGCGCAGGGGCTGGCCGACGTACGGCCGCCCGCGCCGCGTGCGGCGGAGGCGGACCGGCCCACCGGGCGGCTCGCCGACACCTACTCGACCTACCCGGATCCGCAGCGCACCCAGCGCCGGCCGCAGTCCTCGCCGGGTGCGTCGGGCGCGCAGGCGCGGGGCAACGCTCCCTCGCGCGGCGGCAGCGGTCCGCGCCCGGCGGGCGGAGTGCCGTCCCGGCCGAACGGCGCGCGCCCCACGCCCGCCCCGCGCGGCAACGGCACCCGGC
Organism: Streptomyces sp. NPDC001507; assembly: GCF_042894765.1. NCBI lineage: Bacteria > Bacillati > Actinomycetota > Actinomycetes > Kitasatosporales > Streptomycetaceae > Streptomyces > Streptomyces sp. NPDC001507. Next base: position 197,774 of record NZ_JBIAVV010000008.1, read on the forward strand.
CCGGGAACGGGAACGGAAGCGGGAACCGGCCCGCGTCACGGGGTGGCAACGGGCGTCCGGCGCCGCGTCCCACGGGGGTCGGACGGCGGCCGGCCAATCCCCGGCTGCTGCGCCAGCGGCTGTTCGTGTTCGTCGTGGTGACCCTGCTGGTGGCGCTGGGGATCGCGCTGGCCCAGGGCTGCTCCGGGCCCGCCCGCGGGATGGACGCGCCCGGCGCCGGCAGCGGTGCCGTGGCCGCGCAGGCCGTAGCCCTCAGGGAGTAGCGGGAGCAGCTGGTCCTACGCCTCGGGGCGGCCGGCGGTCACCGCGTAGAAGGCGACCGCGGCCGCCGCGCCCACGTTGAGGGAGTCGACGCCGTGGGACATCGGGATGCGCACCCATTCGTCGGCGGCGACCAGCGCCTGGGTGGAGAGACCGTCGCCCTCCGCGCCGAGCATCAGGGCGACCCTGTCCATCCGGTGCGGGGCGGCCTCGTCCAGGCTGCGGGCCTTCTCGTCCGGGGTGAGGGCGAGCAGCGTGAACCCTGCCTCGCGCACCGAGTCCAGCCCCTTCGGCCAGGTGTCGAGACGGGCGTACGGCACGGAGAAGACCGCTCCCATGGACACCTTCACGCTGCGCCGGTAGAGCGGGTCGGCGCAGTCCGGGGACAGCAGCACCGCGTCCATGCCGAGGGCGGCCGCCGAGCGGAAGATCGCACCGATGTTGGTGTGGTCGTTGACCGACTCCATGACGACGACCCGGCGGGTGGTGCGCAGCAGCTCGGTCGCCGTCGGCAGCGGCTTGCGCTGCATGGAGGCGAGGGCGCCGCGGTGCACGTGGTAGCCCGTGACCTTCTCGGCGAGCTCCGGGCTGACCGCGTAGACGGGGGCCGGCAGTTCGTCTATGACGTCGCGCATGACGTCGACCCACTTGGCGGACAGCAGCATCGAACGCATCTCGTAGCCCGCGTCCTTCGCCCTGCGGATGACCTTCTCGCCCTCGGCGATGAACAGTCCCTCGGCCGGTTCGCGCTTGCGGCGCAACTCGACGTCGGTCAGGCCCGTGTAGTCACGCAGGCGCGGGTCGTCGGGATCCTCAACGGTGATGAGATCGGCCACAGGGTGATACTGCCTTGTCCTGGGTGGGGTGCCAATGGTCTGGAGCGGGTTGTGTTACCCGGGGTTACGCCGATGTCCTTCAGGGCGCCGCCGACGGGCCGACGTTCACGACCTCGCCGATCACGATGACCGCGGGCGGTTTCACCTCCTCCGCGCGGACCACCTCCGCCACCGTGGCGAGGGTCGCGTCGACCCGGCGTTGAGCGGCCGTCGTGCCTTCCTGGACCAGGGCGACAGGGGTCTCCGGGGACTTCCCGTGCGCGACCAGGGTCTCGGCGATCTTCCCGATCTTGTCGACGCCCATGAGGACGACGAGGGTCCCGGTCAGCTTCGCCAGGGACGGCCAGTCGGCCAGCGAGCGCTCGTCGTCCGGGGCGACGTGGCCGCTGACCACCGTGAACTCGTGTGCGACGCCCCGGTGGGTGACCGGGATGCCCGCGGCGGACGGTACGGAGATCGAGCTGGAGATGCCCGGGACGACCGTGCAGGGGATGCCGGACTCGGCGAGCGCCTGGACCTCCTCCATGCCCCGGCCGAACACGTAGGGGTCGCCGCCCTTCAGTCGTACGACCGACTTGCCCTGCTTGGCGTGTTCGATCAGGGCGTTGTTGATGGCCTCCTGGGCCATGTAACGGCCGTACGGGATCTTCGCGGCGTCGATCACCTCGACGTGCGGCGGGAGTTCGGCGAGGAGGTCACGGGGGCCGAGGCGGTCGGCGATGACGACGTCGGCGGCGGCCAGGAGGCGGCGGCCGCGGACCGTGATCAGGTCGGGGTCGCCGGGGCCGCCGCCGACCAGGGCGACGCCGGGGGTGCGGGTGCGGTGGTGGGGGGCGACGAGGGTGCCGTCGCGCAGACCCTCGACGACGGCGTCCCTGATGGCGGCGGTGTGGCGGGGGTCGCGGCCACGGGCGTCGGTGGTGAGGACGGCGACCGTGACGCCCTCGCTGTGGCCGGTCGCCGGGGTCCAGGCGGTGGCCTGGTCGGCGTCGTCGGAACGCACGCACCAGACGCGGTGGCGCTCCGCTTCCGCGGAGGCGGCGGTGTTGGCGGCGGGGTCGCTGGTGGCGATCAGCGCGTACCAGGCTTCGCCGAGGTCGCCGTCCTGGTAGGGGCGCCTTATCCAGGTGATCTCGCCGGCGTCGGCCATGGCCTCGACGGAGGGGGTGGCCGCCGGGGAGACGAGGGTGATGTCGGCGCCTGCCGCGATGAGGGCGGGCAGACGGCGCTGGGCCACCTGGCCGCCGCCGAGGACGACCACGCGGCGGCCTGAGAGGCGGAGGCCTACGGGGTAGGCGGGGTGTTCGGCCATGAGGGGGCGGCTCCTCTTTCGGCGGCGGTGGGTGGCCCTGACGTGCAGATTTTACGGGGCGGGGGTTTTGGGCGGCTCAGGTGTCCGGTGGCTGGGCTGCGGGGCCGGGTGCAGGGTTGTGGGTGGTTGTGCCCACCCGTTCCGCCCCAGCGGAACGACTGCCCACAACCACCGGGTCGGCCGCCAGGGAACCCGGCGCAGCGGACCCGCTGCCGACAGCCGCCACAGCCGCCACAGCCAGCAGCCAGCAGCCAGCAGCCAGCAGCCAGCAGCCAGCAGCCAGCAGCCAAGGAAACACAGCCACCTCGCGGCCACCGGCAACCAGTCCGGCCACCCGCTCCCGGCCCCAGGCTGTCGGCTCCCAACCTCCGGCGATCATTCCCAGCCACCGCTCCCGGCTCCAACCAACCGCCGGTGATTGACGGCCGACCAGCGACGGCAGGCGACTCACGACTTCCGGCCGACGGCCAACTACTTCCGGTCGGGAACCGGCCACCAGCCTCCGACGACCAGCGGCCGACCAACCGCACCCGGCGACAGGCAGCCGACGACCGACCATCGGCAACCAGCAACCAACCGCCGACTTCCAGCGGCCGACCAACAGCGCCCGACGACAGGCAGCCAGCGACCGACCATCGGCAACCAGCAACCAACCGCCGACTTCCAGCGGCCGGCCGGCGGTGCCTGACGACAGGCAGTCGGCGACCGGCCGGCGGGGAACCGCGAGCGGTGGCAGGCGGCACGCGGTCGGTCGGCTGTCGTGGGAACGCCGCTCCTACTTCTCCGTGACGCCCGCCGAGTCGAAGGTCGCCACCTCGTGCATGGCCCTTGCCGTGCTCTGGACCAGGGGGAGGGCCAGCAGGGCGCCCGTGCCCTCGCCCAGGCGGAGGTCGAGGTCGACCAGGGGACGCAGGCCCAGTTTGTTCAGGGCTGCCACGTGGCCCGGTTCCGCGCTGCGGTGGCCGGCGATGCAGGCGGCGAGGACCTCGGGGGCGATGGCGCGGGCCACGAGGGCGGCGGCGCCCGCGCTGACGCCGTCGAGGATCACCGGCGTACGCAGGGACGCGCCGCCCAGCAACAGGCCGACCATCGCCGCGTGTTCGAAGCCACCGATCGCGGCCAGGACGCCGATCGGGTCGGCCGGATCCGGCTGGTGGAGTTCCAGGGCACGGCGGACCACCTCGGTCTTGCGGGCGAGGGTCTCGTCGTTGATGCCGGTGCCGCGGCCGGTGACCTCGGCGGGATCGGCGCCCGTGAAGACGGAGATCAGGGCCGCGGACGCGGTCGTGTTCGCGATGCCCATCTCGCCGGTGAGGAGCGCCTTGTTGCCGGCGGCCACCAGGTCGCGGGCCGTCTCGATGCCCACCTCGATGGCCTGCTTGGCCTCCTCGCGGGTCATCGCGGGGCCGGTGGTCATGTCGGAGGTGCCCGCACGGACCTTGCGAGGCAGCAGACCCGGCGTGGCGGGCAGTTCGGACGCGACGCCGACGTCGACCACGCACACCTCGGCGCCCACCTGGCCGGCGAACGCGTTGCAGACCGCTCCCCCGCCGAGGAAGTTCGCCACCATCTGGGCGGTGACCTCCTGCGGCCACGGCGTGACGCCCTGGGCGTGCACCCCGTGGTCGCCGGCGAAGATCGCGACGGCCGCGGGCTCCGGGATCGGCGGCGGGCACTGCCGGGACAGGCCGGAGAGCTGCGCGGAGATGATCTCCAGCATGCCGAGCGCACCGGCCGGCTTGGTCATCCGCTTCTGCCGCTCCCAGGCCTCGCCGAGCGCCTTGGCGTCCAGCGGGCGGACACTGGCGACGGTCTCGGCGAGCAGGTCGTGCGGGTCCTCGCCGGGCAGCGCACGGCGGCCGTACGTCTCCTCGTGGACGACCCACGACAGCGGGCGGCGCTTGGACCAGCCGGCCTGCATCAGCTCGGGCTCGTCCGGGAACTCGTCGACGTACCCGACGCACAGGTAGGCGATGACCTCCAGGTGCTCGGGCAGGCCGAGGGCGCGGACCATCTCGCGCTCGTCGAAGAAGCTGACCCAGCCGACGCCGAGGCCCTCGGCGCGGGCGGCGAGCCAGAGGTTCTCGACGGCGAGCGCGGCGGAGTAGGGCGCCATCTGCGGCTGGGTGTGCCGGCCGAGGGTGTGGCGTCCACCGCGGGTGGGGTCGGCGGTGACGACGATGTTCACCGGGGTGTCGAGGATGGCCTCGATCTTCAGTTCCTTGAACTGCTTCGCGCGACCCTTGGGGAGGGACTTGGCGTACGCGTCGCGCTGGCGCATGGCCAGTTCGTGCATCGAGCGGCGGGTGTCGGCCGAGCGGATGACGACGAAGTCCCAGGGCTGGGAGTGGCCGACGGAGGGCGCGGTGTGGGCGGCCTCCAGGACGCGCAGCAGCACCTCGTGCGGGATGGGGTCGCTGCGGAAGCCGTTGCGGATGTCACGGCGTTCGCGCATGACCTTGAGGACGGCCTCGCGCTCGGCGTCGTCGTAGGCGGGCGCGGCCGGGCCGGTGGACTGACGTGCTTCTGCCACGGGGGCCGTGCTCTCTTCCTGGTCGGCGGCCCTGGTGTCCAGGTCCTCCGCTTGCTGTACGACATCGGGGTGCTCCGGCAGCGGAGCGGGCTCGGCCTCACGCGGGGCGGGGACCGTCGCGGCCTGTTCGGGCAGGGACGGCCCGCCCTGGTCCTGGGTGGGGAGGACCAGCGGGTGGGGCGGGGTGGGGGCGAGGTACGGGGTGGTCGGCACCTGGCCGTCGACGGGGACGAACTCGCCGAGCGGGTGGTCCGCGGCCGGTTCCGCCAGGGCCTCCTCGGGCGCGGGCGCCGAGCCCTGGGTCTGCGGGCCCGCGAGGGGGGCGTCGACCGGCTGGACGGACTCGGCGGGGTGCGCCTCGGGCGTCTCGAACGGCGGCGGTGCGGCAGCCGCCGCGGGTGCGTCGGTGGCGGCGGCCGGGGTGACCTGTTCGCCCTCCGGGACCGCGGGCGTGGGGACCTCCGCAGGCTGGGGCGGCTGGGGGGCCTGGGTGGCGACGGCGGGCGCGGGGGGCACCGGGGCGAACCCCTGGGCTGCGGCCTCCTCGGGCTGTACCGGCACGGCGGCCACCGGCTGGACGGCCTGGACGGGCTCGGCCACGACGGGTTCGGCCACGCCGGCCTCCGCAGCCGGGACGGTCCCAGGCACAGCGGCTTCCGGTACGCCAACTTCCGGTGCGGCAGTCTCTGAGAGGACCGTCTCCGGCACGACCGCTTCGTGTACGACTGCTTCCGGTACGACCGCTTCCGGCACCACTGCCTCCGGCGCCGGACCCGCCTCGGGCACCCCGGCCTCCATGGCCTGCTCCACCCCGGCCGGCGCCACGGCCTGCTGCTCCGGCGCGGCCACCACGGCCTCGGCGACCGTCTCCGGCTCCACGAGCCGGTGCCCTGCCTGCTCCGGTACCGGCGGGACACCGCCGCCCACGGTCGCGTCGGCGGCGCCGGGAGCCTGCGCGGCCTCCGGACCCACCGCCGGCACCGGAGGCGCCACGACCGGAGCCGCCTGTACCGGCACCGCGTCCGGCCCCTGAGGAGCCTGCGCGACCTCGGCGGTCCCGGGAGCGTCCGGGAACTGCGGGACCTGCGGGACCTGGGCCGTCTGAGAACCGTCCGGCGCCTGCACGGCCTGCGGCGCCACCGGTGCGGCCACCGACGCCGGAACGCCGACGGCGACCGGCTGGACGGCGCCCTGTGGCTCGCCCGCGGTGCCCGTGGCCGTGGCCGTGGCCTCCGTGGCGAGGCGGGCGACTGCCGCCTGGGCGGCGCCGGCCGGGTCGTGAGTACCGGGTTCGTGGGCGGCCACGGGCTGCGGCTGCGGCTCGGGTTCCGCAGCAACGGGAGCGGCGGGAGCCGCGACAGCGACCGGCTCCGGTGCCGTGCCGACCGGAGCAACCGTTTCGGCAGCCGGGGCCTCTGCGGCCACCTGTGCCACCGGAGCGGCCTGCGGGACCGCCTGCGGCGCACCCCAGGGCGCGGCGGACGGCGGTACCGACTCGTGGAGCGACTGGACGTCGAGGTACTCGGGACCTGCCGCAGGCACCCCCGGCTGCCGTACCGGTGCGCCGGCCGGGCCTCGGTCGGCGAGGGAGCGGACGGGGCTGGTGGAGGCGTCGGGGATCGGCGGGCCGAGGTGCAGCGGGCGGCGCGGGGCCGGGGCGGCCGCCGGGTCGTGCGGCACGGAGAGGATCGGGGACGCCGGTACCGAGCTCGGCAGCCGGACGGCACTGAGGTCGACCGAGCCGCTGTCCCGGCCGCCCGTCTCGTGCGGGCCGGGCTCGTGGACGGTCTCGACGACCGGCTCCGGGGCCGGCGGCGGCACTTCGTTCCCCCAGGCGCCCTGGGCGCCGGGGAGCAGCAGGTCCTCTTCGTCCTCGGCAGGCGCCTCGGAGAGGTAGGTGTACGCGCCGTGCGCGGTGACGCCCGGCTGTTCCACCATGCCTGCGCTCTCCGGCAGTCCCTCGCCCGGGACCTGGCCGGTGTCCGTCATGCGTACCCCTCGCCCATCGGTTAGTGCCTTCTACGACCAGCTCGCCCGGGGCGGCGCACCGACCGCCCCACAGTGAAGAACGAGCGTGCGTGCCCAGCGGCACGAACGACCCGCCGGAAAAGGCGACAAAGCCATTCAGTGGCATTGTCCCGGCCGTTCGACCGTCGCGACAGCGTGATCCGCGACAGCCCGCTGTGGACTGCGCCACGTTGCGCGTCCCCGGTTCTGCCGTACCACACCCGCCCCAAAAGGGGCGCGTTTTCCGGACATTGACGAACAGATTTCCGGGCCACCGGTGCGGTGCAGCGATCGGCCAGCCTACCGCGCGCAGTATGACAACAGGATCACGGGGCGCGCTCGGGCAGAACACCGCTGAGCAGGAACGCGACGTTCCGCTCGGTCTCCGTCCAGGCCCTGGTGTCCAGTTCGACGGACTGCAGCAGGGCGCACTCGACCTGGTATCCGTGCTCGGTCAGGTCGCGTCCGACGAGTTCGGCCGCGTCGCGGGTGGCGGCGTGGGTGACGATGCGCTGCGGACGGCGGTCGGCGACGGCGTTGACCACGGCCGCTCCCCCGCCGCCGACCCGTACGACGTCGGGCTCGGGCAGGTTCTCCAGCACGTGCGGGGCGGCGCCGTGCACGATCTGGAGCTGCACGCCGAACTTCCTGGCGGCCGCGTCGCTGCGCACGCAGGCCGCGAGGTCCCGGTCGACGGCGATGACGGCGGCTCCGGCGCGCGCGGCCTCGGTGGCGAACGCGCCGCTGCCGCAGCCGATGTCCCAGACGAGGTCGCCGACCCGGGGCCCCAGCCGGGCGAGTTGGGCGGCCCGCAGCAGATCCGTTTCCCCTTCGCCGAGCGGGGCACCGTCGCCGTACTCCGCGTCGGGCAGCACCCAGCCGCGCGGGCCGGCGGCCGGATCGCGGCCGGCGATCCAGCCGCCGCCCTCGGGCGCCGGCACCGCTCCGGTCGTGCCGCCGATGACGATGACGACGTTGGGGTCGCGCCAGGCGTGGTCGGCGGCCTTGTCGGAGGTGACGACGTGGACCTGCTCGCGTTCGGTGCCGAGTTCCTCGCAGATGACGAAGGTGCGGTGGACGCCCTCCATGAGGAGGCCGAGTTCGGCGGGTCCGGCGCCGGGCGAGGTGAGGACGGCGACCTTGGTGTGGGCGCGGCACACATTCACCGCGCGTCGCAGGGTTCGCCGGTGTGCGACGACCACCTGTGCGTCGTCCCAGGGCATTCCGGCGCGGGCGAAGGCGGCGGCCACCGAGGAGACGGCGGGGACGACCTCGACCTCCAGGCCGAACTCGGGGGCGCGCAGGGTCCGTACGACGCCGAAGAAGCCGGGGTCGCCGTCGGCGAGCACCACGGCGGTGCCGCGGTGGCCGGCGATGCGGCGGGCGGCGAGGGCGACGCTGCCGAGGCGGATGCGTTCCGCGCCGGGCGGCACTTCGGGGAGGGCGAGGTGGTGGGCCGCGCCCGCGACGAGCGTGGCGGCGCCGAGTGCGCCGCGCCCAGCGGCGGTCAGGGGCGAGCCGTCCCAGCCGATCACCGTGACCCGGTCGGCCATCGTCGTCAGTCTCCAGGGTTTTCGCAGGTCGTCAGGGTCCGGGCCCGGAGGACGGGCACCGTGAGGGTACCTGGTGGAGGTGTACGGCGCGCGACGGGGCGAGTCCCGCCGCCGTCAGTTCCAGGAGGTGAAGCCGTCGCTGCCGGCGAGTTCCTCACCCGCGCCCTCCAGGTCCTCCGGGAGCAGGCTCCATACGATGTAGTCGCTGCGCACGTCCGCCCAGGTGCCGTCCTCGGTGCGGACGTGGACTATGCAGGCGTTGCGCAGCACGCCCTCGCTGATACAGCCGATCTTCTGTGCCACCTGCTGGGCGGCGGCGTTGTCGGCGGCGGTGCGCAGTTCGATGCGCTCCAGCTTCTGGTCGCCGAGCAGCCACTGGGCGGTGGCGAGCGCGGCCTCGGAGGCGTAGCCCTCGCCCCGGGCCCAGGGGGCGATGATGTACGACAACTCGGTCGACCGGATGTGCCAGTTGGTCCTGGCGAGCCGGACGACGCCGACCAGCCGCTGGGTGAGGAACTCCGTGACGGCGAGGTCCAGGCCCCGGCCGGCGAGCCGTTCGGCCGACGCGTGCTCGGTGATCCAGCGCCGGGCGGCATCCTCGCTGTACGGCTGCGGGACGCTGGTCCAGGCCGCCACCTGCTCGTCGTTCATCATCTCGGCCAGCGCGGGCACGTCGTCCTCGTCGAGGGGACGCAGCACCAACCGCTCCGTGCTGATGGAGATGTTGGGGAAGGTGCTAGTCATGCGCCGCTCCGTAACCTTCGGAAATCCTTCAGGGCCTGCGAACTGCCCAGCATGCAGCATGAAACCACTGAACCGCACGACGGGGTCCACCCGTGGTGACCGAGTGGACCCCGTGCGTGGCGATACGCCGTATACGTGCCGTCAGAAGGACGGGATGACCGAGCCCTGGTACTTGTCCTCGATGAACTTCTTCACCTCGGGCGAGGTGAGCAGCTTGGCGAGCTTCTTCACCCGCGGGTCCTTCTCGTTGCCCTTCTTCACCGCGAGGAAGTTGCCGTAGGGGCTGTTCTTCGCGGACTCCAGGACGAGGGCGTCCTTGGCGGGCTTGATGCCGGCCGAGATGGCGTAGTTGCCGTTGATGACCGCAGCGTCCACGTCGTCCAGGGAGCGCGCGGTCTGGGCCGCCTCGACCTCCTTGAACTGGAGGTTCTTGGGGTTCTTGGCAATGTCCTGCGGGGTCGCCTCGCTGCCGGCGCCGTCCTTGAGGGTGATGAGTCCGTTGGCGGCGAGCAGCTTGAGGGCGCGCGCCTCGTTCACGGAGTCGTTGGGGACGGCGACGGTCGCACCGCTCTTCAGCGCGTCGACGCTCTTGACCTTGTGGGAGTAGAGGCCGAGCGGCTCCAGGTGCACCGTGACGACGGGCACGATGTGAGTGCCGCGCTTCTTGTTGAAGTCGTCGAGGTACGGCTTGTTCTGGAAGTAGTTGGCGTCCACCGAGCCGTCCTCGGTCGCCGTGTTCGGCGTGATGTAGTCGGTGAACTCCTTGACCTCCAGGTCGAGTCCGGCCTTCTTCGCCAGGTTGTCCTTGATGTAGTCGAGGATCTCGGCATGCGGGGTCGGGCTCGCGGCGACGACCAGCGGTCCGCTGTAGTCGCCGGAGCCGGCGGCGGAGTCCTTGTCCGAGCCGCAGGCGGTGAGCCCGAAGGTGAGGGCTCCGGCGGCGAGGACGGCGGTGGTGAGCTTGGCGGTGTTACGCACGAAAAGTGCCTTTCCTTAAGGGTGGAGCGGCCCCGCGGTGGGTGGTGCGGGGAGTTCTGGGGGGGGTTGGCTCAGACGGTCTTGCTCGTCGCGGTGGACGCCTTGAGCAGCCGGAGCTTCGGCACCGGGCCCGACTGGCCGCCTCGGCGGTGCAGCGAGCGGGCCGCGTAGTCGCCGGCGAACTGGATGACCGAGATGACGACGGCGAGGATGGCGACCGTGATCCACATCAGTTCGGTCTCGAACCGCTGGTAGCCGTAGCGGATGGCGATGTCGCCGAGCCCGCCGGCGCCGACCGTGCCGGCCATCGCGGAGTAGCCGATGAGCGCGACGATCGTGGTCGTGGTGGAGGAGATGAGCGAGGGCAGCGACTCGGGTACGAGGACCTTCCGTACGACGGTCCAGGTGTTGCCGCCCATCGCCTGCACGGCCTCCACGAGCCCGCCGTCCACTTCGCGGACAGCCGTCTCGACGAGGCGGGCGAAGAAGGGGATCGCGCCGATGGCGAGGGGCACGATGGCGGCCTCGCGGCCGATGGTCGTCCCGGTGATCCAGCGGGTGAAGTTCATCAGCGCGACCATCAGGATGATGAACGGCATCGAGCGGGCGACGTTCACGATCTGCCCGATGACCTTGTTGGCCAGCACGTTCTGGAGCAGGCCGCCCCGGTCGGTGAGGACCAGCAGGACGCCCAGCGGAAGTCCGCCGACGACGGCGATCAGCGTGGACCAGCCGACCATGTAGAGGGTGTCCCAACACGCCTGGGACAGCAGGGGCTGCATCTCGGACCAGGTCACTTGGCACCGTCCTTCACCAGCGCGGGCTCCTGGCCCAGTACGTCGATCTGCAGGCCCTGCTCGCGCAGGAAGCCGATGGGCACCACGTTGTCCTCGTAGCGGCCGGGCAGTTCGATGCGCATCCGGCCGATCTGGAGGCCGCCGACGGTGTCGATGGCGGCACCGAGGATCGATATGTCGATGTTGTAGGTGCGGGAGAGCTGGGAGATGACCGGCCGGGTGGCGGCCTCGCCGTGGAAGGTGACGTCGAGGACGGTCCGGTCGTCGCCGGACGCCTCACCGCCCACCGGGAAGAGTGCGGCGGCCAGTTCGGAGCCGGGGGTCGCGAGCAGTTCGCTGACGGTCCCGTGCTCGACGATGCGGCCGCGTTCCATCAGCGCGGCGGAGTCGCAGACGGCCTTCACGACGTCCATCTCGTGCGTGATGAGCAGGACGGTCAGGCCCAGCTGCCGGTTCAGGTCGCGCAGCAGCTGGAGGATGGAGCGGGTGGTCTCCGGGTCGAGGGCGCTGGTGGCCTCGTCGGAGAGCAGCACCTTGGGGTCGCCGGCCAGGGCGCGGGCGATGCCGACGCGCTGCTTCTGGCCGCCGGAGAGCTGGGCGGGGTAGGACTTCGCCTTGTCGGCGAGCCCGACCAGGTCGAGCAGCTCGAGCGCCTTGCGGGAACGTTCCTTCCCCGACTTTCCGAGGATTTCCAGCGGCAGTTCGACGTTGTCCTGGACGGTCCGGGAGGACAGCAGGTTGAAGTGCTGGAACACCATGCCGATCCGGCTGCGCGCGTGCCGCAGCTCCCGGCCGGCCCGGGGGCCGCGTCCGACGAGGGCGGTGAGGTCCCGTCCGTCGACCGTCACGGTGCCGGTGGTGGGGCGTTCCAGCAGGTTGACGCAGCGGATGAGCGAGGACTTGCCGGCGCCGGACTGGCCGATGACGCCGTACACCTCGCCTTCGCGGACGTGCAGGTCGACGCCGTCGAGGGCGGTGACCTCGCGGCCGCGGGTGCGGTAGACCTTGGTCAGGCCCGATGTGGTGATCACTGGGATTCCATCGCTGTTGAGTACGCGGGCGTGGGTGTGCCCTGGTACGGGAGGAAGAATGTGCGCGGGGCAGCCGGGTCACATACGGCTCAGGGCGTACGGACATACCAACAGGCCACGGCGGCTCGCTTCGGGGCGCGAGGCTCTGGGGTGGTGCGGGGGCCCTCTAGAAGGCGCACATTCGACACATACAACGAGCACCGGGCGTCATGGTCGCCTCGGTCGCAGGGGTGCGGTCGCTCGTCGTGGTCATGCGATCAGTAAACCAGACCTACGGTCCTGACAGGCCGCCGCTGTCCGCATGCTGGACAGCGGCGGACACGTTTCAGCCGCGGGGCGATATCGCGACGCCGCGGTCGGTGACCAGCGCGGACAAGGCCGAGAGGTCCTTGACCACGAGGTCCGCGTCCAGCTCGTGCGCCTGGTGGGTTGTGGCCAACGCCACGGTGGTCATACCGGCCGCGCGGCCCGCCTGGAGGCCGGCGGGGGCGTCCTCGAAGACCACGCAGTGGGCCGGGTCGACGCCGAGCTGCCGCGCGGCGAGGAGATACGGCTCGGGGTCGGGCTTGCCGCGGGTGATGTCGTCGGCGCAGACCAGCGTCTTCGGCCGGATCCCGACCGCTTCCAGGCGGGCCTCGGCCAGGCGGCGGGTGGCGGAGGTGACGACGGCCCAGCGGTCGGCGGGGAGCGAGTCCAGGAAGGCGGCGGTGCCGGGGAGCAGGTGGACGCCGTCGTTGGGGACGTCCTCCACCTCCAGCTGTTCGACCCGGGCGACGGCTTCCGGCACGAGGTCCGCCGGGAGCAGGTCGGCGACGATGTCCGCGGCGGGCCGTCCGTGCAGTTCGACCCGGGCGAACTCCTCGGTGACGCCGTACTCCGCGGCCCAGCGCGTCCAGCAGCGCTCGACCGAGTCGAGGGAGGAGACCAGGGTGCCGTCGTTGTCGAACAGGAGGGCTCGTGCGTGGATCGTCATGGTCTAGACCCTACGGCGTACGGCAGGGGCGACGGCATCGGGCCGTTTCGGCCGTAATAAGGTCGCCGCATGCTCAATGCCCTGCTGACGGTGACCGGAGTCGCCGCGCTGCTGCTCGCCGCGTGGTGCGGCTGGGCGGCGTACCGGGACCAGCCGACGAAGGACTGGCACTTCATCGGGATGGCCGTGGTCTCGGTGCTGGCGGTGGTCCAGCTGATCGCCGGGATCGTGCTGCTGGCGCGGGGCGAGAAGCCGGACCAGGGGACGACGATCTTCGTCGCCTATCTGCTGGGTGCGTTCGCGTGCGTGCCGGCCGCGGGGTTCATGTCGCTCGCCGAGCGGACCCGGTGGGGTTCCGTGACGGTCGCCGCGGGCGGTGTGGTGCTGGCCGTGCTGGAGGTGCGGCTCTATGACATCTGGGGAGGGTGAGATGACGGCCGTGGAAGAGAGGCCGAAGCGGCTGACCAGTGGGCCGGGGACGCTGCTGGTGTGGTTCTACGGCGTGATGGTCGTCGGGGCGGTGTCGCGGTCTGCTTACCAGATCGCGACCGAGTTCGACCGGGCGCCGCTCGCGTACTCGTTGTCCGCCGTTGCCGGGGTGGTGTACGCGTTCATCACGTACACGCTGGTGCGGGGCGGCGAGACCGCGCGCAGGGTGGCGCAGGTGTGCTGCGCCGCCGAGCTTGCGGGGGTGTTGATCGTGGGTACGTGGACCGTCGTGGACTCTTCCGCGTTCCCGGATGCGACCGTGTGGTCGGATTACGGGATGGGGTACGTGTTCATTCCGGTGCTGTTGCCGATCTCCGCGTTGTACTGGTTGCGGAAGGGCGCCCAGGGGGCAGCCACTTGAGGAGCGTGCGCGACCGCGGGTAGTCCTTGGCTGGTCGCGCAGTTCCCCGCGCCCCTCGGTCAGTTGTCAGGCCGTCGTTGCATAAGTGCTGGCCGGCTTCTCCAGGACGATCATCGGGACGCCGTCCGCGCCCTTGGAGGTGCCCACCGTCTCGTAGCCGACACGGCGGTAAAGGCGGAGGTTGCCCTCGCTGCGGTGGCCGGTGAAGAGGCGGAACCGCTTGGCGCCGCGCTCCTCCTCCAACGCGGCCTCGGCCGCGCGGAGCAGGCGGGCGCCGATGCCGTGGCCCTGGAGGCGGGGGTGGACGCAGAGCTTGCCGATGGCGGCGGCGCCGTCCTCGGTGACCGACCCGCGGACCGAGCCGACGACCTCCTCGCCGAGGCGGGCGACGAAGACGCAGTCGGTGGCGAGCTCCTGGCGGACCGAGTCGAGGCTCTGGACGAGCGGGTCGATCCGGTAGTTGCCGTACAGCGCCGCCTCACTCTGGAAGCACAGGTACTGCAGCCTGAAGATCTGCTCTGCATCCTGCTCGGTCGCCACCGAGATGGTCACGCTCATGCCCATGTGCGCACGCCTCCCGCTCACCTGATCGCCTGTCGCTCTCACTCCTATCCCCGCGCTTCGCGGGGCGCAACCTCCGGCGTCAACAATCGCCGCAGACAACCCAGACATCTGGAACGTTCCGGGCCGAGACTGCCCTGTGAGATACCCAACTCCCCCGCGATTTCCCGGTATGTCAGGTCCCTCGGGGAGAGCAGGGCCTGCAGGAGGCGGGGGCAGCGGCCGGGGAGACGGGCGACCGCCTCGCGCAGGGCGTGGTGGCCGGCGGTGGTGACGACGCGCTGTTCGGGGTTGGGGTCGGCGGGGTCGGCGGGGTCGGTGGTGTAGGGGTGTTCCCGGCGGGCGGTGCGGCGGGTGCGGCGGGACTCGGTGCGCACGGCACGGCGCAGCCAGTCCTCCGGAGCCCTGGGCGGGCCGTGGGTCTCCAGGCGCTCCAGGAGGCGGAGCCAGACGGTCTGCTCCAGGTCGCGGGGGTCGCCGCCGCAGGCATGTGCCTCGGCGGCGGCCTCGGCGGTGAGCAGCGGGCGCAGGGCGGCGACCAGGTCGTTCGTCATGTGCGGAACGACGCGGCCGCCCCGGCACGGGTTGCCGGGGCGGCCGGGAGACACCCCGAACGGGGTGCGGGGGCTCAGCCGTTGACGAAGTCGGCGCGGGCCAGCAGGGCGGTGTCGGCGTTGTCGGTGAAGACGCCGTCGATGCCGGTCTCGAAGTACTTCCGGAAGACCGGGAAGACGTTGCCGTAGGCGTCCGGGGCGCTGCCGATGCGGTAGGCCGGCGGCAGGAAGGGGTTCTCGTTGCGCATGGTGTAGGGGTGCAGGATCAGGCCCACCTTGTGCGCGTCGGCGACCAGCGTGCTCGGCGTGGTGAAGTTGCCGCTCGCGTCCTTCGGGATGATCAGGTCCACGGTCGGGCCGATGCCCTGCGCGTAGCCGGCGATCTCCCGCAGGCCCTTCGGCGTGATCAGGTCGGCCACCGTGCGCGGGTCGCCCGTCGCGACGAAGTCGTAGGGCTGCGTGCCGGCGCCGGAGAGCAGCACGACCAGCGGGTTGTCTATCAGCTTGTTGAGACGCTGGATGCTGGTCGGCTCGAAGGACTGGACGATGACCGGCGAGTTCCGCTTGTCCTTGCCGTACTTGCGCAACAGCTTGGCGATCCGCTCCTCGACACCGAGGCCGAGCCTGCGGAAGTACGTGGGGTGCTTGGCCTCCGGGTAGATCCAGACCTGCTTGCCGCGCCTGCGGGTCTGCTCGTCCTGCCACTTGAGGACTTCCTCGAAGGTGGGGATCTCCCAGCGGCCGTTGTAGAGCGTGTTGTGCGGGCGGTTGGCCGGGATGCGCTCGATCGCGCGCAGCGTCTTCAGCTCGGCGAGCGTGAAGTCCTCGGTGAACCAGCCGGTGGTGGGGACGCCGTCCAGCGTCTTGGTGGTCTTGCGGTCGGCGAACTCGGGGTGGTCGGCGACGTTCGTGGTGCCGCCGATCTCCGGCTCGTGGCGGCAGACCAGGTGGCCGTCCCTGGTGGGGACGAGGTCGCCGGCCTCGACGACGTCGGCGCCGAGGTCGAGGGCGAGGTTGTAGGAGCCGAAGGTGTGCTCCGGGCGGTAGCCGCTGGTGCCGCGGTGGCCGATGATCGTCGGCTTCGGCAGGCTCTTCAGGCCGCCGCCTTGACCGGCCCGACCGGCCTCGGCCGCTCTGGCCGCACCCGGCAGCCCGAGGACCGCGCCACCGGCGCCGAGCACCGCCGCGCCGAGCAGCGCCCGTCGTCCGGTCGTACCGTTCATCTGCGTCCGCTCGTTCGAGTCATGCGCGTCCATGAGCGCCCTCCTGACCTTCGCCCTTTGATGCCGGCTGATCGTAGGACTGCACATGTGACCGAAGGGAGACGGCCGGCCCAACGGGCGGGTGACGCCGTATGGCTGATGTACGGCGAGTCATGACGGTCCGTCGGCGACATCCGTCACACCGCCCGAGCCGGTGACGACCTGGCTTCGGGGCGTCACCGCAGGTAAACCAGCGTCAACAGTACGTAAGACCTCGGTGAACCGGGCACTCCCGATGTGCGCTTCCCGTGGAGCCGCGAGTAATGTCCTCACCTGCACAGACTCATACCGCCCCTCGACATCGGAGGACCCGTTGTCCCGCTTCGCGCTCATCAAGGCAGTGCTCGGACCGATCATGCGCCTGATGTTCCGCCCCCAGGTGGAGGGCGTGGAGCACATTCCGGGGGACGGGCCGGTCATCCTCGCCGGCAATCACCTCACGTTCATCGACTCGATGATCCTGCCGCTGGTGAGCAAGCGGCAGGTGTTCTTCATCGGCAAGGACGAGTACGTCACCGGGAAGGGCTTCAAGGGCCGGCTGATGGCCTGGTTCTTCACCGGTGTCGGCATGATCCCGGTGGACCGGGACGGCGCCAGCGGCGGCGTCGCCGCGCTGATGACCGGCAAGCGGGTCCTGGACGAGGGCCGGATCTTCGGGATCTACCCGGAGGGCACCCGCTCCCCCGACGGCCGGCTGTACCGGGGCCGTACCGGCATCGCCCGGCTGACCCTGATGACCGGGGCGCCGGTGGTCCCCTTCGCGATGATCGGCACGGACAAGCTGCAGCCGGGCGGCGCGGGCATCCCGCGGCCCGGCAAGGTCACCGTCCGGTTCGGCGAGGCCATGGAGTTCTCGCGGTACGAGGGGATGGACCGGGACCGCTACGTGCTGCGGGCGGTGACCGACTCGGTGATGGCCGAGGTGATGCGGCTGTCCGGGCAGGAGTACGTGGACATGTACGCCACGAAGGCGAAGGCCGCCTGACGGGGGAACGGCGCGGCACTCGTTCGGCGCAAGGGCGTGGACCGGTGGTCCGCGCCCTTCTGTCTGCCATCCGCCTGACACCCGTTCGGCGTCCGCCTGCCGGTGGAATCTGCCCCGACACATCGTCCGTTCATCCACATTTACCGGCCATATGAGCACACAGCATGTCTTATTCAGACATGCAGAAACCTTCTCGGCGTACCCTGCTCCGTGCTCCGTTCGCTGCCGCCGGCGCCGGACTCCTCGCGGCATGTACCGACTCGGGCTCAGAACCCCGTTCCGGCCCGCAACACACGGCCGGCAGCTCGGCGTTCGTCCCGCAGGGGCCCAAGGGGTTCGTCAACCCGTCGGACCCGGAGGTCCTCGCGGCCGAGCGGAGACGCGGGTCCGGCCCCGTCCGCATGATCCGGTTCACGGCGGCCAGGAGCATGCTGGACCTGGGTGGGCGAACGGTCCACAGCTGGGCGTACAACGAGTCGGTCCCCGGGCCGCTGGTGCGCGTCACCGCCGGTGACGTCCTCAGCCTGACCCTCTCGAACCAGCTGGCCGAGAAGACCTCGCTGCACGCGCACGGGGTGCGCCTGCGCTGCGACATGGACGGCGTCCCCGACCTGACCCAGCCGGCCATCGCGCCGGGCACGGACTTCATCTACCGCTTCGTCGCCGCCCACCCGGGCACGTACCTGCTCCACTCGCACGTCGGCATGCAGCCCGACCGGGCCCTCTACGCGCCGTTCATCGTCGACGACCCGAAGGAGCCGCTCGCCTACGACCAGGAGTGGGTCGTCGTCCTGGACGACTGGGTCGACGACGTCGACGGCTCCAACCCCGATCACGTGCTCGACCAGCTCAAGCCGGGCGGGTCCATGGCGATGCACATGGGGATGGGCATGGGTCCCGGCCCCGGCAGCCCGAGCCCGCACGGCTCGGCGCACGGCTCGGCGCATGCCTCCGCGTCGCCGTCCAAGTCCGCGGCCAGGACCAAGTCGAAGTCACCGACGGGTCCCGACCGGGTGCTGCGCAACTCCCACAGCCAACTGCTGCACGGCGAGGGCGGCAACGTCGCCTACCCGTACTACCTGGCCAACGGGCGGCTGCGCACCGACCCCTCGGTCTTCCGCTGCCGTCCCGGCGACCGGGTCCGGATCCGGATCATCAACGCGGGCTCCGAGACGGCGTTCCGGGTGGCGCTCGGCGGCCACGAGATGACCGTCACCCACACCGACGGCTACCCCGTGCAGCACAAGAGGACCGACGCGCTCCTCATCGGCATGGCCGAGCGGTACGACGTCCTCGTCACCGCCAAGGACGGCGTCTTCCCGCTCGTCGCGCTCGCCGAGGGCAAGAAGGGCAAGGCGCTCGCGATCCTCCGCACCGACAAGGGGAGAAACCTTCCGGCGTCGGATGTCCGGCCGGACGAGCTGGACCGCGAGATCGTGCCGGCGCGCCGCCTGCTGCCGGCCGAGTCCGTCGCCATGGACGACCGGGTCCCCGACCGTGACCTGCTCATCCGGATCACGGGCACGATGCAGAGGTACGACTGGGGGTTCGACCACAAGCAGTACGACGTGCGGCAGCGGCATGCGGTGCGGGCCGGTGAGCGGGTGCGGCTGACGCTCGTCAACGCGACCGACATGTGGCATCCGATGCATCTGCACGGGCACACGTTCTCGGTCACCGGGATCAGCTCGGCGGGGGCGCGCAAGGACACGACGATCGTGCTGCCGCACCGCAAACTGGTGCTCGACTTCGATGCCGACAACCCCGGGTTGTGGATGCTGCACTGTCACAACCAGTACCACTCGGAGAGCGGGATGATGACGGTGCTCGGTTACCAGAAGTGATGCGGGGTGCTTCGGCGGTCCTTCGGGCGCGGGTACGTCGTGGTTGCTCGCGCAGTTCCTCCCCCAGCGCCCCTACGGGGCGCTCTCCAACCGTTGATTCCGGAGCAGGAACCAGGCTGCCGCCGCCGTTGCCAGGAGGACCACGGCGCCTGCGCCCGAGGCCAGGTGGAGGCCGTGGGTGAAGGAGTCGCGGGCCGCTGTCAGCATGTCGGCCGCCGAGGGTGCGGGCATGGTCTTCGAGGCCTCCAGGGCCGCACCCAGTGATTCGTGGGCGGCGGCCGGGGTGCCCGGCGGAGCCGTGAAGCCGCGGTAGACGCCCGTCACGATCGAGCCCAGCAGGGCGATGCCCAGCGCCGCGCCCAGTTCGTACGCCGTCTCGGAGACCGCCGAGGCGGCACCGGCCTGGTCCTTGGGGACGCTGGAGAGGATGACGTCGGCCGTGACCGTGAAGGAGAAGCCCGCGCCGACGCCGACCACCAGGAGGGCGGCGCCGAGGACCGGGTAGCCGGTGGACTGCGAGAGGGTGGTCAGGGCCGCGAGGGCTACGCCCACGGCCGCCAGGCCACCGGAGACCACCGCCCGTACCGAGTAACGGCGGGCCGCCCGGCCCGCCACCAGGCCCGCCGCCACCGCGCCGACCGCGGCCGGGACCTCGGCGAGGCCGGCCTCGAACGGGTGCCTGCCCTGGACCAGTTGCAGGAACTGGGAGAGGAAGAACACCAGCCCCGACATGCCGAGCACGGTCAGCAGGTCGGCCAGGACCGCACCGCTGAACCCACGGTTGCGGAACAGCCGCATGTCCAGCAGGGGCCTGGGCATGGTGAGCTGGCGGCGGACGAAGCCGTAGAGGGCCACGACGCCGAGGAGGGCGGCGGCCGCGGTCACGCCGGTGAGGCCGTGGGTCGCGGCCTCCTTCACCGCGTACACGACGGCGATCATGCCGACCAGTGACAGGACGACGCTGCTCAGGTCCCAGGGGCCCGGGGCCGGGTTGCGGGACTCCGGGAGCGTCCGGAGTCCGACGAGGACCAGGACCACCATCACCGGCAGGTTGATCAGGAAGACCGAGCCCCACCAGAAGTGTTCGAGCAGGAAGCCGCCCGCGATCGGGCCGACGGCCGTGCCGGCGGAGGCCGCCGCGCCCCAGATGCCGACGGCGAGGCTGCGCTCGCGCGGGTCGTGGAAGAGGTTGCGGATCAGGGCGAGGGTGGCCGGCATCAGGGTCGCGCCCGCGACGCCCAACAGGGCGCGGGCCGCGATCAGCATTCCGGGGGTGGTCGCGTACGCGTTCAGTACGGATATCGCGCCGAACGCCGCCGCGCCGACGAGCAGGGTCCGCTTGCGGCCGACGCGGTCGCCGAGGCTGCCCATCGAGACCAGCAGGCCGGCGATGACGAACGAGTAGACGTCGCCGATCCAGAGCAGCTGGGTGCCCGAGGGGCTGAGGTCTTCGCTGATGTAGGGGGTCGCCAGGCCGAGGACGGTCGCGTCGACGGCCACCAGCAGCACGGCGAGCACGAGGGCGGAGAGGGCGAGCCAGCGGCCCGGCCGCTTCTCTTCCGTCTCCGCTTCGCGCGCCGGCTGCACGGTGCTGGTCATGATTCCTCTCTTCGTCGTGCGCCGCCGAGCAACAGCTCGACGATCATGTGGGTGAAGTCCTTGGGGGCGACGCGGCCTTCGGAGACCGCCCAGGCGGCGGAGGCCAGCAGGCCGTACAGCGCCTCGGTGAGCCAGGCGGGCGTGAGATCGATACGGAACTCGCCGGTCTGCTGGCCACGTCGGAAGAGGGCCGCGATGCGGTCGTCGATCCGCGTCCAGCCCTGGTTCTGCCCGTCGCCCTCGAACAGCTGGTTCTCGGTGTAGAGGAAGGCGAGCAGACCGGCGGCCGGCTCGATCTCGCGGACCAGGCGGTGTACGGCGTCGGCCGCCGGGCCCTCGGCCAGGCGGGCCGCGTCCAGGGCCGCCTCGCACTCGGCGATGCCGAGCGCCTCCAGCGCGCGGACGAGCGCGTCCCGCCCGGCGAAGTGCCGGTGCAGGGTGGCCCGGCTGATACCGGCGGCCTTGGCGACCTCGTCCATGGTCGCGGTGGATTTCCGGGTCAGCAGGGCGGCTGCGCTGCGCAGGACGTGGTCGCGATCGAGGGCCATGAGACGAGAGTAGACCATGTGAGACACATTTGTCTCACGCGCAGCGTACACGTATCGAGAGAGGTGTCTTGTGTGCTACTTTGTGTCTTTAAGTGCATTTCTGTGAGGTTACGCCCGCTTTTGCGTCAGTGCCACGGCAGACTGCCGCGGTGCTCCCAGTAGGCGCGCGGCTCCTCGGCCAGGGTGGCGAGACGGCTCAGCTGGTCCGTGTCGAGGTCGACCACGGCCGCGTGCAGGTTGGAGGCGAGCTGGGCGACCGTCGCCGCGCCGGAGAGGACGACCCCGGCCCAGGGCTGGCGGAGTACGACCGCGAGGGCGACGGCGTCGCAGCCCAGGCCGGTCTCCTCGGCCACGGCTCGCAGGGCGTCGGGGGCGTGCGGGGCGGCCAGCCTGCCGTTGGCCATGCCCTCCTTCACGATCACCGTGAGCCCGGCGTCGCGCGCCTCGGCGAGGGCCGGGCCCGCCGAGGTCTCCAGGACGTTGTACGTCGACTGGACGGTACCGAAGAGGGGATCGCCGTCGACCGTCACGGCGAGGGCGGCGCGGATCGCGTCGGCCTGGGCGGGGCCGCTGGTGGAGAAGCCGACGGTGAGGCCGCCGGCCGCCGCTTCGGCGAGGCGGGCGTGGAGTTCCTTGTCGGTGAGAGCGGGGCTGTCCGGAGTCACCGAGTGGATCTGGTAGAGGTCGAGCCGGTCGCCGAGGAGTTCGGCGGTCTCGGCGCGCTGCCGGTCGTACGTCTGCGGGCTGTGGTCCTTGACCTCGTGCGTCTCGGCGTCCGCCGACCAGCCGGCGGTGTAGGTGTAGCCCCACTTGCTGCCTACGACGACGTCCTGGATGTCCGGGTGGGCGGTCAGCCAGCCGGCCAGGAACTCCTCGCTGCGGCCGTAGGAGCGGGCCACGTCGAAGTAGCGGACGCCCTGGGCGTAGGCGGCGTCGAGGAGTTCGTGCGTGCGCGTGCGGAGGGCGCCGACGCTGCGGTCCTCGCCGAGGTCGGTTTCACGGCCGAGGTTGATGTAGCCGGGGCGGCCGACTGCGGCCAGGCCGAGGCCGATGTGGGAGGTCGGCGTCGTTGCGGTCGCCAGGCGGGCGAAGGGCATCGCGGGCTCCGTTGGGGTCGGCTGCGTCGGGCTATTGACCAACGTAACCCGCGACGACCTCTGGTTCGCCGTTCAGCTCGGGGGGTGAGGTGCGTCGGCGGGTGCGGGTGAGCGGGGGTTGCTCGCGCAGTTCCCCACGCCCCTGAAGGGGGCGCTCCATGCCGTGGTTTTCTGCGGCGCCGTCATGGCCGGTCGCACAGTTCCTCCCCCAGCCTTTGGCCGGAGGTACCCCCAGCGCCCCTGCAGGGGCGCGGGGACGTTCTACTTCCTCGCGTCGGCCCACTCGTGCTGCCGGGCCACGTCCGCCTTGACCTCGGTCAGTTGTACCGCGACCGCGCTCGGGGCCGTGCCGCCCCTGCCGTTGCGGGAGGCGAGGGCGCCGGGGACGTTGAGGACCGTGCGGACCTCCGGGGTCAGGTGGGCGGAGATCTTGGCGAACTGGTCGTCCGTCAGCTCGTCGAGTTCCTTGTTCTCGGCCTCGGCCGCCTTGACGCACTCGCCGGCCACCTCGTGGGCGACGCGGAACGGCACCCCCTGCTTGACCAGCCACTCGGCGATGTCGGTGGCGAGGGAGAAGCCGGCCGGGGCCAGTTCCTCCATGCGCTCGCGGTTGACGGTGAGGGTGGCCATCATGCCGGTGAAGGCGGGGAGCAGGACCTCCAGCTGGTCGCAGGAGTCGAAGACCGGCTCCTTGTCCTCCTGGAGGTCGCGGTTGTAGGCGAGCGGGAGCGCCTTGAGGGTGGCCATCAGTCCGGTGAGGTTGCCGATCAGCCGGCCGGACTTGCCACGGGCCAGCTCCGCGATGTCGGGGTTCTTCTTCTGCGGCATGATCGACGAGCCCGTGGAGAACGCGTCGTGCAGGGTCACGAAGGAGAACTCCTTCGTGTTCCAGATGATGACCTCCTCGGCGATCCGGGAGAGGTTGACCCCGATCATCGCGGTGATGAAGGCGAACTCGGCGACGAAGTCGCGGGAGGCCGTGCCGTCGATGGAGTTCGCGGAGCTGCCGTGCTCGAAGCCGAGGTCCTTCGCGACCGCCTCCGGGTCCAGGCCGAGCGAGGAGCCGGCGAGGGCGCCGGAGCCGTACGGGGAGACGGCCGTGCGCTCGTCCCACTGCCGCAGCCGCTCGGCGTCCCGGGTGAGGGACTGGACGTGCGCGAGGACGTGGTGGGCGAAGAGGACCGGCTGGGCGTGCTGGAGGTGGGTACGGCCGGGCATCGCCACGTCCGGGTGGGCCTCGGCCAGGCCGATCAGGGCGTCCTGGAGGTCGGCGATCAGGCCGCCGATGATGCGGGCGTGGTCCCGCAGGTACATCCGGAAGAGGGTCGCCACCTGGTCGTTGCGGGAGCGGCCGGCGCGCAGCTTGCCCCCGAGGTCGGGGCCGAGGCGCTCCAGGAGGCCGCGCTCCAGGGCGGTGTGGACGTCCTCGTCGGCGATCGTGCCGACGAAGGAGCCGTCGGCGACGTCGGCTTCGAGCTGGTCCAGGCCGGCGATCATGCGCTGGAGTTCGTCCTCGGTGAGCAGGCCCGCCTTGTGCAGCACGCGCGCGTGGGCACGCGAACCGGCGATGTCGTAGGGCGCGAGCCGCCAGTCGAAGTGGACGGACGCGGACAGCTTCGCCAGGGCCTCGGCGGGACCGTCGGCGAAACGGCCGCCCCAGAGCCGTACGTCACCGCTGTTGCTGCTCACTTGCGTTGCTCCTAGGAAGGGTTGACGGGTAGCGCAGATCCTTGCAGATCTATGCCTGGTCTGCGTCGGGCTGTGCCCGCAGATGGCGCTGCGCGGCGATCTTCGACGACAGGCTGTAGATGTCGATGAAGCCCTTGGCCGCGGCCTGGTCGAAGGTGTCGCCGGTGTCGTAGGTGGCGAGGTTGAAGTCGTAGAGGGAGGAGCCGGAGCGGCGGCCGGTGACGACCGCGCGGCCGCCGTGGAGCGTCATGCGGATGTCTCCGGTGACGTGCTGGCTCGCCTCGTCGACGAAACCGTCCAGGGCGCGCTTGAGCGGGGAGAACCACAGGCCGTCGTAGACGAGTTCGCCCCAGCGCTGTTCCACCTGCCGCTTGTAGCGGGCGAGTTCGCGCTCGACGGTGACGTTCTCCAGCTCCTGGTGGGCCGTGATGAGCGCGATCGCGCCCGGCGCCTCGTACACCTCGCGGGACTTGATGCCGACGAGACGGTCCTCGACCATGTCGATGCGGCCCACGCCCTGGGCGCCCGCGCGCTCGTTCAGTTCCTGGACGGCCTGGAGGACGGTGACGGGCCTGCCGTCGATCGCCACCGGGGCGCCCGCCTCGAAGGTGATGACCACCTCGTCGGGTTCGCGCGGGACGGCCGGGTTCTTGGTGTACTCGTAGATGTCCTCGATCGGGCCGTTCCAGATGTCCTCGAGGAAGCCGGTCTCGACGGCGCGGCCGAAGACGTTCTGGTCGATGGAGTACGGGGACTTCTTGGTGGTCGCGATCGGGAGGTTCTTCGCCTCGCAGAAGGCGATCGCCCTGTCCCGGGTCATCGCGTAGTCACGGACCGGGGCGATGCAGGTCAGGTCGGGGGCGAGGGCGACGATGCCGGCCTCGAAGCGGACCTGGTCGTTGCCCTTGCCGGTGCAGCCGTGGGCGACCGTGCCGGCGCCGTGCTTGCGGGCGGCCGCCACCAGGTGCTTGACGATCACCGGACGGGAGAGGGCGGAGACCAGCGGGTAGCGGTCCATGTAGAGGGCGTTGGCTTTGATCGCCGGGAGGCAGTACTCGTCGGCGAACTCGTCCCTGGCGTCGGCGACCTCCGCCTCGACCGCGCCGCAGGCCAGGGCGCGCTTGCGGATGACGTCCAGGTCCTCGCCGCCCTGGCCGACGTCCACCGCGACGGCGATGACCTCGGCGCCCGTCTCCTCGGCGATCCAGCCGATGGCGACGGAGGTGTCAAGACCGCCGGAGTAGGCGAGTACGACGCGCTCGGTCATGGGTCCCTCCTCACGTACATCCGCTCGCTATGCATGAGTATGCAGAGCTCTGCATGATTCGTCAATCTGCCGGGGTTCGGCCGACCGATAGGAAAAAGGGTTGAACAAACGAAACCGCTTACCCGTACCCATCCCTGAACGTCGGCGCCGCGTTTGTAAACCCACCCCTGACCCAAGTGAGGCATCCGCATGTCCAGGGCTCTTCCGAAGTACAACAAGCGTCGTGTCGCGCTCATCGGCGGTGCCACCGCCGTGGCACTCTCCGGCGCGGTCATCGCCGGTACGGCCCTCGCCGGTACGCCCGACAAGAGCAGCGGCACGAACAACGCGCGCACCCTCGCCGCCTCCCCCGGCACCATCACCTGCCCGGACGTCGCCTCGAAGCTGCCGGCGATCCCCGCCTCCGCGAAGGCCGAGGTCGACAGAAACCTCACGCTCCTCCAGACGCAGATCCAGGAGGCCAACAAGCGGCTGGTCGACACGGTGGGCCAGGGCGGGCCGAACTTCGTGAACAACGCGATCCTCGGCCCCCTCAAGGACAAGCGGGTGGCGACCGTCAACCGGATCGCGACCGCGATCGGCCGTACGGCCGCCAAGCCGACCGGCCTGGACTCGCTGGCGCCGTGCACCCTGAACGCGAGCGGGACCGGCACGAACACCGGCAGCGGTACGGCGACGGGCGCCGCCTCGGCCACGCCGAGCACGGCGGCGACCCAGCAGCAGTCGACGGGCAGCACCGGCAGCACGAACACGAACACCGGTGCCGTCGGCACGATCACCTGCCCGGACGTCGCCTCCCGGCTCCCGGCGGTCCCCGCCTCCGCGCAGGCCGAGGTGGACCGCAACCTCACCCTGCTCCAGACTCAGATCTCCGAGGCCAACAACCGGCTCCGGACCACGGTCGGCCAGGGCGGCCCGAACTTCGTCCAGAACGCGATCCTCGGCCCCCTGGCGGACAAGCGGAAGTCGACCATCGACCGGATCGCCATCGCGATCGGCCGGACCGCGGCCAAGCCCACCGGTCTCGACTCCCTGGCCGCCTGCACGCTCACCAAGTGACGTGACAGGCAGCTGTGGCCGCCCCGTGTACAGCGCCGGCCGGGGCGGCCACAGTGGGGCCTCATGGGAAAGACCTACGAACGCATCGACGGCAGGCTCCGCACGTTCATCGAGGAACAGCCGCTGTTCTTCACCGCCACCGCCCCGCTCGCGGGCGACGGCACCGTCAACCTCTCCCCCAAGGGCCTGAAGGGCTCCTTCGCCGTACTCGACGAACTCACCCTCGCCTACCTGGACTTCGCCGGCTCGAACGCCGAGACCATCGCCCATCTGCGGGAGAACGGCCGCATCACCCTGATGTGGTGCGCGTTCCAGGGCCCGCCGAACATCGTGCGGGTGCACGGGCACGGGGAGGCGGTCTTCCGCGACGACCCGCGCTTCGCGGAACTCCTCACCCGTTTCCCGGACATCGACCCGTCCCTGCACGGCCTGCGCGCCGTCATCGTCGTCCACGCCGAACTCATTCGCGACAGCTGTGGCTACGCGGTCCCCTACATGGCCTACGAGGCCGACCGTGACCTGCACGGGAAGCGCTTCGCGCGCGAGGACGACGCCACGCTGAGCGCGTACTTCGAGAAGAAGGACCACATCGCGGTGAGCCTGGACGGCCTACCCGGGCTGCCGTTGCCGCTGCCTCCGTCTAGCGTCTGAGCCATGCGTCGAGGCGTCGTCATCACCTTTGTGTCCACGTCCCTGCTGCTGCTCGGTGCGGCGCCGGGAACCACGGATCCGCAGCCGCTGCCCGCCCAGATGGCCGACACGGGCGGCGGCAGCCAGCTGATCACCGCGGAGGCGTCCGCGCCGAGCTCGACCTCGGGGACTCTCACCTGGTGGGAGCGCAGGGACGGGCAGTGGACGCAGGTGGGGTCGGCCGCCGCGCGGTTCGGGGCGAAGGGACTGGTGGAGGGGGCCGAACGGCAGCAGGGTACGAACACGACTCCGACGGGGCTGTACGACCTTCCGTTCGGGTTCGGGCTGCAGGCGGCGCCGGCCGGGACCGCGGTCGAGTACCGGCCGGTGACGGCGAACTCGTGGTGGTGCCAGGACAACGACTCGGCCTCCTACAACCGCTGGGTCGAGCCGCTGCCGTCCGACTGCCGGGCCGCGGAGTCGGAGAAGCTGTCGTCGTACACGACGCAGTACGGGTACGCGCTGGTGATCGGGTTCAACTACGCGCAGCCGGTGCGGGGGCGGGGGGCCGGGATCTTTCTGCATGTCGACGGGGCGGGGGCCACGGCGGGGTGCGTGTCGGTGCCGGAGGATGCGATGCGGCGGATCCTTCAGTGGGCGGATCCGAAGAAGGGGCCGCACATCGCCATCGGGACGGTGGGCGGGGACACGGCTCTTACCCGGTACTGAGGTTGCCGGCACTGCTCGTGCAAGCGAGGAGGTGGTCGGGTGAGGGTCTGTCGCGCCCTCAGCTGTGCGCCCTTCAACGGGCTGCGGACGCGCAGCGCACACAGGTTTCCGCCGCCGGGCGAACTTCGAGGCGCTCCGTCGGGATCGGCTCACCGCATTGCTCGCAGCGCCCGTAGTCGCCTCGCTCCAAACGTTCCAGGGCGCGATCGAGATCGTTCAGATGCTCGCGCGCCTGGGAAAGCAGGGCGGCGACGTGTGCCCGTTCGAAGGCCGTGCTCGCCCCCTCCGGGTCGTGTTCGTCGTCAATGGCCACCAGAGCGTTCGCCTCGACGATCCCTTCGAACTCACGGCTGAGGGCGGATATCTGCTGCAGCGTGCCGACACGGTCGGCCGCGAGCAGCGCCCGCATCGACTCGCCCTGGGGTGCGGGAAAAGCGGCATTGCTGCACTGATCGCTCATATCGGGGAAAACCTCATTGTCGTGGGCCGAATTCCCGGGTGCTCGGACGGCGACGGCCTCAGCGATGATGTGGGCGGCCACGCTGGTACTGCTTCGGCCACGGGACGTCGTCACCGAGTACGCGGGCCGCGCGGAGCGGCCAGGTCGGGTTGCGCAGCAGTTCGCGCGCGAGCATGATCGCGTCGGCCGAGCGGTCCACGAGGATCTGGTCGGCCTGCTCCGGTGCGGTGATCAGGCCGACCGCGGAGACGGGCAGGGCCGCGCCCTCGCGGACGGTTCGGGCGAAGGGCACCTGGTAGCCGGGCTCCGCTTCGATACGGGCGTTGTGGACGAGGCCGCCGCTGGTGACGTCCACCAGATCGACACCGTGGGCCACCAGGTGCCGCGACACCTCGACCGTCTCCTGCGGGGTCCAGCCGCCGTCGGCCCAGTCCGTGGCCGAGAAGCGTACGAACAGGGGGCGGTCCTGCGGCCACTGCGCCCGCACGGCGTCGGTGACCTGGACCAGGAAACGGCTGCGCCCGTCGAGATCGCCGCCGTACTCGTCGCTGCGGTGGTTGGACAGCGGTGACAGGAACTGGTGCAGCAGATAGCCGTGCGCGGCGTGGATCTCCAGGACCTCGAAGCCGGCGGACAGCGCCCGCGCGGCGGCCTGGCCGAAGGCCCGGACCAGAGCGCGGATGTCGTCCGCGCCGAGCTCCCGCGGGGCCGGCCAGTCGCCGAACGGCAGCGGTGACGGCGCGACCGTCTGCCATCCTCCGGCCTCCGGTTCGACGTACACGTCACCCTCCCAGGGCGGTGCCGTCGACGCCTTGCGGCCGGCATGGGAGATCTGGATGCCGGCGATGGCTCCCTGCCCGTGGACGAAGTCGGTGATCCGCTTGTACGCGGCGGCCTGCCCGTCATCCCAGATGCCGGCGTCGGAAGGGGTGATCCGGCCCTCGGGTTCCACTGCCGTGGCCTCCTGCATGACCAGGCCGGACCCGCCGCGTGCCAGGGAGCCGAGATGGACCAGATGCCAGTCCTGCGGATAGCCGTCGACCGAGCTGTACTGGCACATGGGTGCCACCCAGGCCCGGTTCGGGAAGGTCGTGCCGCGGAGGGTGAGCGGCGAGAAGAGACGGCTCATCGGAGGCCTCGCAGGGGGGATGGGGGACGCCGAGTGCCCCGCAGCCGTCGAGCCGCGGCCTGGGTTCCTGCGGGGCGCCCCGCACAGGGTCCCCGAGTACCCCAGCCGCTCGTGGCACACACCAAGGTGTCGGGAACCAGCCGCTCCACCATGGCCCTCACGACGGTCAGCCCAGCGATCAAGCCAGTTGAGACGACCTCTAGGTGTCTCCGCCGGTCGCGAGTTCGACTGTGAACGTCGTTGATCCTGGCGTGCTCTCCAAGGCGACTGTTCCTCCGTGCGCCTCCACCACCGCCGCCACGATCGAGAGGCCCAGGCCCGCTCCGCTGCCGGAGGCGTCCGGGCGGCGGCGGTGTTCTGCCCTGGTGAAGCGTTCGAAGACGCCCGGCTGGATGTCCTTCGGGACGCCGGGGCCTTCGTCGTGGACCTGGAGGACCGCCGCCGTGCCGTCCGTCTCCAGGGTCACCGTGACCTTTGTGCCGACGGGTGTATGCAAACGGGCGTTGGCCAGCAGGTTGGCCAGCACCTGCTGGAGGCGGTGGGTGTCGCCGGTGACCGTCACCGGGTCCTCGGGGAGGTCGAGGGTCCAGCGGTGGCCGGGGCCGGCGGCGCGGGCGTCCGTGACGGCGTCCAGGACCAGGTGGGTGAGGTCGACCGGGTGCCTCTCCAGGGGGCGGCCCGCGTCCAGGCGGGCCAGGAGGAGGAGGTCGTCGACCATCTCGCCCATCCGGGAGGACTCGGCGGTGATGCGTTCCAGGGCGCGGGTGACCTCGCGGGGCACCGGGCCCGGGTGCAGCAGCGCCAGTTCCGCGTGGCCGCGGACCGAGGCGACCGGGGTCCGCAGCTCGTGGCTGGCGTCGGCCGCGAAGGTGCGCAGGCGCTCCTCGCTGGCGTGGCGCTTGGTGAGCGCGTCCTCGACGTGACCGAGCATGCGGTTGAAGGCGGTGGCCATCCGGCCGACCTCGCTGCGGGGGTCGGACTCGGGGGCGCGGGAGGGCAGGGCCACCTCGCCGCTGGCGAGCGGGAGTTCGCTGACCCGGGTGGCGGTGTCCGCGACGCGGCTCAGGGGGCGCAGGGACCAGCGGACCCAGAGCGCGCCGGCCACTCCGGCCGCGGCCAGGGCGAGGCCGAAGACGGCGGCGGCGACCAGTTCCAGGCGGTGCACGGTGGCCCGTACCGGTTCCAGGGACAGGCCGGTGACCAGGACGTCGCCGTCGCGGCCCGGCCAGGCCAGCAGCCGGTAGGCGCCGATCGAGGCGAGGTGGACCGTGTGCCCCCGGCCGTCCACCGGCAGCGCGGCGAGGGCCGTGCGGTCGCGGTTGGTGAGGGCGACGGTCAGGTCCGGGTCGGCTCCGGAGGGGATCAGGGCCGCGTTGGTGACCTGGCCCTTCAGCAGGCGGGCGCCGAAGGTGCCGGGGGCCTGGCGGCGGGTGTCGCCGTGTTCGTCGCCGTCCCGGTCGCTGGGCTTGTACGTGCCGTGTTCGAGGGACTGCGGGAAGCTCGGGCCGGTCTGCTGGAGCTGCTGGTCCAGCCGGCCGGTGAGGAAACCGTCCAGTTCCACCACGGCCGCGACGCCGACGGCCGCGCAGCTCACCGCGAGCAGCACGACCAGGCCTGCGGTGAGGCGGGCGCGGAGGGTGCGGAAGCGGGGCAGGTGCCGTAGCCGGCGTAGCAGGTTCATCCGGTCACCTGGTCACGGGTTTGAGGACGTAGCCCGCCCCGCGGACCGTGTGGATCATGGGCTCGCGGCCCGCGTCCACCTTCTTGCGCAGGTAGGAGATGTACAGCTCGACGACGTGGGCGCGGCCGCCGAAGTCGTACGACCAGACCCGGTCGAGGATCTGCGCCTTGCTGAGGACGCGGCGCGGGTTGCGCATCAGGAAGCGCAGGAGTTCGAACTCGGTCGGGGAGAGCTCGATCAGCTCGCCCGCCCGGGTCACCTCACGGGCCTCCTCGTCCATGGTGAGGTCGCCGACGACGAGGCGCGGGCCGTCCTCCTGCTGGCGGGCCATGCCGGCCCGGCGCAGCAGGCCGCGCAGCCGGGCCACCACCTCCTCCAGGCTGAAGGGCTTGGTGACGTAGTCGTCGCCGCCCGCGGTGATGCCGGCGATCCGGTCCTCGACGGCGTCGCGGGCGGTGAGGAAGAGCACACAGACGTCCGGCTTGACCCGGTGCAGCGAGCGGAGCACGGCGAAGCCGTCGGTGTCCGGGAGCATCACGTCCAGGATCACCGCGTCCGGCAGCAGCTCCCGGGCCGCGGCCAGCGCGCTCGCACCGTCGCCGGCCGCGCGGACCTCCCAGCCCTCGTAGCGCAGGGCACCGGTGAGGACCTCCGCGAGGTCGGGGTCGTCGTCGACGACGAGGACGCGGAGCTGGGTGCCGTCGGGTCTGGTGAGGGCGGGGCGGCCGGAGCGGGTCGTGTTCATCGCGTCTACCAGCATCCCTCCTCCCGGCGACGACGGGTGACCGCCGGTGCTCTGAGTTTCCTCTGAGCGGGCTCGGCGGGCCCGGTTCAGAAGGTGCTCAGAGGTTCGGGTCGCACAGTGGCGTCCTGACCGGAGAAAGGACCCGCCTCATGACGACCGTGGACGAACGGCGCACGGCCCGGGCCGCACCCGCCGTGGCCACGCGCCGCTCCCCCGCCGCCGCGGTGCTCGCCGCGCTGTGGGCCGGCGCCGGGGCCGTGCTCCTGCTGTGGTGGTCGGACACCGGCTCGGTCGTGGGCGCGGCGGGCTGGCTGACCGGGGCCGGGCGGATCGCCGGCCTGCTGTGCGGCTACTCCTGCGCGGTGCTCGTCGGCCTGATGGCCCGGGTGCCGCTGCTGGAGGTGCGGGTCGGCTCGGACCGGGTGGCCCGCTGGCACGCGATGGCCGGCCGGTACACGGTCTGCCTGCTGGTCGCGCACGTCGTGCTGATCCTCACCGGGTACGCGGCCCAGGACCACGCCTCCCTCGTCCACGAGACGCTGAACGTCGTCCTGAACTATCCCGACATGCTCAAGGCGACCGCCGGCACGGTGATCCTCTTCGCCGTCGGCATCACGTCGGTGCGCGCCGCACGCCGCCGGACCAGCTACGAGTTCTGGTACTACGTCCACCTGCTCACCTACGCGGCCGTCTTCCTCGCCTTCTTCCACCAGCTGACGCTGGGCAACGACCTCAACGGCAAGCCGGTCGCCACCGCCTTCTGGTACGCGCTGTACCTCGGGGTCGCCGCCCTGGTGATGTGGTTCCGGATCCTGGCGCCGGTGCGGCTCAACCTCCGGCACCGGCTGCGGGTGCACTCCGTGCAGCAGGAGGCGCCGGGCGTGTACTCGGTGGTCGTCCAGGGCCGGCGGATCGGGGAACTGGGCGCACAGGCCGGGCAGTTCTTCCGCTGGCGGTTCTTCGGCGGCGACGGCATGGGCTGGACCTCGACCCCGTACTCGCTCTCGGCACCGCCGCGCGGCGACCTGCTGCGGATCACGGTCAAGTCGCTCGGTGACCACAGCGCGGCCGTGTCGCTGCTGCGCTCCGGCACCAGGGTGTGGGCGGAGGGCCCGTACGGCGGCCTCACCGCGGACCGGGCCACCAGCCACCGGACCCTGCTGATCGCGGCGGGCGTCGGCGTCACCCCCCTGCGGGCGCTCTTCGAGACGCTGCCCGGAGACGTCACCCTGCTCTACCGGGCACGCACGGCCGAGGACCTGGCGCTCGGCGGCGAGCTGGAGGCGATCGCGCGCTGGCGCGGCGCCCAGCTGCTGTACGCCCTCAACGGCCCGCGGGGCGAGCGCCCCGCCCTCACGGCGGAGTCGCTGCGGGCGACCTTCCCGGGCCTCGCCGGTTACGACGTGTACATCTGCGGTCCGCACGGCTTCGCCCAGGAGCTGTACGGGGCGCTGCGCGCGGCCGGGGTGCCCGACCGCCGCATCCACCACGAGTCGTTCGAACTGTGAGAGCTGTGAGGCCCCTGTCGTGCACGCACTGAACAAGAACCGGCCACTGCGCCGCATCATGCTCGCGAGTGCCACCACCGTCTCCGGCGTGGTGATGCTGCTGGCGCTGAAGCCGCACACCGCCCCGACCGTGGTCACCGACTCCGCGGCCCCCGCCCCGTCGGTGTCCGCGAGCGCCTCCCCGGGCGCGACCGGTCACTCCGGCAAGTCCGGCACGTCCGGGAGCAGCAGCACCGGCACCAGGACCGTCACCGGGGACACCGTCCAGACCCGCTGGGGCCCGGTCCAGGTGAAGGTGACCATCAAGAACGGCAAGATCACCGACGTCACGGCGGTCCAGTACCCGTCGGACAACCCACGGGACCAGGAGATCAACCAGTACGCCCTTCCGCAGCTGCGCACCGAGGCGCTGGCGGCACAGAGCGCGAGCATCGACACCGTCTCCGGGGCCACCTACACCAGCCAGGGTTACCAGCAGTCGCTCCAGTCCGCACTGGACTCCGCGGGACTCTGAACGCTCTGGCGGTACGGCACGTACCTGTGGGCCAAGGGTCAAGTCCCTACGGAGGAACCGTGACCACCACGCTCGCAGGCGGACGTGCCGCCCGCCGCCAGACGATGCGCCGCATCCGCCCGCGCCGCTCACCGGCCGTACCGCTGCTGCTCGCCGTATGGGCGGGCGCGGCGGCCGTGCTCTGGCTGTGGTGGCACAACACCCCGTCCATCGCCGACCAGAACGGCAAGATCCTCAACGCGGGCCGGATCACCGGCCTGCTGGCCGGCTATCTGATGGCACTCGTGGTGCTCCAGATGGCCC
Organism: Streptomyces sp. NPDC001507; assembly: GCF_042894765.1. Classification (NCBI taxonomy): domain Bacteria; kingdom Bacillati; phylum Actinomycetota; class Actinomycetes; order Kitasatosporales; family Streptomycetaceae; genus Streptomyces; species Streptomyces sp. NPDC001507. The sequence goes on from NZ_JBIAVV010000008.1 coordinate 231,813, forward strand.
GGGTGCCCGCGCTGGAGCGGCGGGTCGGCTCCGACCGCGTCGCCCGCTGGCACGCGATGAGCGGCCGCTACACGCTCTGCCTGGTCTTCGCGCACGTCTTCCTCATCATGTGGGGCTACGCGCTGCAGGCCGGCAAGACGCTGAACGACATCGTCCAGCAGACCATCGACTCCGTGAACCAGCTCCCCGACATGGGCAAGGCGGCCATCGGGACCGGCCTGTTCGTCGTCATCGGCCTGACCTCGATCGGACCGGTGCGGCGCCGGATGCCGTACGACACCTGGTACCACGTGCACCTGCTGACCTACGCGGCGGTGTTCCTGACGTTCTGGCACCAGATCACCACCGGCAACGACTTCGCCCTCACCCCGATGGCCAAGACCTTCTGGTACGGGCTGTACGGCGCCGTCACCGCGCTGGTGGTCTGGTACCGGATCCTCACCCCGATCCGGCTCAACCTGCGGCACCGGATGCGGGTCGAGGCGGTCATCGAGGAGACGCCGGGCATCGTGTCCGTGCTGATCGGCGGGCGCAAGCTGCACCGGATGGGCGCGGAGGCCGGCCAGTTCTTCCGCTGGCGGTTCATGGCCCCCGGGATGCGGTTCAGCTCGCACCCGTACTCCCTGTCGGCGGCTCCGCGCCCCGACATGCTGCGGATCACCGTCAAGGCGATCGGCGACCACAGCGCGCGGCTGCGCGAACTACGGCCCGGGACCAAGGTGTGGGCCGAAGGGCCGTACGGGGCGATGACCGCGTCCCGGCGCAGCCGCGGCAAGGTCCTGCTGGTGGCGGGCGGCGTCGGGATCACGCCCATGCGGGCGCTGTTCGAGACGCTGCCCGGTGCCGCGGGCGACCTGACCCTGCTCTACCGGGCCAACACCACGCAGGACCTCGCCCTGTGGGACGAGCTGGCCAAGATCGCCAAGGAGCGCGGGGCCCGGTTGATGTACGCGGTCAACAGCCCGGACGGCGAGCGTCCTGACATCTCCGCCGAGAACCTCCAGCGGAAGATCCCGGACATCGTCGACCACGACGTCTTCATGTGCGGCCCGCCCGGGTTCGCGCAGGGCGTGTACGAAGCACTGCGCGGCGCGGGGGTTCCCGCCCGCCGCATCCATCACGAGTCGTTCGAGATGTGAGCGACGGGACCACACGGGAATCCAGGGAATCGGGAGTTCGTAAGCGATGAGGAAGAGTCACCCCATCAGGCGTGTGGTGCTGGCCACCGCGGCGACCGTGTCCGGTGTCGTGCTGCTGCTGTCGCTGAAGCCGTCGTCGGACCCGGCGTCCGCGTCGGCGGCGGGCGCGGCCCCGTCGGCCGCGGCGGCCGGGCAGGAGTCGCCACAGGGCGGCACCGGGGCCGCCGGCAGCACCACGGTGGACGGGGACGCGACCCAGACGCAGTACGGGGTCGTCCAGGTCCGGCTGACCGTCGCGGGCGGCAAGATCACCCAGGCCCAGGCGATCCAGGCACCCAAGGGCGGCACCAGCGACCAGAAGACCGCGCTGTCGGTGCCGCAGCTCAACAAGGAGACGGTGGCGGCGCAGAGCGCGAACATCGACTCCGTCTCCGGGGCGACGTACACGAGCACCGGCTACAAGCAGTCGCTGCAGTCGGCGCTGGACAAGCTGAAGGCGGCGAGTGCGTCGAGCTCTGCGGGCTCCTCCGCGGGGTCCTCGTCCTCCTCCGGGTCCGCGCAGGCGCAGGCCAAGACGGTGACCGGGCAGGTCGCGCAGACCCAGTACGGGCCGGTCCAGGTCCGGATCACCGTCTCCGGCGGGAAGATCACCAAGGCGGAGGCGGTGCAGGCGCCCAAGGGCGGCACCAGCGACCAGAAGACGGCGCTCTCCGTCCCGAAGCTCAACCAGGAGGCGGTGGCGGCCCAGAGCGCCAACATCGACTCCGTCTCCGGGGCCACCTACACCAGTACCGGCTACAAGCAGTCCCTGCAGTCGGCGCTGGACCAGGCCGGTGGCTGAGGCGGTGGCCGAGTCCGCGGAGGCTCCCGCCGCGGTGCGTCATGCGGAGGAGGTCATGGGGACCGTCTTCTCCTTCGACGTCCGCGGCGGGGATCCGGGTGCCGTACGGGCGGCCCTGGACGAGGCGGTCGCCGGGCTGCACCGGGTCGACGAGGTGTTCAGCACGTACCGCGAGGACAGCCAGGTGTCCCGGCTCGCGCGGGAGGAGATCGGCGTCGGCGACTGCGATCCCGAGGTGGCCGAGGTGCTGGAACTGGCGGCCGAGGCGGAGCGGGTGAGCGACGGCTGGTTCAGCACGCGCTACCGGGGGCGGCTCGATCCCACCGGGATCGTGAAGGGCTGGTCCGCGGAGCGGGCGGCGCAGACGCTGGCGCGGGTGGCCGGGGTGCGGGGCGTGAGCGTGAACGGCGGCGGAGACGTCCAGATGTTCGGCGCGCCCGAGCCGACGCGGGCGTGGCGGGTGGGCATCGCCGATCCGTTGCGGCCCGGCGGGCTGGCGGCGGTGATCTCGGCGACGGGGGTGCCGGAACTGGCGGTCGCCACGTCCGGTACGGCGGAGCGGGGCGCCCACATCGTCGATCCGCGGACCGGGAAGTCGGCGGTGACGGATCTGGTGGCGGTGACGGTGGTGGGACCGCGGCTGACGTGGGTGGACTGCTGGGCGACGGCGGCGTTCGCGATGGGGTCGCGGGCCGGGTTGGCCTGGCTGGAGTCGCTGCCGGACGTGGAGGGGCTGTTGATCACGGCGGGGGACGAGGTGCGGTGCACCGGGGGGCTGGCCGCGCGTCTGGGCTGAGGCGGGGGGACGCTTACCGGCGCTTGCAGGGTTCCTCCCCCGGCCTTCGGCCGGGGGAGGAACTGCGCGACCAGCTCCCACCGGCCCGCAGCCGAAAATTTCTTGGGATTTGTCCGTAAAGAGCCATCCCGATCCCCTCCCCGGCCGTACCCCCTGTGACGCAAGTTTCGGGAGGAAACACCATGGCCGTCTTCAGCAACCTGATGCCGTTCAAGCACGACCACGACCACGACCACGACCACGGCGACCGGCACGGTCACCGACACGACCACGGTCACGACCACGACCGGCACGACCACGGTCACGACCACGACCGCGACCGGCACGACCACGGTCACGACCACTACTGACCACACCGAATGACGGAGCGGACCGGCTACGGGTCAGCCGGGCCGCTCCGCCGGTGTTCTCCGAGGACCCCCTCTCATGGCGCAAGTGGTCACGGCCGCTCCCCCGGTCCCCCCACGCGAGGTCTTCCGGCGGTTCTGGCCCTACACGCGAGGCGGCCGCCGCTGGCTCGTGCCGCTCGTCGTGCTGAGCCTGACCGGCCCGGCCGTCGACGCCGCGGAGCTCTGGCTCTTCAAGTTCGTCGTCGACGACGTGCTCGTCGGCCGGGAGTTGCGCCCCTTCCTGTGGATCGCGCCCGCCTACCTCGGCCTCGTCCTCTGCTCCGGCGTCCTCGGTTACGCCGACGACGTGACCTCCACCTGGGTCGGCGAACGCTTCCTGCTCGCCCTGCGCGCCGACGTCTTCCGGCATGTCCAGGGGCTCTCGCTCGGCTTCTTCGAGCGCCGGCGGCTCGGGGACGTCCTGTCGAGGGTGACGGGTGACGTCGACGCGGTGGAGACGTTCCTGCTCTCGGGTGTCGCGGACGCCCTGTACTACGTGATCAGCCTGGGCGTCTACCTCGGCATGCTGCTCTACCTGCGCTGGGACCTGACCCTGCTCGCCCTCGTCGTCGTACCGCTGTTCTGGGGCGCGGCCCGGTACTTCTCGCGGCTGGTCAGGGAGGCTTCGCGGGAGCGCAGGCGGCGCGGCGGGGCGCTCGGCGCGATCGCCGAGGAATCGCTCGGCAACGCCGTACTCGTGCAGGCGTACAACCGGCAGGCGTGGGAGGCACGCCGCTTCGAGCAGGAGAACACCGGCCGGTTCCGGGCGGCGATGGCCTCGGCGCGTATCCGCGCCGCGTACGCGCCCGCGGTCGAGTTCGTGGAGGTGACCGGCGGCCTCGCGGTGCTGGCCCTCGGCACCTGGAAGCTGGCCCAGGGTCAGCTCACGCTCGGCGGACTGCTGGTCTTCCTCGCGCTGATCGGCAAGCTGTACAGCCCGGTCCACGGGCTGTCCGGGCTCGGCACCACCTTCTACACGGCCTCCGCCGCCGCGGAACGGATCATCGAGCTGCTCGACGAGCGGCCCCAGGTGACCGAGGCGGCCGGCGCGCGCCGGCTCCGCCGGGCGCGCGGCACCCTGGAGTTCGACGGGGTGTGGTTCCGCTATCCCGGCACCGAGGCCTGGGCGCTGTCCGACGTGTCGTTCCGGGCGGCTCCCGGGGAGACGGTGGCGCTGGTCGGGGCGAGCGGGTCGGGCAAGTCCACGCTCGCGAAGCTGCAGTTGCGGTTCTACGACCCCGACCGGGGCGCGGTCCGCCTCGACGGGACCGATCTGCGCGAGCTCAGCCTGACCGACGTCCGGGAGAACGTCGCGGTGGTGCTGCAGGAGACCCTCGTCTTCCACGGCACCGTGCGCGAGAACATCGCCTACGGCCGGCCGTCGGCGACGGAGGCGGAGATCGTCGCGGCGGCGCGGGCCGCGGACGCCCACGAGTTCGTCGAGCGGCTCCCGGACGGCTACGACACGCTCGTCGGGCAGCGCGGCCGGACGCTCTCCGGGGGCCAGTGCCGTCGGCTGGCGATCGCCCGCGCGATGATCCGGGACGCCCCGGTGCTCCTGCTGGACGAGCCCACCGCCGGGCTGGACGTCCGCTCGGCGCGGCGGGTCATGGAGCCGCTGCGCAGGCTCATGGCCGGGCGGACCACCGTCGTCGTCTCGCACCAGCTGCCGACCGTCCGCGACGCCACCCGGATCGTGGTGCTCGACCACGGCCGCGTCGTCGAGTACGGCGCGCCCGCGGACCTGCTCGGGCGGCAGGGGCCGTACGCCCTGCTGCACCGGCTCGGCTCGGGAGCCGTGCTGTCATGACCCCTCCGGCGTCACCATCTCGCCCTTCTGCAGCTCGGCGGTGGCGAGGAGGGTGCCGTCGGCGGAGGTGAGTCGGGCAGCCGAGTACCTGGTGAGGTCCACGGGGACCGCCACGCCCCAGTTGCCGCGTCCGCCCCGCAGGGGGAAGTCGCCGACCCGCGTGGTCGTACCGTCGGCGCGTGCCAGGAGGCAGGTGACCCTGTCCTTGTAGGGGGTGCCGGGGAGGGCGACGGAGACGAACATCCAGGCGGGGATGCCGGGGTGGGCGTAGATCTCGCCGACGGGCTCTCCGCCGCCTGCCGGGATCATGTCCCCGGCCAGCATGGGCTCGGACGCCACCGCGGGCGGCGAGGCGGTGACTGCGCCCTCGACGGCGCTGCCGATCGCCCAGCCGGCGAAGCCGACCGCGACCGCGGCGGTGGCGGCGACCGCGGCGAGCCGCAGCCGCAGGCGCCGGACGCGGCCGCGCCGGACCTGGGCGGCGTAGGCGGGCCGCCGGGCCCCCTCGGTCCCTGCCGCCTGCTCGGCCAGGCTGCGCGCCACCCGGGTCTCGAAGCCGGGCGGCGGATCGCTCTCCGGCAGCAGGCCGATCAACCGGTCGCCGATCCCGGTGAGCCGGCGCACGTACTCCCGGCAGTCCGCGCACCCGTCCAGATGGGCGACCGCCTCGGCCCGCTCGCGGCCGGGCAGGACGCCCAGCGCCAGTTCGGCGCCGGCCTCGCGCAGCTTCGCGCAGTGCGCGTCACCGGACATGGTCGCCTCCCTTCGGGCACGCGAGCGCGGCGCGGAGTTTCTCCATCGCCGCTCTGATCCGTGTCTTGGCCGTGCCCAGCGGGATCCGCTCCGCGTCGGCGATCTGCTGGGCCGTCATGCCGTAGATGCCGGCCATCATCAGGGCCCTGGCCTGTTCCCTCGGCAGCCGGGCCAGCGCGGCCCGGAGCTGGGTGGAGGCCTCGTCGGCCAGCGCCCACCGCTCGGGGGTCTCGGTGACCGCGTCGAGCAGGGGGTCGAGGTCCTCGGGTGCCATCGGTTCCGTCCGCCGGGCCCGGACGGCGTCGACGGCGAGGTTGTGGGCGATGGTGGTGAGCCAGGTCCCGACCGAGCCGCGGCGCGAGTCGTAGATCTGGGCATGCCGCCATGCGCGCTCGAACGTCTGCTGGGCGACGTCCTCGGCAAGCTGCTGGTCCCGGGTGACGGCCATCGCGACCCCGAAGACCCGGTGCTGAAATCTCCGTACGAAGACCTCGGCGAGCTCCGGGTCTCCGGTGGCCAGCCCGGACAGCAGAGCCTCGTCCGGGAGACGGCCGACAGGGAACCGGAATCCCGACACACCCCTGTGTACGTTCGACGGCCGCCAGGGGATTGCCCACCCGCCTGACCGCTCGCCGCGGAACCTCACACGGTCATTGTCCGTCGCCGCACCGGGCCCCGCACGCGGGTCGGCCGGCGGCTCCCGGCGCCCGGCGCCCGGCGAGTGGCCGTCAGTGGCCGTTCTGGGCGAGCCGCAGCAGGTGGTCCGCGAGGGCCTGGCCGCCGGTCGGCTCCCTGCTGATCAGCAGCACCGTGTCGTCCCCGGCGATGGTGCCGAGGATGTCGTGCAGCTCGGCCTGGTCGATCGAGGACGCGAGGAACTGGGCCGCGCCGGGCGGGGTGCGCAGGACGACCAGGTTGGCCGAGGCCTCGGCCGAGATCAGGAGCTCCTGGGAGAGGCGGCGCATCCGCTCCTCCTTCGCCGACTCCCCGAGCGGGGCGCGCGGGGTGCGGAATCCGCCCTCGCTGGGTACCGCGTAGATCAGCTCGCCGTCGGTGTTGCGGATCTTCACCGCGTTCAGCTCGTCGAGGTCCCGGGAGAGCGTCGCCTGGGTCACCGTCAGCCCGTCGTCGGACAGCAGTTTCGCGAGCTGGCTCTGCGAGCGCACCGGCTGCCGGTTGAGGATGTCCACGATCCGGCGGTGCCGGGCGGTCCGGGTCTGCGGCACCGCGGGCCCCGCCCCGCCCGACTGGTCGAACTCCTGCGCCTGGCTCATCGTCGTCTCATTCTCCGGATCGTCCGTCCCCGCTCGCTGCGTCGAGGATGCCGGGCAGGGCACGCAGCAGCGCGTCCGCATCGGCGTCGCGGAGATTCAGCGGCGGCATCAGCCGTACGACGTCGGGAGCGGGCGCGTTCACCAGGAACCCGGCCTCCTGAGCCGCCTGCTGCACCTGCGCTGCCAGCGGCTCGGTGAGCACGATACCCAGGAGGAGGCCCGCGCCCCGGACATAATCGATCAACCGGTGGCCGAGACCCTCGATTCCGTCCCGCAGCCTCCCGCTCTGCCGCTTGACGTTCTCCAGCAACCCCTCGTTCTCGATGGTGTCGAGGACGGCGAGGCCGGCGGCGCAGGCGACCGGGTTGCCGCCGAAGGTGGTGCCGTGGTGGCCGGGCTGGAGCAGTTCGGCGGCGCGGCCGAAGGCCACGGTCGCGCCGAGCGGCAGCCCGCCGCCGAGCTGCTTGGCGAGGGTGACGACGTCGGGCAGCACGCCCTCGTGGGCCTGGTACTCGAACCAGGTGCCGGTGCGGCCGATCCCGGTCTGCACCTCGTCGAGGACGAGCAGCGCGCCGGTGGCGGCGGTGATCGCGCGGGCCGCCTTGAGGTAGCCGGCCGGGGGCACGACCACGCCGTTCTCACCCTGGACCGGCTCGATGACGACGAGGGCGGTCTCCTCGGTGACGGCGGCGGCCAGCGCCTGCGCGTCGCCGTAGGGCACGTGGGTGACGTCGGCGGGCAGCGGGCGGAACGGGTCCTGCTTGGCGGGCTGCCCGGTGAGCGCGAGGGCGCCCATCGTCCGGCCGTGGAAGCCGCCGTCGGTGGCGACCATGTGGGTCCGCCCGGTCAGCCGGCCGATCTTGAAGGCGGCCTCGTTGGCCTCGGCGCCGGAGTTGCAGAAGAAGACCCGGCCGTCCCGGCCGAAGAGCTGGATCAGGCGTTCGGCGAGGGCGACGGTGGGCTCGGCCATGAAGAAGTTGGAGATGTGGCCGAGGGACGCGATCTGCCCGCTGACGGCCTCGACGATCGCGGGGTGGGCGTGGCCGAGCGCGTTGGTGGCGATGCCGCCGACGAAGTCGAGGTACTCGTGGCCCTCGGTGTCCCAGACCCTGACACCCTCGCCGCGGACGAGCGGCAGGCGCGGGGTGCCGTAGTTGTTCATGAGGGCGCCCTGCCAGCGCGTGGTCAGTTCCTGGTTGCTCATGACTCCCCCTCCTGGTCCGGCACGACCATCGTGCCGATGCCTTCGTCCGTGAAGATCTCCAGCAGGATCGAGTGCTGGACCCGGCCGTCGATGACGCGGGCGGTGGTGACGCCGTTGCGTACGGCGTGCAGGCAGCCCTCCATCTTCGGCACCATGCCGGAGCTGAGGTCCGGCAGCAGCTTCTCCAGCTGGGAAGCGGTGAGGCGGCTGATCACCTCGTCGGAGTTCGGCCAGTCCTCGTAGAGGCCCTCCACGTCGGTGAGGACCATGAGGGTTTCGGCGCCCAGAGCAGCAGCGAGTGCCGCAGCCGCCGTATCAGCATTGACGTTGTAGACATGTCCGTCGTCCTGGGAGCGGGCGATCGAGGAGACGACCGGGATCCGGCCGTCGGCGAGCAGGGCCTCGATCGCGCCCGTGTCGATCGAGGTGATCTCGCCGACCCGTCCGATGTCGATCAGCTCGCCGTCGATCTCGGGCCGGTGCTTGGTGGCGGTGATGGTGTGGGCGTCCTCGCCGGTCAGTCCGACGGCGAGCGGGCCGTGCTGGTTGAGCAGGTTGACCAGCTCGCGCTGGACCTGCCCGGCGAGCACCATCCGTACGACGTCCATGGCGTCCTCGGTGGTGACCCGGAGGCCGGCCTTGAACTCGCTGACGATGCCGTGCCTGTCCAGTGCGGCGCTGATCTGCGGGCCGCCGCCGTGCACGACGACCGGCTTGAGGCCGGCGTGGTGCAGGAAGACGACGTCCTGGGCGAAGGCCGCCTTCAGGTCCTCGTCGATCATGGCGTTGCCGCCGAACTTGATCACGACGGTCTTGCCGTTGTGACGGACCAGCCAGGGCAGGGCCTCGATGAGGGTCTGGGCCTTGGGCAGCGCGGTGTGCTTGCGCGTGGTGCTCATGACGAGTACGCGCTGTTCTCGTGGACGTAGTCCGCGGTCAGGTCGTTGGTCCAGATGGTGGCGGTCTCGGAGCCGGCGGCGAGGTCGGCGACGATGTGCACCTCGCGGTAGCGCATGTCGACCTTCTCGCGGTCCTCGCCCACTCCGCCGTTCTTGCAGACCCAGACGCCGTTGATGGCGACGTTCAGCCGGTCCGGTTCGAAGGCGGCCTTCGTCGTGCCGATGGCGGACAGGACGCGGCCCCAGTTGGGGTCCTCGCCGTGGATGGCGCACTTGAGGAGGTTGTTGCGGGCGATGGAGCGGCCCACCTCGACGGCGTCGTCCTCGGAGGCGGCGTTGACCACCTCCACCTTGATGTCCTTGCTGGCGCCCTCGGCGTCCCGGATCAGCTGCTGGCCCAGGTCGTCGCAGACGGCGCGGACGGCCTCGGCGAACTCCTCGTACTCCGGGGTGACGTCTGCCGCGCCCGAGGCGAGCAGCAGCACGGTGTCGTTGGTGGACATGCAGCCGTCGGAGTCGACACGGTCGAAGGTGGTCCGGGTCGCGGCCCGCAGCGCCTTGTCGAGCACCTCGCTGTCGACGACCGCGTCCGTGGTGAGGACGACCAGCATGGTGGCGAGGCCGGGCGCGAGCATGCCGGCGCCCTTGGCCATCCCGCCGACGGTCCAGCCGTCCCTGGTGACCACGGCCGTCTTGTGCACGGTGTCGGTGGTCTTGATGGCGATGGCGGCCTTCTCCCCGCCGTGCTCGGAGAGCTGGGCGGCGGCGGTCTCGACGCCTGGAAACAGCTTGTCCATGGGGAGCAGAACACCGATCAGGCCCGTCGAGCAGACGGCGACCTCGATCGCGCCCCGCCCCAGCACCTCGGCGACCTTCTCGGCGGTCGCGTGGGTGTCCTGGAAGCCCTTGGGGCCGGTGCAGGCGTTGGCGCCGCCGGAGTTGAGGACGACGGCCGAGACCTGGCCGCTCTTGAGGACCTGCTCGGACCACAGCACCGGCGCGGCCTTCACGCGGTTGGAGGTGAAGACGCCCGCGGCGGCACGGCGGGGCCCGGTGTTGACCACGAGGGCCAGGTCCGGGTTGCCGTTCTCCTTGATCCCGGCCGCGATGCCCGCGGCCGTGAATCCCTTCGCTGCCGTCACGCTCACGGCGCAACTCCGATCGTGGTCAGCCCGGTGGTCTCGGCGAGACCCAGGGCGAGGTTCATGCTCTGGACGGCACCGCCGGCGGTGCCCTTGGTCAGGTTGTCGATGGCGCTGATCGCGATGATGCGGCCCACCGCCTCGTCGTATGCGACCTGCACCTGAACGGCGTTGGAACCGTGGACGGACGCCGTGGCGGGCCACTGCCCCTCGGGGAGCAGGTGGACGAAGGGTTCGTCGGCGTAGGCCTTCTCGTAGGCGGCACGCACGGACTCCGCCGTCACACCCGGTACGGCCTTGGCGCTGCAGGTGGCGAGGATGCCCCGGGGCATCGGCGCGAGCGTCGGCGTGAAGGAGACGGCGACCCGCTCCCCCGCCACCGCGCTCAGGTTCTGGATCATCTCGGGGGTGTGCCGGTGGCCGCCGCCGACGCCGTACGGCGACATGGAGCCCATGACCTCGCTGCCCAGCAGGTGCGGCTTGGGCGCCTTGCCCGCGCCGGAGGTGCCGGACGCGGCGACGATCAGCGCCTCGGGCTCGGCGATCTGGCCGGCGTAGGCCGGGTACAGGGCGAGGGAGACCGCGGTGGGGTAGCAACCGGGTACCGCGATGCGCTTGGACCCCTCCAGCGCGGCGCGGGCACCCGGAAGTTCGGGGAGGCCGTAGGGCCAGGTGCCGGCGTGCGGGGAGCCGTAGAAGCGCTCCCAGTCGGCCGGGTCGGCCAGCCGGAAGTCGGCGCCCATGTCGACGACGAGGACGTCCGGGCCGAGCTGCTCGGCGACGGCGGCGGACTGCCCGTGCGGGAGCGCGAGGAAGACCACGTCGTGCCCGGCGAGGGCCTCGGGGGTCGTCTCCGCCAGCACCCGGTCGGCCAGCGGGAGCAGATGGGGCTGGAGCGCGCCGAGGCGCTGGCCCGCGTTGGAGTTGCCGGTCAGGGTGCCGATCTCGACCTCGGGGTGCGCGAGGAGCAGCCGCAGGACCTCTCCGCCCGCGTATCCGCTCGCCCCGGCCACCGCCGCACGTACCGCCATGTCCATCCTCCTCCAGATGGCATGACTATACGGTCCGTTGCACTTTTATGCAACGGGATCGTTCGCGCGCGGCACCGGCGCGGCCGGCCCAGCCGTTCCTGGCGCACCTTCGGGGCGCTGCAGCATGACCCAGCGGGAGACGACGAACGTCACCGGAATCGCCGCCGCCGACGCCATCAGCGGAGCGAACCTGCTTCCCGCGTGCAGGACGTCGACGATCACGTACACCCCCACGGTGGTGATCACGAAATTCGTGGCGTTGGTCAGCGGGAACAGCAGGAATTTCCGCCAGGTGGGACGCGTCCGGTAAGTGAACTTCGCATTGAGAAAAAAGGAGCCGATCATGCTCAGGAAAAACGCGAGAATATGCGCCGCCAGATAAGGCAAACTCCTCAGAAGAAGCAGGTAAAGGCCGTAGTACGTCGCGGTGTTGACGACGCCGACCACCGCGAAGGTGATGATCTGCCCGGATATCGGGCGGGCCGGTCCGGTGGCGGTCGGCAGGGTGGCGTTCGGCATCAGGGGATGAGGTCCTTCGTCGTGCCGCGGCTGCGGTCTTCCGTTCGGTCCACGTTCGTCGCCTTCACCAGGAAGTGCGGGCGCCCCTTGACCTCGTAGTAGATCCGGCCGGTGTACTCGCCGATGACCCCGAGCATGATCATCTGTACGCCGGCCAGGGCGGTGACGGCTGTAATGATGGTGACATAGCCGGGCGTCTGGACACCGTTGATCATCGCGCCGCCGACGATCCACGCCGTGTACGCGCCGGCCAGGGCCAGCAGGGTCAGGCCGAGGTAGAGCGCGGCGCGCAGCGGGCGGTTGTTGAAGGAGAGCAGTCCGTCGAGGCCGTAGTTGAGCAGGCTGCGGAACGACCAGGAGCTGCTGCCGTGTTCGCGCACCGCGTTCTCGTACTCGAAGGTGGTGCTGGGGAAGCCGACCCAGGCGAACAGGCCCTTGGAGAAACGGTTGTACTCGGTGAGGTTCACGATCGCGTCCACCACCCGGCGCGACATCAGCCGGAAGTCGCCCACGCCGTCGACGAGTTCGACGTCGACCATGCGGTTGATGAGCCGGTAGTAGAGGCGGGCGGTGAGGGTGCGGGTGACGCGGTCGCCCTGCCGGGTGCGCTTGGCGATGACCTGGTCGTAGCCCTCGCCGCGCAGTTCGACCATGCGCTTGATCAGCGCCGGCGGGTGCTGCAGGTCGGCGTCCATGACGATCACGGCGTCGCCGGTGGCGTGCTTCAGGCCCGCCAGCAGGGCCGCTTCCTTGCCGAAGTTGCGGCTGAAGGAGACGTACCGGACGCGCGAGTCACCGTCGGCGATCTTGCTGAGGAGGGGCAGGGTGCGGTCGCGGCTGCCGTCGTCGACGTACACGAACTCCATGTCGTGGCCGAGCGGCAGCAGTTCGTTGGCGATCTTCTGGACCTGCTCGTGGAAGCGCTCTATGACGTCTTCCTCGTTGTAACAGGGCGCGACGATCGATATCAGCATGGGTTTCTTCCCCCTGGGGACGGGTCAGTGAGCGGTGGTCGTGCGCTCGCCGGGACGGGCGGCGGCTCTGCGGCGTACGGCCGAGACGGTGCCGATGAGGATCAGGGTCAGCAGCGAGGCGCCGCCGACGGCGGTGCCCAGGCGCAGGCCGGGCGGGTGGAAGGTGCAGGTCAGGCTGGTGGCGGAGGCGCCGAGCGGGACGGCGATCAGGCCGTGGAACTCACCCGCCGGGACCTCGTCGCCGCCGGCGGAGCAGCGCCAGCCGGCGATCCGCGGGGCGGCCACCACGGCGGTTCCCCTGCTCCCTGCGGGCAGTTGCGCGTGCAGGGTGCCGTCGGAGACGGTCACCTTGGTCGCGCCGGTGGACTTCAGGTGCTGTACGGCGGTGCGCAGTCTCGCGGTGTCGAGGCAGCCGACCGCGCCCTGTGCCGGGACGCGGCTGAGCGTGTTGGGCTTGAGGTCGATCCGGATCAGCCCGGTGCCGCCCACCGTGCCGAGCGGCTGCATCGCGGCGATCTTCGCGTTTTCGGCGTCGGACCGGAACAGCTTCTGCGCGCCGCCGCCGGCGAGTCGGGCGGTACCCGAGTAGTGCGGTGCCCACAGGAAGACCGAACTCCCGGGCCGGCACTGCGCGGTGATCGTCTGCGCTCCGTCGACCAGCAGGCCCCGCGCCGCGTCGCCCTTGCGCACACCGCTGAGGGTGGTGCGGGGCAGGGTGTAGACGCGGGCGCCGAGCAGGAGTTCCTGGTTGCGGTAGGGGGACGGGCCGAAGGCGGCCGGGGTGGAGTGCGCGGCGGTGGGCCGTACCGTGACCAGCGGCGGGACGTCCTCGCGGGTGACGGTGGAGGGGCCGCCGCTCTGGGGCAGCCACTTCTGGTGCGGGTCGGGCGGGTTGTGCACCCGGGCGCCCACGGCGAAGACCGCGTCGGTGACCGGGTTGTCGAGGCTCTGCAGGCTGCGGCCGCGCGAGGTCCAGCCGTCGCCGAGCGCGGTGAGGGTGCGGCTGAGGACGTCGGCGGTGAGGCTGCTGTAGTACTGGGAGCCCTGGCCGCCGACCATCATGGGGTCGTTGGACACGGTCTGGTCGCGGCCGGGTTCGGTGCGGTACGCGGGCCAGGCGTCGGCGCTCGCGACCGCTTCCGCCTCTTTCTGCTGGCGGTCGCCCCAGGGCGCGTAGTCGTCCATGTGGCCGAGCCGCATCCGGGTGGCCACGGCCGAGGTGGCGGCGGCCTCGCCGAACTGGGCGCCGATCAGCAGCGCCACGGCCAGCCCGGCCAGCACCGGCCTGCCGTGCCGCAGGCCGAGCAGGGCGAGCCCGCCGAACGTGCCCGCGGCCGCGAGCACCACCACCGGCCAGGTGTGGTGGCCGTGCTGCCGGGTCAGGGCGCTGCGGCTCGCGGCGGCGGCGACCAGGACCAGCAGGACGGCGGCCGCGCCGAGTGCCCGCCGGCCGGGCAGCCCGTAGGCGAGTGCGTGCCAGGCGGCGATGACCAGCAGGGCACAGAGCACGAAGGCCTGCCGGTAGGAACTGCCGTTCGGGGCGGCGAAGGCGTGCCAGGCCAGGCTGGTCGGCGCCCACTGGAGGGAGAGGGCGACCGCGAGCACCAGGACCGTCCAGCCGGCCCGCACCCGGACCGGGACCTTCCGGTGGAAGGGCAGCGCGAGGGCGAGCACCAGCGCGGTGATGCCGACGTAGAGGGCCGGGGAGCCGTAGCTGTAGGTCGTCGGCAGCAGCCGGGCGAGCAGGTCCTCGGTGCCGGCCGGGGCGAAGTGGCCGTCGCGGCCCGGGTACGCGTGCTTGGTGCCGGAGTACACGACGATCACCAGGGGCGCGGCCAGGCCGATGCCCAGCCCGACGGTCACCGCGGCCCGGCCCACCACCGCGAGGGCGCGCCGCCAGGGCAGCTCGGCGAGCACCAGCCGGAGCAGCAGCACCAGGGCGGCGCCGAGGGTGGCCATGTAGGCGGTGTAGAAGTTGGCGATCCAGGCGAGCGCCACGATCAGCACGCTCGGCAGCGGGCGCCGGCCGGTCATCGCCCACTCGCCGACCAGGCAGAACAGCGGCAGCGCGATCAGGCCGTCGAGCCACATCGGGTTGTACGAGGCGAGGGCGAGGCTCCAGCCGCACAGGGCGTAGGAGGCGCCCAGGACGCCCGCCGCCCACCAGCGGCCCCGGCGCAGGCTCATCAGCAGCCAGGCCATGGCGGCACCGGCGACCGCCGTCTTCAGCACGGTGACCGTGTACACCGCGAGGTCGATCTCGTCACGCGGGAAGAGGGCGACGAGGAGCGCGAACGGGCTGCTCACATAGGTGCCGAGGTCCGGCAGGAAGCTGGAGCCGTAGCCGGACTGCCAGTTGACGAGAAGCCCGCCGTCGGCCCTGCCGTGCAGCAGGTCCCAGAGGTGGGCGTGGAAGGGCACGTACTGGTTGCCGAGGTCGTTGACGCTGCGGGTTCGGGGCCCGAACGGGTAGCTGCGGGCGATCACGTCGGCGGCACAGAACGCCACGGTGGTGAGAAGTGCCGCGAGCAGCGCGGCGGCCGCTCCCGGATCGGCTCTCCGCCATTTCACCGGGCCGTTTTCCCGTCCCTCCTCGCCTCCCGCCGGTTTCGCCTCCTGTTCGCGCCCGGCCAGGACGGTGCGATTCATTCTGCGCGGCCCCCAGATAAAAAACGGGGTCGTCACTCCCCGCAGGTCGGTGTTTCGCCGACTTAGACGGGTAGAGGTTCCGGATGGTTGTGTCACGCCTGTGAAGTAATAAGCCGAATTCCGAATCCGCGTGCGCTATGGGAAAGAATTCACGACCTCAAAGGAAACAATAGCTTTCCGGAATATGTTTCGCAGGTTAACTCGCCTGTGTGACGCCTGTACCGGCGCGGTGCGGGGCCGCGTCACGAGCCGCGGCCGAGGAGCGTCCGCGATGTGTGCGTTCGAGGGCTTGACCCCAGTACGTTCCCGAGACGACGAGGGTGGCTCCGAGGACGGACAGGACGGTGAGCCGCTCACCGCCGAGGGCGGTGCCGGCCAGCAGGGCCCACACCGGTTCGGTGCCCAGCAGGAGCCCGGCCCGGGTCGCGGAGGTGCGCTGGACCGCCCAGGTCTGGGCGAGGAAGGCGAACAGACCGCAGAAGAGGGCCAGGTAGAGGAGCTGGGCCCAGGTGGCGGCGCCGGTCCGGGCGAGCGTGGGCAGTCCGGAGGCCGCGGGCAACAGGAACAGGACGGCGCCGACGGCGCACTGCACGGCGGTCAGCTGCAGCGGGCGCAGGGCCCGGCCCGTGGTCACCCGGCCGACCAGCGCCACGTGACCGGCGCGCACCACGGCCGCCGCGAGCATCAGCAGGTCACCGGCTCCGGGGGCACGCAGCCCGTTTCCCGAGACGAGCAGCCCGACACCCGCCAGACACACCCCGGCGGCGAGGAAGAACCGTCCCGGCAGACCGACTCGGTCCAGGACCGGGGTGAGGACGAGGGTGAGGCTGATGATCAGGCCCGCGTTCCCGGCGCTGGTGTGCGCGACGCCGTACGTCTCCAGGACGAGGACGGCGGCCTGTGTGAGGCCGAGCAGCCCCCCGTAGACCTTCTCGTCCCGCGTGAGGCGGCCGGTCGCACCGCGGAACCGGAGCAGCAGGGCCGCGCACGCGAGCGCGGCGACGGCGTAGCGCACGAAGAGGACGGTCGGCACGGGCAGGGCGTCCGTGGCCGTCTTCGCCGTCAGGTAGCTGGAGCCCCAGACGACGGCGACGGCCAGGAGCACCACGTCGATACGGCGGGTGGTCGGCATGCCGTTCACGATCCACGCCACGGACGTTGAAGTAAACGACGACCTTCTCAACCGATCCTTTAGCAGCGCTACACTCACGCCGTGGACGAACGTCAGCTGCGGGTCCTGCGGGAGCTGGGCGAACTGGGCAGTGTCACGGCGGTCGCCGAGGCGCTGCGGGTCACGCCCTCGGCGATCTCGCAGCAGCTGCGGCTGCTCCAGCGCTCGGTCCCGGTCCCGCTCACCGAGCGGGCGGGCCGCCGGCTGGTCCTCACACCGGCCGGGCAGGCCCTGGCGGACGCGGCGATCGGCGTGGAGGCGGCACTGGCCCGGGCCCGGCACACCATCGACGCGTACGTCGACGAACCCGCCGGCACGGTGTCGCTGGCCGCCTTCCACAGCGGAGCCGCCGCGTTCTTCCCCCTGCTGCTACGGCGGCTGCGCGGGCCGGGATCCCCCCGGCTCGCCCTCCACGACGAGGACGTGGCCCAGGCCGGCTTCCCGCCCCTGACCCGCGGCTACGACCTGGTCCTGGCCCACCGTCTGGACCACGCCCCGCCCTGGCCCCGGACCGCCACGGCCACCCCGCTGCTGCGCGAACCGCTCGACATCGCCCTGCCGGCCGGCCACCCGCTGGCCGCACGGGACGCCCTGACCGCGCACGACGTCGCCGACCAGCCCTGGATCACCGTGCACGACGGCTTCCCGCTGCTGGCTACGGTCGAGGCGATCGCTGCCGCGGCGGGGCGCCGGGTCGACGTGGTGCACCGGGTCAACGAGATCGCCGTGGTCGCCGAGGTGGTCGCCGCGGGCGGCGGCGTCGCCCTGATGCCCCGCTGGACCTCCCGACCGCACCCGGACGTCACCCTCCGCCCCCTCGCGGGCATCGAGGCCCACCGCCACATCGACGTCCTCCACCGCCCCGAGCGCACGGCCCGCAGGGCGGTGCGCACCGTTCTCGGCGAGCTCGTCGCGGCCGCGGAGGTCATCCGAAGCAGGGGTCAGGGCTGACGCCCTGTACGGCCGCTACCGACTACAGTCGGACCCACCTCGACGAACGGGCCGCCGTGCCGCGCGCGTTGGGCTGATGCCGGCACCGGCTTGACCTGGAGCACACTCCAGCTCCTAGCGTTCTTCCCGCGACCGGTTCCGAGGAGAACGGAAGAGCTGACATGACCGAGAACAGCACCCGCGAAGAGCGTTTCGCCCACGGCCTCGAGGTCCTGCGGACGGTCGACGGCGAGGCCGGGCAGCGGGTCATCGACTCGCTCTCCGACATCAGTCCCGAGCTGGGCCACCAGATCGTCGCGTGGGGCTTCGGCGAGATCTACAGCCGCCCCCAGCTGGCGCCCCGGGATCGGCAGTTGGTGACCCTGGGCATGCTCACCGCGCTGGGCGGCTGCGAGCCCCAGCTGGAGGTGCACATCAACGCGTCCCTGAACGTGGGTCTCACACCGGAGCAGATCGTCGAGACCCTGATGCACGCGGCCGGGTACTGCGGCTTCCCCAAGGCGCTGAACGCGACCTTCGTCGCCAAGAAGGTGTTCGCCGAGCGCGGGCTGCTGCCGGTCGGCGAGCAGCCCGCGCCGGACGCTACTTCCGCCTGATCCGCAGGAAGGCGACGGAGTCCGCCGGGAAGGTGTAGGTGAACCGGTCGGCGACGCCGGTGAAGGTGGACGTGACCGGGGCGAGCGCGGTGGACGTCTCGGTGTTCACCGCGCCGGGCGCCGCCGCGAGCGTGGTCACCCTGGCCTTCTTCGCGACCTCGGCGCCGCCGAGGTCGATCGCCGTACGGGCCACGGCGGACTGGGCGTTGACGACCTTCACGATCAGGTCGCCGGTCTTCCCGTCCGTGGTGACGACCTGCCGGAACGGCTCGGCCGGCTTGTCGTCGGTGAAGCCGCCCCATTCCTGCCCGTCGAGGTACAAGGTCACCTGCCGGCCCCGCACCCTGATGTCGATGCCGTGGGCGCGGCCGGTGTCGACCGAGCCGGGCTTGGCGATCAGCGTCGACTTGTTGCCGTCGACGGCCTGTTCGACCGCGGTCTGGGTGTTGTTCCAGCCGCCGATGTTCCACCAGTAGTAGTCGCCGGTGTCCTTGACGCCTAAGGCGACGAGGAAGCCCTCCTTGCCGGACTTCTTGGTGGCCTTCACCTGCAGGTCGTAGTCGTGCCAGGACGGGTCGCCGGCCTGGACCATGGTGTTCTCGGCGGTGTCGGAGGTCTCGGCGTACTGCCCGTCCTGGACCGCCCAGCTGCCGCCGCCGGTGTGCGTCCACTCTTGTCGATCCTGGCGCCCTGGCCCGCCGGGTCGACGGTGATCGTGTAGTCGGTGGTGTCGGCGGCGTGGGCGGGGGCCGGGAGAAGACCGGCGGCGAGCAGGAAGGCGCCTGCCCCCAGGCCGGGTCTCAGCCGGGTGCGCGTGGTGCGTGACATGGATATTCCGCGGCTCGTTCGACATATCGGACTACGGCCAGCACTTCGAACGGCAAGATAAAGAGGGCGTCGTGAGCGCGTCAATGGGGCGGGGGGCCTCGGACCCGGGCGGCGTAGGGTGGTGGGCCGACGAAGGGATGACCGTGGGCGAGTTCTGGCCGGTGGCGGACGTGCTGGCCCATCTGGCCGGGCGGTGGCGGGTGGACCGGACCGTGCGCGATCTGGCGGGCGGTGGCGAGGGCCGCTTCGAGGGGGCCACGCTCTTCAGCCCCCTGGACGGCGGCGGCCTGCTGTACCAGGAGGCGGGCACGTTCACCTGGCAGGGCGTGGCCCGCCCCGCCGAACGCACCCTGCGCTTCCTGCCCGGCCCGCACCCCGGCACGGCGGACGTGCGCTTCGCCGACGGCCGCCCCTTCCACGACCTGGACCTGGCATCGGGCCACCACATCGCCGACCACCCCTGCTCGGCCGACCTCTACCGCGGCGAGTTCACCGTCCAGGACGCCGACCACTGGCGCACGGCGTGGCGCGTGGCCGGCCCGGCAAAGGACCTGCTTTTGACCACCGACTACGTACGCCAGTAGCGCCCCCTAGGGGCGCGAGGAACCGCGCGACCAGCCACGACAACGCCACACCAGAACGACGACCCGCCGCACCGCACCCCGTCAGGGGCGCGGGGAACTGCGCGACCAGCCACGACGGAGCCGCAGCCGACCGGCGACCCAGGTCGGCCCTCCCAGCGGAGCGGCTACGCGCGGGAGGTCTGAGCCGACGACGGGTCGAACCGCAGGTTCCAGCGGCCGCCCCGGCCCGTCACCGTGGTCGTCGAGAGCGGGCGTACGTCGATGTTCCAGTAGGTCGCGGGCGGCGCCTTGAGGGCGTAGACGAGGGCGGCCCGGATCACCGAGGGCTCCGCGACGGCGACGATACGGTCGCCGTCGCCCACGGGGCGGGTGTCGAGCCAGCCGCCGACCCGGGTGATGAACGCCAGGAGCGACTCGCCGCCGTGCGGGGCGCCGAGCGGGTCGGAGAGCCAGGCGTCCACCTGGTCCGGCTCCCTGGCCATCGCCTCGCCCAGTGTCAGCCCGCGCCAGCGGCCCATGTCGCAGTCGCGCAGCGCGAGCTGGACCAGCGGGGCATAGCCCAGGGCGTCGCCGGTCGCGCGGCTGCGCGGCGTCGGCGAGCAGTAGCGCAGCTCGGCCGCCGCGAGGGGCAGGAGCTCACCGGCGACACGCTGCACCTCGTCCCAGCCCGCCTGGTCCAGCGGGCGGTCGTCCTGGAAGCGCTCCGCGAGCAGCGGTGAGCTGCGCGCGGCCGCGACGAACGTGACCCGAAGTGGCATGCGGCGATGGTGTGACGCACATGTGCGCAGGTCAAGGGCGATCGGGCGGTGAGTTGGCGGACGTGGAGGAAACGTTACCCAAAGGTCAGGAGGAGTCCGACAAGTCAGCCGGAATGTCCCTCGGGCGACGTGTAGTAGAGCGCCATCCACTGGTCCGGGTGTTCGAGCGGGGCAAATCCGAGCTTCGCGTAGACCCCGTGGGCGTCGTGGGTCGCCAGCAGCACGCGCCGCACGCCGGACGGCCGCAGGTGCTCGCGGACCGCGCCGACCATCGCGGTGCCGACACCCTTGCCGCGCACCGACGGGTCGACGTAGACGTCGCAGAGCCACGCGAACAGCGCCTGGTCGGTCACCACGCGCGCGTACGCCACCTGCTCCCCGGTGACGGTGTCGTAGACCCCGAAGTTCAGCGAGCCCGCCATCGCGCGCTCGTGCTGGTCCAGCGGGCGGCCGGTCGCCCAGTAGGCGTCGGTCGACAGCCAGCGGTGGACGCGCTCGACGTCCACGCGGTCGGTGTCGGCGGAGAACTCGTAGCCCTCGGGCAGGCCTGGTGTGTCGGTCATGCGGGGATCCTCACCGGTCGGCTGCCGCGGCGTCGATCGGATTTCAGGACCTGGGACGCAGCACCTCGTCGCACGCGGCCCGCAGCCGTCGTACCCCCTCCAGGATCTCCCCCGTCCCCGCGACCGCGGCGAAGCTCAGCCGGACGTGGGCGGCCGGTGCCTCGGCGCTGAAGTACGGGCGGCCCGGGGTGATGGCGACTCCGGCGCGGAGGGCGGCGGCGGTCAGGGTGGTGTCGTCGGTGCCTTCGGGCAGGCGCGGCCAGAGGTGGTAGCCGCCGGAGGGGATGTGCGGCAGGGCGAGTTCGGGGATGTGGTGGGCGAGGGCTCCGGTGAGGGCGTCGCGGCGGGTCTTCAGCTCGGCGGCGAGGTTGCGCAGGTGGCGGGGCCAGGCGGGGGAGCCGACGAGTTCGAGGGCCGCCTCCTGGAGGGGGCGGGGAACGAAGAAGGTGTCGACGATCTGGATGGCCCGCAGCCGTTCCAGGACCGGGCCGCGGGCGGCCAGGGCGGCCACCCGGAAGCTCGGCGAGGTGGCCTTGGTGAGCGAGCCGACGTGGACGACGACTCCGTCGGGGTCGTCGGCGGCCAGCGGGCGGGGCAGCGGGCCCGCGTCGGCGTGCACCAGGCGTCGTACGTAGTCGTCCTCGATCACGAACGCGCCGGCCGCGCGGGCGATGCGCAGCACCTCGGCGCGGCGGTCCGGGGCGAGGACGGCGCCGGTCGGGTTCTGGAAGAGGGGCTGGCAGACGAACACCCGGGCGCCGGTGGCCCTGAAGGCGTCGGCGAGGAGGGCGGGCCTGACGCCCTCGGGGTCGACCGGGACCGGGACCGGGCGGAGGCCGGCCGCGCGGGCGATGGCGAGCATGCCGGGGTAGGTGGGCGACTCGACCAGGACCGGGGCGCCCGGCGGGGCGAGTGCGCGCAGGGCGGTGGCCAGGGCGGACTGGCCGCCGGACGCGATCAGTACCTCGGCGGCGGTGACCGCGCCGCCGATGTCCCGTGCGAACCACTCGCGCAGCTCGGGCAGGCCTTCGAGCGGCGGCCGGCCCCAGGCGCCGGGGCGGCGGCCGGCCCGCGCCAGGGCCGCCGCCATCGCACGCTCGGGCTCCAGGGAGGCGTGCAGGTAGCCACCGCTGAGCTCCAGCACGCCGGGCGGCGGGGCGGCGAGGCACACGGTGACCCCGGACGCGTCGACGGTGCGCGGGACCACGTCGAGGGCACCGTCGGCGCTGAGCGCCACCTCCTGCCAGGAGGTGTCCCCGACGGGCTCGGCCGCGGGACGCGGCGGGGCCTTGAAGGCGCCGGCGCCGGGCCGGGTGACGACCAGCCCCTCCGCGACCAGCTGGGCCAGCGCCCGGGAGACGGTCACCGGGGACACCCGGAACCGCTCGACGAGGGCTCGGCTCGACGGGAGCTTTCCACCTACCGAGTAGCGGTCGAGGTCCCGCCGTAGCTGTTCCACCAGTTCCACGACACTGCTACGCTCATGCATGAGAACACAGAGTAGCGCTACCAGCCCGACTTCGATAGCGGTGGGCACGCCACCGGCCGACACCGCGGTCCCTTCCCCGGCCGCTTCCCCCGCCGCCGGCTCCGCCCACCGGCTCGGCACTCTCCAGGCCGCGCTCGGTGTCGTCGCCTTCTCCCTCACCTTCCCGGCCACGGCCTGGGGGCTGGAGGGCTTCGGGCCGTGGGCGCTGGTGGCGGTGCGCAGCGTGCTCGCGGCGGCCATGGCGGGCTGCTGCCTGCTGTTCCTTCGGGTACGGCTGCCCGAGCGGCGGCACTGGGCGGGGCTGGCGGTCGTCGCGGCCGGGGTCGTGCTCGGCTTCCCGCTGCTGACCACGCTCGCCCTGGAGACCTCCACCACCTCGCACGCGGCCGTCGTGGTGGGCCTGCTCCCGCTGACCACCGCCCTCTTCTCGGCCCTGCGCATGGGCATCCGCCCGTCCCGCACCTTCTGGGCGGCGGCCCTGGCGGGGGCGGTGGCCGTGCTGGCGTTCACGGTCGCCCAGAGCGGCGGGGCGCTCACGGCGGCCGACGGCTACCTGTTCGCGGCCCTGGTGGTGTGCGCGGCCGGGTACACCGAGGGCGGCCGGCTGGCCCGGATCATGCCGGGCTGGCAGGTCATCGGCTGGGCGCTGGTGGGCTGCCTGCCGCTGACCGTGCCGGCCGCCGTGCTCGCGCTGTCGTACGAGCCGGTGGTCTGGAACGCGCACGGGGTGGCCGGTGTGCTGTGGGTGGCGGCGGGCTCGCAGTTCCTCGGCCTGGTGGTCTGGTACCGGGGAATGGCGGCCGTCGGCATTCCGAAGGCCAGCCAGTTGCAGTTGGCCCAGCCGCTGCTCACACTGGTGTGGTCGGTGCTGCTGCTGGGCGAGCACCTCACCGCGGCCGCTCCACTCACGGCCGCCGCCGTGCTCGTGTGCATCGCCGTCACCCAACGATCGCGATCGTGAGGAGGCCCTGGAGATGCGTGCATCCGAGGGCGACCAGCTTGTCCAGCACGGCAGGGTGGTCGGACAGCACGACCAGGTCTCGGAAGTCGTCCAGGTACTCGGCCCCGAGGGCAACCCGCCCTACCGGGTCCGCTTCGAGGACGGCCACGAGGCCATCATGTCCCCCGGTCCCGACTGCCAGGTCAGGCACCGGGAGATCCACGAACAGCACTAGGCGCTCCGCTGGTCGGCCCGTTCGTCCGCCGCGGGCCGGTGGGGGGCTGATCGCGCAGTTCCTCCCCCGGCCTTCGGCCGGGGGTACCCCCAGCGCCCCTGGCGGGCACGGGAACCGTGACGGACCTGTCAGCTCGGTGCGGTCGCCGGCTGCTCGTAGTGGTCGGCGACCACCCGGGCGAGCGCCCCGATCCGGTCGGCGGAAACGTCCTTCGCGGAGAAGTACACATGCCCGCCGACCTGTGCGTACCGGCCGACCAGGGTGAGGTGCCGGGAGAGCTCGGCCGGGTCCTGCCAGGCCGCGGCGGCGCCGGAGGCTCCTGCCTGGTAGAGGGCCTCGCCGATGTAGAGCCGGGTCCCGGACCCCTTGGCCACGCCCGCCCACCAGTCGACCACCTTGGCGTAGTCGGCGGCGGCGTTGCCGATCTGCCAGTACACCTGCGGGACGACGTAGTCGATCCAGTTCTTCTGCACCCATTTCCGGGTGTCCGCGTACAGGTCGTCGTACGTCTCGACGCCCGCGGTGGTGTCGGAGCCGCGGGAGTCGGTGGCGGCGTTGCGCCACACCGCGAACGGGCTGATCCCGAACCGGGTGCCGGGCCGCAGCTTCCGCACCGCGGCGGCGGTCTCGGCGACGAGCTTGTCGATGTTGTCCCGCCGCCAGGCCGATCGGGACGAGAAGCCGCCGCCGTGGGTGTCGTACGCGTCGTCGTCGTCGAAGGTCTGGCCGGCCACCGGGTACGGGTAGAAGTAGTCGTCGAAGTGGACCGCGTCCACGGGGTACTTGGCGACCGCGTCGAGGATCGCCTGCTCCACGAAGGCGCGGACGGCCGGGATGCCCGGGTTGTAGTAGAGCCTGCCGCCGTACGGCACCACCCAGTCCGGGTGCTTGCGGGCCGGATGGGAGGCCACCAGCTTGCCCGGGTCGGTTTGGTTGGCGATCCGGTACGGGTTGAACCAGGCGTGCAGCTGCAGGCCCCTGGCGTGGGCCTCCTCGACGGCGGTGCCCAGCGGGTCCCAGCCGGGGTCCTTGCCCTGGGTGCCGGTGAGGTACTCCGACCAGGGTTCGTGGGGCGAGGGCCAGAAGGCGTCGGCGGTGGGCCGTACCTGGAACATCACGGCGTTGAGGCGGTGGTCGACGGCCTTGTCGAGGAGGGTGGTCAGCTCCTTGCGCTGGGCGGACGCCGACAGTCCGGTGCGCGAGGGCCAGTCATGGTTGGAGACGGTCGCGAGCCACATGCCGCGCATCTCGGTGACCGCCCGGCGGGGCGGCCGTCCCGCCGGCGCGGCCACGCCGGGTGCGGCCGACGCCAGGACGGCCAGGGCCGCCGACGCGAACGCCCTGCGAGACACTCGTGCCATCGTAAGACCCTCTCACTCTCCGGATCCGCGCGAGCACGGATCGCCTCCGCGGCACAGGATGCCCGCACCCGGACGATCGATCATCGATACTTACGGGTAACGTGCTCGAACGGAGCAGGCGCCGGATCCGGAGTCCTGCCGGCCGCTCGTAGATCAGCGAAGGGGACGATGTGACCGACATCGAGAAGGTCGGAGTCGTGGGCTGCGGCCAGATGGGAGCGGGCATCGCCGAGGTCGCCGCCCGCGCCGGTCTGGACGTGCGGGTCGCCGAGACCACCGGCGAGGCCCTGGAGATCGGCCGCACCCGGCTGCACAACTCCCTGGCCAAGGCCGCCGAGCGCGGCAAGATCAGCGAGGCGGAGCGGGACGCCACGCTCGACCGGCTCAGCTTCACCACGGACCTCGGCGAGTTCGCCGACCGGGACCTGGTGATCGAGGCCGTCGTCGAGAACGAGCAGGTGAAGACGGAGATCTTCCAGGTGCTCGACCAGGTGGTGACCCGCCCGGACGCGATCCTGGCCTCCAACACCTCCTCCATCCCGCTGGTGAAGCTGGCCGTCGCCACCTCCCGGCCGGACCACGTCATCGGCATCCACTTCTTCAACCCGGCCCCGGTGCAGAAGCTGGTCGAGCTGATCCCGGCGCTCACCACGTCCGAGGGCACCCTCAGCCGCGCCCAGATGTTCGCCGAGAAGGTGCTCGACAAGCACGCGATCCGCGCCCAGGACCGCTCCGGCTTCGTGGTCAACGCGCTGCTGGTGCCGTACCTGCTCTCGTCCATCCGGATGTTCGAGTCCGGCATCGCGAGCCGCGAGGACATCGACAACGGCATGGAGATGGGCTGCGCCCACCCGATGGGCCCGCTGAAGCTGTCGGACCTGATCGGCCTGGACACCATCGTCTCCATCGCGAACAGCATGTACGCCGAGTACAAGGAGCCGCTGTACGCCGCTCCCCCGCTGCTCCAGCGCATGGTCGAGGCGGGCCGGCTGGGGCGGAAGACCGGGTCGGGGTTCTACACGTACGGCTGATCACACGCGGCTGTCGCATCCCGCCGACTACAGGGAGCGATGCGCCACGGGCCCGGCACCTGCTTCGGTGCCGGGCCCGCGTGTTTCACACTCCGTGTGCGCCCCGGGCACGCATATGCCCTTCGCACACTCTCCCCACGCGCTCACCAGGCGAGTTCACTCTTCATGCGCATGCAAAGGGATGCGGAACCACACCCTCGATCACGCAAAGGAGCGGACTCGTGACCACCGAACCGGAGCATCCCGTGGTCCAAGGAGAACTCGCAGAGTTACGTCGTCGCCTCGATGTGGCCTACGCCCAGGTCGAGGGAGGGCTGAACCTGCTCAGCCACCGCACGAAGGAGACCGCCAAGGAACTGGCCGAGCTCAACACCCGTCTGGCGTCGCTGGAACACGCCCGCTGGCCCCTGCCCTCCCTCGCGGCGCTCACCGCACTGGGCGCACTCGTCGTCACGGTCTGGCAGGCGCTGGCCCACTAGAGAGCCCGTCCTGGTCGTCGGCGAGCCTCATGTGGTGCAGCAGGAGTAACGCGGCCGCCATGTTGGCGGCCGGGACCTCCCCACGGGCGATCATGTCCGGGACGAGCTTGAGCGGGACCCACTCCCGGCGGTCCGACTCGAAGTCGTCCACGGGGTGTCCGACGTACTCGCCCTCGTCGGACCAGTAGATGTGGTGCCGGGCGTCGGTGAGGCCGTTGGACGGCTCCACGGTCATGAGATGGCGCAGGGTTCCCGGCCGCCAGCCGGTCTCCTCCTCCAGTTCCCTGGCGGCCGCGACGGCGATGTCCTCGCCGTCCTCGACGACTCCCGCCGCGAGTTCCCAGCCCCAGCTGCCGGTGATGAAACGGTGGCGCCACAGGAGGAGGACCTCGTCCGCCTCGTTGACCACCGTCGCCACGGCCACGGGCCGCAGCCGTATCAGGAAGTGGTCGAGGTGCCGGCCGTCCGGCAGCTCGACATCAGCGAGATTCACGCTGAACCAGCGGTTTTCATACACGGTTTGTTCGTTCTGTTTCGTCCACTGCACGGTTCTGCCACCTTCCGCCGAGTAAGTGGCAATATCGCAGCAGTGGCTTCGAAGGCCTACCGCGCCTAGAGCGGTACGCGCAGTGCGCCGTCGATCAGCTCGGCGGCCTCGGCGGTTCCGGCACCGCCGCTGCGCACCAGGTGCTCGCGTACCGCGCGGAGTCTGTCGCGCAGGCGCTGCGACTCCATCCCGCGGGCCTGCTCGGCCATCTGCACGGCCGTGGCCACCGCGTTCTCGGCGTTTCCCTGGCGCAGTTCGATGGTGCTCAGCATGGCGAGCCGGTGCACCCGCCCCCGGTCGTGGGCGGGGTTGTCGACGGCGGCCGCGGCATGCTCCCGAGCCGCGGCGAGTTCGCCGAGGCTGAGCAGCGCCTCGGCCACCTGCACGTTGACCAGGCCGGGCTGGACATAGCCGGTCTCGTCAGGCTCGTGGCCGCGCCGGATGCGTTCGGCGGCCGACTCGGCCCGCCGGATGCAGGACAGCGCGCTCGTGCCGTCGCCGAGGTGGGCGTACGCCTTGGCCTGCATCGCGTACAGGTCGGAGGCGAGGGCGGGGGTGATGTGCTTGCCCGCGGTGCGCAGCGCGGCCTCCGCGAAGGCCACGGCCTGCCGGAACTCCCGCATGAACAGCGCCTGGTTGACGAGGAGCGCGATGACGTACGCGCCGAGTCCACGGTCACCGCTGGCCTTCGACAGGCGCAGCGCCTGGTGGAAGTAGCGCTGTGCTAGGCCGTGGGCGTCGGAGTCGTAGGCGCAGATGCCGGCGATCGCCACCAGTCCCCCGGTGGCGCGGTGCAGTTGACGGCCCGTGGCATCCGTGTAGCTGCCGCGCAGCAGCGGTGCCGCCTCGGCGTTGAGGAAGCCGACGATCCGGGTGCGGGTGGCCATGCCGCCGGCCTTGCGGTACATCTGCTCGTAGTGCGCCCGGGCGGCGCGCAGCATCTCCAGGTCGGCCGGGGTGACCCGGTGCCGCCCGCCCCGCGAGACGTCGACGTCCTCCGGGGGGTTCTCCCACTCCCACACCGGCATCACGGCGGGCGTGCCGGTGACGGCGGGGGCGCCGAGTATGTGCGGGCGCTGCTGTTCGTCGGAGCGCCACAGCGCGGTGGCCCGTTCGACGAAGCCGGAGAGCGAGGTGGCGTGCGGGACGCTGGGCTCGCCGGGTACGCCGAGGCCGATGTCGTCGAGGGTGACCGGCCGGTGCAGCCGGGCCGCGAGCACCTCGCAGATCAGGTCGGGCACCTGGCCGCGCGGCCGCTGGCCCTTCAACCACCGGGCGACGGCGGTGTGTTCGTAGCGCAGCGAGAGTCCACGGGCCCGGCCCGCCTGGTTGACGTGGGCGGCGAGACCGGCGTGCGAGATCCCCGCCTCGTCCAGGATCGCGTCGAGCAGAGAGTTGGGCTGCATGGATGCCCCCCGAGTGGCCTGGTCCCGTCAGCGTAGTGCGGGTGCGTTCACACGGGGTGTGAACGGAGTGCGCGAATCCGTAGCGTGCGCGCACTGTCGCGGAGCGTGGCGGGCCGGTTGACTGAACTGCCTCGCAAGAGGCCGGCCGGGCCGCCGGCTCCCCCTCGTACAGTGCGGTGGCCTGGCCGTTGGCTCGGCCGACGGGACTGAAGGGGGCCGTTAGAGGTGATTCGTCGGCTGCGGGTGCGTGGGGGTTGTTCGCGCAGTTCCCCGCGCCCCCAGGAGGGGGCGTTGGTGCTGTCGTTCGTTGCGAAGTACCAGGAGCGCGATGTCGTCGGTGGGGCGGCCGTTGGTGTGGTGGAGCAGGGCGGTGAAGACCGCGCGGAGGATGGCCTGAGGGGAGACCGGGTGGTCCCGGACCGCTCTCCCGAGCGCTTCCGGCAGGGAGAAGAAGTGGCCTCTCGCGTCTCTCGCGTCCTCCGCGCCGTCCGTGAAGAGGACGAGCGACTCACCGTCGAGCAACTGGCCGCAGTCGGTCGCGGTCAGGTCGGTCGGCAGTGGGAAGGGCCCGAGCGGCGGCAGCGGATCGGCCGTCGACAGGGGCGCCACCCGCGTACCGCTCAGCACGTACGGCCAGGGATGACCGCAGTTGATCGCCCGAACCCCGCCGTCCGTCGCGATCTCCAGGAGCAGCAGGGTGACGAACTCCTCGGCGACCGGGCTGTCCGGGTCCTGGCCGCTGGCCGGGTGTTCGGCCTTGGCTCGTTCTCGCAGGTGTCTGGCGAGGGCGCGGTCCAGGCGGCCGAGTACCCGGCCCAGTTCGGGTTCGTCGTGGGCGGCCTCGCGGAAGCTGCCGAGGACGGCGGCGACCGTACCGATCGCCGACAGTCCGTGCCCGCGTACGTCGCCCATCACGACCCGTACGCCGTGCTCGGTGGCGACGGCCTCGTAGAGATCGCCGCCGATGCTCGCGCCCCGGTCGGCGGAGAGCTGGGCGGCCGCCACGTTCAGCCCCGCGAGCCGGGGCGGCAACGGGCGCAACAGCACGCTCTGCGCGGCGCCGGCGACCATGCGGGCCTGCCGCAGCTCCCTGAGCAGGGCCCGGCGGACATGGACTATCAGCCCGGTGCCGACGGCGAAGAACACGGCGCTGGTGACGATCCGCGCGCCGAGCCCGTGCTGCTCGGCCAGCGGGCAGCCGAATTTGTAGCCGACGGCGACGGCGCCCCACACCGTGGGCAACCCCAGGGCGAGGGCACGGCGCCTGGGCCGTGAGGTCGTCCGGGGCCGCCTGCTGCGGGGAACCCCAGCCTTGATGCGGATCATGCCGATGGCCCCCATGTAGGCCCTGACAGAACAGACGGACCGACCCCGAAAGGCCGGTCCGATTCTGTCGACGGCATGCCCCGAAAAGGCCATGTCCGGGTTGGATCTCACCCAAATGAGTGACGATCAACGAGGCTCCCGCATTTATGCAGGTGGCAGCACTTGTAAGCGCCGATCAGGGACGCGCCCCTTCAGGGGCGCTGGGGGCACCCCCGGCCGAAGGCTGGGGGAGGAACTGCGCGACCAGCCACACACAACCCGCAGCCGGCCGACAACAGTCCCCCTTCGGCGACTAGCCCCGAAGCACCGCTCCCGTACGCTCCCCCGCCAGGGCAACGGCCGCATCCCGCGCAGCCGACGCCTCGTCCACGGTCAGTGTCCGGTCCCCCGCGCGGAAGCGGAGCGCGTACGCCAGCGACTTCTTCCCGTCGCCGAGCTGCTCGTCGTTGACATACACGTCGAACAGCCGAATGGCCTCGAGGAGTTCACCGGCACCCTCGCGCAGCGCCGCCTCGACCTCCGCCGCCGGCACCGGCTTGTCGACCACGAGGGCGACATCCTGCGTGGCCACCGGGAAGGTGGAGATGCTCGGCGCCTGCGGCGTACCGTCGCCCACCTGCTCCAGCGCGTCGAGGTTCAGCTCCATCGCGCAGGTCCGCGCGGGCAGTCCCAGCGCCTTGACGACGCGCGGGTGCAGCTCACCGGCGTGTCCGACGACCCGCTCCGCGCCGTCGGCGACGACGACCAGCTCGGCGCACCGGCCGGGGTGCCAGGGCCCGTACTGCCCGGACCGCACGATCAGCTCGGCCCCGGCCTCGCGTGCGACCGCGCGCCCCGCCTCGACCGCGTCGGCCCAGTCGGCCGGACGGCCCTTGCCCCACCAGCCGGCCTGCTCGCGGGCGCCCGCGAGGACGACGGCGACGTGGCGCGGCTGCTCGGGCAGTACGGCGTCGAGCGCGGCGAGTTCCGCGTCGGTCGGACGGCGGTCGACCGGCAGGTGACCGGCGACGCCCTGCTCCGCGCGCGGGAGGAAGACCAGGCCGGTCTCGAACAGCGCCAGGTCGTGCGAACCACGACCGTCGTTGCGGCGCAGCGCGCCGAGCAGCCCCGGCAGCAGCGACGTGCGGAGCGCGGGCTCCTCGTCGTTGAGCGGGTTGACCAGCCGGACGACGCGGCGGGCCGGGTCGTCGGTGGCCAGGCCCAGCTGGTCGAAGACCTGCTCGCTGACGAACGGGTAGTTCGGCGCCTCGACGTAGCCGGCCCCGGCGAGCGCGCGGCCCACCCGGCGGTGCAGGCGCTGCCGGTGGGTCAGGCCCCGGCCGGACGGCGGCTTGGGCAGCGTGGAGGGCAGGTTCTCGTAGCCCTCCAGGCGGATGACCTCTTCGGCCAGGTCGTTCTGTTCGAGCAGGTCGGGCCGCCAGGACGGGACGGTGACGAGCAGCTCGTCCTGCCCGTAGACGTCGCAGCCGACCTCCTGGAGGCGGCGGACGACGGTCTCCCGGCCGTACTCGACACCCGCGACCTTGTCCGGGTGGTCCGCCGCGACCGTGATGGTGTGCGGCGCGGACGGCGCGATGGCCTCGGTGACACCGGCCTCTGCGGTGCCGCCGGCGAGCAGCACCAGCAGGTCGACCGTGCGCTGCGCGGCGGCGGCCGCGGCCTGCGGGTCGACCCCGCGCTCGAAGCGGCGCGACGCCTCCGAGGACAGCTTGTGCCGGCGGGCGGTGCGGGCGATCGCGACGGCGTCGAAGTGGGCCGCCTCGATCACCACGTCGGTCGTGGAGTTCTCCACGTCGTCGTGGTCGGCGATCTCGGTGTTGGCGCCGCCCATGACGCCCGCGAGGCCGATCGGGCCGCGGTCGTCGGTGATGACCAGGTCCTCGGCGTGCAGCTTCCGCTCGGTGCCGTCGAGGGTGACGATCTTCTCGCCCTCGGCCGCGCGGCGGACGCCGATGGTGCCCTGGACCAGCTTGCGGTCGTAGGCGTGCAGCGGCTGGCCGATCTCCATCATGACGTAGTTGGTGACGTCGACGGCGAGGGAGATCGGGCGCATGCCGACCTTCTGCAGGCGGCGCTGGAGCCAGATCGGGGAGCGGGCCTCGGGGCTCAGGCCGCTGACGGTGCGCGCGGTGAAGCGGTCGCAGCCGAGCGGGTCGGAGACCTGGACCGGGTAGCCGAAGGCGTTCGGTCCGGGCACGTCGATCAGGGCGGGGTCGCGCAGCGGCAGGCCGTAGGCGATGGCGGCCTCGCGGGCCACGCCGCGGATGGACAGGCAGTCGCCGCGGTTGGCGGTGACGGCGATGTCCAGGACCTCGTCGACCAGCTCCAGGAGCTCGATGGCGTCCTTGCCGACCTCGGTCTCCGGCGGCAGCACGATGATGCCGTGGGTGCCGTCGTCGCCCATGCCCAGCTCGCCGCTGGAGCAGATCATGCCGTGGGAGGTCCTGCCGTACGTCTTGCGCGCGGCGATGGCGAAGTCGCCGGGGAGCACCGCGCCCGGGAGCACGACCACGACCTTGTCGCCGACGGCGAAGTTGCGGGCGCCGCAGACGATCTCCTGGGGCTCGCCGGTGCCGTTGGCGGTGCCGACGTCGACGGTGCAGAAGCGGATCGGCTTCTTGAAGCCCTCCAGCTCCTCGATGGTCAGCACCTGGCCGACCACCAGGGGGCCCTTGAGGCCCTCGCCGAGCTGCTCGACGGTCTCGACCTCGAGACCGCCCGAAATGAGCTTGGCCTGCACGTCGCGGCCGGTCTCGGTGGCCGGCAGGTCGACGTACTCCCGCAGCCAGGAAAGCGGGACCCGCATCAGATCTCCATCCCGAACGGCCGGGTGAACCGGACGTCACCCTCGACCATGTCTCGCATGTCCTCGACGTTGTGGCGGAACATCAGCATCCGCTCGATGCCGAACCCGAAGGCGAAGCCGCTGTACTTCTCCGGGTCGACGCCGCAGGCGGTGAGCACCCGCGGGTTGACCATGCCGCAGCCGCCCAGCTCGATCCAGCCCTCGGAGGAGCAGGTACGGCAGGGGCGGTCGGGGTTGCCGACGGACTCGCCCTTGCAGACGTAGCACAGCATGTCCATCTCGGCGCTGGGCTCGGTGAAGGGGAAGAAGTTCGGCCGCAGCCGGGTCTTCATGCCGGGGCCGAAGAGCGACTGGACCATGTGGTCCAGGGTGCCCTTGAGGTCCGACATGGTCAGGCCCTCGTCCACGGCGAGCAGCTCGACCTGGTGGAAGACCGGCGTGTGGGTGGCGTCCAGCTCGTCGGTGCGGTAGACGCGGCCGGGGCAGATCACGTACACCGGCAGCTCGCGGTCGAGCAGGGAGCGGATCTGGACCGGGGAGGTGTGGGTGCGCAGCACGACACCGGACTCGGTGCCGCCCTCGGGGCCCTGCACGAAGAAGGTGTCCGCCTCGCCGCGGGCCGGGTGGTCCGGGCCGATGTTGAGGGCGTCGAAGTTGAACCACTCGGCCTCGACCTGCGGGCCCTCGGCGACCTCGTAGCCCATGGCCACGAAGATGTCCTCGATGCGGTCGGACAGGGTGGTCAGCGGGTGGCGGGCGCCGGCCGGGACGCGGTCGTACGGCAGTGTGACGTCCACCGCCTCCTCGACCAGTACCCGGGCGTCACGCTCGGCCTCCAGCTCCTCCTGACGGCCCGCGAGGGCCTTGTTCACCGCGCCGCGGGCCTGGCCGACCAGCTTTCCGGCGGCCGCCTTGGCGTGCGGGGGCAGGGCGCCGATCTCGCGGTTGGCGAGGGCCAGCGGGGAGGTGCCGCCGGTGTGGGCGACCTTCGCCTCCTGGAGCGCGTCGAGGGAGTCCGCGGCGGCGAAGGCGGCGAGCGCCTCGTCCCGCATGCGCTCGATCTCTTCCGGTTTCAAGGCCTCGACCTCTACAGGGTCGTACGACTTATTCGGTGCCGACATCTCTTCCCGTGCTTCCGATTTGGCTGGCGGTGGGTCCCCGAGACCGTTGGTGGGCCGTGAGAAGGACACAAAGGTGCCAAAGGCCGAGTCTAACGGGGTGGAGGTATACGAAGAGCCCGTGGGCCGTCAGGCGAGATACGCCGGCGTGCTCACGGGCAACGTAAATCGGAACTCGGCGCCGCCGCCGGGGGCGCGTCCGACGGTGATGGCGCCGCCGTGGGCCTCGACGATGCCCTTGACGATGTACAGCCCGAGGCCGGTGCCGCCGCGCTTGCTGCCCCGCCAGAAGCGGGTGAAGACGCGGTTCATGGACTCCTCCGGGATGCCGGGCCCCTCGTCGCTCACCGTGACCGACGTGCCGGCTTCCTCGCCTTCGCGCGGGGACGCCGTGGCCGTGATGTCAATGGTGACGGTTCCCTCGCCGTGCCGCACGGCATTTTCGATGAGGTTGCTGAGGACCTGGTCGATCTTGTCGGGGTCGGCCCAGAGCGCGGGCAGCGGCTGCTCGACCCGGAGCAGGAACCGGTCGGCCGGCTGCCCGGCGGCGACGTAGGCCTGGATGTGCCGTCCGACGGCCGCGCCTATGTCGACGGGCTGCCGGCGCACCTCGAGCCGCCCGCTGTCGATCCGCGAGATGTCCAGCAGCTCGGCGATGAGCCGGGTGACCCGGTCGGCGTCGGCGTCGACCGTCTCCAGCATCAGCCGTTTCTGGTCGTCGGTGAACCGTTCCCACTTGGCGAGCAGGGTGGCCGTGAACCCCTTGACGGAGGTCAGCGGCGACCGCAGCTCGTGCGCGACGGTGGCGATCAGCTCGGCGTGACTGCGTTCGGTACGGCGCCGGGCCTCGGTGTCCCGCAGCGACACGACGACACGGCGGACGGGCCCGGTGGGCTCGGCGCGCACGTAGCGGGCCGACACCAGCACCTCACGTCCGCCGGGCAGCAGCAGGTTGCGCTCGGGCTGGCCGACCCGGATGGCGAGACCGCCGTACGGATCGGTGAGCTGCCACCAGCGCCGCCCCTCCAGGTCCTCTAAAGGGAGGGCCTTCTCCAGGCGCTGCCCGAGGGCGTCGGCGGGGGTGGTGGCGGTGATGCGGGCGGCGGCCGCGTTGAAGCAGACGACCAGACCGCGTTCGTCGGCGACCACCAGGCCGTCGGGCAGCTCGTCGGGGTCGATGCCGAGCCCGGTGAGGTCGCCGTGCCGGGGCGCCGGCACACGGCCGGTACCGCGGCCCCCCGGCGCGTTGCTGGTGCCGACACTCATACCCCGTACTCCACCTCTCAGACGGCGCAGCAGGCCCCCGAGCTGGTCACCCTACTAGCTCAGGGTGACGGAACGGCACCCTCCGGAGGCGCGCTGTGCACGGGCCGACGCGTAGAGACATACGGCGGCGGCGGTGGCGAGGTTCAGGCTCTCGGCCTTCCCGTGGATGGGGACGCGCACGACGGCGTCCGCCAGCGCGCGGGTCTCCTCCGGGAGCCCCCAGGCCTCGTTCCCGAACACCCAGGCCGTGGGCCCGCCCATGGTCCCCTTGTCCAGCTCGTCGTCGAGGTCGTCGGTCCCGGCCCCGTCGGCGGCGAGGATCCGCACGCCGGCGCCCTTCAGCCCGGCGACGGCCTGCTCGACGGGGACGCCGACGGCGACGGGGAGATGGAAGTGCGAGCCGACGGAGGCCCGCACCGCCTTCGGGTTGTACAGATCCACGGAGGCGTCGGTGAGTACGACGGCCTCCGCACCCGCGGCGTCGGCACACCGCAGCACGGTGCCGGCGTTGCCGGGGTCGCGGACGTTGGCGAGCACGGCGACGAGCCTGGGGCGGGCGGCGAGGATGTCCTCGAACGGGGCGTCCAGAAACCGGCAGACCCCGACGAGCCCCTGGGGCGTCACGGTGGTGGAGATGTCGGCGATGACGTCCTCGGCGGCGAGGTGGATCCGGGCGCCGGCGGTCCGCGCCTCTCCGATGATGTCGGCGTACCGCTCCGCGGCCTCGACGGTCGCGAACAGCTCGACGAGCGTCGCCGTGTCCCCGACCCGATGCCCGGCCGCCTCCCGCACGGCCTGCGGCCCCTCGGCGAGAAACAGCCGCTCCTTCCCCCGGAAGTTCCGCCGCCCCAGCCGCCGGGCAGCGACGACACGTGCGGAACGGGGGGAGATCAGCTCGGGGGTGGGCATCTTGTCGTTCACCTTCGGAGAGATCGGTAGCTTTCTTACCCGCAGCTGCAGCCGGTTCTCCGGCCGCGGGCCGGTGGGGGCTGGTCGCGCAGTTCCTCCCCCAGCCTTCGCCCGGGGGTACCCCCAGCGCCCCTTACGGGGCGCTTCCCGGCCGTGGCTCTCACAGCTGCGGGCAGTCGTGCCTCCCCCAGAGCCCGAAAGGCCTGGGGGGACCTCCAGGCGGCACGGGTGGGCGCAGCGGCACCCGTCAACGCGGGCGAGTGAAACCGTTGCGCCAACCCAAGGCTCGGCACCGCCGAAATCCGCCGTACCGGCTGAGCGCCGTCGCGGCGGAGAAGAACGAAGTGAGCGGGCGGCAACAGCAGGACCCGCAAGCCATTCAGCCTGCGGGTCCTCAAGTCACGTCGGCCGAAGCCAGCGCAGCGTCACGCCGCCTTGGGGGCGTTGACATCCGACGGCAGCGCCTTCTGGGCCACCTCGACGAGCGCGGCGAAGGCGTTGGCGTCGTTGACGGCCAGCTCCGCGAGGATCTTGCGGTCGACCTCGACGTTCGCCGCCTTCAGACCCTGGATGAAGCGGTTGTAGGTGATGCCGTTGGCGCGGGCAGCGGCGTTGATGCGCTGGATCCACAGCTGACGGAAGTCGCCCTTGCGCTTCTTGCGGTCGTTGTAGTTGTAGACCAGCGAGTGGGTGACCTGCTCCTTGGCCTTGCGGTAGAGGCGCGAACGCTGACCGCGGTAGCCGGAGGCCTGCTCGAGGATCGCCCGGCGCTTCTTGTGGGCGTTGACTGCCCGCTTGACGCGTGCCACTTGTTAACTCCTTGTAGCGGGGCCGCGGTTGGACTCACGCGGCCCGGAAACGACTGGGTCCCGGTACTGCTGACTCAGGCGCCGGCCGGCGCCCGTGTGTCACTTACCGAGAAGCTTCTTGATCTTCGCGGTGTCACCCGGGGCCATCTCGGCGTTGCCGGTGAGGCGACGCGTCACACGGGACGACTTGTGCTCGAGCAGGTGGCGCTTGCCGGCGCGCTCACGCAGGACCTTGCCGGAGCCGGTGACCTTGAAGCGCTTGCTGGCACCGCTGTGCGTCTTGTTCTTCGGCATAGCGCCGTTATCTCCTCGTCGGTGGCGTTCCGGTGCCCGGTCGTGAAACCGGGCACGATGGAACGTCGCTCTTGTATCGGTTACATCCTGGGACTCGCGCCCCTGGTGCTGACCTGGGGCGTTGACCCCGGGATCACGCCTCGGCGGGCTCCTCGGCAGGCGCCTCGGCCGCGTCGACCTCAGCGGCGTTCTGCGAACGGCCGGGGTTGGCCTTCGCATCCGCCTTGCGGGCCTCCTGCGCCTGACGGGCCTCGGCCATCGCCTCGGTCTTCTTCTTGTGCGGACCGAGAACCATGATCATGTTCCGGCCGTCCTGCTTCGGGTTCGACTCGACGAAACCGAGGTCCTGGACGTCCTCCGCGAGCCGCTGCAGCAGTCGGTAGCCCAGCTCGGGCCGGGACTGCTCGCGACCACGGAACATGATCGTGATCTTGACCTTGTCGCCCTGCTTGAGGAACCGGACGACGTGACCCTTCTTGGTGTCATAGTCGTGCGGGTCGATCTTCGGCCGGAGCTTCATTTCCTTGATGACCGTGTGCGCCTGGTTCTTGCGCGCCTCACGGGCCTTCATGGCCGACTCGTACTTGAACTTCCCGTAGTCCATGAGCTTGCACACGGGCGGACGGGCGTTCGCCGCGACCTCGACCAGGTCCAGGTCGTACTCCTGCGCAAGCTCCAGCGCCTTGGCAAGCGGGACAATCCCGACCTGCTCGCCGCTGGGACCGACAAGTCGCACCTCGGGAACGCGAATCCGGTCGTTGATGCGGGGCTCGGTGCTGATGGATCCTCCTCGGTAGCACCACACGGCAGCCTGGCGGGCAGCCGCGTAACGTCTGTTTCCGTAAGACCTAACCGCACCGAAGCAGAAAAAATGCCCCGGACGATCACAGGCGGGGCTCCTCGAACTACCGGAACACCGCCACGAGGATCGCGGGGCGCAGAATCGGACGGAACGCCGTCGCCGTGAACGGCGAAGCGACCGCCTGACCGGTGACCCGCCGCCCGTGGGGCAGTCAGGTGGGAGTTCGAAGCCTCCACTTGTGGGCCGGTTCAGCTAGCTGTGAGGCATACCTGTCCGGCCGGTCGTCACACCAGGCTAGCAGCAAAGCCGGGGCAGGGCTAATTGAGACGACCTGGGGCTAAGTAAGAGGCTCCGCACCCCTGCGCCTATCGTGTGGGGCATGAGTGAGACGCCCCTTCCCGGCCCCGGTGACGCCGGGCAGCCCGACTTCGACGAGATGACCCGCGACATCGCGGAGGTCCCCGCGGTCGAGGTGATCGTGACGGTCGCCGTCAACCTGATGAGCGCCGCGGCCGTGAAGCTCGGTCTGACCGAGGAGGGGGACAAGTACAAGGACCTGGACGAGGCCCGCAAGCTGGTCGCCGCCCTCGCCGGGCTGCTCGACGCGTCCGCGACCGAGATCAGCTCGTTCCACGCGGCCCCGCTGCGGGACGGCCTGAAGTCGCTCCAGCTGGCCTTCCGCGAGGCCTCGATCGTCCCCGACGAGCCCGGCCAGGGCCCCGGCGAGAAGTACACCGGCCCGGTCTACGGCTAGCCGCCGCTCAGTCTCTTCCGTCTCTTACGTACAAGGGCTCGCCCGGAGGCGTGGTCCCGGCCGGCAGCAGTGCCAGGTCGAGGCCGCGCACCAGGCGGGCCCGCAGTGTCCCGTCGGCGGCGAGCCGCTCGGCGACGGCCCGGGCGGCCTCGGCGGGCGGCGCCGCGGCCGGGTCGAGGACCAGCGCCAGCGTCCCGTCGGCCGCCCCGGGCCCGAGGTGGGCGCGGAGCACGGCGGGCTCGGCGGCCACCGCGGCCCGGACGGCCCCGACCACGGCCGGGTCGGCGAGCGGGTCGGTGGTCGTACGCCCCTCGGCGACGGCGAGCAGCGCGGCACCGCTCAGCTCGAACGGCACCGGCCCCGACAGGTCGAGCACCACCGTGTCGGCCTTCTCGTGCGCGGCGGCCTGCAGCGCCTGGTGCAGGGGGACGGCGACGGGCCGGGCCGCCGGGTCCCAGCGGGCCAGCGACTCGGTGGAGGTGAAGGCCGGCAGCGCGGTGCGGTGCCCCGCCTTCAGGGTGGGGACGGCCATGTCGCTGGTCTTCTCGCGGCGCAGTCCGTTCTCGTCCTCCTCGGCCTCGCCGAGCACGGCGACCACCGGGACCAGGAGCCGGGCGCCCCGCAGCGCCTCCAGAACCGGTCCGACGGCGCCGCGGTCCTCGGCCCAGGCGGCCAGCGCGGCGGCCAGCCGGGGGTCGGCCGAGCCGTCGTCGTCGGAGTAGCCGGAGTCGGGAATGTTCTTGTTCGCCACGGTCCCCGACCCTATCGGTGGGATGCTGTTGCGGTTGTGCGGCCCCCGAAACCGGCCCGACACGACTTTCACCGGAATCTCAGATTTCCCTGACCTGCTTCTAACGTCCGACAAACGGCTCGCACAGTCCCCGGCCCGAGCATCGCGGGCATGGAGTCCTCCAGAGCCACCTCAGGATCCCGTCGGGCCCGCCGCCGCGCCCGGCCCCGGCGCCGGGGCCTTCTCTACGTCACCCTCGCCACGGTGGCCGTGGTCGGGGTCACCGCGGCGGGAACCGTGTACGTGAAGGCGCACGCCCGCGGCAGGGCCGTATCCTCGGCGGCGTCGTCGGCGCCGTCCTCCTCGGCCTCGGCGCGTGGGGAGGCATCGGTGGAACCCGTGACGGAGCCGGTCGTGGACCGGGACGCGCTGCTGGGTTCGGCGCTGGGGAAGGTGACCGTGCCGTCCGGGGCGAAGGTCTCGGCGGCCGTCCTCGACCTGGACTCCGGCGACAGCGCGGCCCACGGGGACTCGGCCTTCGACACCGCGAGCATCGTCAAGGTCGACATCCTGGCGACGCTGCTGCTGCAGGCGCAGGACGCCGGACGGCATCTGACGGCGACGGAGAAGGCGTACGCCACGAAGATGATCGAGAACAGCGACAACACCTCGGCGTCCCAGCTGTGGGACGTCATCGGAAAGGCGGCGGGGCTGGACGCCGCGAACAAGCGGTTCGGGCTGACGTCGACGGAGGGTGGCGACGGGGCGCTGTGGGGGCTGACGCAGACCACCGCCGCCGATCAGCTCACCCTGCTGCAGCAGGTGTTCGGGGGCGACTCGAAGCTGAGCGAGGCCTCGCGGGCGTACATCCAGGGGCTGATGAAGACGGTCGAGTCGGACCAGCGGTGGGGGGTCTCGGCCGCCGCCGACGGTTCGCAGTACGCGCTGAAGAACGGGTGGCTGGCGCGGAGCACGACAGGGTTGTGGGACGTCAACAGCATCGGGCGGGTGACGGTGGGCGGGACCGACTACCTGGTGGCCGTGCTGTCGAAGGGGACCGTGAGCCAGGCCAAGGGGATCTCCCTGGTGGAGGCGGCGGCGAAGGCGGCGGTGGGGTCGTTCACGGAGTCCGCGGAGTCTTCTGAGCCGGCCTCTGCTTCGGCTTCGGCTTCGGCTTCGCAGTAGGGGGAGGGTGCGCGGGCTCGCGGGCGGGTGTGGGTGCGTGGGGGTTGATCGCGCAGTTCCCCGCGCCCCTATCGGGGCGCTTCCCCTCGGGGTGTGACAAGAGCTGAGGGTTCTTCAGACAGCTCTGCGGCGGCCTCGCCACAGAACAACCGCCGCCACCAGCAGAACGCCGCCCGAGCCGCCGGCCAGCGGTGCTGCCCAGTCCGTCGCGCTGGTGGTCCCCTGCTCCGGGTCCGGGCCGGAACCGAAGTACTTCTTGCTGTAGGAAGCCGACGTCAGGTTCTGCGTCTTCAGCCTTGCCGCGGCCTTGATGGCGGCCGCCGGGTCGATCATGCCGAAGCCGCGGGAGTCGTCGCGGCCGCCGGCGGGGGCGTCACGGGCGGTGTCCTCCAGGAGTTTCTTGATCTGGGCCGGGGTGAGCCCGGGGTGGGCGGCCTTGATCAGGGCCACGGCACCGGAGACGAAGGCGGACGCGGCACTCGTCCCCCAGCCCTCGTAGTACTTGTGGTCCGGGTCGGCGATGACGATGTCGACGCCGGGCGCGCTGACCGTGGCGTACCAGCGGCGGGTGGAGAACCCGGCGCGGGTGCCGAACTTGTCGACCGCGGTGGCGGCGATGACGCCCGGGTAGGCGGCCGGGTAGGAGATGTGGTCGCCCTTGTCGCCGCCGTTGCCGGCCGAGGCGACGACCACGACGTCCTTCTTCAGGGCGTACTGGATGGCCTCGTCCTCGCTGGGCTCGGGGTGCGCGGAGTCCGAGTCGTCGCCGAGGGAGAGGTTGATGACGTCGGCGCCGTGGTCGGCGGCCCAGCGGATGCCCTCGGCGAGGGCGTTGCCCCGGGTGGAGCGGGCCTTGGCGCGGGCGCTGTCGCCGTCTTCGAGGATGACCCGGACGGGGAGGATCTTCGCCTCGGGCGCGACCCCCATCACGCCGTCGCCGTTGCCGACGCCGTGGCCGTGACCGGCGATGATGCCGGCCATGGCGGTGCCGTGCCGGGCCCAGTCGCGGTCGCCAGGACCGGCGCCGAAGCCGATCATGTCCTTGGCGGCCAGGACGTTGCCGGCGAGGTCCGGGTGGTCGGCCTGGACGCCGGTGTCCAGGACGGCGACGGTGATGCCCTTGCCCTTGGTGGTCCGCCAGGCCTCGTCGAGGTGCAGGGCGGACAGGCCCCACTGCTGGGCGCGGATGCTGTCCGCGTAGGCGGTCGTCGACGGCAGCAGGGCGAGCGAGCCGGCCAGCAGCAGGCTCACCGCGGCCCCGGTCGCGCGGCGCTTCATGAGGGCTTCTCCGTCGCCGTACCGACGATGTTCTGGCGCAGACGCCGTTCGATGCGGTCGGCCAGGCCCTCCGCCTCGTTGCCGAGGCCCGCCTGGGCCGCGGCCGTGGTGGCGCCGGACGCCTCGGCGTCGGCGGCGGGCTGCGGGGTGTCGACGGTGCGGCCGTCGGCCCAGCCGGAGACGGCGTAGGCGACGACCGGGGCGTCGGTGAGCACGGAGATCGTCCAGGATGCGCGCTGGTGCGGGCCGAACCGCTCGGCCGCGGTGTCCTTCGCGGCGTACGGGAGGGGCAGCAGGTCGGTACGACGGTCCAGGCGCTCGCTCGCGAACCGCTTGGCGAGGGCGGTCATGCCGGCCGAGTCGGCCTTGGTGAACAGCAGGCCTACGGTCGTCACGTAGCTCTGGGTGGCGTCGGTGTAGGTGGCGCGGATCAGGCGCTGGCAGCCCACGGGGGCGAGGGCCTTGCGCAGCAGCGGGTCGAAGGCGCCGGAGCAGCCACCGGCCGGGGCGACGGCGATCCGGGTCCAGGTGCGGTCGGCTCCGCCGGGGCCGGCGCCGGTGCCCTGCACGGTGCGCGGGAACAGCTCGTCGACGGGCACGTTGTGCCAGAGGCCGGAGGCGGAGCTGAAGCTGGTCGCCGCGCTCGCGTCACCGCCGTCGTCGACGATCCAGCCGCCGGTCACCGCGCCGCCGATGAGGCCGAGGCCGAGGACCATGCAGGCGGCGGCAGTGGCGGTACGGGGCGCCACGCGACCGGCCAACGACAGCCCCCGCCCCCGCTCGTCGTACCCCTCGGGCTCACCGAAGGTGACAACGGGCCGCTCCCGGCCGGGAGTTCCCGCGGAGGCGCTCCAGGACATCGAGGGGTCCGGGGCGGAGTGGAAGAGGCGGGGCGGCGGAGCGGTGTCGCGGTAGGAAGGCGGAGCGGGGGCGGCAGAGGGCACGGGGGCGGCGGCCGGACGAGCCGGGACCTGGGCGGGAGCGGCCGAGGGCCGTGGCGGTGCTCCCGCCGCCGGGCGCGCGGGACCGTCGACGGCCGGGAAAGCCGTACCGGTCGACGGCGCGTCGGCGGAACGCGGCTGGACCCCGCCGTCCGGCAGCCCCACCGGACGCGGCGGACGGGCGGCGGCGGGGCCACCCGTCCGAGCCGGCGCCTCGGCACCCGAAACACCGGCTGCCGGAGCCACCGTCGGACGCGGCGGGGCGCCGGACGCCGGGACGCCGGTCGGACGCGAGGGCTCGCCGGACGCCGGGACGCCGGTCGGACGCGGCGGGGCGACGGGCGCCGTGGGAACGCCGGTCGACGCGCGCCCCGTCGGGGACGGTGCGGCGCCCGCCGCCGGAGGATTCGCGGGACGCGCGGGGGCACCGGCCGGCGGAGGCCCGGCGGGGCGCGGTGGGGTGCCCGTCGGGCGCGACGGCGCGTCGGCGGACGGCGGCTGGGTCGGCCGGGGTGGCGGTGGGGCGGCCTTCGGGGGTCCCGTGGGGCGCGGCGGGGCGGTCGGGACGGGGAACGTCCGCAGGTGCGGGCTCCACGCGCTGCCCGGGTCCTGCGTGCCGACGGCGGTGGCCGGGTGGTCGCCGCGCGGCGGTTCGAGCCGTCCGGGCCCAGCCGCGCCGGACGTGCCGGACGGGCCCCCGGCGGTGTCGCCCG
The DNA here is from genome assembly GCF_042894765.1 of Streptomyces sp. NPDC001507. Lineage (NCBI taxonomy): Bacteria > Bacillati > Actinomycetota > Actinomycetes > Kitasatosporales > Streptomycetaceae > Streptomyces > Streptomyces sp. NPDC001507. The sequence goes on from NZ_JBIAVV010000008.1 coordinate 275,103, forward strand.
ACGGCGCGGACGGCGTGCCCGGGCGTGCGGGCGACGGCCCTGCGGCGGCACGGCGCTCGTCCGGCTGCGACGACGGCCTCGGCTCCGCCGCCGCGCGGAGGGGACGCGACGGGGCGGCCGGAGCCGACCCGGAGTCCGCGCGACGGGGCGCCCGGGCCGGGCCGTACGACAGCCGGAACGGCGCGGTCCGCCCGGTCTCCCGCCCGGCGGACGCGGGCGGTACGGCGCGGTCCACGTCCCGCTCCGCGGCCGCCTGCGACCCCCCTCGGCCGGTCTCCCCGCCGGTGCCCTCGCCGGAGAACGCGGAGGGCGCCGGTGGCGTGTCCGGGAAGCGGGCCGAGGCCGGTGGTGGGGGCAGGGGTGCGGTGGCGGCGTTCCGGGGCGGCTGCTCCTGTGGGGGCCGGAGGCCGGGGTGGCGGGGCCGAACGATGCGTTCGGCGGACGTCGAGCGGGTGACCGCCCGGTCCCCCGCCCCCTGTTCGGCCTGCCCCACCGCACCGCCCCGACTCGTCCGGTCATCACGACTCTGCTGCCCGCCGGGCCGTCCCGGCAGCTGGTCCTGCCCGGTGGTCCCGGCCCCACCGGTGGATACGTCCGGCCGCCGCGACCGGTTCATCCGGGCCGGCCGGTCGAAGAACCCGGGCCGGTCCGCCCGGCGGGACGCGTCGGCCGGGGCCGGGGTGTCGCCCGGGCCGGTGCCGCCGTTGCCCGGCCGCGCCCGGTCGGGCGTCGGCGCGGGCTCCCCGTTGGGCCCCGTCGGGGTGTGGTCGGGCGAGGGGCGTCGTGGGACGGGGGCGTGCCGCGGTTCGCCGCTCATGCGCCCCCCGTTTCCTCGTGCCCGGGCCAACTTCTCGTACGGGCCGTCGTGCTCCCCGGTGCGAAGGCGTCCGCCCCGGGCACGCATACCCGCACGCGCGGATCCGCATCCCGGCGCGGGTCAGGCGGCCGTGGCGTTCCGCCGTACGTGCGCGTCACTCTACGGGTTGTGCGAGCGCGAACGGCAACCAGTCCGCGGGCCCGCGGCATCTGCCCGGATCGTCCCCCTACCCTGCGGTAATCCTGTCTGGCAGGCTTCGTTCATGACTGCGCGCGCCGCCGACCGGGCCCGTTACGACCGGGCCACCGCCCACCTGGACGCCCCTCTCGCGATCGTCGATCTGGAGGCCTTCGACGCCAACGCGGACGACCTCGTGCGCCGGGCCGGCGGCAAGCCGATCCGGGTCGCGAGCAAGTCCGTGCGCTGCCGCCACCTGCTGGAACGGGTGCTCGCGAAGGAGGGTTTCGCGGGGATCATGTCGTTCACGCTCGCGGAGTCGCTGTGGCTCGCGCGGTCGGGGTTCGACGACGTCCTGCTGGCGTACCCGTCCGCCGACCGGAGCGCGTTCGCCGAGCTGGCCGCCGATCCGAAGCTGGCGGCCGCCGTGACGGTGATGATCGACGACCCGGCGCACCTGGACCTGATCGACGCCGCCCGGGACGGCGGGGGCGAAGTGGTCCGGGTCTGCCTGGAGTTGGACACCTCGCTGAAGCTGTTCGGGGGCCGGGTGCGGGTCGGGGCCCGGCGCTCGCCGCTGTACTCCCCCGCCCAACTCGCGGACCTGGCGCGGACCGTGGTCCGGCGGCCGGGCTTCAAGCTGGTCGGGATCATGGGGTACGAGGGCCACATCGCCGGGGTCGGGGACGACGTCGCCGGCCGGCCGCTGCGCTCCCGCGCGGTGCGGCTGATGCAGGCCACCGCCCGCCGTGAGCTGGCCGAGCGGCGCGGCGCGGTGGTGCGGGCGGTCCGGGCGGTGGCCCCGGACCTGGAGTTCGTCAACGGCGGCGGCACGGGCAGTGTGCAGACCACGGCGGCGGAGGACGCGGTCACCGAGATAGCGGCCGGGTCGGGCCTGTACGTGCCGCGTCTCTTCGACAACTACACGTCGTTCACCGGCCGTCCGGCCGCGCTCTTCGCCATGCCGGTGGTGCGGCGGCCCGGTGTGGGGGTCGTGACCGTCCTCGGCGGCGGCTACCCGGCCTCGGGCGCCGCGGGCCCGGACCGGCTCCCGGTGCCGTACCTGCCCGAGGGGCTGTCGTACGACTCCCAGGAGGGCCCCGGCGAGGTGCAGACCCCGCTGCTCGGCTCGGCGGCGGACGACCTGCTGATCGGCGACAAGGTGTGGTTCCGGCACGCCAAGGCGGGCGAGCTGTGCGAGCGGTTCACGGGGCTGCAGCTGGTCGAGGGCGACCGGGTGACGGCGACCGTACCCACGTACCGGGGCGAAGGTCACACCTTCCTGTGACCGACCGGCCGCTAACCGGCCGGGCGGATCCCGCTGGTGATCTTGTCCATGTCGGCCAGCGGCGGGCCGTCCGGGCCCGCGTCGAAGACGAACCGGACGACGACGGGGGCCGGCATGCCGGTGTCGGAGGGGAAGGCCAGGGACTGGACGTAGCCACCAGGTCCGTCGGCCGTCCGGACCCGCCAGCGCACCAGGTAGCCGTCGCGGCCCGCCACCGCGACCCGGCCGGACTTGACGACCTGGTGGGACCGGATGCCGCCGTAGGGCCGCCGGCCGCCGGGGTCGCGGCCGTAGGCCGCGTCGGCCGCGTCGGGTACGTCCCGTTCGGCGACGGTGCGCGGGGAGGTACCGTCGGCGCTGGCCGCCGTGCGGCTGATGACCTGGCCGTGACGGCACCGGCCGGTGTGGGCCGGGCAGGCGTAGGTGCCGTCGGTGGTCATCACGACGTCGTCCTGGGCGAGGTAGGAGGAGCCGGTCCAGCCGGCCGGGACCGGCAGGGTGATGCCGTTGAGCTGGTCGACGACGAGGGACGGGGGCGCCGCCGCGCTGGGGACGGCGCGGACGGTGGTGTCGGTCCGGCCGCGCGCCTCGTCGGTCCGGAGCACGGTCGCGCCGGAGACTATCGCCGTCGCCAGCACGGCCGCGGCGGACGTCAGCGCGACCGCCCTGGCCCGTCCGGACGCCCGCGCCGCCGGGGTGGGCGGCGCGGGGAGGCCGGACGGGGTGCGCCGGTGCTCGGTCCAGGCCCGTCCGTCCCACCAGCACTCCAGGTGCGGGGCGTCGGGGTCGGGGAACCAGCCGGGCGGCGGCGTCATGCTCACTCCCGCACTGTAGGGCGGGGGCGGGGGGTCCGTACACGGACTCCTAGAGGGGCGTGACGTACGCCCCGGAGATCCCGCCGTCCACCAGGAAGTCGCTGGCGTTGACGAAGGAGGAGTCGTCGCTGGCCAGGAAGGCGACGGCGGCGGCGATCTCCTCGGCCTCGGCGAACCGGCCGAGCGGGATGTGCACCAGGCGGCGGGCGGCCCGCTCGGGGTCCTTGGCGAACAGCTCCTGCAGGAGCGGGGTGTTGACCGGTCCCGGGCAGAGCGCGTTGACGCGGATGCCCTCCCGGGCGAACTGCACGCCCAGTTCACGGGACATGGCCAGAACTCCGCCCTTGGAGGCGGTGTACGAGATCTGCGAGGTCGCCGCTCCCATCCTCGCCACGAACGACGCCGTGTTGATGATGGAGCCCTTGCCCTGCTGCCGCATGTAGGGGATGGCGGCCTTGCAGCAGAGGTAGACGGAGGTGAGGTTGACCTCTTGGACGCGCTTCCAGGCCTCGAGTCCCGTCTCCAGGATGGAGTCGTCGTCGGGCGGTGAGATGCCGGCGTTGTTGAAGGCGATGTCGACGCTGCCGTAGGTGTCGAAGGCGGTCTTGAACAGGGCGTCGACCTGTTCGGCGTCGGTGACGTCGACCTTCACGAAGAGCCCGCCGACCTCCTCGGCGGCGGCTTTGCCGCGGGTCTCGTCGACGTCGGCGCAGACGACGTTGGCACCCTCGGAGGCCAGCCGCCGCGCGGTGGCGAGGCCGATGCCGCTGCCGGCTCCGGTGATGACGGCGGTACGGCCGACGAGCCGGCGGCAGACGATGTCAGAGGTCTCAGAGGTCTCAGGGGTCTGAGCGGTCACTGTGCGGGGCCCTCCGTGCTGATGAAGACGTTCTTGGTTTCGGTGAAGGCGGTGAGGGCGTCCGGGCCGAGTTCGCGGCCGATCCCCGACTGCTTGAAGCCGCCGAAGGGGGTCCAGTAGCGGACGCTGGAGTGGGAGTTGACGGACAGGTTGCCTGCCTTGACGGCCTGGGAGACACGCAGGGCGCGGCCGACGTCACGGGTCCAGATCGAGCCGGAGAGGCCGTACTCGGTGTCGTTCGCGAGGCGGACGGCGTCGGTCTCGTCGTCGAAGGGAAGGACCACGGCGACGGGTCCGAAGACCTCCTCGGCGGCCACACGCGCGCGCGGGTCCACGCCGGTGAGGACGGTCGGCGGGAACCAGAAGCCGGGGCCCTCGGGGGCCTTGCCGCGGATGCCGGGCGCGTCGGCGTCGACGTACGAACGGACCCGTTCCAGCTGGGCCCTGGAGATCAGCGGGCCCATGTCCGTCTTCTCGTCCGCCGGGTCGCCCACGGTCACGGCCTCGATGGCGGGGGCGAGGAGCTCCAGGAAGCGGTCGTACACGGTCCGCTGGACGAGGATGCGGGTGCGGGCGCAGCAGTCCTGGCCGGAGTTGTCCAGGAAGGACATGGGGGCCGCTGCCGCCGCGGCCTCGATGTCGGCGTCGGCGAAGACGAGGTTGGGGCTCTTGCCGCCGAGTTCGAGGGTGACGCGCTTCACCTGGTCGGCGCAGAGCGCCATGATGCGCTTGCCGACGCGGGTGGAGCCGGTGAACACGATCTTGGCGACGCCCGCGTGTTTCACGAGCGCCTCGCCGGCGATGTCGCCGCGGCCGGGCAGCACCTGGAAGAGGTGCTCGGGAAGGCCTGCCTCCAGGGCGAGTTCGGCGAGGCGGAGGGCGGTGAGCGGGGTGGTCTCGGCGGGTTTGAGGACGACCGCGTTGCCGGCGGCGAGGGCGGGGGCGGTGCCCCAGGCCGCGATGGGCATGGGGAAGTTCCAGGGGGCGATGACGCCGACCACTCCGAGGGGTTCGAGGAGGGTGACGTCGAGGCCGCCGGGGACCGGGATCTGACGGCCGGTCAGTCGCTCCACTCCGCCGGCCGCGTAGTCGAGCAGGTCCCGGACGTTGCCCGCCTCCCAGCGGGCGTTGCCGACGGTGTGCCCGGCCTCCCGGACCTCCAACCGGGCGAGCTCCTCCTGGTGTTCGTCGACAATGACGGCGAACCGGCGCAGCAGCCGGGCCCGTTCGCCGGGCGCGAGCGCGGCCCACCGCTCCTGGGCCCGCGCGGCCCGGCGGACGGCGGTGTCGACGTCCGCCTCCACGGCGCCGGGGACGGTCGCGATCACCTCCTCCGTGGCCGGATTGAGGACGTCGAGTTCGTACTGCTGTGGTTGCGACAAGGGGTGCCTCACATGCGTTCGAAGGAGCGGCGCAGCTCCCAGTCGGTCACCGCGGCGTCGAAGGCCGCCAGCTCGACGCGGGCCATGTTCCGGTAGTGCGCGACGACCTCGTCCCCGAAGGCGGCTTTCGCGACGGGGCTGTTCTCCCAGAGCTCGGCGGCCTCGCGCAGGGTGGTCGGGACGTGTGCGAAGTCGGCGGTGTAGGCGTTGCCGGGGCAGGCCTCGGGCAGTTCCAGCCGCTGCTCGATGCCGTACAGCCCGGCCGCGATCAGACCTGCCACGGCGAGGTGCGGGTTGACGTCGCCGCCGGGCAGCCGGTTCTCGAAGCGCAGCGAGCGGCCGTGGCCGACGACGCGCAGCGCACAGGTGCGGTTGTCCTGGCCCCAGGCGACGGCGGTCGGCGCGAAGGAGCCCGGCTGGAACCGCTTGTAGCTGTTGATGTTGGGGGCGTAGAGGAGCGAGAAGTCGCGGAGGGCGGCGAGCTGTCCGGCGAGGAAGTGCCGCATCACGTCGGACATGCCGGGCCCGTCGGCGAACACATTGCGGCCGTCCGCGTCCGTCAGCGACAGGTGGATGTGGCAGGAGTTGCCCTCCCGCTCGTTGTACTTGGCCATGAAGGTGAGCGAGACGCCCTCCTGGGCGGCGATCTCCTTGGCACCGGTCTTGTAGATGGCGTGCTGGTCGCAGGTGACCAGGGCCTCGTCGTAGCGGAAGGCGATCTCGTGCTGCCCGGGGTTGCACTCGCCCTTGGCGGACTCGACGGTCAGGCCGGCGCCCGCCATCTCGTTGCGGATCCGGCGCAGCAGCGGCTCGATCCGGCCGGTCCCGAGCACCGAGTAGTCGATGTTGTACTGGTTGACCGGGGTCAGCCCCCGGTAGTTGGCGTCCCAGGCCGCCTCGTAGGTGTCCTTGAACACGATGAACTCCAGCTCCGTACCGACCTGTGCGGTGTAGCCGAGTTCGGCGAGGCGCTCCAGCTGGCGGCGGAGGATCTGCCGGGGCGCGGCGACGACCGGGGAGCCGTCGTTCCAGGCGAGGTCGGCGATGAGCATCGCCGTGCCCGCGTTCCACGGCACGCGGCGGAGGGTGGAGAGGTCCGGGTGCATGGCGAAGTCGCCGTAGCCGCGGTCCCAGGAGGACATGGCGTAGCCGTCGACGGTGTTCATCTCGGTGTCGACGGCGAGGAGGTAGTTGCAGCCCTCGGTGCCGTGGCGCAGGACCTCGTCGAGGAAGAACCGGGCGGCGAACCGCTTGCCCTGCAGCCGCCCTTGCATGTCGGGGAAGGCCAGGACGACAGTGTCGATCTCACCGCTCGCGACGAGGGTGTGCAGCTCCTCGACGCTCAGCGGGGGTGTGCGGTCTGCCACGGGAGCTCCTTCGACTGGCGATGTGCTGCTGCGGCCGGGCGGGGAGCTCTAAGGTATTGAAGAGAACCATTGCTTGGGAAGGGGGTACGGCCACATGTCGCTGGACGCGGACGGCGCCCTCGACGACCCGTTGACGCCGGTGCTGCGACCGGTGCGGGCGGGCAACGGCTTCGAGGAGGCGCTGGAGCAGATCCTGCAGGTGGTCCGGCTGGGCCTGGTCCCGGGCGGCGAGCGGCTGCCCGCCGAGCGGGTGCTGGCGGAGCGGCTCGGGATCAGCCGGGTGACGCTGCGCGAGGTCCTGAAGGTGCTCCAGGACCAGGGGCTGGTGGAGTCCCGGCGCGGGCGCTACGGCGGGACGTTCGTGTTGCCGCGCACGGACGCCGGCGGCGAGGACGAGCTGCGGCGCCGGATCACCGAGGTCGACATCGAGGACGTGCTGCGCTTCCGGGAGGTCCTGGAGGTGGGCGCGGCGGGCCTGTGCGCGGCGCACGGCCTGACCGGCGAGCAGGCGCTCCGCCTCCGCGAGGCGCTGGCCCGCACCCACGAGGCACCGCTGGCCGACTACCGCCGCCTCGACACCCTGCTCCACCTCACGATCGCCGAACTGTGCGGCTCCCCCTCCCTGACCGCCCAGTACGCGGCGGTACGGGCCACGGTCAACGACCTCCTGGACTGCATCCCGCTCCTGGTCCGCAACCTGGAGCACTCGCAGCGCCAGCACATCGCGCTGGTGGAGGCGGTGCTGGACGGGGACGCGGACGGCGCGCGGGAGATGATGCGGGAGCACTGCGCGGGGACGGCGGCGCTGCTGCGGGGCTTTCTGGCGTAACGGGACCTGCCCATGTCATAAAGGTATTCGCGCACACCTTTGTGACTCGGGAGGGGTCCATGACCGGACGGCCGCTGATCGGCGTGAGCACGTACCTGGAGGCCGGGGCCCGCTGGGGTGTCTGGGAGCTGGAGGCGGCCCTGCTGCCGGCCGGCTACCCGCGCCTGGTGCAGCGGGCGGGCGGCCTGGCGGCGATGCTGCCGCCGGACGCCCCGGAGCATGCGGCGGCGACGGTGGCCCGGCTGGACGGCCTGGTGATCGCGGGCGGCCCGGACGTGGAGCCGGTCCGTTACGGCGCCGAGCCCGGTCCCCGGACCGGCCGCCCCGCCCGGGTCCGGGACGCCTGGGAGCTGGCCCTGATCGACGCGGCGCTGGGCGCGGGGGTACCGCTGCTCGGGATCTGCCGGGGCATGCAGCTGCTGAACGTCGCGTTGGGCGGCACGCTGGTGCAGCACATCGACGGGCATGCGGAGGTGCCGGGGGTGTTCGGCCGCCATCCGGTCAAGCCGGTCCCCGGCACCCTGTACGCCGGGACGGTTCCGGAGGAGGCGTCGGTCCCGACCTTCCACCACCAGGCGGTGGACCGCCTCGGCGCGGGGCTCGTGGCGTCGGCGTACGCGGCGGACGGCACGGTCGAGGCGGTCGAACTGCCCGCCGGGCACGGGTGGGTCCTCGGGGTGCAGTGGCATCCGGAGATGGGGGAGGATCTGCGGGTGATGCGAGCGCTGGTCGCGGCCGCGTCGGGGTCCTGAGGGGAGTTCTCGCCCCCGCCGCCCCTACCCGTCCCGTCCCCCAGGGGGTGGCCCCCCTTCGACCGCCCGCCCCGGGGGCTGCCGCCCCCGGCCCCCCGCATCGGCCTGAACGGCCTCGTCCTCAAACGCCGGACGGGCTGCGGTCCACTCTCCAGCTCCCCCTCTCGAGAAAGCGAGTCTGGTGGTGGGTGGGCAAGGGAACCGGGGGTGCAGGGGGCGGAGCCCCCTGGGGGTCAGGTGCGGGTCAGGGTCAGCAGGTCGCGGGCCGGGCCGGTCGGGCGGTGGCCGGTCGGCCAGACGGCTCGTAGGTCGCGGCGGAGGGCGATGCCCTCCAGCGGGATGCTGACCAGCCGCCGCATCGACAGCTCCTCGCCCACCGCCAGTTCGCTGAGGACCGCGGGGCCCGCGCCGCTGACCGCCGACGCCTTCACCGCCGTGGTCGAGGACAGTTCGATCAGCGGGCGGGCCAGGCCGCCCAGCGCGACGTCGAGGACCTGGCGGGTGCCGGAGCCGCGTTCGCGCAGGATCAGCGGGGTCGCCGCCAGTTCCGCCGCGGCGAGCGGGCGCCGGCGGCGGGCCCAGGGGTGGGCGGGGGCGACCACGACGATCAGCCGGTCGTGGGCTATCACCGCCGAGTCCAGGCCGTGCGGGACCGTCAGGCCCTCCACGAAGCCGAGGTCCGCCTCGTCCGCGAGCAGCCGTTCCGCCACCGCCGCCGAGTTGCCGGCGAGCAGGGACACCGCCGTGTCGGGGCGCTGGGCGCGCAGCGCGAGCAGCCAGCCGGGGAGCAGGTACTCGGCGATGGTCATGCTCGCCGCGACCCGCAGCCGCGAGTCCCGCCGGTCCCGGAGCGCCTGGGTCCCCGCGTCGAAGGCCTCCGCCGCCTCCACCACCCGCCGCGCCCAGTCGGTCACCAGCGCCCCCGCGTCGGTGAGCCGGGAGCCGCGCGGTGAGCGGTCGACCAGGGCCACGCCCAGCTGCCGCTCCATGGACCGGATGCGGCTACTGGCCGCCGGCTGGGTGATGCCGACCTCCCGCGCGGCCGCCCCCAGGCTGCCCAGCCGCGCCACCGCCAGCAGCAGCTCCAGCGCGCCGAGGTCCGGCACCCGGTGCGCCAGTGTGCCGCCGCCCGACCGTTCCTCCGTCTCGCTCATAAGACCAGCTTATGTCCCCATAGAAGCGGACTCCCTGGTCGCGGTCCCGAAGCGGCGGGACCGTGGAGCCATGGTCACCGCAGTCCGGCATCTCGGCCCCAACTGGTACGCGTCCGTCATGGGCACCGCGGCCCTCGCCCTCGGCGGCGCCGCGCTCGGCACCGACGGCCCGCGCGAGCTCCTCACCGGCGTCTGGGCGCTGTCCCTGCTGCAGCTCCTGGTCCTGCTGGTCGCCCGTGCCCTGCACTGGGCCCACCACCGCGACCAGGCCCTCGCCGGCCTTCGCGACCCCGCGGTCGCCCCCTTCTACGGCTGCCTGGCGATGGCGCTGCTCGCCGTCGGCGCCGGTGCCCTCGCCCTCGGGCAGGACTGGATCGGTGAGCCGGCCGCCGTCGCGCTCGACTCCGTGCTGTTCGTCGCCGGTACCGCCGTGGGACTCGTGGCCGCCGTCGCCGTGCCGTACCTGCTGGCCGTACGGCACCGGGTCGAGCCCGGTCAGGCCTCGCCGGCCTGGCTGCTGCCGCTGGTGGCGCCGATGGTGTCGGCCGCGGTGGGCCCGCAGCTGGTCCCGCATCTGCCGCCCGGGCAGCCGCGCGAGGCCCTGCTCTACGGCTGCTTCGCACTCTTCGGGCTGAGCCTGCTGGCCACGCTGCTGATGCTGACGCTCGTCTTCGCCCGGATGGTCACCGGCGGCCCGCTGCCGCTCGCGCTGACGCCGATGGTCTTCCTGGTGCTGGGCCCGCTCGGGCAGTCCACGACGGCGGTCGGTGCCTTCGCGGACCTCGCCCCGGGGGTCGTACCGGCGCCGTACGCGGCCGGCTTCGCTCTCCTCGCCGTGCTGTACGGCGTTCCGGTCATGGGGTTCGCCCTCCTGTGGCTGGCGCTGGCGGCCGCGCACGTGGTGCGGGCCCGGCGGCACGGGATGCGGTTCGCCATGACGTGGTGGGCCTTCACCTTCCCGGTGGGCACGTGCGTCACGGGCGCCGCCGCGCTCGGGCGCCACACCGGGTTCGCCGGCTACCACTGGCTGGCGGTGGGGCTGTACGGCCTGCTCGTCGCCGGCTGGCTCGCGGCCGCCTCCGGCACCGTACGCGGGCTGCTCAGCGGAGAGCTGCTCGCAGCGCCTCGCCCAGCACCCGCGGCGCCTCGGCCAGTGACGGTCCATACCACGTCAGGTGCCGTCCGCTGAGCAGCGCGCACGGCAGCCCGGGGAACGCCTCCGGGCCGTCGGCGGCGGTGAAGCGGTAGGGCTCGTCCGGGAGGACGACCAGGTCGGGGCCCGCGTCGCGGAGTCCATCGAGCGGGATGCGGGGGTAGCGCTCGGGGTGGTTCCCGAAGAGGTTGCGCACGCCGAGCCTGGCCAGCACGTCACCCGCGAAGGTGTCCCTGCCCAGGACCGTCCACGGCCGCCGCCAGATCGGTACGACCGCCGTGGCAAGGGGCTCGGGCAGCGGTGCCGACCACGCCTGCTCCGCCTCGTCCAGCCAGCGAGGGCGGCCGTTCGCCCCGCACGCGGCCAGCATCCGGGCCAGCTCGCGGAAGGCCTGTGGCACGTCCCGTACCTCCGTGACCAGGACCTCCACGCCGGCGGTGCGCAGGGCGTCCAGGTCGGGGGCGCGGTTCTCCTCCTCGTTGGCGATCACCAGGTCGGGGGTGAGGGCGAGGACGCGGTCGAGGGCGGGGTTCTTGGTGCCGCCGATGCGGGGGAGGTCGAGGCCGGCGGGGTGGGTGCACCAGTCGGTGACGCCGACGAGGACTTCAGGGAGCGTTTCTGCGATTGCCTCGGTGAGGGAGGGGACCAGGGAGACCACGCGCCGTGGTCCTCTGTCGGTCCGTTGTGGTTGCGCGCGCAGTTCCCCGCGCCCCTTGTGGGGCGCTTCAGTACGGGGGATGTCAGCGCTGGCGATCGTGGACTGCCTCGATGTGTTCCGCCACCGCGACCACGACGACCCGGGTGTCCGGGACCGTCGCGCGCCAGCGGTGGCGGACTCCGCCGGTGAGGTAGAGGGTGTCGCCGCGGCCCAGGCGGTAGGCGCGGCCCTCGGCCTCGACCTCCACGGCGCCGTCGGCGACGTACATCAACTCGTCGTTGCGGTGCTGGAATTCGCGGCCTGCTTCGTGGTCGCCGGTGAATTCCGAGGCGTGCAGCTGGTGGTGGCCGCGGACCAGGGAACGTACCCGGGGCGCGAAGTCCGGCCCGGAGGCGTCGTCGGCGCGCACGACGTCGACACTGCACGCGGGGTCGGCGGCGGCGAGGAGTTCGACGGCCGTGGTGCGCAGGGCGTCGGCGAGCTTCTCCAGGGAGGTGCGGCTGGGGCGGGCCCTGTCGTTCTCGACCTGGCTCAGGAAGGGCACCGACAGGCCGCTGCGTTCGGCCACGACGGCGAGGGTGAGCTCCAGCGCACGGCGGCGCCGCCGGACTGCCGCGCCCACCCGCACGGGCTGCTGGTCTTTGTGGTCGCCCATCGCTCCGGCTCCCTCCTTCGCTCGTCGTTCCGTCCTCCGGGTGCCCGGCTTGGACCGGACCCCTCCTGATGGGTTCTCTGCACCCTACGCATGTTCGGCAAACCGTTTCAGGCGGCCGTCACATCCCTGTCACGTCCGGTGAGTGCGACCCTCACAGTTCGCGCCAGTGCACGAGCCCGCCGGACTCACCGGGCGCGGGCTCCTCCTCCGGAATGAACACGCTGACCGGGCGGGCCGGACGGCCGTCGGATCGGTCAGCAGTGCGGCCGACGGACCGGCGAAGGCGCGGCTGCCGCCGGGGGTACGCGCCCTGTCAGGACGCGGGGACACCCCAAGGGCTCAATGCGCGAGCGGTCGCCGATGTTCCCGGCGGCGCCCCGGTCGAGGAGTGCCTGTTCGGCGCGGTGCTCCGGGCGCGTCCGCCGGACGAGCAAGTCCCGCGGGGTGCACCGGAGTTGCGGCCCGCTCCACGGTGCCTCGGGATACCCCGACGAGGTCGGGGGGTGACCTCGGCGCGCGTGGACGGGGTGGCGGCGCGTCGAACGCACGGTCGGCCGATCCGGCGGCAGGACGGAAAGGCTTGGGCAGTGCCGTAGCGCTATGTGGTTGGCCGGATCCTTTTCGTGGACGAGGGCCGCCGCACCGGACGGTCGCTGTCGGTGCCGTACGGCATGATGCCTGGCGTGACCGCACGACTGATGCTTCTCGACACCGCCTCGCTGTACTTCCGCGCCTACTTCGGCGTCCCGGACTCCGTGAAGGCGCCGGACGGCACGCCGGTGAACGCCGTGCGCGGGCTGCTGGACTTCATCGACCGGCTGGTCAAGGACCACCGGCCGGACCTGCTGGTGGCCTGCATGGACGCGGACTGGCGGCCGCAGTGGCGGGTCGACCTCATCCCCTCGTACAAGGCGCACCGGGTCGCCGAGGAGCGCGAGACGGGACCGGACGAGGAGGAGGTGCCGGACACCCTCTCCCCGCAGGTGCCGGTCATCGAGGAGGTACTGGACGCGCTCGGCATCGCCCGGGTCGGAGTCGCCGGGTACGAGGCCGACGACGTGATCGGCACCTTCACCGCACGCGCGGCGGGCCCGGTGGACATCGTCACCGGCGACCGCGACCTCTACCAGCTGGTGGACGACGCGCGCGGGGTGCGGGTGCTGTACCCGCTGAAGGGTGTCGGCACGCTGCAGACGACGGACGAGGCGTGGCTGCGCGAGAAGTACGGGGTGGACGGAGGCGGGTACGCCGACCTGGCGCTGCTGCGCGGCGACCCGAGCGACGGGCTGCCCGGGGTGCCCGGCATCGGCGAGAAGACGGCCGCGAAGCTCCTCGCCGAGTTCGGCGACCTGGCCGGGATCATGGCTGCGGTCGACGATCCGAAGGCGAAGCTCACGCCGTCGCAGCGCAAGCGGCTGGACGAGGCCCGGCCGTACGTCGCCGTGGCGCCGAAGGTGGTCCGGGTCGCCGGTGACGTACCGCTGCCGGAGGTCGACACGGCGCTGCCGAAGTCCCCGCGGGCCCCGGCGCGCCTGGACGCCCTCGCCGCCCGCTGGGGCCTGGGTGGCTCACTGAACCGCCTGCTGGCGACACTGGAAGCCTGACCACGCCTCCCCCCGAGGGCATCCCCGCGGGCATCCCCGCGGGCATCCCCGGAGGAATTGTTCCGGCAAAGGCCGCTCATGAAGTGTTCATGGAAGAGGTGTTCACTGGGAAAGAGGTGCTAACTTAGGTAAACCTAACCATTGAGCAGGGAGGTCGGTCATGGCAGAGCGCCCGGGACGTAAGCCGCGCAAGCCCCATTCCGCTCAGGTGGTGCGCACCGAGCGGCTGAGCCCGCACATGCAGCGCGTGGTCCTCGGCGGTGACGGGCTGGCCGGTTTCGCCGCGGACACCTGCACCGATCACTACGTGAAACTCCTCTTCGGGCCGGCGGGCGTCACCTATCCGGAGCCCTTCGACCTGGAGCGGATCAGGGCCGAGTTCCCCCGTGAGCACTGGCCGGTGACCCGGACCTACACCGTGCGCTCCTGGAATCCCGAACACCGGGAGCTGACCCTGGACTTCGTGGTGCACGGCGACGAGGGCCTGGCCGGGCCGTGGGCCTGCCGTGTCCAACCCGGCGAGACCGTGCGCTTCATGGGCCCCGGCGGTGCCTACGCCCCCGACACGGAGGCCGACTGGCATCTGCTCGCCGGTGACGAGAGCGCGCTGCCCGCGATCGCCCGTGCTCTGGAGTCCCTGCCGGCCGGGGCGAAGGCCTTCGCCTTCGTCGAGGTCGCCAGCCCCGAGGAGGAGCAGAAGATCGACTCCGACGTGGAGGTCGTCTGGCTGCACCGGGGCGGACGGCCGGTCGGCGAGGCCCTGGTCGCCGCCGTACGGTCGCTGGACTTCCCGGAGGGCCGGGTGCACGCCTTCGTGCACGGCGAGGCGAGCTTCGTGAAGGAACTGCGGGCGCTGCTGCGGGTGGAGCGCCAGATCCCGCGCGAGGACCTGTCGATCTCCGGCTACTGGCGTCTCGGGCACAACGAGGACGGCTGGCAGGCCTCCAAGCGGGAGTGGAACGCCCGGATCGAGGAGGAGCAGGAGGGCGACGCCGCCGCCGCGTGAGCCGACTGGCGGCACCTCACGAGAAGGTGCCGCCACCCGTTGCCGGTCACACCGGCCGCCGGTTCCGCGTGCCGGTCACACCGACCGCTGGTACGACCTGAATGTCCTGATCGACAGCCACACGGCCGCCACCGCCAGCGCCAGCAGCGCCCCGCCGCGGCCGAGCACCGCCCCCCAGTCGGGGTCCGCCGACAGCGCCGAACGGCTCGCCACCATCGCCCAGTTGAGCGGGTTGAAGTCGGCGATGTGCCGCATCCAGCCGGGCATCTGGGACGGTGCCATGAAGGCGCTGGACAGGAAGGTCAGCGGGAGCAGCAGGAAGGTGTTGATCCCGATGATCGACTCCCGCTCGCGCACCAGCATGCCGAGCGCGTTGGACAGCGCCCCGAAGATCGTGCCGAGCAGTACCGCGGAGACCAGCAGGACGGCCACGCCGCCGATCCCGCCCGGGTAGTCGGCGCCGCCCAGCAGGCCGAGCAGCACGATGATCAGCGACTGGCCGGCGGTGACCAGGCCGTTGTTCACCACGTTGCCGTTCATCAGCGCGGCCCTGCTGACCGGTGTGGTCAGGAAGCGGTTGAGGGTGCCGCGCTGGATCTCCTCCAGAGTGCCCATGCCCGCCCACATGTTGGAGCTGAGGGCGCTCATCACGACCACGCCCGGCACCAGGTAGTCGAGGTAGGAGGTGGTGCCGAAGCCGCCCAGCTCGACGACCTTCCTGAAGAGGTTGCCGAACAGGAACAGCCAGATCACCGGCTGGATCAGGGTGATGACGGCGAACGCGGGCTGCCGGGCGAACACCACGAGCTGACGCTGGGTCATGTACCAGGTCTGGGAGACGGCGTTGCTCATCGGGCACCTCCGGCCAGGGCGAGGGAGCCGGAGCCGGCGGTGTCGGCGTCGGCGTAACGACGGCCGGCGTAGCGCAGGTAGACGTCGTCGAGGGAGGGCCGGGCGACGGTCGCGGCGACCACGGTCACCCCGGCTCGCTCCAGGGCGGCCAGCAGCGCCGGCATCGCGGCCGCGCCGTCGTCGGCGCGGGCGCTGATCCGGCGCCCGTCGAACAGCGCCTCGCGCACGCCCGGCAGTCCGGTCAGCGCGCCGGTGAGCAGGGTGCGGCCGGCTTCCCCGGGCGCCTCGCGCAGCTCCACGTGGACGGCGTCGCCGCGCAGTTCGCCCTTGAGGGAGTCCGGGGCGCCCTCGACCACGACCCGGCCGCGGTCGACGATCGCGATCCGCTCGGCGAGCCGGTCGGCCTCCTCCAGGTAGTGCGTGGTGAGCAGGATGGTCAGGCCCTCCTGACCGGCCAGCCGGCCGATCTCGTCCCACATCGCGGTGCGCGCCTCGGGGTCGAGACCGGTGGTGGGCTCGTCGAGGAAAAGCACCTCGGGGCGGTGGACCAGGCCGAGGGCCACGTCGAGCCGGCGCCGCATGCCGCCGGAGTAGCCCTTGACCTGGCGGCCCGCGGCGTCGGTGAGGGTGAAGCGGTCCAGCAGCTCGTCGACCCGGCGGTCCAGCGCGGCCCCGCGCAGGCCGTAGAGCCTGCCCTGGAGCTGGAGGTTCTCCCGCCCGGTGGCGACGGGGTCGGCCCCGGAGTTCTGGGCGACCACGCCGATCGCGCGGCGCACCCGGTCCGGGTGGCGCAGCACGTCGTGCCCGGCCACGGTGGCGGTGCCGGAGTCGGGGCGGGCCAGGGTGGTGAGGATCTTGACAGTGGTGGACTTGCCGGCGCCGTTGGGCCCGAGGAGCCCGAAGACGGTGCCGGGTTCGACGGTGACGTCCATGCCGTTGAGCGCGGTGACGTCGTTGGGATAGGTCTTGATCAGCTGGCGCGCCTGCACTGCGGGCGCACGGGTGTTCATGACAGGGCTCTCCTGAATGAGCGGATGACAGCTGATCCGCCTGAGGAGCACCGGGCTATCCTGGGTGTGCCGCACCTCGATCGCCCGGATCTGCCTCTCGGCGGGTTCAGCTCGGGGTTCGAGACCCTGGCGGGGCTGCTGCAACAGCTCCGCCGGGGTCTGTTTCTGTTACCGGTCCGCCTCCGTGAACTCCGGCGGGACTTCGCCGGTCTCGTGGTACCGGCGCCATTCCTCGACGCCCGGCAGCGAACCGTCCTGCATCTCCCGCACGAAGCCGCGGACCCATTCGGTCTGCGCTTCCAGCATGTGCAGGTGGTATTCGACCTCGACGACGAACAGTCGGGGCAGTGTCTCGTGCAGCTTCTCCAGCACGGCCCGGCCGCCGGTGACCTCGACCTCCAGGGTGCTGAGCCGGTCCTCCAGCAGACGCTCGACCTCGTCGGGCGGCAGGGCGCCCATCAACGAGAGCGCCGTCTCGAAGATCGGGTACTCCTTCACCGGGACGGCCATCAGGTCGGACAGCCAGTGGATCATCTCCTCGCGCCCGGCGTCGGTGATGCCGTAGACCGTGCGCTCCGGGCGGTTGCCCTGCCGCTCCACGTCGGCCACCTCGACGAAGCCGTGCTTCTCCAGGTTCTGCATGACCGTGTAGAGCGAGCCGTAGTTGATCCGGGTGCTGGTGTCCTTGCCCTGACGGCGCATGGTCTGGGCGATCTCGTACGGGTGCATCGGACCCTGCAGGAGGGTCGTCAGCACGACGAGGGCCAGAGGATTGCTGAGCTTGCGCCGCTTCACCGCCATGCCGACCACCCCGCTTCCGAATATCCGTGGCCGAACATATCGCGTCCCCATGGCGTACGTCAATACACACGATGTATCGCGTCTGGAGCGATCACGCAAGGACGTGAGGACTTGGGACCGCCCCGGACACGCCCGTGTGACGCCTTCGAAACAGCGCGTCCCTAATTTCTGTCGCCCGACAGGAAATCGGCCTGACAGGCAGGTACCGCCGTGACGACCATCGACGACCACTCCCTGAGGGAGTCCGACGACCGCTCCCTGGAGGAGTTCGGCTACCGCCAGGAGCTGCATCGCAGCCTCGGCCGGTACGCCTCGTTCGCCGCCGGGTTCTCCTTCATCTCCGTACTGACGACCGTCTTCCAGTTCTTCGCCTTCGGGTACGCCTTCGGCGGCCCGGTCTTCTTCTGGGCCTGGCCGGCCGTCCTGGTCGGCCAGTTGCTGGTGGCCGCGTGCTTCGCCGAACTGGCCGGCCGCTACCCGATCTCCGGCGCCATCTACCAGTGGTCCTCCCGCCTGTCGAACCCGTCCTTCGGCTGGTTCGCCGGCTGGATCATGGTGATCGGGCAGGTCGTGGTGGTCGCGGCGGCCGCACTCGCCCTCCAGATGGTGCTGCCCGCGCTGTGGTCCGGCTTCCAGCTGATCGGCACGGACACCGCGGTGACCTCGGCCGACGGGGCCGCCAACGCAGCCGTGCTGGGCGTCGTCCTGCTGGTGCTCACCACCCTCGTGAACATCATGGACAACCGGGTGATGTCCGTGATCAACCGGGTCGGGGTGACCGCCGAGATCATCGGCGCGGTACTGATCATCGTCCTGCTGCTCACCCACTCCAAGCGCTCCCCCGGCATCACGTTCCACACCGGTACGGCCGCCGAGGGCGGTCTGCTGGGCGCCCTCCTGGTCGGCTCGTTCACGGCCGCCTACGTGATGATCGGCTTCGACAGCGCGGGCGAGATGAGCGAGGAGACCCACCACCCGCGGCGCACGGCGCCGCGCACGATCCTCACGGCGCTGACCGCCGCGGGCCTGCTCGGCGGCCTGGTCATCCTGGGCGGCCTGCTGGCCGCGCCCAGCCTGACCGACGGGCACCTCGGGGTCGACGGGCTCAGCTACGTCCTCACCAGCAGCCTCGGCGACGGGGTGGGCCGGGTACTGCTGGCCGACGTGGTGGTGGCCATCGCGGTGGCGACGCTGGCGATCCAGACCGCGGCCTCCCGGATGCTGTTCTCCATGGCGCGGGACGGGCAGCTGCCGTTCGCCGAGCGGCTGGCGCGGGTGAATCCGCGCACCGGGATGCCGGGGGCGCCGGCCGTGGTGGTGGGGGTGCTGGCCGCCGTACTGCTGTTGCTCAACTTCGCGTCGCCGGACGCGTTCCTGGCGATCGGGACCACGTGCATCGTGATGCTGTACCTCGCGTACGCGATGGTGACCGGGCCGCTGCTGGTGCGGCGGCTGCGCGGGGAGTTCCGGGCCGAGGGGGCGGACGAGACCGGGGCGCCGCTGTTCTCGCTGGGGCGGTGGGGGGTGCCGGTGAACGTGGTCGCGCTGCTGTACGGGCTTGCGATGACCGTGAATCTGGCGTGGCCTCGGGGGGCCGTGTACGACCCCAGTGGGGGGCACTGGTACTTCCGGTGGTTCACCGTGTTGTTCTTGACGGTGACGGTTGTGGTGGGTGCGGTCTGGCGACTTACCCGGACGGAGTCCAGCAGCGCGGTCGCCGTGCCGGAGGCTGTGGCGTAGTCGTCGGGTGCGGGCGGGCGGGGGCTGGTCGCGCCCACGCGGCGGAGCCGCATATCGACAGAGCCCCGCGCCCCTGACGGGGCGCGTCCCCGTAGCCTTGGCTGCAAATGAGACGCAAGACCGCAGCCCCACCCTCTCCCCTCCCCCAGCGCCAGGGGGTGGACCCCGTGCGGGTCCGGTTGCCCTTCTCCGACGGCTGGGCCACGGTCGGTGACTATCTGATCGAACGGCTCTCCGGAGCCGCCCCCGGCGAAGTCGCCGCGATGCTGGACTCAGGGCTCGTCGTGGGCGCCGACGGACACCCCGTCGCCGCCCACGCCCCCTACTCCCCCGGCCGCTACCTCTGGTTCCACCGCGACCTGCCCGCCGAGGTCGCCGTCCCCTTCCCCCTCGAAGTCGTCCACCGGGACGATCACCTCGTCGTCGCGGACAAGCCGCACTTCCTCGCCACCACCCCCCGCGGCAGTCACGTCACCGAGACCGCGCTGGCCCGGTTGCGGCGGGAGCTGGGGATTCCCGCGCTGGGGGCGGCGCACCGGCTGGACCGGCTCACGGCCGGGCTCGTGCTGTTCACCGTGCGGCCCGAGGAACGGGGGGCGTATCAGACGCTGTTCAGCGAGCGCCGGGTGCGCAAGGAGTACGAGGCGATCGCGCCGTACGACCCCTCGCTCGCCGTTTCCCGGACCGTGCGCAGCCGGATCCTCAAGGAGCGCGGGGTACCGGCGGCACGGGAGATCGAGGGGGAGCCCAACGCCGAGACGGTCGTCGAGCTGGTCGAACGCAGAGGTGACCTGGGGCGGTACCGGCTCACCCCGCGCACCGGCCAGACCCATCAACTGCGCGTCCACATGAGCGCGCTGGGTGTGCCGATCCTCGGCGATCCGCTGTATCCGGTCGTGGCCGGCCCCGTGCCGGACGGTGACTTCCGGCGGCCGCTGCAACTGCTGGCGCGGCGGCTTGAGTTCACCGATCCGGTCACGGGGGTGGAGCACCGGCTGTGCAGCGGGCGGACGCTGCAGGCCTGGGAGTCGTACCAGGCGTGGGCCGGTGACCGGGTCCGTTAGCGGCCCAGCCACCAGCGGCGCAGCCTGGGCCAGACGCCGCGGGGCCTGGCGGGTTCGGAGGCGGACACGGCCACCGGCGCCGGCTGGGGCTCGGGGGCGGGGACAGGGGCGGGGATCGGTTCCGGTGCTGCCGGGCGGGGGATGCCGACCTGCCAGTCGGTGCGCTGCGGAGGGACGAGGGCCGGGCTCGGCATCAGGGTGACGTCCTGCTTCGGCTTGGGGTCGAAGCGCACCGGCAGTTCCACCAGGTGCCGGGAGGCGATCGACGCGCGCCAGCGCAGCTCCTCCTCCTCGCAGTCCAGCTGGATGTCGGAGAGCCGGGTCAGCAGCTGGTCGACGCCGACGTCGGCGATGGCACGGCCGATGTCCTGGCCGGGGCATTCGTGCGGGCCGCCACCGAAGGCGAGGTGGGAGCGGTTGCCCTGCATGTTGGCCTTCAGGTCGGGGCGGACGCGCGGGTCGACGTTGCCCGGCGCGGGCGCGTAGAGCAGTCCGTCGCCCTTGCGGATGCGCTGGCCGCCGAGTTCCGTGTCCTGCTTGGCGAAGTAGGCGAAGACGGTACTGAAGGGCGGCTCGTCCCACAGGGACTGCTCGATCGCCTCCGGCACGGTCATCTGACCGCCGTTGAGCTGGGCGCGGAAGCCGGGCTCGGTGAGGACCATGCGCAGCGCGTTGGCGAGGAGGTTGGCGGTGGTCTCGTAAGCGGCGTAGAGGACGACCCGCAGGTGCTGGGCGACCTCGTCGTCGTTGAGTCCGGCCGGGTGGTTGACGAGGTGGCTGGCGAAGTCGTCCTCGGGGCGGGCCCGGCGGCGGGCGGTGAGCCGGGTCAGGGCGCCCATGACGTACTCGTTGCTGGCGATCGCGGTCTCGGTGCCCTTGAGCGCGTCCCGGGTGGCCTCCACGATCCGGTCGTTGTACTCCTCTGGCATGCCGAGGAGTTCGCACATGACCGCCATCGGCAGGTGCTCGGAGTACTGGGAGACCAGTTCGGCGCGGCCCTTCTCGCAGAACTCGTTGACCAGCAGCTGGGTGTAGCGGCCGATGAGGCGGCGGATGCTGCGGTGGTCGATGGTGGTCATGGCGCCCTGGACCGCGGCCCGCAGCCGCAGGTGTTCGTCGCCCTCGGCGTGCGAGCAGATCGGCTGCCAGGCGATGTGCGGCATGAGCGGGTGGTCGGGCTTGACCATGCCCTCGCGCAGCGGGGTCCAGATGCGGCTGTCCCGGGTGAAGACGGCGGGGGTGCGGACCATCTGGAGGTTCTCGGTGAGCCCGAGGACCACCCAGATCGGCACGTCGTCGTGGAGCAGGACGGGCGCCACGGCACCGTGTTCCTCGCGCAGCTTCTCGTACAGCTCGCCCAGGTGGTCCGCGTCGGCGCCGTAGAGCCGCTGCAGTCCGCCGGGGCCGCGGTCGTGCGCGGGACAGCCGGGCGGCGGGACCGGGTCCGTGCTGGCGCCGGCCTGGAAGGGGGATTCAGGCGTCACAGTGATCGCTCCGAGGAGATCCGAAAGAGTTCGAAGGACTGCGTAGGAATGCGCAGGAATGCGAAGGAGTTCGACAGAGGCTGGGGGAGCCCGGGTGTCAGGTGAGCGCGCCGGACATGGCGAGCGAGTGCAGGAAGCGCATCAGGGTCATCAGGACGTCGCGGCTGGAGGCCCGGCGGCGGGCGTCGCACTCGATGATGGGGACGTCGGGGGGCAGGTCCAGCGCGGTGCGCAGTTCCTCGACGGGATAACGGGGCGCGTCCGGGAAGGAGTTGACGGCGACGACGAACGGCACGCCGCGCTCCTCCAGGCGTCCCATCACGTC
The DNA here is from genome assembly GCF_042894765.1 of Streptomyces sp. NPDC001507. Lineage (NCBI taxonomy): Bacteria > Bacillati > Actinomycetota > Actinomycetes > Kitasatosporales > Streptomycetaceae > Streptomyces > Streptomyces sp. NPDC001507. Next base: position 296,895 of record NZ_JBIAVV010000008.1, read on the forward strand.
GAAGCTGACCTCCAGGCGCCGGGTGTCGATGAGGACGACCGCACCGAGGGCACCTTCGAACAGGCCGTTCCACAGGAACCAGAAGCGTTCCTGGCCGGGGGTGCCGAAGAGGTAGAGGACCAGCTGGTCGGTGATGCTGATGCGGCCGAAGTCCATGGCCACGGTGGTGGCGGTCTTGGAGTCGGAGCCGTAGTTGTCGTCGACCCCGATACCGGCCTGGGTCATGGTCTCCTCGGTGGTCAGCGGTCTGATCTCGCTGACGGAACCGACCATGGTGGTCTTGCCGACCCCGAAGCCGCCCACGATCACGATCTTCACCGCGGCCTGCGCGGAGTGCGGGAGATGGTCCTCGGTGCGGGGGCCGGGGATCGTGTCAGAGCTTTTGAAGTCCATGCATCACCGCTTCGAGAAGTGAACGGTCGGGGAGCGCCTGGCGGACGATCGGGGCGCGCGCCTGCACCAGTTCGGCCGTGATCAGCTCGGTGATCAGTGCCGTCATCGCGCTGAACGGCAGGTTGAGGTAGGCCGAGAGCTCGGCCACGGAGAGCGGGGCGAGACAGAGCCGGAGCAGCGCCGCCTGCTCCGGGGTGACGGAGGGCGGTGCGGCGGCGCGCGCCACGATTAAGGTGACCAGGTCGAGTTCGGCCCGCGCGCCGTCGGCACCGCTGATGACGTAGAGCCGTTCGGGGTTCTTGTTGTCCTCGTCCTCGCCGCCGTTCTCGGGGGCCGGCGGCGCGGACGGGACTCGGGGTGGAGCGAGTTCCGGCCTGGGTTGGCGCCGTTTGCGTTGCGGAGGAGTCATACGGTCTGCCCGTTCCGCCGGGGCGGACTGGTGAGGTGGGCGCCGATGCGGACGACGAGGTCGCGCATCATCTCGCTCATCCGGCCGGGTTCGCAGGTGACGTCGGCGAGCACGGCGAGGTAGGCGTTGGCGCCGGCGGACATGAGGTAGAAGTAGCCTCTGTCGATCTCGATCAGGACGAGGTTCATGTCGCCGTTGCTGATGGGGAGTTCCTGGGCGACGGCGCCGGCCAGGCTCTGCACGCCCGCGCAGGCCGCGGCGAGCCGGTCGGCCGCGTCGGGGTCACCGCCGTGCCGGGCGATGCGCAGGCCGTCGGCGGAGAGCACGACGATCATCTCGACGCCCGGTACGCCGTCGGCGAGTTGCTTGAGCATCCAGTCGAAGTTGCCTCGCTGCTGGATCACTTGAGGTCCCCCTCGTCGTCGGCCTCGGTGCCGGCCGGATCGTTGATCAGATGCAGGTACTTGGTGGGGTTCCGGGTGAAGTCGGTGGGGTGGACACCCGGGTTGTTCTTCTTGAGCCCCTCCCAGAAGGCATCGACCCAGAGGCCGGGCTCGCGGCGCTCGGGCTCCGGCTCGGGTTCGGGCTCCTTGTGCTGCGACCAGATGGTCGGGTTGCCCTCGCGTTCGGCGCGCTCGATGGCGGCCTGCTCGGCGATCCGCTGGCTGAGCGGCGTCTTCATCCGGCTGCGCCGCTGCGGCAGACCGCCCGCCGTCCATTCGGTGACCTCGGGGACGTCGTCCTCCATGGAGATCCCGGCGGGGATGCGGGGGCTGGTGGGCCGGCGCCGCTTGGGCGGGCGCTTGGGGCCTTCGAGGGCGCCGAGTTCGGGCTTGGGGATGCCGGTGGCGCCGATGCCGTGGGCGATGCCGGGGGCGGGGTCGGTGGTCATCATGTCGCTGGGCACGATGAGGACGGCCCGGACCCCGCCGTACGCGGAGGCGCGCAGCGAGACGTCCATGTTGTACGTCTTGCACAGGCGGCCGACGACCGAGAGGCCGAGGCGCGGGTTCTCGCCGAGGACCTGGATGTCCTTGCCCTGCTTGGCCTTCTCCAGCAGGCCCTCCAGGCGGTCGCGGGCCTCCTCGTTGAGGGTGACGCCGGCGTCCTCGATCTCGATGCACACGCCGGACTGCACCTCGACGGCGGTGACGTGCACCTTGGTGGAGGGCGGCGAGTAGCGGGTGGCGTTGTCGAGGAGTTCGGCGGCCGCGTGGATGACCGGCTCGACGGAGGTGCCCTTGATGTTGACCTGGCAGATGGAGTGCAGCTCGATGCGCCGGTACTCCAGGATCCGGGACATGGCGCCGCGCAGCACGCTGTAGAGGGCGACGGGGTTGGGCCACTGGCGGCCCGGCCGGCCGCCGCCGAGCACGGAGACCGAGTCGGCCAGGCGTCCGATCAGCGCGGTGCCGTGGTCGATGCGCAGCAGGTCGTCGAAGACCTCGGGGTTGCGGCCGTGGTCCTCCTCCATCTCCCGCAGTTCGTGGGCCTGCTGGTGGACGATGGCCTGGACGCGCCGGGCGACGCTGACGAAGGAGCGCTCCAGGGAGTCGCGCTGGAGGTCCTCCTCGTCGACGATGTCGAGCATGATGCGGATCAGCCGGCGCTGCGACTCGGGGGCGTGGCGCATCCGCGGGTCGACGTCGAAGAGCTGGCGCACCACCTCTTTGGGTGACTCGCCGGCCTTCAGCCGGTAGAGCGCGGTCGGGAAGACCTCCCGGCCGAGGTGCTCGATCTCTTCCTCGCTCGCGGTGAGGCGCCGTTCCAGATACGCGCGGTGACGGTCGTGCTCGGCACGGGCGTCCTGGAGCCTGCGGCCGCGGCGCACCGCTTCCGCCGCCGTCGCGAGCACCAGCAGCATGCCGACGGCCCCGCACACGCCGACGGCGATCCGGGCGGACCCCGCCACCAGGACGACGGCGGCGACGGTCGCCGCGGCCATCAGTATGGCGGGCAGCAACAGCACGCGCGCCAGGGAAAGTTCACGGCCATCGGGAGGCGATTGCACACTCACCATGTATGCCTTCTGAGACGAATCGGCTGGGTGTCGGGGGAGCTCGTGGGGGGAAGGTTCATGGAGCAGTCTGGATCTTCCGTATGTTTGGGAACAGGCGCACGAATTCACCTCAACTCGGTGCGCCGCGGGCGAGCTTAGTCCGACCGGATCAACGCCGTGTCATATTCGGCAAGCACCTGAAAATGCCCGAAGCACTGGAGTACCCTCGGTCGTTTTGCACGGAGGGCATTCATTCGAACACTACCTGTTACGGCGTACAGGCATACGAAAGTGACTCACCGTGACGAGTGAAAGGCGCCTTCGGAGCGAAACCTCCGCCGTCCCCGCGAGGCTCCTCAGACCCCCACGATCCGCAGCGCGGCCTCGGCCGTGGCGCGGGCGAACTCGTGGGCGGGGCGCTCCGGTTCGGAGCGGTGGACGAGGATGACGCCCTCGATCAGCCCGAAGACGAGATCGGTCCGCAGCTCCAGCTCCCCCTTGGCCAGCGCCCCGCCGGCCGCCGTGCCGGCGATCAGCTGCCGGTAGGCGTCCTTGAGCTCGGCGCGTACGGCATGGAACCCGGCGAACCGCTCCGCGTGCACCTCGGGCAGCAGGTAGAGCGCGCCGAGGTTGTGCGGTCCGGCGCACAGCAGCTCCACGTCGGCCCGGCACAGGACCCGCAGCCGTTCCTCGGCCGGGGTCACGTCGTCCGCGAGCAGTTCCCGCGCGCAGGCCAGGGAGGGCGTGACGGTGGACTCGAGGAGCTCGGCGAGGAGTTCCTCCTTGCCGGAGACGTAGTGGTACATCGACGCCTGCCGCATGCCCGCCCGCTCGGCGACGGCCCGGGTGGTGGTGGCCGCGTAGCCGCGGGTGGTGAACAACTCGGCCGCCGCCGCCAGCAGTTCGGCCCGCGGTTCGAGACCGCTGTCCGGTCGCTGCGCGGCCCGCGGCCGGCCGACCCGGCGGCCACTGCTCGTCCCCATGCGTTCGATCCTCGCACACGACGCCGTACGGCGATCACGCCGACGCCGCACCCCGGCCGGCCGCCGCCCCCGGTGAGCCGTCGGCAACCGGGCCGTTACGCCGCGGCAACGCCGCCGACCCGGCCCGCCCCTAATTTCTGTCGAGCGACAGAAATCCCCCAGTCCAAGGAGCCGGAGGTCAGCGATGGCGACAGCGACCACGTACGGAGCCCGCGCCCACGCCCGCGCCCAGGAGGGCACCCGCGCCGAGGCCATGCCCGTCGTACCGGCCGCCGACTGGCCGGACCCGCCCTGCGAGGCGGGCCACCTGGTGTGGGCCGAGACGGTGGCGGGCGGCAACTACACGCACCGCGTCCTGGCCCGCGGCACCGAACTGCGCCTGACCGACCCGGCCGGCGACGCCTGCGCGCACCTCCTGCTGTACGCTGACGGCCGCCCCTGGGAGCGGCTGAACGTCGCCGACACCGTCAAGGTCCAGTGGAACGCCTACCTCGGCGAGGGCGTCCTGCTCCTCTCCGACCAGGGCCGGGTCCTCGCCTCCGTCGTCGCCGACACCTCCGGCCGGCACGACGCGCTGTGCGGCACCTCCACCCTGGCCCGCAACACCGAGCGGTACGGCGACGGTACCCCGCAGTCGCCCTCACCCGCGGGCCGCGAGCTGTTCAAGCTGGCGGCGGCCAAGAACGGCCTGGAACCACGCGACCTGCCGCCGTCCCTGTCGTTCTTCCAGGGCGTGGAGGTGCGCGAAGACGGCTCGCTGGACTTCACCGGCCCGTCCGGCCCCGGCGGCAGCGTCACGCTCCGCACCGAGCAGGACGTGACCGTACTGATCGCGAACGTCCCGCACCCGGCCGACCCGCGCCCCGACTACGTCAGCACCCCCCTGGAGGTGCTGGCCTGGCGCGCGGCGCCCACCCCGCCCGGCTCCGCGCTCTGGGACGCCACCCCCGAAGGCCGCCGCGCCTTCCTCAACACCGCCGAATTCCTCGCCGCCAGGGGGCTCGCATGAGCACGAGCACGCAGACCGCCGTCGTCCCGGCCCGCGCCGCCTGGTCCGCGGTGATCCCCGCGGGCGACACCCTCACCATCACCGACCTGCACGGCAACCAGGCCGTCGACTTCCTCGTCTACGACGCCCACGACACCTCGGTCCGCTACAGCGCGCCCGACACCGTCCACGCCCAGGGCAACATCTTCCTCACCACCGGCAGCGTGCTGCTCTCCAACGAGCACACCCCGCTGATGACGGTGACCGCCGACGAGGTCGGCCGGCACGACACGGTCGGCGGCGCCTGCTCCAAGGAGTCCAACACCCTGCGCTACGGCCACCACACCTGGTCGCAGCACGCCTGCGTGGACAACTTCCTCGCCGAGGGCGCCCGGCACGGCCTCGGCAAGCGCGACCTGGTCTCCAACATCAACTGGTACATGAACGTGCCGGTCGAGAAGGACGGCACCCTCGGCATCGTCGACGGCCTCTCGGCCCCGGGCCGGAAGCTGAGCCTGCGCGCCGAGCGCGACGTCCTCGTCCTGGTCTCCAACTGCCCCCAGATCAACAACCCCTGCAACGGCTTCGACCCGACGGCCGTGCAGATGACGATCACCGGGGCCGCGGAATGACCTCCTTCGACAAGCTGCTGATCGCCAACCGGGGCGAGATCGCCGTCCGCATCATCCGCACCGCCCGCGAACTGGGCCTGCGCACGGTCGCCGTCTACTCCGACCCCGACCGCTCGGCCCCGCACGTACGCCTCGCCGACGAGGCGGTACGGCTCGGCCCGGCGCCCGCGAAGGAGTCGTACCTCGACGCCGACCTGGTCCTCAAGGCGGCCAAGGACACCGGCGCGGGCGCGGTCCACCCCGGCTACGGATTCCTGTCCGAGGACGCCGACTTCGCCCGGCGCTGCACGGAGGCCGGGATCGTCTTCGTCGGCCCGACCCCCGAACAGCTGGAACTCTTCGGCGCCAAGCACACCGCGCGGGCGGCGGCCCAGGCCGCCGGTGTCCCCCTCGCGCCCGGCACCGGCCTGCTGCACGACCTTCCCGAGGCCCTGCGCGAGGCGTCCGCGATCGGCTACCCGGTCATGCTCAAGGCCACCGGCGGTGGTGGCGGTATCGGTATGTCGGCATGTCGGTCGGCCGACGAACTGACCGATGCCTGGGACCGCGTCCAGCGGGTCGCCGCCGCCTCCTTCTCCTCCGCCGGGGTCTTCCTGGAACGCCTGGTCGAGCACGCCCGCCATGTCGAGGTCCAGGTCTTCGGCGACGGCGACGGCCGGGTCGTCACCTTCGGCGACCGGGACTGCTCCCTCCAGCGCCGCAACCAGAAGGTCGTCGAGGAGGCCCCCGCCCCCGGCCTGCCCGGCCACGTACGCGCCCGGCTCGCCGCCGCCGCCCGCGACCTGTGCGCCTCGGTCGGCTACCGCTCGGCCGGCACGGTCGAGTTCGTGTACGACGCGGCCCGCGAGGAGGCCTACTTCCTGGAGGTCAACACCCGCCTCCAGGTGGAACATCCGGTCACCGAGGAGATCTACGGCGTCGACCTGGTCGCCTGGATGCTGCGCCTCGCCCGCGGCGAGACCGGCGTGGTCCGCGACCCGGGCACCCCGCGCGGCCACGCCGTCGAGGCCCGCGTCTACGCCGAGGACCCCTCCCGCGAGCACCGGCCCAGCGCGGGCCTGCTGACCCGGGTCGGGTTCCCGGACGGGGTGCGCGTCGACGGCTGGGTGGAGACCGGCACCGAGGTGACCACGTCGTACGACCCGATGCTCGCCAAGGTGATCGCGTACGGCGCCGACCGCGCCGAGGCGCTGCGGCGGCTGGACGAGGCGCTGGCCCGCACCCGCGTCGACGGCATCGAGACCAACCTCGGCCTGGTCCGCGCCGCGCTCGCCGACCCCCGCTTCCGTTCCGCCGCCCACTCCACGGCCACCCTCGCCACCGTCACCGACCCCACCCCCCGCGTCGAGGTCGTCGCCGCCGGCACGCTCACCACGGTCCAGGACTGGCCGGGCCGCACCGGCCACTGGCAGGTCGGCGTCCCGCCGAGCGGCCCGATGGACGACCGCTCCTTCCGCCTCGGCAACCGCGCCCTGGGCAACCCGGAGGGCGCGCCCGGCCTCGAATGCACCCTCCAGGGCCCCTCCCTGCGCTTCACCCACCCCACCACCGTCTGCGTGACCGGCGCCCCGGCCCCGGTGACGGTCGACGGCGTCCCGGCCGCCCAGTGGGAGCCGGTGACCGTCCCGGCCGGCGGCCTGCTGGAGATCGGCGCCCCCGCCGAACACGGCCTGCGCACCTACGTCCTGTTCGCCGGCGGCGGCCTGGACGTCCCCGGCTTCCTCGGCAGCGCGAGCACCTTCACCCTGGGCCGGTTCGGCGGCCACGGCGGCCGGGCGCTGCGCACGGGTGACGTCCTGCACGGCGGCGCCGTGACGGACGGCGCGCCGGTCGCCGACCGCCCGCGCTTCACCACCGCCTGGCAGGTCGCGGCCGTCGAAGGCCCCCATGCGGCCCCGGAGTTCTTCACCGAGGACGACATCCGCGACTTCTACGCGGCCGAGTGGAAGGTGCACTTCAACTCGGCGCGCACCGGCGTCCGCCTGGTCGGTCCCAAGCCGCGCTGGGCCCGCACCGACGGCGGCGAGGCGGGCCTGCACCCGTCCAACATCCACGACACCCCGTACTCGGTCGGCGCCGTCGACTACACCGGCGACATGCCGGTCCTGCTCGGCCCCGACGGCCCCTCCCTGGGCGGCTTCGTCTGCCCGGCGACCGTGCTGAGCGGCGAACGCTGGAAGCTCGGCCAGCTCCGTCCCGGCGACACGGTCCGCTTCACTCCTGTCGACGTCACGGGCGCCCCCCGCCCCGAGATCGTCGACGGCGGAGTCCTGGCCCGCGACGGTGACGTGACCTACCGGCGCAGCGGCGACGACAACCTGCTGGTCGAGTTCGGCCCCATGCAGCTGGACCTCGCCCTGCGGATGCGTGTCCACGCGCTGATGGAGGCGGTGACGGCGGCGGAGCTGCCCGGGGTCACGGACCTCACCCCCGGCATCCGCTCCCTCCAGATCCGGACCGATCCCCTCGTCCTCCCCCAGGCCGAACTCCTGGGCACGGTACGGCAGATCGTGGACGGACTGCCGCCCACCGACGAGCTCGTGGTCCCCTCCCGCACGGTCCACCTCCCCCTGTCCTGGGACGACCCGGCGACCCGTGAGGCGATCGCCCGCTACATGGCGGGCGTCCGCGACGACGCGCCCTGGTGCCCGTGGAACATCGAGTTCATCCGCCGGATCAACGGCCTGGACTCGCCCGACGACGTCTACCGCACGGTCTTCGACGCGGAGTACCTGGTCCTGGGCCTCGGCGACGTGTACCTGGGCGCCCCGGTCGCCACCCCGCTGGACCCCCGCCACCGCCTGGTCACCACGAAGTACAACCCGGCCCGCACCTGGACCGCCGAGAACTCCGTCGGCATCGGCGGCGCCTACCTGTGCATCTACGGCATGGAGGGCCCGGGCGGCTACCAGTTCGTGGGCCGTACCACCCAGGTGTGGTCGGGCTGGCAGCAGCGCGGCGCGTTCGAGCCGGGCATGCCGTGGCTGCTGCGGTTCTTCGACCGGATCAGGTGGTACCCGGTGTCCGCGGACGAACTCCTCGACCTGCGCGCCGACATCACCTCGGGCCGGTTCGTCCCGCGCATCGAGGAGGGCACCTTCTCCCTCGCCGCGTACGAGAGCTTCCTCGCCGAACACGCCGCACCCATCGCGGAGTTCAGGTCACGTCAGCAGACGGCCTTCGCGGCGGAGCGCGACGCGTGGGAAGCGGCGGGCGAGTTCGCACGGGCGGAGGCCTCGGCCGCACCGGCCGCCGCACCGGCCGAGGTGTCGATCCCGCCGGGCGGCCGTCTGATAGAGGCCGAGTACGCGGCATCCGTGTGGCAGTTGAACGTCGCGCCGGGCGACGAGGTGACGGCGGGCCAGCCGCTGCTCGCCCTGGAGGCGATGAAGATGGAGTCCAGGGTGCACGCGCCGATGCCCGGTGTGGTGACGGAGATCCTGGCCCGGCCCGGCGACCAGGTGGAGGCGGGCACCGCCCTGCTCGTCCTGGCGCCGGCCGCGAACTGAGCCCAGGGGGTGTCTTCTGGATCATGCCAGCGACGCGGGCCCTGGCACGCACTCCCCCAGAGGGGGCACCCCCAGCCGCGTTGTCGTCACTCGCCGACGTCCCCCAGCCTTCGGCCGGGAGGTGCCCCCACCGCGTCGACACCCTCCTCCGCCTTGCAGCTGCACGCACCAGACCCCGCTCGGCTCGGCAGAAAGGCGCCGCACCTATCCGCCGGCCTGATCCAGAAGACACCCCCTAGGAGCAAGACCATGTCCAGCACCCTCTCCCGTGTCCGGGCCGCCTACGCGCGCATCGAGGCCGTCGACCGGCCCGAGATCTGGATCGACCTGCGCCCGCGGACCGAGGCCGAGGCGGAGGCCCGCACGATCGACGAGCGGGTGGCCGCGGGGGAACACCTCCCCCTCGCGGGCCGCCTGTTCGCCGCCAAGGGCAACATCGACGTGCACGGCCTGCCCACCACGGCGGGCTGCCCGGCGTACGCCTACGAACCGGAGGCCGACGCGCCGGCGGTGGCCCGGCTGCGGGCGGCCGGCGCACTCGTCCTCGGCACCACCAACCTCGACCAGTTCGCGACCGGCCTGGTCGGCACCCGCTCCCCGCACGGCGCGGTCCGCAACGCGATCGACCCCAGCCGGATCAGCGGCGGCTCCAGCTCCGGCTCGGCCGTCGCCGTGGCCCTCGGCATCGTCGACCTCGCCCTCGGCACGGACACCGCGGGCTCCGGCCGGGTCCCCGCCGCCTTCAACGGCATCGTCGGCCTGAAGCCGACCCGCGGCCTGGTCCCGACGGCCGGTGTGGTCCCGGCCTGCGCGTCCATCGACTGCGTGACGGTGTTCGCCCGGACGCTGGCGGAGGCGGAGCAGGCACTGTGCTATGTCACATACCACCCGGACCGCGCCCTCCCGCCCCTCCCCCAGCGCCCCCCTGGCCCCTGGCGCATCGCCGTCCCGCCCCTGACCCAGCTCGGCGAGCTGGACGAGGGCTGGGCCGAGGCCTACGAGGCGGCGGTGCACCGCCTGGCCGCCGCCGGCGCCTCGGTCCGCCCCATCGACCTGACCCCCTTCACCGAGGCGGCCACGATGCTGTACGAGGGCGCGTTCGTGGCCGAGCGCTACACGGCAGTGGGTCCCTTTGTCGACAAATTGATCTCGTCCGGCGGCGAGGGCCTCGATCCCACCGTGGCCGGCATCATCACCCGGGCCCGGGACATCCCGGCCCACCGGCTCTTCACCGACCAGGTCCGCCTGGCGGACCTGCGCACCCGCGCCCTGGCCGAACTCGGCGACGCGGACGCCCTGCTGCTCCCCACCACCCCCGGCCACCCCACCCTGGCCGAGGTGGCCGCCGACCCGCTGGGCGCCAACGCCCGCCTGGGCCGCTTCACCAACTCGACGAACCTCTTCGACCTGGCCGCGGTGGCGGTACCGGCGGGCGAGGTGAACGGCCTGCCGTTCGGCGTGATGCTGATCGGTCCGGCGTTCACGGACGACCGGCTGGCCACGATCGCCCGCGCCCTGGAGCCGCGGGTGAGCCTGGCGGTGGTCGGCGCCCACCTGACGGGCCAGCCCCTCAATCCCCAGCTCCTGGCGCTGGGGGCGGTGCTGGAGCGCACCACGACGACGGCACCGACGTACCGCTTCCACGCGCTGCCGACGACCCCGCCGAAGCCGGGCCTGGTCCACGTGGGCGAGGGCGGCGCCGCGATCGAGACGGAGGTGTGGAGCCTGCCCCCCGATGGCCTGGGCCGCCTGCTCGCGACCCTCCCGCACCCGATGGCACTGGGCAGCGTCGACCTGGCGGACGGCACCAGCGTCCCCGGCTTCCTCTGCGAACCGAGCGCGCTCGTGGACGCCGAAGACATCACCCACCACGGAAGCTGGCGAGCCTACTTGCAAGAAGCCCGGGAAAAGCGCCCCTGAAAGGGGCGCTGGGGGTCCCCCCGGCCGAGGGCCGGGGGAGGAACTGCGCGACCAGCCACACCCCAACCCGCACCCGCCGACGAATCCGTCACCCCACCGACGAGTAGGCCACCACTCCCCGCAGCACCAGATCAACCGCCTTCCGCGCAGCCTTCCCCACGGTCGAGCCCTCAGCAGGAGAAGCCGCCGAGATCTGCCCGAGCACGTCGATGACCTGCTTGCACCACCGCACGAAGTCGCCGGCGGGCATCTCCGCCTCCCGCAGCACCTCGTCCAGGCCCATTCCGGTGGCCCACATGTAGGCGGCCCAGGCGAAGCCGAGGTCCGGTTCGCGCTGCCCGACGCCCTCGGTCTGGTTGATCCGGAAGTCCTCCTCAAGAGCGTCGAGGCGCCCCCAGATCCGGACCATCTCGCCGAGCGCGGCCTTGGCCTTCCCGGAGGGCAGCTTGGGCGCCATCGCGTCGTCGCCGACCCGGGCCTCGTACACCAGCGCCGAGACGCACGCGGCGAGTTCGGCGGGGCTGAGTCCCTCCCAGACGCCGGCCCGCAGGCATTCGCTGGCGAGCAGGTCGAGTTCGCCGTACAGCCGCGCCAGCCGCTTGCCGTGTTCGGTGACCTCGTCGCCGCGCAGGTAGTCCAGCTCGGTCAGCAGCGCCACGATCCGGTCGAAGGTCCGGGCGATGGTGTTGGTCCGCCCCTCGATGCGCCGCTCCAGCTGGGAGGTGTCCCGGATCAGCCGGTGGTAGCGCTCTGCCCAGCGGGCGTGGTCCTCGCGGTCGTTGCAGCCGTGGCAGGGGTGCGCCCGGATCGCGGTGCGCAGCCGCGCGATCTCCCGGTCGTCGGCCGCCTGCGAGCGCTTCTTGCGGGCCCGCTCCGGCGGGATGTGCCCGGCCTTGGTGCGCAGCGCGGAGGCGAGGTCCCGACGGGACTGCGGGGAGCGGGGATTGAAGGACTTGGGGATCCGCATCCGCTCCAGTGCCTCGACCGGCACCGGGAAGTCGATGGAGGCAAGGCGCTTGACCTGCCGCTCGGCCGTGAGGACCAACGGCCGGGGCCCGTCGTGCTGCTCGAAGCCGCGGTGGCCGTTGGACCGCCCGGCCGGCAGCCCGGGGTCCAGCACGAGCGCCAGACCGGCGTACTTGCCCGTCGGGACGTGGATGACGTCCCCCGGCTTGAGCTTCTCCAGGGCGACCGACGCCTCGGCGCGCCGCTGGGCCGCGCCCTGGCGGGCCAGTTCGGTCTCCCGGTCCTTCAGCTCCCGCCGCAGCCGCGCGTACTCCTCGAAGTCGCCGAGGTGGCAGGTCATGGACTCCTTGTAGCCGGCGAGTCCCTCCTCGTTGCGCTGGACCTGGCGGGAGATCCCGACGACCGACTTGTCGGCCTGGAACTGTGCGAACGACGTCTCGAGCAGCTCCCGCGAGCGGTGCCGCCCGAACTGCTCGACCAGGTTGACCGCCATGTTGTACGACGGCTTGAAGCTGGACCGCAGCGGGTAGGTGCGGGTGCCGGCGAGCCCGGCGAGGTGCTCGGGGCTCATGCCGCGCTGCCAGAGCACCACTGCGTGGCCCTCTACGTCGATGCCGCGGCGGCCCGCACGGCCGGTCAGCTGGGTGTACTCGCCCGGGGTGATGTCGGCGTGCTGCTCGCCGTTCCACTTGACGAGCTTCTCCAGCACCACCGAGCGGGCGGGCATGTTGATGCCGAGCGCGAGGGTCTCGGTGGCGAACACGGCCTTCACCAGGCCGCGTACGAAGAGTTCCTCGACGACCTCCTTGAAGGTCGGGAGCATGCCGGCGTGGTGGGCGGCGATGCCGCGCTCCAGGCCCTCCAGCCACTCGTAGTAGCCGAGGACGTGCAGGTCCTCCGGCGGGATCGACGAGGTGCGCTCCTCGACCAGGGCGCGCACCTTCTCCCGCGCCTCGTCGTCGTTGAGCCTGAGACCCGCGTACAGGCACTGCTGGACGGCGGCCTCGCAGGCGGCGCGGCTGAAGATGAAGGTGATCGCGGGCAGCAGGCCCTCGTTGTCGAGCCGTTCGATGACCTCGGGGCGGCCCGGTGTCCACACCCGGGACCGCTGCCTGCGCTCCCGCTCCCGGTCGGCCTCGCGCATGGCCCGGCCGCGTCTGCGGTCCTGGTACGACGGACGCTGTGCCTCCATGCGGGCCAGCCGGGCGAGGTCGGGGTTGACGGCCTTCTTGTGGCCCTCGCCCTCCTCGAACAGGTCGTACATCCGGCGTCCGGCGAGCACGTGCTGGAAGAGCGGGACCGGCCGGTGCTCGGAGACGATGACCTCGGTGTCGCCGCGGACGGTGTCGAGCCAGTCGCCGAACTCCTCGGCGTTGGAGACGGTGGCCGACAGGGAGACCAGGGTGACGGACTCCGGGAGGTGGATGATCACTTCTTCCCAGACGGCGCCGCGGAACCGGTCGGAGAGGTAGTGGACCTCGTCCATGACCACGTAGCCGAGGCCGAGGAGGGTCTGGGAGCCCGCGTACAGCATGTTCCGCAGGACCTCGGTGGTCATGACGACCACGGCGGCGTCGGGGTTGATGCTGTTGTCTCCGGTGAGCAGGCCCACCATGCCGTCGCCGTAGCGGCGGCAGAGGTCGGCGTACTTCTGGTTCGACAGCGCCTTGATGGGTGTCGTGTAGAAGCACTTCTTGCCCTGCATGAGGGCGAGGTGGACGGCGAACTCGCCCACGATCGTCTTGCCGGAGCCGGTGGGGGCGGCCACCAGTACGCCCTTTCCGGCTTCGAGCGCCTGGCAGGCCTCGATCTGGAAGGGGTCGAGGCCGAAGTCGTACATCTCGCGGAACGACGCGAGCGCGGTGGCCTGCTCGGCGGCCCGCTTGCGGGCCGCCGCATACCGCTCGGCCGGTGAGAGGTCCTCTGTCATCGTGCTTTCGAGCGTACCGGTCCCCACTGACAACAGGACGATCATTATCAAGGACCGGGCAACCGCCGTCCGCGTCCCGTCCGGCTTCGGCGCCTACCCCTCGATCACGAGGCGAACAGACATGATCACCCACGTGGGAACGCTTGTTCGAAATTGAATGGGGGGCTCCCCGTCCATCTGATCACCGACGCACGACGGGGTGCCGTCCGCGGCGAGCGGGCGGCACCCCGTCGCTGCCGGTCGGCAGAGGGAGGATCCGGCGCCTCAGGTCACGTCGTCGTACCCGTTCACCCGGTCCGCGCCCGGCTGGTGCGGAAGCGCGCGGCCGGCGGACACGGTCTCGATCTCGCCGATGTCCTCGGGCGTGAGGTCCAGGTCGGAGGCCTCGTCGTCGGCGGGGCCCGCCTCCTCGCGACGGCGCTTGCGGCGGTCGTTCAGCAGCGAGAAAACGCTCGCGCCGAAGTAAAGAACCCAGATCGGTCCGGCGAGCGCCAGCATGGTCAGCGGGTCCGTGCTGGGCGTCGCCACCGCGGCGAAGACCGTGATGCCCAGGATCATGGCGCGCCACCAGCCGATCATGCGCTTACCGCTGAGCACACCGGTGAGGTTCAGCATGACCAGGAACAGGGGCAGCTCGAAGGAGAGGCCGAAGACCAGCACCATGCGGACGATCAGGTCCAGCAGATCGTCGAGGGGAAGCTGGTTGTCCAGGTTCGCCGGCGAGAAGCCGAGCAGGACCTTCGCCATGGTGGGAAGGGTCTTGTACGCGAAGAAGGCCCCGCCGAGGAACAGCGGGAACCCGGTGGCGACGAAGGCCAGCGCGTACTTCTTCTCGTGACGGTGCAGCCCCGGGGCCACGAACGCCCAGAGCTGGTACAGCCAGATCGGCGACGCGAAGATCACTCCGGCCATCAGGGAGACCTTCAGAGCCAGCGTGAACGGGGTCAGCAGGCCGTTCAGCACGATACGGGCGCAGGTCCCGCTCGACCTCACCGACAGCTCGGACAGCGTCGATTTGCAACCGACGGCGCTGAGGATCGGGTTCGTGAAGAACTCGATGATGTCCTTGTAGAAGAAGGCAGCTGCGATCGTCACGACGACGATCGCCAGGACTGCCTTCGCGAGCCGGTTGCGGAGCTCACGAAGGTGATCCGCGAGAGGCATCCGCCCCTCGGGATCCTTCTCCTGTTTGCGGGCAGACTTTTGCAACCCACATCCTCATCTCGTGCGGCAGGCCGGGGGCTACCGGCCTTGCGTCAGCGCTGGGTGGAGTCCGACGGCTCGTTGACCGGGCGGGCGCTGGTCACGTCGCCGGGGGCCGCCTGGATGGTGCGCTGCGCCTGGGACTGCTCGCCGGAGGCGGGCGCCTGGGCGGAGGTGGTGGTGTTACCGTCTTCCTTCATCGCCTTGGCCTCGCTCTTGAGGATGCGAGCGGACTTGCCGAGCGAGCGCGCCATGTCGGGAAGCTTCTTCGCGCCGAACAGCAGGATGACGACGACGAGGATGAGAATGATCTCGGGGGCGCCGAGCCTTCCGAACATAAGTCTTTACCTTCTCACCGAGGCGGCTGGGGTGGGGTGCCGTCCGACCGGTTGGACACCTGTCCGATCGACCGTGCTGACAGCGATCGTAACGCCGAGGAGTGAACATCAGGCAATCCCCGTGCGTACTCCCGGTCCGCGGTCCGGGCCTCGTTCTCCGGGGCCGCGCCAGCAGCCTACCCGCCACTATGGCCCTGGTGACAGGTCGAAGTGACCCAAAACGGCCGCACCGCCGAGACTCACACCCCTCGCACAGCGCCGCTCACAGGCTGTCCGCGGCCCGTGCGGCGCTCGCCGCGGCCCGCTCCAGGTCCTCGGCGGCCCGGTTGATCCGCCGCGCCGAGTCCGTGACCTGCCTGCCGAGGCGCCGGGCCTCCAGGAACACCCGCACGGCGCACACGCCGAGCACGGCGAGACCCAGGAAACCCACAGCTACAGCGAACATCGGCCAGAACATGAGGCCGAGCCTAAGGGGTGCTGGGCCATGGTTGCCCGGGACACCGGGCGAGGTCAGCGTGCGCACTCGCAATGTCGCTTGACACCCGTTGCCGATCTTCAGTTACTCTCTGCCCGACCAGAGGCCAGGGACCACTAACTCTCCTGCATGTAAGGCGAGTTGACCGACCATCCATCGAGTGTTCCTTGGTCTTCCTTTTGCAAACCCCTGGGGGGAACATGAGTTTCAGGCACCGCTTCGCCGTCACCGCCGCCAGTTCCGTGGCGATCCTCGGCATGGTGGCCGTCACACCGGCGAGCGCGGCCACCTTGTCGCCCGCCTCCTCCCACACCGGCAGCGTCGGCTGCTTCAACTACTCCTGGGCCGACGGCACCGTGTCCTACACGATCTACTACCACAACACCTGCACCGTGAAGTCCGCCATAGCCGGCACCACCGACGCCCTGTTCGACAACAAGTGGTGCGCGAACGTGGCCGCGGACGGCAAGGGGCACACCGTCGTGTACAACAAGCCGATGACCTTCTCGTCCGCCCGGGGCGGAAGCTGCTGACCCGCTGACGACGGGGCGTGACGGCGAGCTGCCGGATCCTGGCCGTCGGCCCCCTTCAGCACCGGCCGTGGCCGGGGCCCCTGTGCGGGCCCCGGCCACGCGCCGTCCAGCGGACGGCCTCGGAAGACCGGCGGCCCCGGCGACTCGACACGGCGCCTCAGACCGAGGGGTGCAGCCGCAGTGTCCTGACCCCGCCGCCGGTGAGCAGTTCGACGATCCGCTCGCCGGCGGGCTTGCGGACGGCGGCCCCGCAGTCGGGGCAGGTGAACGAGTAGAACGTCGTCTTGCTGGTGGCTCCGATGGCCAGGCGCAGGGCGCTCGCGGCGAGCTCGAAACTGCTCCGGCAGTCCGGGCAGCCGGCCCTGAACACCACGGGGACCACTCTTCTCATCCCGGCGAAGGCGGCCGCGACCGTCATCTCCCGCGCGCCCGCGCCGCCGGAACCCGAAGACCCGTCCAGAACCCCCGAAGACTCGTTCAAAACCCTCGCCCCTGCCCTTCCTCGTCGCCGTGCCCGACGTGGTCGTACGCCGCCAGTGCCTCGCGGGCCGCCCGGCGGGCGCTGTCGGCCAGCTCGGGCGGTGACACGATCCGGCCGTCGCCGCCGAGCCTGAGCGCCAGCCGGCGCAGGGAAGCCGGATCGGGGGTGCGCAGAGTAATACGCAGCCCGCCGTCGGGAAGCTCATCCGCGCTGTCGTGCGGGTAGTACTCGGCGACCCAGCGCCCACCGGGGCCGACCTCGACGACCACCTCGGGGTCCTCGGCAGCCGGCTGCACCAGGGCCTCGGACAGGTCGCGCAGCTCGATCTCGGGGGGTGCGGACGGCTCGTCGAGGATCCTGATCTCGGCGACCCGGTCGAGACGGAAGGTGCGCCGGGCCTCGGAGCGGCGGCACCAGGCCTCCACATAGGTGTGGCCGACGCTGACCAGGCGGATGGGATCGATCTCGCGCTCGGTGACCTCGTCGCGGGCCGGTGAGTAGTAACGGATCCACAGCCGGCGGCGCTCGGCGATCGCCCGGTCGACGTCGGCGAAGACCCCGCCCTCGGACTCGAAGGTCACCGAGAGCCGGGCGCTGGCATCGCCCGCCTCGCCCGCCGCGGTCTCCACCTTGGCGGTGGCCCGCAGCAGCGCCTGCCGGTCGCCCTCGCGCAGGCCGGGCAGGGTGGCCACCGCGCGGGCGGCGACCAGGAGCGCGGTCGCCTCGTCGGCGGCGAGCCTGAGCGGTTCGGCGGCCTCCTCGCCGAGCGCGGCCGCGTTGTGCCACCAGATCCGCTCGCCGTCGGTGTCGATGTCCAGCAGATCGCCGCCCCGGAAGCTGGTGCCGCACATGGGCAGCACGTCGAGGTCGGAGACCAGTTCGTCCTCGGTGATCCCGAAGGCGCGCGCCACGTCCGCGATCCGGGCGCCGGGGCGCTCGCGCAGGTAGGTCACCAGGGAGAGCATCCGCCGGGTCTGGTCGATGGCGTTCACGGGCCTGACCGGTTTGCCTGCCACTGCCTTGCTCCGCTCCCCCTCAGCCCTTGGCCACGGCACGCAGCCGGTCCACCACGTCCGCCCGCAGCTCGGCCGGCTCCACCACCATGACGTCCGGCCCGAACTCCACCAGCCAGGCGTCCAGCCCGTGCCCGTACGGAATCTCCAACTCGTCCCACCCGTCTCCGAGTTCCCGCACCGCGGTGGCTTTCGCCCGAAGGGGGTAGCCGGCCCCGGAACGCAGCCGGATCCGCGCGGAACGGTCCGCGATCTCACCGGCCCAGCTCGCCACGGTCTCGCGGACGGTGACGACGTCCGGGACCGGCGCCGTGAAGGCGGTGCCCCGGGAGCGGACCTTCCCGGTGATCCGGGACAGCCGGAACACCCGCTCGGCACCCCGGTCGCGGTCCCAGCCCGCCAGGTACCAGTGGCCGCGCCAGCACTCCAGGGCCCAGGGCTCCACGTTCCGGGTCTCGGGGTGGGCGGCGGTTGCCTTGCGGTAGTCGAAGACGACCGGGCGGCGGTCCCGGCAGGCCAGCATCAGAGGCTCGAAGGCGGCCTCGTGCACCGGGATCCGCGGCTCCAGCGCGCCGTGCGCCTCGTACGGGTCGACGTCCTCGGGGAGGCCCGCCGCGCGCAGTTTCTGCAGGGCGCCGCTGGCGGCACCGGCCAGCCGGGCCTGCTGCCAGACCTTGGCCGCGAGACCGAGGGCGGCGGCCTCCTCGGCGTCCAGGGTGATGGGCGGCAGCCGGTTGCTGTCGCGGCGCGCGAGGTAGCCGACCTCGCCGTCCAGGTTCTCGACGGTCTCGATCACCAGCCCGAGTTCGCGGAGATCGTCCTTGTCCCGCTCGAACATCCGGCTGAAGGAGTCGTCGCTGCCCGCCTCCAGGTAGGCCTCGATGGATTCGCGCAGCTCACGCTTGCTGAGCGGCCGCCGTGTCCCCAGCAGGCACAGCGCCAGGTTCATCAGCCGCTCGGCCTTGGCAATGGCCATCGACGCCCTTCGCCTTCCCTATGGTGCTCCTGACCGATGACCGTACCGCTCCGGAGTGTCACGGCAAAAGCCGGTCCAAACAATGGCGGCCGAAACGGACACGGCACGACAAACGCCGAGGGCCCGCGCACACGGCACGGGCCCACGGCCGGCCTGTTCCCGGTCAGGACCGGCCGGCGTCCGGACGACGCCGGCCGGGGACGGGGATCAGACCCCGAGCAGGTCCACGACGAAGATCAGCGTCTCGCCGGGCTTGATCGCCGGCGTCGGGCTCTGGTCGCCGTAGGCGAGGTGGGCCGGGATGGTCAGCTGGCGGCGCCCGCCGACCTTCATGCCCTGCACGCCCTGGTCCCAGCCCTTGATGACCCGGCCACCGCCCAGCGGGAAGCGGAAGGGGGTGCCGCGGTTCCAGCTGGCGTCGAACTCCTCGCCGGTGCTGAACGCGACACCCACGTAGTGCACGGTGACGGTCTGGCCGGCCTGGGCCACCTCGCCGTCACCCTCCCAGATGTCCTTGATCTCCAGGTCGGCCGGGGCCGGGCCCTCGGGGAAGTCGATCTCGGGCTTGTCGATGCTCACGTCTTCTGCTCCTGCTTGTGTACGACACGGAACCCGCACAGTCTTTCATCCCCGCCCGGGTCACGCCCCCGCGACTACATCGCCGCAAGAATGTCCACGGTGAACACCAGCGTCGAACCCTTCTTCACCACACCACCGCTCGGCGGGTTGTTCCCGTAGGCCAGGTCCGGCGGCGTGACGACGACGATCCGGCTGCCCACCTTCTTGCCGGTGATGCCCTGCGCCAGCCCCTTGACGACCTGCTGCATCTGCTGGACCGAGAACTGGGCCAGCCGCCCGCTCTCGTACGTCTGCTCGAAGACCTTGCCGCTGTCCCAGACCTCGCCCTTGAACTGGCACAGGACGGTCTGCGTCGACTGCACCTCCGCGCCGTCGCCCTCCAGCACGTAGTTCGACACCAGCGTCTTCGGCGGGTCCACCTTCGGGATGTCGATCGAGGGGGCCTTGCCGTCCGTGTTCGTGCCGACCTTGGGGAGCGCGGGGTCGCTCTGCGCGACCACCTTGCCCGTGCTGGAGCTCTTCGAGTTGAACGAGTTCAGGATGTCCACCACGAACACCAGCGTGTCCGTGCCCTTGATCCCCGCCTGCGAGTTGCCCGAGCTGCCGTACCCCCAGGTCGGCGGCACGGCCATCAGCACCCGGCTGCCGACCTTCTTCCCGGCCAGTCCGTACCGCCAGCCGTCGATGATGCTGCCCGCGGCGAGCTGCATCAGCAGCGGCGTGCGGTCGTACGACTGGTCGAAGACCTTCGCCGTGGACCAGATCTGCCCCAGGTAGTTGGCCTGGATGAAGTCGTTCTCCGCGACCGTCTTGCCGCTGCCCGCGATCACCGTCTTGACCGCCAGGTTCTTCGACGGGTCACCGGTGCCCTTGGCGACCGTCGGCTTCTCGTCGAACTTCGTGCCCGCCGTGATCGCCGGCAACGGCCCGTCCACGATCTTCGGCGGCGGCACCGAGGCGGACGCCGACGGCGAGGCGCTGGCCTTGCTGGAGGAGGACGAGTTGTCACCACACCCGGCGAGCGTGACCAGTCCCGCGGGAACAGCGGCAAGGAGAAGAGAGCGTCGGCGCACGGAAGAGCCTCGTAATCGGTCGATCTTGCGGATGGCGTGCGCGCAACTCTACGACGTGAGAAGGGCGCCGTACGGAAAACGTACGGCGCCCGTGTGGCGTTCTGTGCCGATCTCTCGCAGGCCGGTGATCACATACCGGCGATCACATACCGGCGATGAGCTTCTCCACCCGGTCGTCGACCGAACGGAACGGGTCCTTGCACAACACCGTGCGCTGTGCCTGGTCGTTGAGCTTGAGATGCACCCAGTCGACCGTGAAGTCCCGGCGCTGCTCCTGGGCCCGCCGGATGAAGTCACCGCGCAGCCGCGCCCGAGTCGTCTGCGGCGGAACCGACTTGCCCTCGAAGATCTTCAAGTCATTGCAGATCCGCGCGGCTTGACCCTTCTTCTCCAGCAGGTAATACAGACCCCGACGACGGTGAATGTCGTGATAAGCGAGGTCTATCTGCGCCACCCGCGGATGGGACATGGTCATGTTGTGCTTGGCCCGGTACCGCTCGATGAGCTTGTACTTCATCACCCAGTCGATCTCGGTGCCGATCCGGTCCAGGTCCTCGGCCTCGATCGCGTCCAGCGTCCGGCCCCACAGCTCCAGCACCTGCTCGACCGTGCCGGTGCGGATACCGCGGCGCTCGCAGAAGTCCACGGCCTTCTCGTAGTACTCCCGCTGCACCTCGAGGGCGGAGGCCTCCCGGCCGCTGGCCAGGCGCACCTTGCGCCGGCCCGTGATGTCGTGGCTGACCTCGCGGATCGCCCGGATCGGGTTCTCCAGGGTCAGGTCCCGCATCACCGTGCCCGCCTCGATCATGCGCAGCACCAGGTCGGTGGCGCCGACCTTGAGCAGCATCGTCGTCTCGGACATGTTGGAGTCGCCGACGATGACGTGCAGCCGGCGGTAGCGCTCGGCGTCCGCGTGCGGCTCGTCGCGCGTGTTGATGATCGGCCGGGACCGCGTCGTCGCCGAGGAGACGCCCTCCCAGATGTGCTCCGCCCGCTGGCTCACGCAGTACACCGCACCGCGCGGCGTCTGCAGCACCTTCCCGGCGCCGCACAGCAGCTGCCGGGTCACCAGGAACGGAATGAGGATGTCCGCGAGCCGGGAGAACTCCCCGTGCCGCGCCACCAGATAGTTCTCGTGGCAACCGTAGGAGTTGCCCGCCGAGTCCGTGTTGTTCTTGAAAAGGTAGACGTCGCCCGCGATTCCTTCCTCATGCAGGCGTCGTTCGGCGTCCACCAACAGCCCTTCGAGAATGCGCTCGCCGGCCTTGTCGTGGGTGACCAGTTCGGTCACATTGTCACACTCGGGTGTCGCGTATTCCGGATGTGAGCCCACGTCGAGATAGAGCCGGGCGCCGTTCCGCAGAAAGACATTGCTGCTACGGCCCCATGACACGACACGGCGGAAGAGGTACCGCGCCACCTCGTCAGGCGACAGGCGGCGCTGTCCCCTGAACGTGCACGTGACGCCGTACTCGTTCTCCAGCCCGAAAATGCGGCGGTCCATGACTGAACATTACGCCCGATCCCCTGAGCTGAAACGGGGTTCGACAGCACGATTTGGATCATTTTCCGAACCGGCCGCAACCACCGCACCCCCACCGGGAGCTGCGAGGACCCGCCCCGTGACCGCCAGGACCAGCAACGACACACCCCCCGCCGCACCCGGCACCGCGAACCCCCACAGGGCCCCGCCCGCCTCGACCACCGGCCCGGCCACGCCCGTTCCGACCGACGCCCCCACTGTGAACGTCGTCACAAGCCAGGAGAACGCCTCGGTGACCGTACCCCGCGGCGCATGCCGGTCCACCAGCACGAACGCACACGCGATCGCCGGCGCCAGGAACACCCCGGCCAGCACTGTGAGCAACACCATGGCCCACGCCCCCGGCATCAGCATCAACGGCAGATAACACACCGCCAGAAGAGCCACCAGCACCCGCAGTCGCCGCGCCGGCTCCCCCGCCCACCGCCGCGCCCCGTAGACACTGCCGCCCAGCAGCGCACCCAGCCCCAGCGCCGCCATCATCCAGCCGTACACCGCGTCACCCCCGTGGCCGTCCGCGTACGGCACCGACGCCACCGTGATGGACCCCAGCGCGATCCCCACGAACAGGAACGCGCCCAGCAGCGCCAGCAGCCCGGACGAACGCAGCGCGCCCAGCCAGTGCGCCTCACGCGGCGCCGACCGCCACGCACGCGACGGCGCCGAGACCACCACCGAGAGCGCCCCGAGCACCCCCACCACGTTCACCACCAGCAGCGCCGCCTGCGCCGACCACAGCGACACGCACAGCGTCACCAGCAACGGCCCCACCGTGAACATGACTTCCTGCGCCACCGCGTCCATCGCATACGCCGTGTGCACCCGCTCCTCCGCACCGAGGACACTCGGCCACAGGGCCCGCAGCCCGCCCTCCAGCGGCGGAGTGAACAGCCCGGCCGCCGCCACGGCCGCGTACGCGACCGGCAGCGACCCGGTACCCGCGAACGCGAACACGGCCATCGCGGCCGCCGACGCCAGCGCCGCGGGCAACTGGACCCGCGGCTGCCCGCACAGATCGACCAGCCTCCCCAGCACCGGCTGACCCACCGCGTTGGCCACCCCGTACACCGCCGCGAGCACCCCCGCCAGGCTGTACGTACCGCCCTGCGCCCGCACGAACAGCACGATCGCGATCGCGGCCGTCGCGTTCGGCAACCGCCCCACCAGCGTCCCCGTCAGCAGCCGGGCCGCGTGCCTCGCCCTGAGGATCTCCAGGTACCCCGCGGCCATGTCCCACCTCCACGTTTTACGTATAACCCCGCCTCCCATACGTACCATGTGCGCTGTTCACACGTCCAGACGAAGGAGCCCACCCCCGGTGCCACCCAGCAGCACGCGCCCCACGAGCCGCGACGTCGCCCAGGCAGCCGGCGTCTCCCAGGCCGCCGTGTCGCTCGTGCTCGGCGACAAATGGCGCGGCCGCGTCTCCGAAGCCACCGCCCAACGCGTCCGCGAAGCCGCCCGCGACCTCGGCTACCGCCCCAACCTCGCCGCCCGCAACCTCCGCCTCGGCCGCACCCGCACCGTCCTCCTCGTCGTCCCCGCCCTCACCACCGAGTTCTTCGCCGGCGTCTACACCGGCGCCGCCCGCGTCGCCTCCGCCCACGGCTTCGGCGTCCTCCTCTACCCCTCCCCCGAAGGCATCGGCCCCGCCCGCGACCCCTTCGCCTCCGCCCAGGCCGCCCTCGACGGCGTCATCGCCTCCTCCATGGCAGCCGACGCCCTCACCGCCATCCGCGGCGACCAGCTCCCCCTCGTCATGCTCGACAGCGACCCCGACGGCAGCCTCGGCGCCGCCACCGTCAACCTCGACATCGCCGACGGCGTACGCCAGACCGCCGACCACCTCCTGAACCTCGGCCACCGCCACTTCCTGCACCTGGCCGCCGACATCGCCTCCTGGACCTTCGAAGTACGCGCACACGAACTGGCCACCCGCACGTCAGCGGTACCCGGCACCTCACTGCGCACGATCCGCGCCCCGATCTCGATCGAAGGCGCCCAAGCCGCCACCGAAGCCGCCCTCACCACCCCCGGCCCCCGCCCCACCGCCCTCGTCTGCGACGACGACAAACTCGCCGCCGGCGCCTACAAAGCCCTCCGCCGCCGAGGCCTGCGCATCCCCGACGACATCTCCGTCACCGGCCTGGACGACCTCGCCCTCGCCACCGCCATCGATCCCGAGCTGACGACCGTACGCCTGGACGCGGAACTCTTCGGCGAACGCGGCATGCAGGCCCTCCTCGCCGTCCTGGACGGCCGCGAACCCGAACACGGAGACATCCCCGTCGAACTGGTCGTACGAGGCTCCACAGCGCCCCCAGGCCCCTCATGAAACGCCCGCGCCCCGTCCGACGATCACCGGACGGGGCGCGCAGAACGGGGCGGATACGAGCCGATACGAACAGCTACTCGACGTCTCCCAGCTACTCGACTACTCGACGTCTCCGCCGGACTCCTCGGCGTCCTCGGCCTCCGCAGCCGTCGCCGCACCGCCCGACTCCAGCAGCCGCGACAACTGCGGACCCACGATCCGCTTGAACTTCCGCTGCTGCGGACGCGTCCGGTCCAGCACCGCGACCTCCAGACGCTCCGCCGGAATCTCCCGCTGCGTCCCGTTCGACTCCCGCGACAACGCCGTCACAGCCAGCTTCAGAGCCTCCGCCAGGGTCATCCCCTCCCGGTGCTCACGGTCCAGATACGTACTGATCTGCTCCGCACTGCCACCGACCGCCACCGAACCGTGCTCGTCCACGATCGAACCGTCGTGCGGCAACCGGTAGATCTGGTCACCCTCCGGAGTCTCCCCCACCTCCGCGACGACCAGCTCCACCTCGTACGGCTTCTCCGCCGCCGACGAGAAGATCGTGCCCAGCGTCTGCGCGTACACGTTCGCCAGACCACGCGCCGTCACATCGTCACGGTCATAGGTGTAACCACGCAGGTCGGCATAGCGCACACCGCCGATCCGCAGATTCTCGTACTCGTTGTACTTGCCGGCGGCCGCGAAACCGATCCGGTCATAGATCTCGCTGAACTTGTGCAGCGCACGGGACGGGTTCTCACCGACGAACACGATGCCGTCGGCGTACTGGAGCACAACCAGGCTGCGGCCACGCGCGATGCCCTTGCGGGCGTACTCGGCACGGTCCGCCATCGCCTGCTGAGGTGAGACATAGAACGGCGTCGACACCGGTATCCGTCCCCTTCCTTAGGGTTCCGTCGAAGTCACTGGGATCACCTTGATAAGAACGCCGGCGCCCTACAGCAGCGCCGCGCGCGGGCCGTCCGGCTCCTCCAGACGGCGCGCCAGCACCGCACGGGCCAGCTCGGAGGACTCGTCGTCCGTGAGCCGGCGGAAGCCGGCGTCGGTGATCACGGTGATGATCGGGTAGATCCGGCGGGCGACATCGGGACCACCCGTCGCCGAGTCGTCGTCGGCCGCGTCGTACAGAGCCTGCACCACCAGTGTGGTCGCCTGCTCCTCGGACAGGTCGTCACGGAACAGCTTCTTCATCGCACCGCGCGCGAAGATCGAGCCGGACCCCGTGGCCGCGAAGTTGTGCTCCTCGGAACGGCCGCCGGTGACGTCGTAGGAGAAGATCCGGCCCTTGGCCCGGTCCACGTCGAACCCGGCGAACAACGGCACGACCGCCAGCCCCTGCATCGCCATGCCGAGGTTGGACCGGATCATCGTCGACAGCCGGTTCGCCTTGCCCTCCAGGGACAGCTGGGCCCCCTCGACCTTCTCGAAGTGCTCCAGCTCCAGCTGGAACAGCTTCACCATCTCCACGGCGAGACCGGCGGTGCCGGCGATACCGACGGCCGAGTACTCGTCCGCCGGGAACACCTTCTCGATGTCCCGCTGGGCGATCACATTGCCCATCGTGGCCCGACGGTCACCGGCGAGCACCACGCCCCCGGGGAAGGTCACCGCCACGATCGTCGTCCCGTGCGGCGCCTCGATCACCCCCTGCGTGGGCGGCAACTGCCGCCTGCCGGGCAGCAACTCCGGCTGGTGCTCACCGAGAAAGTCCATGAACGAGGACGACCCAGGCGTCAGGAAGGCAGCTGGTAGACGCCCGGTGCTACGAGTGTTGGCTTCCACGGAGTTCCTTCCAGGTAGGCGGCTGCCCGACGAACAGCGTCGGGGTCGTCTCCCAACTTGCCGATGGCCGAATTGCAGTTGAAGCACAGTACGCCACGGACCCTACCCGTCTCATGGCAGTGATCCACATGTACGGGGGGAGCTTTCAAGCAGATCACGCAGAGGCCCATCTGCGAGGCGATCATGGCGTCGCGCTCGGCTTCCGTAAGGCCGTAGCTGCGCTTCAAGTGCCCGGCACGCCCTTTCGCCGCCCGGCAGTCCTTGCAACTGGTCGAGAGACCGTCGGAAGCCGTGGCATTCCGATGCCACTCACTGTGCGGTTTGATCTGCTTGCAGCTTCGGCAGTACTTGTGCCCCTCGGGTGTGTCCACGCGAGGCCGTACATTCTTTCCCTTGGCGAGTTGTCGGGCCTGGTGATACCCCGCCCAGCACTCCCGGCAGTAGGCCTGCAACCCGTCACGGGCGCTCTTGTTGCTGGCGAACGCTGCTCGCGATTTGGATTCCCCACACCGCGAGCAACGCTTCACACCTTCTTCGATCTCCACCGTACGACGCCCCCGACTTCTTCGATTCGAAGGCTACTCGCCGCCCTTCTGAACGAAACTTCGAACGAAGTCCTCCGCATTTTCCTCGAGGACATCGTCGATCTCGTCCAGAACCGAGTCGACGTCGTCGCTCAGCTTCTCGTGGCGCTCCTTGAGGTCCTCGGAGCCCTGCGACTCTGCCGCCTGCTCCTCGACCTCCTCGGTCGAGTGCGTCGCCTTCTGCTGTCCGCCGCCGGTGTCCTTGGTTGCCATGACACTCACCCCGCTCAGTTCGCCCGACATGGGTCGACAGGTCGGCTTTCCTGCCGATCGGTGATGATCAGACCCTACAAGCCGGGTCCGACATCGGCCCCGCAGTTTCTCCAACGTACGGGGGCCACCTCGATGATTCCCGGGCGCCGGGGTTTTGACCCCGGCCGCCCGGTGTGCTCCGGGTACCCGTTC
The DNA here is from genome assembly GCF_042894765.1 of Streptomyces sp. NPDC001507. Taxonomy (NCBI): domain Bacteria; kingdom Bacillati; phylum Actinomycetota; class Actinomycetes; order Kitasatosporales; family Streptomycetaceae; genus Streptomyces; species Streptomyces sp. NPDC001507. The sequence continues at coordinate 323,935 of NZ_JBIAVV010000008.1, forward strand.
AGCCGCCGGAGAGGACCCTGACCAGGTCTTCTGCGGTGCGGCAGCGGTCCAGGAGCTCTTTGACGTGATTTCGCGTTCCGCGTAGCGGTTCCAGGGTTGGGACGCGCTGGAGGCTGTCCCGGCCGGGGAGGTCGAAGATGACCGAGTCCCAGCTGGCCGCGGCGACGTCGTCGGCGTACTGCTCCAGGCAGCGGCCGCGGAAGTAGGCCCGGGTGTCCTCAGGGGGGCTGGTGCGGGCCCGTTCCACGTCGGCCTCGTCCAGCAGCCGCTTCATGCGTCCGCGGGCGGCGAGGCGGTTGTAGAGGCCCTTCTCGGCCCGTACGTCGGCGTACTGGAGGTCGAGGAGGTGCAGCTTGGCGGCGTCCCAGTCGAGCTCGTCGCGGCGGCGGTAGCCCTCCATGAGCTCCTTCTTGGCCACCCAGTCGAGTTCGCCGGAGAGACTCATGGGGTCGTTCTCCAGGCGGTTGAGGGTGTCCTCCCAGCGCTGCAGGACGTCCCGGGTCTGGTCGTCGGCGTCGGCGCCGTAGCGCTCCTCCACGTATTTGCGCGACAGCTCGTAGTACTCCATCTGGAGCTGGACGGCGGTGAGTGTGCGGCCGCTGCGGAGGGTGACGAGGCGCTTGAGGCCGGGGTCGTGGGAGACCTGGTGGAGGGTGCGTACGGGCTGGTCGACGGCGAGGTCCACGGCGATGAAGCCGTCCTCGATCATCGAGAGCACGAGGGCCGTCGTGCCCAGTTTCAGGTAGGTCGAGATCTCCGACAGGTTCGCGTCGCCGATGATCACGTGGAGGCGGCGGTACTTCTCCGCGTCCGCGTGGGGCTCGTCCCTGGTGTTGATGATGGGCCGCTTCAGCGTCGTCTCCAGGCCGACCTCGACCTCGAAGTAGTCGGCGCGCTGGCTGAGCTGGAAGCCGTGTTCGTGGCCGTCCTGGCCGATGCCGACGCGGCCGGCGCCGGTGACGACCTGGCGGGAGACGAAGAAGGGGGTGAGGTGGCGCACGATGTCCGAGAAGGGGGTTTCCCGCTTCATCAGGTAGTTCTCGTGCGTGCCGTAGGAGGCGCCCTTGTTGTCGGTGTTGTTCTTGTAGAGGTGGATGGGCTGGGCGCCGGGGAGTGCGGCGGCTCGTTCGGCGGCTTCGGCCATGATGCGTTCGCCGGCCTTGTCCCAGAGGACGGCGTCGCGGGGGTTGGTGACCTCGGGGGCGCTGTATTCGGGGTGTGCGTGGTCGACGTAGAGGCGGGCGCCGTTGGTGAGGATCACGTTGGCGAGGCCGATGTCCTCGTCGGTGAGCTGGCTGGCGTCGGCGGCCTCGCGTGCGAGGTCGAAGCCTCGGGCGTCCCGTAGCGGGTTCTCCTCCTCGAAGTCCCAGCGGGCCCGGCGGGCCCGGTGCATCGCCGCCGCGTAGGCGTTGACGATCTGGGACGAGGTGAGCATGGCATTGGCGTTGGGGTGGCCGGGGACGGAGATCCCGTACTCCGTCTCGATGCCCATTACTCGCCGTACGGTCATGCGGCCCTCCTTGCCCGGCGGAGCCCTCGGTCGTGGGCTGCGCTCGCGTACCGCTGGCGCTCCGGTGCGTGTGCGGTGCCCGTCCCCGCACTGCGCGACTCGGCGGTAGGAAAGAGCCTAGAACGCCTTTGCGCTGGTGGGGAGATCATTTGCGTCATTGCCTTGCTCGCCTCGGTTCCGGTTTTGGCCGGAAAAACAGTCGGCTGCGGGTACCCGGTGAGGGCACCCGCAGCCGCCCTGTGTTTTACAGGTACTGTCCGGTGTTCGCCACCGTGTCGATGGAGCGTCCGGTGTCCGCGCCCTGCTTTCCGGTGATGAGGGTACGGATGTAGACGATCCGTTCGCCCTTCTTTCCGGAGATCCGGGCCCAGTCGTCGGGGTTGGTGGTGTTGGGCAGGTCCTCGTTCTCCTTGAACTCGTCCACGCAGGCCTGGAGGAGGTGGGAGACGCGGAGGCCCTTCTGGTTGTGCTCGAGGAAGTCCTTGATCGCCATCTTCTTGGCGCGTCCGACGATGTTTTCGATCATGGCGCCGGAGTTGAAGTCCTTGAAGTAGAGGACTTCCTTGTCGCCGTTGGCGTAGGTGACTTCCAGGAAGCGGTTTTCCTCGGATTCGGCGTACATGTGTTCTACCGCCGTCTGAATCATGCTTTCGACGGTGGTGGCCTTGCTGCCGCCGTGTTCTCCGAGGTCGTCGGCGTGCAGCGGGAGCCGTTCGGTGAGGTACTTGCCGAAGATGTCCTTGGCGGCCTCGGCGTCGGGACGCTCGATCTTGATCTTCACGTCGAGACGGCCGGGGCGGAGGATGGCGGGGTCGATCATGTCCTCGCGGTTGGAGGCGCCGATGACGACCACGTTCTGGAGGCCTTCGACACCGTCGATCTCGGCGAGCAGCTGGGGGACGATGGTGTTCTCCACGTCCGAGCTGACGCCGGAGCCGCGGGTGCGGAAGAGGGACTCCATCTCGTCGAAGAAGACGATGACGGGGGTGCCCTCGCTGGCCTTCTCCCGGGCACGCTGGAAGACGAGGCGGATCTGCCGCTCGGTCTCGCCGACGTACTTGTTCAGGAGCTCGGGGCCCTTGATGTTGAGGAAGAAGCTCTTGCCCGCGGCCTGGCCGGTGACTTCGGCGACCTTCTTGGCCAGCGAGTTGGCGACGGCCTTGGCGATGAGCGTCTTGCCGCATCCGGGGGGTCCGTAGAGCAGGACGCCCTTGGGCGGGCGCAGTTCGTGCTCCTTGAACAGGTCCGGGTAGAGGTAGGGGAGCTCGACGGCGTCCCGGATGGCCTCGATCTGGCCGCCGAGTCCGCCGATCTGCTCGTAGCCGATGTCGGGGACCTCTTCGAGGACGAGTTCCTCGACCTCGCTCTTGGGCACGATCTCGTAGACGTAGCCGGAGCGGGGTTCGAGCAGGAGGGCGTCGCCGGGCCGGATGTTCACGTCCAGCAGCGGCTCGGCGAGCCGTACCACCCGCTCCTCGTCGGTGTGCCCCAGTACCAGGGCGCGCTCGCCGTCCTCGAGGATCTCCTTGAGGGTGACGATGTCGCCGACGCGCTCGTACTCCATGGCCTCGACCACGTTGAGCGCCTCGTTGAGCATGACTTCCTGGCCGCGCCTGAGGTCGTCCAGGTCGACGCTCGGGCTGACGTTCACCCGCAGTTTGCGGCCGCCGGTGAAGATGTCGGCGGTGCCGTCCTCGTTCGCCGTGAGGAAGACACCGAAGCCGGCCGGCGGCTGTGCGAGCCGGTCGACTTCTTCCTTGAGGGCCACGATCTGGTCGCGGGCCTCGCGGAGGGTGTTCGCGAGTCGCTCGTTCTGGGCGGACACGCCGGCCAGGTTCGTCTGCAGCTCGACGATCCGCTCTTCGAGAATCCTCGTGTGTCGCGGAGAGTCGGCGAGCTTGCGTCGCAGGACGGCGATCTCCTGCTCAAGATAGGCGATCTGCTCGGACGGGTCGTCGGACCCTCGTCCCGGGCGGATGCCGCGGTTCATGTCGTCGTCGTGGGCTGCCACGGTCCTCACCTCCTCCAAGGGGAGCTGGACGCTTCCAGACCCTACCTGGGTGGGTGTCGATTGAAACCCCTAGATCACAAAGACTGTCAAGGTGTGTCGTCGGTCACCCATCGCGTTCTCCCTCGTGCCGGGTGGATACCCACTCAACGCGATTCAGAAGCCGCGTGTTCCAGGCCCGGAGTGGTCAAAACCCTTCGTTACTGACCGGAGTTGTCCGCTCCAGTGCCGGTTCAGGGGTTGTGCCCCAGTGGCGGATTTCTTACACAGAGCGACCGTCCGGATGTGCCGCGTGTTCGCGGTGGCGGGGTGCGGGTTGGCTCAAGTCGATCGGCCGGGTGGCCGGACGCCGCCGTCCCGCGCCGGTGGGGGCGCCGTCCGCGCGGGCGCAGAGCGTGGACGGAGGGCGCTCGGGAGGGTGCGCGAGGAGGGTGCGCGGGCGGCTTCGGGCCGGAGGTAGGGTCGAAGGCGTTCAACACCCGCCGGGGCGGGACCGGGTGACCGCCGGGTCCGGCCGTCCGGCGCTTTCTACGGCAGGAGAGATGACCGTGCAGCAGGAGGCCCTGGCCGGCGGTGAGGCGCTCGAGGTCTGGATCGACCAGGACCTGTGTACGGGTGACGGGATCTGTGCCCAGTACGCCCCGGAGGTGTTCGAGCTGGACATCGACGGCCTGGCCTATGTGAAGGGCGCGGACGACGAGCTGCTGCAGGCGAAGGGTGCGTCGGTGCCGGTGCCGCTGCCGTTGCTCACGGACGTGGTGGACTCGGCGCGGGAGTGTCCGGGCGAGTGCATCCATGTGCGCCGGGCCGCGGACCGTGTCGAGGTGTACGGGCCGGACGCGGAGTGACTTTCCGGCCACTCCGCGTGGCGTGGGCTGCGGGCCTTCGGGCCGGCGCGGTCGGCGTGACCGGCGTGGCCGTCAGACGCTGTGGGCGGCGGCGGGGGTGGAGCGGACGAACGCGTGGCCGTTCCACTGCCACTTGGCGCCGGCCTTCAGGTCCGGGCAGCAACTGGGCACGTTGTCCGAGGAATAGCCGAGCAGGGTGGCGGTGACCGCTTTGCCGGCGACGGCGAAGTCGGTCACGGTGTAGCGGTCCTTGGGGTCGACCAGGGTGGCGACGACGCGGGGGCTGGTGGCGCCGGCGGCCTGGGTGAGGACGTAGACCCCGTCGGGCGGGGTGCCCATGGCCGAGTCGCAGTGGACGACCACGACGGTTTCCGGTCTGCCGTCTCCGTCGAGGTCGCCGGTGGCCTTCTTGACGACCAGCTCCTTCACGGGGCCGCAGTCGAGGGGGAAGTCCACGCCGGTGGTGCTGGGCGGCGCGGCGGCCGCGGGGGCGGATTTCGTCCCGGTCGGGGCGGTGGGCTGGGCGGCTTTGGCCGAGCCCGGCTGGAAGAGGGACGACAGAGCTACGACCCCGGCCACGGCAGCGGCGGTGGCGAGCCAGTGCATGGGGCGGGTGTCGGTGTGAGCGAGCTCCGGGACCACGGATTGCTGCACTAGGAGTGTCTCCTGTGAGGCCTGTGCCGGTGGGGGTGGCCTGCATCGTGCCACACGTCACAGCGGGCAGGGAACGGCGGGGTGGGCTTTCGTGGCCGGTGGGGTGCCGCACTGTGACGGGTGGCGTCAACGGGTGAGCGCCGCCGCCGAGTTCCGTGGTGTCGGGGAACTCGGTGGCGGCGCTCGTACGTTGAAGGGGGTGCGGGGCCGGGCTCAGCGGCCGGCGCCGCCGTCGGCGTTGGGGCCCTCGTAGTCCTCGCCGTAGGCGCCCTTGGCGGGGCGGCGGCGGCGCATGGGCGGCTCGACGCCGTCGGCGAGGCGGCGGGCGGTGAGCAGGAAGCCGGTGTGGCCGATCATCCGGTGGTCGGGGCGGACGGCGAGGCCTTCCACGTGCCAGTTGCGGATCATCGTCTCCCAGGAGGTCGGCTCGTTGAAGCAGCCGATCTCGCGGATGGACTCGACGGTCCGGGCGAGCTGGGTGGTGGTGGCGACGTAGCAGCACAGGATGCCGCCGGGGACGAGCGCCTTGGAGACGGCCTCCAGGCACTCCCAGGGGGCGAGCATGTCGAGGATGACGCGGTCGACGTCGGTGTCCGAGAGGTTGTCCTGGAGGTCGCCGACGGTGAGCTGCCAGGCCGGGTGCGGGCCGCCGAAGTAGCGCTCGACGTTCTGCTGGGCGATCTCGGCGAAGTCCGCGCGGCGCTCGTAGCTGTGCAGCATGCCCTGGTCGCCGATGGCGCGCAGCAGGAAGCTGCTGAGCGAGCCGGAGCCGACGCCGGCCTCGACGACGCGGGCGCCGGGGAAGATGTCGGCGAAGGAGAGGATCTGCCCCGCGTCCTTGGGGTAGACGACGGCTGCCCCGCGGGGCATGGACAGGACGTAGTCGGGGAGCAGGGGGCGCAGCGCGAGGTAGGCGACGTTGCCGGTGGTGCGGACAACGCTGCCCTCGGGAGCGCCGATCAGTTCGTCGTGCGGGAAGGAGCCCTTGTGGGTGTGGAAGTTCTTCCCGGCTTCGAGCGTGAACGTGTAGTGGCGACCCTTGGGGTCGGTCAGCTGTACCTGGTCCCCGACCTTGAAGGGCCCGCGCCTGCGGGCGGCACCGGTCGGTTCGGACATGTGAACAGCCTACCGGTTCCCTGCGGGGGGCCTGACCGACAGGGGGGCGGGGGTGGGTGCGTCGGGTGCGGGCCGTCTGTGGTTGCTCGCGCAGTTCCTCCCCCAGCCTTCGGCCGGGGGCACCCCCAGCGCCCCTTCGGGTCGCGGGGTGCTGTCAGGCGGGCCTTGCCATTGCTTTGACGAAGGCGCGTTCTACGTCCGCCGCCGACAGGACGCCGTAGATTTCGCCGGTCTCCTCGACGACCAGGTACTCGGTCGCCGGGGTGGCGCGCAGGACGTCCAGGAGGTCCTCTCCGGCCAGCTCTGCGGAGATGCGCATGCCGTCGGTGAGGTCCTGGGCGAGGCCGCTGACGGCGACCCAGGGGCGGCGGTGTTCGGGTACGCCGACGATGGCGGCCTCGCGGACGAGGGAGAGCGGGTTGCCGTCGGCGTCGACGACGACCAGGGCGCGGGCGCCGGCGGCGTTGGCGCGGCGCAGGGCCTCGGAGAGGGGGGTGTCGGTCTCGACGGGGACGGCGCGGCGGGTGAGGGTGCGGGCGCGCAGTTCCGGGAGGTGTTCGCGGAGCCGGGCCATGCGCAGGCTGTTGCCGGCGCCGGTCCAGATGATCGCGGCGAGGATGGCGGCGAGCAGGGCGTCGGTGACGGCGTCCATGCCGCTGCTGTCGTCGGTGCTGCCGCCGAAGGCGCCCCAGTGGTTGAGCAGCGGGAGGCCGATGAGGACGGAGACGGCGAGGGCGCGGCCGACCCAGGCGGCGGCGACGGTGCCGCTCATGGGTTTGCCGGTGATCTTCCAGACGACGGCGCGGAGCATCCGGCCGCCGTCGAGGGGCAGGCCGGGCAGCAAATTGAAGGCGGCGACGATGAGGTTGGAGACCATCAGGCCGGCCAGCAGGACGCCGGGGACGGTGCCGGGCTCGACGGGCTGCATGGCGAGGTAGAAGAGGCCGGAGAGGACGAGGGAGAGCAGCGGGCCGACGAAGGCCAGCACGAATTCCCGGCCGGGGGTCTCCGCTTCCTTCTCGATCTCCGAGACACCGCCGAAGAACTGGAGCTGGATGCGGCGGACGGGGAGTTTGAAGCGGATCGCGGCGACCGTGTGGGCGAGTTCGTGGATCAGGACGGAGGCGTAGAAGGCGATGGCGAAGAAGAGGGAGACGAGGTAGCGGGCGGCGCCGAGTTCGGGCAGTACGCGGTCGAGCTGGCCGCCGAAGACCCAGGTGATCAGTGCGGCGACGACGAACCAGCTGGGGGCGACGTACACGGGGACGCCGAAGGGCCGGCCCATGAGCAGTCCGCCGCCGGGTTCCTTGGGCCGCTGCGGCGGCTGTCCCTTGGCCATGCCGGACTGCGCGGGGGCCGGCCCGTCGCCCGGGTCGGGGGCGCCGGTGGGTGGGTCGGGTGCGTCCTGGCGGGCCGGTGCCCCGGCCGTCTCCGGTTTCTCCGGGGCCGGCGTGGTCTGCGGCTGCTCCTGCTGTTCGGGGTGGTCCGGTGTCTGCGGGGCCGGGGCCGGGGGCGCGGGCTCCTCGCCGGTCGTCTGCTGCGCCGGTTCGGCGTTGTCCGACCGGGGCTGCCCGCTGCCGCCGCTCACGTCCACGGTGTCCCCTCGTTAGATGCGTCGTCTCCGGTCGATGGTATGCGGCCGTCGCGGTGCGTTCTGCCCCGGCACCCCCTGTGTTGGCCGGGGCGTCGTGCGGGTTGGGTGACTGTCAGTGGCGGGCCGTATGGTCTGTGGTCATGGACAGCAGCATCGAGGACGCCGCGCAGGATCGGGGCGCGGTCGTCGCGCAGGGGGACGGGCCGGTCACGGCGGTGGCGGGCAGGGCGGCCGGGCCGCCCGCGTCGCTGTCGCCGTCGCGGGCCAGTGACTTCATGCAGTGTCCGTTGCTGTACCGGTTCCGGGTGATCGACCGGCTGCCGGAGAAGCCGAGCGAGGCGGCGACGCGGGGGACCCTGGTGCACGCGGTCCTGGAGCGGCTCTTCGACGCGCCCGCCGCGGAGCGGACGGCGCCGCGGGCCAAGGCACTGATCCCGGGGCAGTGGGACCGGCTGCGGGAGTCCAGGCCGGAGCTCGGTGAGCTGTTCGCGGAGGACCCGGAGGGCGAGCGGCTGGCGCGCTGGCTGGGTGAGGCGGAGCAGCTGGTCGAGCGCTGGTTCACGCTGGAGGATCCGGTCCGTCTCGAGCCCGTGGAGCGGGAGCTGTTCGTGGAGACGGAGCTGGAGTCGGGGCTGCGGCTGCGCGGGATCATCGACCGGGTGGACGTGGCCGCGACGGGTGAGGTGCGGATCGTCGACTACAAGACGGGCAAGGCGCCGCGGCCGGAGTACGCCGAGGGTGCGCTGTTCCAGATGAAGTTCTACGCGCTGGTGGTGTGGCGGCTGAAGAACGTGGTGCCGAGGCGGTTGCAGCTGGTCTATCTCGGCAGCGGTGACGTGTTGACGTACGACCCGGTCCTCGCCGATCTGCAGCGGGTGGAGCGCAAGCTGCTCGCGCTGTGGGAGGCGATCCGGCAGGCGACGGAGTCGGGCGAGTGGCGGCCGCGGCCGACGAAGCTGTGCGGGTGGTGCGACCACCAGGCGCACTGCCCGGAGTTCGGCGGCACTCCCCCGCCGTATCCGCTGCCGGTGAGGTCGGCGGCGTCCGGGGACGTGGCGCAGGGCAGAATGAGCGCGGACTAGCAGAAGGAGACTCATCGTGGCCATCCGCGTCCTACTGGTCGACGACCAGCCGCTGCTGCGTACCGGGTTCCGGATGATTCTGGAGGCCGAGCAGGACATCGCGGTCGTGGGCGAGGCCGGAGACGGCCTGCAGGCACTCGACCAGGTGCGCGCCCTCCAGCCCGACGTCGTGCTGATGGACATCCGGATGCCGCGGATGGACGGTGTGGAGGCGACCCGGCAGATCACCGGTCCGGGCCGGGACGGTCCGGCGAAGGTGCTGGTCCTGACCACGTTCGATCTGGACGAGTACGTGGTGGAGGCGCTGCGCGCGGGGGCCAGCGGCTTTCTGCTGAAGGACGCGCCGGCCAACGAGCTGGTGCAGGCGATCCGGGTGGTGGCGAACGGCGAGGCGATGCTGGCGCCGAGCATCACGCGCCGGCTGCTGGACAAGTACGCGACGCATCTGCCGTCCGGTGAGGAGCCGGTGCCGGACACCCTGCACACGCTCACCGACCGTGAGGTGGAGGTGCTGAAGCTGGTGGCGCGCGGGCTGTCGAACGCGGAGATCGCCGCGGACCTGTTCGTCAGCGAGACCACGGTGAAGACGCATGTGGGGCATGTGCTGACCAAGCTGGGGCTGCGGGACCGGGTGCAGGCGGCGGTGTACGCGTACGAGAGCGGCCTGGTGCGCCCCGGCGCGCAGTAGCCGACGGCCGCCGGGCGTATACGACAGGAGGGGCGCCCCGCTTCACGAGCGGGGCGCCCCTCCTGTCGTATGACCGGGCGTCAGCTGCTGGAGCCGCGGCCCAGCTCCCACAGCTGGAGGCTGGCGGAGGAGTTGAGGGCGTAGGCGACGCCGGTGATGTCGTCGCGGGCGGCGACGTACTGCTTGCCCTGCCACAGGGGCAGCACCGGGACGTCCGTGGCGACGTCGTCCTGGATCTCGGTCAGGCTGCCGGTGGCGCTGGCCCGGTCGGCCTCGCGGCGGGACTCGGGGATCAGCGTGTTGATGATCCGGGTGTTGGCGTAGGGCGACTTGAGGAAGTTGTCCTTGTCGAGGAACGGCGCGAGGAAGTTGTCGGCGTCCGGGAAGTCGGGGAACCAGCCCATGCCGTAGACGTCGTAGTCGCCCTTGCGCTCGGACGTCTGGTAGGTCGACCAGGGGGTGCCCTCGATGCTGACGTCGAACAGCCCGCTGCCGTTGAGCTGCTGCTTGAGGACCTCGAACTCCTGCTTGGTGGCCGGACCGTAGTGGTCGGTCGTGTAGTGCAGGGTGAGCTTCACCGGGGTGGTGATGTTCGCCGCGGTCAGCAGGCTCTTGGCCTTGGAGACGCTGGGGTTGCCGTACTTGTTGAAGAAGGAGTTTGAGTGGCCGGTGACGGAGGCCGGGACCAGCGAGTACAGCGGCTCGGCCTGCTGCCCGTACACCTTGGCGACGAGTTCGTCGCGGTTGATGAGCTGAGCCATGGCCTGGCGGACGGCCTTGGCCTTGACGGAGGGCGCGTCGGTGTTGAAGCCGAGGTAGCGGATCTCCAGGCCGGACATGTCGACGAGGCTGACGTTCTTGTCGGTGCCGGCGTCGAGCTTGTTGATCTGGGCCGGCGACATGGAGCGGGTCATGACGTCGATGTCGCCCTTGTCGATCGCCTCGCCCATGGCGTCGGCGTCCTTGAAGGAGCGCAGGACGACCTGCTCGTTGTTCACCTTCACGCTGCCCTTGTAGTTCGGGTTCTTGGTGAAGGTGGCGGAGACGAACTCGTCGTTCTTGACGTCGGCCTTGAAGGTGTAGGGGCCGGAGCCGTCGATGTCGAAGCCGTCGCGGAGCTTGTCCTTCTCGTAGTCCTTGGGGTTCAGGATGCCCGCGACCGGGGTGGACAGCTTGTACGGGAAGGTGGCGTCGGCGGTCTTGAGGTGGAAGATGACCTCGCGGTCGCCCTGGGTCTCGACGGTGTCGATGTTCGTGAGCAGGCCGTAGACGCCACTGTCCGACTTGATGCGCAGGGCGCGCTCGATGGACCACTTGACGTCCTGGGCGGTGACGGCGTTGCCGTCGGAGAACTTCAGGCCGTCGCGCAGCTTGCACGCGTAGCGCTCGCTGCCGCTGTCGGTGAAGGAGCAGCTCTCGGCCGCGTCCGGGACCGGGTCGCCCTCGCCCTTGGGCTGGGACATGAGGGTCTGCACGGTCTGGCGCAGGATGTTCCAGCCGCCGACGTCGTAGGAGTAGGCCGGGTCGAGGGGCGCCGGGGCGTCCTTCGTGGCAGTGAACCCGTCGGTGGTGCCTACGACGATCGCGTCGCTGCTGCTGCTCCCGCTGTTGGATCCACCGCAGGCGGCGAGCACCGGAGTGAGCAGGCCGACCACGGCCGGCAGCACCAAAGTCTTACGGTTCATGCTCGAAGTTCTCCAGAGCTGTTCGTGTCCGTGTATCCCGCATACATGGGGTGTCGAAGCGGATCACGGGGGTTACGGCGATGTTCTCGCGACGAGATTAGTCGGCGCCCGCAGGACGGTTGGCAGCGGCGTGAGTTGAGGGCCCATCACGCAGGGGAACCGGTCGTGGACGGACCGAAAACCCGACAGCGGCAGGATTAGTGCAGCGTCTCCCCAATCGGGACACAAGGTAGCCCGGTTTCCCCCCGAACGGGGGTGGGCGGCACAATCGGGCAACGTTGTCGAGCATCCTCACACGTGGGGAACGTCACACGCGCATTCCGGTGATGCGGTATCGGAATTCAGCCGGTTGAACAGTTGCGAATTCCGTTGAATGACCACTGCCGGGATTTCGACCAATGGACTTTGCACGCTGGGTGAACGGCTAGACCATTTCCGTCATCAGGCCGCGCAGAAAAGCGAGGTCGACCTCTTCCAGGGAGGTCACCACGGTACGCCGTGCGGCCGGGGCGATCGGTGCGACCGACGGGACGGCGACCACCTGGCAGCCGGCCGCCTCGGCGGCGGCGACCCCGGTCGCGGTGTCCTCGACCACCGCGCATCTGGCCGGATCCACCCCCAGTCCGGCGGCCGCGAGCAGGTACGGGTCCGGGTAAGGCTTGGTGCGCGAGACCTCGTCGCCGGCGATGGACAGGCTGAAGTGCCGGGGGCCCAGCGAGGTCAGGACGCGGTCGATGATGCGCCGGTGCGAGGCGGAGACCAGGGCGGTGGGGATCTGCTGCTCGTACAGCTCGGCGAGCAGCCGCTGTGCGCCCGGCATCAGCGGCAGGGCGGTGCCGATCCGCTCCTCGAAGCCCGCGTTGAGCAGCACGCTGAGCTCGGCGAGGGTGATGGCGGCGCCGGTGGCCTCGATGAGGAATCCGGCGCTGCGGGTCATGGGGCCGCCGACCACGACATGGCGCCAGGAGTCGTCGAGGGTGTGGCCGAGGCGGGCGAAGACCTCGACCTCGACGTCCCACCAGAAGCCCTCGGTGTCCACCAGGGTGCCGTCCATGTCGAGGAGCACCGCCTGGAGGGCCGAGCCTTCCGCCGTACGGGTTCCGAGCGCGGGGACCGTGCTGGTCAATCCACACACCTCCTTGAGGGACGACCAGGCCGGTTCCCATGCGGGGAACCGGCCTGCTGTGGACCGACCAGTGTACGACTTATCCGATCAGTGTGCCGTGTGGGACACGTCTCGGCGCCGGCGCACCGCTCAGCGGGCGTTGAAGTACTTCGCCTCCGGGTGGTGGATCACGATGGCGTCGGTGGACTGCTCGGGGTGCAGCTGGAACTCCTCGGACAGGTGGACGCCGATCCGCTCGGGCCGGAGCAGGTCGGCGATCTTGGCGCGGTCCTCCAGGTTGGGGCAGGCGCCGTAGCCGAGGGAGAAGCGGGCGCCCCGGTACTTCAGGGCGAACATGTCCTCGATGTCGCTGGGGTCCTCGCCGGCGAAGCCCAGTTCGGAGCGGACGCGCGCGTGCCAGTACTCGGCGAGGGCCTCGGCCAGCTGGACGGACAGGCCGTGCAGTTCGAGGTAGTCACGGTAGGAGTTGGCCTCGAACAGTTTGGCGGTCTGCTCGCCGATGCGGGAGCCGACGGTGACGACCTGGAGGCCGACCACGTCCGTCTCGCCGGACTCCTCCGGACGGAAGAAGTCGGCGAGGCAGAGCCGGCGGCCACGGCGCTGGCGGGGGAAGGTGAAGCGGGTGCGTTCGTTGCCGCGTTCGTCCAGGATGATCAGGTCGTCGTCCTTGGAGACGCACGGGAAGTAGCCGTAGACCACGGCCGCTTCCAGCAGGTTCTCCGTCTGGAGCTGGTCGAGGAGGCCGCGCAGCCGGGGGCGGCCCTCGGTCTCGACGAGTTCCTCGTACGACGGTCCCTCGCCGGTGCGGGCCTGCTTGAGGCCCCACTGGCCCTTGAAGAGGGCGCCTTCGTCGAGCCAGCTCGCGTACTCCTTGAGCTGGATGCCCTTGATGACGCGGGTGTCCCAGAACGGCGGGGTGGGCACCGGGTTGTCGACGGCGACGTCGGAGCGGACGTGGCCCTCCTCGGGCCGCTCCTCGGCCTCGACGGCGGCGGTCTGCCGGACCCGGCGCTGCTTCAGCTCGGGCAGTACTGCGCCGGGCACCCCGCGCTTGACGCCGATGAGCGCGTCCATCAGGCGCAGGCCCTCGAAGGCGTCGCGGGCGTAGCGGACCTCGCCCTCGTAGAGCTCGTGCAGGTCCTGCTCGACGTAGGCGCGGGTGAGGGCGGCGCCGCCGAGGATGACCGGGTAGGTGGCCGCGAGGCCGCGCTGGTTGAGCTCCTCCAGGTTCTCCTTCATGATCACCGTGGACTTGACGAGCAGTCCGGACATGCCGATGACGTCGGCCCGGTGCTCGTCGGCGGCTTCCAGGATCGCGGAGACGGGCTGCTTGATGCCGAGGTTGACGACGTTGTAGCCGTTGTTGGACAGGATGATGTCGACGAGGTTCTTGCCGATGTCGTGGACGTCGCCGCGCACGGTGGCAAGGACGATGGTGCCCTTTCCTTCCGCGTCCGACTTCTCCATGTGCGGTTCGAGGTGGGCGACCGCGGCCTTCATGACCTCGGCGGACTGCAGGACGAACGGCAGCTGCATCTGGCCGGAGCCGAACAGCTCGCCGACGACCTTCATGCCGTCCAGCAGGGTCTCGTTGACGATGTCCAGGGCGGGGCGGGTCTGCAGGGCCTCGTCGAGGTCGGCCTCCAGGCCGTTGCGCTCGCCGTCGATGATGCGGCGCTTGAGGCGCTCGTCCAGCGGGAGGGCGGCCAGTTCCTCGGCCTTGCCGGCCTTGAGGGACTTGGCGGTGGCTCCCTCGAAGAGCTGCATGAGCTTCTGGAGCGGGTCGTAGCCCTCGGCGCGGCGGTCGTGGATGAGGTCGAGGGCGGTCTGTACCTCCTCCTCGCTGAAGCGGGCGATCGGCAGGATCTTGCTCGCGTGCACGATCGCCGAGTCCAGGCCCGCCTTGACGCATTCGTCGAGGAAGACGGAGTTCAGCAGGATGCGGGCGGCCGGGTTGAGGCCGAAGGAGATGTTGGACAGGCCGAGGGTGGTCTGGACGTCCGGGTGGCGGCGCTTGAGTTCGCGGATGGCCTCGATGGTGGCGATGCCGTCCTTGCGGGACTCCTCCTGACCGGTGCAGATGGTGAAGGTCAGGGTGTCGATGAGGATGTCCGACTCGTGGATGCCCCAGTTCCCGGTCAGGTCGTCGATCAGCCGCTCGGCGATCTCGACCTTCTTCTCGGGGGTGCGGGCCTGGCCCTCCTCGTCGATGGTCAGCGCGATCAGCGCGGCGCCGTGCTCCCGCGCCAGCTTGGTGACCTTCGCGAAGCGGGACTCCGGGCCGTCGCCGTCCTCGTAGTTGACGGAGTTGATGACCGCGCGCCCGCCGAGCTTCTCCAGACCGGCCTGGATGACGTCGACCTCGGTGGAGTCGAGGACGATCGGCAGGGTGGAGGCGGTGGCGAAGCGGCCGGCCAGCTCCTCCATGTCGGCGACGCCGTCCCGGCCGACGTAGTCCACGCAGAGGTCCAGCATGTGGGCGCCCTCGCGGATCTGCTCGCGGGCCATCTCCACGCAGTCGTCCCAGCGGGCCGCCAGCATGGCCTCGCGGAACTTCTTCGAGCCGTTGGCGTTGGTGCGCTCGCCGATGGCCAGGTACGCGGTGTCCTGGCGGAACGGGACCGTCTGGTAGAGGGAGGCGGCGCCGGGCTCGGGGCGCGGGCTGCGCTCGGGCGGGGTGACCCCGCGGACCCGCTCGACGACCTGGCGCAGGTGCTCGGGGGTGGTGCCGCAGCAGCCGCCGATGAGGGAGAGGCCGTAGTCGCGGACGAAGTTGTCCTGGGCCTCGGCCAGGCCCTCGGGGCCGAGCGGGAAGTGGGCGCCGTCCTTGGTGAGGACCGGCAGACCGGCGTTCGGCATGCACAGCAGCGGGATGCGGGAGTGCCGGGTGAGGTAGCGCAGGTGCTCGCTCATCTCGGCGGGGCCGGTCGAGCAGTTCAGGCCGATCATGTCGATGCCGAGCGGCTCCAGGGCGGTGAGCGCGGCGCCGATCTCGGAGCCCAGCAGCATGGTGCCGGTGGTCTCGAAGGCCATGGAGACCAGGAGCGGGACCTCGGTGCCCAGGGCATCCATGGCGCGGCGGGCGCCGAGGACGGAGGCCTTGGTCTGCAGGAGGTCCTGGGTGGTCTCGACGATCAGGGCGTCGGCGCCGCCGGCGAGCAGGCCCTCGGCGTTCTGCTGGAAGCCGTCCCGGATGGTGACGTACGGCACGTGGCCGAGGGTGGGCAGCTTGGTGCCGGGGCCGATGGAGCCGAGGACCCAGCGCTGCCGGCCGTCCCGGGCGGTGAAGTCGTCGGCCGTCTCGCGGGCGATGCGGGCACCGGCCTCGGACAGTTCGTGGACGCGGTCGGCGATGTCGTACTCGGCCATGGCCGCGTGGTTCGCCCCGAACGTGTTCGTCTCCACGCAGTCCACGCCCACGGAGAAGTACGCCTCGTGGACGGAGCGGACGATGTCGGGGCGGGTGAGGTTGAGGATCTCGTTGCAGCCCTCGAGCTGCTCGAAGTCCTCCAGGGTGGGGTCCTGCGCCTGGAGCATGGTGCCCATGGCTCCGTCGGCGACCACCACGCGTGTGGCGAGCGCCTCCCGGAGCGCGGACACCCGGGTCCGGCTGTCGGCGGAAGGGGACGGCGGCGACGAGGCCATGAAGGGCTCCCTTGGATGCGACGGCTGTCGGCTATGCGGTTTCCCCGGGCGGACCCGGCTATGGACGCACGGCGCCAGCGTAACCGGGAGTGGGCTTGGATGGGCAGGGCGTCCATGTGGCGGACGAGTGAGCGGCGGGGCGGGCAGTATGACGCCGGCCATGGTGTTCTGGCCGCTCACGGGCCATGGTGCGGGGCGAAGGTGTGTGGCGGGACACCGAAGGGCGGGCCACGCGTGAAGTAACGGATGTCGACCGCCCATTAGCGGAGAGTCGGCATGGACCGGTAGTGTTCGGCATTGCCGAACGATGGTTACGGCGCCGTGACGGTGAGGGTCACAGGGGACGGAGGCAGAACGGCGATGGCACGGAACATCCAGTCGCTCGAACGGGCGGCCGCGATGCTGCGGCTGCTCGCGGGCGGCGAGCGACGGCTCGGCCTGTCGGACATCGCCTCGTCGCTGGGCCTCGCCAAGGGCACCGCCCACGGCATACTGCGCACCCTCCAGCAGGAGGGGTTCGTCGAGCAGGACGACGTCTCGGGCCGCTACCAGCTGGGCGCCGAGCTGCTCCGGCTCGGCACCACCTACCTGGACATCCACGAACTGCGGGCGCGGGCGCTGGTGTGGACGGACGACCTGGCCCGCTCCAGCGGGGAGAGCGTCTACCTGGGCGTGTTCCACCAGCAGGGCGTGCTGATCGTGCACCACGTCTTCCGGCCCGACGACAGCCGGCAGGTGCTGGAGATCGGCGCCATGCAGCCGCTGCACTCGACGGCTCTCGGCAAGGTGCTGTCGGCCTACGACCCGGTGGCGCACAGCGAGGCGCTGGAGGCCGACCGCAAGCCCTTCACCGACCGCACCACCTGCGACCTGGACGCCTTCGAGCACATCCTCGACATCACCCGGGCCCGCGGCTACGCGGCCGACGTGGAGGAGACCTGGGAGGGCGTGGCCTCGGTCGCGGCGCCGATCCACGACCGCCGCCGGATGCCGGTGGGCGCGGTGGGCATCACGGGCGCGGTGGAGCGGCTCTGCACGGACGGGGAGCTGCGGCCCGACCTGGTCGCGGCGGTGCGGGACTGCGCCCGCGCGGTCTCCCGGGACCTGGGCGCGGGCCGGTTCTGACGGCGGGCCCCTGATCGACGACCGAGGCCGGTTCGCGTGTGGCGGACCGGCCTCAGCCGTACCCTGAGATGGACATAACAGGGCAAATGCGCAGATCAGTGGAGTTACCGCTGGACACCCGGCGGACGACCCGACTCACCGATAACCCGCAGCAATCAATAACGATCGCGCTTTCGATAACAGAACTCTTGACGCACGCGTAACGCCGGAGCAAGACTCCCGTCCATCGGTCGGCATTGTCGAACACCTACCGGCAATACGCGCTAGAGTGTGACAACGCCAAAGGCCGACATCGCTCTCACCCCCGAGGGCGCCAACACCCCGAAGGGACTCGGGGTTCGGCTTCCCTGGACGAAGGACAAAGGAGTCGCGGGTGTCCAGCTCCGACATCTTCATCGGCGAGACCATCGGTACCGCCATACTCATCCTGCTCGGCGGTGGCGTCTGCGCCGCCGTGACCCTCAAGGCCTCCAAGGCCCGCAACGCCGGCTGGCTCGCCATCGCCTTCGGTTGGGGCTTCGCCGTCCTGACGGCCGTCTACATCTCCGGACCGCTGTCCGGTGCCCACCTCAACCCGGCCGTCACCGTCGCTCTCGCCATCAAGAACAGCGACTGGAGCAACGTCCCGGTCTACTTCGCCGGACAGCTGCTCGGCGCGATGATCGGCGCCTCCCTGGTGTGGGTCGCCTACTACGGCCAGTTCCACGCGCACCTCACCGACAAGGAGATCGTCGGCGGCCCGGGCGCGCAGGCCACCACGGCCAAGGCCGTCGAGGCCCAGGAGAAGGGCGCGGGCCCGGTCCTCGGCATCTTCTCCACCGGTCCCGAGATCCGGAACGCGGTCCAGAACCTCGCCACGGAGATCATCGGCACCGTCGTGCTGATCCTCGCGGTCCTCACCCAGGGCCTCAACGACAAGGGCAACGGCCTCGGCGTGCTCGGCGGCCTCATCACCGCCCTGGTGGTCGTCTCGATCGGTCTGTCGCTCGGCGGCCCGACGGGCTACGCCATCAACCCGGCCCGTGACCTCGGCCCGCGCATCGTGCACGCGCTCCTCCCCCTGCCCAACAAGGGTGGTTCCGACTGGAGCTACGCCTGGATCCCGGTCGTCGGCCCGCTGATCGGCGGAGCCATAGCCGCGGGTATCTACAACGTCGCCTTCGCTTAGAGCAGCAGGCCTCGCCGAAGTACAGACGTAACAGACGTACCGCCACACACCACGGACCTCTGAGGAGCAGACAGTGACCGACGCCCACACCGCAGGCCCCTTCATCGCCGCGATCGACCAGGGCACGACCTCCAGCCGCTGCATCGTCTTCGACAAGGACGGCCGCATCGTCGCGGTCGACCAGAAGGAGCACGAGCAGATCTTCCCGAAGCCGGGCTGGGTCGAGCACAACGCCAACGAGATCTGGACCAACGTCCAGGAAGTCGTCGCCGGGGCCATCCAGAAGGCCGGCATCACCCGCGACGACATCAAGGCCATCGGCATCACCAACCAGCGCGAGACCACCGTGCTGTGGGACAAGAACACCGGTGAGCCCGTCCACAACGCCATCGTCTGGCAGGACACCCGCACCGACGCCCTCTGCCGCGAGCTCGGCCGCAACGTCGGCCAGGACCGCTTCCGCCGCGAGACCGGCCTGCCGCTGGCCTCCTACTTCGCCGGTCCCAAGGCCCGCTGGCTGCTCGACCACGTCGACGGCCTCAAGGAGCGCGCCGAGGCGGGCGACATCCTCTTCGGCACCATGGACACCTGGGTCATCTGGAACCTGACCGGCGGTGTCAACGGCGGCAAGCACGTCACCGACGTGACCAACGCCTCCCGCACCCTGCTCATGAACCTGCACACCATGCAGTGGGACGAGAAGATCGCCGAGTCCATCGGTGTGCCGCTGCAGATCCTGCCCGAGATCCGCTCCTCCGCCGAGGTCTACGGCGAGGTCACCGGCGGCAAGCTCGGCGACCTGCTCGGCGGCATCCCGGTCGCCTCGGCGCTCGGCGACCAGCAGGCGGCCCTGTTCGGCCAGTGCTGCTTCTCCGAGGGCGAGGTCAAGTCCACCTACGGCACCGGCACCTTCATGGTGATGAACACCGGTGACAAGATCATCAACTCCTACGCGGGTCTGCTGACCACGGTCGGCTACAAGATCGGCGACCAGCCGACCCAGTACGCGCTGGAGGGCTCGATCGCCGTCACCGGCTCGCTGGTGCAGTGGATGCGCGACCAGATGGGCCTGATCTCCACCGCGGCCGAGATCGAGACGCTCGCGCTCTCGGTCGAGGACAACGGCGGCGCCTACTTCGTACCGGCCTTCTCCGGCCTGTTCGCCCCGCACTGGCGCTCCGACGCCCGCGGTGTGATCGCCGGCCTGACCCGGTACGTCACCAAGGCGCACCTGGCCCGCGCCGTCCTGGAGGCCACCGCCTGGCAGACCCGCGAGATCGCGGACGCCATGGTGAAGGACTCCGGCGACGAGCTGGTGGCCCTCAAGGTCGACGGTGGCATGACCGCCAACAACCTGCTGATGCAGACCCTCGCCGACGTCCTGGACGCACCCGTGGTGCGCCCGATGGTCGCCGAGACCACCTGCCTCGGCGCCGCCTACGCCGCCGGCCTCGCCGTCGGCTTCTGGGCCGGCACCGACGAACTGCGCGCCAACTGGCGCCGGGCCGCCGAGTGGACCCCCCGCATGGACGCGGAGACCCGCGACCGTGAGTACAAGAACTGGCTCAAGGCCGTCGAGCGGACCATGGGCTGGATCGACGACGAGAGCTGACGAGAGCGCGCACCGCTCTCACGATCGAGCTCTGACGAGGAGTAAGAACCCGACATGACCAGTCAGTCCACCCTGCAGTCCGTACCTGCCCTGGGGACGCACCCGGCCTCCGGCTCGAACCCGAGCCGGGCCGAGACCAGGGAGCAGCTCTCCAAGGCGTCGTACGACCTTCTCGTGATCGGCGGCGGCATCCTGGGCATCTCCACCGCCTGGCACGCCGCGCAGTCCGGGCTCAGGGTGGCACTGGTCGACGCCGGCGACTTCGCCGGCGCCACCTCCTCCGCCTCCTCCAAGCTTCTCCACGGCGGTCTGCGCTACCTGCAGACCGGCGCGGTGAAGCTGGTGGCGGAGAACCACTTCGAGCGCCGTGCGGTCTCCCGCCAGGTGGCCCCCCACCTGGCGAACCCGCTCACGTTCTACCTCCCCGTGTACAAGGGCGGTCCGCACGGCGCCGCGAAGCTCGGGGCGGGCGTGTTCGCCTACTCCGCGCTCTCCGCGTTCGGTGACGGCGTCGGCCACCTGCTCTCCCCCGCGCGGGCCCAGCGGGACGTGCCGGAGCTGCGCACCGAGAACCTCAAGGCCGTGGCCGTGTACGGCGACGACCAGATGAACGACGCGCGCATGGCGCTGATGACGGTCCGCGCGGCCGTCGAGTCGGGCGCGGTCGTCCTCAACCACGCCCAGGTCACCGGGCTGCGCTTCACCCGGGGCCGGGTGACCGGCGCCGACCTGAAGGACGCGGTCTCCGGCGAGGAGTTCGGCGTCAACGCCCGTCTGGTGCTCAACGCGACCGGCCCCTGGGTCGACCACCTGCGCCGGATGGAGGACCCGAACGCGGCCCCGTCCATCCGCCTCTCCAAGGGCGCCCACCTGGTCCTGAAGCGCACCTCCCCGTGGAAGGCCGCGCTCGCCACCCCCATCGACAAGTACCGGATCACCTTCGCCCTCCCCTGGGAGGACATGCTGCTGCTCGGCACCACCGACGAGGAGTACGAGGGCGACCCGGCGGACGTCTCCGTCACCGAGAAGGACATAGCCCAGATCCTGGACGAGGCCGCGTTCTCCGTCCGGGACCAGCAGCTCCAGCGGGACCTGATCACCTACGCCTTCGCCGGCCTGCGGGTGCTGCCGGGCGGCCCCGGCGACACCGCCAAGGCCAAGCGGGAGACCGTGGTCACCGAGGGCCGGGGCGGCATGCTGTCCGTCGCGGGCGGCAAGTGGACCACCTTCCGGCACATCGGCCGCACCGTGATGGAGAAGCTGGAGGCGCTGCCGGGCCACCCGCTCGGCGACGACTTCGAGCCCATCGCCTCGCTGCCGAAGAAGCTGCCGCTGCCCGGCGTCGCCAACCCGCGTGCCGTCGCCCACCGCCTGCTGGTGGACAACCCGGCCCCGGGCCCGCGGATGGCCGCCGACACGGCCAAGCACCTGGCCACCCACTACGGTTCGCTGGCCTTCGACATCGCGCGGCTCGCGAACGAGGACCCGCTGCTCGCCGAGCGCGTCCACCCGGACGCCCCGGAGATCTGGGCGCAGGTCGTCTGGGCCCGCGACCACGAGTGGGCCGAGACCGCGGACGACGTGCTGCGCCGCCGTACCACCCTGACCATCCGGGGCCTCGCCACGGACGACGTCCGGGCCAGGGTCCAGGACCTGCTCGACAAGAAGTGAGCCGTTGAGGGGCGGCTCTCCCTCTCAGGGGAGCCGCCCCTCCGGCATGCCCGCCGCGCGGCCTGACCAGGCCGCATAATGGGGCCGAGACATCGGATGTCTGGGCGACAGGGAGGCCGGTATGGCAGTCACCGATGAGGCGATCGAGAAGATCAAGGACATGATCGTCTCCGGTGCGCTGCGCCCCGGAGAACGGTTGCCCAAGGAGAGCGAGCTCGCCGCCGAACTGGGCCTGTCCCGCAACTCGTTGCGGGAGGCGGTACGGGCCCTGTCGCTGATCCGGATCCTGGACGTCCGGCAGGGCGACGGCACGTATGTCACGAGCCTGGACCCGCAGTTGCTTCTCGAGGCGATGAGCTTCGTCGTCGACTTCCACCGCGACGACACGGTCCTGGAGTTCCTCGCGGTGCGCCGCATCCTGGAGCCGGCCGCGACCGCGATGGCCGCCTCCCGGATTAGCGAGCAGCAACTGGACGCGCTGGACGCCCAGTTGGACGCGCTCGGCGCCGAGCCCTCGGTGGAGGAACTGGTCGCCTGCGACCTGGAGTTCCACCGGGGCATCGTGCAGAGCTCGGGAAACTCGGTGCTGTGCTCGCTCCTTGACGGGCTGTCGGGACCGACCACCAGGGCGCGGATCTGGCGCGGTCTGACCCAGGAGGACGCGGTCGCCCGGACCCTGCGGGAGCACCGGGCGATCCTGGCCGCGCTGCGCGACCGGGACGCCGAAGCGGCCCGGTCCTGGGCGACCGTGCACATCGCGAGCGTGGAGCAGTGGCTGCGCAGCAGCCTGTGAAGCGCTTACCGGCTTCCTGGAACCAGTGGTGTTCGAGGGTGGCGAACGGGGCAGTGATCCGTTCACTCCCCCGTGCAAGGGGGCTGCGGGCGCCCCCGCCTCACGCCGTAAGGTTGGGGCGTACGCGAGGGCACGTCGGAAGGAGGCACTGGGTGATCGAGCTGGAGGGGGTTCCCGAGCTGATCGACCCAGTCATGGTGGCCGCGTTCGAAGGCTGGAACGATGCCGGCGACGCCGCTTCCACCGCGGTCGCGCACCTGGAGCGGGAGTGGAAGGGCGAGGTGTTCGCGGCGCTCGACGCCGAGGACTACTACGACTTCCAGGTGAACCGCCCCACGGTGTGGATGGACGCGGGCGTGCGCAAGATCACCTGGCCGACGACACGGCTGTCGGTGGTCCGGGTCGGCGGCGACAAGCCGCGGGACCTGGTGCTGGTCAGAGGCATCGAGCCGTCCATGCGCTGGCGCTCGTTCTGCAACGAGCTGCTGGGCTTCGCCCACGAGCTGGGCGTCGAGCTGGTGGTCGTGCTCGGCGCGCTGCTCGGCGACACCCCGCACACGCGTCCGGTGCCGGTCAGCGGGGTCACCTCGGACGCGGACCTGGCGCAGCGGATGGACCTGGAGGAGACCAAGTACGAGGGCCCGACGGGCATCGTCGGGGTCCTCCAGGAGGCGTGCACGCATGCCGGTGTGCCGGCGGTCTCGCTCTGGGCGGCCGTCCCGCACTACGTCTCCCAGCCGCCCAACCCGAAGGCCACGCTGGCGCTGCTCAACCGCCTGGAGGACCTGCTCGACCTGCGGATCCCGCTGGGCGAGCTGCCCGAGGACGCGCGCGCCTGGCAGGTCGGGGTGGACCAGCTGGCCGCGGAGGACAGCGAGGTCGCCGAGTACGTGCAGACGCTGGAGGAGGCCCGGGACACCGCCGAGCTGCCGGAGGCCTCCGGCGAGGCGATCGCCCGCGAGTTCGAGCGCTACCTGCGGCGCCGGGACGTGAACCCGCCCGGCGGGCACGCCACCGCGGACGGCAGCGACAGCGCGTCGTACCTGCGGGACAACCCGGGGAACCCGGGTGGCAAGGCACGGCCGCCGCGGCCGGCGAAGCCCGACACGCCCGGGAATGCCGGCAATACCGGGGAGGACGCAGACACCGGCGGGGACTCCGGAACGGACGGCGAGGACACCTCCGAGGACTGAGACAGGGGCGGTACGCGTAGTGCGTACCGCCCCTGTTCGTCCGGTGCCGGCCGTCGGGTGTCGGCCGTCGGGTGCCGGCCTCGCGCCGGTGGGGGCCGAGCGCGCAGTTTCCCCGCGCCCCTGGAAAACGGGGCGCGGGTGGCGGCGCTTCTTTAGAGGGCTACGCCCAGCAGGGCGTCCACCGCTCGGGACACGACACCGGGGGCGCCGGTGTCCGTGCCGCCCTGTTGCTGCTGGAGGGCCGCCCAGCGGTCCACCGCGGCCAGGGCGGCCGGGGCGTCCAGGTCGTTGCTCAGGGCCTCGCGGATCTCCTCCACGAGGGACTCGGCGGGCGGGCCGTCCGGGCGGGAGACCGCCGCGCGCCAGCGGTCCAGGCGGGCCACCGCGTCGGCCAGTACCTGGTCGGTCCACTCCCAGTCGGAGCGGTAGTGGTGGGAGAGCAGGGCGAGGCGGATGGCGGCCGGGTCGACGCCGTCCCGGCGGAGCCGGGAGACGAAGACCAGGTTGCCCTTGGACTTGGACATCTTCTCGCCGTCGAGGGCGACCATGCCGGCGTGCACGTACGCCTTGGCCATCGGGAACTCGCCGGTGAGCACCTGGGCGTGCGAGGCGCCCATCTCGTGGTGCGGGAAGGCGAGGTCGGAGCCGCCGCCCTGGACGTCGAAGGTCATGCCGAGGTGGTCGAGGGCGATCGCCACGCACTCGATGTGCCAGCCGGGGCGGCCGCGGCCCAGGGAGCCGCCGTCCCAGCTGGGTTCGCCCTCGCGGGCGGCCATCCACAGCATCGGGTCGAGCGGGTTCTTCTTGCCGGGACGGTCGGGGTCGCCGCCGCGCTCGGCGGAGAGCAGCCGCATGGCGGCCGCGTCGAGGTTCGAGACCTTGCCGAAGTTCGGGTCGGACTCGACGGAGAAGTAGATGTCGCCTTCGAGTTCGTAGGCGGCGCCGAGGTCGCGGAGCCGCTCGACCAGCGGCACGATGCCGGGTATGGCCTCGACCGCGCCTATGTAGTCCTGCGGCGGCAGCATCCTGAGGGCGGTCATGTCCTCCCGGAAGAGGGCCGTCTCCTGCTCGGCGAGGGCGACCCAGTCGACGCCGTCGCGCTCGGCGCGCTCCAGGAGCGGGTCGTCGACGTCCGTGACGTTCTGGACGTAGTGCACCTGCCGCTTGGTGTCGAGCCACACGCGCTGAACGAGGTCGAACGCGTTGTAGGTCGCCGCGTGCCCCATGTGGGTCGCGTCGTACGGCGTGATGCCGCAGACGTAGATGCGGGCGACGGGACCGGGGTCGAGGGCGACCAAACCGCCGGTCGCGGTGTCGTGGATCCTCAGGTCGCGGCCCTGACCAGGCAGGGCGGGGACCTCGGAAGCGGGCCAGGCATGCATGTACATGAGCGTAACCGGACCCGAGTTCGGTATACGAACCGGACGGCCGGGAAGGCAGTCTTGATCTCGGGGCCGGAATGTGCTGGTGGGGGCTATACGGGCGGCCAGGGGATGGCCGGCCACTCGCCGCTGGGTTCCGGGTGCTTGCCGGCGGTGAGCAACGTCTCCACACGCGCGCGCGTGGCGTCCAGTTCCGCTGGGGTGATCAGTTCGGCCAGCCGGGTCCCCAGCGGTCCGCCGAGGGCCTCGCGCAGGCCCCTGAGGACCTCGACGGCCTCGCCGGTCAGGTCCTCCCCCGCCCAGCCCCACAGCAGGGTGCGGAGCTTGTTGTCGACGTTGAAGGTGACGCCGTGGTCGATGCCGTAGAGGCGGCCGTCGGCGGTGGGCAGCAGGTGTCCGCCCTTGCGGTCGGCGTTGTTGATGACCGCGTCGAGGACGGCGAGCCGGCGCAGCCGTTCGTCGTCCGCGTGCACCAACAGCGCGGTCCTGCCCTCGCCGACCTCGGCGAGCCCGATCGCCTTCCAGCCGGGCTCGGGCTCCTCCGCGTCCACCAGGGCGAGCAGTTCGGCGCCCTCGGGGTCGACGTCGATCCACAGCTGGACCATGCCCTCGCCGTACGGGCCGTCGCGCAGCACGGTGGGCGGGACCAGGTCCCAGCCGGTGGCCGCGGCGACCTCGTAGGCGGCCACCTCGCGCTGGGCGAGGGTGCCGTCGGGGAAGTCCCACAGCGGGCGCTCCCCCGCGACCGGCTTGTAGACGCAGGACGCCTCCCGGCCGTCGTGCGCGACCGTGCAGAACAGTGCCGCGTTGGAGGCGTCGCGGATGCGGCCGCGTACCTTCAGCTCACCGTGGGCGAGCAGCTCGGCGGCGGTCACGCTCCGCGGCGGTATCCGTTCTGGCGCGGACATACGTGTCCTTCCGGGTCGAGCGGGAGGCTGCACAGCGGGCACGGCGGCCGCCCGGCGTTGACGACGTCCAGGGCGCGCTTGGCGAAGGCCCTGGCCTGCGCGCCGGTCAGCCGGACCCGCAGCATCGGGGGCCCGTTCTCCTCGTCCTGCAGGAGCCGCTCCTCGGCCTCGGCGAGGTCCTCCTCGGAGTCGGCCTCCAGCTCCACGAGGGCCTGCGCCTCGACGATCATGCGTTCTTCCTCGCCGTCCCAGGCGAGCGCCATGGTGCCGACGCGGAACTCCTCCTCGATGGGGGTGTCGAGGGGGGCGCTGTCGCTGATCTCGGTGGGCGCGACGGCGGGCACGGCCGCGTTGCCGCCGCTGCGGCGCACGACCTCGTCGAGGAGTTCGTCCATGCGCTCGGCGAGTGCGGCGACCTGGGTCTTCTCCAGGGCCACGCTGGTCGTCCGGGGGCCGGCCGTGGCCTGGAGGAAGAACGTACGGCGTCCGGGCATTCCGACCGTGCCCGCGACGAAGCGGTCCGGCGGATCGTAGAGGAACACCTGACGGGACACGTCCTGTCTCCATGAGTCGAGAGTGCGTGGGTTTCGGGCGGGCGACGACGCGGCCGGGGGGCCGCTTACGTGGATCGCTTCACCCTACTGCGGCTGACGATCACGGCGCGCCGGCGCCGCCACCGACCGGGGCGTCTTCCCCGGGGGGTTCCTCGCGGGGGGCAAGGGAGGCGAAATCGCCGGTGTCCCCGAGACGAACAAGAAACGGCCTGAGGCGGGTGTAACGGATCGCGGTGATGGAACACGGTTCGACGGAGATCCGCTGGAAGAGGTCGAGATGCAGACCGAGCGCGTCCGCGACGAGGGACTTGATGATGTCACCGTGCGAGCACATGAGAAAGACGGCGTCGGGGCCGTGGTCGCGCTCCACGCGCGCGTTCCATTCGCGGACCGCCTCGGCGGCGCGGGTCTGCATGGCGCGCATGGACTCGCCGCCGGGGAAGGCGGCCGCCGACGGGTGGGCCTGGACGACCTCCATCAGCGGCTCGTCCTTGAGTTCGGCGAGCTTGCGGCCGGACCAGTCGCCGTAGTGGGCCTCCCCGATCCGCTCGTCGGTGTGGGCGGTGAGCCCGGGGCGGGCGTCGAGCAGCGGGCGGACCGTCTCCTGGCAGCGCTGCAGCGGGCTGGTGACGAGCTCGGAGATGGGCAGCCCGGCGAGCCGGCCGGGCAGCGCGGCGGCCTGGGCGGCCCCCCGCTCGTCGAGGGCGACGCCCGGCGTCCACCCGGCGAGCACACCCGAGGTGTTGGCGGTGGACCGTCCGTGCCTTACGAGGATCAGCGTGGGCATGCGGCCCAGGGTAGGCGCACCCCGAAGTGCGCAGTCGGGCCGGCGACGGGAGAATACGCTCCGTGATCGTCGATTGCGCCATCTACCGGGACGGGGAGCGGACGGAGACGCCGCAGGACTTCTCCGACGCCCTCGCCGAGGCACGCGCGCGTGGCGACAGCTTCCTGTGGATCGGCCTGTACGAGCCGACGGAGCGCGAGTTCGACCTGGTCACCGACGAGTTCGGGCTGCATCCGCTGGCTGTGGAGGACGCCCTGACCGCGCACCAGCGGCCGAAGCTGGAGGTGTACGACGACTCGCTGTTCGTCGTCCTGAAGCCGGTGACGTACGAGCCGAAGAGCGACACGGTGACCTCCGGCGAGCTGATGATCTTCATCGGGGACTCCTTCGTGGTCACCGTGCGCCACGGGACGCCGTCGCCGCTCGGCGACA
Organism: Streptomyces sp. NPDC001507; assembly: GCF_042894765.1. Lineage (NCBI taxonomy): Bacteria > Bacillati > Actinomycetota > Actinomycetes > Kitasatosporales > Streptomycetaceae > Streptomyces > Streptomyces sp. NPDC001507. Next base: position 351,516 of record NZ_JBIAVV010000008.1, read on the forward strand.
TCCGGCGGCACCTGGAGGAGCAGCACGAACTGCTGAAGCACGGGCCGACAGGGGTGCTGTACTCGATCTCCGACGCGGTCGTGGACCACTACCTGGAGGTCGCGACCGAGTTGCAGACCGACCTGGAGGAGCTGGAGGCCGAGGTGTTCTCACCGAGCGGCGGCGGTTCCCGGCACACCGCGTCGCGGATCTACACCTTCAAGCGGCAGATCCTGGAGTTCCGGCGGGCGACGGTGCCGCTGGCGCTGCCCATGAGCAAGCTGGCGGGGGTGGGCCAGTACGGCAGCGGCGTGACCGTGCCCTTCGTGCCCGCGGAGGCCCGGCCGTTCTTCCGCGACGTCAGCGACCACCTGACGCGGGTGAACGAGAGCGTGGAGGGCCTGGACCGGCTGGTGTCGGACGTCCTCAGCGCCCATCTCGCACAGATGAGCGTGCGGCAGAACGACGACATGCGGAAGATCTCCGCGTGGGCGGCCATGGCCGCGGTCCCCACGATGATCGCCGGGATCTACGGCATGAACTTCGACCACATGCCCGAGCTGCACTGGATCTGGTCGTACCCGGCGGTGATCCTGGTCATGGGTGTCCTGGAGACGCTGCTGTACCGGCTGTTCAAGCGCCGCGGGTGGATGTGAGGGAGGCGTGCGGCCCGCGGGCTCAGGCGAACTCGGGAGCGTGCGTCGCGGGGCCGCCCAGGGCGTTCCTGTGCTCCGGCATCCGCAGGGAGACCATGCGGCGCCAGCCGGCGGCGCGTTCGTAGGCGTAGACGGAGCGGATGCCGGACGCGAGGAGCGCGGACCTGGCCCTCGGCCAGCCGAGGATGCGGCCCATGTGGGCCATGACGGCCAGGCTGACGTCCCGGTAGATGCGGATCTCGGCGAGGGCGCACGCGCGGAGCGTGCGCTGGATGGTGCGGCCGTGTCCGTCGGCGGCGAACCGGAGCAGTTCCTCGTGGCAGTAGGCGAGGTGGTTGTCCTCGTCGGCGGAGATCATGCGCACCGCGCGGCCCACGTCCGGGTGGCCGGCGAAGTACCGGCGCAGCAGGTCCATCTGCTCGGAGGCGCGCTGCTCGGTGACCCGGCTGTGAGCCAGGTAGGCGACGATGTCCGGCACCGTGAGCGGCCGGTCGGCCCGGAGCCGGTCGTGGGCGAGCCCGATGCCGTGCCGTTCCAGGATCATCGTGTAGTCGGTGTCGGTCGGCACCGGGACGGGCGCCAGCCCGCGCTTCCTCAGCAGGGCGTGGAAGATGCGCCCGTGCTTGTCCTCGTCGGCGCCGTGGCGGGCGATCTTGGGGGCGAGGCCGCGTTCGCTCGGCGGTACCAGCGCGGCGATCCGCGCGTTCTCCCAGCCGCCCTGGGTCTCCCCGCTGGCCGCGATGGAGCAGAAGAGCCGGAAGGACTCGTCGTTGTCGAGGATCTCCTGGAACAGACTCCTGGCCGAAAGCATCGTGGGCACCTCTCCGCAGGACTCACCAGACCCGCAAAGAACGAGTCAAATGCCGCGTCGGAGTGGCTGCAACAGGTGTGCGGGCGCACTCGGCCGAAAGGAGGAGCAGCGGGGGCACGCCGGGGGCGTAACCGCACGGGCCCGGGCGCGTTGTTCTGCGTGACGGCCGTGGCGGGGAGGACCCCCCGAGCCCCCACCACGGCCGTGGACTTCTCTCACCTCTCAGGTGTTCACGCGAGCCCGGCGCGCTCCAGGGCCTCGGCGCCGGCCCGCAGCGAGGCGAGCCGCTCGTCCAGCGCGAAGCCGGCGGGCGCGAGCGAGAGGGTGGTGACCCCGGCGGCCGCGTAGGCCTTCATCCGGTCGGCGATCCGGTCCACGGAGCCGAGCAGCGTGGTCTGGTCGATCAGCTCCTGCGGTACGGCGGCCGCGGCCCCGTTCTTGTCCCCGGACAGGTACTTGTCCTGGATCTCGGCGGCCTCCCGCTCGTAGCCCATGCGCTGGGCGAGCTGGTTGTAGAAGTTCTGCTTGCGGCTGCCCATGCCGCCGACGTAGAGCGCGGTGTAGGGCCGGAAGGTGTCGGCGAGCGTGGCCACGTCATTGTCGTCGCCGACGGCGAGCGGCAGCGTCGGGCAGATGTCGAACCCGTCGAGGGTCAGGCCCGCCTTCTCCCGGCCCGCGCGCAGGTACTTCACGGCCGTCTCTTCCAGGTGCTCGGCGGAGGGGAAGATCAGCAGCGCGCCGTCGGCGATCTCGCCGGTCTGCTCGAGGTTCTTCGGGCCGATGGCGGCGATGTAGACCGGGATGTGCTCGCGCTCCGGGTGCACGGTCAGCTTGATCGGCTTGCCGGGGCCGCCCGGCAGCGGCAGCGTCCAGTGCTCGCCCTCGTACGACAGCCGTTCCCGGGTCATCGCCTTCCGCACGATCTCCACGTACTCGCGGGTGCGGGAGAGCGGCTTGTCGAACTTGACGCCGTACCAGCCCTCGGAGACCTGCGGTCCGGAGACGCCGAGGCCGAGGCGGAAGCGGCCGCCGGAGAGGGAGTCGAGGGTGGCGGCGGTCATCGCTGTCATGGCGGGCTGCCGGGCCGGGATCTGGAAGATGGCCGAGCCGACGTCGATGCGCTCGGTCTGGGCGGCGACCCAGCTGAGCACCGTGGCGGCGTCGGAGCCGTAGGCCTCGGCGGCCCAGCACACGGCGTACCCGAGCCGCTCGGCCTCCTGGGCCACGGCCAGATTGTCCCCGTCCATCCCGGCGCCCCAGTAGCCGAGGTTGATCCCGAGCTGCATGGCCGTTCCCCTTACCGATCAGTAACGTCGCTGTTGCGAGAGACCTTAGCGCGGAGGATTTCTGAGCGGGGGGAGCGGTTCGCGTTCGGCTGCGGGTCGTGGGGGCTGATCGCGCAGTTCCCCGCGCCCCTGGGTGGGTCGGCTCCCGCCTCCCGCAAACGCACCGCTGCCTTGTGAAATCGGTTATCCACAGGCAACCCAACGCACCAGCTCTGGCCAGTAATCTCGCGGGCATGGAGCAGAGGCATCTCGGCCGTACCGGCCTGCGTGTGTCCAGAATCGGACTCGGCACCCTCACGTGGGGCCGGGACGTCGACGAGCACGACGCCGCGGACATGCTGAAGGCGTTCTGGGAGGCCGGCGGGACCCTCGTCGACACCGCGGACGTGTACGGCGACGGTGAGGCCGAGTACCTGCTCGGGCGGCTCATAGAAGGGCTGGTGCCGCGCCGGGACCTGGTCATCTCGACGAAGGCGGGCAGCGTCCCCGACCCGGACCGGCGTTTCGACGGCTCGCGCGGCCACCTGCTCGCCGCGCTGGACGCCTCCCTGGCCCGCCTCGGTACCGACCACGTCGACGTCTGGCACGTGCACGCCTACGACCCGGACACCCCACTTGAGGAGACCCTGCAAACCCTCGACCTGGCGGTGAGCAGCGGTCGCGCGCGGTACGCCGGGGTCTCCAACTTCTGCGGCTGGCAGCTGGCGAAGGCGGCGACCTGGCAGCTCGCGGCGCCGGGCAACCGCACCCGGCTGGCCAGCACCCAGCTGGAGTACTCGCTGCTGCAGCGGGGCGTGGAGCGCGAGGTACTGCCTGCCGCCCTCGACCTCGGCATCGGCCTGCTGCCGTCCTCCCCGCTGGGCCGGGGCGTGCTGACCGCGAAGTACCGGCACTCCACTCCCCCGGACTCGCGGGGCGCCTCCGAGCACCTGGCGCCGTTCGTCGAGCCCTACCTCGACGACACCGCGAGCCGGATCGTGGACGCGGTGCAGACGGCGGCGGACGGGCTCGCGGTCACCCCGCTCCAGGTGGCGCTCGCGTGGGTGCGGGACCGGCCGGGCGTGACCGCGCCGATCGTCGGCGCGCGCAACGCGCAGCAGCTCGCGGGGGCGTTGTCAGTGGAGGCGCTTACGCTTCCTGACGAGATCTGCCGGGCTCTCGACGACGTGTCGGCGCCCGTGCACCGCTATCCCGATCACGACTGGAGCACGCTGTGAGCACGGAGCCGGGGCTGGGCGCCGAGCCCGAGGCCGACGAGGGCACGACGGCCGGGGGGACGACGGAGACCGGCCACCTCACCGACAGAGCGAACGACGCCGGCAGCGACGGGGCCGAGGACGACGGGCGATCCGCCGGGACGACCGGGAGCGGCGACGCGGGTGCCGGGTCCGTCTCCGGGGCGGCGGCCGACGGTGACGCGGCGAGCGGTGAAGGCGCGGGCGAGCAGTCCGAGGCCGCGGCCGAGCTGGCCGCTCAGCGGGTCGAGCGGGAGCGGATCGCGCGGCGGAAGGCCGAGAAGTCCGCGCCGATCGAGAGCGGGACCAAGCTCAGCGGCAAGGCGGCCGACCTGCTCGCGGCGGTCCGGGCCGTGGAGAGCGGCGGGCAGCCTGCGACGACCGTGTTCGCCGCCCCGGAGCCGTCCCCGCGCCCGGCGGCCCCCGCTCCGGAGCCGGTCCGGCGGCCCCAGCCCGCGCCGGCCGCCGCCGTGCCCGCCACGGAGACGATCGAGGCGGTACGACGGGTCCTGACCGACGGCGGAGCGCCCGAGTCGGTCGCGCCCCAGGTCGCCGCCGCTCTCGGCGAGGGCGCGGCGACGCTGCTGCGGGAGGACCCCTGGCAGCTGCTCCGGGTCAGCGGGGTGCGGCCGGACCAGGCGGACGGGTTCGCGCGGGCGCTGCTCGGCGCGGAGTGCGGTCCGGACGACGAGCGGCGCGGCCGGGCGGTGACCGGCTGGCTCCTGGAGCAGGCGGCCGTGGCCGGGCACACCGCGCTGGAGATGCCGGCCCTCACCGCCGCGCTGGCCCGGGGCGCGGTGCCCGACCCGGAGGCGGCCGTGCAGGGCGCGCTGGCGGAGGGTGACGCGCTGGTCTTCCGGGACCCGCTGGATCCGGGCGCCCCGGAGCCCGAGGACGACGAGGAGGAGCGGCCGGTCCGGGTCCTGGTCGCCCTGGAGCGGTACGCGCTGGCCGAGGAGAGTCTCGCCGACGGACTGGCCCGGCTGGTCAACTCCCTGGCCAAGGACGCCTCGGACCCGTGGGAGGCGGCCGCGGCGGCGGCCGCCGGGGGCGCGGCGGAGCTGGCGCGGGCGGTCGCCGGGCACGGCCTGGTGCTGCACACCGGCGGCGAGGCGGCCCGCGCCGAGCCCGCGGCCCTGCTCGGCGCCGCCCGTGCGGCCGGACTGCGCGCCTTCGCGGCCACCCACACCCCTGACGGCAGCCGGCGCCTGGCGGGCGGCGAGGGAGCCGTGGGCACCGTAGCCGACCTGCTCTCCGGCGCCGCGGGGCCCGGCCGGGACACGGACGGCGCCCTGGCCCTGGACCTGCTGATCGTGCTGGACGCGCCCCAGCTGGACGTGGAGGGTGCGGCGATGCTCGTGGAGGCGCTGCCCGACGGCGCCAGGCTGGTGCTGAGCGGGGATCCGGCGGTGTTGTGGTCCGCGGGCCCCGGGCGGGTCTTCGCCGACCTGCTGGCGGCCCGGGTGTGCCCGCAGATCGCCTCCCGCACGCCCGACCCCGGCCCGCTCGGCGAGCTGGTCTCCGGGATCGGCGTGGGCGAGCTCGCCCAGGTCGAGGCGCCCGGCAAGGAGGTCGTGATCGTGCCGGTGCGGGACGCGGGCGAGGCGGTGCACCGTACGGTGCAGCTGGTCGCCGACTCCGTTCCGCGCGCTTTCGGCGTCCCCGCCGGGCAGACCGTGGTGATCACCCCGGGCCACGGCGGGGCGGCCGGCACCCGCGCCCTCAACGCCGCCCTCAAGGAACGGCTCAATCCGGGCCCCGGCCGCTTCGGCGGCTTCGACCCCGGTGACCTGATCGTCCACTCCCCCACGCCGGGCCGTACGGTGCCGGGCGAGGTGGTGACGGCCGATGCCGACGGGCTGCACCTGTCGTGCGCGGGCGCGCCCGTGGTCGTACCGAGGGAGCGGGTGGAGCAGTCCGTCCGTCACGGCTGGGCCCTGACCGCCCACCAGGCGGCGGGCAGCCGCTGGCCCGCGGCGGTCGTGGTGCTGCCGGGAGACGCGGTCCAGTCCCTCAGCCGCCCTTGGGTGTACACGGCGTTCAGCCGGGCGGAGCGCCACCTGTCGGTGGTCCACGGCGTGGAGCAGGCCCTGCCGAAGGCGGTGGCCGAGACCCTGCCGAAGCCGCGGACGACCCGCCTTCCGCTGCTGCTGAAGACACAGGTTCCCGCGGCGGACTGACCGGGTCCGCCACCGGTTCCGCCCTCACGGCGGCGGCGACGGCGATCGGCCGCGACGGCGATCGGCCGCGACGGCGCCGGGCGGCGGTGCCCGTCCGGACTCGACCTCCGGAGGGCACCGCCGCCCGGCGGATCAGCGCTCGGCGTCCAGCGGCTCCAGATCCTCGTCCTCGTCCAGGCCGAGGTCGTCCAGTTCGTCGGTCTCCGCCGCGTCGTCGCCGTCCTCGTCGTCGCCGTCCTCGTCGTCGAAGACCGCGCTGACGTCGAAGCGGCACACCACCCGCTGCGGGTCGACGCCCTCGAAGGGCGCCTCCAGCCACTCGCCGGGCTCGGCCGGCTCGTCCGCGGCGGTCACCCAGAGCGTGGAGTCGCCCTCCTCCAGGCCGAACTCCTTGTGCCGGGAGGCGATCTCGTCCGGCTCGAACTCGCCGAACAGGACGCCCAGCGCCCCGTGGATCGTGCCCGCCGCGTCCCCGTCCGCGCCGGGGCCGTCGTCGTACTCCGCCGCCTCGACCCGCTGGGCCTGCGCCAGCAGCCGCTGTGGTTCCGCCACGGCGTAGTCGCGGCGGATCAGCACGCTGATCGCGTTCGGCTCCTCGGGGCCCGCGTACGGCGGCAGCGAGTCGTCCGTACCGGGGATCTCGAAGGGTGTGACCTCGTCGTAGCGGTCGTACAGGAGCTCGTCGTAGACCTCGGCGGCCGCGGCCAGCTGGTTGAACGCCTCGTAGACAGCCGGGTCGTCCTCCCCCGACCTGCGTTCGACCGCGGCCAGATGGCGGTCGAGCGCGGTCTTGACCGCCTCGGCGGCGGCGCGTACCTCGGCAGCGGTGGGCTGCGCAGCATCAGACATAGTGCAGACGCTATCCGTACCGGGCACCAGCCCGCACAATAGATGCGATGCCGGAATACGAATTTGTCGACGTGTACGTACCTCGCGGGGTGTCCCGCAAGGAGGCCACACGTCTGCTGACGGACCATGCCGAGTACGGACACTGGGAGTTGGACCGACTGAGCCTCATGCGCGACGGCAGCCGCAGGGTGCGGTTGCGCCGGCGGATCATCCGCCAGGTGCGTGCCACATGGTGAGACTGGCCGACTGACGGAAAGGGCCCCGCGTCGACGGGGCCCGCTCCGTTCCACGCACCGCTGCCGGTGCGTCACCGTCCGTGCGCTACGCCGCGGCGCGCGCCCTGCGGTACAGCACCGCGCCCGCGAGCAGCGCGCCCGCGCCCGCCGGGAGCGCGAGACCCAGCGGCAGGTCACTGCCCGTGTGCGCGAGTTGCGCCGCGGTGATTGGCTGGCTCACCGAGGCGCTGCCCAGCGGCTGGACGTGGCTGGAGCCGTGGGAACCGGTGGGGACGGTGTGGTTTCCGGAGTGAGCGGGGGGCGTGCCCGGGTGCTGGCCCGGAGTGCCCGGGTGTCCCGGCTGACCCGGAGTTCCGGGGTTCCCCGGCTTCCCGGGCGGGTTGCTCCCGTCTCCCCCGTGTCCAGGGGGCGTGCCGTGGCCGCCATGGCCCCCGTGCCCACCGTGGCCCCCGTGCCCCCCGTGCCCACCGTGGCCCCCGTGTCCGGGCGGCTGCGTGGGGTGACCGCCACCCGGATGTCCGGGAGTTCCGGGGTGCCCTGGGTGGCCGGGGTGCCCCGTGTGTCCGGAACCCCCGCCGTTGGCGCACTCGTTGCCCACCGCGGCGTTGCCGATGCCGATGACGTTGACGCTGTTGCCGCAGACGTTGACCGGGACGTCGATCGGCGCCTGCACGGTGTTGCCCGAACCGACGCCGGGCGAGCCCGAGGTGTGTCCTCCGGCGTGCGAGCCGCCGTGGCCGGCGTGGCCGCCGTGATCGCCGTACCCTCCGGTGTCGCCGTAGCCCGTCGAAGCGCCGCCCCCGCCGCCGGGGTTGGCACACTTGTTCCCCATTGACGGGTTGAGGGCGCCGACGACGTTCACGGTGTTGCCGCAGACGTTCACCGGCACGTGTACGGGCGCCTGCACCGTGTTGCCGGAGAGCACACCGGGTGAGCCGGTGGCGGAGCCGACGGCTCCCGAGTCGGCGTGGGCGTAACCGCCCGCCGCGGCGATCACGCCGGTCGCCGCGGCCACTGTCATGAGGCCCTTGCGGGTACCCTGTCGCATTTTATGAATTCCCCCTGCCTTGGATCCTGACCTAGCATTCACCGCAGGGAAAAACCCTGCGGAAAAACCGGTCGGCCCCGGAGCGCATGGCGCGCGCTCCAGGGCCGACGGAAAGACGACGCCCCTCAGGGAGTCGGCGTCACTTGTTGATGCAGGTGTTGCCGAAGGCGGGGTTCAGCAGCCCGATCACGGAGATCGTGTTGCCGCAGACGTTCACCGGGACGTGCACGGGAACCTGGATCACGTTGCCGGAGACGACACCCGGGGAACCCACGGCAGCGCCCTGGGCACCCGAGTCGGCGACGGCCAGGCCCGCACCCGCGAGAACCAGACCACCAGTGGCAGCCGCAGCAGCGACGACCTTCTTGAGCATTATTCCTCCTTGTTGGCAATGCGATTCCAAGTAGCGGATCGCATTAGATGTAACGAGGAGGGAGTAATGGGGCTACGAGCTTATCGTCGCATTCACTCTTCTCAGTCGGCTTCGCACAGCCGCCCGATTACCTGAAGCCATTGCTTCACGACGCGTCGATGAAGCGGTCGAGGACGCGGACACCGAACTGCAGGCCGTCCACCGGCACCCGCTCGTCCACGCCGTGGAACATGCCCGCGAAGTCCAGCTCCGGCGGCAGCTTGAGCGGCGCGAAGCCGAAGCCGCGGATACCGAGGTCGTCGAAGGACTTGGCGTCGGTGCCGCCGGAGAGCATGTAGGGGATCGCCTTGGCGGTCGGGTCCTCGGCGAGCAGCGAGGACTGCATGGCCTCCACCAGAGCCCCGTCGAAGCTGGTCTCCAGGGCTTTGTCGGAGTGCACGTCCGAGCGGACCACGTTCGGGCCGAGGATCCGGTCGAGGTCGGCGAGGAACTCCTCCTCGTGACCGGGCAGGAAGCGGCCGTCCACGTGTGCGGTGGCCTCGCCGGGGATGACGTTGACCTTGTACCCGGCGTTCAGCTGGGTGGGGTTGGCGGTGTTGCTGAGGGTCGCGCCGATCAGCTTGGCGATGCCGCCGAGCCGGGCCAGCGTCGACTCCATGTCCTCGGGGTCCAGCTCGGTGCCGAGCGCGTCGCCCAGCTCGTCGAGGAAGGCCCGGGTCGTCTTGGTGACCCGCACCGGGAACGTGTGCCGGCCGAGCCGGGCCACGGCCTCCGAGAGCTCGGTGATCGCGTTGTCGCGGTGGATCATCGAGCCGTGCCCGGCGGTGCCGGCCACCTTCAGCTTCATCCAGTGCATGCCCTTCTCGGCCGTCTGGATGAGGTAGAGCCGGCGCTGCTCGTTCACCGTGAAGGAGAACCCGCCGACCTCGCTGATCGCCTCGGTGACGCCCTCGAAGAGGTCCGGGTGGTTGTCGACCAGGTGCCGGGCGCCCCAGGTGCCGCCGGCCTCCTCGTCGGCGAGGAAGGCCAGCACGATGTCCCGGGGCGGCTTGCGGCCGCTGCGCAGCCGGTCCCGTACGACCGCCAGGGTCATCGCGTCCATGTCCTTCATGTCGACGGCGCCCCGGCCCCACACGCACCCGTCCGCGATCTCGCCGGAGAAGGGGTGGTGGGTCCAGTCGTCGGCGTTGGCCGGTACGACGTCGAGGTGGCCGTGGATGAGGAGAGCGGGCCTGGTCGGGTCCGCGCCCTCGATGCGGGCCACCGTCGAGGCGCGGCCCGGGTGGGACTCGAAGATCTTCGGCTCCAGGCCGACCTCGGCGAGCTTCTCGGCGACCCACTCCGCGGCCTTGCGCTCACCGGGGCCGGAGTGGTCGCCGTAGTTGCTGGTGTCGAACCGGATCAGCTCGCGGCAGAGGTCCACGACCTCGTCCTCGCCGGTGACGCCCCTGGCCGTGTCCGTCTCGCTCACGCTGCTTCCTTCCGCTGTCACTGCCGCCCGGTCCCCGCCATCCTCTCTCCCTTCCCGCTCCGGACCCAAGGCCGGTCCCGGCCCGTCACACGCCGTTCACGCCCGCGGGTCCGGGAACGGGGTGTGATCGGCCACCCTCGAAAGCCTGGTAGTGTTTCCTCCGTCGCCGCGAGGGAAACCCGCACGGAACATCTCGCACGACAGACACCTTGTCCGGGTGGCGGAATGGCAGACGCGCTAGCTTGAGGTGCTAGTGCCCTTTATCGGGCGTGGGGGTTCAAGTCCCCCCTCGGACACCACGAAGAAACCCCTGCCGAGCAGGGGTTTCTTGGTTTTGAGCGGTTTTGGAGCGGAGCGCGGGCGACCACCTCGCGGTGGGCGCCGCTGTCTCAGCCGAGGCCGTCCAGGCCGCCTATTCGGCCGTCACGCAGGGCGACGGCGGAGGTGAAGGCACGGAGCGTGGCGCGGTCCAGCAGGAGCGCGGGCCCGTCGGGCCGCTTGCTGTCGCGGACGGCGACCGTAGCCTCGTCGACGATCCCGCATTCCACGCAGTCGGACTGTGATGCGGACGCCGAGGACTTCCACCAGGTCACCGGCAGAGTCGACGCGTCGTCAACGTGCTTCATTCGCTATTCGTTCTTCCTTATCTGGGTGATCAGTTCCACCGACGCCTCGACGGACTCGGCGGCAGACGTGAGGCGTTGCCACGCGGCCCGGTGCGTGGAGACCCGATCACGTTCCTCGATGTACAGGGCGGAGGTCAGCCCTTCCTGGTGGACGACGTCCAGGTCCGTGTGCGGACCGAAGCCCAGGATGCTGAAGGTGCCGGTGAGCCCGGCGTGCAGGGGAGCGTCCGATCTCAACACCTGGATGTTGATGTTCGGGCGCCGCCCCATCGTAAGCAGGCGCCCCAACTGGTCGTACATCAGGGCGGGATCCTCGGTGGTGGAGCGCAGGGCCTGTTCGGAGATGATCGCCCAGAGCGCCAGCGGGTCGCTGTCCCGGGTGAGGACGGCCTGGCGTGCCAGCCGCACCTCGACGAGCGCGTCGACCCGTGCCTCGACCGCCTCGGACATGGCGGTCGCCCGGATGATCTCGCGGGCGTACTCGGCGGTCTGGAGCAGTCCGGGGACCATGCCCAGCTGCCAGGTGGAGACCGTCTCGGCCTCCGCCTCCAGGCTGATCAGGTCCTCGTACACCGGGGTGAGGACACCCCGGTACGAGTGCCACCAGCCGCGCCGGCCGCCCTCCTTGGTGAGCGTGATCAGGGCCGCGCGCAGTTCGTCGCTGACGTCGCGGCCGAGTTCGCCGTACAGGTGGAGCAGGGCCTCGATGTCCGCTGCCTTGGGGGCGGTCTTGCCGGTCTCCATCCGGGACAGCTTGGAGGAGACGAAGGCGCCCTCGGAGTGCTCGGCGACCTCGTCGAGGGTGAGTTCGCCGCGCAGTTCGCGCAACTTCGCACCGAGCCGTCGCCGGCGCACCGTGGGCGTGCTCACGGGTTCCCCCTTCTCTCCGGTGAACTGCCCGACAGTCTGCCCGTGCCGCCCCGACCCCCGCCACCGACTGACGACTTGTGCCGCAAGTCTCTCAACGCGATGCGCAATATTTCACATCTCGTGGGACGTATTGCGATCGACTGTGTCGTGAAGGCACCATGAATCCGGGAAATACGACAGTGACCGCACTCGCATGGCGAACCACTGTGCCTGCGTTGGGACATGCCCGTGAGGGGATGCACATGATCGAACGCCAGCGGAGCACCACGACCGAACCCCGCCCCCCGCAAGTCGCCCCGCCGCCGGTCCTGTTACTGGCCAGCGAGCCTCAGTCGGCCAAAGCCGCCCGGCTGTTCGTGAGCGACTTCATCGCGCACCACACCCCCGACGCCTCCCGCGACCACATCGACGCGGTCGCCCTGGTCACCTGCGAGCTGGTCACCAACTCCCTGCGCTACGAGACCGACCCGGACGACCCGGTCCGTCTCCTCATCGACACCGACGGCTCCCGGACCCGGGTCGAGGTGCACGATCCGCTGGGCCGCCATCCCCGGCTGCGGCCCATCTCGGTCGAACGGGACCGCGGGCGCGGCCTGCTGATCCTCGACGCGCTGTGCTCGGGCCGCTGGGGTGTGGGCAACCTGCCCTGGGGCAAGTCCATCTGGGCCGAGGTCAGCGCCGCGTGACGTCCGGCGCCCTGTGACGTTTCCTCCGCCCCCCACGGCGACGGCCGGTTCCGCGGCGTTCTCTCCCCCCTCCTCGCCGCAGGGCCGGCCGTTGTCGTACCGACCGTCGGACACATGGAGTTGGCCTGCCTCACGCTGTGTGTCCCATCTCTCGTCGTGCGCGGAGAATCCCAGGTCAGAAGTTGCTTAACCTTCAAGGGACTGCTCCGAACGGCCGTCTCCAGGTGGCCGCGGGATGAACGGGAACCTAGCGTCGTACTAATATTTCCGGCTTGTTACCCAGCCGGAGCCGGACAACCCCAGGCAGACCTGCGGGCCCGCCGGCACCCCGGAGGTTCCGGGAACGAGACGCGAGGACCGGATGGCAGCGATTGACGAGAGCAGTGCTCTCGGCCTGCTCGACGAAGAGATCCGCGAGGAGTTCGGGAACACGGCACGGTTCTCGGCCGGGGCGGCGGCATCGCCGCGCACGCTCGTGGACGTGTTCGAAGCAACGGTACGGGCACATCCCGACGAGCTCGCACTGGACGACGGCACCGCCCAGCTCACCTACCGCGCGCTCGCCACGGAGGTGGCACGGCTGCGGCTGCGGCTCGCCGAGGCCGGGATCGGGCTCGGGGACCGCGTGGGCGTGCGGGTGCCGTCCGGAACCAACGATCTGTACGTCGCCGTTCTCGGCGTGCTCGCGGCCGGCGCCGCCTACGTCCCGGTGGACGCCGAGGACCCGGACGAGCGGGCCGCACTGGTGTTCGGCGAGGCGGAGGTGGCGGCCGTCCTCGGCGAGGGGCTGCACATCGACGTGCGCCGCGAGTCCGGGCGGCCCTCCGGCCGCCCCGGCGACGGGCACGACGCCTGGATCATCTTCACCTCGGGGTCCACCGGCAAGCCCAAGGGCGTCGCCGTCACCCACCGCAGCGCCGCCGCCTTCGTGGACGCCGAGGCCGCGCTGTTCCTCACCGACGAGCCGGTCGGGCCCGGCGACCGGGTCATGGCGGGCCTCTCGGTGGCCTTCGACGCCTCCTGCGAGGAGATGTGGCTCGCCTGGCGCTACGGCGCCTGCCTGGTGCCCGTGCCCCGCTCCCAGGTCCGCTCAGGCGCCGACCTCGGCCCCTGGCTGGTCGAGCAGGAGATCACCGTGGTCTCGACCGTGCCCACCCTGGCCGCCCTCTGGGAGCCCGAGACCCTCAACGACGTCCGCCTCCTCATCTTCGGCGGCGAGGCCTGCCCGCCCGAGCTGGCCCAGCGCCTGGTGACCGAGGGCCGCGAGGTCTGGAACACCTACGGCCCCACCGAGGCCACCGTCGTCGCCTGCGCGGCTCTGATGACCGGCGAGGAGCCGATCCGCATCGGGCTGCCGCTGAACGGCTGGGAGCTCGCCGTCGTGGACGACGCGGGCGTGCCCGTGGCCATGGGCGAGAGCGGCCAGCTGGTGATCGGCGGGGTGGGCCTGGCCCGGTACCTGGACGCCGACAAGGACGCGGAGAAGTACGCACCCCTGGAGTCGCTGGGCTGGGAGCGGGCGTACCGCAGCGGTGACCTGGTGCGCGCCGACCGGGAGGGGCTGGTCTTCCTCGGGCGCGCGGACGAGCAGATCAAGCTCGGCGGCCGCCGGATCGAGCTGGGCGAGGTCGACGCGGCCCTGCAGGCGCTCCCCGGCGTCGCGGGCGCGGCGGCGGCCGTGCGGACCGCGCGCAGCGGCAACCAGCTGCTGGTCGGCTATGTCGTCACCCAGGACGGCTGGGACCACGCGGCCGCCGTCGAGAAGCTGCGCACCGAGCTGCCCGCGGCCCTGGTGCCGCTCCTCGCGCCCGTCGCCGAGCTGCCCACCCGCACCTCAGGCAAGGTCGACCGCAACGCCCTGCCCTGGCCCCTGGAGGGCCTGGAGACCGGCGGCCCGGCCGAGCGGCTGTACGGCACCGAGGCCTGGCTCGCCGAGCAGTGGACCGAGGTCCTCGGCATCCCGGTGACCGGCGCCGCCGACGACTTCTTCGCGATCGGCGGCGGCAGCCTGTCCGCCGCCCAGCTCACCACCCGGCTGCGCACCCGCTACCCGAGCGCGGCCGTCCTCGACATCTACCAGCAGCCGGTGCTGCGCAAGCTGGCGCGCCGGCTGGAGGAGTCCGTGCAGGACGACGGCGCCGAGCGCTCGATCGCGCCGGTGCCGCGCAGTGCCCAGTTCGTACAGGTGCTGCTCCTGCTCCCCCTGTTCACCCTCCTCGGGCTGCGCTGGACGGTGGTCCTCGCCGCGCTCGGCAACGTGCTGGGCGGCTACGGCTGGCTGCCGACCGCGCCCTGGTGGCTGGTCGGCCTCGGGGCTCTGGTGCTGTTCACCCCGCCCGGCCGGATCGCGGTCGCGGCCGGTGGCGCGCGGCTGCTGCTGCGGGGCGTGAAGCCCGGCACCTACCCGCGCGGCGGCTCCGTCCATCTGCGGCTGTGGGCGGCGGAGCGGCTGGCCGAGTTCGCCGGGGCGACCACGCTGACCGGGTCCTGGCTCGAGCGGTACGCGCGGGCACTGGGCGCCAAGATCGGTCCCGAGGTGGACCTGCACTCGCTGCCGCCGGTCACCGGCCTGCTCAGGGTCGGGCGGGGCGCGGCCGTGGAGTCCGAGGTGGACCTGTCCGGCTCCTGGCTGGACGGCGACCGGCTGGTGATCGGCCAGGTCCGGATCGGCGCCCACGCGGTCGTCGGGACGCGCAGCATGCTCTTCCCGGGCGCCCGCGTCGGCAAGCGCGCCGAGGTGGCTCCCGGCTCGGCGGTCACCGGGCAGATCCCGACCGGCCAGCGCTGGGCCGGCGCCCCCGCGGTCAAGCTGGGCAAGGCCAAGCGGAACTGGCCCGAGCACCGGCCGCAGCGCGGGACCTACTGGCGGGTGATGTACGGCCTGACCGGGCTCGGGCTGAGCGCGCTCCCGGTGCTCTCCGGTGCCGCGGCGGTGCTGGTCGCCGGGCGGTTCGTGGCCCCCGGCGACGGCCTGGCCGAGGCCCTGCGGGGCGCGGCGGTCGCACTGGTCCCGGCCACCCTGGCCTTCGGGCTGGCGTACGCCCTGCTGATCCTGGTCTCCGTGCGGCTGCTGAGCCTGGGCCTGCGCACCGGCACCTACCCGACGCACAGCCGGACCGGCTGGCAGGCGTGGACGGTGTCGCAGCTGATGGACCGCTCCCGCGAGACGCTCTTCCCGCTGTACGCCGGGCTGGTCACGCCGGTGTGGCTGCGGCTGCTCGGGATGCGGATCGGGCGCGGGGCGGAGGTGTCGACCGTGCTCGCGCTGCCGAGCCTGACGACGGTCGGCGAGGGCGCGTTCCTGGCCGACGACACGCTGACCGCGCCGTACGAGCTGGGTGGCGGGTATGTGCGGATAGGGCGCGCGGAGATCGGGCGGCGGGCGTTCCTCGGGAACTCCGGGATGACCGCGCCGGGCCGCAGCGTGCCGGAGGGCGGGCTGGTGGGGGTGCTGTCGGCGACGCCGAAGAAGGCCAAGAAGGGCACCTCGTACCTGGGGCTGCCGCCGGTGAAGCTGCCGCGCAGCGCGGCCGACGGCGACCAGAGCCGGACCTACGAGCCGCCGGCCCGGCTGCTGTGGGCGCGGGCGCTGGTGGAGACATGCCGGATCGTGCCGGTGCTGTGCTCGGTGGCGCTGGCCGGGCTGACGGTGGCCGCCCTGTGCGCGCTGGGCGCCTGGGCGCCGCTCCTTTCGGGACTGGTGCTGCTCGGCGCCGGCACCGTCGCCGGTCTGGTCTCCGTGCTTGCCAAGTGGGCGCTGGTCGGGCGGCACCGTAGCGGGGAGCATCCGCTGTGGAGTTCGTTCGTGTGGCGCAACGAGCTGGCGGACACGTTCGTGGAGGTGCTTGCGGTGCCGTGGCTGGCCGGCTCGGTGCCGGGTACCCCGGTGCTGACGGCCTGGCTGCGCGGCCTCGGCGCCCGTATCGGCAGGGGTGTCTGGGTGGAGAGCTACTGGCTGCCGGAGACGGATCTGGTCACACTGGAGGACGCGGCCACCGTGAACCGCGGCTGTGTCCTGCAGACTCACCTCTTCCACGACCGGATCTTGCGGACGGATACTGTGGTTCTCCGTGAGGGCGCCACCCTGGGCCCTGGCGGGATCGTGCTGCCCGGCAGCACGATCGGGGCCCGCACCACCCTGGGTCCCGCGTCGCTCGTCATGGCGGCGGAGTCGGTCCCCGACGACACCCGCTGGCTCGGCAACCCGATCGAGGCATGGCGTCCCTGAGCGCGGGCCGTCCGGTGGTGGCCGCGGGCATCGGTGCACCGAGGGACGGTTCGAGCACAGCGCAGGGAGCGAACGCGGAAGTGGCAGTGCAGCAGTCGGCGGGTCCGGACCCGTACTTCCCGGACAACGGCGATCCCCGCTACCGGGTGCATCGCTATGAGCTCACGCTGGACTACCGGCCGGGACCCAACCGCCTGGCCGGGATGGCCCGGATCAACGCGATCGCGGGCCGGGCCGCGCTGCCCGAGTTCCAGCTGAACCTGGCCGACTTCAAGATCGGCCGGATCCGGGTGGACGGCCGCCAGCCGCACTGGACGCACCGCGGCGGCCGGCTGCGGATCAAGCCCGCGAAGCCGCTGCGCGCCGGGGCCGCCTTCACCGTGGAGATCCACTGGTCCGGCAACCCGAAGCCGGTGAACAGCCCCTGGGGCGGGATCGGCTGGGAGGAGCTGACGGACGGCGCGCTGGTGGCCAGCCAGCCGGTCGGCGCGCCCTCCTGGTTCCCGTGCAACGACCGGCCGGCCGACAAGGCGTCGTACCTGCTCTCGGTCACCTGCCCGTCGGCGTACTCGGTGGTGGCCGGCGGCCGGCTGCTGACCCGCACCACGAAGGCGTCCACGACGACCTGGGTGTACGAGCAGGCGGCGCCGACGTCGAGCTACCTGGTGAGCCTCGCGATCGGCAAGTTCCAGACGGTGCTGCTCGGCGACCCGGGCTTCGGCGGGGTACCGATGCACGGGCACATACCGGCGCAGCTGCTCCCGGAGTTCTCCCGGGACTTCGCGCGGCAGCCCGCGATGATGGACCTGTTCCAGCGGCTGTTCGGGCCGTACCCCTTCGACGAGTACGCCGTGGTCGTCGCCGACGAGGAGTTCGATGTCCCCGTCGAGGCCCAGGGGTTGTCGCTGTTCGGCGCCAACCACGTGGACGGGGCGCGGGGTTCGGAGCGGCTGGTGGCGCACGAACTCGCCCACCAGTGGTTCGGCAACAGCGTGTCCATCGCCGACTGGCGGCACATCT
This sequence comes from Streptomyces sp. NPDC001507, assembly GCF_042894765.1. Lineage (NCBI taxonomy): Bacteria > Bacillati > Actinomycetota > Actinomycetes > Kitasatosporales > Streptomycetaceae > Streptomyces > Streptomyces sp. NPDC001507. Next base: position 369,070 of record NZ_JBIAVV010000008.1, read on the forward strand.
GGCTGAACGAGGGGCTCGCCAAGTACGCGGAGTGGCTCTGGTCGGAGCGGTCCGGCGGCCGCAGCGCGCAGCAACTGGCCGCCATCGCGCACCGGATGCTCTCCGGGCTGCCGCAGGACATCCGGATCGCCGCCCCGGGCAAGAAGTCGATGTTCGACGACCGGCTCTACGAGCGGGGCGGGGTCACGGTCCACGCGGTCCGCTGCGCGCTCGGCGACGAGCGGTTCTTCCACATGCTGCGCGCGTGGGCGGGGCTGCACCGGGGCGGGTCGGTGACGACCGCGATGTTCACGGCGCACGTCAACCGGTTCGCGGACGAGCCGCTGGACGGCCTCCTCGACGCCTGGGTGCACCGCACCGCACTGCCCGCGCTCCCCACCCTGGCCCTCCCGGCCCGCCCGGCCCAGCCGCCCACCAACGCCGAGTCGGCGTAGGGGGGCGGGCCCGTGACACCGAGGCGACCCCGGCAGCAGCCCGCCGCCTGTCCGTGCGGTCTGCCGGAGACGTACGAGAACTGCTGCGGCCGGTTCCACCGCGGTGCGGCGGCGGCGCCCACCGCCGAGGCGCTGATGCGCTCGCGCTACAGCGCCTTCGTCAGACGGGACGAGCCGTACCTGCTGCGCACCTGGCATCCCCGGACCCGCCCGGCCCGGCTCGACCTGGACCCCGGGATGCGGTGGACGGGTCTGGAGATCCTGGCGACGACCGACGGCTCCGCCTTCCACGCCACCGGCACCGTGACCTTCCGCGCCTCGTTCCGGAACGGCTCGCTGCTGGAGCGCAGCCGGTTCGAGCGGGTCGAGGGGGCCTGGGTGTATCTGGACGGGGAGTTCCCGGAGCAGTAGGGCGGCGGCAGCGCTACGGCGCGAGGATGTCCAGTTCCTGGAGGGCGCCCGCGGTGATCTCGCGGGTCAGCTGTTCCGCGCGCGGGGCGTCGCCCTCGCGGACCGCCTCCGCGAGCTGGACGTGGAGGGTGACGGCGGCCGGGTCGGGATCCTCGAACATGACCTCGTGCTCGGTACGGCCCGCGAGGACCTCGGCCACGACGTCGCCGAGCCGGGCGAACATCTCGTTGCCCGACGCCGCCAGGATCACCCGGTGGAAGGCCACGTCGTGGAAGAGGTAGTCCGCCAGCCTGTGGCCGCGCGAGTGGGCCACCATGCCGAGGGCGCACTCGGTGAGCTCGGCGCACTGCTCGGCCGTGGCGTGCCGCGCCGCAAGGCCCGCCGCCACCGGCTCGATCGCCGAGCGCAGCACGGTGAGCGAGCGCAGCTGGTGCGGGCGGTCGGCGCCGGCCAGGCGCCAGCGGATCACCTGCGGGTCGTAGACGTTCCACTCGGCCTTCGGGCGGACGGTCACGCCCACCCGGCGGCGGGACTCGACCAGGTGCATGGACTCGAGGACCCGGACCGCCTCGCGCATCACGGAGCGTGACACCTCGAAGCGCTGGGCCAGTTCGTCGGTGCGCAGGACACTGCCCGGCGGGTACTCGCCCGCGGTGATGGCGGGGCCCAGGGCGTCCAGTACTCGGCCGTGCAGGCCCCGGCCCGGTGTGCTCATGCACTCAGCGTACCGAGTGGATCACCGAGCCAAAAAGTCAGACTTATATGTCACAGACTCTTGAATTCGTCGTACCTAATGCGTTTCAGTGAGGCCGACACCGGATGTCGTACGCCGGTGCCGCTCGTCGAGGAAGGACAGCGAGGCAGTGATGCGGACCCCTCACGTCGTCGTGGTGATGGGCGTCGCCGGCACGGGCAAGACCACGATCGGTCCCCTGCTCGCCGCACGGCTCGGCGTCCCGTACGCCGAGGGCGACGACTTCCACCCGCCGGCCAACATCGCCAAGATGTCGGCCGGACACCCGCTCGACGACGCCGACCGGTGGCCGTGGCTGGACGCCATCGGCGCCTGGGCGCACGGCCGGGCGGGACTCGGCGGGGTGGTCAGCAGCTCCGCGCTGAAGCGGTCGTACCGCGACCGGCTCCGCGCCGCGGCCCCCGGCATCGTGTTCCTGCACCTGTCCGGCGACCGGCAGCTCATCGAGGACCGGATGTCGCACCGGCAGGGCCACTTCATGCCGACCGCGCTGCTCGACTCCCAGTTCGCCACGCTCCAGCCGCTGGAGCCGGACGAGGCCGGTGTCGCCGTGGAGGTCTCGGGCACCCCCGAGGAGATCACGGCACGGGCCGTGCGCGCACTCGAGGCGCTGCCCGACCTCACCCCGCAGTAAATCCCCCTACTCCCCGTCACTCACTGCAAGGAACCCCCGTGACCAGACTCAGCGTCGAGATGCTGGCAGCGGACACCGTCGCGCCCATCACCTCGGCCGGACACGCCCGGCTCGGCATCGCCGTCCTGCTGGGCTTCGCCGTCATCGTCCTGCTCATCACCAAGTTCAAGCTCCACGCCTTCCTGGCGCTGACCATCGGCTCGCTCGCGCTCGGCGCGTTCGCCGGGGCGCCGCTCGACAAGGTCATCACCAGCTTCACCACCGGACTCGGATCCACCGTCGCCGGCGTGGGTGTCCTGATCGCGCTCGGGGCGATCCTGGGCAAGCTGCTGGCCGACTCCGGCGGTGCCGACCAGATCGTCGACACGATCCTGGCCAAGGCCGGCGGCCGGGCGATGCCCTGGGCGATGGTGCTGATCGCCTCCGTGGTCGGGCTGCCGCTGTTCTTCGAGGTCGGCATCGTGCTGCTCATCCCGGTGGTCCTGATGGTCGCCAAGCGCGGCAACTACTCCCTGATGCGCATCGGCATCCCGGCCCTCGCGGGGCTGTCCGTGATGCACGGCCTGGTGCCCCCGCACCCCGGCCCGCTGGTCGCGATCGACGCGGTCCACGCGAACCTGGGCGTCACCCTGGCCCTCGGTGTCCTGGTCGCGATCCCGACCGTGATCATCGCCGGCCCGCTGTTCTCGAAGGTCGCCGCCCGCTGGGTGGACGTGCAGGCCCCCGACCGGATGCTCCCGCAGCGCCCGTCCGAGGAACTGGAGAACCGCCCCGGCTTCGGCGCCACCCTTGCCACCGTCCTGCTGCCGGTCGCCCTGATGCTGTCCAAGGCGCTGGTGGACATCGTCGTCGACGACCCGGCGGACACCGTCCAGCGCGTCTTCGACGTCGTCGGCTCCCCGCTGATCGCGCTGCTCGCGGCCGTCCTCGTCGGCATGTTCACGCTGGGCCGGCCGGCCGGGTTCTCCCGGGAGCGGCTCTCGCAGACCGTGGAGAAGGGGCTCATGCCCATCGCGGGCATCCTCCTCATCGTCGGCGCGGGCGGCGGCTTCAAGCAGACGCTGATCGACTGCGGTGCCGGCCAGATGATCCTGGAGATCTCCAAGGACTGGTCGATCCCGGCGCTGCTGCTGGCCTGGCTGATCGCCGTCGCGATCCGTCTCGCGACCGGCTCCGCGACGGTCGCCACGGTCTCCGCGGCGGGCCTGGTGGCCCCGCTGGCAGCCGACATGTCGACGGCCCACACGGCCCTCCTGGTGCTGGCCATCGGCTCGGGCTCGCTGTTCTTCAGCCATGTCAACGACGCCGGGTTCTGGCTGGTGAAGGAGTACTTCGGCCTGTCCGTCGGCCAGACGCTCAAGACCTGGTCGGTGATGGAGACGATCATCTCGGTGGTCGCCGGCGGTCTGGTGCTGCTGCTGTCCCTGGTGATCTAGGGGCGGTACGAAACCGGAGTCCGGTGGTGCACGAGTCGCTCGGCACCACCGGACCCCGCCGTACCGGCCGATCGGCGTTGCGGCGGGATGGTGATCGGCAACGACGGCAGTGGTCGGCGGTGCCCGAGAGGCCTGCGGAGTGCGGCTACGGCCGCCACAGCCGGTGTTCGCGCTTGGCCCACTCCCTGCTCACCGTGCCCGTGCGCAGGCCCCGTCTGGCCTCCGGGTCGCCGAGGGCCATGCCGATGTGGCCGGCCAGGACGACGCCGATGGTCAGGGCAAGCCAGTCGTGGACGAAGGTGGCCGAGGTGCGCCACATCAGCGGGGCGAGGTGGGTGAACCACATCAGGAGACCCGTGGCGAGCATGACGAGGGTCGCGCCGGCGATCCAGTTCGCGTAGATCTTCTGGCCGGCGTTGAACTTCCCGGCCGGCCGGGAGGACGGGCGCTTGTCGCGGCTCAGGACGGCGGCCAGCCACAGTTTGTCGTGCGGACCGAAGCGGTTCAGGAAGCCGAGGTCCCTGCGGAAGGCGCGGGAGGCGAGGCCCAGGACGACCGGGACGGGAAGGGCGAGGCCCGCGCACTCGTGGATGCGGACGACCAGCTCGCGGCGGCCGACGAGGATCGCCAGCTGCGGGATGTAGAGGCAGGCGGCCGTCGCGACGCAGAGGCCCATCAGCAGTGCCGTCGTGCGGTGGATCCAGCGCTCGGCCGGGGTGAAGCGGTGCAGTCGGTCGGTGGCGGCCGGGGCCTCAGCTCGTAGGCTCATCGTCACGTCCGTTCGAGCGGCCGACCCAGGCGTCGACGTCGTAGCCCAGGTTCTCCCAGTACCCCGGTTCGACCTTGTCGGTGACCGTGATGCCGGAGAGCCACTTGGCCGACTTGTAGAAGTACATGGGGGCGACGTAGAGGCGGACCGGGCCTCCGTGGTCGTGGGTGATGGCCTTGTTCTGCATGCGCAGCGCGACCAGGACGTCCGGCCGGCGCGCCTGGTCGAGGGTGAGGCTCTCGGTGTAGGCGCCGTCGAAGCAGGTGAAGTGGATCGCCTTCGCGGTGTCCCGGACGCCGGCCAGGTCCAGCAGGTGGGAGAGGCGGACGCCCTCGAAGGGCGTGTCGGGGACCCGCCAGCCGGTCACGCACTGGACGTCCTTGACCAGCTTGGTCTGCGGCAGGGCCCGCAGGTCGGCCAGGGTGTACGTCTGCGGCTTGTCGACCAGGCCGTCGATCTTCAGCTGGTAGTTCGCGGCGGTCTTGTCCGGCACGGACCCGGTCACCGAGTAGTACCGGAAGCCGCCGCCGTTCGGGAGGAGTCCGGTCAGGCCCGTGGGGTCCTTGCCGGAGAAGGCGCCGAGGACCGTCTCGGTCATGCGTTGCAGCACCGGCGCGCTCACCAGGCCGAGCGCGCCGAGGCCGATGGTGCCGAGGAACACCCGGCGGCCGACCGGGGTGCCCTCCTCGGTGCGCCGCGGCTCCTCGGATTGTTCAGAGTTCACGCACTCATTCGAACACCATCGGGGCGTGTCCGGCCACGGAATCCGGCGGCCGTAAGGAATCCACAACCTCTTCTCATGAAGCTCCCCTCAACCTCCCAGCGTCCGCTCCCGGGCCGCCCGGAACGCGGCACACGGGTCGCGGTCCGGGTACGACCAGGGTGCAGGGGTGGCATGGCGGCCGATCCGCTGGAAGAGGGCCGCGGACTCGGCGTACCGGCCGGCGCCGAAGGTGGCGTGGGCGAGGTGGTTGAGGTCGACGTACCGGCGGGGATGCTCCTCGATCCCCCACTCCAGCCACCAGTCGAACGCGGCGCCGAGGGCGCGCAGCGCGGACGGCTCGGTCCAGTGCCCGGCGGCGGCCGGGTCGGCGGGGGCCCGGCCGGTGGCGGCGAGCACCCGGTGGCGTTCGGTGTACGCGACGACCGGCAGGACGGCGAGCGGGGAGTCGGCCGGGGCCTCGGCCGCGGCACGCTCCGCGAAGGTGTACAGCTCGTACGTCCCCCGGGCCTCGGTCTCCGCGATCCGGGCCGCCATCAGGTGGTGGGCGTGATGGTGCTCGGGATGGCGGCGGCGCACCTCGCCGAAGACGCGGCGCGTCTCCTCGTCGGTGCCCAGGTGACGGGCGAGCAGCAGGAGGCCGAGCCAGGGGGTGGGGTCCGCTGGGGCGAGCGCGGCGGCGCCGGCGCAGGCCTCGCGGGCCCGCTCGGGCTCCTCCTTGCCGCGCAGGGCGCGCCGGACCAGGGTCAGGGCGTACAGGGTGGCGGCGCCTGCGGAGCCGGGCTCGGCGAGCAGCCACTCGCGGGCCCAGGCGCCGGCGTAGGGCTCGCCTGCGAGGACGGTCGCCCGGTGGCCGCGGCGGTCCCAGTCGTCACCCGTGTGGAGCAACAGGGAGCGGGCGGACTGCCAGCGGCCCTGGGCCAACGCGGCTCGCGCGGAGATGAGTTCCACGTCGTCGAGGGCGTCGTCGGGACAGTGCTCGCACCGGGGATGCGCCGGCGCGCGGCTCGCACGGGGACCGTCGGCGACGGCCGGGCCGGGGCCTGCGACGGCCGGCCCTGGGCCTAAGAGGGGCGGGGTTGGGGGCACCGCGGGACTTCCTGGTTGTCGGGCTGCCATCGGCCGATCACGCACAGCAAACCCCCAGCCAAGAGTTTGCGTCAAGCCGAACAGGGCTGGTATCCCGTTCAACTACCTTGCGCGAAGCGGAACTTGACGCGCGTCTGGGCCCGGTTGGCGTACGGTGACCGTGGGGCTCCGGGTTCCGGCTGTGGTGTACGCCATGGCGCGGGCGGCCCGGGCGTCGGACCATGGCCGTAGGGGTCCCGCCGCCGCTCCGACCGCCCACCGTGCTCGACCCGGGCGGCGTGACCGAGTCAACCGCCCGGTTCCGGGTACTCCCGGAGCAATCCCCTTCCGGGAGCGCTACAGTCGGCCACTACGCACTCCGTAACCCGGCCGCAGATCGAGGTACGCAGCGTGTCCGTTCTGGTTCTGATTCTCGCCGTGAGCGCGGCCTGTTGCCTGGGCTTCGGGTTCGTGCTCCAGCAGAACGTCGCCCAGAAGGCACCGCTCAGCGACTTCCTCTCGCCCCGGCTGCTGCTCGACCTGATGCGGGTGCCGCGCTGGCTCGGCGGTATCGGCCTGATGGTGGCCGGCATGGTCCTCGGCGCGATCGCCCTCGGCAAGGGAGAGATCTCCCTGGTCGAACCGCTGCTCGCGACGAACCTGCTGTTCGCCCTCGCGCTCTCCCGGCACCAGACCAAGCACCCCCTCAGCCACCAGGGCTGGGCGGGCCTCGCCCTGCTGGCGGGCGGGGTGACCTCGTTCATCCTGGCGGGCCAGCCGCGCGGCGGCGACGCGGTCACCAACCCGCTGCGCCACTGGCTGATCATCGGCGTGATGGTCGGCACGGCCCTGCTGCTCACGACCTACGCCAAGCGGTCCCGCCTGAGCGCGGGCCCCACCCTCCTCGCCCTCGCCGCCGGCCTGCTCTACGGCGTCCAGGACGCCCTGACCCGGGTCACCAGCACCCGCTTCTCCGAGGGCGGCATCATGGAGGTGCTGACCGGCTGGCAGCCGTACGGCGTGCTGGTCCTCGGGGTCACCGGGCTGATCCTCGTGCAGAGCGCGTTCGAGACGGCGGAGCTGCGCAACTCGCTGCCCGCGCTCACCGCGGCCCAGCCGCTCGCCGGGATCCTGTGCGGGGTCGGCTTCCTCGGGGACCGGCTGCGCACCGACACCGGGGCGCTGGCCTGGGAGGCGGCGGGGCTCGCGGCGATCGTGGCCGGCATCGTGCTGCTCGGGCTGCACCCTGCGATGCCGCGCGGTACGGCACCGAGGGAGCCGTCGCTGGACCTCCAGCCGCGCTGACGCCTACGGCCTTCCGCCTGCTTGGATGGCGGCATGAGCGCTGCTGACGAAATCCTCGACATCGTCGACGAGAACGACCAGGTGATCGGCATCTCCCCGCGCGGCGAGGCGTACGCCCGGGGGCTGCGCCACCGCTGCGTCTTCATCCAGGCCCGCGACGCCGCCGGCCGCGTGTTCGTCCACCGCCGCACCCCGACCAAGCTGGTCTTCCCCTCCCTCTACGACATGTTCGTCGGCGGTGTGGTCGGCGCGGGCGAGTCTTACGACGACGCGGCGCTGCGGGAGGCCGAGGAGGAGCTGGGCGTGAGCGGGCTCCCCCGGCCGGCGTTCCTCTTCAAGTTCCTGTACGACGACGGTGCCGGGCAGAGCTGGTGGTCGGCGGTGTACGAGGTGCGCTGCGAGCTGCCGGTACGGCCGCAGGTGGAGGAGGTGGCCTGGCACGGCTTCCTCACGGAGGAGGAACTGGCGTCGCGGCTCGGGGAGTGGGAGTGGGTGCCGGACGGGCTGGCGGCGTGGGGTCGGCTGCAGGAGTGGCGGGGCTGAGGCAGGGGACGCTCACCGGCACCGGCAGGGTGCCTCCCCCAGCCTTCGGCCAGCCCCCACGCCCCCGCAGCCGAACGACCACGACGCCCCCGGTAGGCTTCTGGCACGTGATCGAATTCGCACGGAACGTCCGTTTGTGGTTCGCCCCTGAAGAGGTGAGGCAGGAGGGCACGACCCCCGACTACCGTTTCTCCCTCGCCAACGAGCGGACCTTCCTCGCCTGGCTGCGTACCGCCCTCGCCCTCATCGGCGGCGGATTCGCCGTGGACCAGTTCCTGCCCGACCTCGGCCGCGGCTGGCGCGTCGGCCTCGCCCTCGCGCTCCTCGCCGCAGGCGTCCTGTGCTCGCTGCGCGCCGTGAACCACTGGGTGCGCTGCGAGCGCGCGATGCGGCGCGGCGAGGACCTCCCGGTGTCCCGGTTCCCGGCACTGCTCGGCGTGGTCATCGCGGTGGTCGCCGTCGCGATGGTCGTCGTCGTGCTCGTCGGGTGGGAGGGATGACGGAGCCGGCCCGCGACCCCGGGCTGCAGCCAGAGCGGACCCGGCTGGCCTGGCGCCGTACGACCCTGTCGGCGACCGTCGCCGCCATACTCGCGGCGAAGACCGCCCTGCACGGCGGTGCCTCGGCCCCCGGGGTCGTCGCCTGCGCCGCCTGCTGCGTGTTCTGGCTGGGCTTCCTGCTGGTCGCCCACCGCCGAATCCGCGCCCTCGCGGTCACCGGCCGCCCCGCGACGCTGACGCCCCGGCAGGCGACCGGAGCGGTGCTGTGCACCGCGGCCATCGCCCTGTGCGCCGCCGCACTGGTCGTGTAGACCCCCCTCTCAGCCCCTCCCGGCCCCCCGTTTCAGCCTTCCTCACCCTCCTCCGGCCAGTCCACGGTGACGACCAGCTTGCCCCGGGTCCGCCCCTCCTGGCTGCGGCGCTGTGCGTCGGCCGCCGCCTTCAGCGGAAACGTCTCGGCGACATGGACGGTGACCGCGCCCTGCTCCGCGAGCGCGGTGAGCCGGTTCAGGTCCCCGGCATCGGGGCGCGCCCAGCAGTAGCGGCCGCCGAAGTCGACGACGTCCGGGTCGGCGATCGAGGCCATCCGGCCCTCGGGGGCGAGCAGGTTCGCCGAGACGGTCAGGGTCTCCCCGCCGACGGTGTCGAAGACGGCGGCGACGCCCTCGGGGGCCAGTCCCCGTACGCGTTCGGCCAGGCCCGCGCCGTAGCTCACCGGCTCGCCCCCGAGGCCGCGGACGAAGTCGTGGTTGCGTTCGCTCGCCGTGCCGATGACCCGGGCGCCGAGGTGGGCCGCGATCTGGACGGCGAGCGAGCCGACCCCGCCGGCGGCGGCGTGCACCAGGACCGTCTCGCCGCGCTTGACCTCCAGGGCGTGGACCAGCACCTGGTAGGCGGTGAGGCCGGCCAGCGGCAGCCCGGAGGCCTGTTCGAAGGTGAGGTTGCGCGGCTTGCGGGCGAGGGTGCGCACCGGGGCGGCCACGTACTCGGCGAGCGTGCCCCGGGAGAGGAAGTCCTCGCGGACGTAGCCGATCACCTCGTCGCCGACCGCGAACTCGGTGACGGCGGGGCCCGGCTGGACGACGACGCCGGAGACGTCCCAGCCGGGGATCACCGGGAAGACGGCGTCCAAGATGCCGTGCAGCTGGCCCTCGCGGCACTTCCAGTCGACCGGGTTGACGGCCGCCGCCCGGACCTTCACCAGCACCGAGTCGGGGCCGACCTTCGGGTCCTTGACCTCGCCGTACTCCAGCACCTCGGGGCCGCCGTACCGGCTGTAACTGATGCCTTTCATGCAACCGACCCTCAGGGGTACTCGGACGCCACGCAAGCGGGATGCCCGCATATGTGCCGTTTGCGTGGCAGCCTGTCCGTCGGCATCAGGCCACGCTCCTGAACGCCTCACCCTGCCCCCTGCACTCCTGAAGGCGAGCACCATGACCATCCTTCACCAGGAACACGCCGCGCACGGCCACAGCCACGGCCCGGACTGCGGGCACGACCAGGTGCCGCACGGCGACCACGTCGACTACGCGCACAACGGGCATCTGCACCGCGAGCACGGCGGTCACTGGGACGAGTGCGAGCCGGAGGGTCACGTCACCCACGAGGCGCACGAGCACCGGCACGGCGACGGCTGCGGGCACACCGGCGTGCTGCACGGCGACCACATCGACTACCTGCACGACGGTCACCGGCACGCCGAGCACGACGGCCACTGGGACGACCACTGACCCGCCCCCGCCCGTGACGGCGCCCCGCCTGTGCGCGTGGGGAGCCGTCACGCGCCGTTCGGGCCGTAGGGTGGTCCCGGTCACGTTTGGCTCACGCGCTGGACGACATACCGACTGGTCGGCATCATGAGTCGGGTCCTGTTCGTTCGTTCGTAGGAGCGATGCATGAGCCCCGACCACCCGCCCGGACTCGACCTTGACCGGCTGCGCGGCGTGCTGGACCGCGAGCACCCCGGTCTGGTGACCGGTCCGCTGACCGGAAGGCTGATCGAGGGCGGACGGTCGAACCTCACCTACGCGGTCTCCGACGCCACCTCGAAGTGGGTCGTGCGACGGCCGCCGCTCGGCCATGTCCTGGCCACCGCACACGACATGCGGCGCGAGCACCGGGTGATCAGCGCGCTGTACCCGACCGAGGTCCCGGTGCCGCGCCCGGTGCTGCTGTGCGAGGACGAGGACGTCCTCGGCGCGCCGTTCTACGTGATGGAGTTCGTGGACGGCACCCCGTACCGCACCTCCGACCAGCTCGTCCCGCTCGGCCCCGAGCGCACCCGCAACGCCGTGCTCTCCCTGGTGGACACGCTCGTCGAACTGCACGCGGTGGACCCCTCGGCGGTCGGCCTCGCCGACTTCGGCCGCCCGGAGGGCTTCCTGGACCGCCAGCTCCGCCGCTGGGGCAAGCAGCTGGACGCCTCCCGCAACCGTGAGCTGGCCGGCATCGACGAGCTGCACGCGACCCTGGGCCGCCGCCTGCCTGACTCCCCCGCGCCCACGGTGATCCATGGCGACTACCGCCTCGACAACGTCCTGATCGGCGACGACGACAGGATCAGGGCGATCCTCGACTGGGAGATGTCCACGCTCGGCGACCCGCTGACCGACCTGGGCCTGCTGGTGATGTACAGCCTGCCGCTCGGCGCGCCGGACTCGCCGGTGTCGACGACCGCCGAGGCGCCGGGCCACCCGGAGCCGCGGGAACTGGTCGAGCGGTACGCGGCCCGCTCGGGGCGGGACGTCTCGAACATCTCCTGGTACACGGCGTTCGCCTGGTTCAAGCTCGCCGTGATCCTGGAGGGCATCCACTACCGGTACACGCAGGGCCAGACGCTCGGGCAGGGCTTCGACCGGATCGGCGACCTCGTCCCCGTCTTCATCGACCACGGACTGACCACTCTTCAGGAAGGCTGACCGGCCATGGACTTCGCGTTCGACGCGCGCACCGAGGAACTGCGCGCCAAGCTTCTCGCCTTCATGGACGAGTACGTCTACCCGGCCGAGCCGGTCGCCGAGGAGCAGCGGGCCGCGCTGGCCTCGCCGTGGGACACCCCGGCCGTGGTCGAGGAGCTGAAGGCGGAGGCGCGCAGGCAGGGCCTGTGGAACCTCTTCCTGCCCGACGCCGAGTACGGTGCAGGGCTCACCAACCTCCAGTACGCGCCGCTCGCCGAGATCACCGGCCGCTCCCCGCACCTGGCGCCCACCGCGCTGAACTGCGCGGCTCCGGACACCGGGAACATGGAGGTGCTGGCCCAGTTCGCCGACGACGCGCAGAAGAAGCAGTGGCTGGAGCCGCTGCTCGCCGGTGAGATCCGCTCGGCGTTCGCCATGACCGAGCCGGAGGTGGCCTCCTCCGACGCCACCAACATCACCACGTACATCGAGCGGGACGGCGACGACTACGTCATCACCGGCCGCAAGTGGTACATCTCCGGGGCGATGAACCCGGACTGCAAGATCTTCATCGTGATGGGCAAGACCGACCCGGACGGCGGCGACATCCGGCGTCAGCAGTCCATGGTGCTGGTCCCGCGCGACACCCCGGGCGTCACCGTGAAGCGCGCGATGAAGGTCTTCGGCTACGAGGACCACTACCACGGCGGCCACGCCGAGGTGGTCTTCGACCACGCGCGCGTGCCGGTGACGAACCTGGTCGGCGAGGAGGGCGGCGGCTTCGCGATCGCCCAGGCCCGGCTGGGTCCGGGCCGGATCCACCACTGCATGCGGCTGATCGGGATGGCCGAACGGGCCATCGAGCTGATGTGCCGCCGGGCCGTCTCCCGCCAGGCCTTCGGCAAGGCGCTCGCCCAGCAGGGCGTGGTGCACAACTGGATCGCCGACGCCCGGGTGACGGTCGAGCAGCTGCGGCTGCTGGTGCTCAAGACCGCCTGGCTGATGGACACCGTCGGCAACCGGGGCGCCCACACCGAGATCCAGGCCATCAAGATCGCCACGCCGCGTGCGGTCGTCGGCATCATCGACCGCGCGATCCAGCTGCACGGCGCGGGCGGCGTCAGCCAGGACTTCCCGCTGGCCGACCTGTACGCCGGGGCCCGCACGCTGATGATCGCCGACGGCCCGGACGAGGTGCACCAGCGGTCGCTGGCTCGGCGGGAGCTGAAGAAGTACCTCTGAAGCCCTCTCCCAACTGAAGCCGGGAGATTCCTGTGCCGGGCGTGGGCGCGCTTGCAGATGTCGCCGCACCGGTGGTCGCCGGTGCCGCGCCGGTGCCGGTCTTCGGGTCGTAGCCGACTGTTGCTCGTGCTTGCTGAGTCTCCACGTCGTACTGGCAGGAGTGGGGCTTGGTGCCGATCTCCGTGCCCGCCGGGTCGGAGTACCTCAGCGGGTCGCTGCCGGCGTGGGTGCATCCGTGCATCTGCTGCGGGTCGCCCACCGTGAAGACCGGGTCGACCGACAGGAAGCGGCCCGTCGCCGGGTCGTACTCACGCCCACGTGGGTCGGGCCGGTGGCCGTGTCCGTGGTGCCGCCGACGAACAGGACCGCGGGCAAACCGAGCAGGCCCCGGCTGCGACGCCGGGGCCTGCTCGGTTCTGCGGAGCAGCCTATTCCGGGCTCTCCCACTGCGCCCTGTTCACTCCGTCCGGGTCCGGCACCACGGCGCACCATCGGCCCATGGCAGCGTCCGCCAGCAGCAGGGAGAGACCCGCACTCACTACGTCGGACAGGCTGTCGGCCCCGCCGGGATACTCCTTGTGGACCAGCTCACCGGGCGACAGCGGGGACGCGAACGCGGTGAAGTCGTCGTCCAGCACCTCGGCGTCGGCCCGCAGGTCCGGCTCGGCGACCACACGCAGCAGAGCACGCGGTGACACCAGTCGGGCCACTTCGGCCGCGTTCTCCCGGTTCACCCGGAACCATCTGCAACCGTAGGCGCCGTGTGCCCAGCGCTCACAGAGCAGCGTGGTTCCGCCGGAGACCTTCCGCACCGCGTCCCAGAAGCCCTCGTCCGCGACGGCCTTGACCGGATTCGACACGTCCGCGGGTTCCGGAAAGGTGTTACGGAATGCGAGACTCGCCTCCCCGCCATGGAATCCCACCAGCCCGCCGGACACCTCCGGCGTGACCCAGAGGTGTACGGCCCCGTCCCACCCGGACTGGATGTGAAGCCGTCCAGTCGCGGAGAGACGACAGTAGGGCCCGTCCCCGGCCACCATGCGCAGGACGAGGTCGATCGCCTCCGCGGGCGGGACCCCGACTCCGTTGCGCAGACCGGAGTACCTGTCCGGGAGGGGTTGGTTCACCAGCAGCTCGCTGACCTCCAGGAGATCGGCGGCACTCCTCTCGATGACCGTCTCGAGTATGCCGCCCAGTTCCGACGCATACGCACTCCAGTCGGGCGCGTCCGCCAGCTCGGCTCGCACGAGCTCGCTGAACGGGCTGACAACCACTTCGGTGCTCACTTCGCCAGCCATTTGAGCCCCAGCACGTCTCCCGTCGGGGATATGTCCAGTCCGTATGTCCCGTCCCGCGCCGAGTCCTTTGTCGACTGGAAGGGGTTCTTGAAACTGGCTCCCTTGAATATCGCCTGCTTGTTATGGCCGGTCCGGTCGTAGGTGATGTACCGCGGCTGGCCCCCCGCCGCCTTCTTGTTCTCCCAGATCGGGGCCCCGCCCGCGGACCGCATCTTGGTCTTCTTGTACCCCAGGTAGTTCGCGACGTCGTCGGCCTGCGCCCGGGTGAGCGAGTTGCAGTTGTCGTTGTGAACGAGGACCGAAGCGGACCCGGCCCGCACATAGTACGTGTGCAGATCGGCGATGGTGAGGTTGTGGACGGTGGCCTGCTGGGTCCATCGCTGGATCGTGGTGATCCGCACCTCGGTACCCGTGGCGGTGCGCAAGTACTCGCCCGTGGTGAGGTCGGTGGCGTCGATCCACTTGTGCAGTTCCGTTACCCAGAACGGGTGGCCGTCCGTCGCGGTGATCGAGACGGCGTGCTGATCGCCCTTCTTGTCCTTGACGGTCAGGGTGACCTTGACCAGGTGTTTCTTGCCCTGGCCCAGGATCTCCGCGGTGACCGTCTTGACTTCGGTGCGGCCCGTCTCCGGGTCGGTGGCGAGAACCTTGTCACCGGTCCTCACGTCCTCGATCGGCTTGGTCGTGCCGTCGGCCATGAGGATCTCGGTGCCGGGCACGAAGCTGTTGCAGGGGCGTGGGCGTTCCGCGCCCGCCGCGCCGCCGATGTACGCGAGCAGGGCGTCGTTGACCATGCCCTCGATGACCTTGCCGCGCGCCACCTCCTTGGCCTCGTCCGCGCACTGGTCGGCGTTGTAGACGCAGTAGGTGGCCGCGATCTCCTTCGCCGTCGCCACGTCGGCGTCGTCGCCGTTGTGGAGGACGTAGAGGTAGGCCTGACGGCAGCCTTCCCGCCCGTAGCAGGCCGAGCCGGCCTTCTTGGACTCGTAGACGGGGTTGTCCCAGAAGTCGTCCGTGAACTCCCCGTCCATCATGCTCGCCCAGTAGTTCTGGAGCTTGTCGATGTCGTTGGTGACGGGGGTGTTGTCGGCCGTCCACGCCTTCTGCCGGGCGTGGGCGCGCTTGTAGATGTTGCCGCGGTGGTAGTCGCTGGTGCCGGTCTTCGGGTCGTAGCCGACTTCCTGCTGCTGATGCTTGCTGCAGTACTTGATGTCGTACTGGCAGGAGTTGGGCCTGGAGCCGATCTCCGTGCCCGTCGGGTCGGAGTAGGTGAGCGGGTTGTTGTTCGCGTAGGTGTAGCCGTGCATCTGCTGCGGGTCGGTGGCCGTGAAGACGGGGTCGACCGACAGGAAGCGGCCGGTGGCCGGGTCGAACTCGCGCGCGCCGAGGTGGGTCAGGCCGGTCGCCTTGTCCGTCGTGCCGCCGACAAAGCCCTTGGTGCCGGGCCAGTTGTCCGGTCCGGTGCCACGCGTGTCGCCGAAGGGCTCGGTGCGGCGCTGGGTGAGGGCCTGGGTGTCGGCGTTGACGGAGAGCTGGGCCGTGCCGTGGTGGTCGGCCAGGGTGAAGGAGATCGTCCCGTCGTCCTGCTGGACGGCCTGGTGGCCGCCGCCGAGGTCGAAGTAACGGGTGCCCTTCGCCGCGCTCGCGCCCTTGGGCAGGGTGATCTCGGTCGCGCCGAGGTAGAGCGTGGTCTCGGTCGGGGTGCGGCCGATCAGCCGGTCGCCGTCGGCGTCGTACAGGTACTCGGTGACCTTGTCGCTGCCGCCCGCCACCGGCTGGGTCACCTTGGCCAGATGACCCTCCGCGTCCCAGTCCAGGGTCTGGGAGGTGCCGTCACCGAGCAGCCGGGTGTGGGTGTCACCGATGTCGTCGTAGGTGAAGCTGTCGGTGGACTTGACCGTCCCGGCCGTGGTGTCCACCGAGTCCAGCTTGTGGGAGCCGGGTTTCGGGTAGTGGTAGACGCGCTGGGTGTCCGAAGCCCCCGAGGCGGTGGCGTGCTGGGTCTCGGTGAGCCGGTTGCCGACGACGTCGTAGGAGTACGACGACCAGTACGGCGCCGGACCGCCCAGGACGCCGGAGGACGGGTCGGTGGCGCAGTCGGTGGTCGGCTGGGTCCATGCCTCGGTCAGCCGACCCAGGTAGTCGTAGTCGAAGCACTGGTTGTCGGTGCCTGAGCGTGAGGTGTCCGAGACCGAGAGGACGTTGCCCGCCTCGTCGTACGTGTACGTGTTGTGCTGATCGACACCGGCCACGTCCTGGCGGCTCACCTCCGAGGTGGCCAGCCGCTGCGTGCCCCACTGGTAGGTGTTGGTCTCGATCGTCTCCTTGCCGCCGTTCGCGGAGAAGGCGTACTGCAGAGGCTTGCCCGTGTCGCTGTAGGCCGTAGAGCCCTTCAGGTTCTTCGGACCGCTCACGGTGATCGGCCGCTGGGTGCCGTCCTCATAGGTGTAAGTGACGGTCCCGGCCGCCAGACTGCCGGCCTTGGGGTAGCCGACGCCCTGCACCGTGCCGGACGCGTTGTACGTCGTCGCCGAAAGGTAGGTCCCGGCCAGGGCGCCCTCGGTCGAGGGGATCGTCACCTGGGTGCGCAGCGGGCGGTACAGACGGTCGTACGCGAGGACCTTGCTGCTGTACGCCTGGCCGCCGCTGTAGCGGACGGTCTCGGCGAGTTGCCCCTTGGCGCCGCTGACCGTGTCGTAGATCCACTTGGCGCGCAGAGTGCCGGTGGCCGAGGTGTCGTGCAGTTCGGTCCTGCGGCCCTGACCGTCGTAGACGTAGGCGAGGACGGTGCCGCGGGCGTCCTTGGTGGTGGCGGCGAGTCCGCGGTCGTCGTAGTCGGTGTGGGTGGCGCCCTTGTCGGGGTCGGTGGTGTCGGTGAGGCGGCCGAGGAGGTCGTAGGTCCAGGTCCAGTTGTTGCCGCCCGGATCGGTGACCTTGGTCAGCTCGCCGCGCGGGCTGTAGTGGTAGGCGGTGGTGTCGTAGTCGGCCTCGGGGACACGGGCGTGCAGTTCACGGATCTCGGTGGTCTGGCCGCGCGAGTCGTTGAGGGTGGTGGTGGCGGTACCGCCGGCCGGCGGGATGACGGTGGTGCGGTCGCCGCCGTAGATGGTCTTCGTGAGGCCGAGGACCGTGCCGCCGTCACCGTTGCCGGCTGTCTGGCGCAGCTCGGTCTGGCGGCCCAGGCCGTCGTAGGCGTAGCGGTTCTGCGTCTCCACGCTCAGCGCGTTCTCGGGCTTGAACAGCGTTGTGGAGGGCGCGGTGGTGTCGGTGTAGTAGGAGGCGAACTCCTTGGTCACCTGGCCGCGTTCGTCGTAGAAGGTGTCGGTGAGGAGAGTGCCGCCGCGGGGGCCGGGGGCCTGGGTCTGGCGGGGGCGCAGGAAGCCGTCGTAGAAGACGTACGAGGTGTCCTGGGTGCCGTTGTTGCCGATGACCTTGGTGCCGACGGCGACCGGCTCCTTGTCATTGATCGTGTACGTGAACTCGTAGCTGGGAGTCTGGCTGGTGGTGCGGTCGGGCAGCCAGATCTTGGTGTTGCGGCCCAGCGGGTCGTAGGCGTACGTCGTGACCTTGCCGTTGGTGTCGGTCTCGGTCAGCGGCTGGCCGTGCAGCGCGTCGAAGGTCTGGGTGGTGGTCGTGGCGGTGGTGCTGTCGCCGGGGGTGACCGGCGGGTTGGTGACGGTGGCGGAGGTGGCGAAGCCCGAGGTCGGGTTGTAGGCCGTGGTGGTGGTACGGCCGTCCGTGCGGGCGGTGCGGGTGAGCGTGCCGGCGGAGGTGACCGTGACGTCGGCGGTCAGGTCGGTGGTGGTCAGCTGCCGGCCGTAGGCGTCGTAGCCCGAACCGGACTCCACGTAGACGGCCGTGGTGCCGTCGTACTTCTTGAGCTTGGCGACCCGGGTGGCGTCGCCCTTGGTGGCCGCCGCTCCGTAGGCGCCGCCGTCGTAGGCGGTGCGGGTGTCGGAGAGGACGTCGGCGGGGCGGCTGGTGGCGGTGTCACAGGCCTTGCCGACGGTCTCGACGCGCACCGGGGTGTTGAGGACTGTGCTGCCGGCGACGTAGGTGGAGCGGGTGCACTGGTCGTCGTCCGAGGTGGTCGTGTCACCGGCGTCGTCGATGCGCGTGATCAGGCCGGTGGCCGGGTCGAAGGAGTTGGTGAGGGAGGTGGTGCGCCACTTGGTGCCCGCCCCGTCGTCCAGGGAGGTCCAGGTCCGGGTGTTCTCGGTGCCGGTGAGGTCGGCGGTGACGGTCCCCCAGTCGCGGACCTTCTTCGCGGTCTCGTTGTGCCAGGGCCTGCTCACCGTCTTGGCGAGGACCTTCCCGCCGGGGGCGGAGTAGGTGACGGTCTTGTAGCCGAACCCGGCCGTCGAGGGGTGGTCCGTGATCGGGTCGCCCTCGCCGGGGTCCAGGGTGACGCTGACGTCCTTGGTGCCGCCGGAGGTGTTCTTGCGGTCGCCGTCCATGCCGCGCAGGAAGTAGCTGTCCGTCTGCGACTTCATGGCCGGGTCGCCGCCCTGGCCGCCGGTGCGCACCCGCACGTGGCCGTAGCCGCGCCAGTCGGACCAGGTCTTGAACTTGTCCTTGGTCATCCCGTCGGTGTCGTCGTAGTGCCAGGCGGCGCCGTCCAGGTAGTCGTATCTGGTGACCTGGTCGGGGGCGCCGCCGGTGCGGTCGGTCGAGGTGACCGTGCCGACGACGTACTTGTTGAACCACTGCCGTTCCGGGTCGGTGGTGTTGTCACCGCCGATGTACTGCGGGAAGCAGCGGGTGGTGTTCGTCTCCGGGGTGGGCAGTGCGTCGAAGTCGCAGGCCGGGGCGGAGTATCCGACGTCGATCTGGCCGCCGGACTCGTCCGCGACGGTGGACAGGCGGGCCTTGATGAAGGGCGCCCAGCCGTCACCGGTCTTGTCCAGCCGGTTGGCGAGCTGGGTGTAGGCGAAGGTGACCTTCGGCAGGGTGATGGAGCTGGTGCCGTCGTGTCCGGTGCGCTGGACGGAGTCGAGCAGCAGCTGGTAGTCGATGTCGGCCTGGCCCCAGCGGTGGGCGAGCTTCCAGTCGTCGACCTCGCTGTAGGCGCCGGACACCAGGACCTTGGTGCTGACGTCGGTGAGCCGCTTGCGGGTGAAGAACGCCGGGGAGACCCGGCCCTTGTCGCAGTCGGTGCCCGCGTCGCAGTTCAGGTCCCACGGGGTGTCGTACCAGTAGAAGGCGTCCTTGGTGATCGACGAGCAGTCCGTGGCGCTGTCCGGGATGCACCGCTCGGAGCTGGTGAAGTCGACCTTGGCCAGGGCCTTCGCCGAGTACACGGTGGTGTTCTTCAGGCCGTACTCGATGCGGTCCAGGGTGCCGCCGCGGACGTAGGGGGTGTCGTCGGCCGCCTTGAGGTTGCGGCCGTAGGAGTTGGTCTCCTTGTCGTAGTAGTAGGCGACGGCGTCGCCGTGGGTGTCCACGACGTAGTCCAGGTTCCAGCGCCAGCCCTGCTGGCACCAGGAGTCGGCGAAGGCGGCCGCGTGGCAGGGCTCGCCGGAGTCGTCGCCGTAGACGGGGACGGTCCAGGCGGAGTCGGTGGTCTCCTTGGCGGCGGCCCAGCCGGGCAGCCGGTTGTAGCCGAAGTAGTACTGGGTGCCGTCGGGGGTGGTCACCCGCCAGTACTCGTCGTTGCGGGCGCCGTTGGAGCGGACGTCGGAGGCGGAGCCGTAGATCCGCTCGACCTTGGTGCCGTCGTCGTCCTTCAGCTTCCAGGTGTTGGTGCCGCTGGGCACCAGCTCGCCGCCGGTGCCGTTGAGCTGGAGCACCGCGTTGTCGTAGCCCCAGCACAGGTCGCCGGGCACGTTGCCGTCGGCGTTCTTCACGTCGTCGTCGGAGCAGCTCTTGTAGCGGCGCTCGATGTACCCGGGTGACAGGTCGAAGCCGTCGCCGACCCAGGAGGACTGGTTGTTGGTGTTGCCGGTACGGCCGTCGACGGCGCCCGAGGAGTACGACAGGGAGAGGTTCGGGACCAGTCCGCCGGGCACCTGGGGCACCGACATCGGGTACGACCAGGCGAAGGAGCCGCTGTTGAGGTCGGTGCTCCAGGTGGCGGAGGCGGACAGCGAGGTGGCCTTGTAGTCACCGAGGCCACTGCCGGAGCCGGCGACCGCGGCGAGCACCGTGGCGGACGTGGCCTTGAGGGTGACGGCGTTCGCGGTGAGGGTCTTGGACTCGGGGTCGTTGACCGTCTTCACCGGTGCGGTGGTGCGGCACTGCGGCCGCTGCGGGGTGGTCAGCACGCAGGCGGGCAGTTCGACCAGGCGGAGCCGGTCGGCGTAGCCGCCGCCGTAGGCGCCGGCGAAGGAGGAGTAGTCGAGCGTGGCGCGGACCCGGCCGGCGTCCGCCGCGCCGGCGGCGCGCAGGGTGAGGACCGGGCTCTCCAGCCCGGCCTTCCGGGCGAGGGCGCGGTCGAGGACGCGGGCGGCGACCTTGCGGGGGGCGGACCTGCCCGTGGTGTCCTCGGCAGTGGCGGGGCTGGCGGCGAGCGTGAGCGGCAGGCCCTTCGCGCGGGCCGGCTTCGAACCGAGCGTGACCGTCGCCGCGCCGGGCTTCGGCCAGGCGGTGGCCGGCGGCCGCTGCGGGGTGCGCGGGGTCTTCATCACCTTGCGCGGCAGGGCCTGGGCGGCCGGGCCGCCGGCGACCGGCGGCTCGGAGGCGGGCAGTGCGGGCCGGTGCCAGCCCTCGGCGACGGCGGGGGCGGTCACGCCCTGGAGCAGGGTGGCGGTCAGCACCGAGGCGGTGGCCAGGGCGATCCTGCGTCGTGGTACGCGGAACAGGCGGGCAAGACTGCGTGCTACGGGTCTCATGGTCATCCCTCGTGGTTCCCGGTGCGCCCCACCGGGTGCCGGACCGTGGGCGGTGCGGTACGGCACCCGGTGGGTGCGTGTCGAACGAGCGTGGGCCGGACGGTTCGTCAGTCGCCGCTGGGTACGGCGGTCTCGACGCCCGGCATGCCGACGGCGAGGTGGCTGATCTGCGTGTCGGTGAGCGCGCCCTGGAAGGTCCACAGGTCCGACACCGTGCCGGGGAAGTACTCGCCCCAGGTGCTGGTGCCCGTCTTGGCGCGGCCGAGTTGGAGGTTCTGCGCGGCCTTGAAGGTCACGACGTTCTCGTCGGAGGAGTCGATGTCCGTGCAGCCGGCCACGTCCGGGTCGCCGTCCCCGTCGGCGTCCGCACAGGCCACGTCCTGGAGTTCACCGTTGACGTAGAGCTTGAGGCCGTGGGCGAACCCGTCGTAGACGACCGCGAGGTGGGTCCAGTCCTGGACGCTGAAGAACTGTCCGTTCTCCACCTGGGTGGTGGTGGCGGTCGTGGTGTCCGCGTCGGCGGTCTCGATGCGCCAGCGTCCCGGATCGTCGGCTGCCGTGCCGGGCACGTAGCGCACGGCGAACGCGCTCCTGCTGGTGCCGGGCGCGCTGAGCAGGGTGACGTTCCCGGTGGGCTGGGCGGCGGCCTGGACGAACGCGCTGACGGTGAAGCTGGCGCTGGTGTCGACGGTCGGGACACCGCTCGCGGTGGCCGCGTAGTCGTCGACGCCGTCCAGGGTGAGTCCGCCGTCGACCCAGCCGGAGCCGGTCGCGGCGCCGTTGTAGAGGGTCATGCCGGCGCCGGTCGCGGAGGCGTCCGGGGTGATGGGCGGGGTGCCGGTGGCCGACTCGAACTTCCAGCGGGCGCCGATCAGCGGACGCTGCTTGAAGAGCTGCCGCACCTCGTCGCCGGAGACGGCACGGTCGTACAGCCGTACGTCGTCCATGTCGCCCTTGAGCGGGGAGGTGACCGCGCCGGCGGTGGTGAGTCCGCTGCCGATGGTCAGCGGGCCGTCGGCGGACCAGCGGTAGGTGAAGGGCGTGCTGGCCGCCAGGACGCCGTTGACGTAGAGCTGGAGCTGGGCCGCGTCGGCGTCGTAGACGCCCACCACGTGGTTCCACTCGCCGAACCGGCCGGCCGCGCAGTCGGTGTTCGCCGGGCAGGCGGTCTGGGTGGCCCGGACCAGGGCCCCGTCCGCGGTGTCGGACTCGGGCCGGGTGAAGACCCAGCCGCCCAGCGCCGAGGAGTGGTAGAGCTCGAAGCTGCGCCGTACGGACCCGAGCTGGGAGACGGCGATCATGGACCGGGCCTCCTTGTCCTTGGGCAGCCGGACCCAGGCGGAGACCGCGAAGCTCTGGTAGGTGTCCAGGGCGGGGCGGCCGGTGGTGGCGTAGTCGTCGACGCCGTCGAAGGTCAGGGCCCGTCCGCTCACCCCGGTGGTGCCCGCCGTGGTGCCGCCCTTGAGGACGGCGTCGGCGCGCTGGCCGCGGCCGGTCACGGTGGTGGCCTCGGCGGTCTCGTCCAGCGGCCAGACCAGTTTGGCGGGCCGGCCGGTGTCGACCGGCTGCTGGGCCGCCAGCTCGGTCACCTGGGCGTCGGTGAGCTGGTAGTCGAAGAGCTGGACCTCGTCCAGGGAGCCGGGGAAGTAGTTGGAGAGGGTGCCGTAGAGCCGGGTCGCGCCGAGGACCGTGCCGCCGCGGGCGTCCCAGGGGGCGGTGAACGGTGCGCTGCCGACGAGCTTGCCGCCCACGTACAGCTTGACGACGCGGGCGGTGTTGTCGAAGACGCCCACGAGGTGGGTCCAGCCGCCCAGCCGGGCGGTGGTGCACGCCGTGTCGCCGGCGGCGCAGGCCGGCTGCACGGCGCGCGCGGCGTCACCGCCGGAGGAGGCGTCGTCGGTGTGCCGCAGGAAGACCCAACCGCCCAGGGCGGAGGAGTAGTAGACCTCGAAGCCGCTGTGGTTCTGGCCGCCCTGGGACAGCGCGACGACCGGCCGGCCGGGGTCGTTGCCGGGCAGCTTGGCCCACAGGGACACCGAGAAGCTCTTGCCGGTGTTGAGGACGGGCGAGTCGGTGGCCGCGTAGTCGTCGGTGCCGTCGAAGGCCAGGCTGCGGCCGACGACACCGGTCCCGCCGGGGGTTGCCCCGTGCAGGTCGGCCGGCCAGTCGTCGCCCGCTCCGGAGACGCTCGTCGCCCCGGCGTTCTCGTCCAGCTGCCAGGACAGCCGGTCGGGCTGTCCGGAGCGCACCCGGAAGGTGTAGGTGGTGGGCTCGGAGCCGTTGCCGGCCGCGTCGAAGGCCTGCGCGGTGATGAAGTTGACGCCCGGCCTGGTGGGCATGAACTTGATCGTCTTGGCGCCGCCGCCCGAGGTGGTCAGGGTGTTGGCGCTGGTGGGCGAGGAGTTGACACCGAACCAGTACTTGGTGACGTCGGCCGAGGTGGTGTCGATGGAGAAGGTGCCGTACCGGCCGACGCCGTCCCACCAGGGGTCGTCCGGGTTCTCGGAGTCGGAGGGGCCGTACTGCGCGGAGCTGATCGTCGGCCCGGCCGGAACGCCGGTGTCGTACATGAAGTGACAGCCGTGCGAGCCGGTGTAGCTCCAGGCCGACCACTGGGCTCCGTCGTAGGCGCGGACGTGCCACTCGACGTGCTTGTTCTTCGGGATGGTGCTGGGCAGCGGCAGGGAGAAGTCGGAGCCGCTCTTCTTGCTCGTGGTCCGGGCGGAGGTCCAGTGGACCTTCCAGCCGGCGCCGTCACCGGCGTCCCAGTCGGCCTGGAACTGCACGGAGACCGGGTCGCCGTCGGGGTCGGTGACATCGTTGGCGCGGATCGTCGCGGCGGAGCGGATACGCACCATCTTGTCGGCGGCCACACAGGGGCCGCCCGGGCTCATGCCGAGCTGGGAGAGAGCGAGCTTGGCGGGGGCGCGGTTGTACTGCACGCGCAGGTAGGCGTCGTCGGAGAACCGCTTCCAGGTGTAGCGGTCGGCCTCGTCCGTGGCCTTCATGCCGAAGGTGATGGTGGACCACTTCTTGGCCGCGGCGGTGGCGACGGCGTCCTTCACGTCGAACTCGGCGTCGGCGGCGGCGCAGCCGTCGGAGCCGTAGGCGAAGCTGAGGGTCCGCAGCCGGCCGATCCAGAAGTCGCTGTTGTCCTGGCTGTTCCAGGTGGTGGACGAGGAGATCGGCTTGGTCCGCCAGAGCTGGACCTCGCGCTTCTGGCAGGAGGCCGCGTGGGTCTCGTGGACGACGAACTCGGCGGACAGGATGGAGCGGCCGGCGAACTTCGTGGTCGGGATCTGGTAGAAGAGCCGCTTCACGTCGTACGGGGCGCAGTAGTCCCAGCCGCAGTAGCCGAGGCCGGCGTCGGAGTCGCCGTTGAACTTCCACTGCGGGGAGCCGGCCCAGTACCGGGACACCATGGTCCAGGAGGTGGCCTTGGGCGAGTACCACTGCGGGTCGATGTAGACGGGGTAGCGGGTGTCGTCGCCGGTGAGCAGTTCCTTGTCCGGGGTGAGGACGAGGGTGTCGCCGCGGTCGGCGACCTCGACGCCGACCGGCGCGACACGCGCGGACTCGGCCGCGGTGGGTCCGTCGCCGTCGGGCGCGGCGGCGGTGCCGGCGGCCGCGGTCACGGCGGACGAGGTCGCACGTGCGACAACCGGGTCGGCCTGCCCGGCGGCCTTGGTGCCGCCCGGGCCGGCGGAACCTGTGCTGGAGTCCCACATCACCGGCGTGGGCGCCTCGAAGACGACGCCGCCCGCGCCCTTGTCGACGGCCTGGAGCCCGCCGGTCGCGGTCTCGTCGACCGCCATGCCGTCGGCGTTCAGCTTCAGCCGCAGCTGGGCCAGCGCGTCGCTCGCGGCGGCCGCGGCCGACTTCACCACGAGGAGCTGGGTGAAGCCGTCGGGCCGGGCGCCGAGGCGCAGTTCGACGTCGGGGAGGATGTCGGGGTAGACGGCCGTGTCGCCGTCGAGGGTCGGGGTGGGCACGGTGCCGGGCCAGGAGAGTTCGAGCGTGCGGCCCGCGCGCTCGAGGCGGACCAGCGGGCGGCCGGTGCCGCCGCCGGAGAACTCCAGTCCGACCGTGGCCGCCTTGGGGGCCACCATGCCGTCGTCGGCCTTGGCGAGCGCGGTGTCGACGGGCCGCCAGGTGCCGTCGATCCGGGTGCGGACCGGGCGCAGGTACTCCCGGGCCTCCAGGTGGCCGTCGGGGGTGGCGTAGGTGTCGCTGCTCTCGCCGCGCAGCGAGACCACCTCGACGTTCTGGCCGCTCCGCCGGGCCGCCGCGAGTGCTTCCTCCTCGGTGGCGGCGGTGCCGTCGTCGGCGCCGACCTGCTGCGCCGACGACGGCACCGCCGCTGCGCTCCCCCGGGCGGCGGCGGCCCCGGGGACGGCCCCGGTCGTGGCCGCCACCGCCGGGAGCGCTCCCAACTGCAGCAGCGCGGCCGTCAGGGCGGCGCTCAGGCCGAGCGCCGCCCCACGCCGAGGTCTTGGCCGTTCTCTTCCATGGCGCGCCATCCCACACCCCCGTTTTGACATGATCAGCTCACAGGAAAGAAAAAGGTAAGAGCGATCAGTGACGGAAGGGTGAATTCCGTCAACGGGAAGATGAACGGCGGACGAGCAGCGATCAGGGGCGCAGTGCCCGCAACAGCAGGTCGGCCAGGTGGTCGGCGACCTCCTGGGGGGTCATGGGGCCGTCGGGGCGGTACCAGGTCGAGAGGTGGTGGACCGAGCCGAAGTGGTAGTCGACGACGAGGTCGGCCGGGGTCGCGGTGGAGAAGACGCCCTCGCGCTGGCCCTCCTCGACGAGCGCGCGGAAGCGTTCGTGGTAGCGCCGGCGCTCGGCGCGCACCTGCTTGTTCTTCTCCGGGCTCAGGTGGTGCATGGAGCGGAAGAAGATCGACGCGTCGTCGAGGTTCTCGATGGTCGTGACGACCACGTCCGCCGCCGCTCCCCGCAGCCGCTTCTCGATCGGCTCGTCCGCGTTCGCGAAGGCGTCGAGCCGCTCCTGCTGGACGCGCAGCACGCGCGCGTACACCTCGTGCAGGAGGTCGTCCTTGGAGCCGAAGTAGTGGTACAGCGCCCCCTTGGTGACGCCGGCCGCCTCCACGATCTCCTGCACGGAGGTGCGGTCGTATCCCTGCTCCGCGAAGAGCCGGGTGGCGGCGGCAAGAAGCCGCTGCGGAACAGGAGCCCCGTCTCCGTCCGTCGTCCTGGGCACTGCCGCCACCTGCCTTTCTCGTAGATCCACTAACCCTGTTGCGGTCGGGAACGCAGTTCCCGTCGGAGGATCTTCCCACTTGCCGTCTTCGGCAGCTCGGGCAGGATCTCCACCTGGCGCGGATATTTGTAGGCCGCCAGTCTCTCCTTGCAATAGAGGGCGAGATCGTCCGGGTCGGTTGCAGTTCCCGGGCGAAGACTGATGTAGGCCTTCACGGTCTCCCCGCGGTACCCGTCCGGCACCCCGACGACGGCCGCCTCGCGTACCGCCGGGTGGGTGTACAGGACGTCCTCGACCTCGCGCGGCCAGACCTTGAAGCCGGACGCGTTGATCATGTCCTTCTTGCGGTCGACGACGTACAGCCACCCCTGCGGATCCATGAACCCGATGTCGCCGGTGCGCAGTTCGCCGTCCGGGAAGGTCTCGGCGGTGGCCTCGGGCCGCCGCCAGTAACCGGGCACCACCTGCGGCCCGCGCACCGCGATCTCGCCCTGCTCGCCGAAGGGCACCTCGTGGCCCTCGTCGTCGATGATGCGGACGACCGTGTCGGGTCCTGGCACGCCGACCGCGAGGGTCCCGGAGACCGGGTCGACGGGCGCCTCCAGCTCCGGCGGCACGGAGGCGCACGGCGCGGTGCACTCGGTCAGCCCGTAGCCGTTGCGGATGTACGGCCCGAATCCGGCGCGGAACTTCTCCACCAGGGCCGGCGGCAGCGGCGCGCCGCCGGAGGAGATGTTGACGAAGGAGGCGAAGTGCTCCGGGGTGACGTCCGGGTGGGCGGCCAGGGCCATGAAGGCGGTGGACGGGCCGACCGTGTACTGCGGGCGGTGCTCCGCGAACGTCTCCAGGACCAGGCCCGGCTCGAAGCGGTACGTGAGCACGAGCGTGCCCACGCTGGTCAGGCAGGCGCAGAGCTGGCAGACCATGCCGGTGATGTGGAAGAGGGGCGCGAGGGCGTAGTAGACCGGCGCGTCGGGCAGCGCGAGCCCGGTCCGCTGCCGCTCCGCGTTGTACATGATGTTGCCGTGCAGGTTGGTGGCGCCCTTGGGGGTGCCGCTGGTGCCCGAGGTGTAGCTGATCAGCGCGATGTCGGAGGGCTCCGGGTCCCGTCCCTCGGGGGCCTTGCCGCCCTGCCGCGCGACGGCGACCAGGTCCTCGGCGTCGGCGGCCTGCGGCAGCCGCTCGAAGGTCAGCACGCGCGCGTCGTCACGCGTCTGGAAGTCCAGCTCGCTCGCGGTGAGCACGATCCGCACCGGCGAGTCGGCGGCCGTGTCGCGCAGGTACGACTCCCAGGCCCGCTGCGAGCAGACCAGTGCGGCCACCTCGGCGTCCCGCAGGACGTGTGTGACCTCCCCCGACTTGTACATCGGGTTGACCGGCACGACGGTCGCGCCCGCCTTCCAGGCGCCGAGCAGCGCGAGCACGAAGTGCGGCGAGTTCTGCAGGATCACGGCTACCCGGTCGCCGCGCTCCAGACCCCGCTCGGCGAGATGCGCGGCGACCGAGTCGCTCAGCTCGTCGACCTCGCGGAAGGTGAGGCGGGCGTCGAAGTAGGTGAGGCAGGCGCGGTCGGGCGCCTCGGCCACGGCGGCCCGCAGGGCGTGCACCAGCGAGGCGGGCGGCTCGACCGGCCCGCGCTGGGCCTCGTTGAGCAGGCCCACCCACGGGCGGGCGGCATAGACGGACTCGGTCACCGACTCGCTCACCGGGTGGCCTCCCACTTCTGCTGGATGTGGTTCATGTTCGTCAGCCAGCGGTCCGGGTCGCCGGCCCGCGCCCGGTAGAAGTCGGCGACCTCGGGGTGCGGCAGGATCAGGAACCGGTCCTCCGCCATCCCCTTGAACAGCGCGTCGGCGACGGCCTCCGGTTCGATGGCGGTCGGCTGCAGCACGATGTCGCCGGCGCTGCCGGTGGCGGCCAGCATGTCGGTACGGACGCCCTGCGGGCAGATGGCGTGCACCTTCAGGCCCCGGTGCCGGTAGGTCAGCGACAGCCACTCGGCGAAGGCGTACGCGGCGTGCTTGGTGACGCTGTAGGGGGCGGCCCCGATCATGGTGAGCAGCCCGGCCGCGGACACGGTCGACACGAACCGCCCGCTCCCCCGCTCCAGCCACTCCGGCACCAGTTCCTGCGCGGCCCGCACATGAGCCATGACATTGACGTCCCAGGCGGACTCCCACACGGCCGCGTCGGCCGCCTCGGACCCGCCCGACCCGAGCCCGGCGTTGGCGCAGTAGACGTCCACGCTCCCGCCGAGCGCGTCCCGGGCGGCGCCGACGATGCCGGACGCGTCCCCCGGAAGGGCGATCCCGCCGATCTCCGCGGCGACCGCGGCCGCCCTGTCCCCGTCCAGATCGTTCACGACGACCCGGGCGCCCTCGGCGGCGAACCGCCGGGCGAGCGCGGCCCCGATGCCACCTCCCGCCCCGGTGACGACGACTCGGGCATCTTGCACGGCTCCCACCATCGGTCTCCTTCGACACGACGCGACCAGACTCGGCTCAGCACGGACACACTAACCGGTCGGTATGTTCCAGGAAAGGGCCCACCGCAACGCGCCCCGAAAGGGGCGCGGGGAACTGCGCGACCAGCCACATCCGGCCCGCGGCCTGCCAAACTTCATGCGGGAGCACTCGACGTGGAGGTCACCCCATGCGCCTGTCCAGAAGAGCTCTGCTCACCGCCGCCACGGCAACGGCAGCGGCCGTGACAGCCCTGCCCACGGCCACCACAGCCGACGCCCACGGTCACCTCAAGACCGGTTTCGACCACCTCTCCGCCGACGGCTACTCCCTCCTCGCCGCCCAGAAGGCCGGCATCGTCACCAACCCCACCGGCATCACCCCCGACACCCGCCACATCGTCGACGTCATGCACGCCGACCCGCGGGTCAGGCTGACGGCGGTCTTCGGTCCGGAACACGGTTTCCGCGGCACCGCCCAGGCCGGCGGCTCCGAGGGCCGCTACGACGACCCGGCGACCGGCCTCCCCGTCTACGACACGTACCTCAAGAGCGGACAGCCCCTCGCCGACGTCTTCACCGCGTCCGGCGTGGACACGATCGTCTTCGACATCCAGGACGTCGGCGCCCGTTTCTACACGTACATCTGGACGCTGTACGACTGCATGGAGGCCGCCCGGCTGGCCGGCAAGCGCTTCGTCGTCCTCGACCGCCCGAACCCGGTGACCGGCCGCACCGCCGAGGGCCCGGTCCTGCACCGGGAGTTCGCCAGTTTCGTCGGCAGGCAGCCGATCGCGCAGGCGCACGGGATGACGGTCGGCGAGCTCGCGCGGCTGTTCAACGCGGAGTTCCTGGACCCGCCGGTGACGCTGGACGTCGTACCGATGACAGGCTGGCGGCGCTCCCGCTTCTACGACGCCTACGGCCTGCCCTGGGTGCCGCCGAGTCCCAACATGCCCACCCCGGACACCGCCCTCGTCTACTCGGGGACCTGCCTCTTCGAGGGCACGAACCTGTCGGAGGGCCGCGGCACCACCCGTCCCTTCGAACTGCTCGGTGCGGAGGGCATCGACGCGCGCTGGGCGGCCGCGGCCAACGAACTCGCACTGCCGGGCGTGCGGTTCCGGGAGGCGTACTTCGCGCCCACCTTCTCCAAGTTCCAGGGCAGGACCGTCGGCGGGGTGCAGATCCATGTGCACGACCGGGCCGCCTACGAGCCCGTACGCACCGCGATCGCCCTCCTGGTCACCGCGAAGAAGGTGTGGAGCGGCTTCGCCTGGCGCGAGGACGACTGGATCGACAAGCTCACCGGGTCCGCGCGCGTGCGCACGATGACCGACGCCGGCGCGGGCCCGGACGAGATCGTCGGCGCCTGGCAGGACGAACTCGCCGCATTCCGCCGGGTCCGAAAGGAATTTCTCCTCTACAGGTGAGGCGTGTTGTATGGCCAACCTTGCCCCGCGGCGGGACGATGCGCGCACATCGCACCTGTTCGGGGGACGAGGAGCCTGGTATGGCGGATCCTGGGATGAGTGTGGCTCCCTACTGGGAACTGACATTCGACGCGGACGGGGACCCGGACGGCGCCGAACGCGACCGGCTGCTGGGCGAGATCGGCGGCCACGGCCTCCGTGACCTGATCGTCTTCGCGCACGGCTGGAACAACGACCGATCGGGGGCGACCCGCCTGTACCGGCGGTTCTTCGCGCCGGTCCCGAAGCTCGCGCCGAAGGCGCGGATCGGGTACGCCGGGGTGATCTGGCCTTCGATGCGGTTCTGCGACGAGCCGATCCCCGACTTCCCCAAGTCGGTGGTGGCCACGGAGGCCGAGGAGGCGCAGGCGCCCGTCCTGGACAAGGACACCCGGCACGCGCTCCTGGAGACCTTCCCGGGGCGGGCCACCGTGGTCGACCAGATCGCGCGGATGCTGGACCAGCGGCCTGCGAACGAACTGGAGGAGTTCGGACGCCTTGTCCGGGTGCTGGTCGAGGTCCTCCCCGGCGGCCCGCAGCCGCTGTTCGCGGCGGACACGCTCGCGGAGGGCGTCCCGCAGAACGAGCCGGTGCTGTTCAACGGGGACATCACCAGCCTGTGCGAGGAGTTCGCGGCGGCGCTGGCCACCCTGCGGGGCAGCGGCGACACGGCCGGGTTCACGGTGCCGAACCCCTGGGACGGCGCGAAGGAGCTGCTGCGGCAGGCGACGTACTACGCGATGAAGCGGCGTGCGGGGACCGTCGGGGAGCGGGGGCTGGGGCGGGTGATCGGGCAGCTGGCCGGGGCGGCACCGGACCTGCGGGTGCACCTGGTGGGGCACAGCTTCGGCGGCCGGCTGGTGTCGTTCGCGTTGCGCGGGCTGCCCGAAGGGGTGCGCACCGTGAAGTCCGTGACCCTGCTGCAAGGGGCGTTCTCGCACTACGCGTTCGCCGCCCGGCTGCCCCACGACCCGCGCGCCGGCGGCGTGCTCCAGGGGCAGCAGAACCGCATCGACGGCCCGCTGGTGTGCTGCTACTCCCACTTCGACGAGTCGCTCGGCACGCTGTATCCGCTGGCCTCGCGGATGGCGGACGACTGCGAGTCGGCGCTGGGCGAGGACGTGGTGCGGATGCTGGGCGCCAGGTGGGGCGCGATGGGTTACGACGGCGTCCAGGAGGTGCCGGGCACCCGGTCGCTGGACCTGGCGGCGGCGCTGCGCGGCCCGCTCACCGCGCCGGGCTGTGTGAACGTCGACGCGGGTGCGGTCGTGAAGAGGGGCGGCCCGCCGTCCGGGGCGCACAGCGACATCGTGCACCCCGAACTGGCGCGGGTGGTGCTGGCGGCGGGGCACATCGCGTGACCCCGCCGCCGTGGGGCAGCAGCCGAACGGTGGTGGTCACACCGGCGTTCGGCTCACCGGCATGCTGCTCACCGGCGTGCTGCTCACCGGTGTGACGTGAACTCGACGACCTGCTGGAAGGTCGGCCGGTTCTGCCAGCTGATGTTGTAGTGCTTGATGCCGCCCAGGGTGCGCTGCACGATCGAGTCGGCGCACCACTGGTCGCCCGCCGAGCACAGCGAGTCCCCGGGGTAGACGGTGGACGCGCTGGTGCCGGCCGCCGTCTTCAGGGTGCTGATGAGGATGTCCCGGCAGGAGCTGAGGCTGCCGCCGCCGCAGTACTGCTCGGCGAGCGGTCCCGAGACGGTCTGCCCGAGCACCGACCGGATGTCCTTGTCGACATAACTCCACCAGCCGTACTGGAAGGAGCTGCCGGCATGCGCACCGGTCGGTCCGTGGGCGGCCGACGGGGTCTCGTCGATGTAGAGGTTGTTGGTGAACGCGGTGTACAGGTCGTCACCGAGGCCGGGCTGGAACTCGGCTTTCACCAGCAGCGGCCACCAGGCGTCCAGGATCCGGACGGCGTCGGCGTTGGCGTACGTCTTCGAGCCCGCCGAGGTCTCCGTTCTCTTGCCGCCCGCGGTCAGCCAGGTCTGGAGCTTGGTGACGGCCGCGGCGGCCGTGGAGTCGGTCACCGTACTGCTGTTGATCACCTTCAGCAGCTCCGGCAGGACGTCCTCGGCACGCAGATCGGTGAGCGACGCGTCTGCCATGGCCTTGACAAGCGAGGAGCGGGTGACGCCCCCGGCCGCGACGAGTTTCCTGACCCGGTCGTTCAGCAGGTTGCCGCGGTGGACCGAACCGTCGCCCCAGCTCGCGGTCGTGTAGTTCAGTGCCTGTTTGTTGTTCCAGGAGATGTAGTAGTCCTGGTCGACCGACTGGGGGTGCTGCGCGGCCGGGGTGTAGTCGGCCGTGTTGGTGGCCGGGTTCCAGTTCTGCCACTCATAGGCGGCCTGGCCCCAGACCGGGAACTCGGCGTCGACGCCGCTCGCCCGCACCGGGTTGTTGCCGCTGTTGTAGTACGCGGTGTGCGTGGAGTCGGCGTAGAACCAGTTGAACGTGTAGTTGATGTGCTGCACCGCGCTCTGGAAGGTCTGCGGGCTCTTCACGTAGTCGGGATCGTTGAGCATCTGGAAGCCGATGATCGAGTCGGCCTCGTGCATGTAGGAGGATCTCAGGGTGGTGTAGGCGACCTTCTTCCCGCCGACGGTGGCCCGGTATTCGACGGGGCCGTACTTGGTCTTCCAGACCTTCATGGTGTAGGAACCGGCGGCCGTGCCGTCGGCCGTGGTGGGCTTCCAGGAGTTGGCCTGCTCGACCTCGTCCATGGCCGTGCAGGTGCCGTGGAACAGGTAGTGGTAGTCGTCCTGGCAGAGTTCGACCGCGTAGGAGTCGATGATGTCCTGCCCGGAGGTGGTGGCGGACCACGCGTAGTCCTGGCCGCGGCCCAGTTCGACGTACATGCTCAGGCCGGCGAAGGAGGCGCCGCGGGCGCTGATGCCCGGGCCCTGGATCTCCTGGAGCATGAGCAGCTGTGGCGCGAAGTAGCCGGTCTGCGGTCCGAAGACGGCGATGGGGTGACCGCTCGCGGTGTACTTGCCGCTGACGACGAGGGCGTTGGACATGCCGCGTCTGGCCGAGCTGAGCGCGGTCTTGGTCGCGGTCTCGGACGCGGCGGTGGCGTTCTGGTCGGCGCCGGTGCCGGTGGCGTTGTAGACCAGGGGTTCGGTGGTCACCGAGCCGGCGTCGGGCAGCGCCTCGCCCTGCGGGTTGTCCGGTTTGGTGCCGTACGGGAAGCTTTCGCCGTTGTGCACGGTGAGGACCGCCTCGGGGTCGTTGCGCTCGCGGAACGACTCCCAGACCTTGGTGCCCTCCGTCACACCGTACTTCTCCTGCGCGGCGAGCAGCGATATGGCGTTGTTGACCTCGCCCCCGCCGCCGGAGCCGAACAGCGCGCCGATCACGGAGGCCAGCGCCACCAGGTCGGTGATCTTGAAGTGGTCGATCGTGCCGGCGTTGGTGATCGAGTCCTTGTGCCCGGTCAGCACGTACTCACCGGGGAAGTACCGGCCGCTGTCGGAGGCGTCGATGTAGGAGTTGATGCCGTCCAGGTAGGCGTTGGCGTCCGCGAGGGCCTGCTGGCCGCGGGTGCCGTTGTTGGCGACGGCGTTGTCGATCTGCGCCTGGAGGTCGGCCTCGGAGTAGGGGGCGTTGCGGTAGAACTCCTGCTCGAGGCCCTGGTTGGAGGCGGCGCCGCCGGCGAAGGTGGTGAGCTGGCCGCGGCCGACGTGCCGGAACACGTCCATGAGCCACAGCCGGTCCTCAGCGGCCGCATACCCCGCGCCGAACTCCGTGCCGTATCTGGTGGTACCGGTGATGTGCGGCACACCGGTCTTCTTGTCGCGGACGATGGTGACGTCGCTGCGGCCGGCCGGGCTCTCGGTGGAGGCGACTTGATCGGAAGCGACCCCGAACGACGAGTCGTTGAAGAACGTGTTGATCTTCGCGTCGGTGAGGGTGGAGTAGCCCGTGGCCAGGCTGTTGTAGGTGCCCAGCTGGTCCTCGGCGTGGTCGGGCTCGGTGCCGAAGATCTGGTTGAGCAGGATCTGGGCGAGGGTGGCGTTGCCGTTCTCGCCGGGCGGCAGGATGTCGGAACACTGGCCGCCGCAGTAGTCGTTGGAGGCCGTGGCCGCCCCTGCCGGGGTCGCCGCAGCCAGCGGGGAGAGCAGCCCGGCGATGAGCACGCATACGGATGCGGCTTTCAGGAACCCGGGGAGCTTGCGGGGAGTTCTCAGTCTGTCGAACAACGCGTGATGTCTGGTGCGCCGTGGCATGGCAGCTCCTCACGACGGGGGTGGTGCCGGACGTTACCGCCGGTATCCCCGGGATTGAAGATGAACATGCGTCAAGTTTTGGAAGGGTCGCCCGCGTCGGCGGTGTCACCGGCGGTCGGTCAAGGCGGGCGGCCTTATGGACGGCATCGGAAATCGGATGGAGCCGATTCGAGTGTCGATACGTCTATACGGCAACGCCGCGCGGAGCCCGTGCGGCGACGCCGAAGTGACCGAAGTACAGCTGCAGGTGTGACGGAGGTGCAGGGCGATGGCCGGTTTCCGGAGTCTGGCGAGACAGGTGCGAGATCCACGGTGCGATCTGGCGCTACGGCGCTACTCACTGCGCAAGTGCCTGGAGCGGTTCGCTCCCTACGGGCACCGCGCGACCTGGGACCATCTCTGCTCGCGGGCCGGGTTCGGTCCCGAGGACCGGTCCCCCGATCCGGCGCGTCTCGTGGGCGCACTGGAGGAGCTGGAGGAGGCGCGGACGGTATGGCTCGGCTATGAGAGCGAGTTCGCCGAGCGCCGCAAGAAGGAGAAGCACGACGGGCTGCGCCGCCCGGGCAGCGTGGACGACTGGCACCGGCTGACCTGGGGCGGATTCGGAGTGGCCTGGTGCGACGACCCACGGGTCCATCCCGACGAACCACTCGCCGAGGTGCTGCGACGGCTGATCGCCGCCCTGGAGCGCGAGCCGGGCACGGTCTGCCCGGTGTGCGCAGGGGAGCGCCTCATCTGGAAGTACGACCTGGACCACGAGCCCTCCGCCGGTCCGGTCTGCGCGGACTGCGGGATCCTGGTGCCGCGTCCGGTGCTCACCGCCGAGGCCCTGGCCTACGCCAGGCTCGGGCGGCTTCTCATGTCGGCCTGACCACGTGGGGGTGCGCCGGGGATGCCGCACCCCCAACTGCCGAGCGGCCCGCGGTGGGCAACCGCTCAGGACAGCGCCATAGCAGCGGCTAATCCGCTGGTTCCACCCGTTTCCCGTCCGGAGAGTTGGGTCCGATGAAACCCAGCTGAGGAACCCCGCGGGTTCCCTCCGAGCGAGGAGCACCGATGTCGACGCTGCGCGTCACCGCCGAAGTGCTGACCGTCCACGAGCACCCCAACGCCGACGCGCTGGAGCTCGCCCAGGTGGGCCTCTACCGCGCGGTCGTCGCCAAGGGCGTGTACCGCACCGGCGAGACCGCCCTGTACATCCCCGAACAGGCCGTGCTGCCGGCCGCGCTGATCGAGGAGCTGGGGCTGACCGGGCGGCTGGCGGGAAGCAACGCGGACCGGGTCAGGGCGGTGCGGCTGCGAGGTGAGCTCTCGCAGGGCATCGTGTGCCGCCCGAAGGCGCTGGCCGGCGTCGACCTGGTGCGGGCGGCGGCGGAGGGCACCGACTTCGCGGAGACCCTCGGCATCACCAAGTGGGTGCCGCCGGTCCCGCCCACGATGGACGGGGACGTCGAGTCGGCCCCCGATCTGCTGCCCTGGGTCGACATCGAGAACATCCAGCGCTACCCCGGCATCTTCGAGCCCGGCGAGCCGGTGGTCCTCACCGAGAAGCTCCACGGTTCGGCGTGCCTGCTCACGTATGTCGCCGACGCGGACCGGGTGTACGTCTCCTCCAAGGGCTTCGGCGCGAAGTCCCTGGCCCTCAAGGAGGATCCGCGCAACCTCTACTGGCGGGCGGTGCGCGGCCACGGCGTCGCCGAGGCGGCCCGCCGACTCGCCGAACGGCTCGGCGCGCGCCGGGTCGGGATCTTCGGGGAGGTGTACGGGGCGGGGGTCCAGGACCTGACGTACGGGGCCGACGGGCGGCGGGAGTCGCTCGGGTACGCCGCGTTCGACGTGTCGGCCGAGTGCGACGGGGCGGTGCGGTGGCTGGACGCGGCGGAGCTCCTGGCGGGCGAACTGCCCCTGGTGCCGCGGCTGTTCGAGGGCGCGTACGACATCGAGCGGGTGCTGGAGGTCGCGAGCGGGCGGGAGACCGTGTCCGGGCGGGGGCTGCACCTGCGGGAGGGCGTGGTGATCCGTCCGGTGGTGGAGCGGTACAGCGCGGTGACCGGGGGGCGGGCGATCGCGAAGGCGGTGAGCGGGGCGTACCTGACGCGCAAGGGTGGGACCGAGTTCGAGTAAGTGCGGGTGAGTGGGGGCTGGGGCGGGGGTGGGGACGCTTACCGGCGCTCGCCGGGTGCTGACGCGACTGCAGCGCGCCCCTTAGGGGCGCTGGGGACCCCCCGGCCGAAGGCTGGGGGAGGAACTGCGCGACCAGCCCCCACCGGCCCGCAGCCGAACTACGGCCGCCCCCTCTCCGGCAGCAGACGCGACCCCGCGCGCCGCTCGCCGAACACGTCGTCCGGGTTGGACAGCACGCAGCTGCTCAAGGACAGGCACCCGCAGCCGATGCAGTCCGTCAGGTGGTCGCGGAGTCGGTTCAGCTGCCTGATGCGCTCGTCCAGTTCCGCCCGCCACGCCTCCGAAAGCCGCGCCCAGTCCTCGCGGTTCGGCGTGCGTTCCTGAGGCAGCTCCGAAAGGGCCTCGCGGATCGTCGCGAGGGGGATGCCGACGCGCTGTGCCGCCCGGACGAAGGCCACCCGGCGCAGGGCGTCGCGGGTGTAGCGGCGCTGGTTGCCGGAGGTCCGCCGACTGCTGATGAGGCCCTTGGACTCGTAGAAGTGCAGCGCGGAGACGGCGGCGCCGCTGCGTGCGGACAACTGGCCCACGGTCAGCTCGTGGATCTTCTCGGGAATCTGCGGCACCCTGCAGAGCCTACCCACCGGGCGCGGGCCGTGGTCCGTTGACAGGGGACGCATACCCGACCATGCTAAGCAGTTGCTTAGACAATGCACGCGTGATCCGTGAGTGCGAGAGGGCCGGCGACATGGCAGAACCGAGGATCTTCACCTCACCCGACGAGCTGAAGGCGGCCGTGGGCGAGCAGCTGGGCTGGACCGACTGGGTGGAGGTCGACCAGAAGCGGATCGACCTGTTCGCGGACGCGACCGGAGACCACCAGTGGATCCACGTCGACCCGGAGAAGGCGGCCGCCGGGCCGTTCGGCACGACGATCGCGCACGGCTATCTGACCCTGTCGCTGCTCCCGCTCTTCGGCCCTCAGCTGATCGCGGTCGAGGGCGTGAAGATGGGCGTGAACTACGGCACCAACAAGGTCCGCTTCCCCGCCCCCGTCCCGGTCGGCTCCCGGCTGCGCGCCACCGCGAAGATCACCGGCGTGGAGGACGTGACGGGCGGCGTCCAGGTGACGGTCGCCTTCAGCGTGGAGCGCGAGGGCGGCGACAAGCCGGTCTGCGTCGCGGAGTCGGTGTCCCGGTACTACCTCTGAGGACGCCGGCCGCTACTTGGCCCCGACCATCCGCAGCACGAGGTCGGCGTAGAGCGCGCCGACCTCCTCGGGGGTCCGGGGGCCGTTCACGTTGAACCAGCGGGCGACGTCGATGCAGAGCGAGAGCACCGCGAGGGTGGTGCCGTGCACGTCGATGACGTCGAACTCGCCGGAGGCGAGGCCCTCCTGGATGATCCCGCGCACCTCGGCGTCGACCTGGCGGCGCAGGTCGAGGATCTCGGCGCGGGCGTCGGGACCGAGCGCGTCGAGTTCGTACTGCACGACCCGGGCGGTGGTGCGCCGCCCGGCGTGCCAGCGGACGAAGGAGCTGACGGCGTCGGCGAGCCGCTCGGCGGCGGTGCCCTCGCGCCGGGCGGCCGTCTGGAGGATCTCCAGGGCCTTGTCGTGACCGATGCGGCTGATCCGGTGGAGCAGCTCTTCCTTGGTCTTGTAGTGGATGTAGAGCGCGGCGGGGCTCATGCCGGCCCGGCCCGCGATGTCGCGGGTGGTGGTGGCGTGGTAGCCGCGCTCGGCGAAGGCCTCGACGGCGGCGACCAGCAGGCGCCGGGCCGCGTCAGGGGTGACCTCTTCCCACGGCTCGACCTCGCCGCCGGTCGTCTCCTGCGCCGTACTCATCGCTCGCTCGCCCCTCTCGATACCGGAGCTCCACCATACCGCCCCGGCTGAGCGAGCGCTTAGTGTGCCCGCTCAGAGCTTTTCCCGGGCGGCAGCTGGCATGGAGCCTCACCAGGGCTTCCCTTAAGGCTTCCCCCAGTGCTTCCCTCAGGGCTTCTCTCAGAGCTTCTCGAAGGGGTCATGTTCGGCGAGCAGCTTCTCCAGCCTGGCCTGGTCGACGCGGCTGACGATCTGGCCGGCCTCCTGGCGGTCGCGGACGACCTTCGCGAGGGTGAAGGCGGAGGTGACGAGGTAGAGCACGGCGATGCCGAGGAAGCCGCGCACCCAGGCGTCGGCATGCAGCCGGACGATGCCGATGGCGGTGGCCGTGAGGGCGAGGGCGAAGGAGGCGACGGCCTGGCCGTAGAAGGCGGCCGTGTTCTGGTGTCTGACCGGTGTGTCACTCATGGTCAGAGCATCGCCGGACGTGTTCCGCGGCACATCCGTCCGGATACTCCCCGGTACTCGCCCGATACTCCCCGGCTACTCGGGCCGGATACTCAGGCACGTACTCAGAACGCCGAGACGCCCGTCAGTGCCCGCCCGATGAGCAGTTTCTGGATCTGGCTGGTGCCCTCGTAGAGCGTCATCACGCGGGCGTCGCGCAGCAGTTTGCCCGCCGGGTACTCGTCGATGTAGCCGTAGCCGCCGAAGACCTGGAGGGCGTTGTTGGCGGCCCGCACGGCGGCCTCGGAGGCGAAGAGCTTGGCCTTGGAGGACTCGGTGGCGAACGGCAGCCCCCGGTCGATCAGATCGGCGACCCGCCAGGTCAGCAGCCGGGCCGCGTCCACGTCGACGGCGATGTCGCTGATGAGCTCCTGGACGAGCTGGTGACCGGCGATCGGCGTGCCGAACTGCTCGCGCTCCCCCGCGTACCGCACGGCCGCGTCCAGCGCGGCCTGCGCTATCCCCACGCAGCCGGCGGCGACCGACATCCGCCCCTTGGCGAGCGCCGACATGGCGACCGAGAAGCCCTTGCCCTCGGGGCCGAGCATCGCCGAGGCGGGGATCCGGACGTCCTCCAGGACGAGTTCGGCGGTGGCCTGGCCGCGCAGGCCGAGCTTGCCGTGCAGGGGGCGGCGGGTGAGGCCGGGGGTGTCGGCCGGCACCAGGAAGGCGGAGACGCCCTTGTGGCCGGGGGCGTCGGTGGAGCGGGCGAAGAGGAGCACGACGTCGGCCCAGGTGCCGTTGGTGATGAACATCTTGGTGCCGTTGACGACGTAGTCGTCGCCGTCGCGAACGGCGCGGGTGGTGAGGTTGCCCGCGTCGGAGCCGGTGCCGGGTTCGGTGAGGCCGAAGCAGCCGACGTACGAGCCGGAGGTGAGCCCCGGCAGCCACCGCCGCTTCTGCTCCTCGGTGCCCCAGGCGGCGACGGTCTTGGCGACCAGCCCCAGGGAGACGGACACGATCCCGCGGACCGAGGAGTCCCCGCGGCCCAGTTCCTCCGTCACCAGGCAGTACGCGAGATGGTCACCGCCCGAGCCGCCGTACTCCTCGTCGATCGTCAGGCCGAGGAAGCCGACCTCGCCGAGCTTCTTCACGATCCCCCGGTCGACCTCCTCGGCACGGTCCCAGGCGATCACGTTCGGGGTGATCTCGCGGTCGACGAAGTCCCGGGCGAGCTGCCGTACGGCGGTCTGCTCCTCGCTGAGCCCCAGGTTCACCATGCGATCACCCTTTAAATTAGCACTGCTAGTTTCTTTCTCCGGCCCTACTATGTGCGCCATGGCCCGACCGCGCAAGCCCCTCCTCAGCACCGACCGGATCGTCCGGGCGGCCCGGGAACTCGTGGACGCGGAGGGTCTGGCGGCCGTCTCCACCCGCCGGCTCGCGGCCGAGCTGGGGGTGAGCGGGCCGTCGCTCTACAACCACTTCCGCACCAAGGACGAGATCCTGGAGGCGGTCGCGGACTCGGTCAGCGCGCAGGTCGACCTGTCGATGTTCGAAGACCTCGGGCCCGACGCCGGGCGGGACTGGCGGACCGCGCTGCACGACTGGGCGGTGTCCTACCGGGCGGCGCTGCGCGACCACCCGAACATCGTCCCGGTGCTGGCCCGGGGCCCCGGCCGCCGCCCGGCCGGGCTGCGGCTCGCCGACGTGGTGTACGGCGCGATGGTGGACGCAGGGTGGCCGCCGGCGCAGGCGACGTCGATCGGGGCGCTGATGCGGTACTTCATCATGGGATCGGCGCTGGGGTCGTTCGCCGCGGGGTTCGTGGGCGACGCGAGCGCGTACGATCCGGCCGACTATCCGCATCTGGGGCAGGCGCACCTGCTGGCGGATCAACAGGAGAAGATCGACGAGCGGGCCTTCGAGACCGGGTTGCGGGCGTTGCTGGACGGGTTGCAGGAGCAATTTTCGAGGGTGGGGGAGACGATGTGAGGTTCGGGGGGCTTTCGGCCGGACGTCGAGTGCGGGTAGGTGGGGGCTGTTCGCGCAGTTCCTCCCCCAGCCTTCGGCCGGGGGACCCCAGCGCCCCTGGCGGGGCGCCACAGTCACCGCGTCTCCCAGCCGCGGGCGGCGTCGCAGCTACCCGGCCGCGGGCAGTCGTGCCGCTGGGGCGGCACGGGTGGGCGCGGCGGCCCCCTGTCAGCGCCGGTAAGCGTCCCCAGCCCCACCCACCCGTCCGAAATCCGCCAGCCTTGGCCCGCTCCCAGTCCCTACCCTCGACCCTATGAAGAAGCCCGACCACCGTCTCCTCCCCGTCGCCGCAGCTGCCGTCACCGTCGTGCTGTGGGCGTCGGCCTTCGTGTCGATCCGCAGTGCGGGCGGCTCCTACTCCCCCGGCGCGCTCGCGCTGGGCCGGCTGCTCTCCGGGTCGCTCGTGCTCGGGCTCCTGTGCCTCGTACGGCGCGAAGGACTGCCGCCCAGGTCCGCCTGGCGCGGGATCGCGATCTCCGGGCTCCTCTGGTTCGGCTTCTACAGCGTCGTGCTGAACTGGGGCGAACAGCAGGTGGACGCCGGCACCGCGGCCCTCGTCGTGAACATCGGCCCGATCCTGATCGCCCTGCTCGGCGCCCGGCTGCTCGGCGACCCGATGCCGCCGCGGCTGCTCGCGGGGATGGCCGTGTCGTTCGCGGGCGCGGTGACCGTCGGCCTGTCGATGTCGGGCGAGGGCGGTTCCTCGGTGCTCGGCGTGGTGCTGTGCCTGCTGGCGGCCGTCGCGTACGCCGGCGGCGTGGTCGCGCAGAAGCCGGCGCTCGGGCGTGCGAGCGCGCTCCAGGTGACGACGTTCGGGTGCCTGATCGGCGCCGTCCTGTGCCTGCCGTTCTCCGGGCAGCTCGTAGGCGAGGCGGCCGACGCCCCGCTCTCCGCGACCCTCAACATGCTGTACCTGGGGGTGTTCCCGCTCGCCCTGGCGTTCACCACCTGGGCGTACGCGCTCGCCCGTACGACGGCCAGCCGGATGGGCGCGACCACCTACGCGGTGCCCGCGCTGGTCGTCCTGATGTCGTGGCTGGCGCTTGGGGAGGTGCCCGGTGTGCTGACGCTCGCGGGCGGGGTGCTGTGCCTGGCCGGTGTCGCGGTGTCCCGGTCGCGGGCGCGGACCTCCCGGGTCGTGGCCGCCGCGCAGGAGACCCGGCCCGAGGAGACCCGGAAGCCCGCGTGACGGCACCCGCCCGCGGCGCGGCCGCTCAGAACACCACCAGCGCCCGGCCTCCCTTGCCCGCCAGCATGTTCTCGAAGGCGACCGGGATGTCCTCCAGCGCGATCCGCTCCGTCACCAGCGCGGACAGGTCCAGGCGGCCCTCCCGGACGTGTTCGGCGAGCAGCGGCAGGTCACGGGCCGGGTCCGAGTTACCGTAGACGCAGCCGGAGAGGGTGCGGCCCCAGTGGAAGAGCTCCAGCGCGTTGAAGGTGACCTGTTCGGTCCTGGCGCCGATGCCGACCACCGTCGTACGGCCGCCCCTGCGGGTGGACTCCCAGGCCGCGCGGATGCTGACGGCGCGGCCGACGCACTCCACGGCGACGTCGACGCCCTGCTTGCCGGTGAGGGCGCGGATCGCGCGGGGCGTGGTGTCGGAGACGACGACGTAGTCGGTGGCGCCCGCGGCCCGCGCCAGTTCCTCCTTCTCCTGCGAGACGTCCACCGCGATGATCCGGGAGGCGCCCGCGATCCGGGCCGCCTGGACGGTGGCCAGGCCCACCCCGCCGACGCCGAACACCGCCACCGTCTCGCCCTCGCGGACGCGTGCCGAGTGGTGGACGGCGCCGTAACCGGTGAGGACCGCGCAGCCGAGGAGGGCCGCGTCGGTGAGCGGGATGCCGGCGGGGAGCGGGAGGACGCAGGACTCGGCGACCACGGTCTCCTCGGCGAAGGCCGCCACGTTCAGGCCGGGGTGCAGTTCGGTGCCGTCCGCCGTACGGGCGTAGACGTCGGCGGAGCCGTTCAGCGCGTTGG
Organism: Streptomyces sp. NPDC001507; assembly: GCF_042894765.1. Classification (NCBI taxonomy): domain Bacteria; kingdom Bacillati; phylum Actinomycetota; class Actinomycetes; order Kitasatosporales; family Streptomycetaceae; genus Streptomyces; species Streptomyces sp. NPDC001507. The sequence continues at coordinate 411,716 of NZ_JBIAVV010000008.1, forward strand.
CGCAGAGCCAGACCTCGCCCAGCGCGCAGGCGTGGCAGCTGCCGCAGGAGGGCGCCCAGTTGAGGACCACCGGGTCGCCGGGTGCGAGGCGGGTGACGTCCTCGCCGACGGCCACCACCGTGCCCGCGCCCTCGTGGCCGAGGACCGCCGGGACCGGCACCCGCATGGTGCCGTCGGAGAGGGAGAGGTCGGAGTGGCAGACACCGGCGGCGGCGAGCCGGACCCGGACCTGGCCGGGGCCGGGGTCCGGGAGTTCGATCGCGGTGACCGACAGCGGGGCGCCCACGGCGGGCAGTACGGCGGCTCGGACCGTGAATGTCATCGCAGCGGCCTCCTCAGAACTGCAGGGACTTGGTCTGGAGGTACTCGGCGAGACCGTGCGCGCCCAGCTCCCGGCCGACGCCCGACTGCTTGTAACCGCCGAACGGGGCGAGGGGGTTGAAGCGCCCGCCGTTGATGTCGACCTGACCGGTGTCCATGCGCCGGGCGAAGGCCACCGCCTCCGCCTCGTCCCCGGCCCAGACGGCGCCGGCGAGCCCGTAGACCGTGCCGTTGGCGATGCGCAGGGCGTCGTCCTCGTCGGTGTAGCGCAGGATCGACAGGACCGGGCCGAAGATCTCCTCCTGCGCGATCGTCATCTCGGGGGTGACGTCGGCGAAGACGGTCGGGCTGACGAAGCAGCCCTGCTCGCGCGGGGATTCGGGGCCGCCGGCGACCAGCCGGGCGCCCTCCGCGACGCCCTTCTCGATGTAACCCCGCACCCGGGCCTGCTGCCTGGCGCTGACGACCGGTCCGATCCGGTCGCCGTACTTGGCGGCCGCCGCGGCCGCCAGCTCCACCGCCTCCTCGTACCGGTCGGTGTGCACCAGCATCCGGGTCCAGGCGCTGCACGTCTGCCCGGAGTTGGACATCACGTTGGCCACGCCGACGTTGACGGCCCTGGCGAGGTCGGCGCTCGGGAGGATGACGTTCGCGGACTTGCCGCCCAGTTCGAGGGCGACCTTCTTGACAGCCGCCCCGGCGGTCGCGCCGATCTGCCTGCCGACCGCCGTGGAGCCGGTGAAGGAGACCAGGTCCACGTCCGGGTGCTCGGCGAGGGCCTGCCCGGCGACCGGGCCGAGGCCGGTGACCAGGTTGAACACGCCTGCCGGGAAGCCCGCCTCGTGCACCGCCTCCGCGAACAGCTGGGCGGTGAGCGGGGTGTTCTCGGCGGGCTTCAGCACGACCGAGCAGCCCGCCGCGAGCGCCGGGGCGACCTTGGCGACGATCTGGTGCAGCGGGTAGTTCCAGGGCGTGATCGCGCCGACCACGCCCACCGGCTCCTGGTAGACGGTGGAGTTGCCGACCTTCTCCTCGAAGGGATGGGTGGCCGCCAGTTCGGCGTACGAGCCGGCGACCGCGATCGGCACGCCCGCGTGCACCGCCTGGGAGAACTGCAGCGGTGCGCCCAGTTCGGCGGTGACCGTCTCGGCGATCTCGTCCTTGCGGGCCGCGAGTGCGTCGCGCAGCGCGCCGAGCCGGGCGGCCCGCTCGGCGGGCGGGGTCGCGGCCCAGACCGGCAGGGCGGCACGGGCGGCGCGTACGGCGGTGTCGACGTCCAGCGCGCCGCCCGCCGGGACCCGGCCGACGACCTGCTCGTCGACCGGGTTCACGACCTCGATCACGTCCCGGCTCTCGGCGGCGCGCCAGGCGCCGTCGATGTACAGGCCGTCGTGTGCCTTCATGCTGCTTCCTCCCGGCGGGGCTGCGTCGTCCGAGTCACAAACTAGCGGCGATAGTTTTAGCGCGCCAGACGTGCCCGGTGACCGCTTCGGCACCATCAGAAGTCGACCTGGGCGTGTTCGTCCACTCTGCCCACGCTCTCCTGCGCGAAGGCCTTCTCGTAGGCCCGCCGGATCTCCTCGATCTTCCGGTCGCTGTTCTTCACCGCCGCCTCCGGGTACAGCAGGACCAGCACGTACGACCGCTCCCTCTCGATCGCCCCGTGCGCGTCCCGCCACTGCCCGCGCCCGCCCTGCACGGTGAGCCCGTCGGGGAAGTCCGGGGTCACCTCCCTGTCGACGAAGGCCGTGAACTGCCGGTCGGTGACGGCGGGTCCGCCGTCCGGGCGGGCGGTGCCGAAGAGCAGCCGGGTCTCGATGTACGGCTTGCCACGCGCCGGTACGGCGGAGGGGTGGTCGGCGGCCAGTGCCGTGTACGCGGCCGGAGTGCCGGCGAGCAGGATCCCGGCCACTGCGAGGGCCGACCGGTTGCGGAGGTATTGAGTGCCCATGCCCCCTTCCTAGAGGGATCGCCCCTCCCAGGTCCGCGCTTCCGGCCGGAGTTCACTCGTCCAGGTCGAACCACGGCGCCCCGCCGGTCACTTCGTCGCGGTCAGGTGGGCGAAGACCACCACGTTGCTGGTGTAGCCGGTCCGCCGGCTGAAGAGGCCACCGCAGGTGATCACGCGGAGTTCGGGGCGCCGGGTCGGGCCGTACACCTCCTTGTCGGGGAAGCCGGCCTTGTCGTAGACCTTCACCCGGTCCACGGTGTACACGGCGGTACGGCCGTCCGCGCGCCCGGCCTCGATCCGCTTGCCGGGCTTGACCTGCGCGAGTGCCGCGAAGACGGCCGGTCCGGTCCTGGTGTCGCGGTGGCCGACGGCGATCGCGAGGCCGGACTCGCCCGGTGTGGCGCCGCCCTGGAACCAGCCGATCAGCTTCGGGTCGTCGACCGGCGGTGTCTCCAGCTGCCGGCCCCGGTCGAGGCGGACCCCGATGACCGGCGCGTCGACACCCAGGAACGGGATGCGCATCGACGTCGGCCGGGACCGGGGCAGCGGGCGGGGCGGGGGCCCGGCCGCACCCGGGCCGGCCGCCGCGAGGGCGTCCGACCCGTCCGGTGCGGCCGACCCGTCGTGCCCCCACCACCGGACCACTGTCACCAGGAGGACGGCCAGCAGGGCCGTCCTGGCGAGCCGGTAGGCGCGGGTCCGGTACCAGGGCCTGCGTCTGCGCCTACGCGGCGCCATGGGGCCGGCGGCGGATCAGCCGGACGTACACCACACCGCTGGCGGCGACCAGGGTGACGGCCGTGGCCGCGGCCACGGGCGAGAACGCGGCCGCCGTGTCGGCGATGCCGCCGCCGCCCGCGTGCACACCGCCCTGCGGGCCGTTGTGGTCGCCGCCGCCCTGCCCCCAGGACGAGTCGTTTCGCTGGTTGTCCTGGATCTGCCCGTTCGGACCGTCCTGCCCGCCCTGGTCGTTGGGGCCGTTCGGGCCGCCGCCCTGGTCGTTGGGACCGTTGGGACCGTTCGGGCCGTTCTGGCCGTTCTGGTCCTGCGGACCGTCCTGCCTGCCGTCGTGGCAGTTGACCCGGAAGACCTTCTCCTTCCGGGCGCCGTCCACGATCCACGCGAGCCTGTACTGCCCGTCCGCCAGCCCCAGTGGGTCGGTGTGACCGGCACCCCCGGCGAGCTGGATGGAGCCGGCGACGGTGGCGGCGGTGGGCAGGGGCGGCTGCGGCGTGATGGTGTAGCCGATCTGGGCGAGGATGTCGAAGTTGACGGCGTCGAGGTAGAACTTGCAGACCACCGGGTCGTCCTTCGAGACCCCGAAGGGCACGCCCACACGGTGGAGCCTGATGTCGCCGTTCTCCCCTTGGGCCACCGCGTTCGGCGCCGCCACCCACGACGCACCCGCCGCGGCGAGGGCGGAGAGGAGGACGGTGGCGCCCGCGCGGGAGCCGACGGTGCGTGGAAGTGTGAGCGTTGGCATGCAAGCTCCTCCGAGTTAGATGATTTTCATACAAATCGGCCTTTCATCTGGACTGTCACTCATGCACTCCACGACCCGCGGCATCCACGTCCGACGCGCCGTCAGATATCGCTCGTGCGGCGCAACGCCTGCCCCTTTCGCCGCCCCGACGGCACCCGACCGGCCCCCTCACCCCCTCCCGCACACTGAGTAGCACGCCGATGCTGTGTGACATGGCACCGCGAGTGCTATGTCACATGGTCCCGAACAGGATCCCCGCCCCCAGCACCACCACCGACGTCAGCGCGGCCCACTTCACGACGAACCGCGTGTGGTCGCCGAACTCGACCTTGGCCATGCCGACCAGGACGTAGACGGCGGGCACCAGCGGGCTGGACATGTGCAGCGGCTGGCCGACGATCGAGGCGCGGGCGATCTCCACCGCGGAGACGCCGTGCGCCTGGCCGGCCTCGGCGAGCACCGGGAGGATGCCGAAGTAGAAGCCGTCGTTCGACATGAAGTACGTGAGCGGGATGCTCAGCACGCCGGTGACGAGGGCCATGTGCGGGCCCATGCCGTCGGGGATGTTGCCGACGAGCCAGTCGGCCATGTGGTCGACCATGCCGGTGCCCTGGAGGACGCCGGTGAAGACGGCGGCGGCGAAGACCATGCCGGAGACGTTGAGGACGTTCTCGGCGTGCGCGGCGATCCGGGCCTTCTGGGCGGTCATCTGGGGGTAGTTGACGGTCAGGGCCAGGGCCGCGCCGAGCAGGAACAGCACCGGGATCGGCAGCCACTCCATGATCATGGCGGTGAGCAGGGCGACCGTGAGCAGCGCGTTGAACCAGTACAGCCTGGGCCGCAGGGTCTCGCGGTGCGGGTCGAGGCCCTGGAAGCCGTGGTCCTCGGGCCCGTCGGGGAGGTCAGCGCCCGTGCCCGAGCCCTGACCCCCACTTCCGGAAGGAGCCTTGCCCGCCCCCACGAGAACCGTCTCCGGCTCCTCCACCAGTACCTCGTCCAGCGTCAGCACGCCGAGCCGTTTGCGCTCGCGGCGGCCGAGGACGTAGGCGAGGGCGAAGACGAACAGCAGGCCCGTGGCCAGCGCGGGGATCATCGGCACGAAGACGTCGCTCGCGTCCAGCTTGAGCGCGGTGGCGGCGCGGGCGGTGGGGCCGCCCCAGGGCAGGGTGTTCATCACGCCGTTGGCCATCGCGGCGACCCCGGTCATCACGACCATGCTCATCCTCAGGCGCTTGTACAGCGGGTACATCGCCGAGACGGTGATCATGAAGGTGGTGGAGCCGTCGCCGTCGAGCGAGACGATGGCGGCGAGCACGGCCGTGCCGACGACGATCCGCAGCGGGTCGGCCTTGCAGAACCTCAGGATTCCCCGGACGACCGGGTCGAAGAGGCCGACGTCGATCATCACGCCGAAGTAGACGATGGCGAACATGAGCATCGCCGCGGTGGGCGCGAGGCTGGTGACGCCGTCGATGACGTAGTCGCCGAGGTGGGCGCCCTTGCCGACGGCCACGCAGAACAGCGCGGGAATCAGCACGAGCGCCGCGATCGGCGACATCTTCTTCAGCATGATCAGGACCAGGAAGGTCGCGATCATGGCGAAGCCGAGGATGGTGAGCATGAGTGGATTACCTAACGTTCGCCCTTGAACTCCCACCAGGGCCGGCGGTGCGGACGACGTTAGGTCGCGTCAAACGTCGTTAACAAGACGTTGACGCGCGAGCAATAAGCGCGAAAGTCCAGGTCACGGGGTTGCGGTCACTTCGGCGGTCACCTCGATGGGGATGCCGTTGAGGACTGCGTTGCCGGACAGCGGGTCGAGCAGGCTGCCGTCGAGGAGCTGGTTGACGTTGACGCCGGGGGCGGTGGCGGCGTGGCTGAGGCGGGTGCCGGGGCGGTCGTGGCCCCAGCCGTGCGGGAGGCTGACGACTCCGGGGCGGACGCCGTCGGTGACCTCGGCGGGGGTGACCACCTCGCCGCCGGCGCCCTTGACGCGGACGTCGGCGCCGTCGCGCACGCCGAGCCGTGCGGCGTCCTCGGGGTGGATGTGCAGGGTGCAGCGGTTGGTGCCGCCGGTGAGGGCGGGCACGTTGTGCATCCAGCTGTTGTTGGAGCGCAGGTGCCGGCGGCCGACGAGGACGAGCGCCGCGGGGCTGGTGTCGAGGGCCGCGCGCAGCCGGGGCAGGTCGTCGGCGATGGGCCGGGGCAGCAGTTCGACCCTGCCGCTCCGGGTCTTCAGCGGCTGCGGGAGGCGGGGCTGGAGGGGGCCGAGGTCGATGCCGTGCGGGTGGGCGAGCAACTGCTCCAGGGTGAGGCCGTCGGGGCGGGCGCCGAAGCCGTCGCCGTAGGGGCCGAGGCGCAGCATCAGGTCGAGCCGGCGTTCGGGGCCGGTGTCCCCGGTGAGCAGCGCGGCGAGTTCCTGCGGGTCCCGGCCGTGCACGGGCGAGTGGGGCTCCCTGACCGCCTTCCCGAGGGTCTGGCCGATGACCAGGTCGTCCACGGCGGAGGGTTCGGCGCCGTGCATGCCGCCGGCCGCGAGGATCAGCCGGGCGTGGATCTCGGTCTCGGCCATCAGGCCGGGCTCCAGCGGGACGGCGGGGCGGGAGTAGCGGACCTGGTTGCGGACGGCGAGGGTGTTGAAGGCGAAGTCGTGGTGCGGGCTCTGCGAGGGCGGCGGCGGGGGCAGGACGACGTCCGCGTGGCGGGCGGTCTCGTTGAGGTAGGGGTCGACGCTGACCATGAAGTCGAGGGAGTCCAGGGCCTTGTCGAGGCGGTCGCCGTCCGGGGCGGAGAGCACCGGGTTGGTGGCGATGGCGATCAGCGCCCGGATCGGCTCGCCCTCCGCCGTCGCGGTGTCGATCTCCTCGGCGAGCGCAGAGAGCGGCAATTCGCCCTTGGCCTCCGGGTGTTGGCTGACCCGGGAGTGCCAGCGGCCGAGCGCGAAGCCGCGGCCGGGCCCGGCGGGCCGCGGGGTCCGGTCGGTGGCGGCCTGCGGGAAGAGCGCGCCACCGGGCCGGTCGAGGTTGCCGGTGAGGGTGTTGAGGACGTCGACGAGCCAGCTGGCGAGGGTGCCGTGCGGGACGGTGCAGCTGCCGATCCGGCCGTATACGGCGGCGGTGGGGGCGGCGGCGAGTTCGCGGGCGAGGGCGCGGATCGTGCCGGCGTCGACGTCGGTGGCGTGGGCGACCGCGTCCGGGGTGAAGTCGCCGATCGTGGCGCGGAGTTCGTCGAGTCCGTCGACGTGCGGGGCGAGCCGGCCGAGGTCCACCAGGTCCTCCTCGAAGAGGACCTGGGCCATCGCGGCAAGCAACAGGGCGTCGGCGCCGGGCCGGATGGCGATGTGCCGGTCGGCGAGTTTGGCGGTGCGGGTGCGGCGCGGGTCGATGACGGTGAGGGTGCCGCCGCGGGCCCTGAGCGCCTTGAGTTTGCCGGGGAAGTCGGGGGCGGTGCACAGACTCCCGTTGGACTCAAGGGGGTTGGCGCCGATGAGGAGGAGGTGGTCGGTGTGGTCGAGGTCGGGCACCGGTATGGCGTTGGCGTCGCCGAAGAGCAGTCCGCTGGAGACGTGCTTGGGCATCTGGTCGACCGTGGACGCGGTGAAGACGCTGCGGGTGCCGAGGGCGCCCACGAGGACCTGCGGGTAGAGGCCGCCGGCCACGGTGTGGACGTTGGGGTTGCCAAGGACGATTCCGACGGAGTCGGGGCCGTACCGCTCGACGACGCCCCGCACCCCGGCGGCGACCGCGTCGAAGGCCTCCGCCCAGGTGGCCTCGCGCAGTTCGCCGTCCCTGCGGACGAGGGGGGTGCGCAGCCGGTCGGGGTCGGCGTCCACGGCGCCGAAGGAGGCGCCCTTCGGGCAGATGAACCCGTTGCTGAAGACGTCGTCGCGGTCACCGCGGGCGCCGGTGACGCGGGTGCCCTCGATGGTGAGGGTCAGGCCGCAGGTGGCCTCGCACAGGGGGCAGATGCGGAGGGCGGTGCGGGGCATGGGGGCCTCCGAGAGGGTACGGCGATGGAGGGGTGGCCGGACTCGGGTGAGCATACCGGGCGGTATGTGGGGAGGGGAGTGCTGCAGCCCTTCGAGTGCGGGTGCGTGGGGGCTGATCCCGCAGTTCCTCCCCCAGCCTTCGGCCGGGGGCACCCCCAGCGCCCCTTACGGGGCGCTCCGATCCGGGCCTTTGAACAGACCGTCAGTCCAGGGAACGTCAGTCCAGAGAACGTCAGCCCAGAGAACGTCAGTCCAGAACCCGCGCCAGGTACGCCCGCAGCAGCTCCCGCGTCTCCGTGATGATCGACTCGTCGCCCTCCGGGGTCATCCGGAAGGACAGGTGGACCAGGGCGTCGGCCGTCTCGACCGCGACCAGGAAGGTGCGGCGCAACGGCTCGTCCGGGGCGCGGCCGATGTACGCCGCCAGCAGTTCGGTCAGCCGGTCGGCCACCCGGTGGTTCGGCTCCGCGTCGCGGGCGCCGACCGGGATCTGGTTGCCGAAGTCGACGAGGGAGAAGCCGGGGGCGGTGCGCTTCATGGCCAGGTACTCGTCGAGCACCGCGTCCATCGCCGTCCGCCAGTCCCCCTTCGGGGCGTCCTTCAGCCGCTCGGTGACGCGCTCGGAGTAGCGCTCCAGGTTGCGCTGGGCGAGGGCGTCGGCCATCTGCCGCTTGTTGCCGAAGAAGCGGTAGACCGAGCCGATGGGCACTCCGGCGCGCACCGCGACGGCCCGGGTGCTCAGTTCGTCGTAACCGACCTCGTCGAGGAGGTCGGCACAGGCGTCGAGGATCCGGGTCAGCCGTTCGGCGCTGCGGCGCTGTACGGGCGCTTTGCGAAGCGGTGTCGCTGGGGGCACGGGCTTCATGATGCCTTTCCGCCGGGATCAGGTGAACCTCGCCCCCCAGTACGCGGACGGATGGCCCATGCACTCATCCGGCGTCCGCACTGCTCGTGCCGGTGCCGGTGACGGAGGGGGTGGCGGACACGGCCCCCGAGGGCGACGCCGTCTCCGCGCCCGACGCCGTGACGTCCGCGGTGCTCTCCACCGGTTTGCCGTGCACGGCCCAGACCGTGCCGTCGTCCGCGTAGAGCCGGGCGGTGATGTGGTGGGTGCCGTGCGGGACGAGGCCGGCGGGCAGGTGGTAGGCGGGGGTGCGCAGCCGGGTCACCAGACCGCCGTCCACGAAGAGGTAGGCGAGTCCGCGGCCGACGACCGCCTTCGCCGCGGTGCCCGCCCGGGAGAACCGGAAGCGGTGCAGGTCGAGCCGTACGTCCCAGCCGCCGGACGCGTCCGGGGTGACCACCGTGCCCACCTCGGGCGCCTGCTTCTTGTCCAGCTCGCGGTAGTGGCGCCCGCTCTCGTCCGTGTCGTCGAGGATCTTGCCCACCGGGGCGGGCGACTCCGCCCCGCGCCGCGCGTGGGCGTTCCCGGTCCCGCACCCCGCAGCGGCGACCAGCAGCAGCACGCAGACCGCGAGCGCACCCGGCAGTCCACGCGTCCACGACATGCCCGGGAGCGTAGAACAGCGCGCCGCGGACCGGATCCCCCTGAAGTCGGGTTTCTCGCCATACACCGCCGGGATGATCCCGGCCCTCTTGCACGCGCCCCCACGCAATCCTACGGTGATGCATAGGAATCGATGGCACGCAGGTTCAGGGAGCGATCATGGGCGATGGGGGCACCTCCCGCGCGAGCGCGTTCGAGCGGGAGCGCGGGGAAGCGCGGAAGACCGCCGAGGGGCTGGCGTACCTCTCCGGGTTCGGCAACGAGCACTCCTCGGAGGCGGTGCCGGGTGCCCTGCCCGAGGGCCGCAACTCCCCGCAGCGCGCGCCTCTCGGCCTGTACGCGGAGCAGCTCAGCGGTACGGCCTTCACCGAGCCGCGGGCCCACAACCGCCGCTCCTGGCTGTACCGGATCCGCCCCTCGGCCGCCCACCCTGCGTTCACCCGGGCCAGCGGCAACGGCGGGCTGCGCACCGCCCCCTTCACGGACATCGCCCCGGACCCGAACCGGCTGCGCTGGGACCCCCTCCCGCAGCCCGCGCCCGGCACGGACTTCCTCGACGGCCTGTGGACGCTGGGCGGCAACGGCGACGCGACCCAGCGGACCGGCATGGCCGTGCACCTCTACCACGCCGACGCCTCCATGGAGCGGGTCTTCTCCGACGCGGACGGCGAGCTGCTGATCGTCCCGGAGCGCGGTGGACTGCTGCTGCACACGGAGTTCGGCTTGCTGCATGTGGAGCCGGGACATGTGGCGCTGATCCCCCGCGGGGTCCGCTTCCGTGTGGAGCTGCTGGATGCCACGGCCCGGGGTTATGTGTGCGAGAACTACGGCTCGCCGTTCCGTCTCCCCGACCTCGGCCCGATCGGCGCGAACGGCCTCGCCAACGCCCGGGATTTCCTGGCCCCCGTCGCCGCCTACGAGGACGTCGAGGGCCCGGTGGAGGTGGTCAACAAGTTCTGCGGCAACCTGTGGACCGCCACATACGACCACTCCCCACTGGACGTGGTCGCCTGGCACGGCACACATGTGCCGTACGCCTACGATCTGCGCCGTTTCAATGTGATCGGCAGCATCTCCTACGACCACCCCGACCCGTCGATCTTCACGGTGCTGACGTCGCCGTCCGACACCCCGGGCCTTGCGGGTGTCGACTTCGTGGTCTTCGCGCCGCGCTGGCTGGTGGGCGAGAACACCTTCCGGCCGCCGTACTTCCACCGGAACGTGATGAGCGAGTACATGGGGCTGATCGAGGGCGCCTACGACGCGAAGACGGCCGGGAAGGGGGGCTTCGTGCCGGGCGGCGGGTCGCTGCACAACATGATGTCGGCGCACGGCCCGGACCGGGAGACGTTCGACCGGGCGAGCGCGGCCGAGCTGAAGCCCCAGAAGGTGGACGACGGCCTGGCGTTCATGTTCGAGACCCGCTGGCCGGTGACGCTCACCCCGCATGCGGCGACCGCCGAACACCTCCAGCAGCGCTACGACGACGTGTGGCAGGGCCTGGAACGGCACTTCCGCCCCTTGCACTGAAGATCCCCCACCGGTACGGATGGCCCGTGACCTCCTTCGCCCCGGACTCGATCGTCCTCAACCGCAAGCTGCCGCTCTGGTACCAGGTGTCGCAGTCGCTGCGCGCCTCGATACTCGGCCGCTCGCCCCGGGACCCGCTCCGGCTGCCCACCGAGGAGCAGCTGGCGGAGCACTACGGCGTGAGCGTGCTGACCATGCGGCAGGCGCTGAAGGAGCTGGAGGACGAGGGCCTGATCAGCCGGCACCGGCGCCGGGGCACCTTCATCGAGCCGGATGCCCGGCGCGGCACACCGGTACGGCTGCTCGGTTCGGTGGACGCGATCGTGGCCCAGCAGTCGGGGATGACGGCGGAGCTGCTGGACCACGGCACGGTGCCCGTCACCGGCGAACTCACCGAGTACTTCCCGGACCTCACCGAGGTGGCGGCCTATCACCGGCTCCGCAGCGACGAGCAGACCGGCGAGCCCACCAACCACGCCCGCAATCACGTACGGCCCGAACTGGCCGAGCGCATCGACCCGGAGGACCTGGTCCGGCAGCCGATGACCAAGGTGCTCCGGGACGTCGTCGGCGCCGACATCAGCCGCATCACGGACACGGTGGCGGCCCGGCTGGCCGACCCCGAGACCGCCCGGCTGCTCCGGGTCCCGCTGCTCAGCCCGATCCTGCACTACACGGGCGTCACCTACGACACCGCCGGCCGGGTCCTGGACCTGGCGGTCATCCACTACCGCGGCGACCGTTTCTCCTTCACGGTCACGCTCGACGCCACCTGAAGTCGTCGTACGATGCCGGGCGTGACGCACGACGACGCTCCGCTGCTGGCGGACCTCATGCCGTGGTCCGTCGCACCACTACGGCTCGGCCGGGAGTGGCCGACGGCCCCCGACCCGGCGACCCTGAAGGCCCGTTGGGACGCCCTGCTCAAAGCGGAGGGCCCCGACCGGGAGACCCTCTTCGAGCCGACGCGCGCCCGCACGGTCCACTCCGCGGTCGCCCAGCTCCCCGGCCGGCCCAGCGGCACCGGACCGCTCGCCGACACGTCGGGCCCCTGCCCGGCCCCGGTCCGCGTCCTGGCCGCCCCGTTCGACGAACAGTGGCTGATCCCGGACCACCGCCTGATCGACGCGGCCCGCCCGGAGTTGTGGCGGGTGGCGGACGACCGGCAGGTCTTCGCCGTCGAGTCACCGGAGGGCATGCCCCTGCTGGCGACCTCCCACCTCCCCGCCCTGCGCGCGGGCCGCATCCGCCCGCTGTACCGCCGGCCGGGCGGCGCGGAGCCGAACCTGGCGCCGGGACTGACGGCGTACCTGGCCGACCGGCTGGGCCGCGGAGTCACCCCGCAGGACGTCCTCGCCTGGGCCCTGACCGCCATCCGCCCGGACCGCACCGTCCCCCTCACCGACGACCCCGTCCTCTGGGCGCAGGGCGTGGACCTCGGCCACCGGGCACTGTGGCTGCTGCGCCGCGACGGCGACCGCCCCAGACTCCCGGGCGGCCGCCGCCCGTACGTCCGGGCCCCGCTGCCCGCCCGCCCCCGCACGATCCACTACGACACGGAGGAGGAGACCCTCCACCTCGACGAGGGCCGCGTCTCCCCCGTGCCCCCGGAGGCGTGGGACTTCAGGACGGGCGAGGCGCGGGTCCTGGAGGCGTGGTTCGCGGCACGGACGAGTCAGACGGCGGAACCGGGCACCCTGGCGGCGATCACTCCGCCGGCCTGGCCTCAGTCATGGACATCGGAACTCCTGGAACTGGTCACGGTCCTGACCTTGTTGGCGGACGTACGCGCACAGCAGGCCGAACTGGAGATCAAGTCACCGATCACAGCGGCCGACCTGACGACAGCGGGCGTACTCCCGCCCCCGAAGGCGTCCCGCAAACCGGCATCCGTCCTGGAACACACCGAAGAAGGCCCAGCTGGTCAACTGACGCTGCTCTGACAGGGGCGCTGGGGGTACCCCCGGCCGAAGGCTGGGGGAGGAACTGCGCGACAAGCCCCCACCGCCTCGCACCCTACGACAACGCGAACCCGTCCAGCACCCTCTCCACCGACCGCCGGAAAACCCCCTCCAGATCGATCGGCCCCGCATCCTCCGCGAACGCCGCCGCCATCCGGGGATACGCCCCCGAGGCGATCTGCCCGCCTAGATAGGCGATGCGCACCGCGTTCTCCCGCTCCTCGGACCACGGCAGGTTCCGCACCCGTTCGGCCGTGTCGATCTCGTTCCGCACATAGGTCGTGACCACACCGTTCACCATGGCGATCAGCTCGAACTTGGTGCCGTACGACACGTCCAGCGGATCCAGGCAGGCCAGACAGTGCTCCAGATACCGCAGGGCGTGGGGGCTGAACCCGTAGACCGGTGACATCAGGCGAGGCAGCCACGGGTGCCGGTGCATCAGCTCCCGCGTCTGTTCGGCGACCCGCATCATGTCGGCACGCCAGTCCCCCGTCGGCTCCCACAACTCGTGTTCCGAGCTGATCGCGTCAACCATCAGCTCGTACAGGTCCTCCTTGCGGGGGACGTAGTTGTACAGGGACATGGTCCCGCACCCCACCCCGGCCGCCACATGCCGCATCGACACGGCGTCCAGCCCCTCCGCGTCGGCGATGCGCACCGCGACGGCGGCGATGTCGGCGCGGGTGAACGCCGGCTTCGGCCCTCGCCCGGCGCGCTCCGGGCGGGCCCAGATCACCTCGGGTTCGGCCCCTCGGACTGTCATCGATCATCACCTCGCCCACCATGCTAGTTACGTACACCGTACGTAGTGCGCTACGGTCGCCCCATGACTACTACGTACGCTGTACTTAGTGAAGGTCTGGAGAAGCGCTTCGGCGCGGTGTCCGCGCTGCACGGTCTGGATCTGGCCGTGCGAGAGGGCACGGTCTGCGGACTGCTCGGGCCGAACGGGGCGGGCAAGACGACGGTCGTGCGGCTGCTGGCCACCCTCCTCCGGCCCGACGCGGGCTCCGCCCGCATCGCGGGGCACGACGTGGTCCGGGACCCGGCGGCCGTGCGCCGCAGCATCGGCGTCACCGGCCAGTTCGCCTCGGTCGACGGCGATCTCACCGGCCGCGAGAACCTGCGTCTGTTCGCCCGGCTGCTCCGGGTGCGCAGGCCGGACGACCGGGCGGCCGAGCTTCTTGCCCGCTTCGGCCTCACCGAGGCCGCCGACCGGAAGGCGGCCACCTATTCCGGCGGTATGCGCCGCCGCCTCGACCTCGCCGCGAGCCTGGTCCGCAGGCCGGCCGTGCTCTTCCTCGACGAACCCACCACCGGCCTCGACCCGGCCGGCCGGAGCAGCATCTGGGAAGCGGTGCGCGAGCTGACGGCGGAGGGCACGACGGTCCTGCTCACCACGCAGTACCTGGAGGAGGCCGACCAACTCGCCGACGACATCGCGCTGATCGACCGGGGCCGGGTGGCCCGGACCGGATCCCCCGCCGAGCTGAAGGCGCTCATCGGCTGGTACGCGCAGGCAGTGGTGGCCGACCGGGACGCGCTGCCGAAGGCGGCCGCGGTTCTCGACCGGCTCACCGGCAGGGAGCCGCAGTTCGACCACGACCGGCACACCGTCGGCGCCGTCACCACGGACCCGACCCTCACCCTCCCCCGCCTGGTGCGCGAACTCGACGCGGCGGGTGTCCCGTTGCTCGACGCGAGCCTCAGACCACCGACCCTCGACGACGTTTTCCTCCGACTGACGGGAAGTCCCGCATGAGTGCGCTCGTGTACGACGGTGCCGCGATGACGGGCCGGCAGCTGCGCCGCGTCCGCAACAGCCCCGGTCTCGCGATCCTCACCCAGCTGATGCCGGTCAACATGCTGCTGTTCTTCGGCTACGTCTTCGGCAGCGCACTGGCGATGCCGGGCGCCGAATACCGCTCCTTCCTGGTCCCGGGGCTGCTGGTCGCGACCGCGGCAGGGGGTGTCATGACCGGCATGTTCCAGGCCGCCCAGGACACCCACCGAGGGGTGGCGGACCGCTTCAGGGCCATGCCGGTGAGCCGGGCCGCCGTACCGCTGGGACAGGCTGCGGCCGACCTGGTCGTCACCACGGCGGGTACCGTGCCACTGCTCCTGGTGGGGCTCGCCGTGGGCTGGCGCGTGGAGGGATCGCCGGCCGCGGCGGCCGGCGCGGTGGGCCTCCTGCTCCTGTTCCGGTTCGCCTGCACGGCCGTAGGCATCTACCTCGGCCTGCTCACCCGCAGCGAGGAGGCGGCCGGTCAGCTCGGCGCGTCCACGTTCGTCCTGCCGCTGCTGTCCAACGCCTACATCCCGACCGGCAACCTCCCGGGCTGGCTGCGCACGCTCGCCGAGTGGAACCCGATCAGCGCGGTGACGACCGCCCTGCGCGACCTGTTCGGCAACGCTCCGGTACCCGACGGCGCGGCCTGGCCGGTGGCGCACCCCGTCGCGGGGTCGCTCGCCTGGAGCCTGGTCCTCGTCGGCGTCTTCCTGCCGCTCGCCGTCCGCCGGTACCGGCGCTGCTGACAAACCCGCCGGTCACCGGACATGATCCAGCGCATGGACCGTCTCCCGCTGCCCCTCGAAGGCATCACCGTCGTCGCCGTCGAACAGGCCGTCGCCGCCCCCTTCGCAACCCGCCAGCTCGCGGACCTCGGCGCGCGCGTCATCAAGGTCGAACGCACCGACGGTGGCGACTTCGCCCGCGGCTACGACACCGCCGCGGGCGGCCTCGCCTCGCACTTCGTGTGGTGCAACCGGGGCAAGGAGTCCATCGCGCTGGATCTGAAGGACCCGCGCGGCCTGGACGTCGTCAGGCGACTCGTCGCGGACGCGGACGTCTTCGTGCAGAACCTGGCCCACGGTGCCGCGTCCCGGCTCGGGCTCGACGCGGCCACGCTGTGCGCCGCGCATCCCCGGCTGGTCGCCGTGGACATCTCCGGGTACGGGGCGTGGGGGCCGTACGCCGACAAGCGCGCGTACGACATGCTCGTGCAGTGCGAGGCGGGGCTGGTGTCGGTCACCGGGACGCCGGAGCAGCCCGTGAAGGCGGGGATCCCGGCGGCGGACATCGCGGCGGCCATGTACGCCTTCTCCGGCGTCCTCGCGGCGCTGGTGCGGCGCGGGACCACCGGGCGGGGCGGGCCGGTGGAGGTGTCGATGCTGGAGGCGCTGGCCGAGTGGCTGGGGCATCCGCTGCACCACACCATGCACGGCGGGACGCCACCCGAGCGCACCGGTCTGGCGCATGCGGTCATCGCGCCCTACGACGCCTACCCGACCGCGGACGGCGGGCGGGTGCTGCTGTCGGTGCAGAACGACCGGGAGTGGCGGCGGCTTGCCGAACAGGTGATCGGGCGGCCGGAGTTGGGAGCAGATCCGGCGTTCGCGACGAACGCCGCGCGGGTGGCGAACCGGGAGCGGACCGACGACCTGGTCGGGGCGGCCCTGAAGGCACTCGACGCCGACGAGGCGCTGGCGCAGTTGGACGCCGCGGGCATCGCGTGCGCGCGGCTGCGGGATCTGCACGAGCTGGCCGGGCATCCGCAGCTGGCGGCCCGGGACCGGTGGCGGGAAGTGGGGTCGCCGGTCGGGCCGCTGCGCGCGCTGCTGCCGCCCATCACGCTGCCGGGCGGGGACGAGGCGCGGATGGGGGATGTGCCCGCGCTCGGCCAGCACACCGAGGCGCTGCTGCGTGCCGTGGGGATGACGGACGCGGAGATCGCAGCGCTGCGCCGGGACGGTGTGGCGGCCTGGGCGCGGGCCTGACGGTCAGGCGGTCAGTGCTTGTTGCCGCCGAACAGCGAACGGCGCAGCCGGCGCAGTGGCGCGAAGAGGGAGACACGGCTGACCCGCGCACCCCGGTCGCTGCGCCGTGCGGGTTCACGCGCGGTCAGCTCACGCATCAGCGACGTCGCCTCGACCGCCTGCTGCTGCGGTATGGCGGGACCCGCCAGCACCGACAGATGGCGGTCGAGGCGCGAACTGGTCGCACCAGTCCCGCAGGTGATCGCAGGAACCCTCGCCCTGCTGCGTGTTATCTGATCCATGTCACTCCCCACCCGTACGAGTCCACCCGGCCCGGGCAGGGTAACCCTATCGCCCCGATGGGGCACTCGTGTATCGCGGTCACAGGATTCACCTTCCCCGCAAGGGTGTTGACGACCCCTCTTGAACTTCTCTTTGACTACTCTCCGAATCCAACCGATTTCAGGGCGAGTTGGACAACTGGCTGGCTGGTGGGCTGCACTGACCCACCGGCGGGCTCGACGGTCACCGCGAGTGACGTCGCCGATCTGCTCAGACCGGTGGCGACCAGGGGCGTGTCGGCCTCGAAGAGCCCGAGGGAGCGCGGTTGCACACGGGGGCGCATGAGCCAGAGCTGGTGTACACGGCCGTTGGACGGAGTGCCGTATCCGCGGAGCGTGACGACGGCCTGCCCCTCCGATACGGAGGCCACCGCTCCGATACTTCGGCCCTGGGCGTCCTTGTAGCTGGTCGCGCGGGCGTCGGTCGCGGCCAGAACGTGGGCGATCTCACGTGACTGGGCCCGCTCGGCGTCGAGCCGGTTCTGCGTCCGGTCGGCCTGCACCGCGAACAGCAAGGCGACGACCAGGGCGGCGGCCGCGGTGGCGGTGGCGAACGGCACGAACAGGGGGCGCGGACGGCGGCGCGGCGGCGGGGGCTGTGCACCCCAGACGTGCGGCGGCAGATTGGGCACGCGCTCCTGGCCGGGAGCCGGCTCCTGCGGGGTGGCGCGGACGGCGGCCAGCACCCGGTCGCGCATCGCGAGCGGCGGCGGGGCCGCGGCCGAGAAGGCGAGCCGTACCGCGTCCTCGGTCAGCTCCCGGACCTCCTCGGCGCACCGGTCGCAGTCCTTCAGGTGCTTCTCGAAGCGGCGCCGCTCGCCGGGCTCCAGGGCGTCCAGGGCGTAGGGCGCGGCCAGCGAGTGCAGGTCCTCGCGGTGCAGCAGGCGGCCGACCAGGCTCACGCCACACCTCCCAGGCAGTCGCGCAGCCGGGTGAGTCCGTCGCGCATCCGTGTCTTGACCGTGCCCAGCGGCAGCTTGAGCCGCTCGGCCACCTCACGGTACGTGTAGCCGTCGTAGTAGGCGAGGGTGACGGACTGGCGCTGCAGGGCGGTGAGCCGGTCCAGGCAGCGGCGTACCCACTCGCGTTCCAGGCCGGCCTCCACCGTCTCCGCGACCTGGTCGAAGGCTGGTTCGCCGGCCCGCAGCGCCTCGCGCTGTTCGCGTTCGCCGGCCGCGCGGGCGCTGCGCACCCGGTCTACGGCGCGGCGGTGGGCGAGGGTGAGGACCCAGGACAGGGCGCTGCCCCGGCCGGGGTCGAACTTCGCGGCGGAGCGCCAGAGTTCGAGGAGCACCTCCTGGGCCACCTCCTCGGACTGGGCGGGGTCGCGGACCACACGGCGCACGAGACCGAACACCGGCCCGGACACCAGTCCGTAGAGGTCCTCGAACGCCTTCTGGTCGCCACCGGCGACGAGCACCAGCAGTTCGTCCGCCTCCACCCCGTCCCCCCTTCTGTGGCCGCACCCGGCCCGTCCTCCCACACCAGGCATTCGCAACTGACGCACCTCCGGCAGAAGTACGTATGCGGGAGGCAAAAACGCGGGTCGAGCAGGAAGAAAAGATTTTTTTCTTCCGACCAATCCGAACGGCCCTCCGGCTCCGTATACCCGTCCGTCAAGCAAGTTGGGACCGAGGGACGGACGGCATGACACCTCTAAACTCCAGGAGCGGCGCGGGGCGCAAGGGCCTTGTCACGCTCATCTGTGGGGCACTGGCAACCGGCGGGATCACAGCCGCCAGCGTCGCCGCGCTGGAACCGGGGGCGGCCTCCGCCTCCTCCCACCGGGAGGCCCCGCTCATCTCGGGCACCCCCCAGTACGACAACACCGACCTGTACGCGTTCGTCAGCCCGGACAAGCCGGACACCACCACGATCGTGTCGGACTACATCCCCTTCGAGGAGCCGGCCGGCGGCCCGAACTTCTACCAGTTCGCCGACGACGCCCAGTACGACATCCACGTCGACAACAACGGTGACGCGAAGGACGACCTGATCTTCCGCTACACCTTCAAGACCAAGATCAAGAACAAGCAGACGTTCCTCTACAACACAGGCGTGGTCGACAGCCTGAACGACCCCGATCTGAACGTCACGCAGTCGTACAACCTCGACCTGATCAAGTTGAGGAACGGCAGGCAGCAGCACACGACAAGGCTCGCCAGCAATGTCCCGGCCGCTCCGTCGGACGTCGGCAAGGCGTCGATGCCGGACTACGCGGAGCTGCGCTCCCAGGCCATCTACAAGACGGTGGGCGACGGCGCGACCTTCGCCGGCCAGGCCGACGACCCGTTCTTCGCCGACCTGCGCGTCTTCGACCTGCTGTACGGCGGCAACCTGAGCGAGGTCGGCAACGACACCCTCAAGGGCTACAACGTCAACACGATCGCCCTGCAGGTGCCGAACTCCCTGATCCGCCAGTCGGCGTCGCGCCCGACCGTCGGCATCTACGCGACGACCCAGCGCAGGAACGCGCAGGGCTACTACTCGCAGGTCTCGCGCCTCGGCAACCCGCTGGTCAACGAGGTCGTCAACCCGCAGAAGGACAAGGACAAGTTCAACGCGTCCGAGCCCAAGGACGACGCGCAGTTCCTGAAGAACGTCACCAACCCGGAACTGCCGAAGCTGATCCAGGCGATCTACAACATCAAGGCGCCGTCCGAGCCCCGCAACGACCTCGTCAGCGTGTTCCTCACGGGCGTCAAGGGCCTCAACACACTGCAGCCGCAGGCGACGCCGTCGGAGATGCTCCGCCTGAACACGTCGATCAAGCCGACGGCCAAGCCCAAGCGGCTCGGTGTGCTGGACGGTGACAACCAGGGCTTCCCGAACGGGCGGCGGCTCACCGACGACGTGATCGACGAGGCGCTCCAGGTCATGGAGGGCGAGCTGGTCGGTTCGAAGAACGACCTGGGCGACGCGGTCGACAAGAACGACAAGAGCTTCGAGAAGTACTTCCCGTACGTGGCCGAGCCGACGGCGGGCTCGCGCGGCAAGATCGCCAAGGCGGCGGCCGGCAGCAGCACGAAGAGTGCGCTGGGCGACGCGCTGACCGGTTCCGGTGACAACAACATGACGCTGATCGCGGGGTCGGCGGCCGCGGGTGCGGCGGGCGTGCTGCTGATCGGCACCGGGTTCGGCTGGTGGCGGCGGCGGATGCGGCGGCCGTACTGAGCGCTGTCGCGTTCAACGCCGTAGTGCTTTAGGCAGTGGGCGACTGCGGGCCGGCCGGTGGCTGGTCGCGCAGTTCCTCCCCCAGCCTTCGGCCGGGGGTACCCCCAGCGCCCCTTCGGGGCGCTTCAAGACTGGCGCGGCCCGCACCCACTCAATCCCCCACGGCGCGGGCCGCGCCGCCCCGTGCGAACAGCTACTAGGAGAGGGCATGGCCCCGGGTACGAACGAGAAGCAGCCCGCCGAGACGAAGGACGACGAACGCGTCAGCGCCCTGCGCCGGTTCGCCGCCGCGGGGCGGAACTGGCGGCGGGCTCAACTGGCCGGCTCGGCGGTGCTGATGGCCATCGCGCTGACCGGCGGGGCGATCGCGTTCGGGGCCGCCAAGGACGGCGGGACGGCGCCGGTGGCCACGTCGAGCGCGGTGGACCCGGCGCTGCTCGCGAGCGGGGACCTCGACACGACCATCGCCTCCCTCCAAGCCCATCTCCGCACCCAGCCCAAGGACTCCGACAGCTGGGCCACCCTCGGCCTCGCCTACGTCGAGCAGGCCCGCACCAAGGGCGACCCGTCCCGCTACCCGCAGGCCGAGAAGTCCCTCAAGCGCGCATTGCAGATCACCCCGGACAACGACGAGGCGCTGGCCGCCGAGGCCGCGCTCGCCGCCGCCCGGCACGAGTTCGCGCCGGCGCTCGGCTACGCGGACCAGGCCCTGAAGCAGAACCCGTACAGCGCGAACGCCCTGGCCTCCCGCATCGACGCCCTGGTCGAACTCGGCCGCTACGACGAGGCGAGCAAGGCCGCCGACCTCGCCGACCAACGCAAGCCGGGTGTACCGGTGTTCACCCGTTACGCGTACGTACGCGAACTGCGCGGCGACGTCAGGGGCGCCCAGCGGGTGCTGGAGCAGGCCCTGTCCACGGCCACGTCGAAGGGCGACATCTCCTACGTGGCCGCCCAGCTCGGTCTGCTCGCCTGGAACCAGGGCGACTACAAGACCGCGGAGACCTACTACGCCCGCGCCCTGACGGCCGACGACACCTACATCCCGGCGCTGGAGGGCCGGGCGCGGGCCCAGGCGGCGCTCGGCGACCGGGCCGACGCGATCAAGGGCATGGAGCTGGTCGTCTCCCGCTATCCGCTCCCCCAGCAGCTCGTCGAACTCGGCGAGCTGTACGAGGACCGCAACGCCAAGGGCGACAAGGCGAAGGCCGCGGACCAGTACGCGCTCGTCGAGGCCTGGATCGCCCTCGCCCGCGCCAACGGCGTCAACGCCGACCTCGACACCGCCCTCGCCGCCGCCGACCACGGCAACAAGGCCGAGGCGCTGAAGGCCGCCCGCGCCGAGTGGGCCCGTCGCCGCACCGTGCACACGGCGGACGCGCTGGCCTGGGCCCTTTACGTCAACGGAAAGCAGAAGGAAGCGCTGCCGTACGCCCGGCAGGCCACGGCCACCGGTTACCACAACGCCTCCTTCGTCTACCACCTCGGCATGATCGAGCTGGCCAACGGCGAGAAGGCGGCCGGCCGGGCCGCCCTCACCAGGGCCCTCAAGCTCAACCCCGGCTTCTCCCCGCTGGGCGCCCGTACCGCCCGCAAGGCGCTGGAGGACTCGAAGTGAACCTCCGCCGGATCGCCGCCGTCTTCACCCTGGCCTGCGCCGCGACCCTGCTGTCCGGCACGGGCGCGAGCGCGCACCCGCTCGGCAACTTCACCGTCAACAAGTACGACGGTCTCGTCGCCGCGTCCGGGCAGCTCCGCGTCGACCACGTCGAGGACCTCGCCGAGATCCCGGCGACCCAGGCCAAGCCCGAACTGAAACGGCTCGGCACGGCGAAGTGGGCCGAGCAGCGCTGCACGACCGCCGCCGACGGCAGCAGGCTCACCGTCGACGGCCGTATCACCCCGCTGACCGTGCGGACCAGCCACGCCGAACTCCGCCCCGGCCAGGCGGGCCTGAACACCCTCCGCGTGGAGTGCCGCTTCACCGCGCCCCTCCCCCAGGGCGCCGCGGCCGGCCTCACCTTCCACAGCGCGGGCGCGGACACCGGGCCAGGCTGGCGGGAGATCACGGCGCGCGGCGACCGGATGACCCTGACGAAGACGGACGTACCGAAGACGTCCGTCTCCCACGAACTCACCAGCTACCCCAAGGATCTGCTCTCCTCCCCCGCCGACACCACCACCGCCGCCGTCCACGTGCGGCCCGGCGGCCCGGCCCTCGCCCAGGAACGCCAGGACACCCCGGGCGCCGAGATCCTCCCCCGCGGCATCGACCGCTGGACCCAGGCCCTGACCGACCTGGTCGCCCGCAACCACCTCACCGTCGGCTTCGCGGTGCTCGCGCTCTTCATCTCCATCGGCCTCGGCGCGATGCACGCCCTCGCACCGGGCCACGGCAAGACCCTGATGGCGGCGACCGCGGCGGCCCGCGGCGGCCGCGCCCGCCTCCGCGACGTCCTCCCCCTCGCCGCGTCGGTCACGGTCACCCACACCCTGGGCGTGGTCGCCCTCGGCGTCCTGGTGACGGCGGGCTCGGCGGCGACCCCGTCGGTGATCGCCTGGCTGGGCATCGCAAGCGGCCTCATGGTCCTGGCCGCGGGCGCCAACCTGACCCGCAGGGCCTGGCGGAACAGGGCCCACGAGCAGGCGCACGCCCACGGCCACCATCACCATCACCACGACGACGAGCACGAGTCGCCCGAGAAGCGGGAACCGGTCCTCGTGGGGGCGCACGACCACGGCCACCACCACCCCCATGACCACGACCACGCTCATGGCCACGACCACCCTCATGGGCACGACCACCCTCATGGGCACGACCACGGCGCTCGGCCACACTCCTCAGCCCGTCCGGCGTTTGAGGACGAGGCCGTTCGGGCCGAAGGGGGGTCCGGGGGCGCAGCCCCCGAGCACGGCCCCGCCGACATGCCGCACAGTCACGGCGGGTTCACCCACACCCACCCCACGGCCCCCACCCTCCGCGGCACCATCCTCCTCGGCTTCGCCGGCGGCCTCGTCCCCAGCCCCTCCGCCGTGGTCGTGCTCGTCGGCGCCGCCGCCCTCGGTCAGGCCTGGTTCGGCCTGCTCCTGGTCGTCGCCTACGGCGTCGGTCTCGCGCTGACGCTGACCGCCGCCGGGTTCGCCGTCGTCAGGCTGGGTACGGGAATGACTCGGGTGATGGACAAACGCCCTCGCTGGACCACCCACCCGATGACGGCACTGGTCCGCAGGACCATTCCGCTCGTCTCGGCACTCGTGGTCGTGGCCCTGGGCGCCGGACTGGTGCTCAAGGGGGCCGCATCCGCACTTCTCTGAGTTACGTTTGTGATGAATTCGCGCGAGCTGCCGTGGGGGGCACCCGTGACCGAAGAGCCGGGCCGTGAGCGAGTGATCGCGGGCCGCTACCGACTGCTGTCCCCGCTGGGCGAGGGCGGCATGGGCACCGTGTGGCGGGCCCGTGACGAGGTGCTGGGCCGTGACGTCGCCGTCAAGGAGGTGCGGGCGCCCGCCGGGCTGCCCGGCTCGGACGTCGAGCGGATGTACGCCCGCCTGGAGCGCGAGGCCTGGGCCGCGGCCCGGGTCGCGAACCGCAACGTGGTGACGGTGTACGACGTGGCGATGGAGGGCGGACGGCCCTGGATCGTCATGGAGTTGATCCCGGGCGTGTCCCTCGCCGACGTGCTGGAGGCGGAGGGGCCGATGTCCCCGCAGCGGGCGGCCGGCGTCGGCGCCGAGGTGCTGTCCGCGCTGCGGGCCGCGCACGCCGCCGGGGTGCTGCACCGGGACGTCAAGCCCGGCAACGTGCTGCTGTCGAACGACGGCCGGGTGGTGCTCACCGACTTCGGGATCGCCACCGTGGAGGGCAGCTCGGCGCTGACCATGACCGGCGAGGTGATCGGCTCACCGGAGTTCCTCGCCCCGGAGCGGGCGCTGGGGCGGGCGTTCGGTCCCGAGTCCGACCTGTGGTCGCTGGGCGTCCTGCTGTACGCGGCGGTCGAGGGCGCCTCACCCTTCCGGCAGGACACCCCGCTGAGCACGCTGCGGGCCGTGGTCGACGAGGAGTTGCCGCCGCCGTACCGGGCCGGACCGCTCGCCCCCGTCATCGAGGGGCTGCTCCGCAAGGACCCGGCAGCGCGGATCTCCGCCGAACAGGCCGAGCGGGACCTGCGGCTGGTCGCGGCGGGGGGCACCCCGAGCACGGCCGCCACGGTCCCGGTCCCGGGACCGTACGAGGCGCCGACCCTCGTCGCCCGGCAGACCCGGCCGTTCTCCCCGACGCCCCCGATGCCCACCCCGGCGGACAACCGGCCGCCCGCCAACGGCCGCGGCGGCGACCGCAGGGCCGGTACCGTGCTGATCATCGGGCTGGTGCTGGTCGTCCTCGCGCTCGGCGGCCTGACGTACGCCCTCCTCAACGGGGGCAACGGCGGCGACGGCGGCGACAACGCCGGGGCGCGTCAGTCGGCCAGCAACCTCAGCTCCCCCGCGCCCAGCCACAGCAGCCGCGCCGCGTCGAAGTCCCCGTCGGCGTCCGCGAGCAGCAGCGCGCCCGAGCAGAGCGTGAAGGTCAGGGTGGCCGGGTCCCGTACGGACTACTCGGGGGCCTGTCCGCCGTCGACGGCGCAGGCGCCCACGTTCACCGCGACGTTCACGGTGGGGAGCGTGCCCGAGGACGTGCAGTACCGGTGGGTGCTGAAGAACGGGAAGCTCGACGACCAGGGCTGGAAGACGCTGTCCTTCCCGGACGGCGGCGGGAGGACCCGGCAGACGCAGGTGACCGTGACGACCTGGTCCGACAGCGGGACGCTGAGCGACGCGATCGCCGTCGAGGTGCGCAGTCCGGTGGAGACGACGTCCAACTCGGTGCCGTTCTCGGTCACCTGCACCAAAACGACGGAGACCCCGACCGACGGGGCCTCCGCTTCGCCTTCGCCCTCTGGTTCGTACTAGGGCTCAGGACCTGGAGCTCAGGACGCGTTGCTGGTCAGCACCGGCAGGTAGCCGCCGGACTGGCCGGACGCGGTGGGGTGGTACGACTCGGTGATGTCCAGCCAGTTGACGCTGTGCAGCCAGGAGCTGCCGGAGCAGATCTCGTGGCTGGAGAACGCGCTGCGGACGTCGCCGAAGGTGAACCCGTGGTCGGCGGCGCGCTTGGCGATCGCGGTGTCGATGTAGTCGGCGGCGTTGTTGATGGCGGTGCGCTTGGTCGAGGAGAGGCCGAGGCAGGTCGTACCCAGCAGGTAGAAGCGGGGGTAGCCGAGGACGACGACCTCGGCGTTGGGGGCCTTGGCGCTGATCGCGTCGTACACGTTGTCGAGCTTGCCGGGGAGGGTGGAGTCGACGTACGCCTCGGCGGTGCTGATGCGGGACAGGCAGGTGCTGTCGGAGCTGAGCACACACGTCGTCATGACGTCGGCGAAGCCCGCGTCGTTGCCGCCGATGGTGACGGAGACCAGGGCGGTCGAGGAGCTGAGCGTGCCGAGCTGGCCGGAGAGCACGTCGTCGGTGGTGGCGCCCGAGCAGGCGAGGAACGAGAACGAGGACGGGCTGTGGGCGGCGTTCCACAGGTAGGGGTAGGCGTTGGTGCTGCGGTCGCAGCTGCCACTCGAGCTGATGTAGCTGCCGGCGCCGACGCCGGACGCGTACGAGTCGCCGAGTGCCACATAGCCGCCGGTCGCGGCCTGCGCTTGCGACGCGGCCGCCCCGGTGAGGGCGAGGCCGGTGGCGAGGAGGAGTGAAGTCACGTATGCCGTAATTCGGGAACGTCTCATGGAACCTCCCTTTAGCAGGATCTCTGCCATAACTGTCGTAGCAACTACGCGTGTTGACGGGAAGTGTCCATGCCAAAACTGTTCAGGAGTTCAACCTGACAGCCCTTCGGGAGGCACGAGCCCCTGAAGCCCGTGTCGTAATCGATCACCGGAACACACCGAAATCGAGCGACTTGTTCCCCGGAGGCATCAGGCGTCTCTGGGGAACGGTCATGTCCGGAGATCCGCTTGACGCCCTCCGTTCGGCTGCGCGACATTGAAGCCCGGCATCCGACGCCTTGGGGGGCAAAGTCGGTCATGCAGACCATACGTCTCAAGACATCTTCAACAGCGGGCGAACGGGCACGGCCAGGACCGGGGAGGGACCTGGGGCCCCTGCTCGCGGGGGCCGCGACGGCCGTCGCGGGGACGGGTGCGCTGCTGGCGCTCACCGACTCGGGCGCGTTG
Organism: Streptomyces sp. NPDC001507; assembly: GCF_042894765.1. NCBI lineage: Bacteria > Bacillati > Actinomycetota > Actinomycetes > Kitasatosporales > Streptomycetaceae > Streptomyces > Streptomyces sp. NPDC001507. The sequence continues at coordinate 437,949 of NZ_JBIAVV010000008.1, forward strand.
TTGCGCGGGCCCTTGGCGCTGTTCTTCCTGCTCGCCGCGCCGGCCGCGGCGATCGGTGCGGCACTGCGCGGACTCGATCCGCCGGCCCGCGCGCTCACCTCGCTGGCGGGTGCCGTCGCCCTGGACATGCTGATCGCCCAGGGGATGCTCGCCACTCACCACTGGTCCTGGCGCGGCGGCATCGTCGCCGTGGCCGCGATCAGTCTTCTGCTGCTTCTGCTGGTACTCCTGCGACCGGTGGAACGCATTCTCAAACGGATGCCCCGGCGAACCGGGAAAACCCGTTCGAGTTGAAGAGCAGGGTCGGCCAAAGTTTCGTAACGGCCAAACCAATAAAAACGTGAGAACCAGTTCCGGGACTTGCCATACTGGTTCAATCGTCAATACCGTCATACATCTCACCCGCATTCGGATCATCATCCAGCGGCTCCAGGGGAGGGCTCAGGACCGCGATGTTCCGGGGCGGGGCGCGGTAGGGGGGTGCCGTGCTCGGTGACCGCAATGACCACTTTGGTTTCTCCTGTGACCACTGTCGTTTCCGAGTCGTGCCGCGCGACCGGCTGCCGTTCTGCGGCAGACCGGGCAACTTTGCCAGCTCACCTGCGGATACGGAGATCCTTTTTCCGTGCCACGAGTGAGTAGAACCCCCCTTTCGAACCGGACACCAAAGCGGGCCGCCCATGGGGCGGGCGGTCCACCGGACGAGAGGGACAAGACTCGTGAGTTCTGTTCTGCGTCAGCCGACTTCGGGCCAAGATCCGTTCATGGCCACGGAATACCGGCCGATCTCATCGCACCTGGCGATCACACCGCCGGTGAGTGTGGTGATTCCCGCCATGAATGAGGCGGAGAATCTCCCCTACGTCTTCAAGACACTTCCCGCCTGGATACACGAAGTGGTCCTGGTGGACGGTAATTCCACCGACAACACCGTGCAAGTGGCGCGGGAGTTGTGGCCTGACGTGAAAGTCGTCGAACAGAGTGGCAAGGGCAAGGGAGATGCCCTCATCACCGGGTTCGAGGCGTGCACCGGCGACATCATCGTCATGGTGGACGCCGACGGCTCGGCCGACGGTCACGAGATCGTGTCGTACGTCTCCGCCCTGGTCTCGGGCGCCGACTTCGCCAAGGGCTCGCGCTTCGCCAACGGCGGCGGCACGGACGACATGACCTTCATCCGCAAGCTCGGCAACTGGGCGCTGTGCACGGTCGTCAACCGCAAGTTCGGCGCCCGCTACACGGACCTCTGCTACGGGTACAACGCCTTCTGGCGGCACTGCCTCGACAAGATCGACCTCGACTGCACCGGCTTCGAGATCGAGACCCTGATCAACATCCGGGTGGTCAAGGCGGGCCTGAAGGTGCAGGAGATCCCGAGCTACGAGTACCTCCGCATCCACGGCACCAGCAACCTGCGTGCCGTACGCGACGGGCTGCGCGTGCTCAAGGTGATCCTGAAGGAGCGCTCCAACCGGCGTGACCTGCGCCGGCAGGTGCGGCACTCCCCGATGCTCACCACGGGCCAGGGAGAGTCGTCTTGAGCGATCCCGACATCTCCGTCGTGATCTGCGTGTACACCGAGGACCGCTGGGAGGACATCCTCGCGGCGGTCTCCTCGGTGCGCGCCCAGTCGTATCCGGCGCTGGAGACCCTGCTGGTCGTCGACCACAACCCGGCGCTCCTGGAACGGCTCACGGAGGAGTACAAAGAGGCCACCGGAGTGCGGGTGCTCGCCAACGCGGGCCCCCGCGGCCTGTCCGCGGGCCGCAACACGGGCATCGCCGCCTCCTACGGCGAGGTCATCGCCTTCCTCGACGACGACGCCGTGGCCGAGCGGGACTGGCTGCGCCGCTTCGCCGAGGGGTACGCCGACCCCGAGGTGATGGCGGTCGGCGGCCGGACCCTGCCGATCTGGGCCTCGGGCCGCCGGCCCGACTGGTTCCCGGAGGAGTTCGACTGGGTGGTCGGCTGCACCTACCGGGGGCTGCCGGCGGGCCGCGTCCGGGTCCGGAACGTCCTCGGCGGAAACGCTTCTTTCCGGCGCACGGCCTTCGACGCGGCGGGCGGCTTCGCCACCGGCATCGGCCGCGACGGCGACAGGCGCCCGCTGGGCTGCGAGGAGACCGAGCTGTGCATCCGGCTCACCCGGGCCCGCCCGGACGCCGTGCTGCTCATCGACGACCGCGCGGTGATCCACCACCGGGTCCCGGAAGTCCGCGAGCACTTCGGGTACTTCCGCACCCGCGCCTACGCCGAGGGCCTCTCCAAGGCCCTGGTCGCCCGCAGCGTGGGCGCCGGCAAGGGCCTGGAGTCCGAACGCCGGTACACCACGCGGGTGCTGCCCGCGGGGGTCGCTCGTGGCCTGCGGGACGCGCTGCTGGCCCGGCCCGGCGGCGCCGGCCGGGCGGGCGCGATCGTCGCCGGGGTGCTCACGGCGGCGGGCGGCTACGTGGTGGGGAGCGTGCGGGCCCGGCGGGGCGGCGCGACCTTCGCCGTCGCCCGGATCGAGGAGGGCTCCCATGGCTGAGGCCCCGGTCCCGATCCTCATGTACCACTCGGTCGCGACCGCACCCAACGACGCCACCCGCGCGCTGTCGGTGGCGCCGGAGGCGTTCGCCGAGCAGATGGCACTCGTCGGCGACCTGGGCCTCACGCCCATCGACACGGCGGATCTGGCGGCGGGCTGGCGCGACGGCGGCCCGCTCCCCGACCGTCCCGTCCTCATCACCTTCGACGACGGCTACGAGGGCGTCCACCGGCACGCCCTGCCCGTGCTCGCCAAGCACGGCTTCGTGTCCACGCTGTTCGTCTCGACGGGCTGGATCAGGGGCGCGTACGACACCGGAGGCGGCCTCGACGCCATGCTCGACTGGGACCAGGTACGCGAACTCGCGGGCACCGGCTGCGAGATCGGCGGGCACAGTCACACCCACCCGCAGCTCGACCAGCTGGAAGACGACCGGCTGCGCACCGAACTGGTGCGCAGCCGGGAGATCGTCACGGACGAACTCGGCGCGCCTCCGGCCTCGTTCGCCTACCCGTACGGCTACTCCAGCCGCCGGGTCCGGCAGGCCGTGCGGGCGGCCGGGTACACCCAGGCGCTCGCCGTCGGCAACGGTCTCGCCCGCCGCCGTCAGGGTCCGTTCGCGCTGCAGCGCGTCACCGTGCGCCGCAGTACGGACGCCGCGGAGTTCGTACGGCTGCTCGAAGGCCGTTCGATCGCCCGCAACTTCGCCAGGGACCGTGCCCTCACCAAGGGGTACGCCGTTCTCCGCAGAGCACGCCAGGTCCGCCGGAAGGCCATTCGTTCCCGTGTCTGACACGACCACCACAACAGAGGCCGGCACACCCGACACAGCGGCGCCCGAGCAGTCGGGGCGCCGCCTTCGCCTGCCCGGCCGGGGCGGCTCGTCCGGAGCCAGTCCGCTCTTCAGGAACGCCTACGCGCTGATGCTGAACACCGGCATCTCGGCGGTCCTGGGCCTGGGGTTCTGGCTGGCCGCGGCCCGCTACTACTCCGAGTCGGCCGTCGGCCAGGGCTCCGCCGCCATCGCCGCCATGAAACTCCTCGCGGGGCTCACCGCGGTGACCCTGACCGGCGCCCTGGCCCGCTTCATCCCGGTCGCCGGACGCCAGACCGGCACGCTCATCTTCCGTACCTACGCGGGCAGTTCGCTGATCGTGGCGCTGGCCGCCGGTGTCTTCCTGATGACGCTGGGCGTCTGGGGACCGTCGTACCGCTTCCTGCACGGGCCGCTGCCCGGGTTCGGGTTCGTCGTGGCGGTGATCGCCTGGAACCTGCTCACGCTCCAGGACGGGGTGCTGACCGGGCTGCGCAACGCGCCCTGGGTACCGGTGGGCAACACCGTGTTCTCGGCCGTCAAGCTGGCCCTGCTCGTCGCGTTCGCGGCGGCGATCCCGGTGGCCGGTGTCTTCGTCTCCTGGGTCGCCGCGATCGCCACCTCGTTCGTGCCGCTGGGCTGGCTGGTGTTCCGGCGTCTGGTGCCCCGGCACGTCGAGGCGACCGCGGACCACGCGAAGCCGCCCACGCTCGGGGAGATCGGCCGGTTCCTGGCCGGTGACTACACCGGCTCGCTGTTCTCCCTCGCCGTGGTCTACCTGGTGCCGGTCATCATCGCCTCGCAGGTCAGCTCCGAGGACAACGCGTACTTCTACATCACCACCACCATCGGCGGCACCACCAACCTGCTCGCCATCAACATGGGCGCCTCGCTGACCGTCGAGGGCTCGCACGACCCGGCCCGGCTGGCCGGCAACGCGCGGGCCGCGCTGAAGCGGATGGCCCGGATCATGATCCCCATCTGCGCGCTGCTGTTCTTCGGGGCGCCCTGGATCCTCGGCGTGTTCGGGCCCGGCTACGCGGACGCGGCGACCCCGCTGCTGCGCTGGTTCGCGGTCGGGGCACTGCTCCGGGTCGTGATGGAGACGTACTTCGCGGTGCTGCGCGCGCAGAGCCGTACCGCGGGCCTGGCCTGGCTGCAGGGGCTGTTGTGCGTGCTGGTCCTCGGCCTGACCCTGCTGCTCCTGCCCCGGATGGGGCTGACCGGCGCGGGCGTGGCCGAGATCTCCAGCCTCGCGGTGATCGTGGCGATCGCGGCGCCCCGGCTGTGGCGGACGCTGCGGGCCGCACCGGCCGAGGTCCCCGCGGACGCCGCGCCGGACGGGGACCTCGCCGACCTGGGGGCGCTCTCCCCCTCTCGGCTTCGCTCGGGCGGGGGGACCCCCATGGCGCCGTCCGCCGCCCCGCGCAGGCGGGGTCCGGCCTGGGCGCTGGACACCGACACCCTCGCCCTCGGCATCCATGTGGACTTCGACCATGTGGAGCGACGGCCGGACGTCCGGCCGGGGCCGGGAACTCCGCCCACGGGTACGCCCGTTGTCCGGCCGGACGACCGGCCGACGTGGGCACTGCGGCCGCCGCGGAACCTGGGGCTGCCGGTGGAGGAGAGGGAGCCGCACGCGGAGTCCTCGCTGGGGCCCGCCGAGGCCTCGCTGCTCAGGGAGGCGGAGGTCGACGCGCCGTTCGGGAAGGCTGCCGTACCGAAGAAGCCGGAGGAGCCGGACGGGCCCGACGAGGTTCCGGAGGGGCCCGGGTCCGCGTCGGCGCGCTCGCTGCGGGAGCGGCTGACGCCCACCCGCACGGGCGTCCTCCTCGGCTGTCTGCTGGCCGCCGCCCTGCTGCTCTACTGGGTGCCGGCGGCCCGGCTCGACGACGCCGACCTGAACCGGATGGGCGGGCTCGGGCTGATCTCGGTGCTGCCGCTGCCGACGCTGGCCGGGGCGGCGCTGCTGGTCACGGTGTTCGCCGCGCTGCTGTGGCTGCGCCGGGAGCACAAGGCGCTGCTCCTGGTCACGGTGCTGGCGACGGTCGTGTCGCTGCACGCGCTGCCCGCCGTGATCGAGACGGAGCCGCGCTTCCCGACCGCCTGGCAGCACCTCGGGTTCATCGACTACATCGACCGGACCGGCTCGGCCGTGCCCGACCTGGACGCCCGCTGGAGCTGGCCCGGCTTCTTCGCGGCGGCCGCGTTCCTCGGCCGGGCGTGCGGGGTCACGGACTTCACCGAGGTCATCCGCTGGTGGCCGACGTTCATCCAGCTCGCCTACCTGGCCCCGATGTTCCTGCTCGTGCGGTCGCTGCGGGCGAGCTGGCGGGCGAAGTGGACGGGTATCTGGATCTTCGTGCTGTGCGGCTGGGTCGGCCAGGACTACTTCTCCCCGCAGGGCTTCACCTATCTGCTCTACCTGATGTTCGTGGCGATCCTGCTCGTCTGGTTCCGTGCCCCGCACGTCGTCTGGGCCAGGTTCCGGCCGGGCGAGGCGGAGGTCGAGCCGACGAACCGCCGTCAGCAGGCCGTGCTGCTCATGGTGCTGGTCGGGCTGTACGCGGCGACGGTGCCGGCGCACCAGCTCACCCCGTTCGTGATGCTGGGCGTGCTGGCGGTCCTGGTGCTGATCGGCCGGTCCGAACTGCGTGGGCTGCCGCTGCTGTTCGGGGTGGTCGCGGCCGTCTGGCTGGGCTTCATGGCCGAGCCGTACTGGTCGGGACACTTCAACGAGCTGTTCGGCGGGGTCGGCGGGGTCGGCAGCAATGTCTCCACCTCGGTCTCCGGCCGTATCCAGGGCGGCAGTTCGACGCACAAGCTGGTCCTGTACGTCCGGGTCCTGCTGGCCGGGAGCATGATGGCGTTCGCCGTCTGGGGCTGGTGGCGCCGCCGCTTCCACCGGTACCGCGAGCGTTCCCTGCTGGTCCTGACCTTCGTCCCGTTCCTGGGCTTCGGCATGCAGTCGTACGGCGGCGAGATGGCGCTGCGCGTCTTCATGTTCGCCGTGCCGGGCGCGGCCCTGCTGGCCGGGCTCGCCCTGTTCCCGCGCACCGGGGCCACGGCGAAGGAGCGCGAGAAGGACCGGATCAGCCTGGCGCCGGTGGCCGCGCTGCTGGCCGGGCTGCTGCTCATGGGCGGTTTCCTGGTGGCCCGTTGGGGCAACGAGTCCTTCGAGCGGGTCCGGCCCGGCGAGGTCGCCGCCATGGACTACGTGTACGCCCACGACAGGCCGACGGTGCGGCTGCTGTGGCTGAGCAACGACACCGTCAACGACGTCACCCCGGCGATCCCCTGGGGCGCGAAGGACATGGAGCGGGTCGACTACGTGCCGACGCTCGCCCCGACCGACCCGGTGCTGGTGTCGAGCCTGGTCAAGGGGCTCAAGGACGCCGGTCCGAACTCGTATCTGATGATCAACCGGAGCCAGGTCACCTATCTCCGGATGGACGCCGGCTACTCGGCGACCTGGGAGAGCCGGCTGCTCCAGAACCTGGACGACCGGCAGGACCTGACGAAGGTCCTGGTCAACGACGACGTGACCATGTACGCGCTGCGGACGCGGCCCGCGGGCGCGGTGGCGAAGCCGGATCCGGGGCCGATCGGGCCGCGGATCACCTGGACGCCGTGGTCGGTCATCGGCGGTCTGGCCGCTCTCGCGCTGGTCCTGCTGCTGACGGCACGCGAGGTGGTCCGGGTCGCGGTCCGGCCCGGGGTGCGTCAACTGCGCTGGCTGCAGGGCAGCTTCTGGTTCTCGCTGCCCCTGCTGGCGGTGGTGCTGGCCTCGTTGGCGCAGCGGTTCCTGACGCTCAAGTAGGAGGCCGGCCGAAGTGGCTCACCCGGTTCACCGGGTGAGCCACTTCACCTCGTAGGCCTTCATGTCGAACCGCTTGCCGTCCACCTGGGCACTGATCGCCCGGCCGAGGGTGTTGACCACCAGGACCGTCCTGTCGCTGGCGAGGACGCGCACGTTGGGCACGTCGTCCCGGGCGACGGAGACCGTCTCGTACCTCGTCCCCGGCGGGAACGCCTTCCCGAACCGCGACACCAGGTCGTACATGGGCAGGGCCCGCCCGCCGTCCCCGCCGTCGGTCGTGGACCACAGGCAGCCGGCGCAGTCGCCGCCCTTCCCGTCCTCCGGGTTCCAGTAGAAGCCGGAGTCGGCGCCGCCCCTGACCAGGGCGATCATGCCGGTGGCCTGGACGGCGACCCGGTGTTCCTCGGTCCAGCCGTCGCGTCGGTCCTGGCCGTCGGCGGGCTCCACGTAGTACTCGGCCCACCACAGCGGCAGGTCGTGCGTCCGACCGCGCACCCACTCGCTGACGTAGGTCAGCTTCTCCGTGGCGGCGAACTCGTCCGGCAGCATGTCGTCGTCGTTGGTGTAGCTGGATCCGTCGACGACCACGAAGTCGGCGCCCGCCTTGTGGGTGTTCCAGTAGTCGAAGGCGTCGACGACCCGCTGGTCCATGACGCCCCAGTCACCCTTGAGGGTGGCCGAGGCGTTCTCGGTCTGACGCGGGTCGAAGCTGTCCATGACGAGGTAGGGCCCGCCGACCATGATGTCCTTGTCGACGGCCTTCAACGCCTTGTAGACGAGGTTGTAGAGCTCGGTGTAGCCCTCGTAGTCCCAGCGGCCCTTCGCGTTGTTCCAGAAGCCCTTGAACTCGTTCCAGACGATGAAGTGCCGTACGTCCGGGTAGCGCCTGGCGACGGTCGCGGCGAGGTCGGCGTAGTCCTGGTAGTGGTCGGGGGTGGGTGCGGTCTCCAGGGCGGCCTGGCTCCAGTCGGTGTTGTCCACCCCGGCCCTGCCGCCCTTCATCCAGTCCGGGGAACAGCACAGGGTGATCACCGGGGTGGCGCCCGACCTGCGCATGAAGTCGACGCGCCGGTCCAGTGCCCCGAAGTCGTAACGCCCCTTCACCGGTTCGGGGTTGTCGGCGCCCCAGCCCATGATCGCCTGGTCCTGCGGCATCCCGGCGTCCTGGGCGAGCCGGTCCTCGACCCGCCCGGTGGCGGTCGCACTGCCCTCGTCGGCGCTGTACTGGGTGTGCGTGAAGCCCCAGCCCACGGACGGCCCGGTGGTGCCCGCCGGGGTGGCGGGGGTGCCGTGCACCTTGTCGCCGTCGCGGGTCGTGCCCGCGGTGTCGGCGCCTGCCCCGGGAAGTGTGCTGACCAGTGTCACGATCAGGGCGAGCGCGGCCACACCCACCCCGAGCAGGGCGGTGAGCCGCCACCGCCGAGCCCCCGAATTCCACCCATGACGTCCCATCAAGGACGACTCTATCGACGGAAATCGCTCCCGGGGGCAGGTATCGGGGATCGCCCGCCGGGCACTGGGGCGCGGGCGTTCGGGGGCCGTGCGCGTGACCTCTTCGGGATACTCCGGAAGCTCGGTACGCATCCGACACTCCTCTCCCACTTCGGAAAACGGGTGCGCCGCGGGCCACGGTGACAGATCATGGCGGCATGTCTGCCAAGCCGCACGAGACGCTGCCGATCCGGCTCAACGTCGACGACTCCGACTCCCCGTCCGACGTCGTCGACGCGCTGTTCCTCGGCCGCTTCGCGACGGGCGAGCAGCCGTACTCGCACGCGGCCAACATCGACCGGGTGCGGTCCGGGGCGACCCTGCTGCCGAAGGAGGCGCGGGTGCTTCGGGTGGCGCGCGACGACGACCGCAGCGCGACGCTCGCGGAGGGCGAGGGCTGGACCCTGCTCGTCTCCCGCTGGAACCGGGGCGCCGACGTCACCGTCACCGCCACCACCGCCGAACTGGCCGCCAAGGTGCTCAACGAGGCAACGGACGGCGCGGCCGACGAGCCGGAACCGCAGCCGGAGAACGTGACGATGGGCTTCTGGTACGTCTCTCCGCGCCGTGGCCCGCACCGCACCACGCGGCAGATCTCCGCGGGCACCTGGGACGAGGTCCGCGCCAACTACACGGCGCCGGTCGCGGACGCGATGGACCGCCTGATGAAGACGACACCGGAGGACATCGCGGGCCGCCTCCTGCTGCTGCACGGGCCGCCGGGCACCGGCAAGACCTCCGCGCTGCGCACCCTCGCCCGGTCCTGGCGGGACTGGTGCCAGGTGGACTGCGTCCTCGACCCGGAGCGGCTCTTCTCCGACGTCGGCTATCTGATGGACATCGCGATCGGCGAGGAGGACGGCGCCGGCAAGGGCCGCTGGCGGCTCCTGCTCCTCGAGGACTGCGACGAACTGATCCGCGGCGAGGCCAAGCACACGGCCGGGCAGGCGCTGTCCCGCCTGCTCAACCTCACCGACGGCCTGCTCGGGCAGGGCCGCAACGTCCTGGTCGGCGTGACCACCAATGAGGACCTGGAGCGGCTGCACCCCGCGGTGGTGCGCCCCGGCCGCTGCCTGGCCCGGATCGAGGTGGGCGCCCTGACCCACGGCGAGGCGGTGAACTGGCTCGGTACGGAGGAGGGGGTGGGCCGGGACGGGGCGACCCTGGCGGAGCTGTACGCACTGCGCCGGGGCACGGCGCCGACGTCGGTACCGGGGGCGCGGGAGGGCGCGGACGCGGGCCTGTACCTCTAGCCGGTGCTTTGATGGAGGTATGCCCTTCTTCATCGGAACGTCGGGCTGGCAGTACCGGGACTGGCGGGGCGTCCTGTACCCGGCCGACGTGCCCGTGCGCTCGTGGCTGGAGGAGTACGCGGGGCACTTCACGACCGTCGAGCTGAACAACGCGTTCTACCGCCTCCCGACCCGCGAGAACTTCGAGTCCTGGCGGGACCGGGTCCCGCCGGACTTCGTGATCGCGGTCAAGGCGAGCCGCTATCTCACGCACATCAAACGCCTCAAGGAGCCGCAGGAGCCGGTCGACCGGCTGATGACCCACGCGGCGGGCCTCGGCGACCGGCTGGGCCCGGTCCTCCTCCAGCTCCCGCCGACGCTCAGGGCGGACCCGGCGCTGCTGGACGCCTGCCTGGCCTGTTTCCCCCGCGGGGTCCGCGTCGCGGTCGAACCCCGGCACGACTCCTGGTGGACGCCGGAGACCCGCGAGGTCCTGGGGTCCCGGGGGGCGGCCCTGTGCTGGGCCGACATCCAGGCCCACCCCGTGACCCCGCTCTGGCGCACCGCCGACTGGGCCTACGTCCGCTTCCACGAGGGCCGGGCCACCCCCTGGCCGCGCTACGGCCGCCGCTCCCTGGAGACGTGGGTCGACCGCATCGCCACGGCGTACCCCGAGAAGGCCGACGTCTACACGTACTTCAACAACGACCCGGGCGGGGCGGCGGTCCGGGACGCGGTGGCCTTCGGGAGGGCGGCGGAACGGGCGGGACTGACGGTGACGAGGACGCCGGAGCTGAGCACCGGCAGGTGACGCCGTGGTCGCCGTGTCGGGCCGAGCGGAGTACGGCACCGCCGGACGCCGCCGTCGTGGCTGGTCGCCACCGCGGCGGAAGGGGTTGAAGCCCGCCGTCGTCCGCCGTTCCCACTGGGCCCTCTTCTCCCACCGGCTCTTCCCCCACCGGCCCTCTTCTGCCCGCCGCAACGGCGATCCGCCAGTACGGCGGAATCCGGCGGTGCCGGGCTGCCCTCAGCCCCCGTACGGCTCCCCTCAACCCTCGCCGTACGCCGCCCGCAGCGCATCCCGCACCGCGGCCAGCGCCTCCTCCTCGGCCAGCCCCAGCCGCCGCGCCCGCTCGGCGTAGGCCTGGGCGGCCAGCGACGCCTCGCGCTCGGCGGCCGAGCCCGCCGCGGCGACGAACGTGCCGTTGCGCCCCCGGGTCTCGATCACCCCGTCGGTCTCCAGGGCCCGGTACGCCTTGGCCACCGTGTTCACCGCCAGGCCCAGCGACTCGGCCAGCCCCCGCACCGTCGGCAGCCGGTACCCCACCGGCAGCACCCCGCCCCGAGCCTGCTCGGAGATCTGCGCCCGCACCTGCTCGTACGGTGGCGCGCCGTCATCGATGTGGATCTTCAAGGTCACGGCCCGATTCTCCCGTACCCGCCGGAAAATGAGAGGCATTCCGCACACGTCCCGCATAGCGTGCGCCCCATGACAGTGATCGTGCGTGACCTGCGCCCCGAGGTCCGGTCCGACACCGAGGGCTTCGCCCGGGTCCGGCAGCTCGCCCTCCCCTTCATGCTGTTCACCCCGGAGTCCCTGGTCCACGACCTCACGCACACCCACCCCGACGCCCGCTTCCGCCAGCTGGTCGCGGAGGAGGACGGCGAGGTCGTCGGCACCGCCCAGGTCGGCCTCGCCCACGAGAGCACGGAGCCGGGCCAGGGCTTCGCCAACGTGTACGTGCATCCGGAGCGCACCGGCCGGGGCGCCGGCACCCTCCTGGCCCGTACGGCGGAGGCGCACCTGTCGGCCGTCGGCGCGCGCACCTCGTACGCCTGGGTGCTGGACGCCCCGTCCAACCGCGCCTTCGCCGAGCGCCGCGGCTACACCGCGAGCCGCTCCGCCCACTTCCTCCGGCTCGACCTCGCGCACGGCGCGCTCCCCCCGCTGCGGACTCCCCCGCCCGGTGTGGAGCTGCGCACCGGTGACGACTTCGCCGACGACCCGCGCCCGCTCTTCGCCCTCGACGCGGAGACGACGCGGGACGAACCGAGTGACATCGACACGGAGTTCGCCGACTACCGGGCCTGGCTGGACGGGACCTGGCGGCACCCGCTGTTCAGCCGCGAGCTGACCTCGGTGGTCCTGGTCGACGGCCGCCCCGCCGCCTTCAGCGCGGCCCGCACCGACGGCGGCACCCGGTACGGCACCGTCATGACCGGCACGGCCCGCGCCTTCCGCGGCCGGGGACTGGCCAAGCTCGCCAAGAACGACTCGCTGCACCGTGCCCGCGCCGCCGGCTTCACGCAGGCGTTCACGGGCAACGACAGCGGCAACGGCCCGATGCTCGCGGTCAACAAGTGGTTCGGGTACGACATCTGCGCGACGGAGGTCAGATATGTCCGCGAACTCGGCTGAGCCGGCCGGCACGGTGGACGTCGTGCTGGTCAAGGCGGGCCGCACGAAGATCCGTTACCCCGCCGAGCTGCTGAACGACGACGGTACCCGGATCTCCGTGCGCGCCCCCTGGGCCGGCGACACGCCACGCGACTTCGGCTTCGTCCGCTTCGAACAGGGCGATGTCTTCACCGAGTTCTACTGGCGGGACCGCTGGTACGCGGTGAAGGAGGTGCGCGCCGCCGACGGCATGCTCAAGGGCTGGTACTGCGACGTCACCCGGCCGGCGACGCTCAGCGGCGGCCGGCTGGTCGTCGAGGACCTCGACCTGGACCTGTGGCGCTCCGCCGACGGTACGGACGTACGCCGCCTGGACGAAGACGAGTTCGCCGAGAGCGGGCTGGCGGCGCGGGATCCGCAGGCCGCGGCGGCGGCCGTGGCCGCGCTCGACTCGCTGGAGGCCCTGGCCCGGGAACCGGATTTCGCCGCCCTGCTGGCCGAAGCCCCCTGACACCCCTCACACCGTCGCCACCACCGCGTACCGCTCGTCGTCCACCTCCTTCCCCCACAGCGCCGCCACCGCGGACAGCGGCTCCACGCGCACGTCCGCGGCGAGCGGCGCGAGGAGGGCGGTGAGCCGGCCGGCGGGTATGCCGACCGGGGTCACGGTCCCCCACACCCCCTCCACCAGCACGAACCGTCCCCCGGGCCGCAGCAGGCCCCGCCAGTGCCGCAGCACGCGCGCGGGGTCGGGCAGCGCCCACAGCACATGCCGGACGAGCACGACGTCGAAGAGCCGCTCGCCCACCGGCGGTGCCGCCGCGTCGCCGAGCAGGAACACCGCGTCACGGCCGGCCAGCTTGGCGCGGGCCCGCTCCACCATCGCCGGGGAGCTGTCGGCCCCGGTGACCCGGTGGCCCTGCTCGGCGGCGAGGAGGGACAGGCTGCCGGTGCCGCAGCCGAGGTCGAGGACGTCGGCGGGGGGCTCGGGCAGCCACGCCCGCAGCCGCGCCGCCCAGGCCGCGCGGACCTCGGGCACGCCGAGGCCGTGATCCGGCTCCTCGTCGAACCGTGCCGCCTCGGCATCCCAGTCGACACTCACCGCAACCGTCCGATCAATTTCATTCCTCATGCCCCCAGCGTGACACCCACCACTGACACTCGTGTGACAGCGACCACTGACAGACCGCCACCGATGAGCAACTCTCGCCAAAAGCGTCTATCTCCGTGACAACGCGGAACCCGGTAGGCACTGAAGGAGGCAGCCATGCGCCGCACTACCGTGCAGAAGCCCCTGAAGAGGACGGACAGCCGCCGGCTCCGCGAGGAGGCCGACGAGCGCCCCGCCGGACGCCCGGAGGTGCGGAAGGACATCGCACGCACCTGGTGGCCGGACGGCTGACCGTGCGCCCATGCGCGCCCTTCAGTCCAGCCGCTTGCGGTAGTGGATGCGGTCGTACGGCCCGTCCACCCGCCGCTCGACGACTTCGTACCCGTGCTTCGGGTAGATCTCCTGGTTCTCCCACATCAGCGCGTTCGTGTAGAGCCTGACCTCGGGCAGGCCGAGCGCACGCGCGCGTGCGTCCACGAACTCCAGCAGTCGCCGTCCCACTCCGGTCCCACGCGCGTCGGGGTGGACGGCGATGCTGTCGAGGAACAGGTGGTCGTCGTGGGCCTCGATGACGACGAGCCCGATCACCGGCTCCCCGACGACGAACACCCGGCCCGCGGCCACATTCGCCATGTGGTCCGCTTCCATGGGCTGCGGCACCACTCCGATCCGCGCGATGTAGTGGTGGTACGCCCTGTCGGTCACGGCCTTCACGGCCGGTACGTCGGCCGGCCGGGCGGGCCGGATCTCGTCGTTCGTCATGGCGTGAACGCTAGCTACCTCAGCGCAGTCCGAACACTCCCTTAAGGCGACCATAAGGATCTCCGTCGCCCGCTCCCAGCAGGCGATTTCTCGGTTTCCTGGGGCTAGCTTTCTGATCGCCCCCACGGGATCCGGCCCGGCCGAGCCCGCCCCGAGGACCGCTCCGAGGAGTCCCCGCATGCCCGCAACACGCCGTCAGGCCGCCGTCGCCGTCGCGCTCGGCGTGGGTGCGGTCACGGACGTGGACCTCGGCGGCGGTGACAACGCTCACACCGGTACGGCCGCGACCGACGGCGACGGCTCCACGCCGTACCTGGCGATCGGCGGGGCGGCCGCACTGGCCCTGGGCTCCAGCGCGCTCTTCCTGTCGGTGCGGCGGCGGGCGCCGCGGCGTTGACGCCTCATGGTTCCGGGGCCTGACCGGCGGCTCAGGCCGGACAGGCCCCGGCGGCGTTCAGTTGGGCGGCGGCTCAGCTGAACGCCGACGCACAGCTGGTGGCGGTGGCGTGTGCCGGGTCGAGCGCGTTGGCCACCTCGTGGAAGGCGATCCGGTCGAAGAGCCCGATCGCCACGTGCTCGGAGAGGTCGAGCGAGCAGAGGTCCTGGAGCGCGACGTTGTGGACGTCGGAGCCGCTCAGGTACTGGCTCTGCCAGGGTGTGGCCACCTCGTCGTACTTGGTGGCGATGACCGTGTAGTGCACTCCGGGGACGGTGTCGCCGCCCGCGTTGAGCTTGGTGAGGAAGGCGGAGCCGGGGATCTGGTCGGCGAGGCCGGGGGTGGTGGCCTTGATCAGGTCCGAGGCGCCGGGGAAGTACGGCAGCAGGTTGGTGAGGCCGCTGAGGGTGGCGCCGTGGTTGTCGGGGGCGAGGCCGACGAGGGCGTTCACCTTGTCGGAGCCGCCGAGGAACTTCAGGTAGTAGCGGGGCATCATGCCGCCCTGGGAGTGTCCGACGAGGTCGGCCTTGGCGGCGCCGGTCGCGGCGAGCACTTTGTCTACGAAGGCGGAGAGCTGCTCTGCCGACTGGCCGATGGGGCCGAGGCCGTAGAAGACGGGGACGCCGGACAGCTGGCCGTAGTCGAGGGAGAAGACGCAGTAGCCGCGGTCCTCCAGGTACGGGGCGAGGGAGAGCCAGTTGTCGACGGAGTTGCCGAGGGTGCCGTGGACCAGGATCACCGGGCGGGGGTGGGCGGCGGAGGGGCGGCAGGAGTAGTCGTTCCAGCCGGTGGTGGGGGCACTGGAGGCGTGGGCGGTGGCGGCGGGAACGGTGGCGACGGCGGCGGCGAGGAGCAGCGCGGTCAGGGGTCTGAGCACTCGTTTCCAGGGCAGCATCGGGTGATCTCCTTGCGGCTCAAGGGAGTTACGACGGCCTTACGCCCTGTGATCCGGATCACGAAGGATGCTGTTCACTCATCAAGTTACGGACGAGTAGTGCAAGCGTGAAGTTACGCGTCGGTAAAACTTCCGAGTAACCGGTCGCGCGCAACCCGCCTGATGGGGTGTCACCAGCTGGGCCTGAGGGGACCATAGGGCGCGATACGCGCCAAACAGTCCCACAACACGCGCACTCCACCCTCCCCCAGCACGTCGCCCCAGCCCCGGACGACCTCCGCGGCCGCCTCCTCCGCGGCCCGCGTGCACGCCCACCCCCGCTCGGTGAGCACGATCAGCCGCGCCCGCGCGTCCCCGGGGTGCGGCCGGCGCTCGGCGTACCCCCTGCGCACGATGTCGTCGACAAGCTGACTCGCCGCCTGCTTGGTCACCCCGAGGTGCGCGGCGAGTTCGGTGACGGTGGCCCCGTCCGGGGCGAGCCGCGAGAAGGCGAAGCCGTGGGCGGGCCGCATCCCTTCGAAGCCACGCGCGACGACCCCGTCGTTGATGCGCTGGGTCAGCTCACCGGCTGCGGCGAGCAGGGCTGCGGACAGGGCCATGGCCTCGGAGTTCTGCACGGGGGAATTGAAACACCCTTGACAGACAGGTCAAGCAGCTTGACCATATAGTCAACCCACTTGACCATGTCGCCAGGAGGCACCCGTGCCCGTCGTCCGCTCCGCCGAGGCCACCACCCACGAGATCCACGGCGCCCGTTTCGTCTCGTACGCCACTCCCCGTACCGGCAGCAAGGAACTGTGCGCCTGGCGCGGGGAGATACCGGCCGGGACCAGGGCGCCCGCCCACACCGTCAACCGGGAGGAGATCCTCCACCTGCTGGTCGGCGAACTCCTGGTCACCGTCGACGGCCGCACCGACCGTGTCCGGGCCGGCGACACCGTCATCGTCAACCCCGGCGCCACTCTCGCCGTCGAGAACCCGACCGACCACACCGCGCTCACCTGGGTCACCACGTCCGTCGGCCTGGCGGCAGAACTGGCCGACGGCAGCCGTATCGTGCCGCCGTGGGCCAACTGACGTACCGGTGACCGACCTCAGCCCGGAGCCGCTGTCAGTTCGCCAGGGCGGCCGGTCGGAGTCCCCGCCGGCAGGCCGACGATCCGGCCGGTGGTGTGCAGGCGCATCTGCCGAGCGTGTCCATCGTGACGCGGCCGGCCCCCGGGCGGTGGCGCGCACGGACGCATAGGAGCCCGGATGAGATTCGGCATCCGTCTTCCTCCCGGACCACACCCACATTCCGGTTGATCGCCGCACGCCATATCCCAGGGGTGGGGAGGTGCCGGACGTTCGGGTGACAGGTGCGGTCACGCGGCCTCGAGGCCGGCGTGGCACGCTGAAGAAGGACTCCATGGCTGCGTTCACCCGCAGCGCCAGCCCTCCCTATCGGTCCGGCCTTCCGGCGGCGGTCGAGCGCCCCGACGAACTTCCGGGAGCGGAACTGCGATCCGCGATAGCTGTGCGGAATGCATCCGCCGACGTCTCCACGCCGGGCCACGGCATTGTCCAGGGCGGCCGCGGCCAGGCGGGGCTTCATCCGCGCGTCGATGGAGTAGCCCACGATCCTGTTGCTGAAGACGTCCTTGACCGCGTAGAGGCAGTGCTTGCCTTCAGTGGTGGCGTGTTCGGTGATGTCGGCGAGCCACAGCCGGTTCGCACAGGTAGCACTGAACTCACGGCGGACCAGGTCGCCGCGCACCGGCGGGCCGGCCTTCTTGCCCTTGCCACGCCTCTTGCCGCCCGCGCTCCACCAGCGTTGCCCCGGCAGATCAGGTCGAGGCCCTCCGGCAGGCGCGCCGGAGGGCCGGGCGCGGACCTCGCCGACCAGGTGTGCGCCGAGCAGGGGGAGCACCACGCGGGCCACGCGTTCGGCTTCCTCAGGGTGCGGAGGCCGGGATGGAGGGGAGAGATCAGGCGCCTGTCCTCCGCACCGGGCCGGCCGGTGTCAGCCGGAGATCTCCTTGTGGCCGGAGCCGACGCCGATGGAGATCTTGCGGGGCTTGGCGCGCTCGGCGATCGGGATGCGCACGGTGAGCACGCCCGCCTCGTAGTCGGCCTGGATGTGCTCGGTGTCCAGCGTGTCGGCGAGCACGATCTGGCGGGAGAAGACGCCCAGCGGCCGTTCCGACAGGTCCATCTGCACGTCGTCGGCCTTCGCCACGGGCCGGCGCTCGGCCTTGACGGTCAGCATGTTCCGTTCGACGTCGATGTCGATCGCGTCCGCGCTGACGCCGGGGATGTCGAAGGCCACCACGTACTGGTCGCCCTCGCGGTAGGCGTCCATCGGCATCGGGGACGGCCGCGACCAGGTGCCGGGGCCCATCAGCTGCTGCGTCAGCCGGTCCAGCTCACGGAAGGGGTCGGTGCGCATCAACATCGTGAAACACCTCCAGCGGGTTCGGGCAGTTGCTGCCAATGCGCTGCACTGACACCGTTGTAACATGTCATCCAATGGATGACAAACATGGTGTCGTCGACCCGATGACCGCCCGAGGGGAGGTGCCCGTGGCCGCAGCCGACCAGCCGTCCACGCCCCGTACGAACGCCCACAGCCCGGCGTCCTTCCTTGCCGCCGCGGCGGCTCTTGCCGCCATAGACGACGCGTTGCGCGATGCCCAGCACGAGATTCCCGACGCCGCCGGCCCCGGTCCCGAGCAGGCGCTGGCCTCCCTGCTGCTGCTGCGGCAGGTGCGCGAGCAGCTCGCCGGCTGGGAGACCGGCCTGATCGAGACCGCCCGCGACGCGGGCGCCAGCTGGGCCGACCTCGCCGGCCCCCTCGGCGTCGCCAGCCGCCAGGCCGCCGAACGCCGCTACCTGCGCGGCCGCCCCGGCGCCGTCGGCACCACCGGCGAGCAGCGCGTGACGGCCACCCGCCAGGCCAGAGCCGCTGAACGCGCCACCGCCACCTGGGCCCGCGCCAACGCCGCCGACCTGCGCCGCCTCGCCGGACAGATCACCGCGCTCGCCCACCTCGCGCCCGAAGCGCGCTCAGCCCAGGCCGCCCTGCACGCCGCTCTCGGCGCCACCGACGCCGCCGAGCTCATTGCGCCCCTGACCGGCATGCGTCCCTACCTCGATGCCCGCCACACCGGCCTCGTCGAATCCCTGGACGCCCTCGAAGACCGGCGAACGGCGACAGCCGCTGACGATGACTGACCCCCACCACACAGAGTCGCATCATGCGGCTGCGGTCCGGCCCTCCCCGAACCACACCGACGACGGGCAACGGTCCGTCCCAGCCCGAGTCCGAGTCCGTTCATGACGATCCCACAGAAAGAGACCCACATGGGCAGCAGTGTCGAGACACTGGAATTCCAGGCCGAGACCCGCCAGTTGCTCCGACTGGTGATTCACTCGATCTACTCGAACAAGGACATCTTCCTGCGCGAGCTGATCTCGAACGCCTCCGACGCCTTGGACAAGTTGCGGCTGGAATCGCTGACCGACTCCAGCCTCACCGAGACCGACACCACCGACCTGCACATCTCGCTCGAGGTCGACAAGGACGCCCGCACCTTGACCGTCCGTGACAACGGGATCGGCATGACCCGGGACGAACTCGTCGAGCTGATCGGCACGATCGCCAAGTCCGGCACCGCCGGCCTGCTGGAGAAGATCAAGGAGGCCAAGGACGCCGCCACCGCAGAGAGCCTGATCGGGCAGTTCGGCGTCGGCTTCTACTCGGCGTTCATGGTCGCCGACAAGGTCACCCTGCGCACCCGGCGGGCCGGCACCGACTCCGGCACCCAGTGGGAGTCCGACGGCGAGGGCACCTACGACCTCCAGAACGTCGACGGCCTGCCCGTGGGCACCTCGGTCACCCTGCACCTCAAGCCCGCCGACAGCGAGGACGGGCTCGCCGACTACCTGTCCGAGTCGAAGATCCGCCAGATCGTCAAGCGGTACTCGGACTTCATCCGCTGGCCGATCCGAATGGCCGGCGAGCGCACCGACGCCGAGGGCGAGACCACCTCCGGCATCGACACCCTCAACTCGATGAAGGCGCTGTGGAGCCGGCCGCGCAGCGAGGTGACCGAGGACGAGTACAACGAGTTCTACCAGCAGATCAGCCACGACTGGCTGCCCCCGGCCGAGACGATCCACATGCGCGCCGAAGGCACCTTCGAGTACGAGGCACTGCTGTTCATTCCCTCGCAGGCACCCTTCGACCTGTTCTCCCGCGAGACCAGGCCCGGCGTTCAGCTGTACGTCAAGCGGGTGTTCATCATGGACGACTGCGAAGCGCTCATGCCCAACTACCTGCGCTTCGTCAAGGGTGTCGTGGACGCCCACGACCTGTCGCTGAACGTCTCCCGCGAGATCCTCCAGCACGACCGGCAGATCCGCGGCGTACGCCGGCGCCTGGTCAAGAAGGTCCTCGGCGCCATCAAGGACATGCAGTCCAAGGACGCCGAGCGCTACGCCAAGGTGTGGGCGCAGTTCGGCCGGGCGCTGAAGGAAGGCCTGATCGAGGACACGGACAACACCGAGACCCTGCTGGAGCTGCTGTCTGCCGCCTCCACCCACGACCCGGAGAAGACCACCACGCTGCGCGAGTACGTCGAGCGCATGAAGGACGGCCAGGACACCATCTACTACCTGACCGGCGAGAGCCGCGCGATGGTGGAGAACTCCCCGCACATGGAAGCCTTCGCCGCCAAGGGCTACGAGGTCCTCATCCTCACCGACCCCGTCGACGAGGTGTGGGTGGACCAGATCCCGGCCTTCGACGGTCACCCTCTGCAGTCCATCGCCAAGGGCCAGGTCGATCTCGGCGAGTCCGCCGACGGCGACCAGGAAACCGACGCCGAGAAGGCCCAGCGCGAACAGGACTTCGCCGCCCTGCTGCCGTGGCTGACCACCACGCTGTCCGAGCAGGTCAAGCAGGTCCGCCTGTCCTCACGCCTGACCACCTCGGCGGCCTGCATCGTCGGCGACGCCCACGACGTGACGCCGACCCTGGAGAAGATGTACCGGGCGATGGGCCGGCAGCTGCCCCCGGTCAAGCGGATCCTGGAACTCAACCCCGCACACCCGCTGATCACCGCCCTGCGCACAGCACACGACGCGGGCGCCGACGACCCCGCACTGGCGGAGATCGCCGAGCTGATATACGGCAGCGCGCTGCTCGCCGAAGGGGGCGACCTGCCCGACCCGGCCCGCTTCACCCGGCTGCTCACCGACCGCCTGGCCCGCACCCTGTAACCACGGGGCGGCCCGGCACCGGCGAAGCGCCCGTGACGAGCCGAGGGGTGATGCCGGTGCCGTTGAACGTGCACCCCACAGGCCCGCTCGCGCCGGGAACCAGCTGAGTTCCTGGCGCAAGCGGTCAGTTCGCCAGGGCGGCCGGTCGTACCGCCCCTGGCCCGAAACGCCGGCGGGCGCGGTCCGCGGCGGCTTCGGCGGCGTGGGCGCGGGCGTCGCCGGGGTCCAGGGAGAGCTGCCGGTAGGCACTGCCGGCCGGCCGCAGCCCGTCGGCACGGATCGCGAAGGCCCGGACCCTTGCGCGCTGCAGCCCGAGGGAGGCCAGCAGCCCCAGGGCCGTCGCGGCGAGGGCCGGTGAGTGGTTGGTGGGTTCCGGCAGGGCACGTGTGCGGGTGGTGGAGCTGCGGTCGGCGTACCGCACCGTGAGAGTGAGCCGGTCGGCGACCTGGCCCTCGCCACGCAGCCTCTGGCCGATCCGGTCGGCGAGCCCGAGGACGGCCCGGTGGTGCTGGGCGGAGTCGAGGGAGTCCCGTTCCAGTACGAGGTCGGCGGCCAGGTGCGCTGCCGGTTCCGAGGGGACGACCGGCCGGGGGTCGCGGCCGCGGGCGCGCTCGGCCAGCAGCCGGGCGGGGCCCGCGCCGAGAAGCCGCTGCAGAGTCCCCGCCGGCAGGTCGACGATCTGGCCGATGGTGTGCAGGCCGTATCTGCCGAGCGTGTCCGCCGTGGCGCGGCCGATCCCCGGCAGCGCGGTGACCGGCCGCGGGTACAGCCAGTCGGCGGCGTCGGCGGTGGGCACCCAGGTGGTCTCCCCCGGCGCGGACGCGTCGGCCGCCATCGCCGCGAGCATGCGGTTGCCCGCGAGCCCGGCGCTGCTGTCGATGCCGTAGAGGGCCTTCAACCTCATCTTCGCCAACTGGACCACGTCGTACGGGGAGAGGTCGAAGTACCGGAGCGCCGACGTCAGGTCCAGCTGGACGGCGTTGGGCGGAACGACCTGGACATGCGGCGTGACACCAGACACCAGTTCGATTATATCGGCGTACTGATCCTCGTTCAGTGAGGTGTGCAGGTAAAGGTGGGCGATGTGCCGCTGCCGTGTACTCGTCCCGCTCATCCCGCGCTCCCCGGGCTTCGGTGGCCGAACTTCTTCAGGTCCGCCGAGCGGGTGCCGGCGGGCTGGAGGTCGGCGTACGGGTGGAGGCGGGCGCCGGTGGTGCCGTTGGCCAGGGTGCGGTGCGGCTGGGCGGGGGTCGGGTTCGGACGGCTCCTGCCCAGGAGGGCGAGGGCGGCCTCGGGACCGTTGTCGCGGCGGGCCGCGGCGATCTCGTCCAGGTCCCAGGCCATCGTCCCGACGACGGTACGACGGGTACCGCGCACCTGGACCGTGCCACGGACCAGGAGCAGCCCGCTGTGGAAGACCGTGTACGCGCAGGCCGGGTGGGAGTCCTCGAAGAACGCCAGGTCGACCAGCCCGGACCCGTCCTCCAGGGTGACGAAGATGATCCGCTTGCCGCTCGCGATCGGCGGCGTCTGGGTGGAGGCCCGTACCCCGGCGACCAGGACCTGCTGACCGGCGCGCATCCCTGCCAGGTGCGCCGCGTCGGTCGCGCCGATCTCGCGCAGCAGCCGGTGGTGGTGCTCCATCAGGTGCCGGGAGACGTCGATGCCGAGGGTGCTCAGCTCGGCGCTCAGGGCCTCGCGGCCGGTCATCTCCGGCAGTCCGCTCGGCTCGGCTCCACCGACCGCGTCGGCCGTGATGGGCAGTTGACCGGCACCGGCGGTCCGGTTGTGGGACTGGCGATGGAGTTCGGCGATCTGGAGCAGCAGGTCGCGGCGGGTGAGGCGGCCGTCGTGCAGACCGTTCAGGGCACCGATCTCGGCGAGACGTTCGGCGACCGGTCTGCTGGGGTGGGCCCGCTGCCAGAAGTCGGACAGCGATCCGTACGGCTGCCCCGCCTCGATCCGCGCGCACTCCGCCTCGCTGATGCCGCGCACCCCGGACAGCGCGAGGCGTACGCCCCACCGGTCTCCGTCGGCTTTCTCCACGGTGTGTTTCACGCGAGAGTTGTTGATGTCGACGGGCAGGACGGGAACCCCACCCCGGCGGGCGTCGGCGACCAGGACCCGCTTGGGCCACATCCCGGGGTCGTGTTCGAGGAGGCCGGCCAGCAGGAACGCCGGGTAGTGCGCCTTGAGCCAGGCGCTCTGCAACGCAGGCACGGCGAAGGCGACCGCGTGGGCCCGGCAAAAGCCGTACGCGCCGAAGGCCTCGACGGTCTTCCACACCTCGTCCCGCACGGCCGCGCTGTAGCCACGCGCACCGGCCCGCTCGTGGAACCAGTCCCTGATCCTGGGCAGTTGCTCCTTGTCGCCGAGCGCCCGCCGGGTGATCTCCCCGAAGGCCCGGTCGCAGCCGGTCAGCACCCGCAGCGTCTCGATGATCTGCTCGTGCCAGATGGTCACGCCGTAGGTGTCGGAGAGGACTGGTTCGAGGTCCGGGTGGGCGTAGTCGGGTGCGCCGCCGTGCCGGGCGGCGATGTACCGCTCGGGCATGCCGCCCGCGACCGGTCCGGGACGGAAGAGGCTGATGTCCGCGATGACGTCCTGCACGTCACGGGGCTGGAGGCGGGACAGCAGGTCCTGCTGACCGGGCGACTCCAGCTGGAACAGGCCCAGGGTCTGGCTGGCCTGGATGAGCTTGAAGGCGAAGACGTCGTCGAGCGGCACCTGCCCGGGGTCGTCCAGGTCGATACGGTTGCCGGTGGTCCGTTCGATCTCCGTGACCGCGTGGGCCATCGCGGACTGCATCCGGACGCCCAGGACGTCGAGCTTGATGTTGCCCAGCGCCTCGATCTCCTCCTTCGCGGCCATGGCCATGGGGTAGTCGCCCTGCGGGGTGGGCTGCACCGGCAGCCGGTCCAGGAGGGTGGCGTCACTGATGACCACACCGCAGGGGTGCATGGCCATGCCGTGGACCAGGGAGTCGAGGCCCTCGGCGAGCTCCCACAACGGCCCGTAGCGGGATGCCTCGGCGGCCAGTTGCCGTAGTTCGGGCAGTTCGGCGAGGGCGCCGGTGATGTCGCAGGCACGCAGGTGCGGGAAGCTCTTGGCGATCCGGTCCACGTCCGCGGGCGGGATACCCAACGCGAGACCGGTGTCACGAAGCGCCCGGCGCGCCCGGTAGGTCTCGGGCATCGCGGTGACCGCCACCCGCTCCTTGCCGAAGCGTTCGAAGATCGTGTCGTAGCACTCCAGGCGGCGGGCGGACTCCACGTCGATGTCGATGTCGGGCAGCGACTCCCGGCGCCTGCTGAGGAAGCGTTCGAACAGCAGGCTGTGGTCGAGCGGGTTGGCGGTGGCGATGTCCAGGGCGTGGCAGACCAGGGAGCCGGCGCCGGAGCCGCGGGCCGCGACCCGGATGCCCCTGGCCCGGATGTCGGCGACGACCTGGGCCACGGCGAGGAAGTACGCGTCGTAGTTCCAGTGGGAGATGACGGCGAGCTCCTCGTCCAGCCGGGCGCGCGCCTCCCGGTCGCGGTCGAGGCCGCGCCGGGCCAGTCCTGCCTCGCTGCGCAGGCGGAGCAGCCGGGCCGCGCCGCCGGCTCCGGGCTCGGCGCCGAAGAGCGACGGCTCGGGAAGGTGCGGGGTGCCGAGGCCGAGGTCCGCCTTCGGATCGACGGTGCACGCGTCCGCGGTGGCGGCGGTGTCCGCCAGCAGCCGGTGGGCCCGGTGGGGGTCCGCTCCGGCGCAGTCGGTGATCATGCGGGCGACGGCCGCCATCCCCCTCTCGTCCCTGAGCCAGCGCTGTCCGCTGTCCAGCCGGCGCCGGTCGATCGGACGCAGCAGCCGGGCGGCGTCCAGGACGTCGGCGAGGCGGTGCTGTTCGGGGTCGGCGTAGCGGACGGCGTTGGAGAGCACGGCGGTGGTGCCGGTGCGGTCGGCCAGGGCGAGGGTGCGGGCGGCCAGACGCAGGGATCCCGGATCTGTGCCGGAACGTTTCTGCGCGACGGCTTCCAATCGAACATCCCTCCCGAAGATCTCCTGCCAGGGCGCCAGCAGCTTCACCGCGACGTCCTCCCGGCCCACCGACAGCGCCCGTACCGGCTCCGAGAGCGGCCCGAGCAGCACGGTCAGACCGGGGCCGCCGTGCTCGCGCAGCGCCTCCCACGGCACCACCGGCGGTGTGCCTGACACGGCGCCGACATGGGCGGCCGACGTGATCCGGCACAGCCGGGCCCAGCCCGTCCGGTCCTGGGCGAGCAGCACGAACCGCAGCGGCGGCTCGGCCACGTGCGCACCGCCGCGCGCCGGGGTACGGCGCCGCGAGGCGGGCGGCGGGGGCGCCAGGGCCGCCACCGCGAGGTCGATGCCGAAGACCGGCCGGACCCCCTCCTTCGCACACGCCTGCGCGAATCGAACAGCCCCGGTGACCGTGTCCCGGTCGGTGAGCGCGAGCGCGGACATGCCCCGCTCCGCCGCCCGCTGGACGAGCTGCTCGGGATGAGAGGCGCCGTAGCGGGCGGAGTAACCGGACGCGACGTGCAGATGGGCGAAGCCCGTCATGCCGCACCTCCATCACTCCACCCCTTTTCGACCATAAGCCCGATATGCTCATCGTACGCTCGTTCGATTACTCTAACCCCATCAGCCCCGGTCAGCGACCCTGAATCGAACATGCAGACGATTCTTTGGGAGGGAGGTCGGGACGGGTGACGACCGGAACGGACACCGCCCTGTCAGTTCCTCGGCACGCCGGCACAGTTGGAGAAAGCCGCCGCCGCAGTCAGAAAATGCCGCCGCCCTGACGCACCCCTGGCGGCCGCTCCGCACCCCCGAGGAGAGACGCACTCTCGCAATCCGCATCCGATGGAGCACTCTCCGTAGCGGGCCGCGACGTGGTTCGGCCGCCCCGGGGGGCGCGGCCGACGGCGGAGCACGACGAAGGCCCTGCCCCCTCGCAGGGGACAGGGCCTCGCCGGAACACGGCGCGTGTCGGCCGCCCGGGGTACCGGTGGGTGTCAGCCGGCCCGGACGCCAGGGCCGTCAGCCGATCCGGACACCGGGGGACCGTCAGCCGATCTGGGCCCCCGTCGCCGACAGCGCCTCCGTCACCGGCTGGAAGAACGTCTCGCCGCCGGAGGTGCAGTCGCCGCTGCCGCCCGAGGTCAGGCCGATCGCGTTGCTGCCCGAGAAGAGCGAACCGCCGCTGTCACCGGGCTCGGCGCACACGTCGGTCTGGATGAGTCCGCTCACCGTGCCCTCGGAGTAGTTCACGGTGGCGTCGAGGCCGGTGACCGTGCCGTCGTGGACCTGGGTGGTGGAGCCGCTGCGGGTCACCTTCATGCCGACGGTGGCCTCGGCCGCGCCGGTGATCTGCTGGGCGGAGCCGTTGTAGAGGTCGACCTCGCTCGGGTGGGCCACGCCCGAGGTGTACTTGACCAGCCCGAAGTCGTTGCCGGGGAAGCTGGACTGGGCGTTCTGGCCGATCACGGTCCCGGAGGAGTCCGACCAGGTGGAGATGGCCTGGGTGCAGTGTCCGGCGGTCAGGAAGTACGGCTGGCCGTCCTTGACCACGTTGAAGCCGAGCGAACAGCGGCCGCCCGAGCCGGTGATCGCGTCGCCGCCGGCGATGAAGGGCTTGAACTCCCCCTTCGAGTGGCGGAGTTCGGCCTTCTCGCCGAGTCCGTCGACGACCTTGGTGAGTTTCGCCAGCTCGGCCCCGGTGACCGTCCGGTCGGCGGTGACGACGACCTTGTTGCCGACCGGGTCGGTCGCCCACGAGGTGCCGGGGATGGTCACGTTCTGCTTCAGGGTGGTGCGCGCGCCGTCGAGTTCGGCGAGGGAGTTGGCGACGAGTCTCGCCTTGGCCCCGGCCGCCTCGACGGCCTTGGCGGCGGTGTCGTCGACCACGTTGACGACGAGGTTCTTCGACCGGGCGTCGTAGTAGGTGCCCGCCGCGTCGGTGCCGAGGCCGGCGGCGAGCGTCGAGGCGAGCTTTCCGGCCGCGGGGGCGGACAGGATCTGCGGTGCGGCGGACTTGGCGGGCTCGCTCGCGTTCGCACTCTGGAAGGTCACTCCGGCGGCGACGAGCGCGGCGACACCCGCGCCGGCGAGCGCCGCCCGGCGCCGGGGTATGCGTCGGTGCTTCAACTCATGTCCTCCTGTGGGGGGTCGGCCCGCAAGGTTGTGGGGACCTTGAGGGCCGGAAGGCTGGTTGACGGCCGCCCACTATTCCGAGACCCACAGGGAGCACACAAGGTCGACTTCAGGTCTCGTGTGCGCGGATGTTGTGCGCCCCCCGTGCACGGATCGTGCACGGCCGCCGGTCACCCCAGGAGGATTCGCACTGCAAACACCGCGTGCGAGCAACGGGCGGCCGACCGTGACGTCCATCGGCGCCCTCCTCCGGCTACCCCTGGCCGGAATTCGCCCCCGCCGCCCCTTGGGCCCCGCTGGCACCCTCGGCCCCGGCCGCCGGGGGCAGTTGCTGCTGCGCCCGCTCCAGGAACCTCAGCAGCTCCACCGGGAACGGCAGCACCAGCGTCGAGTTCTTCTCGGCGGCGACCGCCACCACCGTCTGCAGCAGCCGCAGCTGGAGCGCGGCGGGCTGCTCCGACATCTCCTTCGCCGCCTCCGCGAGCTTCTTGGACGCCTGCAGTTCGGCGTCGGCGTTGATGACGCGGGCCCGGCGCTCCCGGTCGGCCTCGGCCTGCCGGGCCATGGACCGCTTCATGGTCTCGGGCAGTGAGACGTCCTTGATCTCGACGCGGTCGATGGTGACGCCCCACTCCACGGCCGGGCTGTCGATCATCAGCTCCAGGCCCTGGTTGAGCTTCTCCCGGTTGGACAGCAGGTCGTCCAGCTCGCTCTTGCCGATGATGGACCGCAGCGAGGTCTGCGCCATCTGCGAGACCGCGAACCGGTAGTCCTCGACCCGGACCACCGCCTCGGCGGGCGCGGTCACCTTGAAGTAGACGACGGCGTCGACGCGTACGGTCACGTTGTCCCGGGTGATGCCCTCCTGCGCGGGCACCGGCATCGTGACGATCTGCATGTTGACCTTCTGGAGCCGGTCCACGAACGGGACGATCATGGTGAACCCGGGCTCGCGCACCTCCGGTCGCAGCCGGCCGAGGCGGAACACCACACCCCGTTCGTACTGCCTGACGACCCGTGCCGCGGCCAGCGCGTAGACCGCTCCGACGGACACGAGAGCGGCCCCGGCCGCCACCAACGCCTCGACCATGCCGACCCCCAGGGGGTGACTCCAATGGTCCTTCGACGGTAACTCCGGCACCCCGTCAAAAGGGAGCCCCCGCACGCCGGTTGCGTACGGGGGCCCACCGGGAGAACCGGTCCGGGAGGATCGTCAGCCGACGCTCACACCGTAGTAGCTCAGCGCCTCGGTGACCGGCTGGAAGAAGGTCGTACCGCCGGAGGTGCAGTCGCCGCTGCCGCCGGAGGTCAGACCGTAGGCGACGGAACCACCGTAGAGCGGGCCGCCGCTGTCGCCGCCCTCGGCGCAGACCGTGGTCTGGATCAGGCCGTAGACGATGTCACCGCTGCCGTAGTTGACGGTGGCGTTGAGCGCGGTGACCCGGCCGCTGTGGGTGCCGGTGGTCGAACCGCGGCGGTACACCGTCGTCCCGACGCTGGGCGTGGCCGCGCTGGAGATGGTCTGGCTGCCGACCGCGCTCGGGTGCGCGATCGAGCTGTTGGTGTACTTCACCAGCGCGAAGTCGTTGCCGGGGAAGCTGTAGCTGACGTTCGTGCCCAGGACCGTGGTGTGGCCGGAGTTGCTGTACCAGGTCGAGGCCACCTGACCGCAGTGCCCGGCGGTCAGGAAGTAGTACGTGCTGCCGCTGTGCACGTTGAAGCCGAGCGAGCAGCGGTAGGAGCCGCCGTAGATGGCGTCGCCGCCGGTGATCAGCTTCTTGAAGGTGCCGGGGGTGTGCTTGATGGTGAGCGCGCCGGAGTTGACGCCCGCCTGCCGCTTGATCTTGGCGATCTCGGCGTTGGAGACCGTGGAGTCGACGGTGACGACGACACGGTTGGTCTTGCTGTCGACGGCCCAGGCGGTGCCGGGGACGTCCGCCTTCAGGACGGAGCTGTTCACGGCCTTCAGTTCGGTGGTGCTGAAGGTGTGAACGTCACTCGCGCTCGCGGTGGGGACGGCGAACGCTGCCGCGGCCAGGAAACCGGAGGCCACGGCGATCAGCCGGGTCCGTCTCGCGATACCGCTGCGGGGGGTCGTGCGCTTGATCCTCACTTGTCGTTCCCTCCCAGGGGAAGTCGGGGGCCCGCGTGGGGTCGGGGCCCGTGAGGCGCAGCCAGTGGGTGGCGCCCGGTTTTCGGACACGCAATGCCCCTGACAAGCGCTGTGGGGGAGTATTCGGGCGAACGACCGGTACCCGCAAGGGTGCCTTTCGGCCGTGCGACCGTGTTCGAACCGTGCCGACTTTGTGCGATCTCGTCGTGGTCCGGGCGAGTTGACGCCCTGACCGTGTCCGTCGAATATCCGTCGAATGTCCGCCGGATGCCTCAGGCGAGCTTCCGCTCCCCCGCCTCGACGGCGAGGTCCAGCGTGTTGCCCGGCGGCGGGAAAGGGCAGATGAAGTGGTCCGCGAAGGCGCACTGCGGCAGCTGCGCCCGGTTGAAGTCGACGGTGGTGGAGCCGTCGGCGGCCGGGGCGGCCGAATAGAGGAACCTGAACCGGAAGCCGCCGGCTCCGCCGGTGGTGTCGGCGAACACCGCCCACAGCCGGCCGTCGGGCTGCTCGGCGACCTGAAGCGTCAGCTCCCGCCCGGCCAGGGTGAAGCCGAGCTCCCCGGCGAGCACGAGGGCGCGCTCCACTCCGTCCGCGGTGCCGACGCGCACGGTGCGCGGGTGGCCGGCGTACGGCGTGAAGCGTCCCGGGACCGACCAGCGCGGGTCGTACGGGGTGGCGTCGATGCCCCGGAAAGAGCGGCGGGCCCCGGCGGCCGGGTCGTACTCCCGTACCCCCCATATGCCCTCGCGGACCAGGACGACCAGCCGGCGCTCGCCGAGCGTGACCCGGGCCGAGGGTTCGGGGTCGGCGGCGAGCCGGACCTCGCCGGCGAAGGGCTCGCCGTCCAGGGCCAGGCCGTCGGCCGCCGTCGCGGTGAGCACGACGCCGTCCCCGTCGGCCGCCCAGATCCCGGGGAGGGCGGGGAGCCGGCCGTCCGGATGGTCCTCGATCCAGTGACTGCCGACCAGCGCGAGCGGCCCGTACGGCGCCGACACCGTCTCCTCACGGTGTGCGTGCCAGCGCTTCCAGTCCCCGGCCGCGTCCGCGTTCATACGTTCAGTCCTTCCGTCGCCTTCATCGTCGTTCCTGTCATGTCTCTCCTCTGCGCAAGGTATTTCACGGCGCCGCGAGTTGCCCGGCGGGCCGGGCGAGGCCGAGGTGCTCGCGCAGGGTGCTGCCCGGGTAGAAGGTGCGGAACAGGCCGCGGTGCTGAAGGAGCGCCACGGTGCCGTTGACCAGACGCTCCAGGTCGCGGCGCGGCTCGGCGGGGACCAGGTGGAAGCCGTCGGTGGCGCCCTCGCCGTGCCAGCCGGCGACCAGCTCCGCCAGATCCACCGGACCACCCCGGTACAGCGGCCCCTGCACGGTCTGCCGGGGGCCGCCGCCACCGTGCCCCGGCTCGGCCGCGCGCTCCCCGTCGCCCAGATCCACCAGGAGGCTCACCAGCACCCGCAGGGCCTCCGGCTCCCGCCCGAACTCCTGCGCCTGCCTCCGCAGTTCCTCCCGAACGGCGGCGGCCTGCGCGGAGCTCGCGGCCCGCACCAGGGCGACGTCGGCATACCGGGCGACGGCCTGCCGGGCGGCGGGCTCGGTGGCGTCGGCCACCCGGACCGGCTGCTCCGGCGCGGGCCCCGGGGTCTCGGTCCACCGGCCGGCCCGGCCCCGGCTCACCCCGTCGAGGTGGGCGACTGCAGCCTCGGGGCCGGCCGTCACCGGCACCAGCCCGATCCGCCGGGTGGCCGGGGCCACCTGCGCCAGCGCGCCGACCGCGTCGGTCTCCGGCCACCCGAACCGGTCGTCGAGCGTCACGAAGTCCAGTCCGCCGCTCTCGGCCAGCCGCACCAGCTCGACGCAGCGCTCCGCGTCGAACACGCCGGCCTGGTCCACCGCGGCGGCCAGATGCAGCAGCCCCCGGCCGTACGAGCCGGTCATCACCACGAACAACCTCCCTGTAGGACAGCCTGTAAGACAGACGTGCGCCGGCCGTGCCGCCCGCTCATGACCCGACTCCCGCCAGGTCGGCCAGGAAGGCGAGGGCCGCGCGCGCCGTGGCGTCGTTCTGCCGGAACGCGGGCCCTCCGGTGCGCGGCCGGGTGAACGCGCCGGGCGTACGGCCGTTCGTGAACGGCCCGAGCGCGAACCGCCGGGGATGCGGCCGCCCGGCCCCGTCGAGGATCCGCCCGTCGGCGGGGTCCACCCTGAGCAGCCCGTCGGCGGTCTCGGCGGCCTCGTCGGCGGGCAGCCCGCGCAGCAACGCGTCCCGGGCCCGCCCCACGGTGGGTTCGGGCAGCCGCGCCTCGACAAGTGCCCGCGCCTCCACCGCGAACCCGGGCACCGTGTCGGCGGACGCCCGGAACACCCCGTCCTCGGCCGTCACCGTCATCCCGGCGCCGACGAACCGCAGCACCCCCGCCCGGGACAGCGCAAGCATCTGCCGCAGCCGGGGGCCGGGCGGCCCGGAGGCGAGGTAGCTGAAGAACCCGTGCCACCAGGAGCCGATGTCGCCGAGGCGGACCAGCTGCCCGTAGACGGAGAGCAGTCCGAGGAAGACCGCCAGGTCTGCGCTGTACGCGGGGTCGTGCCTGCGGTCCAGGTCCGCCTCGATGTAGCCGCGCAGCTCCTCCTGGAACTCCTCGTGGGACCCGTACCGCACCCCGTCCAGCGGGTGGTCCAGGGCCGCGAGGTCGAGACGGTCGGCCGGATCGGGTACGGCGGCCGCCACCAGCGCCCGCACTTCCGCCTCGCCCTCGGCGGCGGCGTACTTCTCCTCGAAGTCCCGCCAGGCGACGGCCGTCCGCTCCGGGTGGACGGTGAACAGCCGGTGGTAGTGGGCGAAGCCCAGCTCCTTCGCCACCAGCGGCCACACGTCCCGCCGGAAGTCGAAGCCGTCCGGCCGGGCGAGCAGTGCGTCGATCTCGCCGGGGCCGAGGAAGCGGGGCAGCGGCGGGCGTTCGCCGGTCCAGTCGTACCCGATCTTCGAGTGGTACGGCACGCCGCGCCGCGACCCGACGTACAGCACCGGCTCCTGCCCGGACGGCACGTAGGTGTCGCCGTCGTAGTGGCCGCCCCGCCCCTCGGTGAGCAGGACCATCAGGTCGACGAAGGCGAGCCCGAATCCCCGCACGAGCACCGGTTCGCCGGGCCGCAGCGCGGACAGGTCGCTGTCGGCCGTGAAGTCGGGCGGCAGGTGGACCAGGCCGTGCGCGTCGGCGTACGCGGCCAACGCCGCCTGTTCCGGGTCGAGTTCGGCGTCCAGGTGGCCGAGGGCGAGGACGACGAGGTCGGCGAGGAGCGGACGCGGCCGGCCCTCCAGCCAGACCTGCTGGCGGCCCTCGCGCGGCCCGCTGACCCGCAGGGCCCGGCGCGGGTGGTGGTGGACGGTGATGCCGTCCGGGAGGTCGGCGACGGCGCGGTCGTGGACGTGGCGCAGGTAGCGGCCCTGGATCTGCCGGTCGGCGAAGGTGCGGCCGTCCAGGCCCGCCCACTCGTGCAGGGTGGGTCCCTCCCGCACCGGCCCGGCCATCCGCACGGTCTCGTCCGTGAACATGGTGACGTCCTCGGCGTGCGAGTTCATCCACAGCAGCGGCGACTGGGCGGCCCGCCAGATGCGTCCGGCGCCCGGCGGATGCGGGTCGACCAGGTGGATGTCGAGACCCGGACCGGCGTACAGCTCGGGCGCGTTTGCTGCGATCCGCTCCAGGAGTCCGGTCCCGCGCGGCCCGGCTCCCACGATCACCAACTGGGGTCTCATCGGGCAGCCCCGGGCCCGGGTATGCCGAAGGCGGGGAGGGTGGCGGTTGTGGCAAGGGTCTCGGAAGACATGCGAAGGCTCCGTGGCGGATCAATCGAACACGGTGGACGCGCACACGGGGGTGCGGGTGCCTTCACACGGAGCGCCGGAGTACGGCGCTCTTACGGCCGAGCCCCTCAGCAGGGCCGTCCGTCGACTCTACGGTGCCGTTTCCCCTCGTTGTCAAGGGTGTCCAGAGTGTGAGCGGCGCGTCTCAGGTCAGTTGACGGAAAACCGGAGACCTGTTCCACTTGGCCCATGCATCCGCAGCAGTGGCTGGTCACCCGCTCCCACATCGACTTCGGTCGAGTGTGGTCCTGTTCCTGTTGAGCTGACCCCCTGCGCCCCGCGAACAGCGGGGACTCCCCGCGTTCCCCCTTCGCCTTCACACGCACACCCCCTCCCTCGCAACAAACGCCCAGTTCACGCGCCCCGTAAAGGGCGCGGGGAACTGCGCGAGCAACCACACACAACCAGCACTCGCCACACAACCCGCGCGCCGTCGAAGCGAAAGGCGCCCGGGCGTCCCAACAGGTACAGCGCGACAGCGGGGTCCAGCGTGATCCGGCCGGAGTCGAGCGCCACGGTCGTCGTGGTCTGTCCGGTGGGGAGAAGCTGAGCACGTTCCCGATCAGCTCGGCGAGGAGATGGGCGATCTCGCGACGACCGCGCCGGTGAGGCGGGCCGGCTCCACCCGGCGCAGGGTGACCCGGCGGTACTCCTCCGAGGCCGAGCCGGCCGCGGGCGGCGTCGGTGGCCTTCGGCCGAGGCGTTGCGGTGGGCGGAGATCTGCTCGGCGGCCGCGACGCCCGGCAGCGTCAGCAGGACGGCGAGGGCCAGGGCCAGGACCCTCAGGAGCCCGGTGCGATTGGTGGAGTGCCTTCATCACGAGGCGAGTTGATGAAGGTGCGGAACCCGGGGAAAAATGGTTCTGCGCTCCGGCCAACGAACCTCTTCGGGCAGCGGTCACCCGATCATGTTTTTGTTTTACGTCACGGAAACAGGATCAAGGCGAATCCCGAGACGGCGGCCCCGGCGCCGCACTTCCGTATACGGTGACGGCCCTCACCCCGGTTGACGCCGCCCGCCGCCGCACCCGCGCGGGCGAGGTTCTCCTGAGTGTGCGTCAGACCGCCCCCGGAGGCAGCCCGAAGAGGCCCGGAAGGCGCGACAAGGGGACTTCGGACCGCCTCCGCCCGTTCACCCGGACGCACCGCCCATCACCCGTACGCCGGGAACAATCATATTTCACTCTCAGTCAGCAGACGTGTGAGCTAACGCCCTTGGGGTACCTGGGCTCTCGACGTTTTGGCTCTGCACCAGTACCGTCACAAACCCCCCGTGCGGCGTCTATCCACTTGGCGCGACATCCGCATCATGGACGACCATAGGGATGCGG
Organism: Streptomyces sp. NPDC001507; assembly: GCF_042894765.1. NCBI lineage: Bacteria > Bacillati > Actinomycetota > Actinomycetes > Kitasatosporales > Streptomycetaceae > Streptomyces > Streptomyces sp. NPDC001507. The sequence goes on from NZ_JBIAVV010000008.1 coordinate 472,155, forward strand.
AAGCAAGAAAGACCGCTGTGAGAGGAGGCGTCCATGGGATCGGTACGCAAGGCGAGTGCCTGGCTCGGCCTCGTCGACGACAACGATGACGAGCGCTACTACGACGACGACTACTCCGAAGGGACCGAGCAGCCCGGGGATGCCTGGGTCACCGACCCGCGGGTCAAGGTGGCCACGGACACCGCCGAGGAGAAGGGCCGCCGGATCGGCACGGTCACCCCGGACAGCTTCCGGGACGCCCGCGCGATCGGCGAGCTGTTCCGCGAGGGCGTGCCGGTCATCGTGAACCTCACGGCCATGGAGCCGGGCGACGCCAAGCGTGTCGTCGACTTCGCGGCCGGGCTGACCTTCGGCCTGCGCGGCACGATCGAGCGGGTCGCCAACCGGGTCTTCCTGCTGACCCCCGCGAACACCGAGATCGTCAGCGGTGAGCCGGCCAGGCGCCGCGAGGACGGCTTCTTCAACCAGAGCTGAGGCAGGGCCTTCACCGGCCCTGCCCCCGCCGCGGGGTTCACCGGAAGGCGTCGAGTCCGGTGAGTGCCTTGCCCAGCACCAGCTGGTGCATCTCGACGGTGCCCTCGTAGGTGAGCACCGACTCGAGGTTGGTCGCGTGCCGCATCACGGGGTACTCCAGCGAGATCCCGTTCGCCCCGAGGATCGTCCGCGCGGTACGGCAGATCTCGATGGCCTCGCGTACGTTGTTGAGCTTGCCGAAGCTGACCTGCTCGGGACGCAGGCGACCGGCATCCATCCGCCGCCCCAGGTGATGGGCGAGCAGGATCCCCTTGTGCAGTTCGACGGCCATGTCGGCGAGCTTGGCCTGGGTGAGCTGGAAGCCGCCGATGGGGCGGCCGAACTGCTCGCGTGACTTCGCGTAGTCGACGGCGGTCTCGAAGCAGGTGCGTGCCGCGCCCATGGCGCCCCACACGATCCCGTACCGGGCGTGCGACAGACAGCTGAGCGGCCCCTTGAGTCCGGTGACCTCGGGCAGCACGGCATCGGCGGGCAGCCGCACGTCGTCCATCACCAGCTCGCTGGTGACGCTGGCCCGCAGCGACCACTTGTGCTTGATCTCCGGCGCCGAGAACCCGGGTGTGTCCGTGGGCACGGCGAACCCCCGGATCCCGTTGTCCGTCTGCGCCCACACGACGGCGACGCCCGCGACCGACCCGTTGGTGATCCACATCTTCCGCCCGCTCAGCACCCAGTCGCCGCCGGCGTCGCGCCGGGCGTACGTCCGCATGGCGGCGGGGTCGGACCCGTGGTCCGGCTCGGTGAGCCCGAAGCACCCGATGACGTCACCGGCGGCCATGCCCGGCAGCCACCGCTGCTTCTGCTCCTCGCTCCCGAACCGGTGGATCGCGTACATGGCGAGCGAGCCCTGCACGGACACGAGGGACCGGATCCCCGAGTCGGCGGCCTCCAGCTCCAGGCAGGCGAGCCCGTACTGCACGGCGGAAGCACCGGCGCACCCGTACCCGCTGAGCGACATCCCGAGGGCCCCGATCGACCCGAGCTCCTTCGCGAGCTCCCTGATGCCGGGCAGCTCCCCGCTCTCGTACCACTCGGCGACGAACGGCAGCACCCGATCCGCCGCCCAGCTCCGCACGGTCTCCCGTACGGCGAGATCCTCCGGCTCCAGAAGATCGTCGATCCCGAGCGGGTCACCGGCATCGAACGGAGGCAGCTTCACGGACGCGGACATTCAGAACCCTCCCAAAACTAGCAGCGCTAGTTGCAGTCTCCCTGTTCCCGTACCCACGCACCACCCGTGCGGGTCACCTCAGAAGGCGAACTCTCCCGTGGCACGCCCTCACCGTCGGCAACCACACGCACACGCCCATCCACGAATCCACCGCCCACCTCCACCCCCGCACCCGCACCCGCACCCGCACCCGCACCCGCACCCGCCGACGGCGAACCACCCCCACAGGTCGCCCCACCCCTCCCCCAACCCGCACGGGCGGTGCGTGGATGGGAGAAGTTCTGACCCGCACCCGCCAATGGCGACCCACCCCCACGGGTCGCCCCCACCGACGGCGAAGGCCCCGGTCGGCTACGCGGAGACGCGGGAGCGTTCCGCCTCTCTCGGGGCAGGGAGGTCCACCGACGCCGCGGCGTCCTCGCACTGCATCGCCCGCGGCAGGCGCAGCGCCATCACCGCCCCCAGCAGCAACAACCCCGCACTCACCAGCAACGTCACATGCAGCCCGTGCACATAGGAGTCCCGCGCCGCCCGCCGCAACGCCGCCCCCGCCGACCCGCCCAGCCGCCCGGCCACCTCGTACGCCTCGCCCAGTGAACGCCCCGCGGACGCGGACGCCGACGCCGGCACCCCCGGCACCCCGGCCAGCCCCGGCGCGTACGCCGCGTTCATCACGCTGCCGAGGAGCGCGATCCCGATCCCGGCGCCCAGCTGGTACGACGTCTCGCCGATCGCCGCCGCCCCGCCGGCCTGCGCCGCCGGCGCCTCGCTCAGCATCGACTCGTACGCCCCGAAGAGCGTGGTCTCCAGGCCGAAGCCGAGCAGCAGGAAGCCGAGGAGCAGCAGACCGGCGTTGTCGGTCCCGCCCATCGGCGTCAGCGTGAGCACCGCCGCCGCGGTCAGGCAGAAGCCGAAGCACACCATCCGGCGCGGCCCGAACCGCCGCAGCAGGCGCGCCCCGGCCAGCCCCGCCGCCATCGCGGCGAGCGTCAGCGGCAGCAGCCGCAGCCCCGTCTGCAAGGGCGAGAGGCCCAGCACCAGTTGCAGGTACTGCGCGGCGATCAGTTCGAGACCCACCAGCGCCAGCATCGCCAGCACGATGCAGCCCACCGCCGTGCAGAACGCCGGCCGCGCGAACATCTTCAGGTCGACCAGCGGGAACGTCCGCCGCCGTTGCCGTCGTACGAACAGCACCAGCAGCAGCGCGCCGAGCACGAGCGGTGCCACCGTCAGCGCACTGCCCGCCGGCTCGCCGCCGCCGAGGCGCTTCACCGCGAACACCACGCCGAACAGGCCGACCGCCGCCATCAGCGCGCCGAGCACGTCCCAGGGGCCGTCGCGGTCGCCGTGGGACTCGGGGAGGAGGAGACGCCCGACAGGAAGGCTCACCAGCATCAGCGGGATGTTGACCAGGAAGACGGAGCCCCACCAGAAATGTTCGAGGAGGAAGCCGCCGAGGAGGGGGCCGACGGCCGCACCGACCGCCGCCACCGCGCTCCAGATACCGATCGCGAGGGCCCGCTCACGCCGGTCGGGGAAGACCGCCCGGAGGATGGAGAGGGTCGCGGGCATGATCATCGCGCCGCCGACCCCGAGCAGCGCCCGGGCCCCGATCAACGCCGCCGCGCTCGGCGCGAGGGCGGCCGCCGCGGAGGCGATGCCGAAGAGGGTGTAGCCGAGGAGGAGGACGCGCCGCCGGCCCACCCGGTCGCCGAGCGTGCCGAAGAGGATCAGCAGCGAGGCGCAGACGAGCGGGTAGACGTCGACGATCCAGAGCAGTTCGATGGCGCCGGGCTTGAGGTCCTCGGTGACGGAGGGCATCGCGACGTGCAGCACGGTCGCGTCGAGGGCGACCAGCAGCAGGCTGACGCAGAGGACGACGAGGACGACCCAGCGGTTGGCACCGGCAGCGGCCCTGGACACCGCACGACGGCGCGGTCGTACGGCGGCCGTGGTCGTCCCGGACATGTACGTACCTCCCAGATGGTCACTCGCGTGGGCGGACCGGCGGGGTGGGGACTCCCCGTCGTACGGCCGGAGAGGAGCGGGGTCTCCGGCCCGCGCGGACGAACGCGAGTGACATGTCAGCGTACGCGAGTCCGCTGCGGGGGCACGTGGCGGACCTCTCACACGCTCCGGAGAACTCATGTGGCGTACGCCACTGCCCCGCGCCGACTGCGGCGCGGGGCAAAGGAGCGCGGGGCACTGCGCGCTCAGCCCCCACCGGTCTGCGGCCGGGCCCGAAGCGCCGTGGCCCCCGCGGTCCGTCGTGGCCGGTCGCGCAGTTCCCCGCGCCCCTTGCAGGGCGCTGATCACGCCGCCGCGGGGCAGTGGCGTACGCCACCTCCTCGCTCCGCACCCCGCCCGCGCGAACCCCGTGGTTCCGCGGCCCGTCGATAATCGAGGCCGTGACCGATCTTGAAACGCCCGTGGCGGCACCGCACACCCCCGCCCTGCGCCGGGCGGCGCCGGCTCTGCTCGGGTACGCGGCCGTACGCGCCCTCGGCCTGGCCGTGCTGGCCGGGTGGAGCGCGGCACGGGGCAAGAGCGCTTACACCTTGTTGACGGCACGCTGGGACTCGCTGTGGTACACGCGGGTCGCCGAACTGGGCTACGGCTACCAGGTGCGGCTCCCGAACGGCGACGTCCACTCCAACCTGGCCTTCTTCCCGCTGCTGCCCTGGCTTGAGCGCCTGTTGCACGCGCTCGCTCCCCTGTCGTACGCCGACGCCGGCTTCACGGTGAGCCTGCTCGCCTCGCTCGCCGCGGCCTGGGGGATCTTCGCGGTCACGGACGTCGTGTACGGCCGGCGGGTGGGGGTCTGCGCGGTGCTGGTGTGGGCCGTGCTGCCCGTCGGGATCGTGCAGTCGATGGCGTACAGCGAGTCGCTGTTCACGGCGCTGGCCGCGTGGTCGCTGTACGCGGTGCTGACCGGCCGGTGGGTGGCCGCCGGGGTGCTGGCCGCGCTGGCGGGACTGACCCGGCCGGTGGGGCTCGCCGTGGTGGCGGCGGTGTGGGCGGCGGCGGTGGTCTCGTTCGTGCGGGATCGCGGCAGGGGCGCGCGGGACGGTGGTACGGCGCAGCCGGACGGCGCGCATGTCACCGAACGCGCCCCCGACGCGGCCGGACGGGCTCGGGCAACCGGCGCACCACAGGCAGCACGCGCCCCCCACGTCACCACCACTGCCGCCCCCGCCGCCCCCGCCTGGCGCCGCGTCCTCGGCATGCTCCTCGCCCCCGTCGGCGCCGCCGCCTATGTCCTGTGGGTCGGCCACCGCACCGGCCGGGGTCCACTCGGCTACCTGGACGTCCAGGCGGGCTGGCGCAACGGCTTCGACGGCGGCTATGCGTTCGCGCGCTTCACGGCCGACAAGTTCACGTCATTTCCGTCCGCTCTCGCCGGAGCGGGTTTGATCCTCGGCGTCGGCCTGCTGCTGTGGCTCTACGTGACCGGCGTCCGCCAGCGGCAACCGCTGCCCCTGCTGGTCTACACGGGTGTCGTCCTCGCACTCGCGCTGTGCGCGTCGAGCTACTTCGGGTCCAAGCCGCGGCTGCTGATGCCGGCCTTCCCGGTGCTGCTGCCCCTCGCCGGGGCCCTCGCCCGGCTGCGCACCGGCAGATCGGCGCTGGTCACGGCGGGTGTGGCGGTGGCCTCGGCGGTCTATGGCGCGTTCTGGCTGAACGGCTCCGGACCTCCATGATCATTGCGGTGGCCCCGATGAGCAGCGGGAGAATTCCACCCCATGCTTTGGTTAACGAATTCATAAGTGCCATAAAACGGCGACCCGACATGATCAAAGGAATTGAAGGGCGGACCCGCCGCGGATTACGGAATCCTTAGAATTCGGAGACCTCCTGAGAGGTTTCCCACATCACATCGTCATCACAAAGCCGCTGTTTCGTCCGGGAACAGAGCTCACTCGCTGTAACGTCGATTGGGTGCGTACCGAACGAAACCTCACCCGTCTGGACCGGGTGTTCGCCAGGCTGGACCGTGAGCCGGAACGGCCGGCCCACATTGATGTGCCGAAGATGAGCCGGCACCGGGTCGTGTTGTTCACCGCGACCCTCGCCTTCTACCTGGCGATCGTGTGGGCCGTCGTGATCACGTCCTGGCTGGTCCGGCTCGACTGGCAGGTCATGTTCTTCCGGCCGTACCAGCAGTGGGCGGGAATCCACTGGTTCGTCGACTACTACGTGGTCCTCGGCCAGCGCGGCCCGACCGCCGTGATGGTCGCGGCCTGGCTGGGCTGGCGTTCATGGCGGCAGCACACCCTGCGCCCGCTGCTCACCCTCGGCGCCTCGCTGCTGCTGCTCAACATCACGGTCGGCGCCGCCAAGCTCGGCATGGGGCGCCTCGGACCGCACTACGCGACCGTCATCGGCTCGAACGAGATGGGCCTCGGCGGCGATATATTCCCCAGCGGACACACCGCCAACGCGGTGGTGACCTGGGGAATTCTGGCATATCTGGCCTCCACCCCGAGAGCCCGCCGCTGGCTCTCCGCCGCCTCGGCTGTCACCTCCCTCGGCGTCGGCATGTCCACCGTCTACCTCGGTACGCACTGGCTGAGCGACGTGTTGCTGGGCTGGGCGGCGGGGCTGCTGATCCTGCTGGCGCTGCCGTGGTGCGAGCCGTTCATCGCCACCGCCGAGACCTGGCTCTTCGACCTGCGCGACCGCTGGCGCGCCCGCCGCGGCAGCACGGTGCCCGCAGCGGTCCCGGTGCCGGTGGTCCTCAAGCCGCGCCCGGCGCCCGTCGAGCAGGCGGCGCCGGAACGTGAACCGGTCTCCCTGTCCCGTCCGCCCAGGGCCCCGATCCACCTGGCGCCCGGCCCGCACACGGCCCGCTCGGAGCGCACCCCGGTGACCCCGGTGGGCAGCCGTCGTCCGCAGCACCCCGAGCGGCCGCCGCGCGGCACCCCCGCCCAGGCGGCCCGCCCGCTGACGGGCGGCTGACGGCCGTACGGAGGCGTCGGCGGGGTCAGGTACGCACAGCCGGCCCCCGGCACCGCGAAGGCCCCGGTTCCCCACTGCGGGAACCGGGGCCTTCACCGTCGTACGGTCAGCCCTTCCAGGCGCGCGCCACCACGCCGTCCCGTACCTCGAAGTTGAGCCGCCCCTGCCGGTACTCCATGGTGATGATCGCGCCCGGCGGCAGCGAGCGCACGGTGGTCCATCCGCGCTGCCGGGCGAGCCGTTCCGCGTCGCCCGCGTCGCGGCCTACGTACCCTTGCGGGCTGTCCTGGGGCTCCGTCGGCGGAGCGGTGTCCGGTGCCATGCCGCCCACGCTAGGCCGCTTCCGGCGGCGGCGGAAGCCGGAGTCCCGCGTCCGCCCCCGGTCACACTTCTGTCACAGAACCACGACACGCGTTTCGGTCGAACTCCGTCACACGTATGAGCGGTTCCCTGCGTCTTCCTGGCGCATTCGAGCGCAATTCCCCGATGCCGGTAGGGTCTTCCGAAAAGCCGCCGGAAAGAGCCGGGAGCGGGGATCCGGGACGCTCCGGCGCCTGCATTCCATTTCGATTCCGACGGTCCGCGCCGAAGCTGACACCGCATAAGAGATTCACCGGTTCGGCACAGAACCCCCGTACCACGCGGGTAGGACCGGCGTTGCGGCAACGTGAACTCGGAGCGTGCCGTCCGCACGTGAATCGCCCTCACATACGGGCACTCACCCCCATTCGGAGCATGTACATGCCCCCACAAAACGCACCGAGCCCCGCCCGGTCGGACCGGGCGGGGCAGAGTGGTGCGGGGCAGGGGTTCGCGTCAGAGCGCGAGGCGCTGCCCGGGCATGATCAGGTTCGGGTCGTCGCCGATGACGGCCCTGTTGGCGGCGTAGAGGCGCTGCCAGGTGGTGCCGTGCCGCTCGGCGATCCGGCTCAGGGTGTCGCCCTCTCGGACGGTGTAGTCGCCCTTGGCCGAGGTGCGGCCGGTGCCTGCCGTCGAGCGCTGCGGCGCCTTCGCCGCGGGGGCCGACTTCCGGATGGTCGACGTTGCCGACGACTTCGTCGACCTGGTCGCCGACTCCGTGCTGCTCCTCGTGCTCGCCGAGGCGCTCTCGGGCGCCGAGCCGGTCGCCCCGGCCCGCCCCGAGCAGACCGGCCACGCGCCCCAGCCCTGGGCGTGCTGGACCTTGGTGGCGACGGCGATCTGCGCTTCCCTGGAGGCCTGGTCGGCCGTCGCCGCGTAGGCGGTGCCGCCGTACGCGCGCCAGGTGGAGGCGGAGAACTGGAGTCCGCCGTAGTAGCCGTTGCCGGTGTTGATGTGCCAGTTGCCGCCGCTCTCGCACTGGGCGATGCGGTCCCACACTCCGTTGTCCGCCGCCGCGGCGTTGCCGGTGGCTGCCAGCAGGCCCAGCGGGGCGAGCAGCGCCGCTCCGGCCAGGGCGGCCGTCGTACGGCCCTTGCGGGAGCCGTTCTTGTTCGCGGCGGTCTCACGGGTGGTATCGGCACACTCGGACATGTATTTCCCTCTCCACGTACCCGGGGTCCCCCGGGCGGGACGCGGTCCCCGCGCAATGGACGCGGTTCCTCGCGCTCGCCCCGTCCGCCGCGGCCGGTACTGCGGTGGTGCTCTGCCTGGTGCCGGCCGGCGGACGTACCCGAGCGGTGCTCGCTGCACACGGCGGAGGAATCTAGAGATCGGGAACGCCCGAAATCAACCAACTCCCTGTCGGGCCAGGCCAGTTCGGTGTTACCGTGGGTAGCGGCGATTTCCAGCCACCCACTACATTCCAGGATTTCGTGATTTGTCGACCACGGGTTCGACGGATCTGTGATTCACTTCACCGCGTCAAACTCCTTTGGCTTGCGAAGAGTTGACGGGGAGTGCCGGATTCCGCACGACGGGTGACCCTGCGCAGTGGATGGTTCGATCCCGATCCCCCCAATGCGTGACCCCCACCACAGATCGCCCGTTGTCTTCTTCATGAGCCCGCAACCCCGGGGGCTCACGGACCGGGAGCGACCCGGGCCTTCACGTACCGCATCCCGAGGGAGCCACCGTGCCGCGCATGCTCGACGTCAGCGACGAGGTACGCGCCGAGATCGGCGACGAAGAAGCCGACCGGCTGCTCGCCGGAGACAACGCCCCCGGCAGCTACGACTGCACGTCCTGCCGCACCCCGGGCGACTCCGAACAGGAGCGCACCAGCACCGTCCTGTTCATCGGCGAGGAGACCGCCGTCCTGGCCTTCGCCCACGCCACCTGCCTGCCCTCGCAGGTCGTCCAGGTCACCGAGGAGCAGCTGCAGGGCGCGGTCCGCTCCATCAGCGGCGACGGCGCGCCCGGCGGCGGAGCGCGGAAGTCCGTGCCCGAGCAGGCGGTGCTCGGGGTGACCAGCGGACTCGTGCTGATCGCCGGGGAGTTGCACCCCGCGCTGGTCGTGGAGCCGACCTCGCCGGTCGTGCGGCCCGGCACGGACGGGGTGGGCGACGACTTCCTGCCGCTCCTCATCGAGCAGGGCTTCATGCCGGTGCCGGAGCTGGCGGCGGTGCCGCCGGTACTGCACGGGTGGTCGGTGCTGCTGGCGGTGGGTCAGCTGCACGCGGTGCTGCAGCCGGGTCCGGTGGGCGGGCAGCCGGTGGCATGGTGGCAGGCGCATCAGCCGCTGCAGGTGACCGACGGGTGGCGGGCGGCCGCCAACAAGCACCAGCAGGTGCTGATGTTCGCGGCGCCGGTGGGGTCGATCGGGCGGCAGCCCCGGGAGGATCTGCTGCGCGACGCGATCGACAAGGCGGCGGCGAACGGGAAGCTGGTGGCGGCGGCGTTGCCGCTTGCCGGGGTCTGAGAGGCGCCCGAAGGGGCGGCAGCTGTGGCGCGTGGGCGGCTGCGGGTACGTCGTGGCTGGTCGCGCAGTTCCTCCCCCAGCCTTCGGCCGGGGGTACCCCCAGCGCCCTGAACGAGCGCCTCAGGGCCGCATCTCTTTGAAGGCCTGGTCGTTTGGACATACGTGCACGCATACGACCTTCCTCCCCACCGGCCGTCCTTCTCCGCCGTTCCCGCTGCCCGGGTGGCTCCGGAGGCCCCGGGCGGGCTCTCGGCCACGCCGATCTACGACTCGCTCTACACGGAGTGGGTCAAGGCCTTCCGTACGCTGCCGGGTGATCGCAGCGGGGAGGAGTCCATGGGGTTCGTCGCCTTCGGCACCGCCCCGTTCAGTACCGGCACCCACGGTCTGGGGTCGTACGGGGGGAGCTCGTACAGCGCATACAGTGCGGGTGCCTACAGCGCCCGCAGCAGCGGGCAGCCGCAGCCGCCACAGTGGCAGCGGATCGGGACGCTCGGGCGTGCCCAGGAGAACGGGATGGCACCCGTGCCGGTGGCGCTTCCGCCGGCGCCGCGCCGGGGGATGTGACGCAAGGGGAGAGGGGGGGCCACCGGATTCGGTGGCCGCCCCTCTCCCCTTGCGTTCCTACTTCTTCTTCGCGCCGCGCTTCTCGCGCACCCGCACGGAGATATGGATCGGCGTGCCCTCGAAGCCGAACTCCTCGCGCAGCCGGCGCTCGATGAAGCGGCGGTAGCCCGCCTCGATGAAGCCGGAGGCGAACAGCACGAACCGCGGCGGCTTGGTGCCGGCCTGGGTGCCGAACAGGATGCGCGGCTGCTTGCCGCCCCGGACCGGGTGCGGGTGCGCCGAGACCAGCTCGCCGAGGAAGGCGTTCAGGCGGCCGGTGGGAACGCGGGTCTCCCAGCCGGCGAGGGCGGTCTCGATGGCGGGGACCAGCTTCTCCATGTGCCGGCCGGTGCGGGCCGAGACGTTGACCCGGGGAGCCCAGGCGACCTGGCCGAGCTCGGTCTCGATCTCGCGCTCCAGGTAGTAGCGGCGCTCCTCGTCGAGGGTGTCCCACTTGTTGAAGGCGAGGACGACCGCGCGGCCCGCCTCGACGGCCATGGTGACGATCCGCTGGTCCTGAACCGAGATGTTCTCGGAGGCGTCGAGCAGGATGACCGCGACCTCGGCCTTCTCGACGGCGGCCGCGGTGCGCAGCGAGGCGTAGTAGTCGGCGCCCTGCTGCAGGTGGACGCGCTTGCGGATGCCGGCGGTGTCGACGAACTTCCAGGTGACCCCGCCCAGTTCGATCAGCTCGTCGACCGGGTCGCGGGTGGTGCCGGCGATCTCGTTGACGACGACCCGCTCCTCGCCCGCCACCTTGTTGAGGAGGGAGGACTTGCCGACGTTCGGGCGGCCGATGAGGGCGATCCGGCGGGGGCCGCCGATCCCGGCGGCGCCGAAGGTCTGCGCGGGCGCGTCGGGCAGCGCCTCCAGGACGGCGTCGAGCATGTCGCCGGTACCGCGGCCGTGCAGGGCGGAGACCGGGTGCGGCTCGCCGAGGCCCAGGGACCACAGGTAGGCCGCGTCGGCCTCGCCGCTGGGGCCGTCGACCTTGTTGGCGGCCAGCACGACCGGCTTGCCGGCCTTGCGCAGCAGCCGTACGACCGCCTCGTCGGTGTCGGTCGCGCCGACCTTGGCGTCGACGACGAAGACGACCGCGTCGGCCGCCTCGATCGCGTACTCGGCCTGGGCGGCCACGGAGGCGTCGATACCGAGGACGTCCTGCTCCCAGCCGCCGGTGTCGACGACCTTGAAGCGGCGGCCCGCCCACTCGGCCTCGTAGGTCACGCGGTCCCGGGTGACCCCGGGCTTGTCCTCGACGACGGCCTCGCGGCGGCCGATGATGCGGTTGACCAGGGTCGACTTGCCGACGTTGGGGCGGCCCACGACGGCGAGGACGGGCAGCGGGCCGTGCCCGGCCGCCTCGATGGCGCCCTCGACGTCCTCGATGTCGAAGCCCTCTTCGGCGGCGAGCTCCATGAACTCCGCGTACTCGGTGTCACCGAGCGCCCCGTGGTCGTACTCGTGCTCAGCCGAGTCGCCGGGCTGGCTGTGGTCGTTCATGAAGTCCGTACCTCGTCGTTCATCGTGGTGATCGGTGGACCGGCCGCCGCAGAAAGGGCTGATCCACTACTAAGTCTCGCCCTAGGGCCTGTGGGCCTGTCCGGCGGATCCTGCCGGAGACGCGGGGTGTGGCACGCGCATCACACCCCGCTCAACCGAGAATAAGGGGCACCGCTGCTTTCCTCCGACTTGATCCGCCGGACAGGCCCTAGCGTCCGGTCAGACGCCTGGCGTTTTCCAGGTGGCCGGCGAGCTGCTTCTGGATGCGCTCGGTGGCCTCGTCCAGGGCCTTGCGGGTGCGCCGGCCGGTGCCGTCGCCCGCCTCGAAGGGGTCGCCGAAGACGACGTCGACGCGGGACCGCAGCGGGGGCAGCCCCTTTATCAACCGTCCCTGCCGCTCGGAGCTTCCCAGTACGGCCACCGGGACGATGGGCGCCCCGGAGCGCACCGCGAAGTAGGCGAGCCCGGCGCGCAGGGCGGCGAAGTCGCCGTCGCCGCGGCTGCCCTCGGGGAAGATGCCGAGCACTCCCCCGGCCTCCAGCACACCGAGCGCCCGGGTGATCGCGGTCCGGTCGGCGGACTGGCGGTCCACCTTCAGCTGGCCGATCCGGGTCAGGAACGGGTCGAGCGGCCCGACGAACGCCTCCTTCTTGATGAGGAAGTGCGTCGGCCGGGGCGAGACGCCCATGACCATCGGGCCGTCGATGTTGTGCGAGTGGTTCACGGCGAGGATCGCCGGGCCCTGCGCGGGCAGCTTCCAGGAGCCGAGCACGCGCGGCTTCCACAGCCCGTACATCAGGCCGACCCCGATGCGCCGTCCGGTCTCGGCGCCGCGCTGCGACGGAACGCTCACTTCGCGGCCCGCTTCTCCTCGACGAGGGTGACGACGCACTCGATGACCTGGTCCAGCGTCAGCTCGGTGGTGTCCACCTCGACCGCGTCACCGGCCTTGGCGAGCGGCGAGGTCTTGCGGGACGAGTCGGCGGCGTCCCGCTTGACCAGGGCCTCGCGGGTGGCGTTGACGTCGGCGCCCTTCAGCTCGCCGCTGCGGCGGGCCGCGCGGGCCTCCGGGGAGGCGGTGAGGAAGACCTTCAGGTCGGCGTCGGGCAGCACGGTCGTGCCGATGTCGCGGCCCTCGACGACGATGCCGTGCGCGGCGGCGCGGGCCAGCGTCCGCTGCAGTTCGCTGATCCTGGTCCGCACCTCGGGTACCGCGCTGACCGCGCTGACCTTGGAGGTGACCTCCTCGGTGCGGATCGGGCCGGAGACGTCCACGCCGTCGACGGTGATCGTCGGCTTGACCGGGTCGGTGCCCGAGACGATCTCCGGCTTGCCGGCCACCGCGGCGATCGCGGTCGGGTCGGTGAGGTCGATGCCGCTGTTCACCATCCACCAGGTGATCGCCCGGTACTGGGCGCCGGTGTCCAGGTAGCTCAGGCCGAGCTGCTCGGCCACGGCCTTGGACGTGCTCGACTTGCCGGTGCCCGAGGGGCCGTCGATCGCGACAATCACGGGCTTTACGGCGCCGTTTTCCACGGGTGGACACCTTCCGGGTGCAGGTGGTGGGTGATGTGCGGGCGGCGGTGCGCCCCGCACAAGGTTACCGGCCCCGGGGACCGCCGTTCTCAGCGCTACTGCCGCAGCGCCCAGCCCCGGTCCCGCAGCGCAGACGTGAGCACGGGCACCGCCTTCGGCTCCACCCACAGCTGGACTAGACCGGCCTGCTGACCGGTCGCGTGCTCGATCCGCACGTCCTCGATGTTGACGCCGGCCGCCCCGGCGTCCGCGAAGATCCGGGCCAGCTGTCCTGGCTGGTCGTCGATGAGCACCGCCACGACCTCGTACGCCCGCGGCGCCGAGCCGTGCTTGCCGGGTACCCGCACCTGGCCGGCGTTGCCGCGGCGCAGCACGTCCTCGATGCCGGCCCCGCCCGCGCGCCGCTTGGCCTCGTCCGAGGACTGCAGGGCGCGCAGGGCGCCGACCGTCTCGTCGAGGTCGGCGGAGACGTCGGCGAGCAGGTCGGCGACCGGGCCGGGGTTCGCGGAGAGGATGTCGATCCACATCCCGGGGTCGGAGGCGGCGATCCGGGTGACGTCCCGGATGCCCTGTCCGCACAGCCGCACGGCCGACTCGTCGGCGTGCTCCAGGCGGGCGGCGACCATGCTGGAGACCAGGTGGGGCATGTGGGAGACCAGGGCGACGGCGCGGTCGTGGGCGTCGGCGTCCATGACGACCGGCAGGGCCCGGCAGAGCGAGACCAGCTCCAGGGCGAGGTTCAGCACCTCGGTGTCGGTGTCCCGGGTCGGGGTGAGCACCCAGGGCCGGCCCTCGAAGAGGTCGGCGGTGGCCGCCAGCGGACCCGACTTCTCCCGGCCGGACATGGGGTGCGTCCCGATGTACGACGACAGGTCCAGGCCCTTGGCCTCCAGCTCCCGGCGCGGGCCGCCCTTGACGCTGGCCACGTCGGCGTAGCCGCGGGCCAGGCCCCTGGTCATCGCGTCCGCGAGGACGGCGGCGACGTGGGCGGGCGGGGCGGCGACGATCGCCAGGTCGACCGGCCCGTCGGGCGCCTGGTCGGTGCCGGCGCCTAGCGCGGCCGCGGTGCGGGCCTGCTCGGGGTCGTGGTCGGCGAGGTGGACGACGACGCCCCGCTGGGCGAGGGCGAGCGCGGCGGACGTACCGATGAGACCGGTCCCGATGACGAGCGCGGTCCTCACTGGGCGATGTCCTTGCGCAGGGCGGCGGCGGCGCCGAGGTAGACGTGGTTGATGTCGGCGCGGGGCCGCTCGGACTCGATGTGCGCCAGTATCCGCACGATGCGGGGCATGGCGCCCGCGATGTCCAGCTCCTGGGCGCAGATCAGCGGCACGTCGACGATGCCGAGCTTGCGCGCGGCGGCCGCCGGGAAGTCGCTGTGCAGGTCGGGAGTGGCCGTGAACCAGATGCTGATCAGGTCGTCGGCGGTCAGGCCGTTCCGCTCCAGGATGGCCGTGAGGAGTGCTCCGACCTGCTCGTCCATGTGGCCGGCCTCGTCCCGCTCCAGCTGGACGGCCCCCCGGACCGCTCGTACCGCCACGGTGCTGCTCCTGTTCTGACGTCGCCCTCTTGCTCCGTCCAGCGTAGTCAGGCCGCCGCCGGACCCGTGCGCCGTGCCCGCCCGCTGAGACGTCCTAGTCCTTCCGCGCGGCCGGAGCGGACTTCGCGAGGGTTTCCAGGAGCCCGCCGAGCGAGCCGCCGCCCTGGCCGTGGCTCATCGCGCCGATCAGCGTGGTCAGCATCCCGGCGCCCTCGCCGTCGTCGCCCAGGAGGCTGCCGAGTATGTTTTCGAGGTCATCGCCTGCCATGGCCCCAATGTCACGCGTACGACCCAATTCCGCTACTCGGGGTGAACCGCTCCTGTGCGCCTCTGCACGCCGGGCCCGTCGGTCCGCTCTCATGGCAGACAGACCCGCCTCGGGGAGGCCCGCCATGAAACGCCCCGGTCCGTTGCTGACCCTGCTCGCGGGTCTGCTGCTCGGCCTGCTCACGCTGACGCTCGACGCGACGGCGGGGACGAGGAATCTCTCCTCCCCGGCCCAGTCGCCGCCGAAGATCGCCGACGCCCCTTACGCCGGCCGCACCGACGCCGACCCGTCCCGTCCCGGTCCGCGACGCGGGGCCGTCAAGGGACCGGGCCTGTACCGGGCCACGGCGACCGTGCGCGGGGCGAAGGCCGACGGCGGCTGGATCGTGCTGGCCGGCATCCGGCCGTGACCCGAGGGAGCCGACCATGACCGTCGACCCGAACGCCGCCGCCCAGAGCTGGCCGCCGCCCGAGCCGAACCGCCACGGCCCGCACCCCGTCCGCTATCTCGTCCCCGTCCTGGTGGCCGGTGCGGTCGCGGTCGCCCTCGGCGTGTACGGCAGGGTCCACCACCCGACGGGGCGCGTCTTCGGCCTCGGCGCCTTCAGCAGCACGTTCGCGGGGAAGTCGTGGCTGGCCTCGATCGCGGTCCTCTTCGCACTCGTCCAGGTGGTCTCCGCGCTGATGCTGTACGGCAGGCTGCCGGGACCGCGCTGGGCCTCGGGTCTGCACCGCTGGTCGGGGCGGATCGCCTTCCTGGTCGCCGTCCCCGTGGCGGTGCACTGCCTGTACGCGTTGGGCTATCAGACGTACGAAACACGCGTTTTGTGGCACTCCATCCTGGGTTGCTTCTTCTTTGGTGTTTTCAGTGCCAAGATGCTGCTGCTCCGCTGGGAGCGACTCCCTGGCTGGCTGCTGCCGATCGTCGGTGGGCTGGTGTTCGCCGTGCTCACGCTCGTCTGGCTGACGTCCGCATTCTGGTTCTTCCGCACGTTCGGGGTGACGACATGACCGACGGCTCCACTCGACGCACCGTGCTCACGACGGGTACCGCGGCGCTAGCCGCGACCTGCGTGGGCTGTGGTGGCAACAACGGCAACGGCTCCTCCAGCTCGTCCGGGACGCCGACCTCGTCCGGGACGCCCGCCTCCCCCGCGTCACCCACCGCCGGGTCGTCCGCCTCCGGGTCGGCGAGCGCGGCCTCCGGGAAGGCGCTGGCGCAGACGAGTGACATCCCCGAGGGCGGCGGCACGATCTTCAAGGACCAGAAGATCGTGGTGACCCAGCCGACGAAGGGTGAGTTCAAGGCCTTCTCGGCGATCTGCACCCACATGGGCTGCACCGTGGACAAGGTGGCGGACGGCACCATCGACTGCCCCTGCCACGGCAGCAAGTACCACATCGCCGACGGCTCGGTCGCCCACGGCCCGGCGACCAGGGCGCTGCCGGCCGAGTCGATCACGGTGAGCGGAAATTCGATCACCATGGGCTGACCGGCCACGTACGCTCCCGGGCATGCAGCCCGAGGACCTGGTACGCGACCACACGATCTACGCCTGTGTCATGGGGTCGCGGGCCTTTGGTCTGGCCACCGAGGACAGCGACACCGACCGCCGCGGGGTGTTCCTCGCCCCCACTCCCCTGTTCTGGGGCTTCGAGAAGCCGGCCACGCACGTCGAGGGGCCGGGCGAGGAGCGGTTCTCCTGGGAGCTGGAGCGGTTCTGCGAGCTGGCGCTGCGGGGCAACCCGAACATCCTGGAGTGCCTGCACTCGCCCCTCGTCGAACACGTCGACGACACGGGCCGCGAACTGCTCGCCCTGCGCGGCGCCTTCCTCTCCCGGCGCGCCTACGACACCTTCACGCGCTACGCCCTCGGCCAGCGCCGGAAGCTCGACGCGGACGTCCGGACGCACGGCGCCCCGCGCTGGAAGCACGCGATGCATCTGCTGCGGCTGCTGACGAGCGCCCGCGACCTGCTGCGCACCGGTGAGCTGACGATCGACGTCGGCGACCGGCGCGCGGAGTTCCTGGCGGTGAAGCGGGGTGAGGTCTCCTGGGCGGAGATCGAGTCCCGGATGGCCCGGCTGGCCGCGGAGACCGAGCGGGCCCTGCACTCCAGCCCGCTCCCGGCGGAACCGGACCACGCGCGCGTGGCCGGCTTCCTGTTCCGGGCGCGCCGGGACTCAGCCCTCCAGACGCACGCGGACCACCAGGTCGTGCAGGGCGTCGTGCGCACGAGGCACGTCGGGCAGCGCTGAGCCGTTCTGCGCCTCGTCGAGCAGGACGTGCAGCCGCTCCACGTCGGCCTCCACGCGCGCGTGGTCCACAGCGGCCTTGCCGTGCTCCTGCTCGGCCTTGGCGGCGATCAGCTCGGGCAGGTGGGCGGGGGCCTCCGGCACCTCCCCGAGGAGCGTGGGCAGATGAGCCTGCACCTCGCCGCTGCGCATCAGATGGATGCCGGTGAGCAGCACCCGGAACGTGTAGAGCAGCGGCTTGAGCTCGCCGGTCTTCTCGAACAGTCGCCACTGGGTGACGGCGAACCCGCGATAGTGGTGGGCGTGGTGGCCGGTGAGCACGCCGGGGGCGAGCGCGGCCAGCTCGCGATGCGTGTCGCCGGTGTGCGCGACGAGCGGCGACAGGAGCTGCTCCAGCACATAGCCGTTGCGGCGCAGCATCAGCCGGGCGAACTTGCGCAGGTCGTGGGTGACGAGGTCCATCTCGACGCCGTAGCGCACCCAGGTCTTCGAGCGGGTCTCCTCCGGCTCGCGCAGCCCGACCAGGTCGGCGGCGGGCAGCAGGTGGACACCCCGCAGGTCCAGGTCGGAGTCCCGGGACGGGAAGCCGTACAGGTGCGCGCCGGAGACGGTCGCGAACAGCAGGGGGTCGGGCTGTTCGGCGATGACGGGCGCCAGGTCGAGGTCCGGGTCAAGGTCGTCGATCATGCCCTCAAGCGTCCCAGAGCGCGCCCAGGGTCAGCAGGTCGCCCCCGTACTCGATCCGGTCGGCCCACTCCGTCGGCCAGGCGTCCGCGCCGAGCCGGGCACCCGCGAACGCGCCGGTCAGACAGGCGATCGAGTCCGAGTCGCCGGAGGAACAGGCGGCCCGGCGCAGCGCGAGCAGCGGCTCGCCGGGGAAGAGCAGGAAGCAGAGCAGCCCGGTGGCCAGCGCCTCCTCGGCGATCCAGCCGGCGCCGGTGGCCAGGCACGGGTCGGCCTCCGGCGAGGCGGTCCGCACGGCCTCCTGGAGCCGGTCCAGGACCTCCAGGCACTCGTCCCAGCCGCGCGCCATGAACGACTCCGGCGTCGCGTCCTGGCTGCGCGTCCACAGGTCGCCGAGCCAGGTGTGGTGGTAGCGGGCGCGGTTCTCGCGGGCGTACGACCGCAACTGCCCGACGAGCCCGTCCGGTTCGGCCCCCTGCGCGAGCAGGTGCACGGCACGCGCGGTGAGGTCGGATGCGGCCAGGGCGGTGGGATGGCCGTGGGTGAGCCCGGCCTGCAACTGGGCGGCCCCGGCGCGCTGTTCGTCGCTCAGTCCCGGCGCGAGCCCGACGGGGGCGACCCGCATGTTGGCACCGCAGCCCTTGGAGTCGATCTGGCTGGCGTCCTGCCAGGCGCGCCCCTCGTCCTTCAGGAGGTTGCAGGCGCGCAGGCAGGTCCGGCCGGGCGCCCGGTTGTTCTCGGGCGACTGGTACCAGTTCACGAACTCCTCGCGCAGCGGCCGCTCCAGACGCTTGGGGGCGAGCACTCCCCGGTCCATGGCGGTGCGTATCGCGTGTCCCACGGCGAGGGTCATCTGCGTGTCGTCGGAGACGAAGGCCCGCTTCGGCAGCTGCATCTCCCGCCAGGGCCCGAACTTGGCGAGGATCGAGGGCACGTCGTCGAACTCGGTGGGGAAGCCGAGCGCGTCCCCGAGGGCGAGGCCGATCAGGGAGCCGGTGGCGGCGCGTTTGTCGCCGATGTTCGCGGTCATGCGGGGCGTCCTTCCCGGGACGGGCGGAGCAGGGGCGGGTGCAGCGCGGTGGCGGTGCCCGCGCGGTAGAGGGCGGCGGGTTTGCCGCGGCCGCCGGTCAGCCGGGCGGCGCCGGGGACGGGTTCGACGAAGCCGGGGGTGGCGAGCACCTTGCGGCGGAAGTTGGGGCGGTCCAGCGGGACGCCCCACACGGTCTCGTAGACGTGCTGCAGCTCGCCGAGGGTGAACTCGGGCGGGCAGAAGGCGGTGGCGAGGCAGCTGTACTCCAGCTGCGCGCCGACCCGTTCGTGGGCGTCGGCCAGGATCCGCTCGTGGTCGAAGGCGAGCGTCCTGCCCGGGTCGTACGGCAGCCAGCGCGCCTGGGCCGCGTCGCCGCCGCCGTGCGGCTCGGGGGCGTCGGGCAGCAGCGCGGTGAAGGCGACGGAGACGACCCGCATCCTCGGGTCGCGGTCCGGCTCACTGTAGGTCCGCAGCTGCTCCAGGTGCAGTCCGGACACGTCCGACAGGCCGGTCTCCTCGGCGAGTTCCCGCCGCGCCGCCGTCTCGGCCGACTCCCGCGGCAGCAGGAAGCCGCCGGGCAGCGCCCACTGTCCGGCGTACGGCTCCTGCCCGCGCTCGACGAGCAGCACGTGCAGGGCGCCGGCGCGGAGGGTGAGGACGGCGAGGTCGACGGTGACGGCGAAGGGTTCGAAGGCGTACTTGTCGTAGCCCTGCATGCGCCCGTCCACCCCCTCGATGATCGGTACGACTAATAGTCGCCACGACTATAAAGAGTGAGGGGGAGGCGCGCAAGCCCTCAGCGGCCGCAGGAGCCTCGTGCGCGGATACGGCGACGGCCGGTCCCGGAGAACCCGGGACCGGCCGTCGGAGAGCCGCACACGCCCCTCACGGGGTTGTACGGGCCATGGAAGGGCCTAGAGGTCGACTTCCTTCATGAGCATCCCGACCTCGGTGTTGGACAGGCGGCGCAGCCAGCCCGACTTCTGGTCGCCGAGGGTGATCGGCCCGAAGGCGACCCGCACCAGCTTGTCGACCGGGAACCCGGCCTCCGCCAGCATGCGCCGCACGATGTGCTTGCGGCCCTCGTGCAGGGTGACCTCGACGAGGTAGTTCTTGCCGGTCTGCTCGACGACCCGGAAGTGGTCCGCGCGCGCGTACCCGTCCTCCAGCTGGATGCCGTCCTTGAGCTTCTTGCCCAGGTCGCGCGGGATCGGGCCCACGATGTGCGCGAGGTAGGTCTTCTTCACGCCGTACTTGGGGTGGGTCAGCCGGTGCGCCAGCTCGCCGTGGTTGGTGAGCAGGATGACGCCCTCGGTCTCGGTGTCCAGGCGCCCCACGTGGAAGAGCCGGGTCTCCCGGTTGGTGACGTAGTCGCCGAGGCACTGCCGCCCGTCCGGGTCCTCCATGGTGGAGACCACACCGGCCGGCTTGTTCAGCGAGAAGAACTGGTACGACTGCGTGGCGACGGTCAGCCCGTCGACGCGGACCTCGTCCTTCTCCGGGTCGACGCGCTTGCCCTGCTCCAGGACGATCTCGCCGTTGACCTCGACCCTGGCCTGCTCGATCAGCTCCTCGCAGGCGCGCCGGGAGCCGTAGCCGGCGCGGGCGAGCACCTTCTGGAGCCGCTCGCCCTCCTGCTCGGCGCCCGGGAAGGTCTTGGGGAGCTTCACGTCCTTCTTGCCCGCGTACCGCTCGCGGTTGCGCTCCTCGGCGCGGGCGTCGTACTCACGGGAGCTCGCCGGAGCCCAACGGCCGCGCCCGGTGCTCTGGCCCTGCTTGGGGCCGCCCTTTGCGCCGCCGCGCGCCGAGGCGCCGCGGCCCGACTTCGGGCCGTCCTGGGTGGCGCCCGGGCCTACGTCGTAGCGCCGCTCCTCCGGGC
This sequence comes from Streptomyces sp. NPDC001507, assembly GCF_042894765.1. NCBI lineage: Bacteria > Bacillati > Actinomycetota > Actinomycetes > Kitasatosporales > Streptomycetaceae > Streptomyces > Streptomyces sp. NPDC001507. Next base: position 492,959 of record NZ_JBIAVV010000008.1, read on the forward strand.
GCGGCTTCTTCGGCCGGCCGGTGCCCTGCTTGTCGTCGCGGGCGTTCCCGGCGCCGCGGTAGTTACCGCGCCCGCCGCTGCTCCCGCCGCGGCCGCCGCTCGTGCCACCACGGCTCCCGCCGTTGTTTCCGCTGCTGTTCCTGCCGCTGCTGCTTCGCATCAAAGTTCCGTCTAGTCGTCTGCGTCGTCTGCACCCGGCGCATCGGGTGCGTCCGGATCGAACGACGGCACCCCCTCCTGGGTCTCGGCCTCGATCGCCTCCGCCTCCGGGAGGAAGGGCGCGAGTTCCGGGAGCTCGTCCAGGCCGCGCAGGCCCATCCGCTCCAGGAAGTAGTTCGTCGTCCTGTACAGGATCGCACCTGTTTCGGGTTCCGCGCCCGCCTCCTCGACCAGACCGCGCTGGAGCAGGGTGCGCATCACACCGTCGCAGTTGACCCCGCGGACGACCGAGACCCGGCTGCGGCTCACCGGCTGGCGGTACGCGACGACCGCGAGGGTCTCCAGGGCGGCCTGCGTCAGCCGGGCGGTCTGCCCCTCCAGGACCAGCCGCTCGACGGCGGGCGCGTACGCGGCGCGCGTGTAGAAGCGCCAGCCCCCCGCGACGTACCGCAGCTCGAAGCCGCGGCCCTGCGCGGTGTACTCGTCGGCCAGCGCCCGCAGCGCCTTGGTGATCGTCTGCCTCGGCCGCTCCAGGAGCTTGGACAGGTGCTCGACGGTGGCCGGCTCGTCCACGACCATGAGGACGGCCTCCAGGGCCGGCTTGAGATCGAGCTCGGCGACGGGCCGCAGCCCCGCCGGCAGCTCCGCGGTCTCCTCGCTCACGCCTTCTCCTTCTCCTCCTTGGGCGGCTCGGGCGGCCGGTCGAACTCGTCGGTCACCGTCGGCTGGGTCCCCGCGTCCCCGCCGGTCCACCGCACGATCAGGTCCCCGAGCGCGGTCTCCTGGTCGAGGGCGACGGCCTTCTCCCGGTACAGCTCCAGGAGCGCCAGGAAACGGGCCACGACGGTGAGCGTGTTGTCGGTGTCCTCGACGAGCACCCGGAAGCTGGCCTCCCCCAGCTCCCGCAACCGCGCCACCACGATCCCCGCCTGCTCCTGCACGCTGACCAGCGGGGCGTGGATGTGGTCGACGTACACCTGCGGCTTGGGCCTGGGCTGCATCGCCTTGACCGCCAGCTTGGCGAACCCCTCGGCCCCGATGCTGATGACGACCTCGGGCAGCAGCTCGGCGAGATGCGGCTCCAGGCCGACGGTACGGGGCCAGCGGCGGGCCTCCTCGTCCAGGCGCCGGTTGAAGATGTCGGCGATCTGCTTGTACGCCCGGTACTGCAGCAGCCGCGCGAACAGCAGGTCCCGCGCCTCCAGCAGCGCCAGGTCGGCCTCGTCCTCGACCTCGGCGGCCGGCAGCAGCCGGGCGGCCTTCAGGTCGAGCAGGGTGGCGGCGACGACCAGGAACTCGGTCGTCTGGTCCAGGTCCCAGTCCGGCCCCATGGCCCGGATGTGCGCCATGAACTCGTCGGTCACCTTGGAGAGCGCGACCTCGGTGACGTCCAGCTTGTGCTTGGAGATCAGCTGGAGCAGCAGATCGAAGGGCCCCTCGAAGTTGGCGAGCCGCACCTTGAAGACGCCGTCAGGGACGTCTGGGGGCTCCTCGGCGCCGGGCTCCTTTCCAGGCTCGCCCGCCGCGTCTTCGTGCTCGCCCGCCGCGTTGTGGGCAGGCGTTCCGCCGGGGGTCCCCCCAGACCCTTCAGGCACTGGGGGAGGAACGGGTGGGCACAACGCCCCACCGGCCTCAGCCGACCCCTCGACCGCAACCGGCGACGACCCCTCGTCCACCAACGGCACCGCTTCGGGCGCCGGAGGCGAAACCCCCGGCCCCCTCCCCAGGGCACGCCGACGAGCGCCGGAGGCACCGGAAGCGGGAGCGTCGTTCGAGGTCATGGCCCCCGCAGGCTACCCCTACCGCCCGCGAAGCCGTCGCACGAGGATGCTCGCGTCCCCGCGGGACTCCAGGTCCGCCAGGACCACGGCGACCGCCTCGCGGACGATCCGGCCCCGGTCCACGGCCAGCCCGTGCTCGCCCCGGAGCACGAGCCGGGCGTGCTCCAGGTCCATCAGCTCCTCCGCGGAGACGTACACGGTGATCTTCTCGTCGTGCCGCTCCCGCCCGCTGGGCCGCCGGGCGGGCGCCCTGCCACCGCGCTTGCGCGGCTGGGCCTGGGCGTCGGCGCCAGAACCTTCCTGCGGCCCCTGCCGGCGCGGACCGGCGGCCGCCACCGTGGCCGCCGCCGCGTGGTTGCGGGACTCCCCGGCGTCGGCCGGCTCGGCCTCCACCGCCACGTGTTCCGCACCCTCCCCGTCGCCGCCCTGCACGGGCACCGACTGGGGCGCGTCCTCGGCGGCCGCGGCCGCCGTCTCGTCGCTCTCCCCCGCGGGAGCCGGCACCCGGGCCTCGCCGTTGACCGGGCGCCTGGGCGTGGACGGCTGCAACGCCATCCCCCCGGTCGTACGGAACAGTTCGTCGGCCCCGGGCAGACTCACTCGGCGTGACACCGGGCGAGCACCTCCCTGGCGAGCTGGCGATAGGCGGCGGCACCGACGGAGTTGGAGGCGTACGTGGTGATCGGCTCGCCGGCGACCGTGGTCTCCGGGAAGCGGACCGTGCGGCCGATGACCGTGTGGTAGACGTGGTCGTCGAACGCCTCGACCACACGGGCCAGCACCTCACGGCTGTGGACCGTGCGCGAGTCGTACATCGTGGCGAGGATGCCGTCGAGCTCCAGCTCCGGGTTGAGCCGCTCCTGGACCTTCTCGATGGTCTCGGTCAGCAGGGCGACACCGCGCAGGGCGAAGAACTCGCACTCGAGCGGCACGATCACCTTGTGAGCGGCCGTCAGCGCGTTGACCGTGAGCAGGCCGAGCGAGGGCTGACAGTCGATCACGATGTAGTCGTAGTCGGGCAGCAGCGGCTTCAGGGCGCGCTGCAGCGTCGACTCGCGGGCCACCTCGGAGACCAGCTGGACCTCGGCGGCCGACAGGTCGATGTTCGAGGGCAGCAGGTCCATGTTGGGGACCGCGGTCTTCAGGAGGACCTCGTCGGCCGCCATGCCCCGCTCCATGAGCAGGTTGTAGACGGTGAGGTCGAGCTCCATCGGGTTGACGCCGAGACCCACCGACAGCGCGCCCTGCGGGTCGAAGTCCACGAGCAGCACCCGGCGGCCGTACTCCGCGAGCGCGGCACCCAGGTTGATGGTCGACGTGGTCTTGCCGACGCCGCCCTTCTGGTTGCACATCGCGATGATCGTCGCGGGGCCGTGACTGGTCACCGGGCCCGGGATCGGGAAGTACGGGAGCGGGCGCCCGGTCGGGCCGACGCGCTCGCGGCGCTGGCGGGCCGCGTCGGGCGCGAGCGTGGCCGCGTACTCCGGATCGGGCTCGTACTCGGCGTCGGGGTCGTAGAAGTGCCCGTCGGGCAGTTCGTCGTAGTCGGCGAATTGGTTGTGGGGCGCGCCACTTCCGTCGCCGGCCATGGCGTTCACGTGATGGCCATCCATGCTCTGGTGTGCTGTCCGCGTGGTCAGCGGAGTCCGGGCTGCTGCGAAGGTACGCACCGCGACGGAGCCGACAGCCTCGAACCCCGCGGGACCCTGGTCCCGTACCGGCATTCCTGGTTGACCACCCCCGGGAGAAAATGTCGACTCATTCACAAGTCGTCTTACCTCCTTGGTGACCAGGAAACTTCTAGACAGGTCAGCGTGGCACTATGCCGACGGTTGGCGACTCTATGGCGTGTCGGGCGTTCGCAGCAACACAATCCGCCGGACCCGGCAGGATGTGTCGGCAATGAAACATCCCGCTGTCAAGGGCGTACGGCCGTCGCACAGCAGGTTTCACCGGTGTGCGAATCGGTCGAAGGGTTACGTTCGAGGCGAGTTGACCGCAAGTCGCAAAGTGACCATACACACATCTGGCCGGACCTTGTCGGGCAAGGTCCGGCCGGGTGTGCGCGATTGACGCGCCTTGTTGACGTATCGCCTTTACGAAAAGGTGACTTGCCGGTCGGGGTCGGTTCAGCCGATGAGCGTGTCGAGGTCGACGTGCTCCAGGCCGTGCGCCTCCGCGACCTCCTTGTAGACGACCTTGCCGTCATGCGTGTTGAGGCCCTTGGCGAGCGCGGCGTCGCGGCGCAGCGCCTCGACCCAGCCGTTGTCCGCGAGCGAGACGATGTACGGGAGCGTGGCGTTGGTGAGCGCGTAGGTGGAGGTGTTGGGCACCGCACCGGGCATGTTGGCGACGCAGTAGAAGACCGACTCGTGGACCTTGAAGGTCGGCTCGGCGTGCGTGGTGGGGCGGGAGTCCTCGAAGCAGCCGCCCTGGTCGATCGCGATGTCGACAAGGACACTTCCCGGCTTCATGCGGGAGACCAGCTCGTTGGTGACGAGCTTCGGGGCCTTGGCGCCCGGGATGAGCACCGCGCCGACCACGAGGTCGGCCTCCAGGCAGGCCTTCTCCAGCTCGAAGGCGTTGGACATGACGGCCTTGACCTTGGCGCCGAAGATCCGGTCGGCCTCGCGCAGCTTGTTGATGTCGCGGTCGAGCAGGGTCACGTCGAAGCCCATGCCGATGGCGATCTGCACGGCGTTCCAGCCGGAGACGCCGCCGCCGATGACGACGGCCTTCGCGGGCAGCACGCCCGGGACACCGCCGGGCAGGACGCCACGGCCGCCCGCGGCGCGCATCAGGTGGTAGGCGCCGACCTGCGGGGCGAGCCGGCCCGCGACCTCGGACATGGGCGCGAGCAGCGGGAGCGCACGGCTGGGCAGCTCGACGGTCTCGTAGGCGATCGCCGTGGTACCGGACTCCAGGAGGGCGTCCGTGCACTCCTTGGAGGCGGCCAGGTGCAGGTAGGTGAAGAGGGTCTGGTCCTTGCGGAGGCGGTGGTACTCCTCCGCGACCGGCTCCTTGACCTTCAGCAGCAGGTCGGCGGTGGCCCACACCTCGTCCGCGGTGTCCAGGATCGTGGCGCCGGCGGCGGTGTACTCGTCGTCCGGGATCGACGAGCCGAGGCCCGCACCGCGCTCGATGACGACCTGGTGGCCGTGGCGCACCAGCTCGTGCACGCCGGCCGGGGTGATGGCCACCCGGAACTCGTTGTTCTTGACCTCGCGGGGGATGCCGACCTTCACGTCGATCACGGTCCTTGGCTCAGAGGATGTGGGGGCATAGATGCACATACCAGGCATGCGGCGGCATACCAGGAGACACCGCGGAAGAACCGGCGGCAGAGCCAGTTTAATGAAGGCGTTCCGGCTGTCTAGCCTTTCATTGCATCAATCTTCGCCGGAAGCACTACGGATTTCGCAGGCGTTAGCGCCATGTTCCGGGTCGGAGTCGGGGTCCGAGGCCCCGAACAGGTCCGGCGGCTCCTCCCCCAGCATGCGCTCGGCGGCCGAGCGGTGCAGGCTCGCGGCGGTGGAGTCGCCGAGGCGTTCCAGCGTGTCGGCGAGCCGCAGCTGGAGCGCGGACTGGAGCCGGATGTCCTCGGCACGGCGCGCCCACTCCACCGCTTCCTGGCAGGTGCGCAGCGACTCCTCGGGCCGTCCCGCGTACTCCTGGACCCGGGCCAGCTCGCTCAACGCCCGTGCCTGCGCGGGCACGTCACCGTTCTTGCGGTGGCCGGAAACCGCCGCCCGCCACGCCCGGAGCGCCTCGCCGTAGCGGCCCGCGTAGGTGTGCGCGCCGGCGATACGGCCGTAGAGCCGGGCCGCCTCGGCGCGCTCGCCGCGGGCGAGGCGTTCGGCGAGGGCGCGGCCGAACCAGTCGGCGGCCCGGTCGTAGTCCCCCCGTTCCAGATAGGTGCCACCTACGGATTCCATTGCGCGACCGGTCGCGTACGGGTCATTTGCTCTGCGTCCGGCGTCCAAAGCAGACCGATATCGCACCAGCGCGTCCGCCGTCCGCCCGGTCTGCGCGTCCAGGTCGCCGAGGTTCAGCAGCGCGGCGGCCTGCTCGCGGGGCAGGTCCCGGCGCCGGGCGACGTCCAGGACGAGCCCGTGGATGCCGTACAGGTCGGGGGCCGCGGCCTGGGTGCCGAGGTGCGCCACCATGGCCTTGACCAGCTGCGCCATCAGGCGGCGGGCCAGCGTGTCGAGCTCGCCGTCGGCGACCGCCGCGCGGGCGGCGGCCAGCAGGGCCGGGCGCCGGCCGCGCAGCCAGTCGGCGGCGGCCCGGGGGGTGGGGAAGCGCAGCTCGCGGGGCAGTGCCTGGAGCTTCTCGCGGGCCTGCGGGTTGTCGGTCTCGGTGATCGCGCGGCAGGACTGCAGCAGCCGTACCGTGCGCTCCAGCATCCGGGCGCGGGCCAGCTGGAGCTCGGCGGACCGCTCCTGGCTCTCGGCCAGCACCAGGAGGAGCGGGTGCAGGCAGCCGGGGACCTCGTACTGGGGCAACAGGGAGCCCGCGGGGTGCAGCAGGCCCTGCCGGACCAGCTCGTCCAGGGTGGTGCGGGCGGTGTCGACCGTGCAGCCGGCCAGGGCGGAGGCGGTGTGCGGGTCGACCAGGCCGGCCGGGGCCAGGCACAGCAGGCGCAGTATCCGCGCGGACCGGTCCGGCAGCTGGTCGTGCACGAACCGGAAGACCCGGGCCAGTGCGGGGCCGTCGTCCGGCTCCGCGTGCAGCCGTTTGGCGAGGTCGGAGACGGCCGCCTGGGGACGGGCGGCGAGCCAGCCGCCGGCCAGGACGAGCGCGGCGGGCTGCGCCTGGCAGACCTCGACCAGCGACTCGGCGGACCGGGGGTCGACGGTGATGCGGACCGCGCCGGTGTACCGGCTGAGCAGTTCCACGGCCGACTTGGTGTCGAGGCCGCCCAGGGTGCAGGGGCGGACGTCCGAGATCCCGGTGAGCGGGCCGCCGGAGACGGCGACGGCCAGGCACTCCGGGCTGTCGGGGAGCAGGACGTCGACCTCTTCGGCGCCGGGCGCGTCGTCGAGGAGCAGCAGCACCCTGCGCCCCGCGAGGGCGGTGCGCAGGGCGTGGGTCAGGTCGTCGGCGGCGGCGCCGGGCGGGGTGGGCAGCCGCAGGGCGGTGAGGAGCTCGCGGGCGGTGCGCTCGACGGGGACCGGGGTGCCGTCGGGCTCGGTGAGGCGGGCGCGCAGCACCCCGTCGGGGTAGCCGGCGGCGACCTGCCGGACGAGTTCCGCGGCGAGGGCGGTGCGGCCGGAGCCGGGGCGGCCGGCGATCAGCAGGACCCGGGCGCGGGGGGCCTTGCGGCCGGCGATCGTGTCCAGGCCCGCGCGCTCGATGTCGGCGCGCAGTTCCTTCAACTCCCTTGTACGGCCCAGGAACCGGTCGTCCGTGGCCGCGGGCGACGATCGCCGACCGCCGCCTGTGTCCACCGCCTGATCCGTCACGGGCCACACTCCCGTCCCACCGCACACGCAGGCCCGCCGGGGCTCCGGTTCGGGCGTTTCGGCTCAATCGCGTCGAGCCTAGTTCACGTGCGCGGACGTTCCCCGCAGAGCGTGGCGGGCGCATCGCCCGATCGGATCAGGCGATGGTCACACCGGTGCGTCCGGGAGGGTGGCTCAGGACTCGAAGGGGCGGGCCGGCCAGGGCGCGTCCGCCGGGCGCAGCGTGTCGAGGCCGTCGCCGGCGCGGGCGGCGACAAGCGAGAGGACGCCCGTCACCAGGCAGGTGTTGTGCAGGTCGCCGGCGAGGACCAGGCGGACCAGCTCGTCGACCGGCACGCGCGCGTACTCCAGGTCGATCTCCTCGTGCTCGGTCACGAAGCGCTCCCCCTCGGCCTCGGCCAGGTCCCGGGCGAGGAAGATCCGCACCGCCTCGTCGCAGCCGCCGGGGGTGGTGTACAGGTCGGTCAGCACCCGCCAGTCCCCCGCCTTGACGTGTGCCTCCTCGTACAGCTCGCGCTGGGCGGCGTGCAGCGGGTTCTCGCCGGGGACGTCGAGCAGGCCGGCCGGGATCTCCCAGAGCTTCTGCCGTACCGGGTGCCGGTACTGCCGGATGAGCAGGACCCGGTCCTCCTCGTCGAGGGCCAGGACGGCGACCGAGCCGGGGTGGACCTGGTAGTCGCGGCGGACCACCGAGCCGTCGGGCATGACCACCTCGTCCGTGCGGACCGAGGTCTTGTTGCCCACGAAGGGGGTCTCCGTCGCCCGGATCTCCCACTCCTCGGGGGTGTCCTTGATCGTCATGCCGTGCCGCCTTCCACGTGCAGAAAAGAAAACCGGGGTGCGCACCTTTGAAGGTATGCACCCCGGCCACCGTACAACCGGTGTGTTACTTCGAATTCTCCTGCTCGACGGCGCCCTGCTGACGGACGACCGCGGCCTTCACCAGGCCCGCGAAGAGCGGGTGCGGACGGGTCGGGCGCGAGCGCAGCTCCGGGTGGGCCTGGGTGGCGACCAGGTAGGGGTGGACGTCGCGCGGGTACTCGACGTACTCGACGAGCTTGCCGTCCGGGGAGGTGCCGGAGAACTGCAGGCCGGCCTTCTTCTCCAGCTCCGCGCGGTAGGCGTTGTTCACCTCGTAGCGGTGCCGGTGGCGCTCCTCGACGTACTCCTTGCCGTCGTAGACCTCGCGCACGATGGAGCCCTCGGCCAGCTTGGCCGGGTACATGCCGAGGCGCATGGTGCCGCCCATGTCGCCCTCGCCGGCCACGATGTCGAGCTGCTCGGCCATGGTGGAGATGACCGGGTGGCCGGTTGCGGAGTCGAACTCGGTGGAGTTGGCGTCCGGGATGCCGGCCAGGTTGCGGGCGGCCTCGATCACGATGCACTGCAGGCCCAGGCAGAGGCCGAGCAGCGGGATCCGGTTCTCGCGGGCGTAGCGGATGGCGCCGACCTTGCCGAGCACCCCGCGGTCGCCGAAGCCGCCGGGGATGCAGATGCCGTCGACGTCGGCGAGCTGGGCCGCCGCGCCGGCCGGGGTCCGGCAGTCGTCCGAGGTCACCCACTTGATCTTCACGCGGGCCTTGTTGGCGAAGCCGCCGGCGCGCAGCGCCTCGGTGACCGAGAGGTAGGCGTCGGGCAGGTCGATGTACTTGCCGACCAGCGCGAGGGTGATCTCGTGGTCGGGGTTGTGGACGCGGTCGAGCAGGTCGTCCCAGGTCCGCCAGTCCACGTCCCGGAACGGCAGGTCCAGCTTGCGGACCACGTAGGCGTCCAGGCCCTCGCCGTGCACGGTCTTCGGGATGTCGTAGATCGAGCGGGCGTCCGGGCAGGCGACGACCGCGGCCTCGTCGACGTCGCACATCAGCGAGATCTTGCGCTTGATGGCGGTGGGCACCTCGCGGTCGCAGCGCAGCACGATCGCGTCGGGCTGGATGCCGATGTTCCGCAGGGCGGCCACGGAGTGCTGGGTGGGCTTGGTCTTCAGCTCGCCGGACGGGCCGATGTACGGCAGGAGCGAGATGTGCACCACGAAGACGTTGTCCCGGCCGACCTCGTGCCGGACCTGGCGGACGGTCTCCAGGAACGGCAGCGACTCGATGTCGCCGACCGTGCCGCCGACCTCGGTGATGACCACGTCGACCTCGTCGGTGGCCATGCGGCGGATGCGGTGCTTGATCTCGTTGGTGATGTGCGGGATGACCTGGACGGTGTCGCCCAGGTACTCGCCGCGCCGCTCCTTGGCGATCACCGTGGAGTAGACCTGCCCCGTGGTGACGTTGGCGGAGCCGTCCAGGTCGCGGTCAAGGAAACGCTCGTAGTGGCCGATGTCCAGGTCGGTCTCGGCACCGTCGTTGGTGACGAACACCTCACCGTGCTGGAAGGGGTTCATCGTGCCCGGGTCGACGTTCAGGTACGGGTCGAGCTTCTGCATCACGACGCGCAGGCCCCGGGCCTTGAGCAGCATGCCCAGGCTGGAGGCCGTCAGGCCCTTGCCGAGCGAGGAGGCGACACCCCCGGTGACGAAGATGTGCTTGGTCGTCGTAGATTTCGGCGGCATGGCCAAGAGGGGGCTCCCGTGGTCGCGGTCTGTCGTGCGGTACGGCTGCCGTCCGGGCGTTTCCGGGGGTGATGCCGTCGCTGCGGTTCGGGGGATTCACGCCCACCGGTCCACGGGCTACCAGGGTATCAGCGCCGCGGAGAGATGGCTTCCGGCCACGCTCCGTACACACGTCGGCACGGACACGGAGCCTCCCTTACCGGCTTTTCACCCAGCACTCACCCGTTCGGCCCACACGGGTTGCCCGGAGCGGCACGCAGATCATCTACGTGCGTCGTATCCTGCTCGGACACTCGCTGCCGAGCCCGGCCGGAAATCACGGCACACCCCCGCCCGCACTACCGGAACAACGAGAGCTTGGCAGTTCGTTGAGCTATGACTGTCGTTTTGCCTCAGGGCACGGCGGGCTGCTTTGCTTCACCGCTCAACGACGCACAACAACAACCCCCCTTGACCGCACTAGCGACAGCCCCCCTTTTGCCTGGGGGGTGACGTGGCCGTTCGACTGGAGTTGCACGTGGCCGGGCGCATCGAAGACTACGCACTCATCGGAGACATGCAGACCGCTGCCCTGGTCTGCCGGGACGGCACAGTCGACTGGCTGTGCCTGCCCCGCTTCGACTCGCATGCCATCTTCGCCGGCCTGCTCGGCACCGAGGAACACGGCTTCTGGCGGCTCGGCCCGGCGCACGCGGCCGACTCCCAGCCGCCGACCGCGGCGCGCCGCACCTACCGCGGCGACTCGCTGATCCTGGAGTCCGAGTGGGACACCCCGCGCGGCACGGTCCGGGTCACCGACTTCATGCCCCCGCGTGACGGCGCGCCCCAGCTGATCCGCATCGTCGAGGGCGTCACCGGCCGGGTGCCGATGCGCTCGGTGCTGCGCATGCGGTTCTCCTACGGCCGGGTCGTCCCCTGGGTGCACAAGCACGACGGCCGTACGGTCGCCGTCGCGGGCCCCGACTCTGTGTGGTTCGACACCTCGGCGGAGACCTACGGCAAGGCGCTGACCACGTACGCGGACTTCACGGTGGCCCCCGGTGACCGGATCGCGTTCACGATCTCCTGGGAGCCCTCGCACAAGCAGCCGCCCGCACTGCCGGAGCCGGAGCAGTCGCTGCAGGCGACCGAGGACTTCTGGCGGGAGTGGGTCGAGCACTGCACGTACCACGGCCCGTACCGCGAGGCGGTGGTCCGCTCGCTGATCACGCTGAAGGCCCTGACCTACGCCCCCACGGGCGGCATCGTCGCGGCCCCCACCACCTCCCTCCCGGAGGACATCGGCGGCGTCCGCAACTGGGACTACCGCTACACCTGGCTCCGCGACGCGGCCATCACCCTGTCCTCCCTCCTGCGCACCGGCTACCGCGAGGAGGCCCGCGCCTGGCGCGAGTGGCTGCTGCGCGCGGTCGCCGGCGACCCCGAGAACCTGCAGATCATGTACGGCATCGCGGGCGAGCGCGAGCTGGGCGAGGCCGAGCTGGACTGGCTGCCCGGCTACGAGACCTCGGCACCGGTCCGGGTGGGCAACGGCGCCGCGCACCAGCTCCAGCTGGACGTCTACGGCGAGGTCACCGAGGCCCTGCACCTGGCCCACATGACCGGCCTCGCCCGCAACGACTACGCCTCGCTCCTCCAGCTCAAGCTCATCCGCTACCTGGAGGACCACTGGGACGAGCCGGACGAGGGCATCTGGGAGGTGCGCGGGCCGCGCCGGCACTTCGTGCACTCCAAGGTGATGGCCTGGGTGGCCGTCGACCGCACCATCAAGCTCATCGAGTCCGGGGACGCGGACGGCCCGCTGGAGCGCTGGAAGGAGCTGCGCGACGACATCCACCGGGACGTCTGCGAGCGGGGCTACGACAAGGAGCGCAACACCTTCACGCAGTCGTACGGCTCCCAGGAGCTGGACGCGTCGCTGCTGCTGATCCCCCAGATGGGTTTCCTGCCGCCGGACGACAAGCGGGTCATCGGCACCATCGAGGCGATCCAGCGGGAGCTGTCCACCTCGGACGGCTTCATCCTGCGCTACCCGACCGCGGGCGGCGAGGAGGGCGTGGACGGCCTGCCCGGCGACGAGGGTGCCTTCCTGGCGTGCTCGTTCTGGATGGCCGACGACCTCGCGATGATCGGCCGGGTCGACGAGGCCCGCAAGCTGTTCGAGAAGCTGCTCGCGCTGCGCAACGACCTCGGGCTGCTCGCGGAGGAGTGGGATCCGCGGCTGAAGCGGCAGGTGGGTAACTTCCCGCAGGCGTTCAGTCACGTGCCGTTGATCGACACGGCGCTGCGCCTCACGGCTTCGGGGGCGTACGGGGGATAGCCGCCGGCGGAGCGGGCGAACGCCGCCGGCCGGGGCGGTCCCCGTTGCGGCGCAAGGCGCCCGTTCCGGCAGCCGGTGCCCATTCCGGCGGAAGGTGCCGTGGAGGCGTTCTCCCAGGTAGCGTCCGCTCCATGGACAGCGGTAGGGGCAGCGGGCCCGACAACCAGGGCGCCGGGATCACCGTGCAGCGGGCACTGGAGCTGCCCACGCTGCGCAGCGGGCTGCCGGAGATCCTGGCGGGTGCCGACCGGCTGAACCGCACCGTGCGCTGGGTGCACGCGGGCGAGGTGCCGAACATCGCCTCGCTGCTGAAGGGCGGCGAACTGCTGCTGACCACCGGCTACGGCCTGGGCACCCGCCCCGCCGAGCAGCGGGCGTTCGTGCGCACGCTCGCCGAGCGGGGCATCGCCGCCCTGGTGGTGGAGCTGGGCGCGCGGTTCTCCAGGCTGCCGGCCACCCTCGTCGACACCGCGAGGACGACCGGGCTGCCGCTGGTCGTGCTGCACCGCGAGGTGCCGTTCGTGACGGTCACGGAGGAGATCCACACCGAGATCGTCAACCACCACTACACGCTCCTCCAGCGCGCCGAGGAGGTGCACCGCCGCTGTACCGAGGCCCTGCTGGACGGCGGCGGGATCCCCCAGGTGCTGGCCATCCTGGCCGACTTCGGCGGCAACCCGGTCTTCCTGGAGACCGCCGACGGCAGGCTCCTGTACGCCGCCGGTTCCGGGCCCGAGGGGGCCGATCCGCTCCAGGTGTGGGAGGGGCTGCGGGGCCAGCACAAGGACGCGCCGCCGCCGACCGGGGTGGTCCTGGTGGACGTGCCGGGCGGGGGGCCGGGCACGGGCTCGGTCCGGGCCCGGCTGGTGCTGTCCCCCGTCCGCGGGCCGCTCGCGCCCGTGCACCGCATCGCCGCCGAACGCGCCGCCGGCATCCTGGCCGTCGTCCTGATGCAGGCCCGCCAGGAGGAGGAGCTGGCGGCGCGCGGGCGCGGCGACTTCCTGACCGACCTCGCCGAGGGCCGCATCACCGCCGAGGACGCTCCGGCGCAGGCCCGGGTCCTCGGCTTCAAGCCCGGCGGCAGCCCGCTGCTGCCGGTGGTCATGCGGGTCGGCGACTCCCTGTCCCCCGGCGGCGGCTGGGCGGTGCTGGCCCGCGCGGTGGGCGAGGAACTGGCCGCCGTGGGGGTGCCCGTCCTGCTCGGCGTACGGCCGGTCGAGGGCCGCGTCCCGCTGCTCCTGGGCCTGCGCTCGGAGGCGGAGCGGGCGACGGTCGCGGACCGGGTCGCGGCGGCGCTCCGGGCGGGAGTGGAGCGCGCCGGGATGCAGCGCCCCGGCGCCGCTCCCCCGGTCGTGGTGGTCGGCGCGGCCGGCGGCTGGGCGGCGGCGTCGGCGGGCCTGCGGCACGCGGCCGAGACCGCGACGGCCGCCGAGGGCCTCGCCGACCGGCCCTGGTTCGACGCCCGCCGCCTCGACATCGACCTCCTGCTGTGGCGGCTGCGCGACCATCCCGACCTGGCGGCGTTCGTCGACCGCGCGATCGGCCCGCTGCGCGACCACGACCACCGCTCCAGGCCGCCGCTGCTGCCCACCCTGGAGACCTACCTGGCGCACGCGGGCCGCAAGGCTGAGACGGCCCGTGAACTCCACCTCAACCGGCAGACCCTCTACAACCGCCTGGCCCGCATCGGGGAGTTGCTGGGCACGGACCTCGACGACCCGCAGGTGGTCATGGCGTTGAGCCTGGCACTGCGGGCCCGCCGGCACGTTCCCTAGGGCCGCACGTTCCCTACGGCCGCATGGCCTGAACGCCTCACGGCCTGAACGCCTCACGGCCTCAACGCCTCACGGCAGCGGTCGGGGCTGCGTCAACTCGTCGTAGACGCTGAGCACTTGGGCCACGGTCTCGTCCTCCGTGGGCCAGCTGGCCGCCTGCCGGGCACCCCGCTCGCGCAGCTCCGCACAGCGCTCGGGGTCGTCGAGGAGGCGCACGACGGCGGCGGCGAGGGCCCGTGCGTCGCCGTACGCGACCAGTTCGGCCGCGTCCCCGACCAGGTCGGGGACACCGCCGACGGCGGTCGCGACGAGCGGCACGCGCGCGTGCAGGGCCTCCTGGGCGAGGACGGAACGGGACTCCCAACTGCTGGGCAGCAGCGCCAGATCGGCGGCGGCGAGCAGTTCGGAGACGTCGTCGCGGCGCCCGAGCAGCCGCACGGGCAGCTCCTCGTCCTCGATCCGCCGTTGCAACGCGGGGCGCAGCGGCCCCTCGCCGGCGACGACGAGGAGCGGGACGGGGTCGAGCCGGCACCAGGCACGCGCCGCGTCCAGCAGGTGGTCGTAGCCGCGGTGCCGGTCGAGGGAGCCGACGGCGATGAGCAACGGCCGCCCCATGGCGCCGAGTTCGGCACGGACCTTGGGCCGCAGCAGCTCCGCCTCGTCCTGGTCCACGGGCTGCCGCGTGCCGGGCAGCGCCACCGCGGCGAGCCGGGCGTCCCGGGCGCCGGTACGGCGGGCCCGGTCCACCAGGTCGGAGGTGGTCCCGAGCACCACTGCGGCCGCCCGCACCACCCGCCGCTCCAGCATCCGCAGCAGGTGTCCCCGGGCGCCCTCGGCGTGGGCGCGGTTGTGCCAGGTGACGACGAGCGGGGTGCTGCGGCCGCTCAGTGCCAGCGCCGCGCGGAAGGAGGCGTGCAGGCCGTGGGCGTGCACCAGGTCGGCGTCCGTGCAGGCCGCGCGGAGCGCCGCCACGGACCCCGGGTCACTGCTGCGCGGCACGTGCACGTGATCGGCGCCGACGCCCGAGAAGCCGTAGGCGCGATCGGCCTCGGCGGGGGCGCACACCGTGACCCGCACGCCCCGCGCGACGAGGCCGGCCGCCAGCGAACGCACGTGCACACTGCTGCCGGCGTTGCCGCCGCCCAGCACCTGCACGGTGCGCAGCGGCGACTGACCGTGCGGTGCGTTGCTGCTCACGGGGCTCACGCGGCCGGGGCTCCTGGTTCGGCGTGGGGCGGTCACGAGGGAACGTACAGAAGGTATCGGGGCCGAGGGCATCGCCGCGCGCCTCCCCCGGACACCGCGTTCCCCTCAAGGATGCCAGCACACAAGGGTGTTCCGGGTATTCCGAGAAGGCACATACCGAGGCGGGCCGGGGCAATGCGCCGAACCGTGTCACCCGGGAGGGTGACGAAAACGCCGCCGCGGAGGAAGCGGCCGACGGTTTCGGCCTGCTGAGGGAGCGGCGGGCGAACGCCGGAGGGGCGGGCGAACGCCGGAGGGGCGGGGGACGCCCCTCCGCCTGCCCCCGGTCAGTGATGCGTCAGCGGTCCGCCCGTGCCGCCGCCAGCAGTTCCTCGGCGTGCGCCCGTGCCGTCTCCGAGTCCTCCTGGCCCGCCAGCATGCGGGACAGCTCGCGTACCCGTTCCTCGCCCTCCAGGACCTTCACGCCGGACCGGGTGACCGACCCGTCGTTGGTCTTCTCGACCAGCAACTGGCGGTCGGCGAAGGCGGCGACCTGGGGAAGGTGCGTGACGACGACCACCTGCGCGGACTTGGCGAGCTTGGCCAGCCGACGCCCGATCTCCACCGCCGCCTTGCCGCCGACTCCGGCGTCGACCTCGTCGAAGAGGTACGTCGGGACCGGGTCGGTGCCCGCGAAGACGACCTCCACGGCGAGCATCACGCGGGACAGCTCACCGCCGGACGCGCCCTTGGCGATCGGACGGGGCGGGGCCCCGGGGTGCGGGGCGAGGAGCAGCTCGACCTCGTCGGCGCCCGACGGGCCGTAGGCGACCGCCCGGCCGCCGACCTCCACGCCCTCCGGGTCCTCGGTCTGCCGGATGGCGAAGGACACGCGCGCGTGCGGCATCGCGAGGGAACCCAGCTCGGCGGTGACCGCGGCCGCGAAGCGTTCGGCGGCCTCGGTGCGCGCGTCCGTCAAGGCCTGGGCGAGACCGCCCAGCTCCGTCCGCAGGGCGTCCCGCTCGGCGGTCAGTTCGTCGATCCGCTCGTCGTCGCCGTCGAGTTCGGTGAGCCGCGCGGCGCCCCGCTCGGCCCAGGCCAGCACGGCGTCGATGCTCTCGCCGTACTTGCGGGTGAGGGCGGTGAGCGCGGCACGCCGCTCCTCCACGGCCGCGAGCCGCAGCGGATCGGCGTCCAGGTCGTCGGCGTAGCCGGCCAGCTCGCCCGCCACGTCGCCCAGCAGGATGCCGACCTCGCCGATCCGGTCGGCGAGCGCGGCGAGCGCCGGGTCGTGCGACCGTACGGCCTCCAGGGCCCGGTGGGCGCCCGCGACGAGGGTGGCCGCGTCGATGCCCTCGGGGTCCTCGGGGTTGCCCGCGAGCGCGGAGTGCGCGGCGGTCGCGGCGGACGACAGCGCCTCGGCGTGGCCGAGCCGCTCGGCCTCCTCGGCGAGCTCGACGTCCTCGCCGGCCCGCGGCTCCACACCGGCGATCTCGTCCAGCCCGTAGCGGAGCATGTCGGCCTCCTGGGCCCGCTCACGCGCGCGCGTGACGATCTCCTCCAGCTCGACCGCCACGGCCCGCAGCCGCCGGTAGGCCTCGCCGTACTTGGCGAGCGGCACGGCGACCCCGTCGCCCGCGTACCGGTCGAGGGCCTGCCGCTGCCGGGACAGCTTCAGCAGCCCCTGCTGATCGGTCTGCCCGTGCACGGCCACCAGGTCGTCGGCGAGGTCGGCGAGCAGCCCCACGGGCACGCTCCGCCCGCCCAGGTGCGCCCGCGAGCGCCCCTCGGCGGAAACGGTACGGCTGATCAGCAGCGCACCGTCGTCCAGCTCGGCGCCGGCCTCCTCGGCCCGTACGGCCGCCGAGGCTCCCTCGGGCACGGTGACCCGCCCCTCGACGACCGCCTTCTCGGACCCGATCCGCACGAGCGCGGGGTCGGCCCGTCCACCCAGCAGCAGCCCCAGGCTGGTGACCACCATGGTCTTGCCCGCACCGGTCTCACCGGTGACGGCGGTGAACCCGGGCGACAACTCGACGACGGCGTCGTCGATGACCCCGAGTGACCGTATCCGCATTTCTTCCAGCACGGGGAAGACCTTACGAGGTAGGGCACGAGAAGCGCGAGGCACCCTGTCACCCGGGCGGGTGGAGGTACGCCCCAGGGGGCACGGTGCCGTACAGACGCGCGGCGGACGGAGAACCCAAGGGGCGCTGGGGGTACCCCCGGCCGAAGGCTGGGGGAGGAACTGCGCGACCGGCCCCCACGCACCCGCAGCCGCCGACGCTCCGGAACCAGCCCCCGCGAACCCCTAGTGCGGCGCCCCCCGCCACCCGGAGACGGGCAGCGCGAACTTCGCCACCAACCGGTCGGTGAACGACGCGTGATGCAGCCGGGCCAGCCGCACCGGCACCGCCCCCCGCCGCACCTCGACCCGCGCCCCCGGCGGCAGCTCCACCGTCCGCCGCCCGTCGCACCACAGCACCCCCGGCTGGATGTGCGGCAGCACCTCCACCGCGAGCACCGAGTCCGGCGAGGTCACCAGCGGCTTGGCGAACAGCGCGTGCGCGGAGATCGGCACCATCAGCAGCGCCTCCACCTCCGGCCACACCACCGGCCCACCGGCGGAGAACGCGTAGGCGGTGGACCCGGTCGGCGTCGACAGCACGATCCCGTCGCACCCGAACCCCGTCACCGGCCGCCCGTCGATCTCCAGCACCACTTCCAGGAGCTTCTCGGCGCCCGCCTTCTGCACGGCCGCCTCGTTCAGCGCCCAGTCGGTGTGCACGATGTCCCCGTTGCGGTGCACGACGACGTCGACGGTCATCCGCTCCTCGACCTCGTACGCCCGGCTCACCACCCGGTCCACGACCTTGTCGAGGTCGTCCCGCTCGGCCTCCGCGAGGAACCCGACGCTGCCGAGGTTGACGCCGAGCATCGGCACCCCGGAGGCGCGGGCGAACTCGGCGCCGCGCAGCAGCGTCCCGTCACCGCCGAGCACGATCAGCAGCTCGCAGCCGTCGAGGCTGTGCGGCGAGGCCTCCTCGACGAGTTCGACCTCGTCGGGCAGCGGCAGGTCGCGGGCCTCGAAGTCCAGGACCCGTACGCCGACCCCGGCCGCCAGCAGCCCCTTCACCACCAGCTCGGCGCTGCGGATCGCCGCGGGCCGCCCGGTGTGGGCGAGGAGGAAAACAGTACGAGCTCGGTTCTCTGTCAACGCGGCCCCTCCGCCACTGCACGGTCAACGTCGGCCGGATCCAACTGGGGTGCGCCGGCCCGCAACCACAGAAAGTACTCGACGTTGCCGGACGGCCCGGGCAGCGGACTGGCGGTGACACCGTTCACCCCGAGCCCCAGCTCCCACGCCTTCTCGGCAACCCCCCGCACGGCCTCCGCCCGCAGCTGCGGACTCCGTACGACACCCCCGCTGCCCAGCCTCTCCTTGCCCACCTCGAACTGCGGCTTGACCATCATCACCAGGTCGGCGTCCGGCCTCACGCACCGCGCCAGGGCCGGCAGCACCAGCCCGAGCGGGATGAAGGACAGATCACCCACGACAAGATCCACAGGCTCCCCATCGATCGCTTCAAGCGTCAACTCGCGTACGTTCGTACGGTCCTTGACGGTGACGCGTTCATCGCTCTGCAGAGACCACGCGAGTTGGCCGTATCCGACGTCGACGGCGACGACGTGCGCGGCGCCCGCGCGCAGCAGCACATCGGTGAAGCCTCCGGTCGAGGCCCCCGCGTCCAGCGCCCGCCGTCCCTCGACCACCAGTCCCTGCGGGACGAACACCGCCAGCGCGCCGGCCAGCTTGTGGCCGCCCCGCGACACGTACTCGGGATCGCTGTCGTCGGACTGGACGACGATGGCGGCGGCGGTCTCCACCTGGGTGGCCGGCTTGGTCGCGAGGGTCTTGCCGACGGTCACCCGCCCGGCGGCGATCAGCTGGCTGGCGTGCTCGCGCGAGCGCGCCAGCTTCCGGCGGACCAGCTCCGCGTCCAGACGGCGACGTGCGACTCCTGCCACGGTGGGTTCAGCTCCTGCTCTGGTGGTACGACGGTGCGGGCGCCCGGTTGCCGAACGGCGGCACGGGCGCCGGGGGCCCCGGGGCTCCGGGGCGGGCGTCGAGCGCGATCAGCGCGTCGCGCAGCCCCCGGTGTACATCCTCGTACACCTCCAGGTGGCCGTCCGTGGCGAGGTGGTCGGCGTCGGCCAGCCGGTCGAGCTGTGCGTCGACCTCGGCGTTGCCGGTGGGGGTGCGGGGGACGTTCAGCGGGGCGGGCGCGGCGGGGTCGTACTCGGGTTCGACGGCGGCCGCTTCCCCGGCCTCCGTCCCCGGGGCCGCCACCAGGCCTTCGGGCGCAGAGTCGGTCATGCCCCGACGCTACATCGAAGCGCTGGGGTACCGTCGATCGCGATGGCCACGATCGAGGAGTGCCGCGCCGCACTCGACAAGCTCTCGCACAGCATGGGCGGCGCCGAGGGCGACGTCCGCGCGGCCGCCGCCATGGACCGCACGGTCAGCTGCCACATCACCGACCTGGACGTCACCTTCGCCGGCCGGCTCACCGGCGGCCGGATCGAGGTCGAGGAGACATACCCCGGCCCGCCGCGGGAGAGGGCACAGATCAGACTCGCCATGGCCGGCGACGACCTGCTGGCCCTGGTCGACGGCGAGCTGAACTTCGCCGGCGCGTGGGGTTCGGGCCGGGTGAAACTGGAGGCGAACCTGCTGGACCTGTTCCGGCTCAGGAAGCTGTTGTGACCCTCGCCCTGCGGGCCGCCGGCACCACCAGCGGGGTCCCCGTCTCCGGGTCGTCGATGACCTGGCAGCGCAGCCCGAAGACCTCCTCGACCAGTCCGGCGGTGACGATGTCGTTCGGGGCGCCCTCGGCGACGACCCGGCCGCCCTTGAGCGCGATCAGGTGGGTGGCGTACCGGGCCGCGTGGTTGAGGTCGTGCAGCACGGCGACCAGCGTCCGCCCCTGCTCCTCGTGGAGTTCGGCGCACAGGTCCAGGACGTCGATCTGGTGCTGGATGTCCAGATAGGTCGTCGGCTCGTCGAGGAGCAGCAGCGGGGTCTGCTGGGCGAGCGCCATGGCGATCCAGACGCGCTGCCGCTGGCCGCCGGAGAGCTCGTCGACGTACCGGTCGGCGAGCTCGCCGACCCCGGTCCGCGCCATCGACTCCTGGACGACCCGTTCGTCCTCGGGGGACCACTGGCGCAGGATGCCCTGGTGCGGGTAGCGGCCGCGGCCGACCAGGTCGCCGACGGTGATGCCGTCGGGGGCGATGGACGACTGCGGGAGCAGGCCGAGGGTGCGGGCGACCTTCTTCGCGGGCATCGACTGGATGACCTGGCCGTCGAGCAGCACCCGGCCCTGACGGGGCCTGAGCATCCGGGACAGGGCGCGCAGCAGCGTCGACTTGCCGCAGGCGTTGGGGCCGACGATCACCGTGAAGGAGTTGTCGGGGATCTCCACCGACAACTGCTCGGCGATGACGCGCTGGTCATAGGCGAGGGTGACGTTCTCGGCGGACAGGCGGTTCACGGTGCTCCTCTTGCGGTCCGGCTCACTGTCTGACGCGGCGTTCGGCTGGGGGGTCGTGCTCATATCCGGCCCGCCCGGCGCTCGGTGACGAGGAGCCAGAGCAGATAGACCCCGCCGAGGACGCCGGTGACCACGCCCACGGGCAGCTGGTCGGCGCCGAAGGCGCGCTGGGAGGCCCAGTCGGCGGTGACCAGCAGGGTGGCGCCCATGCAGAGGGAGGGCACCAGGTTGGGGCCGGGCGAGCGGGTGAGGCGGCGGGCGAGCTGAGGGGCGGTGAGGGCCACGAAGCTGACCGGGCCGGCGGCGGCGGTGGCGGCCGCGGTCAGCAGGACGGCGGCCACCATCAGCAGCATCCGCACCCGCTCGACCCGTACCCCGAGGGCGTTCGACGCGTCGTCGCCCATCTCCATCATCCTCAGGCCCCGCGCGTTGGCGAGGACGAGCGGGACGAGGACCGCGCACAGCGCGAGCAGCGGCCAGACCTGGCCCCAGTCACGGCCGTCGAGCGACCCGGTCATCCAGACGACCGCGCGGGTCGCGTCGACCAGGTCGGCCTTGGTGAGCAGGTAGCCGTTGACCGCGGTGACGATCGCGGAGACGCCGATGCCGACCAGGACAAGACGGTAGCCGTGGACGCCCTGCTTCCAGGCCAGGAGGTAGATGGCGAGGCCGGTCACCAGACCGCCGAGCAGCGCGCCGACGGTGACCTGGGCCGCGGTCCCGGACAGCAGCACGATGACGACGAGCGCCCCGGAGGTGGCGCCCTGGGAGAGGCCGAGCACGTCCGGGCTGCCCAGGGGGTTGCGGGAGATCGACTGGAACAGCGCGCCGCCGAGCCCCAGCGAGGCACCGACCAGCAGACCGACCAGCACCCGCGGCAGCCGCAGCTCGTTGACGATGAAGTCCTGCCCGGCGGTGCCGTCCCCGGCCAGCGTCCTCAGCACGTCCCCGAAGGAGATCGGGAAGTCCCCGGTGCCGATCAGCACGACACTCGCGGCGCACGCGGCCAGCAGCAGCGCGACGACCACGACCAGTGCGCGCACGTCGGTCCGCAGGGAGAGCCCGCCGGGGGTGCGCAGAGTGAGTGTGCTCTTCACAGCGGTCTTCGCGCCGGTCTTCGCAGCGGTTTTCACAGCGGTCTTCGCAGCGGTCCTCACAGTTGGGCCGTCCTCCGCCGTCGTACGAGAAGAATGAAGACCGGCCCGCCGATGATCGCGGTGACGATGCCGACCTGGAGTTCCGAGGGGCGGGCCACGACCCGGCCGATGACGTCGGCGCCGAGCAGCAGCACGGGCGACAGGACCGTCGCGTACGGCAGGATCCAGCGCAGGTCGGGGCCGGTGAAGGAGCGCACGACGTGCGGGACCATCAGGCCGACGAAGGCGATCGGGCCGCACGCGGCGGTGGCCGCGCCGCACAGCACCGTGGCGGCGAGCATGGCGAGGGCCCGGGTGCGGCCCAGGTCGGCGCCGAGGGCGCGGGCGGTGTCGTCGCCCATCGCCACCGCGTTCAGCGGCCGGGCGAGGCCCAGGGCGAGCAGGGTGCCGGCCGCGAGGAACGGCAGTACCTGCACGATCGTCGAGTTGCTGGCCGAGGCCAGCGAACCCACCGTCCAGAAGCGCAGCTTGTTGAGCGCCGCGTCGTCCGTGATCATCACGGCCTGGAGGTAGCCGTAGAGCGCGGCGCTGACCGCCGTACCGGCGAGGGCCAGCCGGACCGGGGTGGCGCCCCGGCTGCCGCCCAGGAACCACACCAGCGCGCCCACCACGGCCGCCCCGAGGAAGGCGAACCACACGTAGCCGCTGAGGGTGCTGACGCCGAAGTAGGTGATGGCGGTGACCACCGCGGCCGACGCGCCCGCGTTGATGCCGAGCAGCCCGGGGTCGGCGAGCGGGTTGCGGGTGAGCGCCTGGAGCACCGCCCCGGACAGGCCGAGGGCGGCCCCGGCCAGCAGCCCGAGGACGGTCCGCGACAGCCGCGTGCCGACGACGACGTCGCCGTATGTCCCCGTGTCGTGGAACAGGCCGTGCCAGACCTGGTCCAACGGCAGCTGTTTCGCCCCGATCGCGATGCTCGCCAAGGCGACGAGCAGCAGGATCACTACGGAGACGAGGAGCCCGAGGGCCCGTATCGCCCGACGGCTCGGGGGCGCGGGAGCGGTCTCCGCGCGCTGTTCGGGGGGACTGTCGACCAACACAAGGTTAGGTTAGCCTACCCTCGCATTGCGCTTCGAGGCCGCGTCCCCCACGGCTCCCGTACCCGACGCGGACAGCAGCCCGTCGCCTACGCCGGCTCAGAGGCCCAGCCGTGCCAGTGACTTGCCTCCGTCCAGCTCGCAGGAGCCCTCCCCGGCCGCCGTCCAGGCCGCCGCGCACAGCGCCCGCAGCCCGTCGAGCGCCCCGCCGTCGCCCTCCAGCTCCAGCCGGCCGTCCCCCGCCGTCGCCGTCCAGCCTCCGCACCGGAAGCCGTCGCCGACGGCCGTGACCTCCGGCTGCCCGGTGAGCAGCCCACGCAGGTCGGCGTCGACGAAGGTCGGCCGGTGCTGCGGCGGCGCGGCGAGCAGCTGCCGCCCGTCGGTGACGCCGGTCAGCACGAGCAGCGAGTCGACCCCGCCGTTGAACGCGCCCTCGATGTCGGTGTCCAGCCGGTCCCCGACCACCAACGGCCGCTCCGCACCCGTCCGCAGGATCGTCTCCCGGTGCATCGGCGGCAGCGGCTTGCCCGCCACCTGCGGCTCGGCACCCGTCGCGATCCGGACCACCGCCACCGCCGCGCCGTTGCCCGGCGCGATCCCGCGCCCGCTCGGGATCGTCAGATCGGTGTTGGACGCGAACCACGGCACCCCGCGCGCGACCGCGTACGACGCCTCGGCGAACCGTCCCCAGGGCAGGTCGAGGCCGCCGTACCCCTGCACCACGGCCGCCGGATCGTCGTCGGCGGACTCCACCGGCTCAAGGCCCCGCTCCCGCAGCGCGACCCGCAGGCCCTCCCCGCCGATGACCAGCACCCGCGCCCCGGCCGGCACCTGCTCACTGATCAGCCGCGCGACCGCCTGGGCCGAGGTGATGACCTCGCCGGCCCCCGTCGGAATGCCCAGTTCGGTGAGGTGCTCCGCCACCGCGTCCGGAGTCCGCAGCGCGTTGTTGGTGACGTACGCCAGACGCATGCCGCCCGCACGGGCGACCTCCAGCGACTCCACGGCGTGCGCGATCGCGCTGCCGCCCGCGTACACCACCCCGTCCAGATCGAGCAGCGCCGTGTCGTACGCCGTGCTCAGGGCCTGTCCGCTGCCCTCGGGACCAGTCCTGACGCCCTGGCTCATCCCCATCGCTCCTCGTCACTCCCCGTCACTCTTCTGCCCGTCGGCCTTTCACCGTCGATCATCCCGCACGCCACTGACACACGTACGATGCCGGGATGAACACTGCAGGTCACTCGGAAGCAACGGAGCGCCGAGGCCTGGAACTCACCCCGTTCCGAGGCCTTCGCTACGACCCGGACCGGGTCGGCAGCCTGGCCGCCGTCACCTCCCCGCCGTACGACGTCGTCGTGCGCCCCGACGGCGTACACCACCTCCAGTCCGCCGACCCGCACAACATCGTCCGCCTCATCCTCCCCCAGGCCGGTACCCCCAGCGCCGGTACCGAACAGGCGGCCGACACACTCCACCGCTGGCAGGCCGAGGGCATCCTCGCCGCGGATCCCGAACCGGGCCTGTACGTCTACGAACAGCAGGACGGAAACGGCCTGCTCCAGCGCGGAGTCATCGGCGCCCTGCGGGTCTCGGAGCCGTCCGAGGGCGTGGTCCTGCCGCACGAGGAGGTCATGCCCCCGGTCGTCGCCGACCGCGCGGCCCTGATGCGTGCCACCTCGGCCAACCTCGAACCGCTCCTGCTCACCTACCGGGGCAACGGCACGACCGCGGAGATCATCGAAACCGTCGCCACCCGCCCCCCGCTCCTCGCCACCACCACGGAGGACGGCTTCCGGCACCGCCTCTGGTCGATCACCGACCCCGACGAGCTGGCCCTCGTCCAGTCCGACATGGCCCACCGCCAGGCCCTGATCGCCGACGGCCACCACCGCTGGGCCACCTACCTGCGTCTACGCGCGGAGCACCCCTCGCCCAGCCCCTGGGACTACGGCCTGGTACTCCTCGTCGACACGGCCCGCTACCCGCTGCGCGTCCGCGCCATCCACCGCCTGCTGCACGGCCTGCCGGTCGCGGAGGCGCTGGAGCACGTCAAGGGCCTGTTCCGGGTACGACGCCTCGACGTCCCCCTGGCCGCGGCCCAGCAGGCACTGGCGGACGCGGCCTGCGAGGGCAACGCGTTCCTGCTGGCCGGCGACGGCTCATTCCACCTCATCGACCGCCCGGACCCGGACCTCCTGGCCCGTACGGTCCCGGACGACCGCCCGGCCGCCTGGCGCACCCTGGACGCGACCGTCCTGCACGCCACGCTCCTCGACCACGTCTGGCGCATCCCCGAGGACTCGCCCGCGCACATCGCGTACATCCACGACACGGTGGCGACGGTCGCCAAGGCCGAACGCGACGGCGGTACGGCCGTCCTCATGCACCCGGTGCGCGAGGAGGTCGTCCGCGACCTGGCCCGCCAGGGCGTGACGATGCCCCGCAAGTCGACGTCCTTCGGCCCGAAGCCGGCCTCGGGGCTGGTACTGCGGGCGCTCGACGTCTGACGGAGAGAGGGGGGGCCCCCGGCGGGGTCCGCCCACGCACCCTCGCTCCATCACCCCGCGGACGCACTCAGTGCATCACGCCCGCCGCCCACGCCTCGTCCGGCGGGCCCGCCGGGGCCGCGGCCCCCC
>NZ_JBIAVV010000008.1:518595-520796 GCF_042894765.1 Streptomyces sp. NPDC001507
CCGGGCCCCCCCGGGGGTTGCGGTGGCCCCTAATGTCCCCGCCCTCCGCCCCGCCCCCGGCGGGGGGGGGGTGGGGGGGGGGGCCCCCGGGGCCCGGGGGGGGGGGGGCCCCCGGGGGGGGCCCCCCCCTCTCTCCGTCACTCGATCACCCGGCGTACGAACTCAGTCCTGCTCGCCGTCGGACTCGGCCTCGACGTCAGGCCCGGCCGGGGCCTCGGCCCCCTCCGGGGCCTCGTCGGCTTCCTCCTCGTCCAGGGCGTCGACGAACTCGACCCCGTCCAGCTCGGCCAGCCGGTCGGAGGCGTCCGTGCTGCCGTCCCGGTCGGCCTCGACGGCCTTGGCGAACCACTCCCGCGCCTCGTCGGCACGCCCGGCCGCAAGCAGGGCGTCCGCGTAGGCGTACCGCAGTCGCGCGGTCCACGGCTGCACGGAGCTGGAGGCCAGCTCGGGGCTCTGCAGCGTCACGATGGCCGCGTCCAGCTGCCCCATGTCACGCCGGGCACCGGCCGCGACGAGCCGCATCTCGACCTGGCCTGCCTTGTCCAGCTTGTGCACCTCGGGGGCGCCGGCCATGTCCAGCGCCTTCTCCGGCCGCCCGAGCCCACGCTCGCAGTCGGCCATCACCGGCCACAGGTCGACGGTGCCGGTCATGCGCCGGGCGGCCCGGAACTCGGCGAGCGCCTCGGCGTACTTCTGGTTCGCGTACGCGGCGAACCCGGCGGCCTCGCGTACGGCGGCGACACGGGAGGCCAGCCGCAGGGCCACCCTGGAGTAGCCGTAGGCGCCCTCGGGGTCCTCGTCGATGAGCCGGGCGACCATCACCAGGTTCCTGGCGACGTCGTCCGCGAGCGTCTTGGGCAGGCTCTGCAGCTCCTGCCGTACGTCCTTGTCGATCTCCTCGCCGGTGACGTCCTCCGGGATGGGCAGCCGCTTGATCGGCTCCCGGTCCCGGTCCCGGTCCCGCTCGTCACGGAAGCGTCCGCCACCGCGCCGGTCGTCACGTCGGTCGTCGCGCCGGTCGTCACGGCCCCGGTAGCCGCCACCGCGGCTGTCGTCACGCCGGGCGTAGCCGCCGCCTCCACGGTTGTCGTCGCGACGGGGGCCACGGCCGCGGTCGTCACGGCCGCGGTCGTCACGACGGTCGTCACGGCCTCGGAAGCCGCCGCGGGTGTCGTCGCGACGGGCATAGCCGCCGCCACCGCGGCTGTCGTCACGACGGTCGTCACGGCGACCGTAGCCGCCCCGGTCGTCGCGGTCGTCACGCCGGAAAGCGGGACGGTCACCACGGTCGTCGCGGCGGTCGTCACGTCGGTCGTCACGTCGGTCGTCACGCCGGAAAGCGGGACGGTCACCACGGTCGTCGCGGCGGTCGTCACGCCGGTCGTCGCGACGGAAAGCGGGACGATCCCCACGGTCGTCACGACGGGGACCACGATCCCGGTCGTCACGACGCCCGTAGCCACCCCGGTCACCACCACGATCGTCGCGCTGGAACCCCGGCCGGGACCCACGGTTGTCGTCACGCCGGCCGTAACCACCCCCACCGCGATTGTCGTCACGCCGGCCGTACCCGCCACCCCGGTTGTCGTCTCGGCGCTCGTCACCGCGACGATCGTCCCGACGGCCGTACCCCGCACCGCGGTTGTCGTCACGCCGGCCGTAGCCACCGCCCCGGTTGTCGTCGCGACGGTCATCACGGCGGGGGTAACCGCCGCGGTCTCCACGGTCGTTGCGGTCTCCGCGGTACCCGCCACGCTCGCCGCGGTCACCACGGTCACCACTGTCCCGTCGCCGCTGGTCGCGCTCCGGTCGCTCGTCGGGAGAGTTGGTGGACATGGTGACTCCTGTCTTCGGTACCGCAAGCATTGTAAAAACAAAAGGACCCCTGGTCCCAGCTGAACGCTGGGACCAGGGGTCCTCCAAAGATTGTTCGGCGGTGTCCTACTCTCCCACAGGGTCCCCCCTGCAGTACCATCGGCGCTGTAAGGCTTAGCTTCCGGGTTCGGAATGTAACCGGGCGTTTCCCTCACGCTATGACCACCGAAACCCTAATGGTTTCGAGCGAACAAGCACACTCTTTAATTGTGTGTTCAGCTCTAGCCGGCAACGGTCGTTGCCTCAGAACTAACACAGTGGACGCGAGCAACTGAGGACAAGCCCTCGGCCTATTAGTACCGGTCACCTCCACCAGTTACCTGGCT